>WVSL01000009.1 GCA_015689685.1 Rhodobacterales bacterium HKCCE2091 | reverse complement strand
CCCCGGCCTCCAGGTAGAACTCCGTCACCCGGTCGAGACTGTCCCAGTCGATCGATCCGTCGCCGTGGAACGGCGTCACCGAGATCACGAAAACCCCCCGCGTCCGCCCGTCGATCACATCGGTCATGCGTGCGATGCCTCCCTCACGCGAACCAGCCCTTCGTGCCGCGCACCACGAGGCGGCCGCTGCCCTCGGCGTTGCAGATCTTCGACCCGTCCCAAGCCGGTGCGCCGCGCGAGTAGGTCGCGGCGACGCGGGCGCCGAAGGTCTCGCCGTGAAAGGGGCTCCAGTTCAGGCCGTCATGCGCCGCGGCCTCGTCCCAGGTGAAGGCGCCCTCTTCCAGCACGGCGAGGTCTGCATCGAGTCCCTCGGCGATCCCTCCCTTGCGGTCGTCGATGCCGAAGAACTTCGCGGGGGCGGCGCACAGGTAGCGCGCCGACAGCGCCGCCGCGTCGTGGCCGCGCCGCGCCGCCGCGGTGAAAAACGCGGGCAGCAGCGTTTCGACCCCGGGCACACCCGCGCCCGCGTCGAAGATCGAATCGGTCAGCTTGTTGTCGATCGGCCAGCTCGAATGGTCAGACGAGATGAAGGCGACCTGTCCCGCCTCGATCGCGCGCCACAGGCCGTCGATGGCGCCGGGGCGGATCGGCGGGTTCACCTTCATCCGCGCGCCGAGGCGCTCGCCGTCCCGCGCCGCGTCGAACCAGAGGTAGTGGACGCAGAGCTCGCCCGTCGCCTTCATCGGCATCTTCGCGAAACTGTCGGTCAGGTCGAACCCGCGGCCGGAGGTCAGGTGAACGGCGTGGGTATGCGCCCCGGTGTCGAAACCGAGCGCGTGGAAGGCGGCGGTGGCCGCGAGTTCCGCCGCCTCGGGGCGCGAGGTCGCGTGGCCGACGATACCGTCGACCCCGGCGGCGCGGGCGCGCTTCATCCGGTCGAGGACGATCTCCTGGTCCTCGTTGTGCAGGCCGAGCGGCAGGCCCTTCGCGGCGAGGTATTCGAGGATGTCGAGCGTCAGCGCGGCGTCGATCCGGGGAAAACGGGTCGGGCTGCTTTCGAACGAGGAGATCTTGAATGCCACGACCCCCGCCGCGATCAGCTCACCCAGGGTCTCGGTCCCGGTTTCGGCCGTTGCGGTGCCATAGAGCGCCATGTCGGCATGGGCATGTTCCGCGATCGCCGCCGCCTTGGCCTCGAACCGGTCGATCCGGTCGAGCGGCAGGGGGTTGTCGTAGGGCATGTCGACCAGCGTCGTGACCCCGCCCGCGACCGCGCCCCGCGTCGTTTCCGCGATGCCGGGCAGTCCGCGATAGCTGGTCGCATGGGTCTGGCCGTCGATCACGCCGGGCAGGATCAGCGCGGCACCGTGGTCGTCGGTCTCGGCGGCCAAGGGCGCCGTGCCGATTCCGATCGCGGCGATGCGGCCGTCCTCGATCCCGATCCAGCCGTTTTCCAGCCGCCGTTCCCCGGCGACGACCGTTCCGCGTACGACCCTATCCATCCTTGCGCCCCGTTCCGTAATCCAGATCCAGCAACGTGATCGCGGCGGCGACACCGGCCTGCACCGGGTCGATCACCGGCAGGCCGAGCAGGGCCTGCAGTGCCGGACGCCGCGCGCCGAGACCGGCGCAGCCGAGGATCAGGCAATCCGCGCCGTCCGTCCCGGTCAGGTCGTCCGAGACCCGCCGGATCGCGGCATCGGCACCGGGGTGACTGTGCCCCTCGGCCACCGTCATGCCGATGGACCTGTCGCCCGCCAGCCTGCCGGTAAGCCCGAGCGCCTCGATGTGGCGCGCGTGCCGGGCGATGGAGGAGGCGCCGAGCGAGACCACACCGAACCGGCGGCCGAGCTGCAGCGCCGCGTAGTACGCCGCCTCCGCTATCCCCACGACCGGGATCGCGGCCTCGGCCCGCGCAAGAGCTACGCCGGGGTCGGAGAAACAGGCGACCACGACCGCGTCGGCATCGGTATCCGCGATGAAGCCCTGCACCATCGGCGCGACGTCCCGGACGTGGTCGTCGGTCTCGATCCCGATCGGCGCGTCCGGCAGTTCGGTGCAGACGATCTCGTGCCGGGTGACAGCGCGAAGGGGGGCAAGGCACGCGTCCATCAGCGCGGTCACCTCGGTCGAGCTGTTCGGGTTCAGCGCGATGATCCTCATGCGACGACCTTCTCCGATTTCGCTGCGGGGCGGACCAGCGCGAGGAACGTGCGGAATCGTTCCGGCGCGTCCTCCGCGAACGCCCTTCCCACCGGCAGATCCATGACCTTGCTTCCGTCTTCCATGAACACCAGCCGGTCGCCGACGCGGCGGGCGAAGCCGATCTCGTGGGTGACGACAACCATCGTGACGCCTTCGCGCGCGAGAGTAGTCATCACCTCCAGCACCTCGCCCACGGTTTCGGGGTCGAGCGCAGAGGTCGGCTCGTCGAACAGCAGCGCGACCGGGTCCATCGACAGCGCCCGGGCGATGGCGACGCGCTGGCGCTGGCCGCCCGACAGTTCCACGGGGAAGGCATGGGCACGGTCGCCGAGACCGACCCGCGCCAGCAACGCATCGGCCCGCGCGAGCGCCGCCGCGCGCTTCGTCCCGCGCAGGCGCATCAGGCCGAGCGCGACGTTCTCGCGGGCCGTGTAGGTGGGAAACAGGGCGAAGTTCTGGAACACCATACCGAGGCTCTGGCGCATCCTGTCCATCGAGGCCTCGGACCGCCGCGCCGGGCCGCCGGGCCTGCGGAACGGAACGCTGTCGCCGTTGACGAGGACGTCGCCCTCGTCCGCGGGCTCGATCCAGTTCAGCGTCCGCAGGAGCGTGCTCTTGCCGGAACCGGAGGGGCCGAGAATCACGACGACCTCGCCGCGCCGCACCTTCAGGTCGGTCGGCTTCAGCGCCTGCACCCCGCCGAAGCTCCGCGACACGCCGCGGGCCTCGATCACCACCGGGCGTTCGTCGGTCGGGAAATCGATGATGGCGGCACCGCCCCCGGTGGTCGCCGAAGGCATCGCTGGCGCGGCCGCGGAGGGGGCGTCGTTGCGTTCGCGTATCGCGAAGCGGCGTTCGAGCTGCTTCTGGATCAAGGTCCAGCCCGTGACCAGCACGAGGTAGTAGACCGACGCCGCGCAGTAGACCTCGAGCGGCCGCGTCGTGGACTGCGCGAGTTGCTGCGACATCCGCAGAAGCTCCGCGAAGGAGATCGTGGCGAGGAGCGAGGTCGCCTTGATCATGTAGCTGAAGTTGTTGCCGAGCGGCGGCAGGATCACGCGGAAAGCCTGCGGAAACACGACCTTCCGGAAGGTGATCCACGGTTTCAGCCCTAGCGAGGCCGCCGCCTCGTGCTGTTCCCTCGGCACGGACATCAGCCCGCCGCGCACGATGTCGGCCATCCGCGCGCCCTCGTTCAGGCCGAGCGCGAGAAGGCCCGTGGCCACGAGGCTCAGCCCGACCCCCATCTGCGGCAGCGCCGAGTAGAAGAACAGGATCTGCGCGAGCAGCGGCGTGCCCTTGAAGAGCCACAGGTAGAACTTCGCCGGCCAGCGCAGGGCCCGGTTCCGCGCGGTCAGCATCGGGCCGACGGCGATCCCGATCCCGGTGCCGATGGCCTGCGCGACGACGGCAACCCACAGCGTGACCCAGGCCGCGTGCAGAAGCAGCGGGGAGGTCAGGAATTCCAGGAATATGGCGCCGTCGAAGCTGCCCATCGGTTCAGGCGCCCCCGCCCGAGGTCAGGGGCACGTGGCCCGGCTCCAGCGCGCGGGCGGGATCGACGCGGTAACGCCGGTCGGATCGCCGCCCGACGATGGGCAGGTCCAGCCCGTTGCGGAACCCCGGGGCGGCGTCGAGCGTGGGCAGGATGCTGCTGGCGACCACGTTGGCGGCCCCGAACAGCGATTGCAGCGCTGGTTCGATCTTCATCCGGACCGGCATCGCGCCGTCGATCTCGATCTCGTCGGATTCGGTCAGCCCGAACTTCGCGGGTTCGTAGTACATGGCGAGCCGGGTCTGGAGCACGACCGTGTCGCCGCGCTTGCCCTCGGCGAACTGGGTGATCCCGATGACCCGGCCCGGCGGCAGGATGCCGAGGGACGCGTCGCCGCTGTCCACGTCGAAATCGGCGGTCTCGGTTTCCCACCGCTCGGTCACGGTGTCGATCTCAAGGTCGAGGAACTCCGCCAGCAGCGCGATGCTTTCGGGCGCGCCCATGTGGCCCACGATGTTGCCCTTCGCCACGCCCTCGCGGAACGCCTCGGGGGTCAGGCCGTAGCCGACATGCTCGATGTCTCCCGGCCCCGTGCCGGTCACGTCGATGCAGCGGCGGATGCGAACCCCGGTGACGGCGGAGGTGGAACGCGCCAGCAGGAGCGGCAAGCTGTCGTAGGAAAAGCCGGGATTGATGCCCATCCCGGTCAGGGTCACGCCGGCCTTCAGCGCCGCGGCGTCGAGGCGGGCGGTGAAATCGGGAAACCGCAGGCCGGGGTAGAACATCGATTCCGCCGCCGACACGACGTTCAACCCCGCGCCGAGGATTTCCGTCAGCTGCGCCTCGATCCGGTCGGGCTTCGATTCCGTCATGTGGACGAGGCCGTCCGGCAAGGTCGGCAGCGCGCCGAGGCAGGCGTCGAGATCGGGCGCGATCACCACGTCCGCGAAGCGCGTGCTCCGCCCCAGTGCGCCGAGGCTCCGGCCCGCAAGCGCCGGGTCGTGATCCACCGCGCCGACCACGCGGATCGCCGGGTAGTCGCCTTCGAGAACCCGCAGGAGCCGGGAGCCGAGCGCGCCACAGCCGAACAGGATGATGTCAGCCATCTATGGCCCTTCCGTGTGTCGTTGCCCGAAGCATCCGCGTCAGCCTTCGGCCGGGGCGCTGGCCGCCATCGCGCCGCTGCGCGGCACCGAACCGCGCGCCGCGACCCGTTCCAGCCACGCCTGCACGAAGAGCCAGGCGGAATACATCAGCAGGTAGTAGACCGCCGCGACCGAGTAGAGCTCGATCACGCGGTAGGTTTCGTTGATCGCCATGCGGGTGACGCGCAGAAGCTCCTCGAACGAGATCACCGACAGGAGCGAGGTCGTCCGCATCATCGACGCGAATTCGTTCCCGAACGGTGGCAGCATCACCCGGATCGCCTGCGGCAACACGACGTAGCGGATCGTCTGCAACCGGCTGAAGCCCATCGCACGGGCGGCCTGGGTCTGGTCCGGGCTGATCGACATCAGGCCGGAGCGGATGATCTCGGCCATGTAGGAGGCCGCGTAGAAGCCGAGCCCGATCAGCCCCGCCTCGATCACGTTGAGCCGGATGCCGAGTTGCGGCAGGCCGAAGTAGAGCAGGAGAAGCTGCACAAGCGGCGGCGTCCCGCGCCAGAGCCAGATGTAGCCCGCCGCGAACCAGCGCAGGACCGCGAAGCGCGACATGGCGCAGAGGGCGAGGATCAGCCCGAGCACGACGCCGATGGCCTGCGCCGCGACGGCGACGAGCAGCGTCACCCCCGCCGCGACGAGGAAGCGTTCCTGGAACAGGTAATCTAGGAAGACCGGGAGAGAGAAATCCATCGTGTGCGTCGCGCTCGGTCAGCGGCGGCGGCCCGAAGACCGCCGCCGGGGTCGATCAGAGTTCCGGGTTCAGCACGAATTCGTCGACGGCGGCAACGCCCCACTTGTCGACGATTTCCTGGTAGGTGCCGTCCTCGCGCATCTCTTCGAGCGCCGCGAGGATGCGTTCGGCCAGGACCGTGTTGTCCTTCAGCGTGGCGATGGCGAGCTGGTTGGCGGAGTTCCCGGTGAAGGCAAGCTCGTAAGGCGCCTCGGACGTGGTGATGTAGAACGCGGCCTGCGGGTCGTTGAGGTAGGCGGCCTCGGCCTGCCCGGACACGAGCGCCTGGATCGCCTCGGAGTTGGAATCGAAGGCGCGGATGTCGATCGGGTCGAGTCCGGCGGCCTCCATCCGGTCGCTCTGTTCGACGAGATGGGTGTTGGTGGTGCCGCCCGCCGCGACCGAAACGGTCATGCCCGCCAGCCCATCGAAGCAGGCCTCGTAGGATGCGGCGTCACCGATGGCCGCCTCGCAGGAGATGCCGGCGGGGTTGCCCTCGGGCACCATCAGCCCTTCGCCCCACTGGACATAGGAGATCATGTTCATGATCTGGAGCCGGTCGGGGTTGATGAAGATCGCGGTGCAGAGCCCGTCGAAGCGTTCGGCCTGCAGCCCCGGAACCAGGCCGGGAAACGCGAGGTTCGTCCACTGGATCTCGTCGCCCATCCGCGCGGCGATCTCGCCGCACATGTCCACGTTCAGGCCGTCCATTTCACCCTCGGGGGTCATGAACTGGTTCGGCGCGGCGGCGAAGTCGGCGGCGAAATGGACGACGCCTTCCTCCATAGTGCCTTGTGCGAAGCTGGCCCCGGCCGGGACAAGGGCGGCGCAGAACGCCACGGCGGCCAACGTCTTATGTGTCGGTCTGGACATGGTTTCCCCTCTGTATGGAATCGGATCGTTGAGCAGGATCAGATGTCCTTCGTGATATATCAGATGATCGGAGATTGATACGCGGAACGTGGAGCCGACGCGGATTTGGACGGATCCGCCCGGGAACTCGGCCTGCTTTCGCCTCCGTTGCACAGATTTTGGGCGCCTTCAGTCCGGCCTCGAGTCAGGCCATCCGCCTTGCAAGATGGGGCGCGCGGTGTCCGCCGTGGCCGCACCGTCATCTCCCGCGGCAGGTTTGACCTTCCCGCCAATGTCGGGATGATGATATATCACGCGTACTTCTTCGGTGGAGAAACCTCCGCGAAGGACCACTGGCGCCGGCCCCGGTGCCCTGCAATCCGCGACAGGAGCACCACGTCATGACCACGATGAACAGGATCGACGAGCCGGCGGAACGTCCCCGCTCCCTCGCCGACCGCGCCTACGAATCCCTGCGCCGGGACATCATCAACTGCACCCTGAAGCCCGGCATCCAGATGAACGAGCAATCGCTCTCGGCCCGGCTGGAAATGAGCAAGACACCGGTGCGCGAGGCACTGGGCCGGCTGATCCTCGACGGGCTGGTGGAGGGCTTTCCCCGCCGCGGCTACCGGGTCACGCCCGTCCGGGTGAAGGATGTCACCGACCTCTTCACCATCCGCAAGGCTCTCGAAGGCAGTGCCGCGGAGCTTGCGGCGGTGCGGATGTCGGACGAGGAACTGGACGACCTGGAGGAGACCGCGGGGGTCCGCTACACGCTCGGCGAGGAAGCCACCATCGACAGCTTCGTCGAGGCGAACAACCGGTTCCACGGCGCGATCGCCCGCGGCGCGCAGGTGCCGCGACTACACGCGATGATCGTCAGCTACCTCGAGGAATCGACGCGGTTGTTCCACATGGGCGCGACCGTCCGTGACGTGAACCCGGAAACGACCGAAGATCACGACCGCATCGTTCGGGCGCTCAGGGCGCACGACGCCGCGGCGGCCCGCGACGCGATGGTCCAGCATTCCGAGAACACGCGGAAGGGCCTGCTCGCGGCACTGATCGCGAACGAATCCTCGGCGCTGGAACTCTGAACCAGGGCAGCCCCGGGCGCTTGCGAGGGCCAGGCGGAAAAATTTCCTTGCTACCTGTCCGCTGATTCGTACCTGTCCTTCGGCCAAGCCCCTGGGACACGCATGGTTGTTGATTTCAAACGAAAATTTTCGGGAAATGTGGCGAAAACATGGCCGACCGCCGTATTCGACCCAACCAAAGGACAGGTATGCCGATCGGCGGTTATTTGCTAAACAGAAGATGTAGCGAGTTAGTGAGTGTTAACGAGTTCTTGCGTAGCCAGTTCGAGCGCGACGGCCCGGTTCGATGGAACCGGGCCTCGTCTTTTTCAGGCCGCGGTTCGCGAAATCGACTCGAAGCCATCCCCGATCGACCGGCCCCAGGCGCGGATGTCATAGCGATGCACCGCCTCGCGCAGCGGGGCCATGCGGGCGCGGCGTTCCTCCTCCGGCATCACGAGCGCGGAGGCGATCGCCTCGTCCATCGACCGGTTCGAGAACGGGTTGACGATCACGGCGGATGACAGCTCCACCGCCGCGCCGGCGAACTCCGACAGGACGAGCACCCCGTCGCCATCGGTGCGCGACGCCACGAATTCCTTCGCGACGAGGTTCATCCCGTCGGCCAACGGCGTGATCCAGGCGACATCCGCGGCGCGGTAGTAGGCCACGAGGTCATCGAACGGGATCGCGCGCGAGATGAGCGCGATCGGCTGCCACTCCAGCGTGCCGAACCGGCCGTTGATGCGGCCGGCGCTTTCCTCGATCTCCGCCTGGATCTCGGCGTAGACGGTCATGTTCCGGTTGGCCGGAACCGAGACATGCATCAGCCGGACCTTGCCGCGCAGTTCCGGGTGCTTTTCCAGCATCCGCTCGAAGCTCTGCATCTGCTGGACGCCGCCCTTGGTGTAGTCGGTCCGGCCGACCGAGAGCACCAGCTTGGTATCGCCCATGTCCTCCCGTATGCGCGCGGCGGTCTCCAGCGTGCCCGGCGCATCCGCGCGCGACTGGATATAGTCCACGTTCACCCCGACCGGCGCGACGCTGATCGTCACCTGGTGGTCGCCGTGGCTGATGACCGACGGCACGGTGCGTTCGGTCAGCGCGGTACCCTCCGAGATCAGGTCCGCCGATACCGGCTCCCGCTCCTCGACCGTTACGTCGAGCAGCGACCGGGCAACCGACACGAAGTTCGCGGCATAGCGCGGGATGTGGAAGCCGACGATGTCGGAGGCGAGCAGGCTTTCGACGATTTCCTTCCGCCACGGCAGCACGTTGAACATGTCGGCGGAGGGGAACGGGGTGTGGTGGAAGAACGCGATCCGCAAGTCCGGCCGCATCTTGCGCAGGTAGCCCGGCACCAGCCAGAGGTTGTAGTCGTGGATCCAGACCAGCGCGCCCTTCGCGGCCTCCGCCGCCGCGGCCTCGGCGAAACGCCAGTTCACCTCGCGGAAGTTCGGCCAGTCCACCGGGTCGTAGTTGTAGCGTTCCTTGAAAGAATGGAGGATCGGCCAGAATGCCTCCTTGGAGGTGACGTGGTAGAACTGGCGCACCTGTTCGGACGACAGCGGCAGGCGCGAGACCGAGTAGCGGCCATAGCTGTCCTCGATCTCGACCACCTGTTCGAAACCGGGGTTCGACGTGTCCTCGGCCAGTTTCCACGCCACCCAGGCGCCGTGGTCGACACCGCCGAAAAAGCTTTTCAGCGTGGGCACGATCCCGTTCGGGCTCGTGTTCTCGCGCAGGGTCACGCGACCGTCCTCCTCCTCGACTTCCTCGTAGGGCTGGCGGTGGTAGACGATGACGAGATCGGAAGGCATTTGGTCCTCAAGGCGTTGGGTGCAGGTTGAAGGCCGCGACGGCCTCTAGAATTCCGCCGGCGCCGATGGCCTCGGCCCGGTGCAGGTTCGGGGCGCCGCCGTTGGCGTCGAGCGCGGCGAGAAGCGCGGGCTCCGATCCGCCGACGGCGACCGCGGGCAGCGGGGTCACCAGCATCGACAGGTCGTTGAGCGTGTCGCCGGCCACCAGCACGCCGTCGCGTGGAAGCCCAAGGTGATCCACCAGCCGCAGGATCGACGGCCCCTTGCTGATCCCGCGGGGCAGGACGTCGAAGAAGCGGTCGGCCGAGGTGAGCACATCGTAGCCGAGCCCGGCGACGATGTCATGGGCGGCGGGGTCCAGGGCCTCGGGGTCCATGTCGTAGGAAACTCGGTAGCGGAACTCGGTCGGCTGCAGGGTCAGCCCCGAGATGCCGTCGAGTGCGGCGCGGACCCGCTCGCCGCCATCGCCCCAGGCCGCCGCGATCTCGGCCTCCAGCGCCGGGATCGGCGTGACCGGGCCGGGCCCCATCTCGGCGATTGTGGTCCCCACGTCGCCGACGACGTAGTCGGGCCGGGGCACATCGCCCGCGGTCAGGTCCTCGATGAACTCGGGGTCGCGGCCGGTGACGAAGATCAGGCCGATCGTGTCGCGGTTGTCCTCGATCCACCCGTAGAGCCGCGCGCGATCCGCGTCGCTGCCGCCGAGGAACGTCCCGTCGAGGTCGGTCGCCAGCGTGAAGATCTTGCGGCCGATCGCCTTGGTATGGGTGCCGGCCATCGTCACGACATCCGCCCGGCCATGTCCGCGACCGCGCGGTCGGCGGCGGGGTGGTCGAAGGCCAGTTCCATCGCGCGCGGTTCCGCCTCGATCGGGCGGGACCAGAGATGGGCGAAGGTTTCGCCCATCGGCGCGCCTTCGTGCAGGATCGCGCGGACCGCCTCGGCGATCGGCATCGACACGCCGACCTTCCGCGCGAGGTCGGTGACGGAGCGCGCGTTGACCTCGCCCTCCACCACCACGGGCTTGCCCTCGAAACACTCGTCGCGCGGGATGCCTTTTCCGAGCTGGATGCCCAGCGACATGTTGCGCGAGGTGTCGGAGGAACAGGTCAGCGTCAGGTCGCCGATCCCGCTGAGACCGGTCACCGTCTCGCGTCGCCCGCCGAGCGCCTCGGCCAGCGTCTTCATCTCGTCGAGACCGCGGGTGATGAGCGCGGCGCGGGTGTTCTCGGCGAAACCGGCGCCCGTCATCATGCCGCAGGCGATGGCGATGACGTTCTTGACCGCGCCGCCGACCTCGACCCCGACCAGGTCGTCGGAGATGTAGGCGCGGAACGCCTCGGTCGACATCGTCACCGCCGTGCGCACCGCCGGGCTTTCGGCGGGGTTCAGGCGGTCGGCAGGGCCGAACGGAAAAGCGACGGTCGCGGCGGTCAGGTGATTCAGCGCCGTTTCCCGCGCGAAGGTGGGGCCGGACAGCGCGCCGATCGGGTGGCCGGGGAGTTCCTCTTCCGCCACCTGGCTCATCAGGAGCCCGGTTTCCGCCTCGATCCCCTTCGCGCAGATCACCACCGGGACCCCGCGACCGAGATGGTCGGCCATCGCCCGGGCAACGTTGCGGATCGCGTCGGATGGAACCACGAGCAGCGCGGCCTCGGCGTCCTTCAGCGCGGATTCGAGCCGGTCCGTCGCCATCAGGCTTTCCGGGAGCGGCACGTCGGGCAGCAGCGTGTCGTTGCGATGGTCGCGGTTGATCGCGTCGGTCACCGTCTTGTCGCGTCCCCACAGGACGGTCGTCGCCCCGGCGCGCGCGGCGATCGCGGCGAGCGCCGTTCCCCATCCGCCGGCGCCGACGACGGCGATGCGGTTGTAGGGATGCGCGCGCGCGGGAACTGGGCCTCGGGTCACATGATCCAATTTCATCGATACCTTCGGTCTGGTTCGGGTCAACGGCGAAGACCCGGGGGTCGCCCGGGTCGGAGATGTTCAATTTCTCGGCATGGCACAAGAATGGGGCGGTCAGCGCGGATTTCAACCGGGTTCCTGTGGACAGGCCAGCAGGTCACTGGCCCGATTGGCTCACCGCCCACTCCCTGCGCGATCTGACCGCTTCTTGGGCATTTGCCCAATCAGGCAGCCGATCGCCGACCGTTGTCGGGGATGGATGCCAGGATCGCACCGGCGAGATCGCCGTCCGGGTCGTAGGGCACCGGCACGCCGTTCGGCGCGGCGGCGACCGCTTCCCCCTGCGCACCGATGTCGAAGGCGTGGACGGGCAGGCCGGTCGCTAGGGCTTCGTGAGTCGTGTAGGAGAACGTCTCGGGCCAGACCGAAGGGATCAGCCAGCGGGTCACCCGGTGCCTCCGCGCGAGCGCGCCGATATCGGCCGGGGCGTAGGTTCCGGTGACCTCGACCCCGGGCGGAAGCGGATGGGCCGGGTCGATGTTCCCGATCAGGACGAGCCGCGGCGATCCGTGACCTTCGAGACGAACCGCGAGCCGTTGCAGCACCGCGGCGCCCTTCGGAAGCCCGATGTTTCCGAGGACTCCGATGACTTCATCCGCCCCCGCGTTCGGCGAGTCGAGCCGCGGGATCGTACTGTGAAGATGATGCGGCCGGACCTCGATCACCTCGCGCAGGGCCGGATACGCGCCAAGGACGCGCAGGCGGCTGTCCTCGGAGAATACCGTGACCCGCTGCGCCTGCGCCAGCAGCCCGCCCCATTCCGCCCGCCAGCCTGCGATGCCGATCCGGGTTCCGTCGGGGCGCAGGCAGGAATGGCTCCGATCCCCGGTCACCAGCGGGGCCTCGTCGCGCCAGCAGCCATCCGCGCCGGTGAGCGTGTAGGACGGGGACAGAGGGAAGTAGTCGTGAAACAGAACCTCCAGCCGGTCGCCACGTCCGGACCTCAGCACCTGGCGGAGCATTGCGGGCAGTCCCGCCGGGTCCGTGTCGCCGACGGCGCAGGAGTAGACGAGGTCCAGCGCGGCGACAGGGGCAAGGAGGCGCAGGATGAAGCCGAACTCATCGGTGTCGCCTGCCGTCACGCCCCCCTCGGAATGCAGCTCGAGCCGCCAGCGCCGCGGCCCGCCGACCCGGAGCACGAGCGCGCCCGCACCGCCGAGAAGGTCACCCTCGATCCGGGTCCGAAGGTAGGACTCCGCTCCGCCGCCGAGGGAATGCGCGACGTAGAGCGGCACGGGACGCACGGCGCGCGCGGCCAGCATCGCGATCCCGAGCGCCAGCCGCGGTGTCACCAGCGGATCGGCCGCGATGAACCGTTGCACTTCCCGGTCGAAGTCGGGGTAGCGCGACGACACGATGCGGTTGTTCCGGCGGATCAGGGCGCGCTTCGCCTCGGTCCCGAAACTGCCGCCGCCGCGATGCTCGACGAACAGGCCCGGCAGCCCGAGATGACGGCCACCGAGAGCGCGGGTCTTCTGGCACCAGTCGACCTCTTCGCCGTAGCCGCGCCCGAACACGGTGTCGAGCCGGGGGACACGGGACAGGAACCGGTGGTTCAGCGCCATGCAGAACCCGACGCCGGTCGGGAGGACCGTGACGCAGGCCTCCGGGTTCATGGCGCGCGCGATCTCGTCCGCGGCCTCCGCCTCCCTCCGCCGAAGCTCGACGGCTTCGCAGATGACCGGGGCCGACAGGATCGTCGCGTCGTTCGACATCGGCGTGACCGACGCGATGCCGGGATGGACGAGCATCGGGCGGAGCAGGCGGGACGACCAGCCCGGCGGGACAAGCGCATCGGAATTCAGGAGAACGACATGGGCGCCGCGCGGCAGAGCCCGGGCGATGCCGCGGTTGACGCTGCCGACGAACCCGAGGTTGCCGGGGTTTTCCACCAGCGTCACCTGCCCCGGGCGGTCTGCGGCCCACTGGCGGAGCCAGGGGCGCACGCGGCCATCGGGCGAGGCATCCTCGACGATCACGATGTGCCAGGGCAGATCGGTATGCGCCTCGACCCGCGCGAGGCACTCCTGCAGCAGGTCGAAGGCATCGTAGACCGGCAGGACGATGGTGACCGGCACGGGCGCGGGACCCGTCCCGAGTCCGTCGCGGTCGAACAGCCGGTGTTCCATCGCCGCGGGCGCGGGGGCGAGGCCGAGACGCAGGCAGTCCTTGATCCGCCGGCGGGCGGCGGGGTCGCCCCGCAGGACGGCGGCGGGCAGGTGCGGCAGGGACCGAACGGCATCGCGGGCAAAGGAAAGCAGCAGCTGCAGATGGGGCCCGGCCAGTTCACGCCGGCCCGGGGGCGGCAGCGTCACCGACCACCGGTGTTCGCCCTGCCCGACCTCCACCGTGCAATTCCCGCCACGCCACGGCAGGTCGATGCGGAAACCGGTATCCTCGCGCGTATCGAGGGCATCGGCGACATCGGTGCGGATCAGCGCAGCGGCGCTGCTGCGGCTGAGACCCGCGGCCTTCAGCGTGACGCTGTCGCCCTCGGTCCAGCCTTCCACGATCAGCCGCCCGCGTTCGATCCGGACCCGGTCGATATGCCCGCGCGGTCCGGGCAGCGGCCTGCCAGGGCGGTCTAGACAGAAATGTCGTTCGGAATACCGCGCGAAGAGGTTGCGGAAACGGGACATCTGGGCGCTTCAGATCCTCTGAAAGTTTGCCCGGATTAGTCCCGAAGAGGGTAAAGGAAGGGTTGGACGCCGGAACCGGCCGGTCTCAGCGATCCATCAAATCCCTAAGGTACGCACCGTAATTGTTTTTTCCGAACATCGCGGCACGCTTTTCCAGGGCGGCGGCGTCGATCCAGCCCTGGGTGAAGGCGATCTCGTCGGGCGATCCGGTCTGAAGGCCCTGCCGATTCTCGAGCGTGCGGACGAAGTTCGCGGCGTCGAGCAGGCTGGCGTGGGTGCCGGTGTCGAGCCACGCGAAGCCGCGGCCCATCGTCTGCACGTCGAGCAGGCCCTCGGCGAGATACATCTCCAGCAGCGTCACGATCTCCAGCTCGCCCCGATCGGATGGCTTGACCGCGCGGGCGCGTTCCGGCGCGCTGCCGTCGAGGAAGTAGAGACCGGTGACGGCGTAGTTCGATGGCGGGTCCGAAGGTTTCTCGATGATCGCCTTCGCGGTGCCGTTGGCGTCAAAGTCGACCACGCCGTACCGTTCGGGATCGGAGACGTGGTAGCCGAACACGGTGCCGCCGGTGGCCTTGGTGTCGGCCGCACCCAGGATTTCGGGCAGGCCGTGACCGAAGAACAGGTTGTCGCCGAGCACCATCGCGGACGGGGCGCCCGCGAGAAAGTCCTCCGCCAGCAGGTAGGCCTGCGCCAGGCCATCGGGCGAAGGCTGCTCGATATAGGTCAGGTTCAGGCCCCACTGCGCGCCATCGCCGAGCGTGCGCCTGAACTGGTCCTGGTCGATGGGCGTGGTGATGACCGCGATGTCGCGGATCCCGGCGAGCATCAGCACCGTCAGCGGGTAGTAGATCATCGGCTTGTCATAGATCGGCAGGAGCTGCTTCGAGACACCGATGGTGATGGGATAGAGCCGGGTGCCGGATCCGCCGGCCAAGATGATGCCCTTGCGTTCAGTCACGTCTCAATCCTTCGTCAGCTCCGCCACGATCGGCCCGAGCGCCGTGCGCCAGTCGGGACGCGCGATGCCGAACTGATCGTTCAGTGCCCCGCAATCGAGGCGTGAATTTGCCGGCCGCGCGGCGGGTGTCGGGTAATCCGCCGTGGGGATCCCGGTGATCTCGCAGGTCAGGCCCGCCTCTTCGAAGATCGCCTGCGCGAAATCCGCCCAGGACACGTCGGGCGTGCCGGAGAAATGGTAGGTGCCAGTCTTCGATGGATCGTCCACCAGTGTCCGGGCGATGGTCATGCAGGCATCGGCGATGGCGGGGGCCGGGGTCGGGCCGCCGACCTGGTCGTTCACGATCCGGAGTGCGTCGCGTTCGGCACCGAGACGCAGCATGGTCTTCACGAAGTTCCCGCCCGTGGACGAGAACACCCACGAAGTGCGCAGGATCGCATGCACGCCGCCCGCGGCGCGGATCGCCTCTTCGCCCGCCAGCTTGGTCCGGCCGTAGGCGCCGAGCGGGCCGGTCGCGTCGTCGGTTTGCCACGGCCGCGTGCCGGACCCGTCGAACACGTAGTCGGTGGAGATGTGGACGAAGGGAACCTCGCGTTCCGCCGCCGCGCGGGCCATCGCGCCCGGTGCCTCGGCGTTGACGACATGCGCCAGCGTTTCCTCTTCCTCCGCCCTGTCGACGGCGGTGTAGGCCGCGGCGTTGATGACGGCGACCGGGCGGCGGTCGTGGATCGCGGCGGCGCAGGCCTCGGGGTCCGACAGGTCGGCCTCGTCGCGGCCGAGCGTCACCACGTCCGGGTTTTCGCGGAGCGTTGTCGCGACCTGCCCCGACCTGCCGAAAACGAGGATCATGTTCCTGTCCCGAGCCGCTGCCCGACACCCGTCCGGTCGAGGAGCGGACGCCACCAGGATTCGTTGTCGAGGAACCAGCGGACGGTGCGGGCGAGGCCCTCGTCCAGCGTGACCGAAGGCTCCCACCCCAGCTCCGCCTTGATCCGGCTCGCGTCGATCGCGTAGCGGCGGTCATGGCCCGGGCGGTCGGTGACGAAGGTGATGAGCCGGTCGTGCGGCGCGCCCGAAGGCCGCTCTGCATCGAGGATCGCGCAGATCTTCCGCACCAGATCGAAGTTCGTGGCCTCGGCGTTGCCGCCGATGTTGTAGGTCCGCCCGACCGCCCCTGTGGTGCAGACGAGCAGGAGCGCGGTCGCGTGATCCTCCACGAACAGCCAGTCGCGGATGTTCTTGCCGTCGCCGTAGACCGGGATCTCCTTCCCGTGGATCGCGTTCAGGATCACCACCGGGATCAGCTTTTCGGGGAAGTGGTAGGGGCCGTAGTTGTTCGAGCAGTTGGTGGTGACGACCGGCAGGCCGTAGGTCTCATGCCACGCACGCACCAGGTGATCGGAGGCCGCCTTGGACGCGGAATAGGGGCTGTTCGGGGCGTAGGGCGTATCCTCGGTGAACAGCCCTGTCTCGCCGAGCGTGCCGTACACCTCGTCGGTGGAGATATGATGGAACCGGAAGTCCTCCGGCTTTCCCTTCGACTGCCAGTAGCCGCGCGCTGCCTCGAGCAGGTTGAAGGTGCCGGTGACGTTGGTGTGGATGAAATCGCCGGGTCCGTCGATGGACCGGTCGACATGGCTTTCGGCGGCCAGGTGCATCACCGCGTCGGGCTGGTGTTCCGCGAAGGCCGCGTCCAGCGCCTCGCGGTCGCGAAGGTCGGCCTGCACGAACGCGTAGCCCGGGTTATTCGTGACCGGGGCGACGTTGGTCAGGCTGCCGGAATAGGTCAGCGCGTCTAGGTTCACGACCTCGTGCCCGTCGCTGATGGCCTGGCGCACCACCGCCGAGCCGATGAACCCGGCACCGCCCGTGACGAGGAGTTTCATGGCGTCACGCGCCTCCGTACTCGAAATTGTTGTCGAGATCGGCGAGCACCGGGGCCTCCGCGTCCTTGTGCGACAACACCGGCTCGGCGCCGTCGAGGCCCCAGTCGATGCCGATGGCCGGGTCGTCGTAGCGAACCGAACGGTCGGCCTCGGGCGCGTAGAAACCGGTGCACTTGTAGACGATCTCGGTGTTCGGCTCGCGAGTGACGAAACCGTGCAGGAAGCCCGCGGGGATCATCAGCTGGCGGCCGTTCTCGAAGCTGAGTTCGGCCCCGAACCACTGCCCGTAGGTGGGAGATCCGCGGCGGATGTCGACCGCAACATCGAACAGCCGCCCGTGCCCGCAGCGGACCAGCTTGGCCTGCGCGTCGGGGTTCACCTGGCAGTGCAGGCCGCGCAGCGTGCCCGGGGCCTCCGACAGCGAATGGTTGTCCTGCACGAAGGTGTAGTCGAGGCCGTGTTCGGCCATGACACGGGAATTCCAGCTTTCGGAGAAAAAGCCGCGTGCGTCGCCGAAGCGCCGGGGCGTGAGGATCTTGAGTCCCTCGATCGGGGTGTCTTCGACCTGCACCGCGCCACTCTCCAAACGTCACATAGCCTTGCGTCTGCCCATAGCAGTCCCGCGCGCCTCGTGTCATCCGGCAATTCCGCGTTGCGGCAATGCGAAACGGGTTGTTGCTTGAATTGGGGAAAATGGCCCCATTCCCGACACATTCGGCGATCCGCCCGTTAACTGGCGCGGCGGTATCCGTTCGGCGTTGGCCCGGCGCGGTCTTGCCCCCGCGCGGGCCGGTGCCAGAGGGGGCCCGGACGTGCAGGACTTCAGCTTCGTCACGACGTTGACGCGAACGCCCCTGTCGCTTGCGACCGGGATCGTGGACCTCGACCATCACCGCACCGCGTCGGGCGCGGATGTCGTCTACGCCTTCAGCCGGTCGGGTCTCACGGTGTCGGAATACCTCGCGGGCGGCGGCGGCGCGGCAAGCCTTGCCGGCAGCACCTCCCTGCCCGCCGATCTTTCGGGACTGGAGATCATGACCATCGCCGGGGTCGCGCATGCAATCGGGATCGGGCCCGGCCTGGCCGATCCGGTGATCTGGCCGATTGGACCTACGGGCGCCTTCGGGCCGATTTCCACCCTGCCCGCGGGCGCCCATGCCTCGGCCGGCCTCGCCTCGATCGCCGCGGCGGACGTCGCCGGAACCCAGTATCTCTACGGTTCAGGATACCGCGATGCGGCGCTGATGGCGTGGCGCGTGGAGTCGCCCGCCGCCCTGACCGCGCTCGCCGGCAACGATGTGGCGGGCGGTGCGGGCCTCCTGATGACCGCGGTGGTGGGTGGCGCGCCATTCCTCGTTTCGGTCTCCCCGGACGGGCGGAGCATCGCCAGCCACGCGATCGGCGCGGGCGGGTCCCTGTTTCACGTGGACACGACCGGGGCTGCGGACGGGCTCGGTGTCTCCGGCGTTTCGGAACTGCGGCACGTCACCCTGCCCGACGGAGACTACATCGTCGCGGCAGCGCGCGGGTCCTCCTCGCTCAGCGTCATCGCCATAGACGCGGTGGGAAACCTGTCGCCGGTCGACCATGTGATCGACGATCTCGGCACGCGATTTCAGAACGTCACCGCGCTCGCCACCGCGACCCTGGGCGACAGGGTGTTCGTTGCAGCGGGCGGCGCCGATGACGGGGTGACGTTGTTCGAGCTTCTGCCGGGCGGGCGGCTTCTTCGGACCGGCGTTCTCGTGGATGACGACGACCGCGCGCTCGAGAACGTTTCAGCGCTGGCGCTCGTCGCCTCCGGCCAGCAGGTGGAACTGTTCGCCGGATCCGCGACGGAGGCCGGGGTGAGCCAGTTCCGCTTTGATGTGCCCGACATCGCCCCCGCCTGGCTCGGAACCGGCGGCGCGGACGCGGTGGCGGGCGACAGCCGCGCGCAGGTGCTCTGGGGCCGTGCGGGCGACGATACCATCGACGGCGGCGGCGGTGACGACACGCTGATTGACGGAAGCGGCGCCGATGTCCTCACCGGCGGGGCGGGCCGCGACGTGTTCGCCCTGGCCGCGGATGGGGCGAGCGACACGATCACCGATTTCGACCCGGCGGAGGATGTCATCGACCTGAGCGCCTTTCCGTTCCTGCGCAGCGCGGCGCAGGTGACCTTCATCGCCACGGCGACCGGCGCGACCCTCGCTTACCGGGACGAGACCGTGACCATCGTGTCCCGCAACCTCGCGTCACTGACTGCGGCGGAGGTTCTGACCCCCGCCGCCATCGGACTGACCCGGATGCCGGTCGGGAACCCGTCGTCGGGCGCGATCCTGACCGGGACCGCGGCAGCGGAGGTGCTGACCGGCGGGACCGAGGACAACCGGATCGACGGGATGGCGGGTGACGACACGCTCGACGGCGGTCCGGGCGACGATCTGATCCTCGGCGGCGCAGGCGCGGACGCCATCACCGGGGGCGCGGGGGAGGATACCGTCAGCCACGCCGGGGCCGGTGCGGGAGTGACCGTCGATCTCCTGTTTCCCGGTTCGAACACGGGTGAAGCCACCGGCGACACCTTCGCCTCGGTCGAGCATGTCGAGGGTTCCGATCACGGTGACGATCTGCGCGGTACGGACACGGCGAACCGGATCACCGGCCGGGACGGCGATGACGTCCTGCATGGCCGTGGCGGTGCCGACACGCTGACGGGGGATGCCGGCGACGACATCCTTCTCGGCGGGGCGGGTGGCGACATCCTGACCGGCGGCATCGGCACCGACCGGGCGGCCTACTGGACGGCAGGCGGCGGCGTGATAGCGGACCTGATGGACGCGGCCAACAATGGGGGCGAAGCCTCGGGCGACGTGTTCGACGGGGTGGAGGACCTGCAGGGCTCCGGCTTCGGGGACGACCTGCGCGGCGACGGCCTGGGGAACCGGCTCTGGGGGATGGACGGCGCCGACACGTTGCATGGCCGGGGCGGGCCGGATTCGCTTTTCGGCGGCGGTGGTGACGACCTCCTGCTCGGCGGGTCCGGGGCCGACCTGATCGACGGCGGCGACGGGCGCGACCGGGCCGCCTACTGGACCGCGCCGACCGGCATCCTTGCCGACCTGGTCTATCCCGAGATCGGGACGGGCGACGCCACGGGCGACAGCTTCGTCGCGGTCGAGGACCTGCAGGGCACCGGCTTCGCCGACGATCTGCGCGGCGACGGCGGCGACAACCGGATCTGGGGCGTTGGCGGCGACGATACCCTGTACGGCCGCGCCGGGGACGACACGTTGTCGGGGCAGGATGGCGACGACATCCTGCTCGGCGGTTCGGGGGCGGATCACATGGATGGCGGCTCCGGGGTCGACCGGGCGGCCTACTGGCTCGCACCCGGAGGGGTTCGGGTCGATTTCCTCTATCCCGGCAACAACACCGGGGAAGCTGCGGGCGACACCTACGCACTGGTGGAGGACCTGCAGGGATCCAACCACGGCGACGACCTGCGCGGTACCGATGCCGGCAACCGGATCTGGGGCGGGGCGGGCGATGACATCATCCACGGCCGCGGTGGCCCTGACGGGCTGTTCGGGCAGGACGGCGACGACATCCTGCTCGGCGGTCCCGGCGGGGATGTGCTGGACGGCGGCGCGGGGATCGACCGTGCGGCCTACTGGACGGCCGCGTCTGGCGTGACTGTGAACCTCGCCGATCCGTCGTGGAACACCGGCGAGGCGTTCGGCGACAACCTGACCTCGATCGAGGACCTCCAGGGGTCCAACCACGATGATATCCTGGTCGGTGACGGCGGCGGCAACCGTCTGTTCGGCGGGTCGGGCGACGACACCCTCGATGGCGGCGGCGGAGACGACGTGCTAGTCGGCGGCGCGGGTTCGGACCGCTTCGTGTTCCGCGCGGGCGCGGATACCGTTACCGACTTCTCCCCCGGTGACATCCTCGCGTTCGACGCGGATCTCGGCGGCGGCACGCTGACCGCAGGGGACGTGCTCGGAGCGGCCCAGGCCTGGGCGGGGGGCACGCTGTTCGATTTCGGCGGCGCGAGCCTGTTCGTGGAGAACGTCGCGCCGGCGTCGCTCGGGGAGGCCGATATCCTCGTCCTGTAACGCAAACGGGGGCGGGGAGCGACCGGTGTCACACCGCCTCGCGCAGAAGTTCGGTCATCACCGTGATCCCTTCACCGGGCCAGAGCGCGACCCGGTCTGGGCCGCCGGGTTCGGGCATCGGCTCGTCGAACAGGATGCCGTCCGCCCGACCGAGGTAGGTGCGCGCGATTTCGGCGTAGTCCGCGGCGTGTTCCTCGACCAGTGCACGCGCGGTGGCCTGCGTCATCAGGCGGCGGGGTTTCTCTCCGTCGTCGAGCGACAGGATGCGGTCCACGAGGCGGATCCGGTCGAAAGCCGGAATCCGGGCACGCTGAAGGTGGTCGATGGCGGCGAGTTGCCGCCGCGACGGCGCGCCGTTTACCCGACCTTTGGGAAGGGTCAGGCCCGGAACCGCCGCCGGGTCGATGCCGAACAGGTCGAAGACGTCCGCGACCGTATCGGTCGTGCCGCCGGGCCCGTAGGTCCGCACGATCATCGCATCGCGGCCGAAGGCTTCGGACCAACGCTCGAGCAAGGCACCGAACCGGTAGTAGTGGGTCGAACGGGTGCGGACGAAGTCGATGAAGTCCTCAATGGACGGCCCCCAGGGCGGTTGCGGCCGGGTCTTCACGGCCTGGGCGAACAGCGACGGCAACCAGTGATCGTGACGGCGCAGGTAGACGAGAACCCGGACATCCCGGCCCGCGAAGGCCTCCGCCAGGGCGGTCAGGTCCTTCAGCTCGACGAGGAATTCGGAACTGACGAAGGCATGGTCCGCGTTCCTTTCGTCGATCTCCCTGAGGAGCGCGGCGGTGATGGTCCGCGCCGTCGCCGCATCCCGCAGGAAGGATTCGCTGAACCGGTAATGCAGGCCCGCGCCCTCGCTCAGACTGCCGAGCCCGGTATCCGGGTAGTGGAACCCGGCTTTCAGCAGCGCGCGCCGGTTCCGGTGCAACGCAGCCTGCAACGCCGAGGTGCCGGTCTTGTTCATTCCGATATGGATCGTGATCGGGGTCATGCGGGTGCGGCTCCCAGGCCGAGAACGGCGTTGTGGTGATCGATGGCGTCGGAGATGGCCGGGTGATAGGTCGCGCCGTCGCCGGTCAGCACGACGCCCGCGGTGCAGAACCGCTTGAGCAGGGGCATGGAGTGGCTGACGACGATTGCCCCGGCGTTCCGCATCCGGGCGGCGAAGACCTCCGCCGATTTCTCGCGGAACGCGCCGTCGCCGACAGAGGTGACCTCGTCCACGAGATAGGTATCGAACGGGATGCCCATCGAGACGCCGAAGGCGAGCCGCGATCTCATCCCGGCGGAATAGCTTCGGAACGGCAGGTGGAAATGCCGCCCGATTCCGGCGAAGGACTGCACGAAATCGGACAACTCGTCGCTGTCGACACCGTAGATGCGCGCCACGAACCGGGTGTTCTGCGACCCCGTGAGTTCCGGATGGAACGACCCCGCGAAGCCCACGGGCCAGGACACCGTGCCGTCGGAAACGACCTCTCCGCGCGACGGGTCCATGATGCCGGAGACGATCCTGAGTAGCGTGGTCTTGCCCGAACCGTTCCGGCCAAGAAGCGCCACAGGCACGCCGGACGGCAACCGCAGGTTCAGGCCCCTGAACAGGACGCGGCGCACGCCGGCGAGGTAGAATTCCTTTGAGAGATTCCGGATCTCGATCATCGGTTATCGCCGATCCCTGAGCGCGTAGCCGATCAGCACCAGCGCCGACCACGCGAGGAACAGGAACACCGCCACGAGGCCGAGGATCATCGGACGGTCTGGGTATTCCGCGGCCTCCGCGAGGGTCGGCCGGATATGGGCCGCGAGGTAACGGCTTTGCCGCTGCGCCTCCGCGACCGCAAGGTCGTAGGCCGCCAGCGCGGCGACCCAGGCCTCCTGGGCGAACTCCTTGTCGGCCACGAGCCTCTCGTATTCCTCTACAAGATCCGCGAAGGCCGTGCCGTCCCCGCCGGCGCCGATCTGCGCCCGTTCGGCCTCGATCCGATCCTCGATCACCTCGATGCGCCGTTCCGCCTGTTCGATCCTCGGGTCGCTCGCCCGGGTGGTGTCGCGGAGGAGATCGAGTTCGATCAAAGCCTCGGCGAGTTGCGCCTGCAACGTCGCGACGAGACCCATCCGGCCCTCGGTATCGATGGTCGGATCGACGATCCTGGTTCGGGTGCGGAATGCGGTCAGCGCGACGCGGGCCCGTGACAGCCGGTCCTCGGCGCGGTCGCGTTCGGCGCGGGCGTAGCCTATCGCGTCCTCCCGCGCGGCGACCGAGAGATCGTTGATCATCGCGCTCGATTCGGTCTGGATCGCGCGGGCGATGGAGCGCGCCTCCTCGGGATCGAAGGCAAGCACCCGGATGTCGATGAGGCCGGTTGCAGTGTCGTAGCCGATCCGGACCATGCGATTCCAATGTTCTACAAGATCTTCGATGGTTCCGGGCCCGTGAAACGCGAACACGGGGTCCTGCGCCGGATCAGCACGAGACCAGATCGCGCGCAGGTCGAGTTGCCGGTCGGTCCGCTGCACCAGGTCCTGGCTTTGCAGGAAATCGTAGAGGATGTCGGTATCGGAGGAACTCGCGCCCGAAAGCTCGGTGATACCGCCGAGGAGCTCGATCGCCGGGCCCTGTTCCTCCGCCCGGACGGAGAAGGCCACGCGCGAGGCGTACTGATCCGCGGCGCGGGCCCAGAGGTACCAGGCCGTCACGGCGACGGGCAGCGCGACGAAGGCGAAAAACGACAGCGTCACGGCGAGGTGGCGACCGCGCCTCCGGGCCGGTCCCGCGACCGGGTAATCGAGCGTGCCGGGCGCGGGCGGCGGTGGCACCGGGCGGATCGCCTCGACCCGCCGTTCTGCTTCGGCCGCACCCATGCCCGTTCCTCCGCGTGAACCGTTCCGTAACCGAGATTCGGCTAGGTCCGGTTCTAGGCAGCGACGGTTAATTCTCCCCGAACGGAGGCCCTGCGAGTGACCATCCCGATCCCCCGCCCGCTTCCGGCCACGCCACCGCGCCCGCCGAGGCCCCGGCGCCGGTTACCGGCCACGCGCGCGGTCGCGGCGCTGGTGTTGCGGGAGATGAGCGTGAGTTACGGCCGCTCGCCCGGCGGATACCTCTGGGCCGTGATGGAACCGGCCCTCGGCATCTTCCTCCTGACCTTCATCTTCTCGCTCGGTTTCGCGGCGCCCCCGCTCGGCCATGCCTTCCCGCTGTTCTACGCGACCGGGCTCGTGCCGTTCCTGTTCTACGCCGACCTGTCGGGCAAGATCGCGCAATCGCTCAACTTCTCCCGACAATTGCTGGCCTACCCGAGCGTGACCTTCACCGACGCGCTGTTCGCCCGCTTCGCCCTGAACGCCCTGACGTCGCTCCTGGTCGGGTACATCATCTTCGCGGCGATCCTCCTGTGCTTCGACACGCGGTCCGTCCTCGACCCGCGCGCGCTCGCGCTCGCCTATGCTATGGCGGCAGCCCTGGCGCTCGGGGTCGGCACGATGAACTGCGTTCTGGTCTCGATATTCCCGGTCTGGCAGCAGGTCTGGTCGATCCTGAACCGCCCCCTGTTCCTCGTGTCCTGCGTGTTCTTCATCTACGACGCAGTGCCGGAGCCCTATCGCGGCTGGCTCTGGTGGAACCCCCTGGTTCACGTCGTCGGCGCGATGCGGACGGCGTTCTACCCGGTTTACGACGCCCTCTATCTGTCGCCCGCCTACGTTTTCGGCCTGTCGCTGTTCCTGTTCGCCTTCGGCCTCGTCTTCCTGAGCCGCTATCACAGGGACATCGTGCATGGCTGAGATCGAGATCCTGTTGGGTACGCTGAACGGCGAAGCCCATCTCGGCCCGCAGCTGGCCTCCATCGCGGGGCAATCGGCGCGGGACTGGACGCTGATGGTGTCCGATGACGGCTCCACAGACGGGACGAAGGCGATGCTGTCCGCCTTCGCCACCGCGCGCCCGGGGGCGGGATTGCAGCTGTTGGAGGGGCCGCGGCGGGGCGTGGCGGCCAACTACCTGTCGATGCTCGACCGGGTCGCCCCGGAAACCCGCTACGTGGCGCTTTCGGACCAGGATGACATCTGGTTCCCGGACCGGCTGTCGCGCGGCCTTGCGGTCCTGCGCGCGGCGCCTCGCGGACGCCCCGCGATCTACGCGGCCCGGACAGCCCTCGTCGATGCGCGGGGGCGGCCGATCCGCGCCCGTCCGCGGGCGCTGCCGAGACCATCGTTCGGAAACGCGCTCGTCCAGAACGTGCTGGCCGGAAACACGATCATGATGAACCGCGCCGCGATCGACCTCGTCCGCGCGGCGCGGCCGGCGGTCCTGCCGCCGTTCCACGACTGGTGGCTCTACGCGCTCATGACCGGCACAGGGGCCGAGATACTGGTCGACCCCGCCCCGGTTCTCGCCTACCGCCAGCATGCGGGTGCAACGCTCGGGGCACATGCCGGCATCGCCGCGCGGATGCGGCGGGCACGCCTTGTTGTGGGCCGCCAGTGGGCACGATGGCTTTCGGCCCATCACGCCGCGCTCGGGTCCGTGGCCGTCCATCTCCTGCCGGAGACGCGCGCCAGCCTTGCCGCGCTGGCGGACGGACCCGGCGGGCGCGGCCGCCTCCGCGCGCTGACGGCGGCGCGCGCGAGACGGCAGGGCGCGGTCGGAACGGCGGCGCTGGCGCTGCTGGCACTGTCCCGCCTCGCCTGAGCGGTCGAGGGCTTAAGCACGGGTTCAGGTTTCGCTGCTACCCCGGCCGGAGTTTCCAAGCGTACCGGTGCCCCGATGGCGAATCTTCCCGACGAACGCCCGATCATCATCAAGAAGAAGAAGATCATCGCCGGTGGCGGGCACCACGGCGGCGCGTGGAAGGTGGCCTATGCCGACTTCGTCACCGCGATGATGGCGTTCTTCATGCTCATGTGGCTCCTGAACGCGACGACGGAACAGCAGCGCATGGGCCTCGCGGATTACTTCAGCCCGACGGTGCCGATCAGCCGCGTCTCCGGCGGCGGCGACGGCGCTTTCGGCGGCGAGAACGTATTCTCCGAGGAAACCATCGCGCAAGAGGGCACTGGCGCCGCCGATCGCCGCCCGACGGAGGGGCGGCAGAGCAACGGGATGCTCGGCAGCGACTACCTGGAGGAGCAGGAGAACGCGGACGACGCGATGATGGACGCGATCGGCCGTGCGCTGGCGGAAGCCGGCGGCGACAGTTACGTGACCGAGCTCGTGCTGCGGCACGTCCAGACCCGCCTGACCGACGAGGGTCTCATCATCGAGATCTTCTCGCTCCCCGACGCCCCCCTGTTCGATGCGGGCGGCGAACCCGTCTTCTGGCTACCGGATTTCGCCGCCGTCCTATCGGACCTGTTCTCGACCGTGACCAACCAGGTCGCGATCGACGCCCACGTCGCCACCGAACCGCTGGTGCGCCAGTCGGCCGACCGGATCGACCTTTCCACGCGGCGCAGCGCGCTCATGCGCCGGCTTCTCGAAGCCGGCGGCCTGTCGCCCCGGCGGATCGAACGGGTCACGGGTTACGGCAACAACAGGCCGGTCACATCGGACCCGCTCGCCGCGCGCAACGACCGGGTCGAGGTGATCCTCCTGCGCGACCGGCTCTGACGTCCGCGGCGGCGAATCTCCGGCGGTTTTTATCTGTTAGCAGCACCTTAAGCCCGATCCACGAAGGATCGCCCGAACCCTCAGCGGTGCATCAGAAAGGCGCAGTGCATGACCATTTCCTCCTCGCTCAACGCCGGTGTGGCCGGGCTCAACGCCAACGCCGTCCGCCTGGCGACGATCTCGGACAACATCGCGAACGCGAGCACCTACGGCTACAAGCGCTCGACGGTGGAGTTCCAGAGCTTCGTCCTCAACAACGGCAGCAGCAGCACCTACTCCGCCGGCGGCGTGCAGGCGCGGACACAGCGCATCATCGACCAGCAGGGCCCGCTGGTGACCTCCAGCCACCCGCTCGACATCGCGATCTCGGGCCGCGGTATGCTGCCCGTCACCACCATCTCGTCGGTCGAAAACGGCGCGACCGACACGCCGATGATGATGACCTCGACCGGCTCCTTCCGCACCGACGCCAACGGCATCCTCCGGACAGAAGGCGGCCTCGTCCTGCTCGGCTGGCCTGCCGACGCGGACGGCACGATCCCGACCTTCGCACGCGACACGAAGAACGACCTCGAACCGGTGGTGCTGAACTTCAACCAGACCTCGGGCGACCCGACGACGGAAATCACGCTCGGCGTGAACCTCCCCGCGACGGAAACCTATGCCGGCGGCTCCGGCGATGCCCTGCCGCTGACTGTCGAATACTACGGCAACCTCGGCACGTCCGAGGCGCTCAACATCAGCTTCACCCCGACCATTCCCGCTACCGGCAGCTCCAACGAATGGACGATGGTCATCACCGACACCGCCTCGGCGGGCGCTGTGATCGGGGAATACACGCTGACCTTCGACAACAGCCGCGCCAACGGCGGCACCCTCCAGAACGTCACCGTCGTCTCCGGCGGCGCCTATGACGGGCTGACCGGCACGCTGTCGCTGAACGTGGCGGGCGGCCCGATGTCGGTCACCATCGGGCAGCTCGGCGACCCCAACGGCCTGACGCAGCTCTCAGACAGTTTCGCCCCGACCTCCCTGATCAAGGACGGCTCTCCGGTCGGCAACCTGACCGCGGTCGAAATCACCGAGAACGGGCTCCTGCAGGCGTCCTACGACACCGGCTTCACCCGCACGCTCTACCAGATCCCCGTCGTGGACGTGCCGAACGCCAACGGCCTTATCGCGCTCGGCGACCAGGCCTACCAGGTCTCGCCGCAGTCCGGCTCGTTCTTCCTGTGGGATGGCGGCGACGGCCCCACCGGCGAGATCTCCGGATACTCGCGTGAGCTGTCCACGACCGACGTCGCCGGCGAACTCACCAACCTGATCCAGACGCAACGGGCGTATTCGTCGAACGCGAAGGTGATCCAGACCGTCGACGAGATGCTGCAGGAAACCACCAACATCAAGCGCTAGGAGGCGCCGGTTAGATGACGATCATGGGCGCATTCTCAAACGCGCTGAGCGGGTTAAACGTGAGCCAGCAGATGGCGAAGGTTGTGTCGAACAACATCGCCAATGCCACCACGGAAGGCTATGGCGCGCGGACCGTGCTGACCGCCTCCTCCATGCTCGGCGGCGAAGGCAACGGCGTCCGCGTCGCGGAAGTGCGGCGGAACACAGACCCCGTCACCATCGCGGAACGCCGCCTGTCCGATGCGGAACTCGGCCACGCCGCCACCATGAGCGACTTCTACGCCCAACTCGAAGGACTGGTCGGAACCCCCGACGCGGGCGGCAGTCTCTCCGCCCACATAGACAACCTCGAATCGAGCCTCGTGACCGCCGCGAACCGGCCGGACAGCGACGCCGCGCTGAGCAGCGTCGTCTTCGCCGCCGATGCGCTGGCCGGCAAGGTCAACTCCGTCTCGGCCGGTATCCAGGACATGCGCCGCCAAGCCGACGCGGAAATCGCGATTTCGGTCGACTACATCAACGAGGCACTGGCGGAGCTTGAAAACCTCAACCAGATGATCACCCGGTCGAGTTCCAAGACGGGCGAGGCGAACGCGCTTCTCGACCGCCAGCAGGTTCTCGTGGATGGCATTTCGGAGCTCATCCCTGTCAAGCAATACACGCTCGAGAAGGGCGCGATCCGGCTCTACTCGACCGATGGCCTCGCCCTTCTCGAGAGCCATGCCACCCGGTTCGAGTTCCGCGCCACCCCGGTGATCGTGCCCGAGATGACCATCGGATCAGGCGCGCTTTCGGCGCTGGAGATGGACGGCGATGCCATTTCAACCACCGGGTCGCTTCCCGGTGTCTCCGGCGGAAAGCTCGCCGCGCTCTTCGCGGTGCGGGACAGCCACGGGACCGAGGCCCAGACCCGATTGGACGCCGTGGCCCGCGACATCGCCGAGAGGTTCGAGGATCCCGCCGTGGATCCGACCCGTGCGCCGGGCGCCCCGGGTCTCTTCACCGATCTCGGCTCCGTCACCGATCCCCTTGCCGAAGCCGGACTGGCCGAACGCCTGCGGATCAATCCATTGGTCGATCCAGACCAGGGTGGGGCGGTCTTCCGCATCCGCGATGGCCTCGGAGCCGCTGCGCCGGGCCCGGTCGGCGACGCCACGATCCTTCGGTCGATGGCCGACGCGGTCAGCGCCGGCCGTATCACGGCATCCGGCGGCTTCTCGGCCGCCGAACGGTCCCTGTCGGTCCTCGGCGGTGAAATGCTCTCGATGGTCGCCGTCGACCGGCAGTTGTCCGAGAACAGGCAATCCATCGCCGCAGCCCGGCAAGGCACCCTTCAGGACGCGGAACTCGCACAGGGCGTGAACACCGACGAGGAACTCCAGAAGATGCTGATGATCGAAAAGATGTTCCAGGCCAATGCGCGCGTCATCCAGACGGCGAACCAGATGCTCGACGATCTCATGAGGCTCGGATCATGACCACGACACCCATCGGAGACCTCGGTCACCACCTTCAGACCCGCGCCCGCCTGACCCGCGCGCAATCGGAGCTCTTCCGCCTCACCGGCGAACTCAGCTCGGGGCGGAAATCGGATCTCGGGCGCGCGCTGCGCGGCGACTTCACGGGCCTTGCGTCGATCGAACGCGGTCTCCGGATGGCGTCCACCTACCAGGATGCCACGGGGCTCGCGGGCGCCTATTTCGGCCGGATGCAGGACGCGCTCGGCACGATTCAGGACCAGATCGGAACGCTGGGCCCCGAGATGATGTCTGTCGCCGGGCTCGGCCAGGATGCGAACATCATGACAACCGCGATCGGCGCCGAGGACGCGTTCAGCCTCGCGGTCACCGCCCTCAACACCCAGTCGGGCGGGCGTTCCCCCTTCGCGGGAACGGCGACGAACAGGCCGGCGCTGGTTCCGGCCGCAGACATGCTGGCGGACCTAGAAACGCTTGTCGCTGGCGCGGCGGATGCAGCCAGCATGATCGCCATCGTCGACGACTATTTCATGACCCCGGCGGGCGGGTACGAAACGGCTGCCTATCTGGGTGACACTGCACCTCAGACGGGGTTCACGATTTCCGAAGGGGAAACCGTGTCCACCAACGTCACGGCACTCGATCCGTCATTGCGGACGGCGTTCTCCGGCTTGGCGATCGGCGCGTTGATGACGCGAGGTCTCGCGCCCCCAGGGTCCGGGGTCAAATCCGAGCTCGCGCTTGCGATGGGGTCGCGCCTGCAAACCGGACAGGACGAGATAACCGCAATTCGATCCGGGCTTGGCGTGACCGAGGCCAGAATCGAGACCGCCGAGACACGGCACAACGCCACGGTCACCTCCCTCGGCCTCGAGCGCAGCCGACTGGTCAGCGCGGATCCTGCCGCGACCGCGACCGACCTCAGTTCGACCGAGACGCAGCTCGAGACCCTCTACATTCTGACCGCGCGCCTCTCGCGCCTGAGCCTTTCGGAGTATCTCTGACATGCTGAAGCGCCTCGTCGCCGCGCTCATTGTCCTCTTTCACCTTGCGGGCATCGCGCATGCGACCCCCATCCGGATCAAGGACCTCGTGGAGTTCGACGGCGTACGGGGCAACGATCTTATCGGGTACGGTCTCGTTGTCGGCCTGAACGGAACCGGTGACGGCATCAGGAATGCCCCGTTCACCGAGGAGATCATGACCAATATCCTTGAACGGCTCGGGGTCAACGTATCCGGCGAACAGTACCGGCCGGAGAATGTGGCAGCCGTTTTCGTGACCGCATCGCTTCCTCCGTTCTCGCGCGCCGGATCGCAGATCGACATCACGGTATCCGCGATCGGGGACGCCAGTTCCCTCTTGGGCGGAACACTCGTGATGACCCCGTTGACGGCCGCGGACGGCGAAATCTACGCCGTCGCACAGGGCAACGTCATCGCGGGTGGGGCCGCGGTGCAGGGTGACGGGGCAGAAGTGGTGCAAGGGGTGCCCACCGCCGGGATCGTACCATCCGGCGCACGGGTCGAGCGCGAGGTCGATTTCGACCTCGATACGCTGGCGAACATCAGGCTTGCCCTCCGGACGCCCGACTTCACTACCGCCGCCCGCATCGAGGAGGCGATCAACCAGAATTTCGGACGGCAAGTGGCCCAGATGCTGGACTCCGGCACGGTAACGCTCGACGTCCGCGCCACCCGCGCAGCGTCACCTGCTCACGCACTCTACCAGATCGAGAATATCCTCGTCGAACCCGAGGTCCGCGCGCGCGTTGTCGTGGACCAGCGTTCCGGAACGATCGTGATGGGGGAAGATGTTCGCATCAGCCGGGTCGCCGTCGCCCAGGGCAATCTTACGCTGAGGATCGAGGAGGAACCGCTGGCAATCCAGCCGAGCCCGTTCTCCGAAGGTGAGACAGTCATCCTGCCAAGGACCAACGTGGGCATCGACGAGGAACCCGGGACCGGGCTTGCGGAGGTTCGCGGGGGCACCAACCTCTCGGAGGTCGTTGCTGGCCTCAACGCTCTCGGCGTCTCCCCCCGCGACATGATCGACATCCTGAGCGCAATCCAGGCCGCCGGCGCGCTACATGCGGAATTCCTCGTCCGCTGACGCCCGGCTTTCAAACCGCGCTGTCAGCTACTTGATGCAAACCGCGAAACCTGAACCTCATGTTACGCTGACGTCTCTGCTTCAATACAATGACGTCTCTTCTTACCCGCTCATGCTTCCGGAAGCGAGGAGCGCGCGTGAAGATCTACCACCAGAGTGACTGAACGCAATCAAAGAGACCAGTTGGGGTCTGTATCGGGTGGAAGCGTCTTAGAACGGTCTCGTATCGAGTGTCGCGACAGTTGGCGATCCGTCATACCGTCGCGACCTTTCCGGGTTGCGACTGAATGTTTCAGGTCGATCAAACGACGGCACTCGCTGCATGCCCGAGGGACGCAGAGGCATTTCTGACGCACAGCTTCTCGATTTGAGCTTCTTCACGCGGCCTTACCGCGAGTTAGGGCTGACCCGCACCTTCCTGAGATGGCGCATGACGGCCCTGGCTTGGGAACCCGGTAATCCACGCAGGATGTCGCTTCGCGTGGCTGGCGCCTGGGCGCGGAGCAGCAAAGCAACCACCGCAGGGTGTTCGTCGCACAACCTGTCCGGCTCGAGGTTGGACACGACCCGGGCCCCGAGGCCCCCGGGCCTGAACACCGGATCCTGAGACTTGCTGCCGTCCGGTCTCGAATAGGTACCGGTAGGTCGCGATGCGTCCTCGGATTTCAAAGCGCCATTTTTCGATTCGGCAGAGCCTGGGCTCGAACCCGACTTGGCCCCTTCCCGCTTGCGTGGTGGAGGAGCGCTGACCGTCGATGCGGCCGTGCCGAGGAAACCGCGTTCTCGAAAGCGTTCGATCAGCCTGTTGCGATGCCAGGCGAGCGTGCCGGGATCGGAAGTGCCCTCTTCGGTCACGGGCGGCAGGGCGCCGGTCTGTCGGAGCGCCGCGAGACGCTCCACGCCAAGGAGCTCGGCCAGCAGGGCGGATTTTCCGGCATTCGATTTAGGCCTTGGGTTTGCCATGCTTCGACTCCTCAGAAGTAGCTGCGAACCAGCGCGCCCGTCAGCAGGGCCCATCCGTCGGCGACGACGAAGAACGCGAGCTTGAACGGCAGGGACACGATCGCGGGTGGGACCATCATCATGCCCATCGACATGAGGACGGCGGCGACGACGAGATCGATGATCAGGAACGGAAGGAAGACGAGGAAGCCAATCTGAAACGCGCGCTCGACCTCGCTCAGCATGAAGGCCGGGATCAGCACGGACGCTTCCGGCTCCGTTTCCGGACCAAGGTCGCGAAGGTCCAGCAGGCTGGCGAGCGTGTCGGGATCGACGCGGTTCAACATGAATACGCGGAAAGGGTCGTATGCCAGCGTGATGGCTTCCCCCGCCTCCATCCGTCCGTCGAGAAGTGGCGCGATACCCGTCTCGTAAGCTTCCTGGAACACGGGGGCCATGACGAAGTAGGTCAGGAAAAGCGCCAGGCTTACGACGAGGATGTTCGGCGGCGATTGCTGCAAGCCGATGGCCTGCCGCAGGATCGACAGCACTGTCACCACGAACGGGAAGCAGGTGATCATCACCGCGAGCCCCGGGGCGAGACTCAGCACCGTGATCAGCGCGATCAGTTGCAGGCTGCGCCCGGTCAGGGAACCCTCGCCGAAGTCGATCGCGATGTCCTGCGCCGTTGCGGCACCGGCCCAGGCGCAGAGGATCAGGCAAAAGATCGGGAGGGCGGAGGCCCTACTCCGCATCGCCCAGGTCCACCACCTCGGTGAGGCGGACGGCGAGCCTGCCCGGGGTCGCGTCGTCCTGTTCGACGAGTTCGCCAACCGCAATGACCCGGTCGCCGATCATCACCTCGACCGAATCCTCGATCCCGGTGTCGAGCGGGAGGATGGCGTCACGGTCGAGATCGAGCAGTTCCGCAAGTGTCGGGTGGGCACGGCCGACGCAGACCCGCATCTCGATCGGAACGCCCTTCAATGCCGTGCGGGTCAGGGACAGGTCGAGATCGCTCATGCGGCTGCTCCTTTCATTGTCGTGTGGTCCGATACGGCCGCGAGGCCTTCGGTGTATCGGCGGAGTTCCTCCGCGATCTCTTCGGTCGCGCGAGCGAGGTCGATTTCGTGCGTTTCGGCGCCCATTCTCAGGGAGACCTGGGCATCCGAGTATGCCGGCTCGCCGACGAGACGGACCTCGACCCCCGCGGCCTCAACGAGTTTCTCGAGGCGTGGCAGGAGTGCAGGCGAGGCTACGAGCTGACATTGAAGGTCGGCTGCGGCCTCAATGCGGGGCATGAGTTCGGCCGCGACCATCGCGGCCAATCCACTCGTGGAGAGCACGGGCAGGACCTGTTCGACCATCGCTTCCAGCACCGGGCGGATCGCGGCTAGCACGCCGGCACGCGCCTCGTGATAGGTGAAACCCGCGTCGCGTATCGCCTGCCCGAGATCGCCGGACAGGCCGGCCTCCGACTCCGATTGCGCGGCGCGGCAGTCGTCCCAGCCGCTCTTGTAGCCGGCCTCGTAGGCGTCGAGCCTCATGCCTTCCAGGTCGATATCCGGTTCGCGCTCCGGCGGTGGCGGCGCCGGTTCCAGCTCCTCCACTTCGCTGCCGAACTCCTCGAGGAAGAGACGTCTGGTCATCGCGCGGTCTCCTCGTCCTCTTCCATCCAGCTTCTGAGGATTTCGACCGTTTCGGCCTCACGTTCCTGGATTAGGCGGCGCAAGCGATCGACCGGATCCTCGGAGTCGTCGCTCGCGCCACCGGAGGTGATGATCTCGCCGTCCCAGGCAGGTGCGCCGTCGAGTGCCGGGAGGTCGGGCAGGCCCGGAAGATCCGGCAGGCCGCTGCCCATCTCGCCCATCCCGAGTTCGAATCCTCCGTCGCCGACCTCCTGCCCCGCATCCGACGCCCCGGCCGGAACCGGGAGGCCCGGTGCGAAGCCCGGTTCCGGAGCCGGGAGCGGCCGCACGGCGAGTGCCGGGCGAACCACGCCGAAGGCAATCGCGAGCGCTACGGCCGCAAGCAGCCCCGCCCGCAGGATCTGCGCCATGTCGAGCGCCGAGAACAGCCCCGCGCCGCCTATCCCATCGCCGGTGAGTTCCGGCGGGATCTCGAAGGCCATGGACCGGATCGTCACCTGGTCGCCCCGGGCCTCGTCGTACCCGATCGCGGATTGCACCAGCGCCTGGAGCGCCTCGATCTCGTCGGCGTCACGGGGTTCGGTGACGACAGCGCCGTTCGCATCCACGGTCGTCACGCCGTTGACCAGCACGGCGACGGAGATCCGCCGGACACGACCCGGTCCGCTCTGGACCTCCCGCTGAAGCTCCGAGACCTCGTAATCCACGCGCTCCCGCGTTTCGGTTCCCTGCGACGACGCGCTGTCGCCGCCCCCGCCCGCTTGCCCGGTCGGCAGGTTCGAGGCGACCGTCACGGCACCATTGCCGGAATTCTGGCTGGAATTCGTGCTTTCCTCCGTATCCGTCGCGATGACGACACGGCTTTCGGGATCGATCCGGCGTTCCCGGATCGTCTCGATGTCCGAGACGAGTTCCACGCTGACCTCGACCATCGCGTTGCCCTGCCCCACCCGCGCGGAGAGAAGGCGTTCGATATTGCTGCGTAGGAGAGCCGCACGCTGTTCGCCGGCCGTCGCCGCGCCTTCGGAGGTGTCGCCGCCGATCACTTCGCCACTATCGGCGTCGATCACGGTGACATTGGTCGGCTGGAGCCCCGGAACGGAGGACGCCACCATGAACCGAAGCGCGCGCGCGAAACTGTCGGGGATGCCGCCCGCCGCGGGCCGCACGACGACCGAGGCAGTGACCTCCATCCTGTCCGCGAACGGCTCCGACGACGCGTTCGCGATGTGGATACGCGCACCGCGAACGAGCGGACTGGAGAGAATCGTGCGGGCAAGTTCGCCTTCCTTCGCGCGCCAGTAGGCGGCGTCGAACATCTGCGCGGTGGTGCCGAACCCGGGCAGGCCGTCCAGGAGTTCGTAACCCGCGGCCCCGTTCGCGGGCAGACCCTCGCCTGCGAGTGACATCCGCAGTTCGTCACGCTGCGACTGGTCGACGTAGATCGCCTCGCCCCGGACCTCGTGCGCGACGCCGCGGGCCTCCAGCGCGGCGACGACTTCACCCGCAGCCGCGGGATCTAGACCTGAATAGAGCAGCGTCATGCCGGGGGCGGAAGCGAGACGGGCAAGGATCACGACGATCACCGCGAGGGCCGCGATACCGCCGGCGAGCATGGCCCGGCGCCTCGTGTCCATCGTCGTCCACAGAAGGGTGAGCTGCTGCACCTTCAACCTCGATTCTCTGGCCGTTCTGGCCGGGTCGAGGATGCAGATAGCGGTGGCGCGCTTAACATTCGGTTAGTGGCACAGGGGGTAAAAGCCGGATGTTCCGATCCAGAAGGAGTTGCGATCGATGTCCGTCGAAGCCGACCCCGAAGACGCGCCGGCACCGAAGAAAAAGGGCATGCTCATCCCGCTCGTTGCCGGCCTCGTGCTCGCGATCGCGGGTGGCGGCGGCGGATTCTGGGCGGTCAGCTCCGGGCCACTCTCGGGCATGTTCGGCGGCGGGGCGGAGGATTCCCATGCCGAAGATGACGGGCACGGCGACAGCGGCGATTCCCATGCCACAGACGACGGCCACGGCGACGATGGCCATGACACCGCCGGGGGCTTCGTCCCCGTCGCCTTCATCCCGCTCGACACGGTGACGATCTCGCTCGGTCCCGACAGCGGCAACCGTCACCTGATCTTCTCCGCGCAGCTCGAAGTCGCGCCGGAACACGCGCAGGATGTCGAGGCGCTCGCGCCGCGGGTGCTCGACGTTCTCAACAGCTACCTCCGGATCGTCGGCATCGACGAACTCAGCCGCCCGGAAAGCCTCGCCCGGATCCGCGCCCAGATGCTGCATCGCATCCAGATCGTGGCGGGTGACGGTCGCGTGCGCGATCTCCTGATCACTGAATTCGTGGTGAACTGACGATGGACCTGATGCAGACGATCTCGGACCTGCTGCTGTTCGCCGCCGCGTTCGGCGCGGGCACCTACTGTTTCGTCCTGTCACGGCGGCTGGCGCGACTGAGCTCGATCGACAAGGGCCTCGGCGGGGCGATCGCCGTCCTGTCGGCGCAGGTCGACGATCTTACCAGGGCGCTCGCGAAGGCGCGGTCCGGCTCCGAGGAAACCGTCGCCAGGCTCGCCGCGAGGATGGAGGAGGCGGAGACGCTGGCGAACGATCTCGAGGTGATGCTCGCCGCCTGCCACGACCTGCCGGAAGTCCCCCGCGCGGAACCCGCGGCGGAACCGGAGCCAATCGCCGAGGTCGAAGCCGAGCCGGCCGAAGAACCGGAACCGGACGCGGAACCCGCCGCGGCCCGCTTCGGCTCCCGCCGCGCCCGCAGCGTGGAGGACGATGAGCCCGCCGCGCCGGTGTTCCGACGCCGTGCCGCCTCCCAGGAGGCCGCGGAATGAAACGCCCCGCATCCGAAACCGCCGGCCCACGCCCCGCCCGCACCTGGCGGCAACGCGGGATTCTCATGACCCTGTGCCTGATCTTCCTCGCCTCCGGTCTCACCCGACTCGGCTCTCTCGACCTCGCTTTCGCCGAAACGGGGGCACATGCCGCCGACGAGCATGCGGATGACGGCCACGCCGAGATGGCGTCGGCGGCGCATGGCGGCACCGAAGGCACACATGATGACGATCACCCCGCGACGGTCGCGTCCGTCGATGCCGCGCTCGCGGCGATTCGCGGACGGGCCGAGGAACTCGACGCCCGAGAGGCCGAAATCGACGCGCGACAGGCCCGGCTCGACGCGGCGGAGCGGCTGGTGACCGCGCGGCTGCGGGAACTCGAAGACGCCGAGGCGCGGCTCAACGCGCTCCTGTCCGTGGCCGACACCGCCGCGGAATCCGACATCGACCAGCTCACCCGGTTCTACGAGACCATGAGCCCGGCCGACGCGGCTGAGCTGTTCTCCCAGATGGACCCGAGCTTCGCGGCCGGTTTCCTCGCCCGAATGCGGCCCGAAGCCGGGGCCGGCGTCCTCGCCGAGCTCACGCCGGAACAGGCCTACGCAATCTCCGTCATCCTCGCCACGCGCAACGCCGACGTCCCGGTCTCGCGCGCGGCCCCGGCCACGGAATAACCCTGCCGAAGGCAGGCTGACCCGGAGGAAATTCCATGTTCGGCATCATCGGTATCGTGATCGTCTTCGTGATGGTTTTCGGCGGGTACATCCTCGCCGGCGGAAAGCTCGGGCCGATCATGAAGTCGCTGCCGTTCGAGATGATGATGATCGGCGGCGCCGCGACGGGCGCCTTCGTGATCTCCAACGACAGCCACGACATCAAGCACACGCTCGGCGACATCGCGAAGGTGTTCAAGGGATCGAAATGGCACAAGCAGGACTACCAGGACCTTCTGTGCCTTCTGTTCGAACTGGTCCGGATGTCGCGCCAGAACGCCGTCGGTCTCGAGGAACACATCGAGGGCCCCGAGAACTCCGACATATTCACGAAGTATCCCAAGATCCTCGCCGACAAGGCGGCGGTCGAACTGATCTGCGATACGCTCCGGTCCGCATCACTCAACTACGACGATCCGATCCAGGTCGAGGAAATCCTCGAAAAGCGGCTCGATTCCCAGCTACACCACAACGCCCATTCCGGCCATGCGCTGCAGTCGATGGCCGACGCGCTTCCGGCGCTCGGGATCGTCGCCGCCGTGCTCGGCGTGATCAAGACGATGGGCTCGATCGACCAGCCGCCCGAGATCCTCGGCAAGATGATCGGCGGCGCGCTGGTCGGAACGTTCCTCGGCGTGTTCCTGGCCTACGCGTTCATCGGCCCGTTCGCCAGCCGCGTGTCCGGCGTGGTCGAGCAGGATCACCAGTTCTACAAGATCATCCGCGAGGTGCTGGTCGCTAACCTCCATAACCACGCGATCAACCTCTGTATCGAGGTCGGTCGCCAGAACGCGCCGTCCGGCATGCGTCCGAGCTTCAACGATCTCGACGAGGCCCTGAAGGGCCTGAAGCAGGGGCTGCAGGCCGCCGCATGATCCGGTACCTCGCCCCGGTCGTCGTTTTCCTCGCCTTCGCCGCATCCGCCGCGGCACAGGGCGTGGTGCAGTCGGGCGAACACGGGACCTATACGCGTCTTGTCGCTCCGATCGGGTCGGACCGGGATTTCGAAACGACTCGCATCGGCCGCGAGGTCCGGATCGTCCTCACGCCGCCGGCGGATTTCGACACCTCGACCGTATTCCGCCGTCTGAACGCCGGTCGGCTCGATGCCTTGGACGCCGAGGGCGATCTGTCCCTGACACTCGGCTGTGCCTGCAGGGTCGAAGCCTCAAGATACCTCGACACCTACCTCGTCCTCGACATCTACGACGATCCCGAAGCAGATGCGGAAGCGGCGGCCTTGCTGGAAGCGGGGTCTGTGGAGGTACCGCCGCCGCAAGTCGACAACGCCATACCCAACCGGCCCGCGGCCGAGCTGTCCGGTTCCCCGACCCTGCTCCTGATGGACCTAGCGAACGCCGGCTCGATGCTCAGGCCGAACGGCGCTGCGCATAACGACGAGCAAGGCGCGATGACCCCCGTCGAATCCCTCGCGTTCGCTCCACCCGAAGTAGAAGACCGGCACGCAGCGGCGTCGCATGCGGAACCCGAGGCAGCCCCGGCCGCGTCCGAGGCGCCTCACCCCGAACAGGCCCACGATCAACCCCACCCGGACATGGACCTCGGCGGGACCGCGTCATCGTTGGCCGAGCAGTTGTCCCGCGCCGCCTCCGCCGGGCTTCTCGATGCCGCTGCCACCGCCCCACGGGCCCTCGGTGACCCGATGCCGCACCGGGAGGAAGATCCGCCTCCAGCGGCAACCCCGGTACCCGAACCGCACCCGGAGGGTCAGTTGCCCATCCGGGCAGCAAACGCTTTCGATGTCGTCCTGGACCGGAACGGGGGTATCGGCGGGGCCGGCTCCGCCCTCACCTGTTCCAACCGCATCGGCGATGTTTCCGGCTGGGCCTCTGGCCTCGGCTTCGAACAGGATATCGGTACGCTGAGGCAGGGCGTGATCGACGCGCGCGGCCAGGTCATGCCCCGCGCCGCTGTCCGGCTCGCCCGCTTCTACATCTACTACGGCTTCGGCGCGGAGGCAGAATACTGGCTCACCCAGCTCGACGACCCGCCGGAGGCCGAGCTGTCGATGGCGCGCTACCTCGACGACAGGCCGGGCCCGAACTTCGCGCGGGTGGAAACGCTCGCGCTCTGCTCCGGGACCGATCTGCTCTGGCGTTTCGTCGATGCCGACAGCTTTCCGGACCTGAGCCAACGGCAAAGGCAGGAAATGAGGCTCGCCTTCGCACGCCTGCCGCTCGGTCTCCGGAGGATCCTGGGGCCCGATTTCGCCCGCCGCCTCAACGAGGCCGGCTACCACGAGGACGCGACGGAGATTCGGGAAGCACTCGGGCGCGGCGACACTCTCGACGCGGACCAGGAGCTCCTCCTCGCGCTGGAAACCTCGGACGACCCGCCGCCGCACGACAGCGCCGAACGTCTCGAAGAGACGATGCAGCGGGCCGGTCCCGACGCCCACCGCGCCATGTTGCAGTATCTCGCCCTCGCCCGCCGTGAAAATTCGGCGGTGGACGATGCCCATATCATCGCCGCCGAGGCAATGCTGCGGGAGGATCCGGGCGTACGATCGACCGGTGGCCTGTGGCACGAAGTCATACTCGCCCATGCCGCGCGCGGAGACAGCGAAAGCCTGTTCGGAATGCTGGACGAACTCGAAGGTGCGCCCGCGGCGGCGCGGGCCGCAATCGAGACCAGCGTTGTCGAAACCCTCCTAGAAGCGGACGAGATGGCCGCGCTCGTTGTGCTGTCGACGCGGATGGCGACCGCCGAAGGTGGACCGCGCCTGCCCCGCGAGCTGTCCTCCGAAGTCCATGAAAGGCTGCTCTCGCTCGGCCTCGATGCGCTCGCTTCCGCCTACGCCCCCGCCGGCGACGGCCCGGGCCCGGATGCCCCCGCCCCGATGCCGTCCCGGAACTGGGCCGCGGCAGCAGCGGGGACGGAAGGCGCCGATGCGGCGCTTGCGGAACGTCTGTCCGCGCTGGAGGCCGGAAACGCCCCTGCCGCAGATCCCGAGGACACGGCGTCCCTCCGCGCGGCGATCGAGGACAGCCGGGCGATGCGTGAAATGCTGTCGGACCTTCTGGGCCCCGAACTCGGGGGTAACTGAATCCTAACCGGCCGGCGGCTAACACCGTGACGCCGAGCCAACCCGCAAGAACTGCAGGACAAACGATGAGATCCAGACGCCCGATGCCGATCGCCCGGTCCCTGGCACTCGGGCTTCTGATGCTCGTGCTTCTGCCGCACGCGGTGAGGGCCACCGTGAACGACGACGCGGCACTCTGCGACCAGGCAGCCGCCCAGGCCGCGGCGGAGTCCGACGTGCCGCTCCAGGTGCTTCTCGCCATTGCGCGAACGGAAACCGCGCGAAACGGCGGCCCCTGGCCCTGGACCGTCAACATGGAGGGTGCGGGGCGCTGGTTCGACACCCGCGCAGAGGCAGAATCCTTCGCGGAAGCGCGCCACGCTGGCGGCGCCCGAAGCTTCGACATCGGTTGCTTTCAGATCAACCATCGCTGGCACGGCCGGCACTTCGCGTCCATCCGCGCGATGTTCGACCCGCTCGCGAACGCCCGCTACGCGGCCCGCTTCCTCGGCCAGCTGTTTGGCGAAACCGGTAGCTGGGATGCGGCCGTAGGCGCCTACCACTCGCGAACGCGCCTCCACGCGTCCCGGTATCTGCAAGTCTACCACCGGCACCTCGCGAACCTGCAGGTCGACCCGCCGCCAGCACCTCGCCAAGTCGCGGGACCGCGCATCAACGGATTTCCGCTGCTCCAGGCCGGCACAAGCTCCGCGCCGGGTTCGCTCGTCCCTGCCGGGGCCGGGACCGGGCGCCCGCTGTTCGGACCCCGCCCATGACGACGCCACAGAAGATCTTCCAGCCGACGATCCTGTTCGCGCTCGCCCTCATGACGGTAATCGTCATGATGATTCTTCCGGTGCCGTCCTTCGTCGTGGACCTCGGCCTCGCGACCTCTTTCGGCCTCGCGATCCTGATCTTCACCGTCACCCTCTTCATCGAGCGGCCACTCGACTTCTCGTCCTTTCCGACGGTCCTGCTCGCGTCGCTCATGCTGCGGCTGTCGCTCAACGTGTCCTCCACGAAGCTGATCATCGGCGAGGGCCATACCGGGACGGGCGCTGCCGGCGGCGTCATCGAAGGCTTCGCCAACTTCGTCATGGGCGGCAGCGTGATCATGGGGCTCGTGGTGTTCTGCGTGCTGCTGATCGTGAACTTCATCGTGATCAACAAGGGCGCCGCGCGGATGGCCGAGGTCGGCGCGCGGTTCGCGCTCGACGGGATGCCCGGCAAGCAGCTCGCCATCGACAGCGACATGTCCGCCGGCGCGATCGACCACAAGGAAGCGAAGGCCCGCCGCGAACGGGAGCAGGCCGAAACCACCTTCTTCGGCTCGCTCGACGGTGCCTCGAAGTTCGTCAAGGGCGATGCCATCGCGGGTCTCCTGATTACGCTTCTCAACCTCGTCATGGGGCTGGTGATCGGGACGGTCATGCACGGGATGCCGCTCGGCCGCGCATTCGAGACCTACGCGATCCTGACCGTGGGCGATGGCCTCGTGAGCCAGATCCCCGCCGTCATCATCGCAATCGCATCCGCGCTTCTGCTCGCACGCGGCGGTGCGACCGGCGCGACCGATACCGCGCTTGTCGGCCAGCTCGGCAAGCATCCCTCCGCCTTGGCCACCGTCGCGATCCTGATGGGGATCTTCGCGCTTGTCCCCGGGCTCCCGTTCCTGCCTTTCGTACTCGGATCGGGGCTTCTCGGCGCCGCGGCCGCGTTCCGGTTCCGCGCGATCCTGGCCGAGGCCGAAGCCCCGGTCGCCACACTTGAGCCCGAGACCGAGGCCGCCCCGTCGATGGGCGATGTCCTGGAGCTCGACGACATCCACGTCGAATTCGCGCCCGACCTCGTCGATCTCGCCCTCGATCCCGCAACCGGGCTTGACGCGCGTATCCGCAACATGCGCGACCACATCGCGCGCAACTTCGGCCTGATCCTGCCCGAGATGCGGCTGACGGACCGGGGTGACCTGCCGCGGTCGACCTACCTGATCCGGATACAGGGTGTCGAACACGCTCGCGCCCGGCTGGACACCAACGGGATCCTCGTGCTGAAGGGCGCGTCGGGCGACGCCCTGCCGCCCGGCGAGGATTGCGAGGAGCCGGTCTACGGCGCCCCCGCCCGCTGGATCGCCGGGTCGGATCGCGACAAGGCCGCGATGTTGGGTCTGACCACCGTCGCGCCATCGGAGGTCCTTGCCACGCACCTGCTGGAGGTGCTGAAGCGCAACCTGTCGCGCCTTCTGACAATGAAGACGCTGCAGCGGCTCCTCGACGCGTTCGTGTCGCTGTCGGACACGGCCCGGGCCGAGGAAAATCGCCGGCTGCTGGACGAACTCGTGCCCGACAAGGTTCCGCTCGACCTCCTGCACACGGTGCTGCGGCTGCTCCTCGCCGAACAGGTCTCGATCCGAAACCTCCCGCTGATTCTCGAAGCTGTGGCGGAGGCGCGGCCGTCGATGCCGCAGCCGGAACTCCTGTGCGAACATGTCCGTCAGCGGCTCGGTTTCCAGCTCGTCGCGGATCTCAAGCGCCCGGACGGAACCCTGCCGCTGATCCAGATTTCCGGCCAGTGGGAAGAAGTGTTCCAGGATCACCAGCGCGGCGGCGATGCAGGCCTGCCGGACATCGCCCTGCCGCCGGAACGGTTCAACGCCCTGGCCGCGGGGCTGGCGGAAAAGGTCGGCCTCGCGTCTGAAACCGGGACGTACGCGGCGATCGTCACGTCCGCCCTGCGCCGAAGGTTCGTCCGCACCGTCGCCTCCGCCCGCGGGATCGCCAACCCGGTCCTCTCGTTCGAGGAAATCGGGCTGGACGCGAAGCCCGCGCTGGTCGGAACGGTCGCCCCGTGATCGGGGAGCTGGCGGAACTCCTGGACCTCAGCCAGGCTTGGCTGACTGCGGGGATTGCCGTCTTCCTGCGTGTCGGTGCGGCCTTCGCCGTGATGCCCGCGATCGGCGAAAGCTTCATCCCGCAACGGATCAAGCTCGCCGCGGCACTGGCCTTCACCTTCATCCTCACACCCGCCGTCGCGCCGGATCTCCTGCCGATGGACGGGACGCTGCCGCCGCTCCGGTTCTTCCTGACCGAAACCGTCTCCGGCCTCGTGATCGGGATCGGACTTCGGCTGATCGTGATCGCGCTCCAGGTGGCCGGCTCGATGGCGGCGCAGGCGACCTCGCTCAGCCAGATCATGGGCGGAGCCTCGCCCGATCCGCAGCCCGCGCTCGGCGGAATCCTCCTAGTCTCGGGACTGGCGCTCGCGGTCGCGAGCGGTCTGCACGTCCATCTGGTGCGGACGTTCATCACCTCCTACGACGTGCTTCCCGCCGGGGTGTTTCCGCTCGCGCGCGATACCGGGCTCTGGGGCGTGCAGCGTGTCTCGGCGACCTTCTCGCTCGCGTTCTCTCTGGCCGCGCCGTTCCTGATCGCGTCGCTGCTCTACAACCTCATGCTCGGCGTGATCTCCAAGGCGATGCCGCAACTCATGGTGGCACTGGTCGGCGCCCCGGCGATCACCTGGGGCTCGCTCGTCCTCCTGCTCCTGACGCTGCCGTTCCTCCTGCCGATCTGGCTTCGCGTGTTCCAGACCGGCCTCGCCCATTCGCTCGGGGGGCTGTGAATGTCCGGCGAGGAAGAAGGCGCCGAGAAGTCATTCGACCCCACACCGCGAAAGCTCGAGGAAGCGCGAAAGCGGGGGGAGATCGTCCGGTCCCAGGACCTGAACACCGCGGTCGTCTACGGCGGCCTGCTGATCGGAACCGCGCTGTTTGGCCCGATGCTCGCCGACCGCATCGGTGGTGTCGCGCAGGTCCTGCTCGGCCAGGCAGACACCATCGCGCCGCTCATGCTGTCGCCCGGAGGCTCGGCGCCTGCGGGCGGTGTGATCGGCGCGGTCTTCGCCGCGCTCGCGGGGCTGATCGCCGTGCCTGCGGGCCTGCTGATCGCCGCGCTGATGGCACAGAACGCCATCCTCTTCACGCCGTCCAAGCTGCAGCCGAAGCTTTCGCGGATCTCGCCGATCCAGAACGCCAAGCAGAAATTCGGGGCGTCGGGACTGTTCGAGTTCGCGAAGTCCGGGACCAAGCTCGCGATCTACACCGTCCTGCTTGCGCTGTTCCTCATCGGCCGGCGCGACCAGATCCTCGGCGCGATGCAGGGCTCCGGCGGCCAGGTTCTCGCCGCAATGGGCCGGCAGTCCCGCGACTTCCTGGTGTTCGTTCTGATCGTCGCGCTCGTGGTCGGCGGCACGGACTACCTCTGGCAATGGGGCGAACACCTGCGACGCAACCGCATGACCCGCAAGGAGATTGCGGACGAGTCGAAGGAAAGCGAGGGCGATCCGCACCTGAAGCAGGAGCGGCGGCAGCGCGGATACGACATCGCGACGAACCGGATGATCTCGCAGGTTCCAGAGGCCGCCGTCGTGATCGTGAACCCGACCCATTACGCGGTCGCGCTCAAGTGGGACCGCAAGAAGGGCGAGGTGCCGGTCTGCGTGGCCAAGGGCGTTGACGAGGTCGCGCGCCGCATCCGCGAGACGGCGATCGAGGCCGGCGTACCGATCTACAGCGATCCGCCCACGGCGCGGTTGCTTCACGGCGCCGTCGATCTCGGCGCGCCGATCGAGCGGGATCACTTCAGGGCAGTCGCGGCAGCGATCCGGTTCGCGGATGCAATGCGCCGGAAGGCGGGGAGACGCCGTTGACCCGCGAGATGAAGGACAAGCTCGGCCGCCTGCAAGACATCGCGCGCATGAAGTCCGACCAGAGCATCACCGCCCTCGCCGAAGTCACCGCCGAGATCGAGGCGCTCCGGCGCAACCTTGCGGCGCTCGACGAGGGCCGGACGCACGCGCTGCGGTCGGCCGGCAGCCTGCGGGAGGTCGAGCTGGCGACCCGCTACGCCGCTGGCCGCCTGGAACGGCGACGGGCCATCCTCGCTGCCATCGCGCGGGCGGAGTTACGGCGCCAGTCGGCGCGTGACGCGGCGCGGAGCGACGAGGGCCGGAGGCAGACACTGGAGCGGATCAGCGGGATACTGGGAACCGGCTGACGGGGCCGCGGGGCCTGCCGAAACTCACGCGTCCTGGCGGACGATATCCACGATCAGCACATCGTTGACCGACGGGCCGAGCACGTCGCGGGCCGCGTCGCGCAGGCCCGACCGTAACGGGTTCAGGGAGGTCGGGGAGGTGAAGCTGCCGTCGAAGCCACCGGCGTTGGCATGGCTAAACATCACCCTCAGGAAGGCGTCGCGCAGCCGCGGTTCACGGTCGAACACGGTCTCACTCACGCCCGATCCGACCTCCACGGTGAGGGACATCACCACGAGCGACCGCACCGTGCCCTCCCGCACTACCGGCACGACGAACTGGTTGTTCAGGCGGACGTACTCGAGATCCTCGGAGCTTCCCGGCGAGACCGGGCCGCTGTCGGCGGCGCCGTGATCGTCGCCGTGACCGTCGTCCCCGGCTGTCTCGCCGTGGCCATCGCCCGCATCCTCGCCATGATCGCCGGCCGCCGTTTCGCCATGCCCGTCATCGGCAGCGGCCGTCTCCTCCCCGCCACCGGACAGCATGATGCCGGCACCGATCCCGCCCGCGAGGCCGAGGATCAGCAGGATGACGGGGAGCAGGATGCGAAGCATAGCGGCACCTCAGAAGGGAAGCAGGATATCGGCGACCTGCTGGCCGTATCGCGGCTGCTGCACGTCGCTGATCTGGCCACGACCGCCGTAGGAAATGCGCGCGGCGGCGATCTTGTCGTAGGTGATCTCGTTCAGGCGCGAGACGTCCTCGGGTCGGACGTAACCGGTGATGGTCAGCTCACGCACCTCGTAATTGACGCGAACCTCCTGCGTGCCCTGGATGCGCAGAACCCCATTGGGCAGAACCTCGGTCACGGTGACCGCGATGCGGAGCGTCAGCTGTTCGTTGCGGGTCACGGACCCCTGGCCGGACGACGCGGAGTTCCCGGCGATGTCGACGGCGTCGGCGGAACTCGCGCCGATCGGCAGCCGGTCGTCGATACGCTGCGGGATGCCGAAGAGCTGGTTCAGCGACAGGTTTTCCGAACCCGAACGCGACCGGTCGGAGGCATTGGAGATGCTGGCGCTGTCGTCGATCTCGATCACCACGGTCAGGATGTCGCCACGGGACTGCGCCCGCCGATCCCCGAGGAGCGACCGGCGCCCCGCGGTCCAGAGCGAGGCACCGTCGCCGACGCGGCGCCGATCGACCGCACCAGGGAATGGCGCGGAGGCCATCGCGATCACCTCGTCGCCCGTTCCGGCCGGGGTCAGTTCGGGCAGGCGTCCGACGTTTTCCAGCCGCGTGCAGCCGGCAACTGCCGAGAGCGCGACGAGCAGGGAGAGCACGATCCGGCGGGGCCGGCGCAGGAGTGTCATGGCGTCCTCATTGCATGTTGCCGACGGAGACCAGCCCGGGCCCGAGCACCCGCCCGGTCACGGCGGTCCGGGACGCGAGGTTCTGGACCCGGATCAGTTCCCCGATCCCGGCGCGGTCGAGCGAGCGGCCCTCGGTCATGATCACGAGCCCGCCGGCGGAGTAGCGGAGCGTCACGATCTCGTTCCGCTCCACCAGCGCCGGTTCCTGCAGGTCGCCGGCCCGGACCGGGCGGCCGGGGTAGATGTTGATCCGCGCCTCCAGGCCGATCGCGTCGTCGATCCTCGTGAGGGCGCCCGGAACATTGCCGTCGGCAAGTGCGATGTCGGCCGGGCCGATCACCTGCTGACTGCGGATCGTGCCCGTCGCGACGACGATGTCCGCGCGGGCGGGTGCGAACGGCCCGAGAAGGATCAGGAAGACGAGGAAGCGGATCATCGGATCTGGGTGGTCGCGCCCAGCATCTGGTCTGCGGCGGTGATGACCTTGGCATTCAGCTCGTAGCCGCGCTGCGCCTCGATCAGGTCCGTGATCTCAGCCACCGCATCGACCGAGCTTTCCTCGAGATACCCCTGGCGAATGGTGCCGAGGCCGTCCTCCCCCGGATTGCCGGTGGTCGGCTGGCCCGAGGCCTCGGTCTCGAGGAACAGGTTCGACCCGATCGCTTCCAGGCCGCGGGGGTTGGAGAAGTCGGTCAGGGTGAACTGTCCGAGCAACGCGGGCTGCGTGTTGTCGTTGAAGTAGGCGTAGACCTCGCCGTCCGAGTTGATCGAGATCGCGCGCGCGTCGTCGGGCACCGTGATGCCGGGCGTGACCTCGTGGCCGTCGGACGTGACGACGAGCCCGTCGCCCGTGAGCTTAAGGCCGCCGTCACGGGTGTAGGCGCTTTGCCCCGAGGGCAGCGTGACCTCGAGGAAGCCCTCGCCCTCGATGGCGAGATCGAGCTCGCCGCCGGTCGCGAGGATCGTTCCCTGCTGGAAATTCACCGCGACGGAAGAGGCCCTGACCCCGAGGCCGAGCTGGACCCCGGTCGGCACCATCGTGCCATCCGAGGCCGAGATCGCGCCCGCGCGCGTCAGCTGCTGGTAGTGAAGGTCCGAGAATTCGACCCGCCTGGCGCTGTAGCCGGTGGTATTCATGTTGGCGAGGTTGTGCGAGATCACCTCGACCCTCATCTGCTGCGCGGCCATGCCGGTAGCGGCGATATCAAGGGCTCTCATCGTTCATGCTCCTCAGGTTCTTGCGCCGACCGTCCGCAGGAAGCCGCGGACGCGTTCGTCCTCGGATTCCAGGAAACTCTGGCCGAGCTCGTAGGCGCGCTGGACCTCGATCATCCGCGCGATCTCGGTGACTGGGTTGACGTTGGATTCCTCCAGGAAGCCCTGCATCACCGTGTATTCCAGCACCGGCTGGACGCCGCCCGGCGCCTCGAACAGGACGCCGGTCCGGTGCTGCAGGTCGTCCGCTTCGTTCGGTTGCCAGAGGCCGATGACCGTGAGCGGGTTGCCGTCCGCGGAGAGCGTTCCATCCGATGCGACGGAGACCGAACGGGCGTCCGGCGGCACGAACACGGGCGCCCCGCCGGCGTCGAGCAGGCGATAGCCGTCGGGCGTCACGAGTTCGCCGTTGGCATCGGGCGTGAAGTGGCCGGCGCGGGTCAGCCGCTCCCCGTCCGGGGTCTCGACGAGGAAGAAGCCGTCGCCCTCGATGGCGAGGTCGTAGGCGGAACCGGTGCGGGTAAGACCGCCCTGGGACATGTCCATGCGGCGCCCGACTGCAGCCGCCATCGACAGGCTGTCCTGCCCGTGACCGAGGGTCGCGACATGTTCAGCGAAGACGGCGCCTTCGCCGCGGAAACCGGTGGTCGAGATGTTGGCGATGTTGTTCGCGACGCTCTGCATTTCGCCAAGCAGACCCGTCTGCCGGGTCAGCGTCGTGTAGAAGCTGTTGTCCATCTCTCAGAGCGCCTCGATCAGCGGGATCAGGTGGGTGGCGAAGAAGCTGGTGAGGCTCTCGGCCATGAAGTTCATCGAGAGCCAGAACACGGCGACGATCGCGGCCAGTTTCGGCACGAAGGTCAGCGTCATTTCCTGGATCGAGGTGAGCGCCTGGAACAGGCCGATGGCGAGACCGGTCACGAGCGCGACGGCAAGGATCGGGGTCGCGATCTCCACCGCGATCCAGAGCCCCTGCCGAAGCGTGTCGTAGAAGGCGATCTCGTCCATCGCGGGCGCTCAGACCGGCATCCGCAGGATTTCCTGGTAGGCCTCGACGACCTTGTCGCGGATCGTGACGGCGGTCTCGACGGCAAGCTCGGTCTGCGCGAGGGCGGTCACGAGCGCGTGGGGATCTGCACCCGAGGTCATCGCGGCGCGGGCCATCGTCTCGCCACGCTCTACGGTCTCGGCGAAGCTTCGGATCGCCTCGTTGAAGGCGTTCCCCCGCGACTCCTCCCCGTGGTCGGGCATGGCGGCACCGGGGGTGGCCCCGTAGGCCTGGGCAGCGAGGATATTTCTGACATCCATTTTCGTTACCTCCTCAGCAAGTCATTCAGAGAGCTGGACATTTGGCGCACCTGGTCGAAGATCCGCATGTTCGCCTCGTAGCTTCGCTGCGCTTCGCGGGCGTCGGCGATCTCGATCACCATGTTGACGTTCGACCCGCGATAGGTGCCGTCGGTGCCGGCCATCGGATGGGACGGGTCGTAGATCGTCGCGAGATCGGTGCGGTCGAGCTGGACCCGCCCCAGCGCGACCATGCCCTCGACGTCATCAGCCCCGTTGAGCGGTTCGAAACTCGCGAGCTTGCGGTGATAGCCGGGCGTGTCGGCGTTCGCGATGTTCTCCGACACCAGCCGAAGCCTGCCGGACTGGCTGGCCATGCCACTGGCCGCGATCGCGAGCGTTGCGGTGAAATCGTTCATCTCTGGTCCCCTCAGCGGCCGAGGCTCATGCGAAGGACGGACATCGCGGTGCGGTAGACCATCAGCGCGCGGTCGTGATCCCGCTGCGTTTCGACCCCGCGCATCATCTCGAGCTCCAGCGAGACGGAGTTGCCGTTCGGCGAGTTCGGGCTGTGCGCGTCGTGCGTGCGGCCAAACTCCGCGCTCGACAAGCGGCCGGGCGCGGTGCGGTCGAAGATGTCCTCGAAGGGGGTGATGTCCTGGGCGCGGTATCCCGGCGTGTCGGCGTTCGCGATATTGCGCGCGATCACGGACTGCCGCGTTGCCGCATGGCGGGCGCGGGCGGCGGCGAGATCGAAGATCTCCAGTGACTCGAACATCGGGGCTTCTCCCTCGAATGGATACACCGGTGCTTAACGGTGATTCCTTTAGGAACAGTAAGCGAACACCCGAAGGAGACCCGTTGATGACCGAGGATATCTTCGCCCCCCTGCTCGCCCGGCTGCGCCGGGTGGATCCGCGGCGAACGGCGGGCGAGATCGTCGGGCTCGGCGCGCAGGGGATCGACGTCGCGGGGCTCGGCCGGGTGGCCGCGCTCGGTGACGCGGTCGAACTGCCCGGGGGGCGGCTCGGCGACATCGTGTCCCTCTCCGGCGATTACGCCCGCGTGATGGTCGACGGTCCCCTGGCGGGCCTGCGACTGAGCGAGCGCGCCTTTCATCTCGGCCCCCGCCGGATCGCACCGTCGGACGCGTGGGTCGGGCGGGTCATCGACCCGGACGGGCAGCCCCTCGACGGCCGGCCGCTGGACCCGGGGGACGTCGCGCGCCCGCTCGTCGCTGCGCCGCCCAGCCCGACGGAACGGCGCGGGCTCGGCGCCCCGCTCGACACCGGGCTGGCCGTCTTCGACACCTTGTTACCAATCGTGCGGGGGCAACGCGTCGGGCTGTTCGCGGGGTCGGGCGTGGGGAAGTCGATCCTGCTGTCGTCTCTCGCCCGCGGGATCGAGGCCGACGTGGTGGTGATCGGGCTGATCGGTGAACGCGGCCGCGAGGTGCGCGAGTTCGTCGAGGAAACCCTTGGGGAAGAGGGGTTGAAACGCGCGGTGGTAGTTGCGGCCACGTCGGACCGCCCGGCGCTGACCCGTGCCCGGGCGGCGCTGACCACGATGGCGGTGGCGGAGCATTTCCGGGATCGCGGCCGGCACGTCCTCCTGCTCGCCGATTCGATCACGCGGTTCGCCGAGGCGCACCGCGAGGTCGCCGCGGTGGGAGGCGAGGCCCCGGTAATCGGCGGATTCCCGAGTTCTCTGGCACAGGCCGTCATGGGTTTCTGCGAGCGCGCCGGACCCGGCTGCGACGGCCAGGGCGACATCACCGCGATCATGACGGTGCTCGTCGCGGGGTCGGACATGGAAGGGCCGGTCGCCGACATCCTGCGCGGGGTTCTCGACGGACACGTGGTGCTCGACCGGAAGATCGCGGAGCGGGGACGCTACCCTGCCGTCGATCTCCTTCGGTCCGTCAGCCGCGCGCTTCCGAAGGCGGCCAGCGCGGACGAACTCGCGCTCATCAACAAGGCGCGCCGACTGCTCGGAGCCTACGACAAGGTGGAACTGATGTTGCAGGCGGGGCTCTATGCAGAGGGCAAGGACCCGGTGAGCGATGCCGCCGTCGCCCTGTGGCCCGCGCTCGACTCGTTCCTGGCCGAGATCTCGACCGACCGCACAGCCGCCTTCCGGGCGCTTGGATCGTTGATTGGCGAAGCCGCCGCACGGGCAGCATGACCGGGTTTTGATCTGCTCAAGCTGACGTCACCGGATATGTCCAGATACGACGTGACGGTCAGGCCAGTCGGGAGATTACTCCGCCTGGAATCTTGTAGCAGAATATCACCCGCCGCCCTGAAGGAGCGTCAGCGCGATGGACGCAGGCGTAGCGACCTGGGAAAGGGTGTTGATCTGGGCCCGGGCGAAGTAGTTGCGCAACACCTTCTCGGTGCCTTCGTCCGACGCGATCTCGGTGATGTCGTCGGTCCCGAGGTACTGGCGCGCCTTCGCCTGAAAGGTTTCGAGCTGGCGATCAATATCGAGCAGACCGAACGCCTCGGGCAGACCGAGGGCGGTTTCGAAGACCTCGCGCAGGGGCGGGTTCCCCATCACGCTCAACCAGGCCGCGTTGTTGCTGATGTCGCGCGCCGCGATCTCCGGCAGTTCCCTCTGGAGGGTCAGGCCGAGCCGCATCTCCTCGCTCTGCTCGCCCACGGCGCGTTCGAATTCCTGCCTTTCGAACCGGGCGAGAATACGGTCCGCGAAGCCGCTGTCCTGGGTTTTCGGAATGGCGACCTCGCCGAAGCCGAAGGCCTCGGAGAAGGCACGGTAACGCTTGTCCGCGAGGCGATTGGAAAGCGCATCGTCGTCCGTGGTGCCATCGGACAGGACGGTGCGGATGAAGGCGCGGTTCGGGAGGTCGTCCTGCAGGCCGTAGGCGCTGAGAGCCACGCGCAGAAGACGATAGTCGGACACCAGTTCCTCTGCGGACACGACGAGGCCGATGTTCTCGCGGAAATACTCCATGTCCCGAGCATTGACCGGTGACCGGGAAAACGCCTCCGTCTGGTCGTCCAGCGTGCGTTCGAGGAACGCCCAGCGGGCGTAGCCGGTCATCGGGACGATGGGCTGAAAGGTCATGCCGTACCGCCCCGGCTCGCGGCGAGCAGACGTTCTTCCCGCGGCAGAAGCGTGCGCAGCGCCTTCAGAGCCTGGTAGGTGTTTCCCCCCACCATCTGGTCGGTGGCCACCGCGAGTTGCGACCTGCTGTCGGCATCGGTGAAGACCTGGCTCAACTGTTCGATCCCGCGGAGGATCTGGACTTTCGCCTCCTCGAAATCCGCGTCGCCGGACAGCACGAGTTGCGCGATGTAGCATACCCGACGCACCGGCGTCGTGACCTCGTCGGGGTGGATCGCGTCGCGCAGGCGGAGGATGTTCGCGTTCGGCGTCATGATCGAAAGCCGGGACCGGCGGTCCCCGTTCTCGATCACCGCACCGTTGATCAGCACCCGTTCCTTCGGGCTGAGTTTCAGAACCAGGCCGCTCATGGCGTTCCTTTCTCGCCGCGGAGGCCCCTCATGACGGCGGTGTTGATCTCGATCAGGGGCCGCAGGCTCGCTTCATTCCTGAGCGCCTTGCGGCAATGATCCTGTGTGAATTCGTAGAGGTAGACAATCTGGGCGCGAAGCCGCGGCGGCAGGCCGTTTTCCGGGTCCAGCGCATCGGAGGCGAGGATCGTCCAGAGGCGGCGGTTGTCCTGGATCGCGGCGGCACGAACGCGGAAGGCGGCACCCGGGGCATCGGCGGCGGCGAGCCGCGACGTGACCTTCTCGAACGCTGCGTGTTCGGTGCCTCGGTCGGTACGAACGGGCGAGTCGGTGGTCGAGTAGGCAGCCTGAGCGAGGTGGGTCGAGTACACTGTTCGGAGTCCTTCCGGTCGGGGGCGTTTCGGGCCTGGATCGTCTCAGGATGTCGCCGGGGCGGGTGGCCCCGGCGACGAGCCGGTGAAGATTACCGGAACAGGGACAGCACGTTCTGCGGAGCCTGGTTGGCGATCGAGAGCGACTGGGTCGCCAGCTGCTGCTGGACCTGCAGGGCCTGCAGGCGCGCCGAGGCCTCTTCCATGTCGGCGTCGACCAGCGAGCCGATCCCGGCCTTGAGGCTGTCGGTCAGCTTCGAGATGAAGTCCGACTGCGTCTCGATCCGGCCCTGCGCGGAGCCGAATTCGGCGGCGGCGTCGATCGAGTTGTCGATCATCGTCTCGATGTTGGCGAGCGCGGCCTCGACACCTTCGTCGGTGGTGACATCGATGTCGTCGAGCCCGACGAGACCGCCCGTCGCCTCGCCGCCCGCGGCGCCGTCACCCGTCAGCGCGAGATCGGTGGCGCTGTCGTTGTCGAGCTGCAGGACCCACGAACCGGTCGCCTCGTCCTGGGTCACCTTGGTCGAGATCCCGGCCACGGCGGCACCGTCGATGACCGTCTTGAGGCCGCGTGCAACGTCCTCGAAGGTCTCGTTCTTGCCGGCAACGTAGTCGTAGGTCACGCCGCCGATGGAGACGCGGTAGCCGTCGCCTTCGCTCACACCGGCGGTGTTCGAGAAGGTCATGGTCGATGCGCGCGCAGCGATGGACTCGCCGGTGAAGCCCGCACCCGCGCCACCCGCGCCGGCACCATTCACGTTGGCCGTGGCGGTGGAGTCGGTGGTGGAGAGGTTCACCTCGACATCGTCGAACTTGGAGGTCGACGAGATCGTGATCGTGTCGGTGGACACGGTCGCGGTGATGTCCTCGATGCCGGCGGCGTTCAGCGCGGCGGTGATGCCGGCCGCGACGCTGTCGGCGGTGTTGCCCGCGGCGTCGGAGGTGAAGGTCACGGTCTCGCCGGCGACCTGCAGGTTGTAGGTGTTCGACGCGGCCGCGGTTACCGCCGCAAGCTGGACGGTCATCGTGTTGGCGGCGCTCGAGAACTCGGTCCCGGCGACACCCGCGAGGCTGCCCGCACCGTCGACCGCGGTGATGTTGCCGGTCAGGGCGGCACCGGTGCCGTAGACGCCGGCATCGAAGCTCAGGTCCTGGCGCGCGACGGTGATGTCGGACGCGGTGACGGTGCCGTCCGACGCGCGGTCGAGCGAGGACAGGATGTTCATGTCATCCGTGCCCTGGAGCAGGTTGAGGCCGTTGAACTGCGCCGCACCGACGACCGAGGAGATCTGGTCGGTCAGGGCGGTGATGTCGTTCTGCAGCTTGGCGCGGTCGACGTTCTCTTCCTGTGCGCCGACGATCTTCTCCTTCATCTGCACGAGCAGGTCGGTCACGGTTTCCGACGCGTTGCGGGCGACGGCGACGGTGGACTCGCCGAGCGCGAGGGATTCGGAGATGGCGTTGAAGCCCTTGACGTCGGACTCCATCACTTTCGAGATGGCCCAGACGGCCGAGTTGTCCTTGGCCGAGGAGATCGACTTGCCGGTAGAGATCTCGGACTGGACACCCTGCAGGTTCATGTTGACCTGCTTGAGCGTCTGGAGCGCGACCATCGCGCTGGTGTTCGTCAGAATGCTGGACATTGCTGGTTCCTTAGCTGGTCGGCGCGTGTTCGACGCCGAGGTCACGTACCCGTCCGGAATTTCCCGGACGACTGGGAAGTCGCCGTTCTGACGTCTGCAACTCTCGCTGTTCGAGGGTCACGCCACCTTGCCGGTGCGGGGCGACACTTGCGCCGAAAGTCTGAACGGTGACTTAACGCGACGGCCGGTTCGGGACTCTTTGGTCGGAACTGGTTAAGCCCGGGTTTCCGTTCAGCGCCGAAGCCAGCTGCCGGGCGCCTCGGGTGCGATACGCGTGGGCCGGCCCATCGAATCGTAGCCTTCGAAGCCGCCGTCCCGGCTACCCTCGATCGCCCGCCGCGCCGCGGTCACACCCGCGCGCGCCGCCTCGATCAGTGTCTCGTTACGCGCGGCCCGGTCCCGGATCGCACGAAGTGAACCGGCGTCGGCGCCCGTACCGATCGACCTGGCCAGGCGTTCGAGGCGCGGGGTCAGCGCGGTCGCACCGTCGAGGTCCCCCGCCTTGAGACATTCCGCCTGGCGGGCGAGAACGTCTTCGATCGCTGCTGCGGTTCGGGGTCCGGTCATTGGGTCTGCTCCTGTGCCTGGCGCGCGGCGAGCGCCCTGAAGATCTGTTCCGCCAGCCCGATTCCGCCCGCGTCCGCCATCGCGTGGGCATGCTGGTCACGCAGGAGCGACGCGAACTGCTGTTCGCCAACGCCCCCGCCGAAGGCCCCGCGGGCCTCCCCGAAGCCGGCCTGTTTCAGCATTTCCGACAGGAACGCGGCTTCCAGTTCCCGCGCGGCGGCGCGGAGCGCGTCGGTTTCCGGGCCGGGGATAGCCGCAGCCACCGGCGGTGAGGGCCGGTCGGTGGGCGGGGCGGTGATCGGGGCGTCGAGACCCGGAAGATCCGTCATCGCGATTCTCGCAATTCAACCTATTTCGGCGGGATCATTCGCGACCACGGGTAAATATTCGGTAAGACCGGGCCGCTAAGCCAAGCGCACCTGACAGAAGTCACGAGGAACCGGCCGGCCATGCCAGAGCTCCTGCCATTCATTGCGCCGCAGGCGGCGAATGCACCCAACCGGCCCGCCGGGCCGACCGCGCGCGACACCGGCGACCGCGATGGCGCTTTCGCGGCGCTGGCCAGCGAACCCGCTCGCGAGTCGCTGGGCGGGACCAACCCGGTGGCCCGGGAGGGCGAGCCGCGCCACAACCGGCCGGAATCCGAGCGGGCAGAGGACTCCACCCCGTCCGACGACCCCGCCTCCGTTGCTGGAACACACGGCGACACCACCCCCGAAATCCAGACGTTCCGGCTCCTCTCCGCCAGCACTCTGGATGCCGGCGAAGCGCCCGCTGTTCCATCCGCCCCGGTCACACCATCTATCGAGGGCGGGGAACCCGTCATCGCGGCGTCTCCGGGAACCGACCCGAACCGGCAGGCTGTCGGGGTTGATGTGAGCACCCCACGGGTACGCTCCGAAACATCCACCGAAACGCGGTCGCTCCCGGCTCAGGACCGATCCCTGCAATCGGTCCTGGTGACGCCCGCCAGCGGCGAACGCCAGGAAGTTGCTGGTGGGGAGCGGACCGAACCCCGGATCGTTCTACCAGGCACCAATGTCCTCACGTCCGAACAAGCTGACGCCGGGAACCTTGGAGATGACGTGCCGAAATCCGATCGGGTGCCGTTGGTCGATACGCGTCCAGCCACTCCGACCGCGACGATCCAGCCCGCGGAGGTCGACGATGCGGCGGATCTTCCCACTGAGGTCCGCGTGAACCCAGTGAACTCCGGAAACCGTGTCCCGACGGCTGGTGACGGCGCCGAGGAAAAGATTGCCGTTCGCACTGCCTCGCCACCGGATCGATTGGTCGAACCGGAGATCGACGATCCGGAAACCGACATGGACCTGCAGGCGGACATGGAGCCGGAACAGATCACGTCGCGTGACCGCCCGGACAGCGCGTCGCGACCGGAACGCCCCGCCTCCGGTAATGCTTCGGTCTCTGCGGTCCAGAACGTAGCGGCCGTCGCTGGTGGACAAACAGCCGTCCAGTCGGCATCGCAGGTCGAAGCCGAGGCGGCGATCGATGACGTTCTCACCCTCGCACCGCTCCACGCGAGCACCCCGATCGCCTCCACCGCGCCCGGCGCGGCGCCCGCGCAGATCGCCCAGGCCGCTACCGGCCAGATCGCCGCCGCTCTGCCGCGTGCGGATGGTGTGATCGTTACCGACCGGGGCACCGAGGTCGCCCTCGATCCGCCCGAGCTTGGCCGGGTCCGGATGATCGTGACCGAGACCGCCGGCGGGCTGGCCCTGACGATCACGGCGGAACGGCAGGAAACCCTGGACCTCCTGCGCCGTCATGCCGCGATGCTGAACGCCGAGTTCCAGCGGGAGGGCCTCGCAAACACCAGCTTCAGTTTCGCCGGTGAACCCGGCGGGGACGGAGCCGGGCGGGGGTCGGAACAGCAGGCCCGGGTCAACGGGCCCGCAGCCGGATTCGACGGCCCCGCGCCGCAGCCCGCCCGCATCGCCAGCGCCCATCGCGGCGCGCTGGATCTTCGCCTCTGAACACGGGATCGCCCAATGAGTATCGAAGCCGCTTCGCCCTACAGCCCCGCCGCCGCAACTGCCCCGGCGACCTCGTCGAACGATGCGTCCATCATCACCTCGGATTTCGAGACGTTCCTCCACCTGCTGACCACGCAACTCGAAAACCAGGATCCGCTGAACCCGATGGACTCGACCGATTTCGCGACCCAGCTCGCGACCTTTTCGGGGGTCGAACAGCAGGTGCGGACGAACACGATACTCGGGGAACTCCAGACGAACCTGTCGCTGTTCGGCATGGGCCAGCTTGCCGGCTGGATCGGGATGGACGCGCGCGCGCAGGTGCCGGTCGAATTCTCCGGCCAGCCCGTGACGCTGGCCGCCGACCCGCCGGACCGTGCCGACAGGATGCAGATGGTGGTCACCAACGCCTCGGGCATCGAGGTCCAGCGTATCGAGGTTCCGGTCACAGACGAGGCCCTGGTCTGGACCGGCCTCGGCAACGACGGCACGCCGCTGCCGACCGGCACCTACCAGATCGCGTTCGACACGTTCCGCGGGCAGGAACCGCTGGAGACCGTGGACGCGACGATCTACGCGCGCGTCGAGGAAGCGTTCATGCGCGGGAACGAAACGTGGCTGACGCTTGCCGGGGGTCAGCAGGTCTCGGCGTCCGACGTCCTTGGCGTGCGGGATCCCGTGACTGCGGACGGGGGCGGCTGACCCCTTGGCTGAATCGGGTGACGGTACGGTGCGGAAATAGGGTTGTGGCGATTGACCGGCATTTGGCTCGCCGCGCGGTCGGAGACCGCAGTTTGTCCAAGAGTTTTATTGCTGGCCGTGGGTGCCCCGGAAGACGCCGCCGTGTGCGACGGTCCTCAGATCTCGCGGAAACGACTTCACGACAGTCCGCGTCACATTCGGCCGTTCAGATTCCTTGGAATGAATCGATGTTCCGAGGGTTGAATCGCGCGACTCTACATTGGCGTTCGCCAAGGCCCAGATGCGGCACAGAGCGCTCGCAGCACGACCGCGCTTCCCCCAAACGTTTCCCGTGGTGATGCGACCGAAGCGGCTGGGAACAGTCTGCGGATCCCGCCCCAGGGCCATGCCAGGCGGTCAGCCCGAATACCGTCGCGTCAGAGCATCGAGCCCGCGAGCACGAGCAGCGCACCGATGACGAGGCCGCCGAAGCCGTAGACCACCCGGTCGCGGCGTCGGCCGCCGCGGTCGCGCTCTCTCGGCGCGGTCTGGGCGATCAGCGCGGCCTCGGCCAGTTGAGGCAGTCGCGGGCCGAAGCGGGCCAGCACCCGCGCGGTCCGGACGAGGTCTGTCACCACCGCCTTGGGGCCGATGTTGCGGCTGATGTAATCCTCAACCACCGGCCGGGCGACGTGCCAGATGTTGATGTTCGGGTCGAGCGAGCGCGCGACACCCTCGACCACCACCATCGTCCGCTGCAACAGGATCAGCTCCGTCCGGGTTTCCATCCCGAACTGCTCGGTCACGTCGAACAGGTAGGACAGCAGCCGCGCCATCGAGATCCGGCTGGCGTCCATGCCGAAGATCGGCTCCCCCACGGACCGCAACGCCTGCGCGAACTCGTCCACGTCGCGGTCGGCGGGCACGTACCCAGCCTCGAAATGCACCTCGGCGACGCGCTTGTAGTCCTTGCGGATGAACCCCATCAGGATCTCGGCGTAGACGCGGCGGGTGTAGTCGTCGAGCCGGCCCATGATCCCGAAGTCCAGCGCCACGATCTCGCCGTTCGGCCCGACCTTGAGGTTTCCCTGGTGCATGTCGGCGTGGAAATACCCGTCGCGGAGCGCGTGGCGCAGGAACATCTGCAACGTCCGCGCGGCCAGCGCCTTCCGGTCGAACCCGGCAGCGTCGATGGCATCGGTGTCACCGAACGGAACGCCCGCGGCCCAGCCCAGTGTCAGCACCTGCCGCGAGGACAGGAACCATTCGACCTGCGGCACGAACCAGCCCTCGTCGCCCGCCGTGTTCGACGCGAACTCCCCGGCGGCGGCGGCTTCGATCCTCAGGTCGAGCTCCCGCATCACGACGCTCTCGAAATGGGCGACGACATCCCGCGGGCGCAGGCGCCGGGCACCGGGCGCGAGGTTCTCCACCAGCCAGGCGATGAGGTAGAAGGCGTCGATGTCCTTGCGGAAGGCCCGGCCGATACCCGGCCGCAGCACCTTGACCGCGACCTCGCGGCCGTCGCCGGCAAGACGCGCGTGATGAACCTGCGCGATGGACGCGGCGGCGACGGGATCGGAGAACTCCGAGAACAGCTCGTCGGTCGGGTGGTCCAGATCATGGGCCACCACCCGCCGCGCCTCGGCCGTGGGGAAGGGCGGCAGCTTGTCCTGCAGCACCCGAAGCTGCATCGCCAGGTCCGGGCCCACCACGTCGGGCCGGGTGGACAGGATCTGGCCGAACTTGATGTAGGCGGGTCCGAGCGCCGTCAGCGCCCGGGTGACCGGCGGCAGGTTCGTGTCGCCCTTCAGGCCGAGCCAGGCGAAGGGCGTGCCGAGGATCCGCGCCGCGACCCGGAGCGCGGGCGGCGCGGCCATCGCCTCCAGCGCGACGCCCATCGCGCCGGTGCGGGTGAAGGTCGCCCCGGTGCGGATCACGCGCCAGATGTTGTGCGGGCCGCGCATCGGTTCAGATCTTCCAGCCCGAATGCAGCGCCGCGACCCCGAAGCTGAGGTTGCGGTAGCTCACCTGCTCGAACCCGGCGTCGCGGATCATCCCGGCGAAGCTTTCCTGGTCGGGGAAGCGGCGGATCGATTCCACGAGGTACTGGTAGCTGTCCCGGTCGCCCGCGATGGCCTGCCCCATGCGCGGGATGACGTTGAAGGAATAGAGATCGTAGAGCCGCTGAAGCCCCGCGTTCGGCAGTTGCGAGAACTCCAGCACCATCAGCCGCCCGCCGGGCCGCAGGACGCGGAAGGCCTCGGACAGCGCATCGGCGATGCGGGTAACGTTCCGGATCCCGAAGCTGATCGTGTAGACGTCGAAGGTGTTCGGCTCGAACGGCAGCGCCATCGCGTCGCCGACGATCCAGTCCAGCCGGTCGGCCATCGCCTCGGCCTCGGCCCGCTTGCGGCCCTCGACCAGCATCCCCTCGGTCATGTCGAGCACGGTGGCGCTCGCCCCGGGCGCGCGCTTGAGGAAGCGGAACGCGATGTCGCCGGTCCCGCCCGCGACGTCGAGCAGCCGCTGCCCGTTCCGCGGCGCGAGCCAGTCCATCATCGCGTCCTTCCAGACCCGGTGGATGCCCGCGCTCATCACGTCGTTCATCAGGTCGTAGCGGCTTGCGACGCTGGAAAAGACGCCGTGGACACGGCCCGCCTTCTCGTCTTCCGGGATGTCCTGGTAGCCGAAATGCGTGGTCTTGCTGTCGTCTGCCATCGGCCTGCCCAACTAATTTCGCAATCCGGATACAGGCAAATCCCCACGGACACAAACGCACCGACCCGGCAGTCGAGGACATGGAATGAAAGACCAGCAGGACCAGTCGCTCGCCCTCCTTTTCCTGGTGCTGGACCGTCCGGGTCTCGCGGTGATGCTCGCCTGCCTCGTGATCCTTTCGGTGATCTGTCTCTACGTCCTCGTGTTCTACGTCCTGCCGTGGTTGGCCGTGCGGGCCGGGATGCGCACGCTGGAACGTTACTCCGACCCGAGGGATGCCGCGGGACAGCGGGTGGAACGCACGGCGGCCGCGAAGATGATGGGCCGCCGCAACATCGCACCGCTTTCGTCGCGGGGGATGAACGCCCCCGCGGAACGGTCGCTCGGCGTCACGGTGATGCGCACCACCTGGGGCACGCGGCTTTCGACCGTCGCCTTCGCGGTCGCTGCGGTCGCCGGCGTGATCTTCACCGACCTGGTGGAGCCGGAATGGCAGGTCTACCTGCTCCCCGCCGCGGTCGCCTGCGCCATCCTCGCCATAGCGCAGGTGTTCACCTACGAACTTCGCTACGACCGCGACGTGCTGATCTCCAACAGCGTGTTGCAGGCGCGCGCCGAACGGTCCTGGGGCGATCTGCTCGATATCCGCGACGAGGGGCACGGGACCTTCCGGCTGAGCTTCCGCGACGGGCGACCGGTGCGGGTGCCGAAATACCTCGTCGGAATGGCGGAGTTCCTGACCCTCGTGAACCAGCGCGCCAGCCGGGTCTGAGGCCCGGCAACGCGCGCCATCTTTTCCGCCAAGTCCGGATCTAGGTTGCGGACATGAGTGAGACGCACACAGTCGCAACCGAGGGGTCGATGACCCCGTCGTCCGATCCGGATGTCGATGCCTCCGCCGTCGAGGACGGTGGCGGCTTCCGGGTCCGGCTCTGGCTCGCGCTTTCGGCCGGGTGCATGGCGCTGTTCCTCGTCTGCGGCATGACCTGGCAGCGCTGGCAGCCGTGGCTCGAGGCGCGGGGGTTCGCGGCGGACGGCATCGTCGCCGGGGCCGCGTTCGAGATCGTCGGCGCGATCCTGATCGTCGGTCCGCTCGGCGGGCTGATCGCGGCCATCGGTCGGCTCGGCCGCGACGCGGGCGAGGTCGGCGCCGACGGCCGGATCACCCTGCGCATCCGCGAAGGCGGGCGCCGATTCAACACCTGGGCCACCCTTGCGATGGCGCTGCTGTTCTTCGCGGGGGCCTGGCTGCTGGTCGACATGGGCCCGGTCCGGCGCGGGATCTTCGCCGCCGCCGGTGTCCTGAGCCTCGGCTTCGGCTGGTATCTCAGGTGGGCGCACGTCATCTACGACGACCGGGTGCTGATCGCGCCGCGCATCTTCGGCAAGGCCCGGCGCTTCTATTGGGACAACCTGACCGGCATCGCGTGGAACGAGCAGTTCTCGTGTCACACCCTGACCTTTCAGCGCGGGCGGAAGACCTCTATCTCCTCATCCTATGCCGGGGCGAACGATGTCGTCGCGCTGGCGGAGAGGAAGCTGGCCGCGAATGCCCGAACTGCCCGAAGTTGAAACCGTCCGCCGCGGGCTCCTGCCCGCGATGGAAGGCGCCGTCATCACCCGCGCCGAGATCCGCCGCCCCGACCTGCGCTGGCCCCTGCCGGAGCGGATGGGCGAACGGCTGACCGGCGCGCGGGTCACGGCGCTGCGGCGGCGGTCGAAGTACCTGCTGGCCGACCTGTCGACCGGCGAGACGCTGATCTGGCACCTGGGCATGTCGGGGCGGGTGCTGGTGTCGGGGCAGGTGCAGGGCGTGTTCCACCACGGCCACCCGCTGCCGGAAAAGCACGACCACGTCGTGATGGACCTGTCGACCGGCGCGCGCGTCACCTTCAACGACGCCCGCCGCTTCGGCGCGATGGACCTCGCGCCGACGGAGCGGGTGGAGACGCACAGGCTCCTGTCCGGGCTCGGGCCGGAGCCGCTCGGGAACGGGTTCTCCGAGCCCTACCTCGTCCGCGCCTTCGACGGCCGCCGGACGGCGGTGAAGGCCGCGCTGCTCGACCAGCGGATCGTCGCGGGGCTCGGCAACATCTACGTGTCCGAGGCGCTGCACCGCGCGGGAATCTCGCCCAGGCGCGCGGCCGGGCGGATCAGCGCCGCCCGCATCGCGCGGCTCGTGCCCGCGATCCGCGACGTCCTGACCGAGGCGATCGCGGCGGGCGGAAGCAGCCTGCGCGACCACCGCCAGACCGACGGCGAACTGGGGTATTTCCAGCATTCCTTCCGCGTCTACGACCGCGAAGGCGCGCCCTGCCCCACCCCCGGATGCACCGGAACGGTGCGCCGGATCGTGCAATCGGCACGGTCGAGCTTTTACTGCCCGGCCTGCCAAAGATAGCTTGAACACGAGACGCAGGCTGATAAGCCTGTGCCCTTGACGGCCGCAATCCAGAGGGGACCTGGACAACATGGCTTACGAGAACCTGGTCGTCGAGATCGACGATCACATCGCGCTCATCCGCCTCAACCGACCCGACGCGCTCAATGCGCTCAGCTCCGAGTTGCTGGAGGAACTGGGCCGCGCGCTGAAGTCGGCCGACGAGAACGACAAGGTCCGCGTGGTGGTGCTGACCGGGTCCGAGAAGGCCTTCGCCGCCGGCGCCGACATCCGCGAGATGTCCGGCAAGAGCTTCGTCGACGCCTTCACCGAGGATCTGTTCGGCCCCGCGGCGGAGGACTTCCTGCGCATCCGCAAGCCGATCATCGCGGCGGTGTCGGGCTACGCGCTCGGCGGCGGCTGCGAGCTGGCCATGATGTGCGACTTCATCATCGCCGCGGACAGCGCCAAGTTCGGCCAGCCCGAGATCAACCTCGGCGTCATCGCCGGGCTCGGCGGAACGCAGCGCCTGACCCGCGCCGTCGGCAAGTCGAAGTCGATGGACATGCACCTGACCGGCCGCTTCATGTCGGCCGAGGAAGCCGAACGCGCGGGCCTCGTCAGCCGCGTGGTGCCCGCCAAGAAGTTGATGGAGGAGGCGATGGCCGCCGCCGCCAAGATCGCCGAGAAGTCGATGCTGACCGCGATGGCGGTGAAGGAGGCAGTGAACCGCGCGCAGGAGGTGTCGCTGCGCGAGGGGCTCCTATTCGAGCGGCGGCTGTTCCAGTCGCTGTTCGCGACCGAGGACCAGTCCGAAGGCATGTCCGCCTTCGTCGAAAAGCGCGAGCCGCAGTTCCGCGACAAGTAGCGCAGGCGATTCCCCGCTTGATCTGCTGGCGGTCTTGCCGTATTGGCCGCCGCCATACATGCGCGTGAGGCCCGCCTTGGCCGGATTGACCGGGTATCGAACCCCGGGGTCGGGATCTTCCCGCGCGTTCGCGATCGAACACGAGACGAGAGAAGAGAGACCGACATGGCCAACACGCCCCAGTCCAAGAAACGCGCCCGCCAGAATGAGCGCCGGTATGCCGTCAACAAGGCCCGGCGTTCGCGCATCCGCACCTACCTTCGCCGCGTCGAGGAGGCCATCGCCTCCGGCGACCAGGACGCCGCCGCCGCCGCGCTGAAGGAAGCGCAGCCCGAGCTGATGCGCGGCGTCACCAAGGGAGTGTTGCACAAGAACACCGCCGCCCGGAAAATGTCGCGCCTGTCGAGCCGCGTGAAGGGCATCAAGGCCTGAGCCCGGCGCGGCTTCGGCAGCGATCGGACGGGGCCCTCCGCGGGCCCCGTTTTTTTTGGTTTACGGTGGAAACCCAAAGTCGATCAAAGCGGTATCACCGCGCCGCCAGATTCGATTGGCGGGTGGGGACAGAGTCAAGCAAACAACGGTATTGCGACGGCTCGCTGACTCCCGCTAGCTTCACCGGGCGATTCAGATTGTCTGGGGGGACAGCAGGATGAGCACGCGGGGCGCGGAGACATATCCACACCTCGCACCGGCACCGCCGGACGCCGAACGTGGCCCGGTTGCCGGGCCGCAGCGGCGGGCTCATCGGTGACGGGTTGTCGGCGGGCGGTATCGTCCGGTGCTTCCGGGACGTGATCGGCAGCACCGGCTACGGTTCCGAGGGGCCTTTTGCCGATGCTGACCTGTCCGTCCCCCATCACGAAGTCCGGCGCGGTTCGACGCGCTGCGGAAGGGTCCGGAACCGGACCCGATGCAGCCGTTCCCGTGCCGGTCCGGTTCCGGCCGCCAGGGCATTGGGGTGGCAGCGGACCGCGGGTTTGCGATGTCGGGTGCATCGCGGGCGCCGTCGGGGGAAGGACAACGAGATCGCATGAAGAAAACGGGGCGACCGGCAGGCGCGGAATCGGATCGGTTTCGCGGCGGCAGGCCATAAAATTGAAGACGGGACAAAAATGACGAGCGACACCTGGGGTCAAGTGCGGGGCGAACTGCTGAAGTCCATCGGCAAGAACAACTTCTCCGCCTGGATCGAGCCAATCACATTCGACGCGCTGGAAAACCGCACCGCGCGCTTCTTCGTGCCGACGAACTTCATCGGCTCCTGGGTGTCGCAGAACTTCGGCGACCTGATCCTGCGCCACCTGGTCTCGGCCGGTGTCGGGGTCGACCGGATCGAGTTCAAGGTCGATCCGGCCGCTGCCTCGCGGGCCGACAACCGCAATTCCGAACCGGCCTCTGCCAGGGCCGACACCACCGCCGCCGCCGCAGCCGCGCCCGTCGTCGAGGCACGTCCCGCCCGCACCGCCGCGCTGAACCCGGCCTACAAGTTCGACAGCTTCGTCGTCGGCAAGCCGAACGAATTGGCCCATGCCGCCGCCCGCCGCGTTGCCGAAGGCGAGCAGGTCTCGTTCAACCCGCTGTTCCTTTATGGCGGTGTCGGTCTCGGCAAGACGCACCTCATGCACGCCATCGCGTGGGAGCTGTCGACCCGCCGCCCGGACATGGACATCCTCTACCTGTCCGCCGAGCAGTTCATGTACCGCTTCGTCCGCGCTCTGCGCGAACAGGACACCATCGGCTTCAAGGAGATGTTCCGCTCCGTCGACGTGCTGATGGTCGACGACGTGCAGTTCATCGCCGGCAAGAACTCCACCCAGGAGGAGTTCTTCCACACGTTCAACGCGCTGGTGGAGATGGGCAAGCAGATCGTGATCTCGGGCGACCGCGCGCCGGTGGACATGGAAGACCTCGACAACCGCATTGCCTCGCGGCTCCAGTGCGGGCTGGTCGTCGACCTGCACCCGACCGACTACGAACTGCGGCTCGGCATCCTGCAGCAGAAGGTCGACCTGCAGCGCCTGCGCACGCCGGACCTGACCATCGCGCCGGGCGTGCTGGAATTCATCGCGCACAAGCTGTCGACCAACGTCCGCGTCCTCGAAGGCGCGATGACGCGGCTCTTCGCCTTCGCCGACCTGATCGGGTCGCCGATCACGATGGATCTTACACAAGAATGCCTGTCGGACATCCTGCGGGCGACGGATCGCAAGGTCACGATCGACGAGATCATGAAAAAGACCTGCGAGCACTACAACATCCGCCAGTCCGACATGATCGGCCCCTCGCGCGCCCGCAACATCGCGCGGCCCCGCCAGATGGCGATGTACCTGTGCAAGAAGCTGACCACCCGGTCCCTGCCCGAGATCGGCCGCAAGTTCGGCAAGCGCGATCACACCACGATCCTGCACGGCGTGCGCCGGATCGAGGAGCTGATGGCCACCGACAGCCAGATCGCGGAGGACGCGGAGCTTCTGCGGCGCATGCTGGAAGCGTGACGGACGGCGGGACCCGTCCCGCCGCCGGCGCACCCCTACTTGTCCCGCCGCCCCCTACCGGCCGCCGTTTTCGATTGACGCCGCAAACAGGGCGGTGAAACTCCAGACAACCCCTTGAGTTCCGGGGCGGAGCGGCTACGCTCTCCGCCCCGCACCCTGTCGGAGAAGAGGCATGAAGATCTCCATCGAGCGCGCCAGCCTGCTCCGCGCCGTCGCCCAGGCGCAGTCCGTCGTCGAGCGGCGCAACACGATCCCGATCCTCGCCAACGTGCTGATCGAGGCCGAGGGCGACACCGTGTCGTTCCGCGCCACCGACCTCGATATCGAGGTCGTGGACAAGGCCGCGGCGCAGGTCGAGCGTGCGGGCGCGACCACGGTCAACGCCGTGACGCTGCACGAGATCGTCCGCAAGCTGCCCGACGGCGCACTGGTGCAACTGTCCGAGGACGCCGCCGCCGGCCGGCTGGAGGTGCGGGCCGGGCGGTCACATTTCTCGCTCGCGACGCTGCCGCGCGAGGACTTCCCGGTGATGACCACCAGCGAGTACACCGCGAACTTCACCGCCCCCGCGCCTGCCCTGCGGCGGCTGTTCGACAAGTCCAAGTTCGCGATCTCGACCGAGGAGACTCGGTACTACCTGAACGGCGTTTATTTCCACGTCTCCGACACCGCCGACGGCAAGCGCCTCCGCGCGGTCGCGACCGACGGCCACCGGCTGGCCCGGATCGACGAGGCGCTGCCCGCGGGCGCCGAGACCATGCCGGGCGTGATCGTGCCGCGGAAAACGGTGGGCGAGCTTCGCAAGCTCCTGGAAGACGACGAGGCCGAGATCGCGGTGTCGGTGTCCGAAACCAAGATCCGCTTCGCCACGCCCGAGATCACTCTGACCTCGAAGGTCATCGACGGGTCGTTCCCGGACTACGCGCGGGTGATCCCGGACGGGAACACCAAGCGGCTGGAAGTGGACGCGAGCGACTTCGCCAAGGCGGTGGACCGCGTGGCGACAGTGAGTTCCGAGCGCAGCCGCGCGGTGAAGCTGCAACTGGACGAGGACCGGCTGGTCCTGTCGGTGACCGCGCCCGACGCCGGCAATGCCGAGGAAGAACTCGCGGTCGCCTATGGCGACGACAAGCTCGAGATCGGGTTCAACGCCCGCTACCTCTTGGAAATCGCGAGCCAGGTCGACCGGGAGAACGCGGTGTTCCTGTTCAACTCCGCCGGCGACCCGACGCTGATGCGCGAAGGCGACGATACCTCCGCGGTCTATGTCGTGATGCCGATGCGGGTGTGACCCGCGGTCCGGCAGCGCCGGCGGCATCTACCGTGGCGGTTTCGCGGACCGGTTGGGTCCGCGCCGGTCTCGCGCCTCCTCGTCCCCCGCAAGGGGGGTCTCGTCGCCGCGGCGCGCCCTGCCGGGCCCGCACGGGGGGCCAGCCCCCCGGCCTTCGGCTCCCCCCGGGATATTTCGAGGATAGAGAAGCGCGATGAGCGTCTTCGTGGCGGACCTGTCCCTGTCCCATTTCCGGTCCCACAAGCGGTCGCAGATGGTGCTCGACGGGCGGCCGGTCGCGCTCTGGGGCGCGAACGGCGCGGGCAAGACGAACGTGCTGGAAGCGGTGTCGCTGCTGTCGCCCGGGCGCGGCCTGCGGCGCGCCGCGGCGGAGGAGATCGCGCGACGGCCGGAGACCATCGGCTGGAAGATCCGCGCCGGGATCGGCGGCCACGAGATCGAGATGGAGGCAGAGGGGGGCGGGCCGCGGCGGCTTCTGCTCGACGGCAAGCCCGCCGCGCAGGTGGCGCTGGCCGGGATCGCCCGGATCGTCTGGCTGGTGCCGGCGCAGGACCGGCTATGGATCGAGGGCGCTGAGGGGCGGCGGCGGTTCCTCGACCGGATGGTGATGAGCTTCGTTCCCGGCCACGCCGCCGATGCGCTGGCCTACGACAAGGCGATGCGGGAACGGAACCGGCTTCTGAAGGACGGTGTCGGCGACCCCGCCTGGTACGGCGCGCTGGAAGGCCAGATGGCGCGGGCGGCCGCCGCGATGGTGGCGAACCGCGAGACCGCGATGGCGCTGATCGCGGCGGCGCAGGACGGTGCCGATACCGCGTTTCCCGCCGCCGACCTGGGCCTCGCCGAAGCGGTGGACGGCTTGCGCAGCGAAGCCGATTTCGAGGAGACCTTCGCCGCCGGGCGCGGACGAGACATGGCGGCCGGGCGGACGCTTGCCGGGCCGCACCGGACCGACCTGACGGCACGCTACGCGGCGAAGGACATGGCGGCCGCCCAGTGCAGCACCGGCGAGCAGAAGGCGCTGCTGATCTCTCTCGTGCTCGCCAACGCGCGGGCGCTGAAGTCGGAAACCGGCGAGCCGCCCCTGGTGCTGCTTGACGAGGTCGCGGCGCACCTGGATGCGGGGCGGCGGGCGGCGCTGTTCGACGAGATATGCGCGCTCGGCGGGCAGGCCTGGATGACCGGGACAGGGCCGGAGCTGTTCGCGGATCTCGGCCCGCGCGCACAGGGCTTCCGGGTGGTCGAGGAAGGTGGTAGTTCTCGTATTGTTCCCGAGTCGGAGACCACCCCATGACCCCGCAGCGCATCACCCTCGTCACCCTCGGCGTCGACGACATGGCGCGGTCGCGCGCCTTCTACGAGGCGCTCGGTTGGGTGCGTCACGGGCAAAGCCAGGAGGCCGTGACCTTCTACCAGGCCAACGGTCTCGTGCTCGGGCTGTTCGGTCGTGCCGATCTTGCCGCCGACCAGGGGCGGGCCGGGGCCGACCTGGAAACCGGGGCGATCACGCTGGCGCAGAACTTCGCCACCGAGGCCGAGGTCGATGCCGCGTTCGATGCCGCGGTCTCCGCCGGGGCCGAGGTTCTGAAGCGGCCCGAGAAGGTGTTCTGGGGCGGCTATTCCGGCTACTACGCCGACCCCGACGGGCATGTCTGGGAATTGGCGATGAACCCGTTCTGGCCCCTGTCGGAAGACGGGTCGCTGACCTTGCCCGAGGCATGACTGCGCGGGTCCTCCTGCTGCGCGGGATCAACGTGGGCGGGCGGAATTCCCTGCCGATGTCGGACCTGCGGACCGTCCTCGAAGACCTAGGTGCGCGCGACGTGGCGACCTACATCCAGAGCGGCAATGCCGTGTTCCGCGGCGACGTGTCGTCGGACGCTGTGACGGTGGGGATCGAGGCGCGGGCAGGGTTCAGGCCGCAGGCGTTGGTCTTGACCGCCGCGGCGTTCCGCGCGGTGGCGGATGCCAATCCCTACCCGGACGCCGCCGCTGCGGATGGCAAGGCGGTCCATGTCTTCTTCTGCGACGGCGCGCCCCGTGACCCCGACGGCGCGACGCGGGCGCTGGCGACGGAGACCGAGGACGTGACGGTGACCGGAAACGCGGCCTACCTGCTGGCCCCGGAAGGCATCGGCCGGTCGAAACTGGCCGCGCGGCTGGAACGGTTGCTCGGCGTGCCCGCCACGGCGCGGAACTGGAAGACGGTGACGGCGCTGGCCGGAATGCTCGACGCGCTCGGCTGACCGGCTTGCGCCCGCCCGCCGCCGGTCCTAGCGTCCGCCGGTCCGATCCGAGGCCGTTCCGTGACCGTCACCGCATCCCAGCTCGCGCTCTATGTCGGGGCGTTGCTCGTCCTGTTCCTGACGCCGGGGCCGGTCTGGCTGGCGCTGACGGCGCGCACGCTCGCGCACGGGTTCACGGCCGCGTTCCCGCTGATGCTTGGCGTCGCGATCGGGGACGTGCTGTGGTCGGTCGTGGCGCTGCTCGGGCTCGCCTGGATCGTCGACCAGTACGCCTGGGTGACCGAGGCGATGAAATGGGCCGCCGTGGTGGTCTTCGCGGTCATGGGCGGGCTCCTGATCCGGAACGCGGGCAAGCCCATCGCCGCCGACAGCCGGCTGACCCGCAAGGGGGCCTGGGCCGGGTTCGCGGCGGGGCTGATCGCGATCCTCGCCAACCCCAAGGCGATCCTGTTCTACCTCGGCCTGCTGCCCGGCTTCTTCGATCTTTCGCGGATCACCGCGCCGGACGTGGCGGTGATCGCCGCGGCCTCGATGGCGGTGCCGCTGGTCGGAAACTCGATGTTCGCGGCCTTCGTCGACCGGGCGCGCAGGCTCCTGTCCTCGCCCACGGCGCTCCGCCGCGTCACGGTGGTCGCGGGATGGCTCCTGATCGGGGTGGCGGCGCTGATCGGGCTCAGCTAGCGGCGAGCGCGGCCTCGGCCTCCTGCCGCCGCGCATCGCCGCGGGCATAGGCCGGGCGGGCGCGGCAGGTCTCCACGTAGTCCTTCAGGCGCGGGGACAGCTCCTGGATGTTGAACATCTGCATCGCCTCCAGCGTGCCGGCCATCATGAAATCCGCGACGGTGAACCGGTCCCAGGCGAACCATTCGTGCGTGTCCAGGTGACTCTCGACCGCCCCGTAGGCCCGCTCGTAGCTGCCCCAACCGTAGGACCCGGGGTTCGACGGCATGTCGACCCATTTCTCGGTCATCGCCGGTTCCATCGCGCTGTGGGTGTAGAACACCCAGTAGAGAAACGCGCCCCGAGACGGGTGGTCCAGCGGCGGGGCCAGTTCGCCCGCGGCGTAGCGGTCGGCGAGGTAGAGCGCGATCGCGCCGCTGTCGGCCATCTTCAGGTCGCCATCGGCCAGCGCGGGCACCTTTCCCAGCGGCGAGGCCTCGGCGAAGCCGGCCGGGCGCGGCACCGAGGCATCGGTGATGTCGACATGCGCAAGATCGTAGGGCTGGCCGATTTCCTCCATCAGCCAGAACATCCGCGCCGCGCGAGACCGCGGGGCCCAGTAAAGCGTGATCATGCCGTATCTCCCGTGGCGGTTCACCGGCGAACCCTTCTCCGCGCCGGGGATTCGGTCAAGCCGCGGCGCTATGGCGACGGATGCGCCGAACCCCTAAATATTGTGGGATTACCGTGACATCGCCGCGACGAACGGGTATAAATCCGCAACAAAAACAGGCAGAGCATCTCATGGCCGAAGACACGCAGGCGCCAGCCGAGTATGGCGCCGATTCCATCAAGGTTCTCAAGGGGTTGGAGGCGGTCCGCAAACGCCCCGGCATGTATATCGGCGACACCGACGACGGCTCGGGCCTGCACCACATGGTCTACGAGGTGGTCGACAACGGTATCGACGAGGCGCTGGCGGGCCATGCCGACGCCGTGACAGTCCGGATCCACCCCGATTCCTCGGTGTCCGTCCACGACAACGGCCGTGGCATCCCGGTCGGGATCCACGAGGAGGAAGGCGTCTCCGCGGCCGAGGTCATCATGACCCAGCTTCACGCCGGCGGGAAATTCGACCAGAACTCCTACAAGGTGTCCGGCGGGCTGCACGGCGTCGGCGTCTCGGTCGTCAACGCGCTGTCCGACTGGCTGGAATTGCGCATCTGGCGCGACGGAAAGGAACACTACGCGAAGTTCGAGAACGGCGAGACGGTCGAAAGCCTGCGCGAGGTCGGCCCCTCCGACGGCAAGACCGGGACCGAGGTGCGCTTCCTCGCCTCCACCCGCACCTTCTCCAACCTCGACTACAGCTACCAGACGCTGGAAAACCGCCTGCGGGAACTGGCCTTCCTCAACTCCGGCGTCCGCATCGTTCTGGAAGATCTGCGCCCGGCCGAACCGCTGCGGGCGGAACTGCATTACGAGGGCGGCGTCCGGGAATTCGTGAAGTATCTCGACCGCCACAAGACGCCGATGATCCAGGACCCGATCTTCGTCGAGGGCGAGCGCGACGGGATCACCGTCGAGGTCGCGATGTGGTGGAACGACAGCTACAACGAGATGGTGCTGCCGTTCACCAACAACATCCCGCAGCGCGATGGCGGCACCCACCTCGCGGGTTTCCGCGGCGCGCTGACCCGCACCATCAACCTCTACGCCAACTCCTCGGGCATCGCGAAGCGCGAGAAGGTGAACTTCTCCGGCGACGACGCGCGCGAGGGGCTGACCTGCGTCCTGTCGGTCAAGGTGCCTGATCCGAAATTCTCCAGCCAGACCAAGGACAAGCTCGTGTCCTCCGAGGTGCGCCCCGCGGTCGAGAGCCTGATGAACGAGAAGCTGGCCGAGTGGTTCGAGGAAAACCCGAACGAGGCGCGCCAGATCGTCGGCAAGATCGTCGAGGCCGCGCTGGCCCGCGAAGCCGCGCGGAAGGCGCGGGAACTGACCCGCCGCAAGACCGCGATGGACGTGGCCTCCCTCCCCGGCAAGCTCGCCGACTGCCAGGAGAAAGACCCCGAGAAGTCCGAGCTGTTCCTCGTCGAGGGCGACAGTGCCGGCGGTTCGGCCAAGCAGGGCCGGTCGCGTCACAACCAGGCGGTCCTGCCCCTTCGCGGCAAGATCCTGAACGTGGAACGCGCGCGGTTCGACCGGATGCTCGGCAGCCAGGAAATCGGCACGCTCATCACCGCGCTCGGCACCGGGATCGGCCGCGACGAGTTCGACATCTCGAAGCTGCGCTACCACAAGATCGTCATCATGACGGACGCCGACGTGGACGGGGCGCATATCCGCACCCTGCTGCTGACGTTCTTCTTCCGGCAGATGCCGCAGCTGATCGACGGCGGGTACCTCTACATAGCTCAGCCGCCGCTCTACAAGGTCAGCCGCGGCAAGTCCGAGGTCTACCTGAAGGACCAGGCCGCGCTCGACGACTACCTGATCCAGATGGGCATCGACGGCGCCGTGCTGAAGCTTCCGAACGGCGAAGAGATCGCGGGCCAGGACCTCGCGCGGGTAGTCGACGCCGCGCGGTCCTTCAAGCGCGTGCTCGACGCCTTCCCGACGCATTACCCCCGCCGCATCCTCGAACAGGCCGCGCTGGCCGGTGCCTTCGATCCGGGCCGGGCCGATGCCGACCTGCAGGCCGTTGCGAACCAGGTGGCGGCACGGCTCGACATGGTCGCGGTGGAATACGAACGCGGCTGGCAGGGCCGGATCACCCAGGATCACGGCATCCGTCTCAGCCGCACCCTGCGCGGGGTCGAGGAAATCCGCACGCTCGACGGCGCGGTCCTGCGCTCGGGCGAGGCGCGCAAGCTCGCCTCGGTCTCGCAGGACGGCCGCACCGTCTACCGCGATCCCGCGACGCTCCACCGGAAGGACCGCAACACGCTGATCCACGGCCCGACGGAGCTGTTGCAGGCGATCCTGGAGGAAGGCGCCAAGGGCCTGTCGATGCAGCGCTACAAGGGGCTGGGGGAAATGAACCCCGACCAGCTCTGGGAAACCACGCTGGACCCGGAGGCGCGGACGCTCCTGCAGGTCAAGATCGGCGATGTGGCCGAGGCCGACGACATCTTCACCAAGCTCATGGGCGACGTCGTGGAACCCCGCCGCGAGTTCATCCAGCAGAACGCGCTCAGCGTCGAGAACCTGGATTTCTGACCGTTTCCCGGGCGCGCGAAGCGCCCGGGCGCAACGATGCTGCGGCGCGATCCGCGATTGTTTGCCGATCCGGATTTTGGGGGGCGGTGTCGCGAAATTTTCCCCTGATGAGCGGATCCCCCAAAGCGCTATGAGGGTAGGGCGCTTTCAAGTCCCTCACGATTGCGCGAAGTGCCCCGGCCCGGGGTCTCAATGCTCAAGATCGGCTTCGGCCGAACTCCGGGTCGGGGTGCGTTTGCACCGCCGAAGCCTCATCCGAGCGCGGCGTCCCCGTATCTCAGGATCACCGGAACCACGACATCCTCCTCGTCGGTCAGGTGCCGGTCGAGCAACCGGCCGAGCCCGGCCAGCTCGTCCCGGAACGCCGCCACGGGGGTCTTGGCATCGGGCCCGGTGCCGTCGGCAGTGATCAGGGCATTCGCCGCCACGGTGAAGTCGTGCAGGGCGCGGTCGAGCCGGTGGTGATCCGCGTCCAGAAGCTCGAACGCGCCGAGAATGCGCGCGTCCTTCTCGGCCAGCAGCGGGAAGTAATGGGCATCCTCGATATGGTGGTGCCCGTGCAGCCCGTTGACCAGCATCCCGCCGTAACGCGAGACGATGGCGCGGTGGCGGTCGGCATCGCCGCCGGCATCCAGCCGCGCGTCGGTCTCGCTGGTCAGCGCGGCGTGGAGCTCGCGAAAGCTCATGTGCCGGTCCAGCCAGAACTTCACCAGCCCCGAGAACCCCGGATCGGTGCGCCAGGCCTCGCGCGGGTATTCCGCCAGCAGCACCCGGAGCGAGTCGGGCAGACCGGGGCGGGAATCGAGATCGTTTTCGGACATGCCCCCAATCTAGGCCGGGCCCCGGGGCGCGCAATGGCGCCGCGTCCGGCGTGTCATCGAATGACGCAGGGTCAATTTCGACCCGTTGGCGTGACGGCCGGTTCGCCCGCATTTCACCCGATCACCGCGGCGTGAAATTTGAACCCTCGGCCGTCGGCCATCCAAGCCGCTGAAACAGCACCATTTTCCCCGCTGTCATCGGATAACCCGCCCGCCGCCATGCCATAGCCCCGCGGCGATATTGCCCGGCATCCGCTGCCTCCCCCAGCTTGGGTTCATCGGCGCCACCACGGGGTCGAGACGAAACGCATCACATGCAACCCACACCCACAGAGGACCTTTTGAAATGACCTTCACCTTCGCAAAGAAAGCCGCTGCCGCCGCCCTTCTCACCGTCGCCGTCTCGGGCCCCGCTTTCGCGGGCTGCAACACCGCCTATACCGAGACCTACGGCGCCGGGAACGCGATCGGGCTCCTGCAGTCGGGCTTCTGCAACTCCACCACGGTGCTGCAGGACGGCTTCGGCAACACCACGATCGCCTCGACCGACGGCAACTTCAACACCACCGCGGTCGGCCAGTCCGGCTGGTGGAACGAGGCCCACACCTCGCAGATGGGCAGCGGCAACGCCACCGGCATCGCCCAGATGGGGTCGAACAACCACGCCGACGTCGAGACCTGGGGCAACAACAACGCCACCGGCGTCATCCAGGTCGGCCACGGCAACTCCGCCGACAGCCAGTCCTACGGCGACGGCAACGTGGTTCTGATCATCCAGAACTGAGCCCGAGCCGGGGGGCGGGCGATCCCCGCGCCCGCCCCCGCCATCGCCCCGCCCCCCTCCGAGAAAGGAGTTCGCCATGTTCCCGCTTCCGCTTCCCGCCCGCCTCGTGCTCGGTGCCGCCGCCACCGCGGTCGTCGTCGGATGCGCCGCCACCGCCGCCCCGCCGCTCGTCGCCCAGGCCCATGCGCCCTCCGGCGTCGCCGCCCCGGTCGACTGCGCGCTCGAGGTCCAGCGCACCCGCAACGGTCTCGTCTACGAAGGCGTCGTCACCGCCCGCGTACCCGCCGACGGGGTCTACTCGATCCATCTCGGCGGCCCCGCCACCTCGCTCAACCAGGGCGGCCACCTGCGGCTGGCCAGGAACGAAACCGCGCGCGTCGGCCGCATCACCGTCGCCGGCCAGACCAACATCACCACCGCCGAGATGGAGGTTTCCATCGCCGGCACCACGCGGAGCTGCCCGCTCCGCTGACACCTTCACGACCCAATCCATTTGAAAGGACCATTCCAATGCTGCCCAAGACCCTTCTTACCGCCGCCTTCCTCTCGCTCGCTGCCGCGCCCGTTCTCGCCGGGGGCACCGTGAGCTTCAACTTCAACGCCCAGAACGCGGACGAGGCCCGCGCGGTGCAGGCCGGGCTCGCGCTCTACCGCATCGCCCAGGGCGTCGATTCCGGGGCCTTCGTCCACCAGGACGGCTCGCTCAACGGCGCCGCGCTGATCCAGGCCGGCACCGGCAGCAGCGGCGTCATCCACCAGGACGGCAATGGCCACTCCGCGATCCTGAACCAGCAGGGCAACGGCCAGAATTACGGCATCTTCCAGTTCGGCGACGGCGCCGATGCCAACGTGACCCAGACCGCCGACGGCGAGACCGGGTTCGCGCTCCAGTTCGGCTGGGATTGATCCCCCGCCCCACCGCGTCCCTCGGGGGCCCGTACCGCAACGGCCCCCCACTTCCCCCGCCCGACATCCCCGGGCGGGGGTTTTTCGTGGGATTGCCGCACGTCATGGGGCAGGATCGGGGGATGGTGTTTTCGCAGCCCGTCCCCGCGCTCCCGGTCCGGGACCTGTCCGCCGCGCAGGCGCATTACCGCGACCGCTTCGGGTTCCAGGTCGGCTGGCGCCACGACGAGGGCCGGATCGGCGCGGTCAGCCACGGCGATTGCGCGATCTTCCTGCGCGAGGTCGATGCGCCCTTCACGCCCCACGTCTTCTGGGTCCACATGCCCGACCTGGATGCCGCCTTCGCCGCCTTCACCGCGCTCGGGGCCGGGGTCGTCGCGCCCCCGGCCGACCAGCCCTACGGCCTGCGCCAGTTCACCCTCTGCGACCTCGACGGGCACATCTTTCACTTCCACCGGGAACTCTAGGGCCTCAGCCGTCCTGACCGGCCCCGATATGCCGCGCGCCCCGCGCCGCGGCCAGGTCAACCTGCCGTTGCCGCTCCCGGAACCGCGCCCGGTCCTCCGGCCCGTATTCGTCCACGCATCGCGGGCACTGCACGCCTTCCTCGTAGACCGGGTCGGCGCGGTCGGCATCGGTCAGCGGGCGGCGGCAGGCCCGGCACAGCGTGTGCCCTGTCGCCTTCAGCCCGTGCCCCACGGACACCCGTTCGTCGAACACGAAACAGCCGCCGTTCCACAGGCTCTCGGCCTCCGGGATTTCCTCCAGGTATTTCAGGATCCCGCCTTGCAGGTGGTAGACATCCTCCACCCCCTGTTCGCGCAGGAAGGCGGTCGATTTCTCGCAGCGGATGCCGCCGGTGCAGAACATCGCGATGCGCTTGTTGGCGAAGCGGTAGCCGTTGGCCTCCCACCACGCGGGAAAGTCGCGGAAGCTCGCGGTGCCGGGATCGATCGCGCCGTCGAAGCTGCCGATGGCCACCTCGTAGTCGTTCCGAGTATCGATCACCGCCACGTCCGGGGACGAGATCAGCGCGTTCCACTCGGCGGGCGGAACGTGGGTTCCGGGCCGGGCGGCGTCGACGGGGCGGCCCATCGTGACGATCTCGCGCTTCACCCGCACCTTCATCCGCGCGAAGGGCGGGGTCTCCGCTTCGGCCTCCTTCCAGGTCAGCCCGTCGAAGCCGGGAAGCGCGCGGACATGGGCGATCACCGCGTCGATCCCGGCCCTGTCGCCCGCGATCGTGCCGTTGATCCCCTCCCCGGCCAGCAGCAATGTCCCCTTAACCCCGTTCCGGGTACAGACTGTCTCCAGTGGGCCCCTGATGCTCTCGGGATCCGGAACCGGCGCGAAGTGGTACAGGGCGGCGACGATGGTCATTCCGCCGCTCTTACTGTCTCCGCTGCACCGCAGCAAGCATGCTCAATGATTAGGCAGGTGCCCGACATGGGGCGCTCTGTTTCGGGCAGTCCCGGTTCCATTGCCTACAATTCTATCTGTTACTCATGATTCGGTAAGGGGTTCATGACACCGTTAAGCATGACCCACCGATTGCTCCTCCCACTCCTCACCATCGTCGCCATTGCCGCCGCTCCGGCCGCCCGCGCTTGCGAGGTCGCCATAGCGTTTGCAATCGACGTCTCCGGGTCCATCTCGGACCAGGACTACCGCGTTCAGATGGAGGGCCTCGCCGAGGGCCTCCGCGATCCAATGGTTGCCCATGCGCTCTACAACGGGAACAGCGCCGTGCTGGTGCTGCTCTGGTCGGGCCACCAGGAACAGCTCGTCGCCATTGACTGGCGGCAGATGCAGACCCAGTCCGACGTCGCTCAGTTCGCCACCGACGTCGCCTCCCTGCCGCGGCCGTGGTCGCAAAGCGCCACCGCGCTCGGCGAGGCGCTGGATGCCGCCGCCGCCGCGATGACCCGCGCGCCGCGCTGCGAACGCTACGTGCTCGACATCTCGGGCGACGGGCGCTCGAACGAAGGCGTCCTTCCCGAACTGACCCGGGAATCCCTCGCCGCGGTCAACCTGACGGTCAACGCCATCGTCGTCGATACCGAGGGCGGGGATGTCCACAACTACTACCGCGACCGGGTGATCCACGGGCCGGACAGTTTCTCGGTCACCGTCGCCCATGTCGACGACTACGCCAGCCAGATGCGGCGGAAACTCTACCGCGAACTGGCGATCCAGCTCGCATCCGCCGAATAGGCAACTGAGCGATTGACCCCCGGCATCGACGGGGGCGACAAGGGGCCTGCCGCTACTCAGCCGGAGGCCCCTGACATGCGCGACCCCGATCACGCCCTTCTCGTCATCGACGTCCAGAACGATTTCTGCCCCGGCGGCGCGCTCGCCGTGCCGGGCGGCGACCAGATCGTGCCGGGGATCAACGCGCTGATGGCCGAGTTCCCGGCGGTGGTGCTGACCCAGGACTGGCACCCGGCGGGGCATTCCAGCTTCGCGTCGGAACATCCCGGCCACGACCCGCTTTCGGTGATCGAGATGCCCTACGGGATGCAGGTGCTCTGGCCCGATCACTGCATCCAGGGCTCCCCCGGCGCGGAGTTCCACCCCGACCTCGACGTGGATTGCGCCGACCTGATCGTGCGCAAGGGTTTCCGCCGCGAGATCGACAGCTATTCCGCCTTCTTCGAGAACGACCGCGAGACGCCGACCGGGCTCGAAGGCTACCTGCGCACCCGCGGCATCGCGCGGCTCACCCTCGTCGGTCTCGCCACCGATTTCTGCGTCAACTACTCCGCCGTCGACGCGGCCCGCCTCGGCTTCGACGTGGAGGTGATCGACGGCCTCAGCCGCGCCATCGACGCCAACGGCTCGCTCGAGGAAGCGCGCGAGGCGATGGCCGACGCCGGGGTGGTGCTCGCCTGACGGGCCGCGACGCCCGCCCTCAGCCGCGATAGGTCAGCGCCCGCCGGATCAGCATGCGCAACTCGTCCGGCGGCGCACCCGGGTCCAGCAGCACGCCCCGCGTCCCGTCGTACCGGAACCGATCCCCGAACGCCGCGCGGAATTCCGGCACCACGCTGGTCGCGCAATGGGTGAACACCGCCGCCCCGCCGTGGCGCCCGCGGCCGAGCCGGATCGGTGTCCCGCCCGGCGCGGCGTAACTCGGCTGGCCCCATTTCAGGCTCTCGGTCACGGACAGACCCAGCGCCGCGGCCTCGTCGAGGATCATCGCCCGGACCGCCAGCAGCGCCTCCCGCCCCGGCATCGCGTCGAAGACCGCCGCCACCTCCGGGCTCACCCGATCACCGCCTGCCGCAGCGCGATCTTCGTCCCGCCCAGGTCCACCGGCCCCAGCGTGTCAGACCAGTCGAGCCCGGTCGCCTGCGCCAGCCCGCCATCGCTCGTCACCAGCCCCACGCGCCAGCCCGGAAACCGCTCCCGCAGCACCCCGCCGAGCGCGCCGTAGAGCCCGAACAGGAGCTTACGGTTGCCGATCCGCGCGCCGTAGGGCGGGTTCACGATCACCAGTCCCGGCGGCCCCTCCGGCGGGGCAAGGTCCGATACCGGCCGGCAGTCGAAACGGCACAATGCGGCGACCCCGGCGCGCTCCGCGTTCTCCGCCGCGCCGCGCGCCGCACCGGCATCCCGGTCGTAGCCGAAGAACCGCGCCGCGCCCGCGACCGGTGGCTGCACCGGCACCTCGTCCGCCACCGGCACGGCCAGTTTCGTGAACGCGAAATCGCGCGACCGGCCCGGCATCAGCCCCGCCGCGATCTCCGCCGCCTCGATCACGAAGGTGCCGGATCCGCACATCGGGTCCACCACCGGGCCCGACCCGTCGAACCCGCAGGCGCGCAGGAACATCGCGGCCATGTTCTCTCGCATCGGCGCCTTGCCGACCCATTCCTTGTGCCCGCGCCGGTGCAACGGCTCGCCCGAAGTATCGAGGCTGACGGTGCAGAGATCGTCCTCGATCCGGGCCTTCACCGCGACCTCGGCCTTCTCCGCCACCGGCACGCCCGCGGCCGCGATCGCCCCGGCGACCCGGCCCTTCGCCGCGCCCGCGTGGTAGATGCGCGACTTGCGGCACACCGCCTCGACCGAGACCGGGACATCGCCGCGCAGCCAGTCCCGCCACGTCAGTTTCCGCGCCCGCTTGTCGAGTTGCGCGGGATGCATCGCGCGGAATTCCGCGACCCGCGCCAGCACCCGGACCGGCCCGCGCAACTCGCGGTTCGCGCGCCGCACCTCGGGCCAGCCGCCCGCGACCTCCACGCCGCCCGGCACCACCGTCACGCCACCGAACCCGGCCCCGGCGGCCTCCTCCGCCACCAGCCGTTCCAGCCCCGGCGTCGCCACCAGGAATATCGAGATCGGATCGCTCACCGCGCCTGCCTACCGGGAATCCGGGCCTCAGCCAATCGGAACGCGGGCGGCCGTCAGACCGCCGCCGCCTTGTCGGCGCGCGGGCTCGCGCCGAATTCCCGCGCGTAGTCGCGACTGAACTGGGCCGGGCTTTCGTAGCCGACCGCGAAGGCCGCCTGCGTCACCGGCACACCGCCCCGGGCGATCAGCCGTCGCGCCTCGATCAGCCTGAGCTTCTTGCGGAACTGCACCGGGGTCGTGCCGGTCGCGGCGCGGAACGCCTGGTGGAATACGGTCGCGCTCATCCCCGCCTCGGTCGCCAGGACGGCGACCGGCAGGGTCTCGGCAAAGCTCTGCCGGATCCGCGCGACGGCCCGCGCGATGCGGGCGGCCTGCCCGTCGGGTTCCGCCAGCCGCTCCAGCCGCGCGCCGTCCGGTCCCGTCAGCAGGCGGAAATGGGCCTCGCGCGTGATCGCGGGGGCAAGGACCGCGCTTGCGCCGGGCCGGCCGGACAGCGCAAGAAGCCGGCCGAGCGCGTCGAACAACCCGGCGGCGTGGTAATCCCGCCCCGCCTCCGCCCGCTCCCGCGCCAGCTCGCCCGGCGGCAGTTCGGCCAGGATCGCGCGGATCAGGGCCATGTCCAGCGACAGCCCGAGCCCGGCATAGGGGGTCTCGGGGCTGGCGACGACGGCGCGCGACACCGCCGGCATGTCCATCGTGATCGTCGCGACCTGCCCGGCCTCGAACACGATCAGGCGGTCGCCCGCCAGCGCCTCCTTCCGGCCGGACACGACGCAGCAGACCAGCGGGTTGAGCACGGAATGCTCCATCGCGCCGGGGCGCCGGTGGTAGGACAGCGACAATCCGGGCACGTCCGTCGCCGAGATGCCCTCGGGAAGGTTCCGGTCGGCGGCGTGGCGCAGGACTTGGGCGGTCAGGTCGCGGATCATGGCCCATCATTTGCTTTGCATCGGGCGAAGGCAACAGGCGGCAGCGCACGGTTCCGCAGGATCGGGCAAGTCAGGCGGTGAATTCCGCAGGTATCCGGGCCGGAACCGCGCCAGATCGGGACTATCCGACAACAAAGGAAACCTCCCATGACCACCCCTGCACATCGTCCCATCGCGCTTGTCACCGGCGGAAGCCGGGGCCTCGGCCGGTCGGCGGCGCTGCATCTCGCCGAGGGCGGGGCCGACCTCGTCCTGACCTATGTCCGTGACGCGGACGCCGCGCGCCACACGGTCGAGGCGGTGAAGGACCGGGGCGGCACCGCCGTCGCGCTGCGCCTCGACACCGGCGACACCGGCGCGTTCCCGGGCTTCATCTCCGACCTCCGCGCCGCGCTTGCCGACACCTGGGGCCGTGACCGGATCGACTTCCTCGTGAACAACGCCGGCAACGGCGTTCACCGGCCCTTCGCGGAAACCTCCGAGGCGGAGTTCGACGCGCTCATGGCCGTCCATCTCAAGGGCGTGTTCTTCCTGACTCAGGCGCTCCTGCCGCTGATCGCCGATGGCGGGCGCATCCTCAACGTCTCCTCCGGCCTCGCCCGGTTCTCGCTGCCGGGCTACGCCGCCTACGCCACGATGAAGGGCGGGGTGGAGGTGATGACCCGCTACCTCGCGAAGGAACTCGGGCCCCGCGGCATCTCGGCCAACGCCATCGCGCCCGGCGCGGTCGAGACCGACTTCGGCGGCGGCGCGGTGCGGGACGACGCGGGACTGAACGCGATGATCGCCTCGACCACCGCCAAGGGCCGGGTCGGCCTGCCCGACGACATCGGCGGCGCGGTGGCGTCGATGCTTCTGTCGCCGTCGAACTGGATGACGGCCCAGCGCGTCGAGGTGTCGGGCGGCCAGCTGATCTGACCCGCCGAGGCCACGCGCCGTCCGGATCCCCGGGCGGCGCCCGAACTTGCCACCCCGGGCGGCACCCTGTTTAACCTGACGGGACGGAAACGCCCGGAGCCGCCCGCATGGTCGACATCGCCACCCGCGTCTACAACCACAAGTGGAAGATCGACCCGATCGTCCGCTCGCTCATCGACACGGACTTCTACAAGCTCCTGATGTGCCAGTCGGTGTTCCGCAACCGCCCCGACACGCAGGTGACCTTCTCGCTCATCAACCGCACCACGCGGATCCCGCTCGCGACCCTGATCGACGAGGGCGAGCTGCGCGAACAGCTAGACCACATCCGCACCCTGCGCCTGTCCCGGGGCGAGTCGACCTGGATGCGCGGCAATACCTTCTACGGCAAGCGCCAGATGTTCACGCCCGAGTTCATGGACTGGTTCGAGAACCTGCAGCTGCCGCCCTACCACCTCGACCGCAAGGGCGACCAGTACGAGCTGACCTTCGAGGGCCCCTGGCCCGAGGTCATGCTGTGGGAAATCCCCGCCCTCGCCGTCCTGATGGAACTCCGTTCCCGCGCCGTGTTGCGCGACATGGGCCGGTTCGAACTCCAGGTCCTCTACGCCCGCGCCATGACCAAGCTGTGGGAAAAGGTCGAACGCCTGCGCGCGCTGCCCCACCTCCGCATCGCCGATTTCGGCACCCGTCGCCGCCACTCCTTCCTCTGGCAGGACTGGGCGGTGCAGGCGATGCTCGAAGGCCTCGGCCCGAAGTTCACCGGCACCTCCAACTGCCTCATCGCGCTCAGGCGCGAGGTCGAGGCCATCGGCACCAACGCCCACGAACTGCCGATGGTCTACGCCGCCCTCGCCGACGGCGACGACGCGCTCGCCCGCGCCCCCTACGACGTGCTGGCCGACTGGCACGAGGAGCATGACGGCAACCTCCGCATCATCCTGCCCGACACCTACGGGACCGAGCAGTTCCTGGCCAAGGCGCCGGACTGGCTGACCCAGTGGACAGGCATCCGCATCGATTCCGGCGACCCCGCCACCGGGGCCGAAACCGCGATCCGCTGGTGGCGGGACCGGGGCGAGGACCCGCGCGACAAGCTCGTCATCTTCTCCGACGGGCTCGACGTGGCGAAGATCGAGGAGCTCTACCGCCAGTTCGCGGGCCGCGTCCGCGTCAGCTTCGGCTGGGGCACGCTCCTGACCAACGACTTCCGAGGGCTGGTGGCGGACGACGCGCTGGCGCCGTTTTCGCTCGTGTGCAAGGCTGTCTCGGCGAACGGCCGGCCGACCGTGAAGCTCTCGGACAACCCGGAGAAGGCGATGGGCCCGGAGGCGGAGATCGCCCGCTACAAGCGGGTGTTCGGGGTCGGGGAGCAGGAGCGGGTGGAGGTGGTGGTTTGAGGAGTGACTTGACCCGATTCAATTACTGATTCATATAGTCCGAATCAGAGGAGTGAAGCTAATGCTGGCTGCTGCGTCGCCTAAGCACGACGACACCCTTGAAACGATCAAACTTATTCTGTCGCTGCAAGCTTCTGGCAACGACGTACCGGAATCCCTAAGCCGCCACCTTGTTGAGACGCTCGCCGCAGCGATCGCTTTGATTAGAGAGCCGGTAAAGAATGGGCGGTCGTCGTCTGCGGAAACAATAATGCTGGCGATCTCGATTCACGAGAACCCCGAAGCCTTGACAAAAAGTGAAGAGATAATCGACCATAGGGGCGATCTTGCCACTAATGCTCAGGCATTGCTTAGGGATTTGGAAGAAAGCAGTGACCCCCAAGGTAAACCTTCACATTTTAGCGGCGAGGTTTACGCAGCTATCTAGGTCGGCATATTTTGACCCTTCCTTTAGAGAATTCTCTAAACGAACGCTTGTAGCAATACAGCACGTAATAGACAATTGGGGAGCGTACCCAGATCCGGTTGTAAGATCGTTTGTTGACCACACCTGGGCTGTCATTCGGTTCCTTCACGGCAGCAGGTCAAACGACGCGCCTCACGAAGCTCAGTATGCACTACAGAAGGCTTTGCGGCATTGGATAGCTAATGATGTTCTGATTTCGTCGGCAGTGCTTGAAGAATTCGCGTTCTTCCTGCAGCCACTTGATTTGTGGGAACATATTTCAAAAACGCTTACCGACTTTGACACCGAAGGCTACAGGCCTCTTCTGGTTCGAATCGGGTCGCCATTAGCATACAAGAATAGACCAATATTCTGCGTCCCGTTGTTTCATGAGCTAGGTCACTTCGTCGATCACCATTATCAGATAACTTCTCTCTCTCTTCTTGTTTCCCCGCCAGCCCCTCCCCCCGCTGGATTAGACAAGAACACCTGGCAATCCATTAACAGAAATCATAGAATGGAGTTCTTTGCTGATCTCTTCAGCGCCAGTTATTCCGCGCACGCCGCAATAGAGAGCCTGCTGGCAATAGCACCTACCAACCCTGATTCGCTAACTCACCCCGCATCGAAAAAAAGAGCGGCTGTAATGAAGGATTTCCTGACTGGCTCTGGAAATCCTATCGTTGGGCTATTCCAAAAGACGCTCGCGGCTCGCGGCCTTCCCCCGCTTTCCGCAAAGTTCAAAATTCCGAATATCTCCAGTAACTTAGATGATCTGCGCACAATAAGTATTGAGGATGAAGCGGTTCTTTTTGGAGTTTTCCCGGCAAGTTGGGACTACGTAATGAGCCAGATCGAGGCGCCGACTGCGCCTTGGGCCGATCCGGGAGTGTCTCCGTATGTTATTGAAAAAACTGTCAATGATCTTGTGGAGAAATCTATTCGAAACTTTGAGACGCGCGAGAGGTGGAGCGGTGCTTTTAACTAGAGACTCCCTCCTGACCAAGATAAATTCTGATGGGAAGGATAGCATATTCATTGACCCTCTCCTTTCCGCGGAGCAAATTGGGGCAATATCTGTTGACCTCCGGCTGGGATATGATTTTCTCGTCTCCGTTCTCGGAGAGCAGGCTAGTATTAGTGTTGATCCGAGAAATTCTGAATCAAGTCCAGAGAATTTCTTTCAGTCTATTCGACGGGATTTGGGGGATGCATTCCTTATCCACCCTGGGCAGGCAGTCTTGGCTACTTCGCTTGAGTACGTTGGGCTTCCAAATAATGTATATGCTGAGGTAGTGTCGCGAAGCAGTTATCACAGACTAGGGCTCTCGATCTCCTCTACTTTTCAACCTGGATTTCGCGGCTGCATTTCACTTGAACTCTTTAACTTGTCTAATGCACCTATCGAGCTTGTTGTGGGAAGCAGGATAGTGCAGGTGAAGTTTCTGGAGGTGTCCGCGGAGGTGGAGTATCTAACAGAAGGACGTCGCAGAAAGTACATCGGGAATGTACGCCCTACCGTATCACGTGCATCTAGAGACGAAGAACTGAAGGTGTTGATTGATCTATCCAATCAACGAGCCTAGCCAACCCGCCCCCGCAACGCCTTAACCTCCCCCCGCCGCTTCTTCTCCTCCACCCGCTTCCGCTTCTGGTTCGCGGACACCTTCGTCCGCACCCGCTTCTTCGGCGTCACCGTCGCCCGCCGGATCAGCTCCGCCATCCGCTCCCGCGCGATTTCCCGGTTCTGGGCCTGGCTGCGGGTCTCCTGCACGAAGATCACCACCGCGCCGTCCTTCGTCCAGCGGCTGCCGGCGATCCGGCGCAGGCGGGACTTCACCGGCGGGGGCAGGTTCGGCGACCGCTCCGCCTCGAACCGCAGTTCGACCGCCGTGGACACCTTGTTCACGTTCTGGCCGCCGGGGCCGGAGGACCGCGCGAAGCTCTCCGTCAGCTCCCAGTCCGCGATCTCGATCGAATCGTTAACGCGCATTTTTCTACCCGGTTTCTACCCCGGTTCTACCTGCTTTCTACCCGGTTTCTACCTGTTGAGATCCGGTGAACATCAACCTTTCCGGGTTAACGCGGGGCAACGAAAAAGGGCCGCCCGAGGGCGGCCCTTCCGAAAGAATGGAGGTGGGCGTGGTTAGGATTTCAAGCCCAGCCTTCGCGGGTATCCACCCAGGTCTGCCTAGGTGTCCCCCTCTCCAGCTGTCCCGACGCTTCTCTCCAACATCTCTCTCGACACTGGATCACCTCCTTTCAACTGGTTTCGGTTGAGTTGAGGGTGCCATAGATCCTGTGCATGTCAAACTTTTTCACACAGCATCTTGCCGGAAATTTTTCGTGACGGCGCGAAAAGGGGCAAGTGCGATGAGTGCGAGGGCAAGTTTTACGCACCAGTCCGCTACCGCGAGCGACACCCAGAGCGGGGCCACGGGCCCCAGCCCGAGGATCGGCAGCGCCTCGTTCGCCCAGGACACGTCGTTGCCGGGTTCGAGGAACGCGAGCTGCGCCGCGAAGGCGATGGAGAAGAACAGCGCGGTGTCCAGCGTCGATCCCAGAAGGCTACTGATTACAGGCGCTTGCCACCAATTCCGCTGCCTCAGCCGGTCGAAGATCGCCACATCCGCAAGCTGCGCGACGAGGAACGCGGTGCCCGACCCGAGCGCGATCCGAAGCGTCACCAGCGGCCCGAATTCGCCCATGATCTGCGTTCCGATCAGCGAGCAGACGACGCCAACGGCGAAACCGACCAGCACCACCTTCCGCGCCGCCTTCGGCCCGTAGAAGCGGTTGGTCAGGTCGTTGACGAGGAAGGCGAACGGGTAGGTGAACGCGCCCCAGGTCAGCCAGTCGCCGAGCAGGAACTGCACCAGGATATTCGACGCGACGACAACCGCCGCCATTGCCGCGATGCCGGGCAAATAGTTGATACGCATGTCGGTTTTCCGTTTTGACAAGGTGGTCGGAGACTTGGCCCCGCAGGGCGACCCGGCTCCTACACCCACGCGCTCCCATCCGCAACCCTGTCGCGGGTGAGGGTTCGGCGGCGGATTTCCTCGCGCACCGGCTCGAACCCCATGCTCCGGTAGAGCGGCAGGGCGGCCGGGTGGTCGAGCGTGCAGGTGTTGACCGTTAACGTCTCGACCCCCTCCCGCGCCCACGCCTTGGCGATGGCAATCGTTAACAACCGCCGCCCCAGACCCTTGCCCACCGCCTCGGGCACCAGCCCGAAATAGGCCAGGTCACAGACCCCCGGCTCAGGAAAATCGAGCTGGAAAAACCCGTGGATCCAGCCACTTGCGGTGAGCGTCCAGAGTTCCATCCGCGGGTCGGACAGGAATGCCTGGACGTCCGCGGGATCCTGCAGGTGCCGGTCCTGCCACTCCCACTCCCGCCCCACCGCATCGTAAAGCGCGAGGAAGTACCACAGCGGCGGTTTCTCGGCCAATTCCAGTCGGTTGCCGGGTGGCAGTGCGGGTTCCGCGAGGCCCGGATTCGTAGGCATTTCAAGGTAGGTGGTCCGGTAGGAAACCTCGGTCCCGGCGGGGATCATCCGGTCTCGACCTTCAGCTGCTCGAACTGCCCCCACTCGGCCCAAGACCCGTCATAGAGGGCCACGTCCTTCCGCCCCAACCGCTCCAGCCCGAGCATGAGGATGGCGGCGGTGATGCCGGAGCCGCAGGTGGTGATGATCCGGCGGTCGAGATCGACGCCGGCCATCTCGAACGCGGCCTCAAGATCCGCGCCGTCCTTCATCGTGCCGTCGGGGTTCAGGAGCGTGGCGTAGTGGACATTCTTCGATCCCGGGATGCGGCCGGACCGCAAGCCGGGACGGGCCTCCGGCTCCTCGCCGCGGAACCGGGCGGGGGACCGTGCGTCGACGATCTGCCAGTCGCCGAGCTTGGACGCCGCGGCCACCTGCGTCACATCCTTCACGAGGTTGTTCTGGCGGCTGACGGTGATGTGCCGGTCGCGGGTGATCGGGGCCATGTCCTCGACCTCGCGCCCCTCGGCCTGCCATTTCGGGAAACCGCCGTCCAGCACGGCGACGTCGGGTTTGCCCATCAGGCGGAACAGCCACCAGACCCGCGCCGCGGAGAACAGCCCGGCGCCGTCGTAGACCACGACCTGGTGGCCGTCGCCGACCCCCATCGCGCGCATCCGCGACATGAACTTTTCGGCCGGCGGCGCCATGTGCGGCAGCGAGGACCGCTGGTCGGAGATCTCCTCGATGTCGAAGAACCGGGCGCCAGGGATATGCGCGGCCTCGTATTCCGCCTTCGCGTCCCGGCCCATGTCGGGCAGGTACCAGGATGCGTCGAGGATGCGCAGGTCGGGATCGGACAGGTGCGCTTCCAGCCAGGCAGTCGAAACAAGCGTCTTGGGGTCGTCGGCGGCCATGTCCGGACTCCTCTCCTTCGTGCCCGCGCGGCTTAGCGCCAATGCCGCCAGTCTGGCAAGCCCGCGCCCTCAGCCGCCCTGTTTCAGCAGGCGTTGCTTCTGGCGGTTCCAGTCGCGCTTGGCGGAGGTTTCGCGCTTGTCGGCGCTCTTCTTGCCCTTCGCGATGCCGATCTTCAGCTTCACCATGCCGCGGTGGTTGAAGTACATCACCAGCGGGACCAGCGTCATGCCCTGCCGCTGCGTCGCGTTCCACAGCTTAGACAGTTCCTTCTTCGACGCCAGAAGCTTGCGGCGGCGGCGTTCCTCGTGACCCCAGGTCTTGGCCTGCACGTAGGGCGCGATGTAGCCGTTCACGAGCCACAGCTCGCCGTCCTTCACCTCGGCGTAGCTGTCGGCGATGTTCGACCCGCCCTCGCGCAGCGACTTCACCTCGGACCCGACCAGCATGATGCCGACCTCGAGATCCTCCTCGATGGCGTAGTCGAAGCGCGCGCGCCGGTTCTCGGCGATCACCTTGTAGTTCGGGTTGTCGGATGCCTTGGCCATGACGGCCGGATATAGGCGCTCAGGCCCCGGGGCGCCAGCCCGGCGGCGCATCGACGGTCGCGATCCAGGGCTTGATGTCGAGAAGTGGCGTGCCGTCGAAGGCATCCGTCGCGTCGATGCCGACGATGCCGTAATCGGTGTCGAGCGAGGTGATGACCGACGTGCCGAGCGCGACCGGGTTGGGCCGCACGGGCGAACGCAGGGCGAAGGTTCCGCGCGGCTCCGGCGCGTGGCCGGGCGTCTGGACGGCGAGAACGCGCGTGCCGCGGTCGACCCAGTAGAGCACCTGTATCGCCTGCCCGACTTTCAGGCCGCGCAGCGCACCCTCGTAGCCTTCGTCCAGTTCCAGCCGGAAATCGCCACCCCGCTCGCGTGCCTCGCGCAGGTTCTTCGGGCAGTTGCCCTTCGACCAGGGCGAGCGGATCCGGCCAATGAAGCACAGCCCCGCCTCGGTCCGGTCGGCGGGGTCGAAGGGGAACCGCTGTTCCCCCTCGCGGATTTCGTCAGACGACCCCGGCATGGGCCATCGCCGCATCGATCCGGGCCTTGGTCTCGTCCGACAGCTCGGTCAGCGGCAGGCGCACGCGGGCGGAACAGCGGCCGAGCTTCGACAGCGCGTATTTCGCGCCGACGAGACCGGGTTCGAGGAAGATCGCCTCGTGCAGCGGCATCAGCCGGTCCTGGTAGTCGAGCGCGGTGGCGTAATCGCCCGCCAGCGTCGCCTGCTGGAACTCCGCGCAGAGCTTCGGCGCGACGTTCGCGGTTACCGAGATACAGCCGACGCCGCCGTGGGCGTTGAAGCCGAGCGCCGAGGCGTCCTCGCCCGAAAGCTGGCAGAAGTCCGGCCCGCAGGTCGCGCGCTGCTTCGACACCCGCGTGATGTCTCCGGTCGCGTCCTTCACGCCGACGATGTTCGGCAGCTTCGCCAGTTCGCCCATCGTGGCGGGCGTCATGTCGATCACCGAGCGCGGCGGGATGTTGTAGATGATGATCGGGATCCCGATCTCGTTCAGCGCGGTGTAATGCGCGATCAGCCCGCGTTGCGTGGGCTTGTTGTAGTAGGGCGTCACCACCAGCGCGGCGGCGGCCCCGGCCTCCTTCGCGAACTCGACGAAGCGGATCGCCTCGACCGTGTTGTTCGACCCGGCCCCCGCGATCACGGGCACCTGGCCCGCTGCGGCCTCGACCACGGCGGCGATGACCTCCTCGTGTTCCTCGTGGGTCAGGGTCGGGCTTTCGCCGGTGGTGCCGACGGGAACGATGCCGGTGGATCCTTCCGCGATCTGCCATTTGACCAGCTTCGCCAGCGCATCGAAATCAACGGCCGCCTCGGCGGCGTCGGAGAACGGCGTGACGAGAGCGGGCATGGAGCCTCGGAACATCGGGATCACCTGGCCTTTCATGGTGTCGGCAGAATGGCGCGGACCATAGGGCCGACGTTCGGAATTGCCAAGTTCGTGTGTTGCATGACGCGCGCGCCGCCCTATCTTCGGCCCCGCCGTCCGAACATGCGCACGAACCTGGAAGCCCGCCCCATGCGAAAGCTCGTCCTCGCCGTCCTGATCGCGCTTGCGCCGATCGCGGCCCATGCCAACCCCGAGGCGCTGTCGCAGGCGTTGTCCGCGGTGTCTCAGCGTGACTTCACGCTGGCCGAGGAGACCGCGCGGCGGATCGAGGATCCGGCGGCCCGCGACGTCGTGGTGTGGTCGCTCCTGCGGGCGCGGCACGGCAGCTTCGACGACTACGAGGATTTCGTCGCGCGGAACCCGGACTGGCCGGGCATGGATTACCTGCGGCTCCAGGGCGAATACGCCATCCCGCGCAACGGCGACCCGGCGCGCGTGATCGCGTGGTTCGGCGATACCTCGCCGCAGACCGGCACCGGCGCGCTTCGGCTTGCCGGGGCGTTACAGGCGCAGGGCGGCGACCCGGCCCCGGTGGTGATCGAGGCCTGGACCACGATGACCCTGAGCGCGGCGGAGGAAACCGCGTTCCTGACCGATTACGGCCACCTGCTGGAGGATCACCACGTCGCGCGGCTCGACACCCTGTTGTGGCGGGGCGAGGAAGCCCGCGCGCAGCCGATGCTGACGCTGGTTCCCGGCGGCTGGCGCGACCTCGCGGAGGCGCGGCTCGCGCTTCGGGCACGGCGGGGCGGCGTCGACGACCTGATCGCGGCGGTACCGGAGGACCTGGCGGGCGATCCCGGCCTCGCTTTCGAGCGGTTCGTCTGGCGGATGCAGTCGGGGTTCTGGGACACCGCGACCGATCTCCTTGAGGAAACCAGCACGTCCGCCGAGGCGCTCGGCCGCCCCGAGGCCTGGGCCGACCGCCGCGCCACGCTGGCCCGCGACGTGATGCGCGAAGGCGAGTGGGACCGAGGTTATGCCCTCGCCGCCAATCACTTCGTCGACCCGGAGGTGGACTACCTCGCCTATTCCGATCTCGAATGGCTGGCCGGTTACGCCGCGCTGCACCGGGACGATCCCGAGACCGCGGCGGAGCATTTCGAGAACTTCCGTGACACCGTTTTCAGCCCGATCAGCGTCGGGCGCGCCGGGTACTGGCTCGGCCGCGCGCACGAGGCGGCGGGGAACGCGGACGCGGCGGCGGAGGCATATGCGCTCGGCGCGCAGTACCAGTCGAGCTTCTACGGCCAGCTTGCCGCCGAGCGTGGTGGGCTGCCGACCGACCCGGCCTTCCTGGGCGAGGAGGAATTCTCGACCTGGCGCACGCAGCCCTTCCTTCAGTCGAGCGTGCTGCAAGCCGGGCTGACGCTCTACCAGGCGGGCGAGTCGGCGCTGGCCGAACGCTTCCTGACCCACCTGTCCGAAAGCCTCGACCGGGAGCAGGCCGGCAGTCTCGGCGACCTCGCGCTCGACCTCGGCGATCCGCACCTCGCGCTCCGCATCGCGAAACGGGTGGCGCAGTCGGGGCACGAGATCATGCGCGCCTACTACCCGCTGACCGAGCTGGCCGATGCCGACCTGCCCGCGCCCGCTGCGCTGACCCTGTCGATCGCGCGGCGCGAATCGGAGTTCGACCCGGCGGTCCGGTCCGGCGCAGGGGCGCTCGGGCTGATGCAGGTGATGCCGCGAACCGGGCGCGAGACCGCCCGCAGGCTCGGCCTGTCGTTCAGCGAGCGGCGACTGACGACCGACCCGGAATACAACGCGATCCTCGGCGCCGGCTACCTCGCCGCGCTGATCGAGGAATTCGGCGATAACCCGGTGCTGGTCGCGGCCGCCTACAACGCCGGCCCGTCGCGGGCCCATGCCTGGAGCGAGCGCTTCGGCGACCCGACCGACCCGGAGGTGGACATTGTCGACTGGATCGAGGCGGTGCCGTTCGAGGAAACCCGGAACTACATCATGCGGGTGACCGAAAGCCTCGCGATCTACGAGGCGCAGCTGACCGGGGAACTGCCGCCGTCGAACCTGTCGGAACGGCTCAGGTCGCGCTGACCCGGGCGCGCCACAGCGTGAACAGCCCGGCGGAAACGACGATCGCGCCTCCGATCAGCACGTTCAGTTCCAGCGTCTCGCGGAACACGAACAGGCCCAGGGCCGAGGCGAAGACGAGCTGGAAATAGGCGAAGGGCTGCACCGCACTGGCCTCCGCGACCTCGTAGGTGCGGATGAGCAGCCAGTGCCCGGTCGCCCCGGTGACGCAAAGCGCCGCCATCCAGGCCCAGTCCGGCGCGGTCATCGGTTCCCAGAACCAGACGCCCGCCGCCGTCATCACGACGCAACCCGCCGTGCCGGTCCAGAAGAAGCTGGTCGCCGCACTGTCCTTGCGGGCGACGTAGCGGGTCAGGAGCCCATAGAGCGCGAACATGAAGGCGGCGCAGAGCGGGATCAGCGCGTAGGGCGAGAACACGCGGTAGCCCGGTTCGAGGATGATGAGGATGCCGACGAAGCCGACCCCGATCGCCGCCCATCGCCGCCAGCCCACGCTTTCCCCGAGCACCGGGCCGGACAGCGCCGCGATCAGGAGCGGGTAGGCCGCGAAGACGGCGTGGCTTTCCACCAGCCCGAGAAAGACGAAACCCGCGACCATCACGCAGATCTCCGCCGCAAGCAGCACGCCGCGGAACGCCTGGATCAGCGGCTGTTCGGTGCGCGCGGCGGCACGGATCCCGCCGGCCTTCCGCGCGCCCACGGCGATGACGAAGGCGGCGAAGAACCAGTAGCGGATCGTGACCACCATCATCACGTTGTATTCGCCCGCGAGGTGGCGGCTGATGCCGTCCTGCACGGCGAAGACGAAGGTCGTCAGCACCATCAGCCCGATGCCGAGGCGGGTGTTCTGCTCGGTCACTTCACGCCCTTTGTCATGTGCCGCTTGCGGCCGTATCCCGGCACGCGCTCCACCGCGAACCCGGCGGCGGACAGCGCGCGGCGCACGTGGCCCGCGGCGGTGTAGGTGGCGAAGGTGCCGCCCGGCGCGGTATGGCGTCCGACCTCGGCCATCAAGGCGTCGTCCCATAGCTCGGGGTTCCGGGCAGGCGCGAAGCCGTCGAGGAACCAGGCATCCGCCGCGCCGCCCCAGGCCGGCAGGGTTTCGCGGGCATCGCCTTCGACCAGCCGGATGTCGGCGGTCTCCGTCTGCACCCGGCCCGTGGCCAGCAGTTCCGAGACCAGCGGCGCGAAGGGCGCGGCCTCGGGGAACCGCGCGAGCGCGCGGGCGGCATCGGCGGGGGCAAGCGGGAAGGCCTCGAAGCTCGTGAACGCGATCCGCCCCGGCCCCGCCCAGTGCGCCAGCGTGAGCGCGAGGTTCAGCCCGGTGCCGAAGCCGAGCTCCGCGATCCGGAACCCGGCGCGGAACCGGTCCGGCAGGCCGTTGCCGGACAGGAAGACATGCGCGCTTTCGGCCCACCCGTCCTCGAACGAGTAGAACGGGTCTTCGAAACGGCGCGACACCGGCACGTCGCCGTCGCGCCAGTCGAGGGCATGGGCTTGGCTTGCAACCATATCCGGGCCAGACAGGGCGGAGAAATCGGCGCGACAATGGGGAAAGGCGGCGGGGAAGTCCATGCATCCGGTCACGGTTTTCGGCGCCGGCATAGCGGGTTTGACAGCGGCCTTCGCACTTGCCCGCAGGGGGGTCGCGGTCACGGTCGTGGACCCGGCGGGGCCGGGGGCCGGGGCCTCCGGCGGGATCGTCGGCGCGCTGGCCCCGCACGTGCCGGAAGCCTGGAACGAGAAGAAGGCCTTCCAGTTCCGAAGCCTCGACATGGCGCAGGATTTCTGGGACGCGGTCGCCGGTGTATCGGGCCTCGATCCCGGCTACGCGCGGCTCGGCCGGGTGCAGCCGATCCCCGATGCCGCGGCGCTGGACCTTGCCCGCGCGCGCGAAGTCACCGCCGCCGAGCACTGGCAGGGCCGGTATCGCTGGCGGGTCGCCGAGGCGGCGGAGTTCGGCCTGCTGCCGTCGCCCACGGGGCTGGTGATCTTCGACGATCTGAGCGCGCGCCTGCACCCGCGCCAGGCGGTGCGCGCGCTGGTCGCCGCGATCGTCCGGCTCGGCGGGCGGGTGACGGCGGAGGTGCCGGAACGGGCCGGGGTCGAGATTCACGCCACCGGTGCCGCCGGTCTGGCCGCGCTGTCGGAGGAATTCGGCAAGACCTTCGGCACCGGGATCAAGGGGCAGGCGGCGCTTTTCGCGGCGGACATGCGCGATGGTCCGCAACTCTTCGTCGACGGGCTGCACGTCGTTCCGCACGGCGACGGGACCACCGCCATCGGCTCGACCACCGAACGCGAGTTCACCGACCCCGCGACCACCGACGCGGCGCTCGACGCATTGGTGGAGAAGGCGCGGGCGGCGGTTCCGGCGCTGGCCGACGCGGAGGTGATCGAGCGGTGGGCCGGGGTGCGCCCGCGGGCGCGCAGCCGCGCGCCGATCCTCGGGCCACACCCGTCGCGGCCGGACACCTACATCGCCAATGGCGGCTTCAAGATCGGCTTCGGCATGGCCCCCGGCATGGCCGAGGCGCTGGCGGACCTCGTCCTCGACGGGCGCGACACCATCCCGGCGGCTTTCCGGCTCGGGGCCAACCTCTGATCGGCGGCGTTCGGGCCCCGTCCCCGCCCGCCATCCCCGCCGCTTGACCCGTTGCCGCAAATCCGTAGGTTGCCGCCGGACCCCCCGAGCTTCGGAGCGCTTCATGGCCCAACGACTTCACCTGGTTTTCGGTGGCGAACTCGTCGATCCGCAGACCAACGAGTTCCGCGACGTGGAAGACATTCACATCGTGGGGATCTTCCCCAACTACGCGTCCGCCTACAACGCCTGGAAGTCCGAGGCACAGCGCACCGTCGACAACGCGCACATGCGGTACTTCATCGCCCACCTGCACCGCCTGCGGGACGAGGAACAGCCCGCGTCGCCGACGGAGGAACTGGGCTGAGCGCCCGATGAGCGGTTCGCTCGCCCTTGCGCTCTACCGGGCCTTCTCGGCCCGCGGCACCGGCTTCTTCGACCGCGTGCTGCGACGGCGTCTGGCCGCGGGCAAGGAAGACCCCGACCGCATCGGCGAGCGCCGCGGCATCGCGGACCGGCCTCGGCCGGAGGGCCGGCTGATCTGGTTCCATGCTGCCAGCGTCGGCGAATCCCTGTCGCTGCTGGAACTCGTCCGCCGGATCGGGGAGGAGATGCCTGACGTGCAGGTGATGGTGACCACGGGCACCGTCACCTCGGCGCGGGTGATGGCGGGGCGGCTGTCGGGCAACGCGTTCCACCAGTACGTCCCGCTCGACGCGATGGCCTGGGTGCGGCGGTTCCTCGACCACTGGAAGCCCGACCTCGCGGTCTGGACGGAAAGCGAGCTCTGGCCCGCGCTCATCACCGAGACCGACGCCCGCGGCATCCCGATGCTGCTGATCAACGCGCGCATGTCGAAGTCGAGCCACGACCGCTGGCGCTTCGTCCTGCGCGGCGCGGCGCGGGCGATGCTCGGCCTGTTCCGCGCGGCGCACGTGCAGGACGCCGTGACCGCGGGCTACCTGCGCCGGCTCGGCCTGCCCGAGGAGCGGATGGAGATCACCGGCACACTGAAGGAAGGCGCCGCGGCGCTGCCCTACGACGAGGCCGAACGCGCGGATTTCGCCGCCCATCTCGGCGGCCGGCCGGTCTGGCTCGCGGCCTCGACCCACGAGGGCGAGGAGGAGATCGTTCTCGCCGCCCATGACAAGGCGCTTCGGGTCAACCCGCGGCTCCTGCTGATCCTCGCGCCGCGGCATCCGCAGCGGGGAGACGGGATCGCGGCGCTTCTGGACCGGAACGGCTGGTCCGTCGCCCGCCGCAGCCTCGACGAACCGGTCGATGCCGATACGCAGGTCTACCTCGCCGACACGCTCGGCGAGATGGGGCTGTGGTACCGGCTCGCCCCGATCAGCTTCGTCGGCGGATCGCTGGCGCCGATCGGCGGGCACAACCCGTTCGAGCCCGCGGCGCTCGGCTCGGCCATCCTGCACGGGCCCTACGTCACCAACTTCGTCGACATCTACCAGCGCCTGACGGCGGCCAAGGCGGCGCGGCTGGTCAGTTCCGCCGAGACGATGGCGGAGGCGGTCGGGGACCTCTTGTCGCCGGAACGCGCGGCGGCGATGGCGAACGCGGCGTGGGAGGTGTCGTCGGCCGGCGCCAACGTGACCGACCGCGCGCTGGACCTCATCATGGACACGTTGCCGCCGGAGCGCGGCTGATGCGCGCCCCCGGCTTCTGGTACCGCCGCCCCGGGATCGCCTCGGCGGTGCTGTCGCCGCTCGGCGCGCTCTACGCGCGGGCGACGGCGCGGCGGCTGGAACGCGGCATCCGCGCAAAGCTGGCGGTGCCGGTGATCTGCGTCGGCAACATCAACGCGGGCGGGACCGGCAAGACGCCGATGGTGATGGCGCTGGCCGAACGGCTTTCGTCCCACGCGCCGCACATCGTCAGCCGCGGCCACGGCGGATCGCTGGAAGGCCCGGTGCGGGTCGACCCGGCGCGGCACGACGCGGCGCAGGTGGGGGACGAACCGCTGCTCCTGTCCGGTTTCGCGCCGGTCTGGGTGGCGAAGGACCGGCTGGCCGGGGCCGAGGCGGCGGTGTCCGAGGGCGCGGGTCTCGTGCTGCTGGACGACGGGTTCCAGAGCCACGCGCTGGAACACGACCTGGCGCTGGTGGTGGTCGACGCGGCGCGCGGCTTCGGCAACGGCTGCGTGATCCCCGCGGGGCCCCTGCGGGAACCCGTCGCGGTCGGGCTCGCCCGCGCCGACGCGGTCGTGTCGGTGGGCGACGCCGCCGCGCAGGCCCGGTTCGCGGCCGAGGCGGGGCCATTCGACCTGCCGCACCTGACCGCGCGGCTGGAGCCGCTGCCAACCGGCCTGCCGCTGACGGGCGCGAAGGTGCTCGCCTTCGCCGGGATCGGGCACCCGGGCCGCTTCTTCGCCACGCTCCGCGATCTCGGGGCGGAGATCCTGCGCGCGATCCCGCTCGGCGATCACCAGCCCCTGACGCCCGCCCTGATCGCGCGGATGGAGCGCGAGGCCCGCGGGCTCGGCGCTATGATCGTGACCACGGAAAAGGATGCCGCCCGCCTGCCGCCGGAGTTCCGGCAGAAGGTGACGACTGTTCCGGTGCGGCTGCGGTTCGATGACGAGGCGGCGCTGGCCGCGCTGCTGGCAGAGGCGGGGCTGTAGGGCGAGAGCCATGTAGGTCCGTGCGAGGGCTCGCAGCGCCCCTCACTCCACCGGGTCGTCTTCCCCCAGTTTCGGCGCGGGCCGGTGCAGCGCCAGGTCCGCATCCGAGAACCGGAACGGCGGGCGTACGCCCGGCACCCCGCCCAACTCGATCCGCATCCCCCGCGCGATGACCTGCGGATCGTCGAAAACCTGCGCCATGTCGTTGATCGGCCCCGCCGGAACGCCCGCGTTCTCGCAGGCCTGCAACAGGTCGTCGCGGCCGAAGGTCAGCGTCCGTTCCGTCAGCCGGGCGGTCATCGCCTCCCGGTTGGCGAGGCGATCGGCGTTGGTCAGGTATTCCGGCGCCTCGGCCATGTCCGGCACGCCGAGCAAGGCGCAGAGCCGGCGATACTGCGCGTCGTTGCCGGTGGCGATGATGATCCATCCGTCGGCGCAATCGAACACCTGGTAGGGCGTCAGGTTCTGGTGTGCGTTCCCGATCCGCGCGGGCGGGGTGCCGGTGGTCAGGTAGTTCATCGCCTGGTTCGCGGTGAAGGCGGTGGCGACGTCCAAGAGCCCCATGTCGATATGCTGCCCGCGCCCGGTGGTCTGCCGCTGGTGCAGCGCGGCGAGGATCGCGGTCGCGGAATAGAGCCCGGTCAGGATGTCGGTGACGGCGATGCCCACCTTCTGCGGCTGGCCCGAGGGATCGCCGGTGACCGACATGATCCCGGACATGCCCTGGATGATGTAGTCGTATCCCGCCCGGTGCGCGTAGGGCCCGTCCTGCCCGAACCCGGTGATGGAGCAGTAGATCAGCCGCGGGTTCAGCTCCGACAGGCTGGCGTAGTCGAGCCCGTATTTCGCCAGGCCGCCGACCTTGAAGTTCTCGATCAGCACGTCGGCCCCGGCCACGAGGTCGCGCACCTTCCGCTGTCCCTCGGGCGTGCGGAAATCGGCGATGACGCTAGCCTTGCCCCGGTTGCAGGAATGGAAATAGGCCGCCGACCGGTCGCCCTCGCGCTCGACGAAGGGCGGGCCCCACCGGCGGGTGTCGTCGCCTTCCGGCGCCTCGACCTTGATCACCTCCGCGCCGAGATCGGCAAGGGCCTGGCCGGCCCAGGGGCCGGCCAGGATCCGCGCCAGTTCGACGACCCTGACGCCGTCTAGGGGTGTCACCCTTCGGCTTCGGCGACCGCCGCGTCGATGATGTCGCGCAGTTCGGCGTAGGACCGGTTGGTGTAGAGCGTGCCGTTGATGACGAAGGTCGGCGTGCCCTCGACCGGGTGGATGTCGCGGTAATGCTCGAACCGGGCGTTGAGCGCCTCGGCGGTCTGGGCGTCGGTCAGGCAGGCTTCGAGACGCTCGTCGCTGAGACCCACGGACCGGCCGAGACGGCGCAGGTTGTCCGCGATCTGCGGCGCCTCGCCCTGGATCCACTCGCGCTGGTTCTCGTAGAGCGCCTCCGCGACGCCGAAGTAGCGGACCGGATCGGCGCAGCGCGCCACCATCGTCGCCCAGAGGTCGATCGGGTTGAGGAAGAATTCGCGGAACACGAACCGGACCTTGCCGGTGTCGATGTAGTCGGCGCGAAGCTGCGGCAGCACCTCGTCGTGGAAGCGCTGGCAGTGGCCGCAGGTGTAGCTGGCGTACTCGATGAACTCGACCGGCGCATCGGCGTCGCCCATCACCATGTCCGGGATGCCCATCGCGCCCTCGGGCAGCTCGCCCGTGTCGGTCGGAACCTCGACGCCCTGCGCGCCGACGCTGTCCCCGCGCAGGAGCGCGTAGCCGCCCCCCGCGATCGCGAACGCACCGGCGCCGCTCATCAGGAGAAACCTGCGATTCATGCTCTCAACTCCTCAGTTTCGTGTCGGGCGGGCAAGCACGTTGCGGGCAAGCCGCCCGAGTGCCTCCCGAAGGCGGTCGTCGCCGATCCGCGCGAGCCCGGTTTCTGCCTCGGCCATCGCCGCCGGATCGGGATCCGGTTTGCGGGTCGCCCCGGGCTTCGCGGCGAACTCCGCCTGTCCCTCGGAAAACCCGCGCGGCGCGGTCTGGGTGATGGATATGCGCGACACGGCGCGGTAGCCGTAGCAGGCGTTCACCCGCTCGATCACCTCGGCCTGGCGCATCTGGAGGATCGGTGCGTTCGACCCGGTGGCCAGCAGGATCAGCGTCCCGCCCATCCCCCGGCCGTGTTTCAGCGCGACCGGCGCGGCGATGGCGGCAAGCTCGGGCCCGGCGATCTCGGACCAGCGCGTCAGCAGTTTCGCCTCGGCGAAGCCGCGCCGCGTCATCGGCCCCCGCAGGTGTCCCGCCACCAGCTTCGAGGCAGGCTCGAAACCGCGGCCCCGGCGGGCCTCTGGCTTGTTGGAGGTCGGGGCGGGCATCGGCACCTTTCCAAATGGTTGACGGCAATCTAGGACAGCGGACGGCCGGGGAAAAGGCCGGGCGGACGGGGGAATCTCACCTTTGCGCGAGCAGGCGATCACCGTGGCATTGCGGGACTGGTACATGGTCCACGCCCGCGATCTGCCGTGGCGCGTCGGTCCCGCGGCGCGGCTGGCGGGATATCGCCCCGATCCCTACCGCGTCTGGCTGTCCGAGGTGATGCTGCAACAGACCACCGTCGCCGCGGTGAAGGGCTATTTCGAGCGGTTCACCGCGCTCTGGCCCGATTTCGGCGCGCTCGCCGCCGCCGAGGATGCGGCGGTGATGGCGGAATGGGCCGGGCTCGGCTACTACGCGCGCGCCCGCAATCTCCTGAAATGCGCCCGCGCCGTCGCCGCGCGGGGCGGGTTCCCCGACACCGAGGCGGAACTGATGGAGCTCCCCGGCATCGGCCCCTACACCGCCGCCGCCATCGCCGCGATCGCCTTCGACGAACCGGCCGTGGTGATGGACGGCAATGTGGAGCGGGTGATGGCGCGGCTTTTCGCCGTCGAAACCCCGCTGCCGGCCGCCAAGCCCGCCCTGAAGTCCCATGCCGCGCGGCTGACGCCGGGGGACCATCCCGGCGACCACGCGCAGGCGGTGATGGATCTCGGCGCGACGATCTGTTCGCCGCGCAGCCCTGCCTGCGGCATCTGCCCGGTGATGGAACATTGCGCGGCGCGGGCGCAGGGGATCGCCGCGGAGCTTCCGCGCAAGACCCCGAAGGCCGCGAAACCGGTGCGGCAGGGCATCGCGTTTCTCGGGCGGCGGGCGGACGGTGCCTGGCTCTTGGAGACGCGGCCGCCGAAGGGGCTGCTCGGCGGGATGCTCGGCTGGCCCGGCAGCGACTGGGCGGAGACGGTTCCGGACGGGACACCGCCCGCGTCCGGCGACTGGCGCGATCCGGGGCTGGAGGTGCGGCACACCTTCACCCATTTTCACCTGCGCCTCGCCCTCCGCGTCGCGGATCTGCCGGAGAATACCGAGCCCGACCGGGGGCTATTCGTCGCGAAGCACGACTTCCGCCCCTCCGCCCTGCCGACGGTGATGCGGAAGGCCTTCGACCTCGCCCGTCCGCTGTTCGACCGGCCGTGACGGGGCATTGACCCGGACCGCACCCGAACGGACACTCCGCGGCATGGACACCACCGGCCCGAACAGCGACACGAGGCTCGGCGCGGCGCTGCCCTTCTGGGCGCCGATCCTGCTGCTGCCGCCGATCCTCGCCTTCGCCGCGGCGAAGGGCGGCGCGTGGTTCCTGCTGGTGCCGGCGGCCTCGTGGTGGCTGTTCATCCTGCTCGACGCGGCGCTCGGCCGGAACCCGGTCAACGCCGATCCCGCGACCGACACCGCGCGGCTGCGCTGGCACCGGATGGTCACCTTCGCCTGGGTGCCGATCCAGGCGGTGATGCTGTTCGGCCTCGTCGCCTACGTCCCGCGCGCGCCCCACCTGTCGGTCCCCGAGGCCATCGGCCTCGCCGCCGCGGCGGGGACGCTGACCGGGACCATCGGGATCAACTACGCGCATGAACTGATGCACCAGCGACCGCGCTTCGAACGGCGGCTGGCCGACATGCTGCTGGCGATGGTGCTCTACGGGCATTTCCGGTCGGAACACTTGCTGGTTCACCACACCCATGTCGGCACCCCGCGCGACACGGTGACCGCACCGCTCGGAGAAGGCTTCTGGCGGTTCCTGCGGCGGGTCGTGGCGGGCGGGCCGGTTTCCGCCTTCCGCGCCGAGACCGCAAAGCTCGCCCGCGCCGGTCGGCCGTGGTGGCACCGGTCGAACCCGTTCTGGACCTACGCAGCGCTGGAGATCGGCTGCCTCCTGCTGGCGATCGTGCTCGGCGGCGCGCTCGGGCTGATGGTGTTCGTCGTGCAGGCGGCCTTCGCGATCCTGCAACTGGAACTGGTCAACTACGTCGAGCACTACGGCCTGTCGCGCCGGCGCCTTGCAGACGGCCGCTACGAACCGGCCGGCCCGCACCATTCGTGGAACGCGACCCAGACGGCATCGAACTGGCTGCTCATCAACCTGCAACGCCATTCCGATCACCACATGAAGCCCGACCGGCGCTACCCGCTGTTGCAGACGCGGGCGGGCGAGGCGCCGGAACTGCCGGCGGGATACCCGGTGATGGTCGGTATCGCGCTGGTGCCGCCCCTGTGGCACCGGGTCATGGGGCCACGGGTCAGGGCCTGGCGGCGACGGCACTACCCGGATGTCGCGGACTGGACCGGAGCCTGAGAAAAAAAGAGGCCCCGCCGGTCACGAGGTAGACGACCGGACGGGGCCCGAGGTCGCGCCACACGGGCCGCAAGCGGCCGCAGGCACGGGCGGTATGCACCTTTCAGTCGGCCAGTTCGGCCCTGATCCTTTGTCTGAGAACGTCGATCGGCACGCGCGTGCCGGACTGCTCGAAATGCCAGTAGGTCCAGCCGTTGCAGGACGGCGCGTGTTCCAGCGCGGCGCCGACCTGGTGGATGGAGCCCTTGACGTCATCGGCGACCAGCGTCCCGTCGGCGCGGACGCGGGCGGCATGGCGGCCGTTCGGGCTCCAGAGCGTCTGGCCGGTCTTGAGCATCCCGCGCTCGACCACCTGGCCGAAGGGCACGCGCGGCGCGGCGCGCTTGCTCTGCGTGATTTCGAGCGCGGCGGCGTCGTGACGGCGCACGGTGGCGATGCGGGCCTCCGCGATCTCGCGGTAGGTGTCCTCGCGCTCGATCCCGATGAAATGGCGGCCGAGCGCTTTGGCGACCGCGCCGGTGGTGCCGGTGCCGAAGAACGGGTCGAGCACGATGTCGCCCGGTTTCGTCGTCGCCACCAGCACGCGGTGCAGGAGGCTTTCGGGCTTCTGCGTCGGGTGCGCCTTTGCGCCCTCGCCGTCCTTCAGCCGTTCGGCCCCGGAACAGATCGGCAGCACCCAGTCCGACCGCATCTGGATGCCCTCGTTCAGGGCCTTCAGCGCCTCGTAGTTGAAGGTGTATTTCGCGGCCTCGGCGCGGGATGCCCAGATCAGCGTCTCGTGGGCGTTGGTGAAGCGCATGCCGCGGAAATTCGGCATCGGGTTCGACTTGCGCCACACGACGTCGTTCAGGATCCAGTAGCCGAGGTCCTGCATCGTCGCGCCGACGCGGAAGATGTTGTGGTAGCTGCCGATGACCCAGATCGCGCCGTTCGGCTTCAGCAGGCGGCGGGCCTCCTTCAGCCAGGCGCGGGTGAAGGCATCGTAGGCGGCGAAGCCGTCGAACTGGTCCCAGTGATCGTCGACGCCGTCGACACGGGTGTTGTTCGGGCGGTGCAGCTCGCCCCGGAGCTGCAGGTTGTAGGGCGGGTCGGCGAACACGAGATCGACCGAGGCGTCCGGCAGGGAGGCCATCACCTCGATGCAGTCGCCGGCCAGAATCCGGTCGCGCGGCATCGCCGCCTCGGGCTTGTGTCTCACGTTCATCACTGCCTCGTCCGGCGCCCCATGCGCCGTGACCGCCGCGGCCTCTGACGGGCCATTCCGGCGATGCGAGGTCAGGATGAGTCAAAGGTGATTCGCGGTCAAATCCTTTTTCGAATCAGCATGTTACGGTTTTGGCTTGATACAATATCTTGTGCACTGGCGCGAAAGTCCGCCTATGGGCGGGGGTCACACCGTGGCGTTCAAGCGCCTCCAGGTGCGCCTTTGTCGGATAACCGGCGTTGCGGTCCCAACCGTACTCCGGGTGCTGTTGCGCGAGCGCCACCATGTGCCTGTCGCGAGCGACCTTGGCCACGATCGAGGCCGCCGCGATCGACAGGCAGAGCCCGTCGCCGCGCACCACGGCGGTCCCCGCGCAGGGCAGGTCCGGCAGCGCGTTGCCGTCGACCAGCGCGTGTTCCGGCGGCAGCGGCAGGGCGGACAGCGCGCGCGCCATCGCGAGCAGGCTGGCCGCGCGGATGTTCATCGCGTCGATCTCGGCGACAGTCGCCCACCCGATCCCGATCTCGGCGCAGCCGTGCAGGGTATCGTGCAGCGCGTCCCGGCGGATCGCGGTCAGTTTCTTTGAATCGTTCAGGCCGTCGGGGATACAGGCGGGGTCCAGGATCACCGCGGCCGCCGTCACCGGCCCGGCCAGAGGGCCGCGGCCGACCTCGTCGATCCCGGCGACGCGGCAGGCAAGTTCCGTTTCGCGGCTGAAATCCGGTCCCATGCCCCCAGAGACCATGACGACCGGCAGCGCGCAACCCGGCGGGACAGTGCGACGCGCCCGGCCGCGGCGTGAAAAAAGTGGCGGCGGCGTCCCCAGAACGCCGCCGCCTGCCTGCCTCACTGCTCGGGCCGGTTTACGGGTGGAACCCAGGTTCCCGTTGCCAGCCGAAGCGGGCGAGGCAGCGGCCGGCGAAAAGGTTCCGCGGGCCGTGGTTGGTGTGGACACGGGTGATGCATTCCGGCGGCAGCAGGCCGGGACGCGCCACGTTCTGCTGCATGCACTGCGCGAGGTAGCCGCGCACGGTGCCGAAGTCCCGGTAGCAGCGCGCGGGCGCGATCAGGCGGACCTGCGGCTGCGGCGGGTGCGGGCGATGCGTCAGCGGCGGCGGGACGTTGCGCGTGACCGGCTGGTTGCGGTCGTTGTGCTGTTCGATGGCGCGGCCGATGATGAACAGGGCCGCCAGCCCGGCGATGACACCGGCGATTTCCTCGTTGTCGGCGCGGGCCGGGGCGGCAGGCGCGGTGACGGCGGTCAGCGCCACGGCCCCGGCCAGGGCCAGTGCGGTCACGCTCTCGCGAATGGATGCGGCCATGTGAACCTCCTCGGATCGGGCAGCGGGACGCCGCGGGGAAGGCGGCGCGATGGAGGCAGGTTCGGCCCGACCCGCGATGTCGCTCAATATCGGGGGTCGGACATCGGATAACGGGGCCGTGAAGTGCCGTCGTTATTGAATGACGGACGCGAATTGCACATTCTCGGCCGCATGAAACGCACACTCGCCATATGGGCCTTCGCGCTCTCGCTGCTTGCCGCACTGCCGGCGAGCGCGGCCTGCTTCGCCGATTACAAGGCCAAGATGGACAACCCCCTGAGGCTCCATTACGGCGTGATCGAGATCCCCGACAACGTCTGTTCCGTGGACGCGGCGGGGCCCGAGATCGCCCGGCGCGTGGCCACCGAGGGGTGGGAACTGCTTGAGGTGATGTCGGTCTTCGACGAAACTGGGCTGTCAGCCAGGGAAGCCGATGCCGGACGATACTATCTCCACTTCTGAGACCCGTATCACCGGCACCCGGGTCGTACAGTTCGGCATCCTCGCCATCGTCGTCATCCTCGGCGGCGCGGCGCTCCTGCTGTTCCTGAACCTGCCCGACGCGAACGCCTTCAACGAACGGGTGGAACGGATCTTCATCGAGAACGACGCGCTGACGTCGGGTGAATCGATCCGTCTGCTGGAGGTGCTGGCGCAGTCCGGCACCTCGTTCTCCGAGGTGCTGTCGAGCTACCGCGCGATCATCTTCATCCTGATGGTCTTCGCCACCGCGCTCCTGATCGCGTGTCTCGTCTTCGTCGTTGCGCTGGTGAACATGAACCGGCGCATGGGCGAGATCGAGAAGAAGGGGCTCCAGGTCTCCAGCCTGATCCTGTCGCGCGAGGAACGGGTCGTCCTGCTGAACAACATGGAGTTCAAGCTGACCGACGCGGCGATGGAGACGCTTTCGGTGCTGGCCGAGGCACGGATGGACGACGACGTGCTGTCCGGCGCGGAGATCGAGGCGATGGTGTCGGGCAAGAACGCCTCGGACTGCGAGGAAGCCGCCGGCGCGACCCGCATCAAGCGCCTCCGCGACACGCTCGGAAACCAGATGGTCTCGGAACTCCTGATCAAGAACATCGCCCGCCGCGGCTACATGCTGGCGATCGACAAGGACGTGATCCGGATGATGTGAGGGGCCGGGGTCCGTCGCGTCAAATTCCTACCGCAATCGACCCGCATCTTTCTTGGAATGGATATGTCGTCCTCCCGCGTCCGCGCCGACCGGGTCGCCGTTCTGATCGACGGCGACAACGTCAGCACGGATCATGCCGACCGTATCCTCGAAATCGCATCGCGCGGCGGGCGCCCGGCCTGCGCCAGGGCCTACGCGGCGACAGCCTCCAGCGCCTGGTTCGCCGTGCCGGGAATCCGTGGCTTCCACGCGGGCGGGACTAAGAACTCGGCGGACATACTGATCTCTCTCGATGCCCTCGAACTCGCGATCGAGCGCGGATACGACAGCTTCGTGCTTGCAAGCTCCGACAGCGATTTCAGGCATATCGCGGAACGGTTGGCGGAACGCGGGTGCCGGGTGGTCGGCGTCGGCGAAGCGAAGACGCCGTTGCATTACCGCGCGGTGCTGCACGAATTCGTGGAGCTTTCCCGCGTTCCTGATGCCCAACCCGACGGGCCCTCCGAACTGGATCACAATATCCGCAAGCTGATCGCGGCCAACAGCCGGAACGGAATGGGGATGTTCATAGCGAGCCTGAACGGCCAGATGAACGCGCGCCACGGCGTCAAGATCAGCAAGCTGCAGGACCGGACGTGGAGAACGTACCTCTCGAAGCGCCCTCACCTCTACGACCTCGATCCCAAGGGCCCCGAGGCAAGAGTACGGTTCAAGCCCGAGGGATTTGCCGTTTCGGCGGGCTGACGGGGACTAGCCAAGATCGTGTATCGGGTCCGCCGCCGCCACCTCGGCGACCCACTCCCTGAATGCACGGACGTTCGGCTTGTCCCAGGCCTCGCGGCCGCCGATGAGGCAGATGCCGCCGTAGGGGGGCGGGACGATCATGTCGGGGAACGGGGCGACGAGGGTTCCGGCCTCGAACTCGTCGCGGCAGAGCAGGAGGTCGCCCATGACCACGCCCTGCCCCATCACCGCCGCCCGTGTCGCCAGTTCCAGCACGGTGAACGTGTCGCCCTCGTCGAGGTCGAGGCCGGGCACCGGGAAGGTCGCGGCCCAGGCGCGCCAGTCGGTGTGCCGCGGGGTCTCGTGCAGGAGATGTGCGCGGGACAGTTGCGCAGGGTCGGTGAGGGGCGCGCCTTCGACGCGGTAGCCGGGCGCGCAGGCGGGGGTCAGGTAGACCGGCAGAAGCGGCTCGGTCACCACGTTCGGCAGGCGACCCGGCCAGTGCTCCACCGAGAAGCCGAGGTCGAACTCGGCGGGATTGAACCCCCCCACCTCGTGATAGTCGGTGGTCAGCTTCAGGCGGACCTTCGGGTGCGCCTCGCGGAAGCGGTCGATGCGGGGGATCAGCCATCGAATTGAGGTGGCGGGCGGGCAGAGCACCCGCAATTCGTTCCGGTCCGCGGTAATCCGGGCGGTCGCCGCGCCGATCCGGTCGAAGGCCCCGGTCAGTTCCGGCAGAAGCTGCGCGCCCGCCGCGGTCAGCGCGATGCCGTTTGCGTGGCGCCGGAAAAGCTGCGTGCCGAGCCGGGCCTCCAGCAACTTGACGTGGCGGCTGATCGCCCCGCGCGTGACGTTCAGCTCCTCCGCCGCGCCGATGAAGCCGCCGTGTCGGGCGGCGGCCTCGAAGGCGCGGAGGGCGTTGAGCGGCGGCAAGGGCATGGCGGGCATTGGATCAGATTTCCTGATCCACCATGTCCGCGAAAGTGGTTTGAGCGCAAGGGGCGGCGGGCTGTATCACAGGTGCCGTAACCCCTTTGTCTCATCCGTGATTGCGATGTCCATCGTCCTCGACTTCCCTTCGCGTCATTCCGCCAGCACCGGAACCGTCCGCGACGGCCTCCGCGCCTGGATCAGGAAATCTGCTGAGCGTCGGGCGCGGCGGAGGCTCGTGGCAGCGAGGGCCGAGGCGATCGACCGCCTCGGCGCGCTGTCGCCGCACCTGCTGGACGACATCGGGGTGCAACGGGATCAGTACACCGCCGCGAGCGACTCCGGCAGCATCGACGGCAGCACGATCACGTCCGCGCCGTGGACCGAACGGTCGTAGAGGTCGATCACGTCCTGGTCGAGCATCCGGATGCAGCCCGACGACACCGCCTGCCCGAGGTAGCGCGGCTCGCAACCGCCGTGAATGCGGTAGAGCGTGTCCTCGCCGTTCCGGAACAGGTAGAGCGCACGGGCGCCAAGCGGGTTTCCCGGCCCCGGATCCATGCCGCCGTTCGCGACGGAATAGGGCTCCAGCTCCGGCTGGCGGGCGATCATCGTGTCAGGCACGTTCCAGCGCGGCCATTCCCGCCCGAACTGGAGCCGCGCGGTGCCGGACCACGCGAACCCGTCGCGGCCGGGACTGACGCCGTAGCGGATCGCGCGGTCCGGTCCTTCGACGAAATGCAGGACGGCTTCGCCGGGGTCGACGAGAATCGTGCCCCGCGCGGCGCCCGGCAGCGGGTTGGCGACCTCGCGCCGCCAGAGATCGGGGGGGACGATCCCGGCGGGCACGGCGGGGACCGGGTAGGGCTCGCCCGCGACCGCGCCGTAGCAATCCGGCATCGGCGGCGGTGGCGGCGGGGCAACGAAGGTCTCGCTGCGGGAAACGTCGGCTTCGGGGCGGGCGCAGGCGGCAAGGGCGGCCGCGCCGCCGAGCGCGGCAAAGGCGCGTCGGGTCATCATGGCGGGGATCCTTTCGGAGAAACTCGATTGCGAACGGCGCAGGTCGAGCTTCAGGCGCGGGGCGGCCCCCGGGGCGGTGCGGGCGTCAGCGCGGCGACGGCCCATTGCGCGTTGCGCGGATGGCCTGCGGACAAAGCTGCCGATGGCCGCCCCGCCGGTTCGGCGGGAAGGGCGAGATCCGGCCCGCAGCCGTTGCCCGGAAGCGTGCCGATGCGGCAGCGATGTGCGCGGTCCGCGACCGCAACCTGCGGCACCGACAGCTCGGTCGCCGCGGCCCGATCATCGCCGGGCACGGCCCAGGTACGCGCATAGGCCCCCCAGGGCAGCGCCATGACGATGAAAAGCAGGAGGAGAAGGGGGCGGAATCGCGCCATGACCGGCAAACTAACCTTTCGGGCGGCGGTGGCACGCGTGAAACGGCCGGCTCGCGCGGATGTGATGGCGCTCAGCAGCCGGGTTCGCCGCGCCCGTAGCCGCCTGAATCGGTGATCGCGCCGTCATCCTGGTCGGTCAGCCCGGAATAGGTGCCGCCCGCGCCGCGCCCGCAGCCGTTCCGGTCGGCCCAGGCACCGTCGTCGGCATCGGTCACGCCCTGCGCCTGCGCCGGACCGGCGAGACCCGCCGCACCGGCGGCTATGAGACCCAGGACGCGGCGGCGGCCCGGCGCGGGCCGGGTCCGGATGTCGTCGTCCTTCAGCGTCTTGCGGGTCATCGGGGCTGCTCCGTGGAAACGGGCGCGACACTAGGCCCGGCCACCCCTTGCGTCAACTCGCCGCGTCGTGATGTTGTCGGCCCCTGTGGCGCGGAGGAACGGGATGCAGCGCAGGGGTTTCGACTGGACGATCGCGCCGACGCCGCGCGCGGTGTTCCTGTCCGATTACTTCGAAACCCGGCCGCTGGTGCTGACGCGGAACGACCCGGGGTATTACGCCGGGCTTCTCGACCTCGAGACCGTCGACCGCGTGGTGACGACGATGGGGCTCGGCCCGCCGGACCTGACGCTCGCCGGCGAGACCGACCACGACGCCGCGGCGGTCGCGCCGGGCGCGCCGGCCGATCCCGCGCGCGTCGCCGATGCCTTTGCCCGTGGTGCCACCATCGTTCTCAGCGGGTTGCAGAACCGGCTTGGCCCGCTCGGCGCCTTCACCCGCGCGATGGAGGCCGACCTGTCCGCGCGGGTCCAGACCAACGCCTACCTGACGCCGGCCGGGGCGCAGGGCTTCGCGCCGCACTACGACAGCCACGACGTGCTGGTGCTGCAGATCGCGGGGCGGAAGGAGTGGCGGATCTACGGAACGCCCGTGGAGCTTCCGCTGCCAAGCCAGGGTTTCAGCCCCGGCACCGATGTCGGGGCTGAAACCGCGCGTTTCACGCTCGGTCCGGGCGACACCGCCTACATCCCTCGCGGCCTCGCGCACGCCGCCGCGACGGTCGGGGAGGCGCCGTCGCTGCACATCACCACCGGGCTGATGTTCCGGACGTGGGCGGACCTGCTGGCGGAGACCGTGGTGCAGGCCGCAGCCGCCGACCCTACCTTCCGGCGCGCGCTGCCCCCCGGCTTCGCCGCCGACGACACCATCCGGGCGGGGGCGGAGTCGGTGTTCCGCGACCTCCTGGCCCGGCTTTCTGCTGCGCCCTACGCCCCCGCCATCGACGCGTTCCGCGCGGATTTCGTCTCTAACCGGCTGTCTAGGGTCGAAGGGCAGGTGCTGGAAGCCGCCCGCCTCGACGCGCTGACGCCCGACAGCCGGATCGCCGCCCGGCCGGACCTGATCTGGGATCTCGCCCCCGCCGGGCCGGGAGAGGTCCGGCTGATCTGCCAGGGGGCGGAGCTCACTTTCCCCGACCACGCCGAACCCGCGCTGCGCGCCGCGCTCGCCGCCGACGGAACGGCGGTTCGCGACCTGCCCGGCGATCTCGACGACGACGGCAAACTCGTGCTCGCGCGGCGGCTGATCCGCGAGGGATTGCTGCGCCAGGTCTGAAAACTGGTGACCCCGGCAGGATTCGAACCTGCAACCTGCCCCTTAGGAGGGGGCTGCTCTATCCAGTTGAGCCACGGGGCCGCGGGTTCACCCTTGGCCGGTTTTGCCGCGCTTCGCAAGCGCCCCGGCCCCTTGGCGGGGCGGGGTTTCCCGCGTAACAACGGGGTTACGGGGACTTAGGGACAGGGCCTTTGCGCGGACGCAATCCTTTCGACGGCAAGCCACACCTGACATTGCGCGACGTGGCCGAGGCCGCCGGGGTTTCGGAGATGACCGTCAGCCGGGTCCTTCGGAACCGCGACGACGTGTCCGCCGGCACCCGCAAGCGCGTGTTCGAGGCCGCAAGGCGGCTCGGCTACGTCCCGAACAAGATCGCGGGCGCGCTGGCCTCCAGCCGGGTCAACCTCGTCGGGGTCATCATCCCCTCGCTGTCGAACATGGTGTTCCCCGACGTGCTGGCGGGGATCGGCGACATCCTCGATGAAACCCCGCTGCAACCCGTCGTCGGCACGTCGAAATACGACCCCGAGCGCGAGGAACGGGTGATCTACGAAATGCTGTCCTGGCGCCCGTCGGGCCTGATCGTCGCCGGCCTCGAACACACCGAGGCCAGCCGCGCGATGATGCGGGCGGCCGGGATCCCGGTGATCGAGGTGATGGATCTCGACGGCGACCCCGTGGCGGCGGCAGTCGGGATCAGCCACGTCGACGCCGGCCGCGAGACCGCCCGCGAGATCGCGGCGCGCGGCTACACCCGGATCGGCTACCTCGGCGCGTCGAACTTCGCCGACCACCGTGCCCACAAGCGGCTGAAGGGTTTCGAGGAAGGGCTGGCGGAGGCCGGGCTGACGCTCGCCGACCGCATCCTCTACGACGGGGCGTCGGGCTTCGGCACCGGGCGGCGGATCACCGAGGCTTTGCTGTCGCGGACGCCCGATCTCGATTTCCTCTACTACAACACCGACATGAACGCCGCCGGAGGGCTGCTCTACTGCCTCGCGAAGGGGATGCGCATCCCCGACGACATCGGGCTGGCCGGGTTCAACTCCTTCGAGATGCTGGAGGGCCTGCCGATGCGGATCGCGACGATGGACAGCCGCCGCCGCGACATCGGCCGGTCAGCGGCGGAACTGGTGCAGGCAGGCGAACTGACCGAGGAGAAGCTGTCGCTCGACCCGGTGTTCCTGCCCGGCGACACCATTCGCGCCCGGCCCTGATCGGGGCGCGGACGCACGCACCGTTTCCAGCCTGTCCACAAATTTTAGCGACTGCCTTAGTAATTTCGCAATTCCTTGGCTTACATGTCGTGCGGATGTGCCACGACTGGCCGCAGTTCCGCATTACGGCCCCGGAGTCTCGATCAATGAGTTTCATCGGAAATTTCCGCGCCTCCCTGCCCGATTTCGAAGGCGCCTTCGAATCCCTTCCCGTCGCCGCGTTCCTCGTGAACGACGCCGGCGTCGTGCTGGCCGCCAACGGCGCGGCGCGTGACCGGATGCAACCGCGCCACGCACCCTGCCGCGATGCCGGCCCGCGCCTGTCAGAGGTGTTCGAGGGCGAGGATGCCGCGATCGTCGGGACGGCCGCCGCCCGCACGCCGATGGACCTGACCTATCGCGGCGGGAAACCCGCGCGCTTCGCCGTCTCCACCCTCGGGCACGGCGACGAGGCGCGGCAGTTCCTGTTCGTGGAAACCGGCCGCAGCTAGGCTCAGGCCGGTTCGATCCACCCGCGCAGGTTGGTCTCGATCACCGCGGCGAGCGCCTCGATATGGGCGTCGTCGTCGTTGAGGCACGGGATGTAGGTGAAGCTTTCCCCGCCCGCGTGCTCGAAGCTTTCGCGGATCTCCTCGTTGATCTCCTCCAGCGTCTCGATGCAGTCGGCGGAGAAGGCGGGCGCGCAGACCGCGATCTTCTTTCGGCCCGCCTGCGCCTGCCGCGCGACTTCCTCGACGGTGTAGGGCTTCAGCCATTCCTCGGGCCCGAACTTCGACTGGAACGTGGTGATGACCCGCTCCGGTTCCCATCCGAGCCGCTCCCGCAGGAGCCGCGTCGTCTTCTGGCACTGGCAGTGATACGGGTCGCCCTCGGTCAGGTAACGTTCCGGCAGGCCGTGATAGGAACAGACCAGCACGTCGGGCCGCGCGTCGCCGGGATAGGCGCGTTCCACCGACTGCGCCAGCGCCTCGATATAGAGCGGATGTTCGAAATAGGGCTCCACCACGCGCGCCGCGGGCTGCCATTTCACGTCCATCAGCGCGCGGAAGAACTGGTCGCAGGCCGTGGCCGAGGTCGCACCGGCGTATTGCGGGTAGAGCGGGAAGAACAGGATGCGGGTGCAACCCTGCGCGATCAGCGCGTCGACCTTCGATTTCGTCGACGGGTTGCCGTAGCGCATGGCGAAATCCACCACCACGTCGTCCCCGAAGCGTTCGGCCATCCGCGCGGTCAGCTTCGCGACCTGGTCCTTCGTGATCGTCATCAGCGGGCTTTCGTCGGCCTCGGTGTTCCAGATCGACCGGTAGGCCGCGCCGGAGGTGAAGGGCCGCTTGGACAGGATCACCAGCTGCAGGAGCGGCTGCCACTTCCACGGCGCGTAGTCGATCACCCGGCGGTCGGACAGGAATTCCGACAGGTAGCGGCGCATCGACCAGTAATCGGTCCCGTCGGGCGTGCCGAGGTTGGCGACGAGGATGCCGGTCCGGCCGAACCGGATCTTCGGGTGGTCGGCGGGCGCGTGGGGAAGATCGTCGCCCGACTTGCGGTTGGCCATCATATTCATTCCCTCGTGCCTCCGGTCTCGTCGAATTCGGTCGCGTTCAGGGCGTCCGCCAGCCGTGCCTCGGCACTGCCGGGCCTGAGCGCGCGCGGCTGGCTTTCGTGCGGTTTCCAGCCGGTCAGGAACACCAGTTCGTAGGTCGCCCGCAGCCGTCCGTCATCGGCCGGGAAGGCCCGGGCATAAAGCGCGCCGGCGCGGTCGAACAGCGCCCGGGGTGTCGGACGGCGCAGGCGCGCGGCGATCGCGTTGGTCTCCCCCATCGCGCGCAGGTCGCGGGCGAGCGCGGGCAGGTCGGCGTAGCTGGCGGCGAGGCGAAGGGAATCGGCCACCGGCAGGGCGAGGCCCGCCCGGCCGATCAGCGCGCCCAGGTCGCGGATCTCGGCCATCGGCGCGACGCGGGGGCTGATCCCTGCCATCACCTCGGATTCCGCCTGGCCGAGCACCGCGCGCAGTTCGGACAGCGTCTCGCCCCCGAGCGACACGGCAAGGAAGAGCCCGTCGGGCTGCAACGCGCGGGCGGACTGGACGATCTGCCCAACCGGATCCTCGGCCCAGTGCAGCGACATCGCGTGCAGGACGAGGTCATGCGCGCCGGGTTCCAGTTCCAGCACCGGGCTTGCCGCGACGACCCGCGCGCCGGGCAGGAGATCCGACCAGAGCCCGGGATGATCGGTCACGACCGCCGGCGCCGTAAAGGTTCTGTTAACCTCGGCGAGTCTCTCCTCGATCTCGTCGCGGGCGATGTCGTGCAGGAACCGGGCGGTTTCCGGACGCGCGCGGGCGAGGGCCCGTTCGCGGGCCTTCGGATCGAACAGGTCTGGTCTGGTCCGGGCTGGAACCTCGGGCATCGCGCCTGCGGCCTCTCCTGCGGTTTGCGGGGCAACTTAGGGGCAAGGTATGGGATTGCAAACGGCTCTGCATGCGGTGTTTCCGCCCGAATGCCTCGGCTGCGGCGGGTCCGTGACGACCGATTTCGGTCTCTGCCCCGATTGCTGGTCCGGCACCGCCTTCATCCACGCAACGATCTGCGACGCCTGCGGTGCGCCCCTTCCGGGCGAGGCCGCGCCGGGGGAACGGGTGGAATGCGACGAGTGCCGCGCGACGCCGAGGCCGTGGGAACACGGCCGGGCGGCGTTTCTCTACGAGGGAACGGGGCGCCGCCTCGTGCTCGGGCTGAAACACGGCGACCGGGCCGAGATCGCGCGCGCGGCGGGGCCGTGGCTCCTGCGGGCGGGGCGGGGGATCGTGACGCCCGAGACCGTGGTGGTTCCCGTGCCGCTGTCGCGCTGGCGGCTTCTGAAACGTCGATACAACCAGTCCGCCCTGCTGTCGCAGGCATTGGCGCGGGCGGCGGGCGCAGGCGCGGTCCCGGACGCGCTCGTCCGCATCCGCCATACGCCGAGCCTCGATGGCCGCACGCGCGAGGACCGGGCCCGCATCCTCGACGGCGCCATCGCGCCGCACCGGCGGCGGGGGGCGCTCCTGTCCGGGCGTGACGTGGTGATCGTGGACGACGTCATGACATCGGGCGCAACCTTCGCTGCCGCGACCCATGCCGCGCGGTGCGCCGGTGCACGGTCGGTTTCCGTGATCGCACTGGCACGGGTGGCCCGCGAGACCTAGATACGGGGTCAAGCGATACGAAGGATGCCCAGATGGCCCCGATCGAGATCTACACCACGCCGCTTTGCGGCTACTGCCACGCCGCCAAGCGGCTTCTGAACGCGAAAGGCGCCGAGTTCACCGAGATCGACGTGATGCGCACGCCGGACAAGCGGCAGGAGATGATGGGTCGCGCCAACGGCCGCCACACGGTTCCGCAGATCTTCATCGGCGGCACCCATGTCGGCGGCTACGACGACATCGCCGCGCTCGACCGGCAGGGCAAGCTTGACCCGCTGCTCGCCGGTTAGCGGCCGGGGATGTCGCTGCGCTTGCCCGAGTAGGTCCAGCCGTCGATCACCTTCAGCGCCTGTTCGGCGGTTTCGACGAAGCTGAACAGGTCGAGATCGGCGGGCGAGATGGTTCCGGCCTTCACCAGCGCGTCGAGGTTGATGACCTCGCGCCAGAACGATTCCCCGAAGAGCAGAACCGGCACCTGTTCCATCCGCCCGGTCTGGATCAGCGTCAGGCTTTCGAACAACTCGTCCAGCGTGCCGAACCCGCCGGGAAACACCGCGATGGCCCGGGCCCGCAGCAGGAAGTGCATCTTGCGGATGCCGAAGTAGTGGAAGTTGAAGCACAGTTCCGGCGTGACGTAGGGGTTCGGGACCTGCTCGTGCGGCAGCACGATGTTCAGGCCGATGGAACAGCCGCCGGCATCCGCCGCGCCGCGGTTCCCGGCCTCCATCACGCCGGGGCCGCCGCCGGTGACGATGACGTTCTCGGTGCAGCCGGTCTCCACGCTCCGCTCGGTGACGAGCCGGGCGAAATCGCGTGCCTCGGCGTAATACTTGCTCATCTCCGCCAGCGCCTCGGTCGGCGCGGGGGTGCCGGGCTCGCGGATCCGCGCGCCGCCGAACAGCACCACGGTCGACACGATGCCGCGTTCGTCCATCTCGAGTTGCGGTTTCAGCAGTTCGAGTTGCAGCCGCACGGGCCTGAGTTCGTCACGGCACAGGAAGTCGGGATCGGCGAAGGCGAGCCGGTAGGCCTGTGAATTGGCCTGCGGGCTGTCCGACACGTGGCGGCTCGAAACGATATCCTCGTGGGCATCGCGGAGCGGGTGGCGCGGGTCGCTGGTCATTCTGTCTCCGGTCTCTCGGTCGTCCCCGGTGATGACATCGACGGGCGCGACTGTCCATGCGGCGGCGGCGCTTGCCCAACCGGGGCCGCGCCTGTAATCGGACGCGCGACACGCACGCACCCGGAGGATCCCCCCATGTCGAACGCCGCGCTCGAGACCGCCATCGAAGCCGCCTGGGAGGCCCGCGACACGATCACGCCCGCGACCGGCGGCGAGACCCGCGAAGCGATCGAGACGACGCTGGATGCGCTCGACGGCGGCACCCTCCGCGTCGCGGAACGGCAGGAGAACGGCGACTGGCACGTCAACCAGTGGGCCAAGAAGGCCGTGCTGCTCGGCTTCCGGCTGAAGGACATGGAGATGCAGCCCGGCAGCCCGCAGGGCGGCGCGTGGTGGGACAAGGTCGACAGCAAGTGGAAGGACTGGGGCGAGGGCGAGTGGAAGGCTGCGGGCTTCCGCGCGGTGCCGAACTGCGTGGTGCGGCGGTCGGCCTACATCGCGCCGGGCGTGGTGCTGATGCCGTCCTTCGTGAACCTCGGCGCCTATGTCGACAGTGGCACGATGGTCGACACTTGGGCCACGGTCGGATCCTGCGCGCAGATCGGAAAGAACGTCCACCTGTCCGGCGGCGTCGGCATCGGTGGCGTGCTGGAGCCGATGCAGGCGGGCCCGACGATCATCGAGGACAACTGCTTCATCGGCGCGCGGTCCGAGGTCGTCGAGGGCGTCATCGTCCGCGAGGGCTCGGTGCTCGGCATGGGCGTGTTCCTGGGCCAGTCGACTAAGATCGTCGACCGCGAGACCGGCAACGTCAGCTACGGCGAGGTCCCGGCGGGGTCGGTCGTCGTGGCCGGGTCGATGCCGTCGAAGAACGGCGTGAACCTCTACTGCGCTGTGATCGTGAAACGGGTTGACGCGGGCACCCGCGCCAAGACCTCGATCAACGAGCTTCTGCGCGACTGAGGCTCAGCCCGCGCCGCCGAACCAGCGGGCGACGAGCGCGTCGTACTCGCCCGTTTCCCGCAGGTGCAGAAGCGTCTGGTCGATGTCCTCGCGCAAGCCGGACCCGGTCGGGAACGCGATGCCGTAATCCTCGGGACGGTAGTCGCGTTCCAGCAGGCGCGCGATCCCGGCGCCGTCGGTCTGGGTGTAATAGGCGAGGATCGGCGCGTCGAAGAACACCGCGTCCAGATCGCCCTCCGCGAAGGCATCCAGCATCCCGGCCGGGCTGTCGTATCCGTCGTACCGGATTTCCCGCACCTCCAGGAACTCGGCGGCTGTGGAGCCGAACACGGTGCCGACCCGCTGGCCATCGAGATCGCCGAGGCCCCGCACCTCGGAATTCAGCGCCTGCACCGTCACCGAGGCGGTGATCGAGGCGACGAAGACCGAGACGAGGAACAGGCTGGAGATCACGAGAACCACCGCCAGCACCCGGCCGGGGCGGGATTGCGGCATCCGTTCCTCGAACCCGCCGTTCACGATCAGGTTCAGCGCCCACCAGAAGGACGGGAACAGCGCCTCGTTTAGCGGCCGGTCGAAATAGGGCTGCCGCTTGCGTTCGAAGACCCACATCAAGAGCCCGCCCCCGAACAGGAGCCCGAGCGCGATCACCACCGCGATCGCCACGTCCCGGCTGAACAGCGACCAGATGTAGGCCCCGGTTCCGTCCTCTTCCGGCACCATGATCTGCAGGCCGGAGCTGAAGATCGGCTGGCTGAAATCCATCGTCCGTTCGCGCGCGGCGGTGATCGAGATGTTGGCGATGGCCCCGTCCGCGCGGCCGGACATCACCGCGTCGAACATGTCGGGAAAGCTCGCGGCGGTCTCGAACCGGATCTCCCGCCCGAGCGCGCCCGCGATCGCTTCCATCAGGTCGATGGAGAACCCGGTGCGTCCGCCGTTCGGCCCCGGCATCGAGAACGGCGGCCGGTCGACGGTGGCGAAGACAAGCGTGTCGTCCTGTGCCGACGCCACCCCGCCGCAGAACAAGGACACCACCAAGACGGCCGCGCCGAGCAGTCGATAGATCGGTTTCATTCCCACCCGTCCCTGGTGCAGCGGGCCTGCCGGGCGGGGCGCCCGAGCCGCTTGCATTGCCCCCAATTCAATCTAGTTTCGGGGTAATCGCAAGCTCCGGGGGGCACATGCAGGGTATCGGTTTTCTCGCGGCCATCATCGTCGGCGGACTCGCCGGGTGGGCCGCATCCAGCATCATGAAGGCCAATACCGGCCTGTTGATGAACGTCGTGCTCGGGATCGTCGGCGCGCTTGTCGCCAACCTGATCTTCGGGCTGATCGGTGTGAACTTCGACCCGACATGGCTCGGGCAGGGCATCGCGGGGCTGGTCGGCGCCAGCATCCTGATCCTGATCGCCCGCGCCATCCGGCGCTAGCGCGGGACGAAACGGTAGGCCGCGCCGCTGCGTTCGGCGTGGCCGAGCCCGGGCCATCCCCAGTGATACCCGGCGAGCGCGTGTCCGTTCGCCGCCGACATCTCCAGCAATCTCCGGCGTGATTTCCGTGCGGTTTCGTCGTCCATGTCGAAGGCGAAGCGCCAGTCGGGATGGGCGAAGCTGACGCGGTCGTTGACCACCGCGTCGCCGGTCACGATCAGCCCTTCGTCCCCCGCCAGCAGCAGGGACACGTGCCCGGGCGAATGCCCCGGCGTGTCGATCACCGTCAGGCCGGGCAGGATCTCGTCGCCCTCCGTCACCGCCGACACCCTGTCGCCGAGCGCCGCCAGAACCTTCTGCGCACCTTCAACCGCGGGGCGCGCGCCCGACCCGACCCGGTCGGGCAGGCCGCGGTCGGACCAGAACGCGATTTCCCCGGCCCCGGCGTAGTAGGCGGCATTCGGGAACACGAGGTCCCCGCCGCGGGTCAGCGTGCCCCAGGCGTGATCGGGGTGCAGGTGGGTCAGCACGACCCGCGTCACCTCGCCCGGCGCGATCCCGTTCTGCGCAAGATGACCGGCGAGCTTCCCGGCCCCCTTCTGCCAGAATGGGCCGGAGCCGGTATCGACCAGGACAAGCTCGTCGCCCGCGCGGATCAGCGCGTGGGTGAGTTCCCCGCGCGCGAATTCCGGCGCACGCCCGCCGCCGTAGAGCGCCTCGAGCGCACCGTCCGGCGCCTCGGGCGCGAGCGCGCGGAAGGGCAGCGTCATCGCCCCGTCGCTGACCAGCATCAACTCCGCCCGGCCGAAACGGGCGCGCGCGGGCAGCGGGCCGTGGCTGCGCTTCGGCGGCGGCAGGCCGGGCAGCGAGGCGGCGGCGCGGGACGCGCTGAATTTCTCCGAGGTGGGCATGGCGCTTCGTCCTCCGTTACGTCAGACTCGGCGGCGAGGACTGTCCGGGGCAAGGGGAAACATGGCCAGAAAGGACCAGAGCCAGGAGGTCTACACCCTGCTCGTCACCGTCGGCCGCCGCGACGGCGACGGCCTTCCCGACGGGTGGGACGGCGCGGCGCTCCTGTGTTTCGCCTCCGGCCGTGGGGAGGACGAGGCGGTGCGCGAGACCATCGCCGTGCTCAAGACCGCAGACCTCGCGCCGCTGGAGGTGGAAAGCTACGGCACACTCGACGAGCGGATCGCGCAGGGCCACGAGATCGGCGGCGAGGAACGCGCGCTCATGGACCGCGCCCTGACCGACAACGCCGTGATCGTCGCGCAGACCATGCCGCTGGAGGCCGGGGATTGACGTTGCGATGACCCGCGCGGTCATGATCCAGGGAACCGGGTCGAACGTCGGCAAGTCGCTGCTCGTGGCGGGCCTGTGCCGCGCGGCGCGGAACCGGGGCCTGAACGTCGCGCCGTTCAAGCCGCAGAACATGTCCAACAACGCGGCGGTGACGGCGGACGGCGGGGAAATCGGGCGCGCGCAGGCGGTGCAGGCGCAGGCCGCGGGGCTGGAACCGTTGTCTGACATGAACCCCGTGCTGCTGAAGCCCGAGACGGATACCGGCGCGCAGGTGATCCTGAGAGGGCAGCGCATCGCGCGGTCGGAGGCCGCCGACTATGCCGCGCTGAAGCCGCGCCTCATGGCCGGGGTGATGGACAGTTTCGCGGCGATCGGCGCGGGCCGGGACCTGGTGATCGTCGAGGGCGCGGGCAGCCCGGCCGAGGTCAACCTGCGCGCCGGCGACATCGCCAACATGGGCTTCGCCCGTGCCGCCGGGGTCCCAGTCGTCTTGGCCGGGGACATCGACCGCGGCGGCGTGATCGCGCAGATCGTCGGCACGCGCGCGGTGCTCGACGCCGAGGATGCGGCGATGATCCGCGGGTTTCTAGTGAACCGGTTCCGGGGTGATCCACGCCTGTTCGACAACGGGTATTCTTATATAGAAACTTCGACGGGCTGGTCCGGCTTCGGCGTGTTGCCGTGGATCCCCGAGGCGTGGAAGCTGCCGGCAGAGGACGCGATCGACCTGTCCCGCGCGCCGCGTCGCGACGGGTTCCACATCGTGTGCCTCGCCCTGTCCCGGATCGCGAATTTCGATGACCTCGACCCGCTGGCGCAGGAACCGGGGGTGCGGCTCACCATGCTCGGACCCGGCCGCGCGCTGCCGGGGGACGCCGACCTCGTGATCGTGCCGGGGTCGAAATCGACTCGCGGCGACCTCGCCTTCCTTCGCGCGCAGGGATGGGATGTCGACCTCTGCGCCCATGTCCGGCGCGGTGGCGCGGTGCTTGGGCTTTGCGGCGGATACCAGATGCTCGGCCGCCGGGTCAGCGACCCCGGTGGCGTCGACGGTGCGGCAGGCGAGGATGTGGGCCTAGCGCTCCTGGACGTCGACACCGTGATGGCGCCGGACAAGCGGCTGGCGCGGGTGACGGCGGAGCATGTCGCGACCGGGGCGCGGATCGACGGCTACGAGATCCACATGGGCCGGAGCGCCGGGCCTGCCTGCGCCGCGCCCTTCGCGCGGATCGCCGGGCGGGACGAGGGCGCGGTGGCGGGCCGGGTGATGGGCACCTACCTGCACGGCTTGTTCGCCGACGACGGCTTCCGCGCGGCGTTCCTGCGCGGGCTCGGCGCCGAGGCGGGCGGGATTGGCTACGCGGCAGAGGTGGCGCGGGTGCTGGACGACCTCGCGGCGCACATGGAGGCCCACGTGGACGTGGACGGCATCCTGGCGCTGGCGCGCTAGGAGCCAATTGCCCGCTTCGAAAGACAACGGCGGGGCGGACAGTCTTCGCGGGGTCGCCCCCCCGCGCCCCTCTCCGGATGCGGGGCCGTCAGCCAATCAGGGCGCGAGAATCCCGGCGCATGGCGAGCAGCGATTGCGCCGCCGCGCGGTCGATCACCGGACGCTCGCCAGCCTCTGTTCCGGCGATGCGGGCGCGGCCGATCCGAAGGCAGCCGCCGGTCGCCAGTTCGACACGGTGGAAGGTCCGGACCGGCACGGTCATGTCGCGCAGCACCGAGGTGCCGTTCACGAGATCGGCGGCGCGGGCGAGCACGGTTTCGGTCCCGAACGTGTATTCGACCTCAGGCCCGGACAGCACGACCTGGGTGCGGTGAGTGAGGCAGAGATCGGTGGCCAGACCGAAATAGGGCGCGCGCATCCGGATCGCGGGCATCGAGCCGAGCGTCACGGCCTCCCGCGCCTCGGCCGCCGTGACATTGGCGAAACGGCCGGCATCGTCGAGAACGACAGCGCCGGGTTTCAGCGTTTCCACCGCGACCTCGCCCGCCGGCGTCGCGACCATCGTCCCGGTTTCGAGCCCGGCGCGGTCGCCGCAGGGCGCGTTGTGGTTGGCGAGCGCGGCGAGACCGGCGAAGCCGTCGCCGAGCGCGCCGCGCGGGGTGACGTCGGCGAGGCGAAGCGGGCGGCCGGGGCCGGCGGGGAGCGCGAGCGTGACGTCGCGGTCGAGGTTCTTGACCTCGATCACGCCTGCGCCCGCGGCGCGGCCGGTGCGGTAGGTGAGCCGGAAACGGTCGCCGGGTTCGACGGCGCCGGCATCGGTGCGGACGGCGAAACCGCCATGTCCGACCATGATCGCGCCGTCGGGGTCACGGCCGAGGGCAAGCGCCCCGTCACCGTGGCCACGCCAGACGGTTTGCGGACCGGCACGCGACCGCGACGCCCGGCCTTCCACGAGGAAGGTGGCATCGCCCGCGTCATCGCGAGGCGCGGCGCGGGCCACAACGGGGCCCCCGTCGGTCCAGATAGCAGTCCAACTCATGACAAGAGACCTATGCACATCACTGCTGCAAACCGGTTAACCGACCATTGTGAGCGTTTTGGCCCACAATTGAGGTGATTTTGCGTTATTAGTCAAACATCGCCCTCGCTTCGTAGGATTTCAGACCAATTCGCGCCGAACTTCCGTAACCGCGGCCGGTAACCCGGTCTATGTCCGGAAAAAGCGCGAACAGTTCTTCGCAGATGTCCTGCTCGAACGCGGACAGGGTCTGCGGGCCGGGCAGGAAGCTTTCGGTCAGCAACCCGTCGGACCAGATCATCTGGTGGCGGTCGAACAGGAGATGGAAATAGGCGACCTCTCCGCCCTCGCGGACATGGACGCTGACCCCGTTCACGAGGTCCTTCGCGGCCACCAGGACCTCGTCCTCGCCGAACATCAGCTCCGCCATCGGGTGACGGATCAGAACCCGGTGTTGTGGCGACAGCACGAGCCTGTCGTGGTGGCCGAAGGTGCCGGGCTCGATCACCACCGGGGCGAAATTGCCCGCCGCGTCGACGCGCCGCCGCCCGATCCAGCGGATCGGCTGCGGGCCGTGGTCCCGCGTCTCGACCAGGTCGCCCGGCGCCAGCAGTTCCACCGGCACCTCGCCGCCCGCGGTCCGGATCAGCGTGCCGGCGGCGAAGCAGGGGATGGCGGTGATGGTGACGAAGGCGGTGTCGGTGATGCCGCCGCTGCCCTGGGCGGTGTAGGTGAAGTTGATCGACTCCGGCGCGGTCAGCCCGGTCTGGTCCGGCGGCGGCACGACCGAAAGCGTGCCCGCGGGCGTCAGCGTGACGACGTGGCCCGAGTTCAGCGTGACGCTGCCCCCGGTCGAGATCGCGGTGCCGTTGACATGGGTGATGAAGGCGACGCCGACCGCGTCGTCGTTGGCCAGCGCATCGACCTCGGCGGTCTGGCCCTCGAACACCACGGCAATGTCGTCGCGGGTCAGGAACAGGCCCTGGGCGCTATTGGCGGCGATCAGGATCGCGGAATCGTACTGGTTGTCGCCGACATCCGCGATGCCGAGCTTGATCGTGTTGGGAACGTTCGGGTTGACCGGGATCAGGACGCTCATCGTCACCGAGAACCCGTCCATCTCGGTGTTGTAGTCGTCGTTGGCGTTGTCGAGGTAGAGGTTCTCGGTCACGTCCGGGCCGATGTCGCTGACCTCGATATCGCCGAAGATGGGCGAGGAGACGTACTGCCCGTTCACCCAGATCGCGAACAGGTCGTTGTAGATCGACCCCGGCGTGTGCGGGTATTCCTCGGACGCGAAGGTGAACTGGAACGACAGGAAATTCGTGCTCGGGCGGATCGTCGCCTCGAGATACGAGGCGTCGTAGGTCGACCGCCCCGCGGCCGCGTTGAAATCCGCGTCGTTGTTGTCGCCCGAGGTGTTGGTGCTGGTGCCGGTGCTGATGTTCGGGTCGCCGATCAGCCGGGTCACGTTGTTGACGTGGCCGGTCGACAGGATGACCCCGGTATCGGACGGCGTCAGCTGCGGCGAGGTCAGATCGCCGAGCGTCCAGATCCCCGATGACAGCGGGTCGCCGTCGTAGCGCGTGCTGAGGATCGCGACATCGGGGCCGAATATCGTCCGGACCATCTGCCACGATGTGGCAGCCGTGTTGATCAGGAGTTCGGCCGCTGTCGCCATTGTCTGCCACTGCCTCGTCCGTGGCAGGGCGGAATCCTCCCGGCACGCGGCGGGTTGCACCACGTCGATCGGGAAAACTTGCGGACGTTGCCGCTCTCCTGCCTCGGTTTTCTTTTCTCGTTGAGGCGAAGATTATCCGAAATTCACAGCCTGTGGAAGAAATTTGGTTTCCGCGCCGCCGCTTGTGTCCCGTGGGCCACGCGGCTACCCCTGCGGCGACCCCTGCCCGGAGCCGTTGCGATGAGTGTCGATCCCGTCCGCCTGACCGCCGACCTGGTGCGCTGCCCCTCGGTCACGCCCGAGGAAGGCGGCGCGCTGCAACTGCTGGAGGCGCTGCTGTCCGACGCGGGGTTCGAGTGCCGGCGGGCGGACCGGAACGGCATCCCGAACCTGTTCGCGCGGTGGGGCGCGAAGGGGCATCCGAAGACGTTCGGCTTCAACGGCCATACCGATGTCGTGCCCGTGGGCGACACCGCGGCCTGGACCCACCCGCCCTTCGGCGCGGAGGTCGAGGGCGACTGGCTCTACGGCCGCGGGGCGACCGACATGAAGTCCGGTGTCGCCGCCTTCGCCGCCGCGGCCGCCGACTTCGTCGCCGCCACCCCGCCCGACGGCGCGATCATCCTGACGATCACCGGCGACGAGGAGGGCAGTTCCACCGACGGCACGCCCGCCCTGCTCGACCACATGGCCGACACCGGCGAGGCGATGGATGTCTGCATCGTCGGCGAGCCGACCTGCCCCGAAACCCTGGGCGACATGGTCAAGATCGGGCGGCGGGGGTCCATGACCGCGTATTTCCGCGTGCGCGGCAAGCAGGGCCATTCGGCCTACCTGCACAAGGCCCTGAACCCGATGCCCGCGGTCGCGCTCCTGGCGCACCGGCTGTCGAGCCACGTTCTGGATGAGGGCACCGACGCCTTCGATCCCTCAACGCTTTCGGTCACCACCATCGACACCGGCAACTCCGCGTCGAACGTGATCCCGGCGGAAACCCGGATGACGGCGAACATCCGGTTCAACGACACCCATACCAGCGCCAGCCTCACCGACTGGCTCCGGTCCGAGGCCGACCGCGTCGCCGCCGAGACCGGCACCGCGATCACGATGGAAACCCAGGTCTCGGGCGAAGCCTTCCTGACGCCGCCGGGCCCGCTGTCCGACCTCGTGTCGCGCGCGATCGAGGCGGAGACAGGGCAGAAACCGGTTCTGTCCACCACCGGCGGCACGTCCGACGCGCGGTGGGTCAGGTCGCATTGCCCGGTGGTGGAATTCGGGCTCGTCGGGCACCGGATGCACGAGGTCGACGAACGCGTGTCCATCGCCGACATCGAGGGCCTGAAACGGGTCTATTCCCGGATCCTCGCGGAGTATTTCGCCTGATCCCCGCCGCGGCCTTTGTTGTCCCGCGCCGGGTCCTGCGTTACGTTCGCCCCGAGCAGCATCGGCCCGGCGCGGCCAATCCGAAGGCCAGTCCATGAGCCGCATTCCCACCAAGGACGAAATCCTCGCCTTCATCTCGGAGCATCCCGGGCAGGGGTCCAAGCGCGACATCGCCAAGGCCTTCGGGGTCAAGGGCGCGGCGCGGATCGACCTGAAGCGGATCCTGAAGGAGCTGGAGGCCGAGGGGCATCTCGAAAAGCGCCGCCGCACCTACCGCGATCCCGACAGGCTGCCGCCGGTCTCGGTGTTGCAGGTGCTGCCGCCGGACGAATTGGGCGACATTTTCTGCAAGCCGCTGGAATGGCACGGCGAGGGGCCGGAACCGCGCGTTCTCCTGTCGCTCCGCGCGACCGATCCGGCGGTCGGCGAGGGCGACCGCATCCTTGCGCGCCTTCAGGAGGTTAAGGGCGAGGATCACCACTACGTCGCCCGCCTGATCCGCCGCATCGGCACCAACCCGCGCCGCATCCTCGGCATCTACCGCAAGGGGGCGGAGGGCGGCCGGATCGTCCCGATCTCGAAGGGCACGGACAAGGAATGGCGCGTGTCGGCGGGCGATACCCACGGCGCGAAGGAAGGCGAACTGGTCGAGGCCGAACAGGCCGGGGTCGGCGGTCGCATGGGCCTGCCCAAGGCGCGGATCACCGACCGTCTCGGCGATCCCGGCGCGCCGCGTTCCGTGTCGCTGATCGCGATCCACGAATACGGCATTCCCGACGCCTTCCCCGATGCCGCCATCGACGAAGCCGACGCGATGAAGCCCGCCGGGCTTAAGGGGCGCGAGGACCTGCGGGACCTCGGGCTCATCACCATCGACCCGGCGGATGCGCGCGACCACGACGACGCGGTGTTCGCCCATGCCGACACCGATCCGGGGAACCGGGGCGGGCACGTCATCTGGGTCGCCATCGCCGACGTCGCTCATTACGTCCGTCCGGGTAGCGCGCTCGATCGCGAGGCGAAGAAGCGCGGCAACTCCACCTACTTCCCCGACCGGGTCGTGCCGATGCTGCCCGACCGGCTGTCCGGCGATCTCTGCTCCCTTCACGAAGGCGTCCCGCGCCCCGTCATCGCCGTGCGCATGGTCATCGACGCCGGTGGCCACAAGATCGGCCACGAGTTCCGCCGCGGCCTGATGCGGTCCCATGCCTCGCTTGACTACGACGAGGTGCAGGCGGCGCGGGACGGCAACCCGAACGAGAAATGCGCGCCGTTCTTCGACGGGGTGATCGCGCCGCTCTACGCCGCCTACGAGGCGCTCATGTCCGCGCGAAAGGAACGCCAGCCGCTCGACCTCGACCTGCCGGAGCGGCGGATCGAGCTGACGCCGGACGGCCGCGTCGGATCTGTCGCGTTCAAGGAACGGCTCGACGCCCACAGGCTGATCGAGGAATTCATGGTGCTGGCCAACGTCGCCGCCGCCGAGACCCTGATCGCCAAGCGCCAGCCGCTCCTGTTCCGGGTGCACGAGGAACCGGACCCGTCCAAGATCGACGCCCTGCGCGAGACCGCCGAGACCGCGGGTTTCACGCTGGCGAAGGGGCAGGTGCTGAAGACCGGGCAGCTCAACGGGCTCCTGTCGGAGGCCGAGGGGACGGAATTCGACGAGCTCATCAACTTCGCCACGCTCCGGTCGATGACCCAGGCCTACTACTTCCCCGAGAACTTCGGGCATTTCGGGCTCGCGCTGAAGGCCTACGCGCATTTCACCTCGCCGATCCGGCGCTACTCGGACCTCGTCGTGCACCGCGCGCTCATCACCGCGCATGGATGGGGCCGCGACGGGCTGTCGCCGTCGGAGGTCGAGACGCTGGAAGAAACCGCCAAGCACATCTCGGAAACCGAGCGGCGGTCGATGCAGGCGGAGCGCGACACCAACGACCGCTACCTCGCCGCCTATCTCTCGGACCGCGTCGGCGCGGAGTTCGAGGGGCGGATCAGCGGCATCCAGCGGTTCGGCGCCTTCGTGAAGCTGGACGAGACCGGGGCCGACGGGCTTCTGCCGATCCGGTCGCTCGGTTCGGAATACTTCCACCACGACGCCGAGGTGCAGACGCTGATGGGGGCCGACAGCGGGCTGACCCTGTCGGTCGGCGACCGGGTCACCGTCCGGCTGGCCGCGGCCGTTCCGGTGACCGGCGGGCTGGAACTGGAACTGATCGACGTGTCGGGCCAGCAGGTGAAGCGCGGCGGGGGCGCGTCGAAGCGGCGCGGGGCCCCGCCCCGGCGGCAGGCTGGCAAGGCCCGGGCCAAGAGACAGAAACTGCGCAAGAAACGGCCCGCGCGCCGCGGCTAGGCGGGCCGCCGCAAGCGGTTCCACCCGGCCCTGTCGGCAGGCGGTCAAAACCGCTATGATCCCCGGCAACGAGAAACAGAGCAGGTGCAGGATGCGAGTGACAGGACTTGCGATCTTCGTCTTGGCGGGGCTTTCGGCCGGGGCCGGATGGGCCGATCCGCCGTCAGCCTCCGTGCGCCCGCCGGTCCGACCCGGCGCACCCGGTGCCGAAACCCCCGGCCCAACCGCGCCCGGTATCGTCGCGGCCGAGGTGCAGTCGGTTCAAAGCCTCGCGGCGACCCGGCTCGCGCAACTCGAAGTCCCGTCCTCGCTCCGCCCGTCGCCGCGCGGCACCGCCGCCGCCCCTGCCGCCCCTGTGACCGAGGTCGAACCCCATGCCCAGGCGCGGGCCTCCGACGCGGGGTTTGCGCGCTGGATCGAGGGGTTTCGCGCCCGCGCCCGAAATGCCGGGATTTCCGACGCGACCTTTTCGCAGGCGTTCAGCGGCATCCAGCTCAACACGCGGGTGCTCGACCGCGACCGGAACCAGTCGGAATTCACCCGCGCGCTCTGGGATTACCTCGACAGCGCGGTGTCGGACACGCGGGTCCGGAACGGGCGCGAGGCGTTGCAGCAGCACGGCAGCGCGCTCGACGGGATCGAACGCCGCTACCGCGTCGAGGCGGAGGTCGTGGCCGCGATCTGGGGGCTCGAGAGCGCCTACGGCCACATGCGCGGCGACACCAACATCATCGAGGCGATGGCGACGCTGGCCTATGACGGCCGCCGCCGCGACTTCTTCGAGGAACAGCTGATCGCCGCCCTGCGGATCCTGCAGGCGGGCGACGTCGATGCGCGGCACATGACCGGGTCCTGGGCCGGGGCGATGGGCCACACCCAGTTCATGCCGACGAGCTTCCTCAGCTTCGCGCAGGATGCCAACGGCGACGGCCGCCGCGACATCTGGTCGGACAACCCGGTGGACGCGCTCGCCTCGACCGCGAACTACCTGGCCGAGCATGGCTGGACCTACGGACAGCCCTGGGGGATGGAGGTCGTTCTGCCGCGGGGCTTCGACTTCTCGCAGTCGGGCGAACGCGTGAAGCGACCGGTGTCGCACTGGAACGCCGCCGGTGTACGGCTCACGAACGGCCAGCCGATCCCCGACCACGGCCGCGCCTCGATCCTGCTGCCCGCCGGGGCGGCGGGGGTGCCGCTGGTGATCTTCGATAACTTCCACGTCATCGAGCGCTACAACCCCGCGGATGCCTATGTCATCGCCGTCGGCCACCTGTCCGACCGCATCGCGGGTGCCGGGCCGTTCCGCGCCGGCTGGCCGCGCGGCGACCGGGCGCTCAGCTTTGCCGAGCGTCAGGAACTTCAAAGGCGGCTGACCGCCGCCGGTTTCCCGCCCGGCAACGTCGACGGGATCATCGGGCCGAACACGATCGACGCCGTGCGCCGCTACCAGGCCGCACAGGGTCTCGTGCCGGATGGCTACGCCTCGCTCGCGGTGCTGGAACGTCTGCGCTAGGGGTCGACGGTCACGCCGGACCGGGAACCACCGCATCGCCGACCGAAACCGGGCCCGGTTCCAGCACCTCGGCGCACCAGCCGCCGTGCCCTCGCATGGCGTTGTAGCCGCCGGGGCCGAGCGCTTCCTCCATCCGCGAACAGGGTGCGCAGGGGCCGGTGATCCGGATCCGTGCCAGGCCGAGGGCAAGCTCCACGCCCCGAAGGGCGCCGAGGTTGATGCCCGACAAGACGATGTTCCGCCGCAGCATTTCCGCCGTCACCTCGCGCCCGGCCAGGGCGGCGATGACCGGCAGATGCTCGGCCTGGATCAGCGTCAGCGCCCGCTTGCCCGGCCGCGCCCGATGATCGCCCGCAAGACCCGAAACCGTCAGCTCCGCCGATGGCACAGAGGTCACCGGGGCCCGACGTTCGGGCCTGAGCAGGATGCCGTCGATACGGCCGTCCCGCGCGTGGCGCGAGGTGAGGGTGGCGAGCGTTTCCATCGCGGCGGAGCCTGCCAGATGTGAGTCCCGTTTGCATCACCCCGTGGCGAATTGGCTGCCCCGGCGCAGATAGCGCGCGCGTTCCGGCCCGGTCCCGCCGTAACCATCCACAAGATAACCGACTGATATCGTTCGAGGGATGTCCGATAATGACACGCCGGATGACGATCCGACTGGCTTCCGTCGCACTCGCGCTGGCCGCCGTTGCCGGGGCCTGGTGGCAAGGCACGAACCCGCGTTCGGGCGGGGCGGCGGCACTGCCGCCGATGACCGGCGCGGCCCTGCACCTCGCCGCGCCCGCACCCGAACACGCGCCGGTCATCGCCGCGCGACTGCCCGACCTGCCGCCCCTGCCCGCTCGTTTCGGAACCGACGTGCCCGCCGCGACCCCGTCCCTGCCCGACGAGGTCAGCCGCTATGGCCTGCCCTGCGGCCTCGTCGTCGGTGCCGCGCCCGAGCCGCCGGCGATGGTGCGGCTGACGGTGGCCGATCCGTGCAACGCCGACGCCGCGATCCGCGTCGAACATGCGGGGCTGTCGTTCACCCTTCGCACCGATCTCATGGGCCGCGCCGAGGCGCTGCTGCCCGTGCTGACCGATCCCGCCGCGATCCGGCTGACCCTGCCGGGCGGCGCGACGCGCGAGATCGCGGCCGATGCCCCCGACCTCGCTGACTACGATCGCGCGGCGGTGACGTGGTCCGGTGCCTCCGGAGTGGAACTTCATGCGCGGGAACGCGGGGCCGTCCGCGGCGGCGCGGGACATGTCCGGCCCGCCGCGCCGGGATCGCCGGGGGCCGCGATGCGCGGCGAGGGCGGGTTCCTGACCGCGCTCGGGACGCAGGGCGCCGCGCAGACGCTGGTCTACACCTTCCCGCGCGACACGCTTCCGGGCGAGGGTGGCGTCGTGCGATTGAGCGTCGAAGTCCCGGTTGACGCTGGCAATTGCGGCACCGCGGTCGAGGCCGGGACGGTGGCCACCACCCGCGACGGCGACCTCGCGCAGAGCCGCGTCGCCTTCACCCTGCCGGGGTGCGCCGAGGCCGGGCAGGTTATGGTGTTGCAAAATCTGTTCGGGGACCTGAGGATCGCGGCCAACTGACAAGGACAGGGCCCCGCGGGGCCGCAGGCCGGCATGAGATCCCCGCTATTCGCCTTTGCTTTGGCCGCATGTGCCCCCGCCGCCGCCTGGGCGCAGGACATCACGCTGACCTCCCATGACGGCGCGATCGAGCTGAGCGGCAGCCTGCTGGCGTTCGACGGCGAATTCTACCGCGTCTCCTCCGTCTACGGCCCGCTCACCGTCAGCGCGGAGGGCGTGTCCTGCGCCGGGCCGGGTTGCCCGGACCTCTCGGCTTTCGTGGCCGAGGCCCGCTTCGCCGGCGCGGCGATCATCGCCGAGACGCTCCTGCCCGCGCTGGTCGATGCCTTCGCGGCGGAACGCGGGTTCACCGTCACCCGGCAACTCGGCACCGGGGGCACGACCTACGAGCTTGCGCGCGAGGACGGGACCGTCGCGGCGCGCTTCGCCGTCACCCCCGGCACGACCGAGGACGGGTTCCTCGCACTACTGAACGAGGATGCCGACCTCGCGCTCGCCCTGCGCGAGCCGCTGGCGATGGAGGCGCGGGCCGATGGCGGGCAGACGGCGCTGGCGCGGCGGGGGCGGGTGATCGGGCTCGACGCGCTGGTGCCGGTGACCTCGCGCGCGCTGCCGGTGCGGGAGATCTCGCCCGAGGATCTGGTGCGGCTCTATACCGGCGAGATCGCGAACTGGGTCGACCTCGGCGGGCCGGATGCCCCGGTGCGGCTGCATCTGACGGCGGCGACCGGGGGGCTGTCGCAGGCGTTCGAGGCCGAGATCCTCGCCGGAACCACCCGTCCGCTGGCCGATGGCATCATCCGCCACGACGACCCCCGGGACCTGTCCGACGCGGTCGCGCGCGACCCCTACGCGATCGGCGTCACCGCCTATTCGGCGGTCGGAAACGCGCGTGCGATCGACCTGACCGGCCCCTGCGGCTTCTCGCTGGAGGCGAGCCCGGAATCCCTGAAATCGCAGGATTACCCGCTGACCGCGCCGCTATTCGTCTACACCCCGCCGCGCCGGTTGCCGCGGCTGGTGCGCGAGTTCCTCGGTTTCCTCGAAAGCGCGGTGGCCGAACGGGTGATCCGGCGGGCGGGGTTCGTCAGCCAGTCGATCACCGAAAGCCCGGTCGAGGACCAGGGCCGGAGGCTGGCCAATGCCATCGCCGCGGCCGGGGCGGACGTGTCGCTGGCCGACCTGCAACGCCTGGCCGCGCGGATGGAGGATGCCGCGCGGCTGTCTCCGACCTTCCGGTTCTCGGGCGGATCGACCGAGTTCGACACCCAGTCGCTGTCCGCGATCTCGCGACTGGCCCGGGCCATCGAACAGGGCGAATACGACGGGCGGCGGCTGACCTTCGTCGGGTTCTCGGACAGCGCGGGGCGGGCCGGGGCCAACATCGCGCTGGCGCGCAACCGGGCCGAAACCGTGCGCCGCGCCGTGATGGAGGCCGCGGCCACCGCCGACCTCGCGCGGGTCGAACTGCGCATCGCGGCCTTTGGCGAAGCGCTCCCGATCGCCTGCGACGACACCGCCTGGGGCGCCGCCGTCAACCGGCGGGTCGAGGTCTGGCTGGAATGATCAGCGGTAGGTGAAGCTGCCGAGCACCCGGCTGGTCAAGGCCCCGGTCAGGGATTCCGGCGTCGTCACCGGGACCAGCGTGAGGTTGATGTTCGCCACCGCGACGTAGCTTTCGGCCTGGCGCGGATGGGGCAGCGCGACGAGGTGCAGGAGCATCGGCCCGATGGTCGGATCGACGTAGCTGCCGACCAGCCGCGCGCCGACGATCTCGCCAACCTCGAAGCGTTCCAGCGCCAGGACCTCCGGATCGGAAAAGCCCTGCACGGCCTGCGGGAACACCTGTTCCTGCAACAGCCGCGCGGCGATCATGATGCGCTGGCCTTCCGGGTCCTCGACGCCTTCGGGGATCGGGAAGGTCGCGTCGACGATCTGGATGTTCTCGACGAAGCGGCGGTTTTCCTCGGCGGTGGCGAAGGTGAACTTCACGAAGGCACCGCCGTCGGGCCGCCCGTCCGAGATCAGCTCGATGCTGTCGTCGATCGGGATCGAGACCTGGAACGGGACCGGCACATCGATGCCGAACTGCTCGGTGTAATCCTCGTCGAACTCGAAGATGCGGGCGCGGGTGAAGCCCTCGAGCTCGAACAGGTTGAATTCGACGGATGCCTCCTGCGCGGGCGCAGCGGCGGGCAGGCCGGCGAGGGCCAGCGCAAGCAGGGTGATACGGATCATGCGTCTTTCCAGGTCGGGTGGAAGCGGCCCGCCGGCGAGAGCGTGAAGATTTCCACCCCCGTCGAGGTGACCGCAACGGAGTGTTCGAATTGCGCCGACAGCGACTTGTCGCGGGTGACGGCGGTCCAGTCGTCGGCCAGCACCTTGGTTTCCGGGCGGCCGAGATTCACCATCGGCTCGATGGTGAAGAACATGCCTTCCTCCAGCACCGGGCCGGTGCCGGGGCGGCCGTAATGCAGCACGTTCGGCGGCGCGTGGAACACCTGGCCGAGCCCATGGCCGCAGAAGTCGCGCACCACGCTCATCCGGTTGGCTTCGACGTAGGTCTGGATCGCGTGGCCGATGTCGCCGAAGGTGTTGCCGGGGCGCACCGCCTCGATCCCGATCATCAGGGCGTCATGGGTGACCTCGACCAGCCGCTCCGCCTTGCGGCCGATCCGGCCCGCCGCGTACATCCGGCTGGAATCGCCGTACCAGCCATCGACGATCACGGTGACGTCGATGTTGAGGATGTCGCCGTCCTTCAGGATCTTCTGCCCCGGAATGCCGTGGCAGACGACGTGGTTCACGCTGATGCAGCTCGCGTGCTGGTAACCGCGGTAGCCGATGGTCGCGGAAATCGCGCCCGCCCGCTCGACCTCGGCGGTGATCCAGTCGTCGATCTCGGCGGTGGTCACGCCGGGCTGCACCCGGTCGGCCACGTCGTCGAGAATGCGCGCGGCAAGTTCCCCCGCGCGGTGCATACCGGCGAAATCCTCGGGCTTGTGGATACGGATGCCGTCTTTCGTCAGCCGGCCGTGGAATCCGTCCAATGCGTGCTCCTTCTGGCTTGCGGTCAATCTATGGCACCCAGAGGTAATTTTCCAGTAACCGGGATGGCCCGCCCAAGGCCGACGCCTTCGGGCGAGATCGTGGTGTCGTAGGCCAGCATCTCGACCCCCGCCGCGGCGGCGCGTTCGACCGCCGCGGCGTAGGTCGGGTCGAGGTCGGCGGCAAAGCCCATCCGGGCGCAATCCGTGCGCTGGACGAGGTAGAGCATCACCGCCCGGTGCCCCTGCGCCGCCATCTCCGACAGCTCCGCCAGGTGCTTCGCCCCGCGCGCCGTCACGCTGTCGGGGAACTCCGCGAGGTCGCCGTCGCGGCGAAGGTGGACGTTCTTCACCTCGACATAGGCATCCGGCAGGTCCGCGCCCCGGCACAGGAAGTCGACCCGGCTGCCGGTGCCGTAGGCGACCTCGGGCCGGACCTGGTCGTAACCGGACAATTCGGCCACCGCGCCGGCGCTCAGGGCCTCGAAAACGACCCTGTTCGGCACGCTCGTGTCTATCCCGCACCAGTGCCCGTCCGGCAACTCCGCCAGCCGCCAGCCGTATTTCAGCTTCTTCCTCGGATCGTCGTTCGGCTCCACCCAGATCGCGAGACCCGGATCGGCGAGGCCGAGCATCGCGCCGGGGTTCGGGCAGTGGGCCACCGCCTCGGTCCCGTCGGGCAGCCGGACGTCGGCGAGAAAGCGTTTGTAGCGGCGGATGAGCGTCGCGCGCACGAGCGGGGTTTGAAAGCGCATGAGGGCGGCCCTATACCCAAGGCGGGGAGCCTTCAAGGAGCCGGACATGACCACACCCACGGCGGCGATGCTGGTGATCGGCGACGAGATCCTCTCGGGCCGCACGCGCGACGCCAACATGCACTTTCTCGCCGGCGAACTGACCAAGCACGGCGTTCCGCTGATCGAGGCGCGCTTCGTCACCGACGACCACGACCGGATCGTGGCCGCGGTGAACGCCCTGCGCGCGGCGCATGACCACGTCTTCACCTCGGGTGGGATCGGGCCGACGCACGACGACATCACCGCCGACGCCATCGCCGCGGCCTTCGGCGTGCCGATCGATGTCCGGGAGGATGCCCGCGCGATCCTCGCCAGCCGCTACGAGGCGATGGGGACGGAGCTGAACGAGGCGCGTCTGCGCATGGCCCGCATTCCCGACGGCGCGACGCTCATCGACAACCCGATTTCCGGCGCGCCCGGCTTCACGCTCGGCAACGTCCACGTCATGGCCGGTGTTCCGTCGATCTTCGAGGCGATGGTGGCCTCGGTTCTGCCGACCATCGCGGGCGGCCCCCCGCTCCTGTCGCAATCCTACCGGATCGACCGGGGCGAAGGCGACATCGCCGCCGGCCTGTCCGCGCTGGCGAAGGCGCACCCGGGCGTTTCCATCGGGTCCTACCCGTTCCAGCAGAACGGCGCGTTCGGGTCGAACATCGTCATCCGCGGCACCGACGGCGCGGCGGTCGAGGCGGCGATGACCGCGCTCGCCCGCGAATTCCCGCCGCGCGCATGATCGACATCTACGCCCTGACGCAGGCGACATGGCCCCCGGTGCGGGCCGAGATGCGGGACGGCTGGACGATCCGCGAGGGCGCGGGCGGCGGGTCCCGCGTGTCGGCCGCGACTTGGGACGGACCCGCGGACGCGACACCCGACCTCGGGACCGCCGAAGCAGCGATGTTGGGCCTCGGACAGGGGCCGCTGGTGATGGTCCGCGCGGGAGAGGACCGGCTCGACGCGATGCTCGATGCCGCCGGCTACGCGGTCAAGGACCCGACGCTGGCCTATGCCATCGACGCCGCCACCATTGCCGCCGTGCCGCCGCCCGTCACCAGTTTCGAGATCTGGCCGCCGCTCGCGATCCAGACCGACGTCTGGGCCGAGGCCGGGGTCGGCCCCGAACGCCGCGCGGTGATGGACCGGGTACAGGGGCCGAAGACGAGCCTGCTCGGCCGCATCCACGACCGGCCCGCCGCCGCCGCCTTCGTCGCCGTCCACGGCGATGCCGCGATGCTGCACGCGCTGGAAGTCGCGCCCGACTATCGCCGTGCCGGGCTTGCCCGCGTCATGGTCTGTTCCGCCGCCGACTGGGCCTTGCGCCAGGGGGCGTCGACGCTCGCGCTGCTCGTCACCCGCGCGAACGCCCCGGCCAACGCGCTCTATAAGTCCTTGGGTTTCGAACCCGTCGGGCACTATCATTACCGCGTGAAGACCGGAGAGACATGAGCCAGCCCAACCGCCAGAGCACCGCTCTCGACCTGCCGCCCGTGGATCCGCTGCCGCCGGCGACGCAGAAATACTTCGACGTCTGCCAGGACAAGCTCGGGATGATCCCGAACGTGCTGGCCGCCTACGCGTTCGACATCGACAAGCTGAACGCCTTCACGGCGATGTACAACGACCTGATGCTCGGCGACAGCGGGCTGACAAAGCTGGAACGCGAGATGATCGCAGTCGCCGTGTCGTCGGTGAACCGGTGCTGGTACTGCCTCGTCGCCCACGGCGCGGCGGTGCGGGAGCTGTCGGGCGACCCCGCGCTCGGCGAGGCGCTGGTGATGAACTACCGCGTCGCGCCGCTCGATCCGCGCCAGCGCGGGATGCTGGATTTCGCGGTGAAGATGTCCGAGGCCAGCGCGAAGATCGAGGAAGCCGACCGGCAGGCGCTGCGCGATCTCGGCTTCTCCGACCGCGATATCTGGGACATCGCCTCGGTCGCGTCCTTCTTCAACATGACCAATCGCATGGCTTCGGCGGTGGCGATGGAGCCGAACCCGGATTACCACGCGAAGCACCGCTGACCCATGCTCCGCGCCGGTGCCGTCCTCCTCTGTCTCGCGGGCCCCGGGCTCGCCGACGAGGTGCTGTCGCTGCCGGAAACCGCCGAGGCCGTGGTCACCGAGACGGAGCCCTACGGCCGGTCGCTGATCCCGACGGGTCCCTGGGCCGGCGGCGGGATGCCGTCCTTCGAGGCCGAGGGCGCGATCCGGCGCGAGGTCTGGCGCATCGCGGACAGCCAGGCCGCGACCGGGGTGCTGCTCGCGGTGCTGACCGGGCAACTCGAAGAGGCGGGATTCGCGCCGATCTTCTCCTGCACCACGCGGGTCTGCGGCGGGTTCGATTTCCGTTACGGGCTGGACCTGGTGCCGGAGCCCGAGATGCACGTCAACCTCGCCGACTTCGCCTTCCACGCGGCGCGGCGCGACGGGCCGGAGGGGCCGGAATACATCGCGCTCGTCATCAGCACCGGCGGCGGGGAGGGTTATGTACAGGTCACCCATGTCGCGCCGGAAACGGCGGCCTTTCCCGACCCCACGGTATCGAGCCGTGCCCCCGACGCCGCGCCCGAGGCCGAACCCGTCCCGCTACCGGGCACGCCCGATAGCAGGACCGGGGCGGCCGACCTCGCCTCCGCGCTGTCGTCCATCGGGCGGGCGCCCCTGCCGGGCGTGACCTTCGCCTACGGCGCGACCGCGCTCGCGGATCCGGACCTGCCGATCCTGCAGGAACTTGCGGACTACCTCGGCGCCAATCCCGATGTCCGGCTGACCCTCGTCGGCCATACCGACGCGGAGGGCGCGCTCCAGTCCAACATCGCGGTCAGCCGGGCGCGGGCGGCGGCGGTGCGGCAGGTGCTGATCGACCGATACGGGATCGCGCCCGCGCGGCTCACCGCCGAGGGGGTCGGCTACCTGATGCCGCTGGCGCCGAACACGACGCAGGAAGGCCGCGACGTGAACCGGCGGGTCGAGGCCGTGGTCATCAACACCGAGTGACAGAAAAAGGGCCCGCCGGGGTTACCCGACGGGCCCGCACGCGGTACCCCATCCACTTGGTCGGATCACCAGTCGTCCGACCCCTTTTCCTTGAACTGGTCCACCAGGAAATCGATGAACGCGCGCACCTTGGGCTGCGTGTAGCGGCCCGGCGGGTAGATCGCGTAGATGCCCTGCACCTCCATCGGAAGGTCGGGGATCACGTCCTCCAGCAGGCCCTGGCGCATCGGCTCGGCGTAGAGGAAGCTCGGAAGGTAGGCGATACCGAGCCCGCCGATCGCGGCGTTCAGGAGCGACTGGCCATCGTTGACCGTCAGCGACCCCGCGGTGCGGACCTGGCGCTTTTCGCCGGACGGCGCGGTGACCTTCCAGACGTTGCCCGAAGCCTGGTTCGAGTAATGCAGGAGCTTGTGCTCGTTCAGGTCGTCGATCTTCTGCGGCCGGCCGTATTGCTGGAAGTAGGACGGTGCCGCGATCATCCGCTTGTTGGTCTCGCAGAGCTTGCGGGCGCGGAGGCTCGAATCCTCCAGTTCGCCGACGCGGATCGCAAGGTCGAAGCCCTCGCTGATCAGCTCCACGTAGCGGTTGTTCAGCACCATGTTCACGGTGATCTCGGGATAGGCGTGCAGGAAGTCGCCCAGGACCGGCGACAGGTGGTTGACCCCGAAATCCGTGGCGACGGACACCCGCAGCATCCCCGAGGGCGCCGACTGCATCGCGGTCACGAGCGCGTCGGCCTCGCCGGCGTCGTTCAGCACGCGGCGGGCGCGGTCGTAATAGGCAAGCCCGATCTCCGTCGGGCTGACCCGGCGGGTGGTCCGGTTCAGCAGACGCGCGCCGAGCCGGCTCTCGAGCGAGGAGACGTGTTTGGATACCGCGGATTTCGAGATACCCATCTTCTTCGCGGCGTCGGTGAACCCGCCCTGGTCCACGACGGTCGCGAACGCCTCCATTTCGGTCAAACGGTCCATTGATACACCTGCACACCTTTGTCTCTGGCAGGACGGACAATCGTTTCCAATTGCGGCACCATTGCGGAGACGTGCAGGCCAAAGCGGGGTTTTGCAGGGGATCGTTGGGGGCGCGTAAACAGAAATGGCCGCATTGCGCGCGCTTTTCGTTCGCGGATCCTGCGCGATTTACCCTTGCTTAACAAGGGGTGAGTTACGAAAGTCCTGATAACGTTAGGAAATTATCGGATCTCCGGTCGGCGGAAAATTGCCAGCGAACTGCCTCAATCTGCGACAATCGCCGTCGGGGGGCTCATTGTCGAAACGACTTGTGGACCTCGGACTGGTCGCGGTGCTGGGTATTCCCGTGTGCGTGGTGTCGATCGGCGTCGCCCTCTGCATCCTCGCGGCCGACGGGCGGCCCGTCCTGCATGTCTCAGAACGGATCGGGCGGCACCGGCGGCCGTTCCGCCTGTGCAAGTTCCGGACGATGCGGCCGGCCGACGATGCGGGCGTCGCCACCGGCGGCGACAAGTCCGCCCGGCTGACCGCCTGCGGCCGCGGGCTGCGCAGGCGGCGGCTCGACGAACTGCCGCAGCTGTGGAACATCCTGCGGGGGGACATGTCCTTCGTCGGGCCGCGCCCGCCCCTCCGCCGCTACGTCGAGCGCCACCCCGACCTCTACGACCGCGTGCTCGCCTGCCGCCCCGGCCTGACCGGTCTCGCCACGCTGGTCTATCACCGGGCGGAGGCGCGGATCCTCGCGGCCTGCCGGTCGGAGGCCGAAACCGACGCGACCTATTCCCGCCGCTGCGTGCCGCGAAAGGCCCGGCTGGACATGATCTATGCCGACCACGCCTCCGTCCCCTTCGATCTCTGGATCCTCGGCCGCACCGTTCGCACGGTAATTGGTCGCTGAGCGTCGGGGGACGCTTGGGCGCCATGCGCGCCGCATGACGTCGACCGGGCGGCGTGCCGACTTCGCTGGCAGGCCGGTCCCCAATCCGCCGTTTGGTCCGTCAGGCCGCGGTAAATGTCCGCGCCGGAGCCGGATCGACCCTCAGACACTAGGCGTGGCCATTTCAGACCCGGACGGTTCTGCCTGCGGCACCGGCCCCGCCGTCAGCCGATCCCGATGGCTTCGAGACCGCGCGACGCAGACCACCGACAGCATCGAGGTCGAGCCCCCGGCCTTCCGCCACCGCGGTTCGGACATCGCGGAGAAGCTGCGCGCATTCGATCTCGGACAGGCGGGGCTCGGGCGCCGTGAAGATCCGGGGATGGGCCGTCGGGTGGCGCAGACGGGACCATGTCAGTTCCTCGCGCAGCTTCTCCCCCGGCCTGAGCCCGGTAAACACGATCGCCGCGCGGCCCCCGGTTTCCGCGACGACCTCGCGCGCGAGGTCGACGATGCGGCGCGGGGCGCCCATGTCGAACAGGAACACCTCGCCCCCCGCGGACATCGCGCCGGCCTGCAGCACGAGGTGGACCGCCTCCGACACCGACATGAAATAGCGTTCGGCGCGCGGGTCGGTCACCGTGACCGGCCCGCCGCGCGCCGCCTGTTCCCGGAACAGCGGCAGGACCGAGCCGGAGGATCCGAGCACGTTGCCGAACCGCACGACGCAGGCCAACATGCCGCCCGCGCGCGACCCGACATCCTGCACCACCTGTTCCGCGATCCATTTCGACGCGCCCATCAGCCCCGCCGGCCGCACCGCCTTGTCCGACGACAGGAGCACGAAGCGGCCGACGCTCGCGGCGGCCGCGGCACGAACCAGCACCTCCGTTCCTATGACGTTGTTCGACAGCCCCGCCGCCGGGTTCGCCTCCACCAGCGGTACGTGCTTGTAGGCCGCGGCGTGCAGCACGACGCCGATGTCGTGGCGAGCGAGCAGCCGCGCGACCATCGCCTCGTCCCCGACCGAGCCGAGCACCGGTACGATGTCCACCGCCCCGGCCCCCGGCATCCCGCGCAACGCCCGGTCGATGGCATAAAGCGCGTATTCCGACAGGTCGAGCAGGACGAGCCGGCGCGGGCGGAGCGCGAGACACTGGCGCGCAAGCTCCGACCCGATGGAGCCGCCCGCCCCGGTCACGAGCACCGACGCGTCGCGGTAGAGCGCCCGGACCGCCGCGCCCGCTGCCGGGGGATCGGCGGGAACCGCCGGCGGGGGGGCCGGGCGCACCGACGCGATGCCGCCGATGGCGAGCCCGGCTCCGGAGACGAGGAAGACGATCGCCGACGCCACCAGGAGCGCCATCACCGCGCCGAGGGCGAGCATCGGGTCGGACGTGGGGAACCCCCGCGCGAGATCGGAAAGCCATTCGGGCACGGGGCGCGTTCCTCCGCCTGCGTTCTGCACCGGCAGACTGGACCCGGAGCGGTCAAGACTTGGTAAACCGCAACGGACTATTTCCCGGCTGGTCCTTGGCGCGCCCCTTCCCGGCCTGCTAGAGCCGCCCGGATACCGGAGGGACGCGATGACGGGACAGGGCAGAACGGCGCTCGTGACGGGGGCCGCGGGCTTTATCGGCTACCACGTCGCGGCGCGGCTCCTGGCCGATGGCTGGCGCGTCGTCGGTTTCGACGCGATGACCGACTACTACGACGTCCGGCTGAAGGAACGCCGCCGCGCCATGCTGCTGCAGAACGCGGGTTTCTCCTTCGTCGAGGAACGGCTGGAAACGCCCGACGTGCTGACCGACCTTTTCGCGCGGGAAACGCCAGATCTCGTCGTGCACCTTGCCGCGCAGGCCGGTGTCCGCCACTCCATCGAGGCGCCGGAAAGCTACGTCGAGGCCAACCTGGTCGGCACCTTCCGGCTGCTGGAGGCGATGCGCGCGCACCCGCCGCGGCACAGCCTGCTGGCCTCCACCTCCTCGGTCTACGGCGCGAACGAGGTCATGCCCTACGCCGAGACCGACAAGGCCGATGCGCAGATGTCGTTCTACGCCGCGACCAAGAAGGCGAATGAGGCGATGGCGCATTCCTATGCCCATCTCTACGACCTGCCGGTGACCATGTTCCGCTTCTTCACCGTCTACGGGCCCTGGGGGCGGCCGGACATGGCGCTGTTCAAGTTCACCCGCGCGATCCTCGGCGGCGAACCGATCGACGTCTACAACCACGGCAACATGCGCCGGGATTTCACCTTCATCGACGACCTGGTGGAGGCCATCGTGCGGCTGGTGCCGCATTACCCGCGCCGGCCGCGGGTTCCGGTCGACGACGGCGACAGCCTGTCGCCGGTCGCGCCGTGGCGGGTGGTGAACATCGGCAACGCTGAGCCGGTGCGGCTCTTGGATTTCATCCGCGCGATCGAGGCCGCGACCGGGCGCGAGGCCGAGATGCGGATGCTGCCGATGCAGCCGGGCGACGTGCCCGCGACCTGGGCCGACACCGCGCTTCTTCGCAAACTGACCGGATTCGAACCAGCGACGGAGGTTCCGGAGGGCGTCCGGCGCTTCGTTGCCTGGTACCGGGACTATTACGAGGCCTGACATCTCGCATTCGCGGGGGGCCGATGCTACGGACCTGACCGGATAGGTCGCACAACGGGAGTTCGGTATCTCATGCGAATCGCGATGATCGGCACCGGATATGTCGGACTCGTGTCCGGCGTCTGCTTCTCGGATTTCGGCCACGACGTGATCTGCGTCGACAAGGACCCGCGCAAGATCGAGATGCTGCTGGACGGCAAGGTGCCGATCTACGAACCGGGCCTCGACGCGCTGATGGTGCGCAACGTCGATGCCGGGCGGCTGACCTTCACCACCGACCTGCCCTCCGCCGTGGATGGCGCGGACGCGGTGTTCATCGCCGTCGGTACGCCGACCCGGCGCGGCGACGGGCACGCCGATCTCAGCTACGTCATGGCCGCCGCCGAGGAGGTCGCCCGCGCGCTGACCGGCTACTGCGTGGTGGTGACGAAATCGACCGTCCCCGTGGGCACCAACCGCCGCGTGGCGGAGGTCGTCCGGAGCGCGAACCCCGACGCGGATTTCGACGTGGCCTCGAACCCGGAATTCCTGCGCGAGGGCGCGGCGATCGACGACTTCATGCGCCCCGACCGCGTCGTCGTCGGCGTGGAAAGCGACCGCGCGGCGCAGGTCATGGCCGACATCTACCGGCCGCTGTTCCTGCGCGACTTCCCTATCGTCACGACCGATCTCGAATCCGCCGAGATGATAAAGTACGCCGCGAACGCCTTCCTCGCCACGAAGATCACCTTCATCAACGAGATCGCCGCGCTGTGCGAAAAGGTCGGCGCGGACGTGAAGGAAGTGTCGAAGGGCATCGGTCTGGACGGGCGGATCGGCAACAAGTTCCTGCACGCGGGCCCCGGCTACGGCGGGTCGTGCTTCCCCAAGGACACCTCGGCGCTCGCGCGCACCGGCCAGGACTATGCCTCGCCGCAGAACATCGTCGAGACGGTGATCCGCGTGAACGAGGCGGTGAAGACCCGGATGATCGGCAAGCTGCGCGATCTCTGCGACGACACCTTCAACGGCAAGACGGTCGCCGTTCTCGGCGTGACCTTCAAGCCGAACACCGACGACATGCGCGACGCGCCGTCGCTGACCATCGTCCCGGCGCTGGTCGGCGGCGGTGCGCGGGTCCGGGTGGTCGACCCGCAGGGCCGGCGTGAAGGCGAGGCGATGCTGCCCGGCGTGGCCTGGATGGACGACCCCTACGAGGCCGCGAAGGGCGCCGACCTGATCGTGATCCTGACCGAGTGGAACGAGTTCCGCGCGCTGGACCTGTCGCGGCTCGCGGGATCGATGGCGACCGCGCGCATGGCCGACCTGCGCAACATCTATTCGCCCGGCGACGTGAAGGAGGCCGGGTTCGAGGCCTATGCCGCCGTCGGGCGCGGATGATCTCGACCGGGCGGGATATCCAGGACCTGATCGCCGAAAGCTTCGCCGATACCGGGCGGAAGCTGGTCCGCGACACGTCGGATTTCTCGGCGGAGTTCTGGGACCTGCGCACCGGGCTCCTGGGCGAACTGGCCCAGAAACTGGTGAACTACGGCGCCGAGCTCACGCTGACCGGCGACCTGACCGCCGAGATCGCGGCGTCGCGCGCGCTGCGGGACTTCTTCCGCGAATCCGCGCGCACCGGGCCGATCCACCTGGAAACCCCGCCGGACCTGCTCTGAATCTCAGGCGAGCCCCGCGCGCAGGCAGTCGTGCAGGTGGATCAGACCGAGCGGCGCGCCATCGCCGTCGATCACGAACAGCGCCGTGATCTTGTTCTGCGACATGATCGCCAGCGCCTCGGCGGCCAGTTCGTCGGGGCCGATGACGCGGGGGCTGCGGGTCGCGACCTCGCCCGCGGTGGCGTCGGACAGGCGGGTGACGTTGCGGCGCAGGTCGCCGTCGGTGATGACGCCGACCAGCCGTCCCGCACCTGTGACCCCGGCGACGCCGAAGCCCTTCTCGCTCATCACGATCAGCGCCTCGGGCATCGGCGCATCCTCGGGGACCAGCGGCAGTTCGGCCGGCGGGTGCATCAGCTGCGCCACCTTCGCCAGCCGCGCGCCGAGGCGCCCGCCGGGATGGTAGGTGCGGAATTCCTCGGGCAAAAAGCCGCGCCGCTCCATCACCGCGACGGCGAGCGCGTCACCGAGCGCCAGCGTCAGAGTGGTCGAGGTCGTCGGCGCGAGCCCGTTGATGCAGGCTTCCTCAACCGGCGGCAGGGTCAGGCGCCAGTCCGCGGCCTGCATCAGGGTCGACCCGGCGTTGCCCGAGATCCCGATCATCGGGATCGAGAACCGGGCGCAGTGGGCGACGATGTCGCGCAGTTCCGCCGTCTCGCCGGAATGGGAGATCAGGATCGCCAGGTCGCCGGGCATCACCATGCCCAGATCGCCGTGGCTGGCCTCGGCGGGGTGGACGAAGGCGGACGGCGTGCCGGTCGAGGCGAAGGTCGAGGAGATCTTGCGCGCGATATGGCCCGACTTGCCGATCCCCGACAGGATCACCCGCCCGTTGGTGCCGAGGATCGCGTCGACCGCGGCCGCGAAATCCGCCGGCAGCGCGTCGGCGAGCGCGGCCACGGCGGCGCCCTCTATGCGCAGCACGCGGGCGGCGGTGGCGATCGGATCCGGGGTGTCGGTCATGCCGCGCCCCTTAGCGCAGCCGGCAGCCGTTGAACAGGGGCGCGCGCGGCGCTAGGGCTGGCGCCATGAACCGCCGTTTCGGATCCCCGCCGGAACCGGGCCGCCGCTACTCGCCCCGGCCCGGCATCTACGCCGTCGTCACCATCGGCGACGGCGTTCTCGTGACCGCGCAGGAAGATCCCTGGCCCGAGTTCCAGTTGCCCGGCGGCGGCATCGATCCGGGCGAGCAGCCGGTCGCCGCGCTGCACCGCGAGGTGATGGAGGAAACCGGCTACCGTATCCACGGCGCGCGGCGGCTCGGCATGTTCCGGCGCTTCACCTACATGCCGGAATACGACCGGTGGGCGGAAAAGCTCTGCCACATCTACCTCGCCCATGCGGGTCGCCGCGCTGGGCCACCGCTGGAACCGGGGCACTGGGCGATCCCAATGTCATGGGGCGAGGCCGCCGGGCGCCTGGCCGTGTCCGGCGACCGCCATTTCCTACGGCGCGCCGCGGCGATCCTCGGGGCCCCCGGGGTCGCGCCGATCCGCGGCCATCCCGGCGGGGCCTAGGTAGTCGAGCAGCAGCGCCGACACGTCGTCGGGGAAATCGCGGGTGCCCGCGAAATCCGCGAGCCGGTCGATCAGCATGTCGAGGCATTCCGCCGGGCCGTGACGGGAACAGGACCCGAGCATTCCGGCAAGCCCCTCCTCGCCAAGCATCGCGCCGTCCGGGCCGGGGCATTCCACGAAGCCGTCCGAATGCAGCAGCAGCCGGTCGCCGGGCGCGAGCGTCAGCCGGACCGAGTGGTAATCCGCCTCGAACAGCAGCCCGACCGGCATCCCGGTCTCGGCCACCGGCTGTGGCGGCGCGCCGGGGCGGATGTGGTAGGGAAACGGGTGCCCCGCCTGCACCAGGTCCACGGCCCCGGTCGCGAGGTCCAGCACGGCGAGGCAGAGCGTCAGGTACAGCTCCGTCTCGATCTCCGCCAGGAGCCTGCGGTTGATCTCGGCGGCGATGCGGGCGGGGTCGCGCGGCCGTTCGGCCCCGGTCGCGTCGCGGTCGCGGGTGACGTTGCCGCCGGTCGAGGCGTTGGAGAACATGCCCGCCAGCCGCGCGGTCAGCAGCGCCGAGGTCACGCCGTGGCCTGACACGTCGAGCGCGAACAGCCCGACGCGGCCCGGCCCGGCCGGGAAATGCCCGACCAGATCGCCGCCGACCTTGCCCGCCGACCGGAGCTTAAACCCCGCCCGCGCGGTGCCGAAATCGACCTCGGGCGGGGGCAGGAGCGCATGCTGCAACTGCCGCGCCTGCGCGAGATCGCGGTCGATCGCGTCGTAGACCGCCGTCAGTTCCCTGAGCGCGGCGGCGGACAGACGGTTCTGGCGCAGCACCTCGGCCTGCATCTCGACCACGCGGGCGCCCGCACGCAGGCGCGCGCGAAGCTCGTGCGTGTTGACCGGCTTGGTCAGGAAATCGTCGGCCCCGACATCCAGCGCGTGGGCGGTCGATTCCTTGTCCTGGATCGAGGTCAGGATGACGATGTAGGCGTAATCCTCCCGCTTCATGGCGCGGACCCGGGTGCAGAATTCCGGTCCCGACAGGCCGGGCATCATCCAGTCGCAGATCACCACGCAGCCGCCGACCCGTTCCAGCGCCGGCAACGCGGCGTCGGCATCCGAGAAGGTCAGCACGTCGTAACCGCCCCGCCGCAAAAGCGCCGCCAGCAGCCGCCGTTGCGACGGGCTGTCGTTGACCACCAGCACCGGCAGCGCGCCGGTCGCGGCGTCGCCGGGCGGGCCGGGGATCTGGGGCGGGGAATCGGGCCGCAACGTCGGTGCCTTTCGCTGGCGCACGGGCGCAGGAATACGCGCCAGGCTTAATGCCGCGTGAATGCGCGAATTCGACCGAATTGCCCCGCCGCCGGTCGGAAACCGTTAACCGGCCCGGCCCTAGGCTCCGCATCCGTGTCGTCGGGGGCGATTGATGGACGGACAGATGATCGACTGGGACCGGGTGCAGGAACTGCGCGAGGAACTCGGCGACGAGGATTTCGCCGAGGTCGGGCAGATCTTCATCTCCGAGATCGAGGAGAAACTGGCCGCCCTGTCCGGCACCGACGCGCGCGCGCCGGCCGATTTCCACTTCCTGCGCGGGTCCGCCGCGAATCTCGGTCTCGAAGGATTCGCCCGATCCTGCTCCACCGCCGAGGCGCGGGCGAAGGCGGGCGACCCGGTCGACCTCGACGCGCTGGCGCGCGACTTCGCCGCCTCGCTCCGCGAAATCGACGGGCTGTTCGACGCCGCCTAGTTCAGCGCCCGGCCCTCGACCCGGTTCCCGAACAGAGTGGTCAGCAGCGCGAGGTTGGCGAGCATCTGAAGCCAGCCGACCGCGACGCTCACCAGCGCCGCCGCCAGCCCGCCGATCACCAGCCCGATGATCTGCGGGATCAGCCCGAAGACCAGCAGGAAGGCAACGATCGGAACCAGGATCTCGCCCGACACCTCGGACGTCGCGGTCCAGCTTTCGCCAAGCCGCAGCGGGTGGCCGACGGCGCTTGCCGGCAGGATCAGCCCGAAGCGGACGAACATCCACGACCCGGCGAGGTTCAGCCCCAGACCGAACAGCAGCACGAGCCCCGGTTCGCCCATCGCCCCGGCGCCGGACAGGGCGGCGGCGACGATGCCGATGACAAGCGCGACCACGATCACCGCGATCACGATCAGCAGGAAGATCAGCAGGACCCGCCAGATGTAGCCCCAGACGCGCGACCCGTCGAAGGCCGGCACCACACCGCGGCCCCGCTCCTCCAGCAGGACGTAGCGGTGCCAGCCGACCGCCGCCCAGGCCAGCAGCACCGGCGCGCCGAGGAGGAACGCGAGGAACGGCAGCGTCGGGAACATGCCGTTCGCGGGTGGCGCCCCGGTCCGGGCGGCATCCATCAGCCCGACTGACCGCGCGCCGAGCCAGAACGCCAGCGCCATGACGCCCGCGTAGGGCAGAAGCGTCAGCTTCGCCGCTTCGCCGAGATTGCCGCGCACCTGCGCCACGACATGGCCCGTGAGCCGCATTCCGTACTCCACGCCGACACCTCTCCGACCGCAGCTTGCCTTGCCCCCGCATGGAAAACCCGGTATCGGCGCGGCCTGTCAACGACAAATGCCCGGGGGGTTCCATGACCGCGCCGAAGAAAGTCGTGCTGGCCTATTCCGGCGGGCTCGATACCTCGATCATCCTGAAGTGGCTGCAGACCGAGTATGGCTGCGAGGTGGTGACCTTCACCGCCGATCTCGGCCAGGGCGAGGAACTGGAACCGGCGCGACAGAAGGCGGAACTTCTCGGCATCAGGCCGGAGAACATCTACATCGAGGACGTGCGCGAGGAATTCGTGCGCGATTTCGTGTTCCCGATGTTCCGCGCCAACGCGCTATACGAAGGGCTCTACCTGCTCGGCACCTCCATCGCGCGGCCGCTGATTTCCAAGCGGCTGGTGGAGATCGCGGCAGAGACCGGGGCCGACGCCGTCGCCCACGGCGCGACCGGCAAGGGCAACGACCAGGTCCGCTTCGAACTCAGCGCCTACGCGCTCAATCCCGACATCAAGGTCATCGCGCCGTGGCGGGAATGGGACCTGTCGAGCCGGACGAAGCTGATCGAGTTCGCCGAACAGCACCAGATCCCGATCGCGAAGAACAAGCGCGGCGAGGCGCCGTTCAGCGTCGACGCCAACCTGCTGCATACCTCGTCCGAGGGCCGCGTGCTGGAGGACCCGGCGGAGGAAGCGCCCGACTACGTCCTGCAGCGGATCATCCGCCCCGAGGACGCACCGGACACGCCCGAGATGGTGGAAATCACCTTCGAAAAGGGCGACGCGGTGGCGATCAACGGCGAGGCGATGAGCCCCGCGGCTATCCTGACCCGGCTCAACGAGCTCGGCGGCAGGCACGGCGTCGGCATCCTCGACCTCGTGGAAAACCGCTTCGTCGGCATGAAATCCCGCGGCATCTACGAAACGCCGGGCGGCACGGTTCTGCTGGAAGCCCATCGCGGGATCGAGCAGATCACGCTGGATTCCGGTTCCGGCCACCTCAAGGATTCGATCATGCCGCGCTACGCGGAGCTGATCTACAACGGCTTCTGGTTCAGCCCGGAACGCGAGATGCTCCAGGCGCTGATCGACAAGAGCCAGGAAAACGTATCCGGCACCGTGCGCGTGAAGCTCTACAAGGGATCCGCCCGCACCGTCGCCCGCTGGTCCGACCGCAGCCTCTACTCCGAGGCCCACGTCACCTTCGAGGAGGACGCCGGCGCCTACGACCAGACCGACGCGCAGGGTTTCATCCAGCTCAACGCGCTTCGTCTGAAGCTGATCGCCGCGCGGAACCGCAGGCTCGGCTGATGCTGGCGCTCAGGCCACCGACACGGGCGACGATCCGGCGGTTGTGGAAGCTGGACATCGCCGAGGAACAGCGCGGTTTCGTCGCGCCGAACCTGGTGACGCTGGCGCAGGCGCCCTACGAGGGCGGGGCGTTTCCCTTCGGCATCTGGAACGGCGACGAGCCGGTCGGTTTCCTCGCGCTGATCGACTTCCGCCAGATCCACGAGCTCGAGGACGGCGACGACCCGAACGCGGCCTATCTCTGGCGGCTGATGATCGCCGCGCAGCACCAGCGCAAGGGCTACGGGCGCGAGGCGCTCGGGCTCTGCTTCGACTGGGCGCGGGGGATGTGCCTGCCGCGGATCGTGACCTCGGCGGTGGAGGAGAACGAGGTCGCGCTGCGGCTCTACGAAAGCGCCGGGTTCAGCCGCACCGGGCGGATCATCGACGGCGAGGTGGAGATGGCGCGGACGCTCTGATCCGCGCGAAACGCGGCGCCCCGGGGGGTCGGGACGCCGCCGCACTCGTTACCCGTCGGGCAGAGCGCTTCGTCACTGGCCGGTTCCGGCCGCCGCTCACTGCGCGGTGACGACCGTCATGACAAGCTGGTCGTCGACCCGGATCGGGCCGTCCTCGGTCGCGCCGAGCGTGTACTCGAAGGCGCCCGTGGTCATGCCGCCGGCCTCGGAGTGGACCATCAGCATCAGCATGTCGCCCGGCGCCACGTCCTCGGTCAGGATCGCGGCGACGTCGATGTTCTCGCCCGCGCGCAGGGGCGCGTAGCCGACGACCGGGCCGGGGGCCATGTCCGCGTCGGTGCGATGCACGACCATCCAGCCGTTTTCCGGGGCCATGATCATGTCGGCGCTGACGATGCCGTTGGCCACGCTCTGGTCCGAGGCTTCGACCATCGGGGCGGCATGGGCTTCGGCAAGCGCCGCGCCGGTTCCGAGTGCGAGGATGGCGGCGGTGGTTGCGAGGGTCTTCATGTCGTCGTCCTTTCCGGACCGGCTGTGCGGTCCTCCTGGCGTGAATGGCGGTCCGGGCCGTCATGGCCCGGTCGCGTCTGCGCGGCGCGTCCCGGCGCCCGCGGAGGGGGTCGCCGGCAGTCCTGGGACGCGCCAGTGCCGGCTCGTTTCCGGGCGGCACATCCACAGACACGAAGGCCCCGCGACGGAAGTTTCCGGGCGGCGGAAGTTTTTCTGAGAACCGGAGATGCCGGGGCGATGAAAGGGCAGCGCCACGACGGGCGCTGCCCCCACTCGTGACCGGACACCCCACCCCGGCAGGGGAAGGCATCAAACTCGTTACGCAACGGAATCCTGCGGCGCAGACCCGGCCCGCCGGGATGGCGGTATGACAACCGGGAACTCGCTACGCGCGGTACTCCCTAACCCGGCAAGGGTTTCGGAACCGTCAACAGACACGGACCCGGCAGAAAGCCACGAACGGCGGCAACGGCGGGTTTCACCCCGCCCGCGAAAACCTCAGAGCCGCGCGGCCAGCCGCACGCCCTGGTCGATCGCGCGTTTGGCGTCGAGCTCGGCGGCGACATCCGCCCCGCCGATCACGTGCGCCTCGATCCCCCGCGCGGCGAGCGCATCGGCCAGCCCGCGTTCGGAAACCTGCCCGGCGCACAGGACCACGGTATCGGCCGGGATCAGCGTCGCGTCGTCCCGGTCGGGGCCAAAGGTGACATGCAGGCCGGACCCGTCGATGCGCTCGTAATTGACGCCCGACACCATCTTCACGCCCTTCATCTTCAGCGCCGCGCGGTGGATCCAGCCCGTGGTCTTGCCAAGCCGCTTGCCCGGCTTCTCCGCCTTCCGCTGCAGCATCGTGACCTCCGCCGTGGGCGGCTCGGGCCTCGGTCCCTCGGGGGCGAGCCCGCCGCGATGCTCCGCCGGGTCCGCGACGCCCCATTCCTTCAGCCACAGCGGCAGGTCGGTCGTGGCGCTGTGGTCGTCCGACACGAGGTACTCGGCCACGTCGAAGCCGATGCCCCCCGCGCCGACCACGGCGAAGCGTTCGCCGGTCGTGACCGTTCCCGTCAGCAGGTCGACGTAGCTGATGACGTTCGGCCCGTCCTGGCCCGGGATCTCCGGATCGCGCGGCAGGACCCCGGTGGCGACGATCACCTCGTCGAACGCCGCCAGCGCGTCGGGGTCCGGCGCCGTGCCCAGGCGCAGGTCGACGCCGCTGCGGTCGAGCATGGTCTCGAACCAGTGGACGAGGCCGTGGAACTCCTCCTTGCCGGGGATCACGCGCGCCATGTTGAGCTGTCCGCCGACCCGGTCGCCCTTCTCGAACAGCGACACCTCGTGGCCCCGCCCCGCCGCCGTGATCGCCGCCGCCATGCCCGCCGGACCGGCGCCGACCACGGCGATCCGCTTCGGCGCATCGGCCGGCGCGATGTCCAGCTCGGTTTCGTGGCAGGCGCGCGGGTTGACGAGGCACGAGGTCAGCTTGCCGCCGAAGGTATGATCGAGACAGGCCTGGTTGCAGGCGATGCAGGGCGTGATCTCGTCCGCGCGGCCCGCCGCCGCCTTCGCTACGAACTCCGCGTCGGCGAGGAAGGGGCGCGCCATCGACACCATGTCGGCGCAGCCCTCGGCCAGGACGCTTTCGGCCACGTCGGGCGTGTTGATCCGGTTCGAGGTGATGACCGGGATGCCGACATTGCCCATCAGCTTCTTCGTCACCCAGGAAAACGCGCGGCGCGGAACGCTCGTCGCGATGGTCGGGATGCGCGCCTCGTGCCAGCCGATCCCGGTGTTGAGGATCGTGGCCCCCGCCGCCTCGATCGCCTTGGCCAGCGTCACCACCTCGTCGAACGTCGACCCGTCCGGTACCAGGTCGATCATCGAGATCCGGTAGATGATGATGAAATCTGGACCCACGGCCTCCCGCACCCGCCGCACGACCTCCACCGGCAGCCGCATCCGGTTCTCGTAGGACCCGCCCCACTCGTCCTCGCGCCTGTTCGTGTGCCGCACGAGGAACTGGTTCAGGAAGTATCCCTCCGACCCCATGATCTCCACGCCGTCATACCCGGCCTCGCGGGCGCGGGCGGCGGCGGTCACGATGTCGGCGATCTGCTTCTCGATCCCCTCGGCGTCCAGCGCCTTCGGCGGGAACGGCGAGATCGGGGATTTCAGCGCCGAGGGCGCGACGCATTCCGGCCCGTAGGCGTAGCGCCCGGCATGGAGGATCTGCATCGCGATCCGCCCGCCGGCATCGTGGACCGCCCCGGTGACGGTGCGGTGATTGGCGATGTCGGTCTCGCTGAACAGCCCCGCCGCGCCGGGAAAGACGCCGCCCTCGCGGTTCGGGGCCATGCCGCCGGTGACGATAAGCGCCGCGCCGCCGGCCGCGCGCTCGGCGTAGAACCGCGCCACCCGCGGCCAGTCGCCGGTTTCCTCCAGCCCGGTGTGCATCGACCCCATCAGCACCCGGTTCGGCAGGGTGACATGGCCAAGGTCGAGCGGGGCCAGAAGGTGCGGATAGGGCGCGTCTGTCATCTCGGGTCTCCTCCGTCCGCGCGAACCTCGCCCGGCGATCCGTCCAAAGTCACGCGGAACGCCGCGTCAACGCCCGCGCGGCTGGCACGGGGTCGCGGTCAATCGCCCGCGAGGCGTCGCACCGCGCGCTTCAGCACCTCGACCTCGTCCCGCAGCAGCGCCAGTTCCGCGCGGAAATCGTCCTCTAGCCCGGTCCCGGCCAGGATCGTCAGCCGGTCCAGCACCGTCCCGTCGGCGGCCGAGCGCAGGGTGACGACCTGCACCCCGTCCGAGATCAGCGCAGCCGGCAGGGTCGCGGCAAGGCGGTGGCGGCCGTCGCCCGCCTCGCTCACCTCCGCGGTCGCGATCACCCGGTCGAGATGCACGAACTCGATCACCGGCACCGGGCCCGCGCCGTCCAGCATCGCCTCGTAGCGCCCGGCCTTCAGCCCGATCCGCGTCAATGTCAGCTCGGTCATCCCCGGCCCTCTCAGATATCCGCGCGGGGGGCGCGGGCGATGGTCATGTCCGCGATCTCGACCCGCGTCATCGCCGGGTTCTCGAAGATCAGGTCGAGCCAGATCTTCTCCATCCGCTTCTCGTTGATCGTGGTGTAGGCAAGGTCGAACTCCGCCAGCGCCTGCCCGCCCGACACCGGCATTTCCCGCAGGAGCTGCTCCATGTTCGGCCCGTGCTGCAGGTTCAGCCGCGCGTAGATCGCGGGCGGGCGGTCCGACGCGAGGCGCAGCGCGACGCGGAAGAAATGCTGCCGTGAAAGACCCGAAAGCGCGGTTTCGGGCAGATCCTGCACCAGCGACACGAAGCTGCCGCCGAACCCGAACACCTCAAGCGTCACCGCGTAGCGGCCGGGGGCGGTGCGGACCTGGCGGATCGCGATCTCGGGCGCGGGGTCGTCGTGGAACACGGTGATCGCGTCCGAGATCCGGCGGGGCGAGGCGAAGCCGGCGGCCCCGCGCGGCCGCACCGGCCCGGACCAGAGGTCGGCGCGCAGGGACCAGTCGCATTGCGGCGGCCCCTCGATCGGCGGCGGCGCGACGGCCCCGGCCTCGGCGGCCTCGATCGCGCGGTCGGCGGCGGCGGCCTC
>WVSL01000008.1 GCA_015689685.1 Rhodobacterales bacterium HKCCE2091 | reverse complement strand
GAAGGACGATCCGGGCCGGCGGATCGGGCCGGTCCGCCGACGCCGCGTCCTCCGCCCGCCGCAACGCCGCCAGCGCGGCCAGCTCCCCCGGCGGCCCGCCGCCTTCCACCGCGCCGAGCGCCTCGGCCACCGTCAGGAAGAAGATGTCGTCGGCCCGGTCCAGCATTCCGCGGGCGTGAAATTCCCGCCCCATTGCGCGGAACACCCGGCGCGCCTGCCCGAAGATGCGGGTGCGCTGGAACCGCAGGTTCTCCCGGTCGCGGACGCGGGCGCGGGCCCAGGTCGTCAGCCACCGCGCGACCCGGCGGCGGACCGGGGCATCTGGAAACAGCGTCGCGAAATCCGGCTCGGCCCGCTCCGCGTGGGGCGCCATCTCGCGCGCGGCCCCGGCGCGGATCGCGGCGAGAAGCGGCGCCGGATCCTCCGACAACGGCGTGCTTTCGAGCTTCAGTTCCTCGGTGCAGCGGTCGCCGAACTTCGCGAGGTAGGATTCCACCGCCCGCGCCAGCCGCGGATGGGCGGCCAGCGCCTCCGACCCGGCGGCGAGCGCGTCCTCCGCCCCGCTGTCCCGTGCGAGTGCCGCCATCGCCGCGATCCTCTGCGCGGGCTCGGCCGAGATGATGTCGCCCTGCCCGATCATGTAGTCGTTGTGGAACGCCGCCCCGGCCTCCCCCGCCCATGTCTCCAGCAGTTTCCGCGACGCGCCGAAGCCGATCATGCACAGGAAATCGTTCACCAGCGGCGCGTCCCAGCGGTCGAGCAGCGCGGCCTCGATCCGCCGGTAGGTCCGCGCAAGCTCGGTCAGGTTCGCCTCCGCGGGGTCCGGCCCCACCGACAGCGCTGATTCCAGCCGCGCCATGAACCGCCGTTTCGTCCGGGGCAGCAGCACCGCCTGTGCTGCCAGCCCCGCCCCGACCCAGGCCAGCCGGGCCCAGGCCAGCGCCTTCGCGGCACCGCGTGCCGGGGGCGGCGCCATCGCGTCGGTCAGTTCCTCGGGCAGCGGCTCGGCCACGCCCATCATCGTCTCCATGAACCCCCGGTTGACCGCGAAGCCCGGCAGAAGCGCCAGCGCCCGGTACCAGTTGCCGAGGTTGTAGTAGACCCGCCCGTCGACCCGCGCCAGGAGGTTCGCGAAGATCGCCGCGTTGTCCGCGATCTCGGTCCGCGACAGCCCCAGGAGATGGACGAACCCGCGATAGACCCGGTCATAGGCATATGTGGCGAAACTGTATGTCAGCGGACTGACGAGACCGGGATAACTCTCGATGATATTCGAATTGTCCAGCACCACCAGCGCCGTATCGGGCCGCGGCGCGGGTCTCAGGGCCGAGGTGATGGCGCGCGATTGCAAGAGCTTCAGCGCGGCACCGTCATAGGCCCACTCGATGTCCTGCGGCGCGCCGAACTCGGCCTCCGCGCGGCGGGCGAGCGCCGCGACCTCCGAAGCTTCCGCCGCCGTCAGCACCTCCGCCGGACCCGCGGGCACGGCGGTCTCCGCCACGGTCCATGTCTCGCCGTCGATCTCGCCGTCGACCAGCCGTTCGGCCGTCCCGGTGGTGGCCGAGACCACCGCGCGGCCGCGGAGGCCCGACACCGGGTCGGCGGAAAACGCCACGCCCGCCACCCGCGCTGGCACCATCCGCTGCACCACGACCGCGGGCAGGTCACGGTCGGTCAGCCCGCGCATCTCGCGGTAGGTCGCGACGCTTTCGGCATGGCCCGAGGCACGAACGGCAGCGGCGGCGGCGGCCACGTCCTCTGCCACGACGTTCAGCTTCGTGTCGAACTGTCCGGCATGGCTGTCGCCCGCGCTGTCCTCCGACCGGGCCGAGGACCGGACCGCGTAGGGCCCGGGGCCGAGCGCCGCCAGCGCGGCTGGCAGGTCGACGCCGGTTTTCAGGTCGGTCCCCTCCGCCCCGTCGAAGGCGTCATCGGTCAGCACGAAAAAGCCCGGAACGTCGAACCCCGCGGCGGCCAGCCGGGCCAGCGCCGCGCCCTTGCCGCCCGCCCTTGCCGGGTCCGCGGCGGCCGCGCCTGTCAGGATCGCGCTCACGCCCCGCCCCCGAACAGGAGCGGCAGGAACCCCGCCCCGGCGTAGCAGGCCAGGACCCAGAGCCCCGCCGCCGCATCGACCTGCCGTTCCCGCGACACCGTGGGATCGGCACGGAACCTCAGCGCCACTGCCGTCGTCGCCGCCAGCCCCGCGACGGCCACCAGCGTCAGCGGCCAGGCTGCGCCGACCGCGTGGCCCACCGCCGCCAGGAGGATCGACGCGAGGGTGACGAAGCCGAGCCAGGTCAGGACCGCCCGGTCCGGCCCCCACAGCGCGGAGTAGCTTTCGACCCCCTCGCGCTCGCTGGCCGGGGCCCAGGTCTTGCGGCCCAGTTCCAGCACGCAGCCGTTGACCAGCGACAGGAGCAGGAACAGCCAGAGCCCGTCCGGCGCGCCGCGCCCGGCCCATTCCGCGCCGGTCAGCACCAGGTCGATCAGCGGCATGATCGCCATGTGGCTGACGAGGTAGAGAACCGGACGCGCCTTCAGCCAGGCCGGCACGCCGAATTCCGCCGTCATCGCCGCGAGCCAGGCCCAGGTCAGCAGGAGCGGCCAGATCAGCGCGCCCGACACCGACAGCGCCAGCAGCCCCGCGACCGGCACGGTGGCGAGCCCGAGGCCGAGGACCAGGCGCAGGTTGACCAGCCCGCGCGGCACCGGGCGTTCGGGCCGGTAGCGCGCGTCGATCTCGCGGTCCTTCCACTCGTCGGCGGCGCGAAGCTGGAAGAAGATGGCGAGCGCGATCAGGGTCGCGGCGACGTAGGGCCACGGCCCCGGCAGCGGCCGGCCGGCCAGCAGCGCCGAGATATTGATGCTGGCCGCGGAATAGACCGCGAGCAGCGGGACGGTGCGCAGCAGCGGAAAGCGCTCCGCCTGGTAGCGCCAGAGCCGGGCGGCGAGCGTCACCTCTGCCTCGCCAGTCTCTCGTGGGCGACGGCGAAATGCCCCGCGGCCATCGCCGCGACGATCGACAGCTCGCCGCAGAGGCAGAGCGCCGCCGCGATCTCGGCCAGCGCCGCGGCGTGGCCCGTGCCTTTCAGCCCCATCAGTTCGAGGCAGGCCGATTGCGTCGGCAGGCCGGTGCCGCCGCCGACCGTGCCGACGAGGATGTTGGGCAGCGTGACCGACGCGAAGAGGCCGCCGTCATGCCGCTCCATCCGGGTGAAGCCGACCGCACTTTCGGCCACGCAGGCCGCGTCCTGGCCGGTGGCGATGTAGAGCGCGGCGAGACCGTTGGCGTAATGCGCCTGTGCGCCGAGCTGCCCCGACAGGAGCGCGCCGAGGTTGGCGACGCGGCCATAGGCCAGCATCTCGTCGATGCTGGTGCGCAGCGCGCTTTCCACCACGCGCTCGGGCAGCACGACGGAGGCCGAGACCTTGCGCCCGCGCCCGGTCAGCGTGCCGAGCGTGGAGGCCTTCTTGTCGCCCGAGAAGTTGCCCTCGACATACCAGTGGCGGAGCCGGACCGGGCAATGCGCGGCGATGTGACGGCACAGCGCGTCGGTCGCGATCGTCACCATGTTCTGCCCGCCGGCGTCGCCGGTGGTGTAGCGGCAGAGCAGGAAGACGATGTTGGTGTCGATCACCGGCTCGACCGACACGAGGCGGCCGTAGCGGGTGGTGGCCTCGGCGGCGGCCTGCAGCGCCGCGACGTTCTCCACCACCCAGTCAACGAACTGACCCGCCGACAAGAGATCGTCGAGGACGAAGGCCGGCGTGCGCAGGACGCCCTCGTAAAGGACAGCGGTCGTGATCCCGCCGGCCCTGTTCGCGGCCAGCGCGCCACGGCCGTAGGATGCGACCAGCGCGGCCTCGGTCGTCGCGAGCGGCACCGGGTAATCGCCCGCCGCGTGCAGCCCGTTGACGCGAAGCGGGCCGATCACGCCCACCGGCAGCTTCACCGTGCCGATCATGTTCTCGATGTTGGCGGCGTAGCGGCTTGCCCCCGCCCGCGTTTCGGCGTCGGCCAAAGCGTCGGAGGCCGCGTCGCTCAGGCCGAGCCTGTCATGGTAGTCGGCGATGGTCTCTTCGCTCGTGCGGCGTCGCGGCCGCAGCACGGCGAGGTCGCCGTGGCGCGGGGCGAAGCGCGCGGTATCGCTGTCCTGGGCCAGCCGGCGCTTCACGCGCTTCAGCATCTCGGCCACGTGGAATGGAACGACCACGGTCTCTCCCGCTCCCTGCCCGGTCACCCTCGCGGGATCTTGTGGCACGGTGGAGCGGGAAAATCACCCCGGAATCAACGCCTCCGCCGCGGGCGCTTCAGAACAGCGTCACGTCGGCGGCGGGCTTGCGCGGCGCGATCACGCGTTCCTTCGGAGCCTGGGTCTGCGCGACGAGGGTCAGGCGCACCTCCCCGGTCGAGGGTCGGAAGTGGATCCGCCGCGCCTGGGTGCCGCCGAGGCTCTCGGACACGACCGGGAATCCCTCGCGGCGGCAGTAACCGCGGGCGAAGTCGATGTTCTTCGCGCCGATATCCGACAGGCCCGCGGTGATCCGCCCGCCACCGTAGAGCTTGACCTTGAGGTTGGTCCGCCGCGCCCCGGCCTTGAGCATTTCGTTGATGAGCAGTTCCATCGCCATCGAGCCGTACTTCATCTCCGCCGATCCGCCGCGCTCGTCGCCCGGCAGCAGGAAGTGGTTCAGCCCGCCAATCCCGCCATCGGCGTCGTAGATGCAGGCGGAGACGCAGGAGCCCAGCACCGTCGACAGTACCACGGAGGGATCGCGCGAGATGTGGTATTCGCCCTGGACCACGGCGACGGTCCGGTCGCGGGGCCCGCGCGCGGCGTTCGGTATCGGTCCGTTCATGCTGCCGCCCTTTCCCTGGCCGCGGACAGGAGCGCCCGCCCGATTTGGTCGATCGGAAGCTGGCGTTCCACCGCCCCGAGATCCTGCGCGATCTTCGGCATGCCGTAGACCAGCGAAGTCGCCCGGTCCTGCCCGAAGGTGCGCGCGCCCGCGCGCCGCAGGTCGAGCAGCCCCTCGGCCCCGTCCCGGCCCATGCCGGTCAGGATCGCCGCGGCCACCCGCTTTCCGTTCCGCGCGCCGGAGCGGAACAGCGCGTCGACCGCGGGCCGGTGGCCGCTGATCTCCGGGCCGTCCCTCAGCCTGCATTCGACGGAGGCGCCGCGGAACCGCGCCTCGAGATGGCAGCGGTCGCCCGGCGCCAGCACCACCGTGCCCGGCGCCACCGTCATGCCCTCTTCCGCCTCGATCACCCGTGCCGCCGTCCGGTTGTCGAGAAGCCGCGCCAGACCGGCGCTGAACGCGGCGCCGGTATGCTGCACGATCAGCGTTGGTGGGCAATCGACAGGGAAATCGGACAGGACCGAGATCAGCGAGTCCACCCCGCCGGTCGATGCGCCGATCATCACGATCCGCCGGTAGGCGCCTGTGTTCGGACCGTCCTTGGCGGCGGGCGCTGGCGGTTCGGGCGACCTCGCGGCGGGCGATGCAATCACCGGTCGCGATCGGTGCGGCGCGGGCGATCTGGCCGGTGTCGCGGGCGGGATGGCCGGACCGTCCAGCACCGCGCGCCGGAACACGTCGTCGGACGCGGCCTCGTCCAGGACCATCAAGTCGCCGCGGCGAAGCGTGACCGGCAGCGGTGCCCGTCCCGGACCGGAGCCCACGACTACAACGACCCGCGCCTTCACCGCCCGGAACAGCATCAGCATGACTTCGAATTCCGGCAGCCGCGCCAAGGCCTCGCCGATCACGGCCAGGTCCGGGGGCCGGTGTTCGCTCACGTGGTAGGCCTCCGACAACTCGGACGCGACCAGCGTCAGGGTGACCCCCGGGATCGCGCCGATCCGCGCCGCCAGCCGGTCGCGACGGGTACCGTCTGCCGAGGCGAGGATCACGCGCATGGCGTACCTCCCCCGTATGCGGGCGGCCGGGCGCCCCAACCGACGCCTGCATCTGCTCGCTCGACCCTGCGCACGGGCTCGCACGGGTTGAGAACCGGCTTTCCCGTCCCGGATGCGGTCAGACCGGTCAGGAGGTACCCGTCCGAACGGCCCGGTGTCGGAAGGGCTGAAAGCATACCTCCTCCGCGGTGAATCCTCCGGAATGCATCGCAAGGCAGCACGCTGGGCGGATAGCAGAACAAGGAAATCCGGTCGCCTTTCGCCGGTGCCCTCCGAGACAGGCGTGGGCAAGCACCCGGAAACACCCGTGCGACGGAACCGTCGCTACGGTGCGGCGTCACATCCAGGGATGCCCCCTGGGCCGATATCGACCCTGTCCGTGTTTCCGCTGCTCTCGACATGCTCGGTTCGTGCCGTCTTTCAAATTGAACGATTGGTTGGCGGTTCCCCACGACGGAAACCGGGCCGGGCGGTCCGCTGGCGTCAGAACATCTCGATCGATCCTTTCGTTGCAGTGGCGACGGCCGAACTCACGCGGGTCAGGCGCGCGCGGAGCCCCGCCAGCCTCAGGCTATCGAGCAACTGGTCGGTGTCGATCGTCTGGGTATCGATCAGGCCGCTCGACAGTGCCGTCAGGAACGGCGACAGGTCGTCCAGCGTCTGGATCGCGAGGTCCAGCAGTTGCACATCCGCCATCTCGAACGCGCCACGGTCGGGATCGGACAGCGCGGTGAAGATCGCCTCCTCCGCCCGTCGCAGGAGCGCCGCGGTGTGCGACAGCTCCGTCCCCGCGGCGGAGAGCAGTTCGCAGGCATCGGGCACCGCCCCGCCCCGTCTTTCGGTCAACGCGTTCAAAACTTGCCCACGACGGTCTCGATGGCGCGTTTCAGCGACTGGGTGGTGAACGGCTTCTGCACCAGGTTGTTCAGCCCCAGACGGCGACCGGTGTCGATCAGTTCGGGGGTCGGCGTGCCGGTGACGAGAATGTACCCGACGCGCTGCGTGGCCCGGTTCCGTCGCAGCGCCTCGAGCAGCTGCAGCCCGTCCATGCCGGGCATGTTGTAGTCGGCGAGCACGAGGTGCACCGGGTCCGAGGCGATCCGCGCCACCGCGGTCTGGCCGGAGCTTTCGGCGACGACCTTGTAGATGCCCATTTCCTCGAGCGCGGAAATGAGCAGGCCGCGGCTGATCGCCATGTCGTCGACCACCATCACGCGCAGCGTGTCCTTCAGTGACAAGGTCGGTCTCCTTCCTGTTGCCGCTGCCGGTCAGGCGCGCTTGCGGTACGCGGTGATGCCGCAGGGTTCGAAAACACTCGTGGCCGGTCCCGAAAGGCGTTCGGAATGGCCAATGAAGAGGTGTCCGCCGGGGGCGAGAACCTCGGCGAAGCGCAACCAGAGTTTCTGTTGCACCTCGCGGCTGAAATAGATCGCGACGTTCCGGCACATGATCACGTCGAACCGGCCGGTCATCGGCCAGGTCCCGTTCAGGTTGACGGGCTGGAAACTCACCAGGCCGGCCACCTCGCGCCGGATGCGCCGCGGGCCGCCGCCGCGGGACGGCTCGAACACCTGGGCGGCCCATTCGGGCCCGGGCGTGTCGCACTGGTCGGCGTCGTAGGTCGCCGCCTCGGCCTTCGCGAGGACATCGCGGTCGAGGTCGGTCGCGAGGATGCGAATGTCCTTCCGACCTGCCTCCGGGAACAGCTTCAGGATCGATCCGGCGAGGGAATAGGGTTCCGGGCCGGTCGAGCATCCCGCCGACCAGAGCCGGACCCGGCCGCCGCCGCGCGCCCGTTCGACGAGCGGCGGCAGAACCTCTGTCTGAAGCTGCTTGAAGTGGTGAACCTCTCGGTAGAAATGGGTGACGTTGGTGGTGATCGCCGAGATGAAGTGGTCCTGTTCGTCGTTGCCCCTGGTTTCCAGCAGCGCGCAGTAGGCCGAGAAATCTGCGAGCCCGCGGGCGCGGAGACGCTTGGTCAGGCGGGACTGGATCATCGCCTTCTTCTGCGGTTCGAGCTGGATGCCGTAGGCGGACCGGGCGATATTGGCGACCCGGCCGAAGTCGCGATCCGAAAGCTCGGGCCGCGACGAGGCGAAGGCGCCGAAGGGGCCGGGCGAGACGGTCATCAGGCGACTTCCTCGAGCGCGCGCGGCAGGACCGCGTCGAGGGCGAGAACGCGCGACATGTCCTCCTCGACCGAGACGAGACCGATGATGCAGTCGGAATCCACGCCCTTCGACATCGGCGGGGCCTCGCAGATCGTGTCGACCGGCACGGCGAGGATCTCGGACACGGAATCGACCAGGAGACCGACGGTCTGGGTGCCGATCGCGACCACGATCACCACGTGGCGCATCGAGGCCTCGCTGGTGCCAAGACCGAGCTGCTCGGCCAGGTCGACGATCGGGATCACCATGCCGCGGAGGTTGATGACGCCGAGCACCGCCTTGTCGGCGTGCGGCAGCGCGGTCACCGGCGTCCAGCGGCGGATCTCGCGGATCTGCGTGATCTCGATGCAGAAGCTCTGCCCCCCGGCCATGAAGGACACGAACTCAATGCTGTCGCATTCATCCCAGTGCGCTGGCCTGTTCATAGAACGTCTCCTTTTGCTGACCTGCGTCAGGGCCGACCCGGCGGACCTGCGAAAGAATGGCTTCCGTGTCGATGATGAGCGCGACGCGGCCGTCGCCGAGGATGGTGGCGGCGGAGATCCCGGGGATCGCGCCGTAGTTGCCCTCGAGGCTCTTGATGACGACCTGCCGCTGGTCCGAGATGTCGTCGACCGCGAGCGCGACGAGGTCGTCCTGTTCGGAGCGGACGAGAACGAAGACGCCGCCCTCGGCCTCCTCTCCGGACCGCGAGAGGCCCAGCATCGCCGAAAGGCTCACGATCGGGACGTAGGTGCCGCGGATGAACAGGAGCCGGCCGTCGCGGCCGATCGACTTGACGTCCTTCGCCTTGGGCCGGATCGTCTCGACGATGGAGGCGAGCGGGACGACCATCGTCTCGCCGCAGATATGCACCACCATCCCGTCCATCACCGCGAGGGTGAGCGGCATTGAGATGGTGAAGATGGTTCCCTTGCCCGGCCGCGAGGAGATCGCGACGCGGCCGCCGAGGGCGCTGATCGAGGTCTTGACGACATCCATGCCGACGCCGCGGCCGGACAAGTTGGTGACCTCGGCCGCGGTCGAGAACCCGGGCATGAACAGCAGGTTGTCGATCTCGGAGTCGGTCAGCTTGGCATCGGCCGGGATCAGCCCGTTCTCGACCGCCTTCTCGAACACGCGCGGGCGGTTCACCCCGGCGCCGTCATCGGCGATCTCGATCTGGACATGGCCGGAACGATGGGCGGCGGTCAGCCGGATGGTTCCGCGTTCCGGCTTGCCCGCGCGGCTCCGGATCTCGGGTTTCTCGATGCCGTGATCGACGGCGTTGCGGATCATGTGGGTGAGCGGGTCGGCGAGCCGTTCGACCAGGGTCTTGTCGACCTCGGTGTTCTCGCCCTCGGTCACCAGCTGCACGTCCTTGCCGAGCTGGTCGACGGTTTCGCGGACGATGCGCTGCATGCGCTGGAACAGCGGCTTCACCGGCTGCGCGCGGATCGCCATCACGCCTTCCTGGATCTCGCGGGCGAGGTGCTGGAAGTCGTCGAGATCGCCCATCAGGTCGGAGTTGGTGTCGAACCCGGCCTCGACGATGCGCTGGCTGATCACCGCCTGGTTGATGATCAGCTCGCCCACCGTGTTGATCAGCCGGTCGACCCGTTCGGGATCGACCCGCAGCATCGGCTGCTTGGGGGCGACGGTGCCGGTCGCGGCGGGGGGCGCGGCCTTTTCCTCCGCCGCCCTGGCGGGTTTCGCGGCGGGGGCCGGGTCGGGCGCGGGGCCGGGCGCGGGATCGGCCGGAGCAGCGGCCACGGGGACCGGATCGGGCTTCGCCGCCTCCTCGGCCACCGGCCCGGGGTCGGGAAGCGGCGGCAGGCCGGGAAGGCCCCCTCCCGCGTCGCCGGTCAGCTCGGTGACCTTGCAGAATTCCTCGAGGAACATGAAGGCGTCGAGGATCTCGGCCTCGGTCGCCTCGGTCTCGATCTCGATGTCCCAGGCGAGGTGGCAGAGCTCGGGGTCGAACCCGTCCAGCGCGGGCATCGCGGCGGGATCGGCGGCACAGGTGACCGTGCCCATCTTCTCCAGTTCCAGCACCAGCCGGTCGAAGTCGTGGCCGTTGCGGAAGAAGTCCGGGCCCGGGTCAAAGCGCAGGTGGTAGCGCAGCGCGCCATCGACGGCGAGGGCTTCGAGGCTGGTCGGGTCGAAGGCCAGCGGTTCGAAGGCGAGCGGTTCAGCCTCGACTTCCTCCAGCGCGGGCGGGGCCGGTGCGGCCGCGCCCTCCTCACCGTGGTTGCGCGAGATCTCGATCAGGCTTTCCAGCACCGAATCCATCGCGTCGGGGCGGCCGCCGTCGCCCTCGCGCGCCAGTTCCACGAGGTCGGAGAGGATGTCGGAGGCGCGGAACAGGAGCCGCATCGCCTCCGCGTCGACACCCATCTGGTCGCTGCGGATCAGGTCCAGGACGGTTTCGAAATGGTGGGTGAACGTGACCAGCGTGTTGAAGCCGAAGGCCCCCGCCGTCCCCTTGATCGAATGCACCGCGCGGAAGATCGAATGCAGCGTCTCGCTATCCGCGTCGCCGCTTTCCATCGACTGGAGGCCCTCGCCGAGCGCCTCCAGCAGTTCCTCGCACTCGACGAAGAACAGCGCCTTGAGATTGTCCGCCGACATGGGCTCAGTTCCTTCCGGTCACGCGGTCGAGCACCGAGACCAGGGCCTCGTCGTCGAACGGCTTCACGATCCAGCCGGTGGCGCCGGCCTTGCGGGCGCGGTCCTTCAGCTTCGGGCCGCTTTCCGTGGTCAGGACAAGGATCGGCACGCGCGCGGTGTTGCCCGCCCCGGCGCGGATCGATTCGATCACGCCGAATCCGTCCATGCGCGGCATGTTGATGTCGGTGATCACCGCGTCGAAGGCGCCGTCGGCGAAGGTGTCGACACCGTGCTGGCCGTCGTTGGCGGTGGTCACCTCGTACCCCGCCTGCCGCAGGGTCTGGCTGACCATTTCGCGGATCGTGAACGAATCGTCGATCGCAAGAACGTGGGGGGAGCTCATTCGGCGTCATCTCCTTCGGCGGGGAGGGCATCCGTGAAACCCAGGCGGCCGAGGCCGTCGGCAAGCGGGCCGGGATCGCCCGCGAGGGCGACGGGAAGACCGGATTCGGTGGCGTGGCGGGTCAGCGCCCAGAGAAGCTGCGCGTTCTGCGCCGAGGGGATCGGGGCCAGGTCGACCTCGAGCCGGAGACCGCCTTTCGGACCGGCCGCGACGGCCGCGATCAGCGCGGGCGCATCATCAGCCCAGTCGGGCTTTCGCAGATCAATGACGAGCGCCCCATCGGTTTCCATGCGCGACCTCTCGAATGCAGTCCAGGCGGTGATGTCCTGGGCGTGAGCGGTAGCACCACGGGTTCTAAGGATTGGTGAACGCGGCGGGCGCTTTTTCAGCTTTCCCGCAGCCAGCCCGGCGCGCGGTCGACGCCCTCGCATCCGGCGAACCGGGCGAGCCGGTCGAGCTCCGCGTCGAGCCGCGAAAGACGGCCGCGCCCCATCGCCACGCCGGGTTCGGGCCAGAAGCCGCGCAGGGCCAGCCGCCCGGCGGCGCGGTCGGCCGAGACGTCGATCCGGCCGATCATCCGCGCGCCCTCGATCACCGGGAACACGTAGTAGCCGTAGCGCCGTTTCGGCTCGGGGACGTAGATCTCGATGCGGTACTCGAACCCGAACAGGCGTTCGGCGCGCTTGCGGTCCCGCAGCGCGGGATCGAACGGCGACAGGACCCTGAGCCGCGGCGCCACCGGCGGCAGGCCGGGCAGCGTGTCGAGGTCCCCGGGCCGGATCAGCATCGGCCGGCGGCTGCCGTCGACCAGTTCCACCGCGACCTCCACCAGCCGCCCCGCGGCCCGTTCGCGCGCGGCCCAGTCCCTGCCCTCGACCGGCGTGACGAAGCCCCAGAACGCCGCGATCTCGCCCGGGGTCGCGATGCCGAGCCGGTCCATCGCCGCGTTGCAGGCCCAGTCGATGGCCTCGGCCTCCGGGATCTCCGCGTCGTGGTGCTCGGCCGGGATCACCCGTTCGGCGAGGTCATAGTGCTTCTCGAACCCGGTGCGTTTCGTGACCGCGAGCCGGCCGGTGCGCCACAGGTATTCAAGCGCGGTCTTGGACGGGTGCCAGTCCCACCAGCCGGTGGCCTTTTCCGGCCGCTCCGCGATCAGGTCCGACGACCGGCAGGTGCCGCGTTCCGCGACATGGGCGAGCACGCGGTCCAGCTCGTCGCGGTATTCCGATCCCTGCCACTTGTGCCAGCGTTCCTCGATCCGCGCGCCGTCGCGGCGGAACTTGTGGCGCCAGACCGGGAAGAACGGCGTCGGGATCACCGAGGCGTCGTGGGTCCAGCCCTCGAACGTCTCGCGGGTGCGGTCGTTGAGCCGGCGCAGGCTTTCCGGGCGGTAATCCCTCGCGCGCGCGTAGAGGATCATGTCGTGGGCACGGGCCAGCGTGTTCACGCTGTCGACCTGGACGAAGCCGAGCCGGGTCACCAGGTCGCGCAGCGCACGGCCCCTGCCCTCCGCCGCCCGCGGCGTGCCGAGCCCGTGGCGGTGAAGGAACAGCGCGCGGGCCGTGGGGTTGTCGATGACCGGGCGGGACATGGCGCGGAGAGTGGCGCGGGGCCGAGGCGGCGGCAACCCGAAAGCGGCGCGATCGCGGCTGGGCTAGACCCGCTCCAGCCAGCCCCGGTAGCGCACCACCAGCCCGCCCGTCAGCGGCGCGTGCAGCGCGACGTCGAAGCGGAACCGGCCGTCGACCTCCCGCTCCGCCGCGACGCTTCCGGGCAGCGCCCAGCGCGGCAGCGGCACCGGGCCGACGCGGGCCGAGAGCACCGGGAAATGCAGCGCGCCCTCCGCGACGTGCAGGCCGAGCGTGAAACGGAACGGGCCGAAGCGTTCGACCATCCGGCCCCGCTCCGCCGACAGGTGCGACCGGAACCGCCCGGCGCCGAAGCGCCGCTCCCACGTCTCGCCCGCGGCGGTGCGCGTCTTGACCACCGTCACCGGCACCCGCGCGGCCGCGGGCGGCAGGCGGAACAGCGCGGCGAGCACCCGCGGCCAGGCGCCCGCGCCCCGCGTCACCTCCGCCTCGCCCGCCAGCCGGCTCACCGCCACCGTCGCGTGGCTGTCCCGCACCGCGGGCGGCAACGACGCGAACCGGTCGCCGAGCACCTCCGCGAACAGCGGCGCCACAGGGGTCTCGTCGCGCTCGAACCGCACCGACAGGTCCGCCATCGCACCTTCGAACGCCGGCAGCGGCAACTCCGCGATCGCCGCCCGCGCCCCCGGCGCCGCGCCCGCCGCGATCAGCGCGCGGGCGGGGACGGCGGGCACGAACGGCCCCTCCCCCGCCTCCGCCAGGAGCCGCCAGCGCCGTTGCACGAAGCCGCGGCCGTCATGCCCCGTCACCGCGACGACCATTCCGCCCACGTCGGTCCCGAACCCGTCCAGCCGGTCTGCCAGCCACTTCACGGGCCCGACCGGAACCGGCACCGGAACCGCCCGCCGCAGCAGCGACAGCGCGGCGAGGCCCCAGCCCATCACGCCCAGTTCCAGCCCCGCGCGGAACCGCACGGTCCGCGCCCCGAAGGCTGCCGGGAACAGCTCCAGGTCCGGCACCGGGGTCAGCCAGGCCCGCCGCCTCGTGCCGCCCGGCAGCACGTAGAGGGCGGGGTCCGACCAGCCCGGCCGCTCCTCCCACGCGCCGCCCTCGAACACCCGCACCGGCCGACCCACGGCGCCGAGGATCCCGGCCATCACCGACCGGCCGCGCGGCGCGCGGTTGCCCGGCAGGATCGCCGCCTCGATCGCCTCCACCCGCTCCAGCCCCGCGGCAAGCTCCGCCACCACCGCGGAGGACAGCGCCGGGACGGAGGACACGCCCGACAGCACGAACACCCCCGCCGCCCGCGCCTCGGCGTCGAGCGCCGATATCCCCGCGCAGAACCCCGCGTCGTCCGAGAAATCGAGGTAGTTGACCCCCGCCGCGATGCAGGCCCGCGCCAGCCGGTAATCGCCGCCGTAATCTTGGAAGGGTCCCGCCGCGTCGACCACCACCTTGGGCGACAGCGCGAACAGCGGCCCGAGATCGCCCGCGCGGTCCAGCGCCAGCGACCCGGCCCCGATCTCCGCCGCCAGGGCGGAGCCGCCCGTCCGCGACACCAGCACGACCTCGCGCCCGTCCCGCCGCAGGAGCCGCGCGAGCCGGCTGCCGAAGACGCCGGTGCCCCCGAGGATCGCGACCGTCACGACAGGAGCCGCGCGCGAAGCCCCGGGTCGGGCAGCCCGCACAGGTCCGCGCGGCCGAACAGCGCGTAGCGGTTCCGCGCGAGCCGCCGGTAGAGCCAGTCGCGCAGGCCCCCCGGCAGCACCGCGAAGACGAGCGTCAACCGACCGAGCCCGCCGGTGCGCCGCCCGACCTCGATCATCGCGTCGAAGTCGCGCCAGGCCCGCCCGTCGGCGATGAACAGCCACGTCTCCGGGTCGTCCGGCGTCAGCCCGTAATGGGCCAGCACCGCCCGGCCCCGGTCGGTCTGCACCGGCAGGATCCGGATCGCGCCCGACCGGTCGAGCCGGTGGATCATCCGCGCCCCGAAGCTGCACACCGCGCACTCCCCGTCCATCACCGCAACCGGGGTCAGGCCGTTCAGCACGGGCGGGACGTCGGTGGCGAAGACGCGGGGCATGGCGTGGCTCCTTGTTCCCGGCCGCAGACTAGGCGCGGGCACCGCGCCGGGCCAGCCGTCGCGGTGTCGCCCCGTCCTGGAACGCGACCGGCCCGCAGGGGCGCTGCGGGCCGGGGCGTGCCGTCGGGGACGGGGATCAGTTGATGGTGCCGTTCGCCTCGTAGCGGGCGTGCATCTCGGCGTAGGTGAGGTTGTTCCCGGTCTGCAGGCTGACGTTGTTCGCCGCCGCCATCGCCTCGAACGCGCCGAAGTCGTCGACGGATTCGCCGTCGGCGTAGGTCATGTTCTGCGCCTGCTGGTAGAGCTGGTCGTAGGCGGCCTGGTAGTCGCCGTTGTGACCGGCCAGCACCGAGGCGGCGTAGGATTCGGCGCCCGCCTGCGACTGGCGGGGCGAGAAGATCGACAGGCTGCCCCAACCGCTGTTCACCATCGCGGTGGAGCCCATCCAGTCATACATGCTGCCCGGGTCGAGGCTGGCGATCTCGGTCGCGGTGTCGTCGGACAGGTCGGCGACGCCGGTGGTGACGACGGTCATGACGGCAAGGCCGAGACCGACGATGGCGGCGGTCAGCACCACCCAGTCGACGGTGACGGCACCGGATTCGGATTTCAGGAAACTCGGAACGGACATGGCGGCAACTCCAGGTAAGCCTTTACGTTCGGTAAACCAATATCCGGGTCCATAACGGCGGGACTTGGGCGCGATCCCGGTTTCACCACGGCCCCATCGCGCCGAATTCCGCGCCCTGTTTCCAGGTGGGGGACGATGCGTTTTCGGTTCCGGGGCAATGCGGGCGAAGTCGCCGTTTTCGCGTCGAGGTTCGGCAGTTCGCGCGGCGGATCTCTCGCCACGCCCCCGCGCGCAACCGCCCGCGCCCGTCTCGATCCGTTCGCGTGACGACGCCCCGCGACCCCTGCCGCGCCCCCATCCCCGACCGCCCCGGCCACGACGACCTCCGGGCCGCACTCCACGCTGGTCCGGGCAAAGACGGCATCAGCCCGGCCCAAACCCGGCCGCACGCGCCAACCCAACGAACGCCATCTCCCCGTAGCATGGGCACGGCGTCGGCAACCCGGTCGCAGAACCCGGCGTGGACACCAGCCGCCTCGTTGAGAAGGTCGCACAGGATCGGGGCACCGGGCCCGGAAAGCCGAAGCCAAGCTCGCGGCGAGGACGAGAGCCGAAAGCAGGTCGGCGACGCTGACCGGAACGAGGATCGTGCGGGTCAGCCAGCCGGGCAGCGGGGAACCCTCCCTCGTCGCTATCCGACCACGGATCGCAACCCGGCGTGGAAATCGCCCGTCTCGTTCGGAAGGCCGCGCAGGACCGGGGGCACCGGAGCCCGGAATTTGGCGGCCGCCCATTCGGCGAAATTGAGAGCAGAAAGCAGGCCGATGACGGTAGCCGGAACGGGGATCGCGCAGGGCACCCAGCGCGGCGGCGTGGGTTTCTCCCTGACCGATGCCCGGCCTCGGAATCGGCCCTGCGCCCCCGCACCGTTAACTACGCCTTAGAGGCGAAGCGTGCGCCCCTGCGTGATACCCGGTTTCTACCCGGTTTTACCTGCATTCTACCCGGTTTCTACCTGCCCCGGATCCCGCGGGGATGGTCGAAACCGCGAAGGCCGCAGCCAGTTGTTAACGCGGCTCCGCCCAGGTCCAGGGACGGGTGAACTCGCCGAGGACATGGCCCAGTTTCTCCGCGTCGACATCGCCGGTCTTCTCCAGCACCGCGACCAGTCCCAGCTTCTTGTCCTCCCGCACTTCCGCCACCCGCGCGGCCAGCCCGGCATCGGTTAGGGCGGCGTCGTAGATGCGGCGGATGGCGCGTTTGCGCAGGTCCGGCTTGAACACCTTGCCCACCGCCGTCTTTGGCAGTTCGTCTAGGATTTCTAGGTGCTTGGGGATCGCCGCGCGCTCGGTGATGCGGCCCTTGCACCACTCCATCAGCTCCGCCTCGCTCACGCTCGCGCCGTCGACCAGCTCGACATAGGCGCAGGGCAGTTCGCCGGCGAAGGCGTCGGGCTGGCCGATGGCGCCGGCGAAGGCGACGGCCTCGTGCCCGGCGAGGCATTCTTCGATCACGGCGGGGTCGATGTTGTGGCCGCCTCGGATGATGAGGTCCTTGGCGCGGCCGGTTATCCACAGGTAGCCGTCGGCGTCGATCCGGCCGAGGTCCCCGGTCCGCAAGTACACGTCATGGTGGAACAATTCGTGGTTCTTGTCCCGCTCGGTATAGGTCGAACCCTCGTAGACGCCGGGCGAGTCGACGCAGATCTCGCCGACCTCGTCGACGCCGCATTCCGTCGGCCCGTCCGGGGTCTGGCGCAGGATCTTCACGTCGGTATGCGGGAACGGGATGCCCACCGACCCGATCTTCTTCGCCCCCTGAACCGGGTTGCAGGACACGAGGCAGGTGGCCTCGGTCAGCCCGTAGCCCTCGACCAGCGTCACCCCGGTCGCCTTCTCGAACCGGTGGAACAGCTCCACCGGCAGCGGGGAGGAGCCGGAGAACGCGATCTGCACGCTCGATACGTCGGCATCCACCTTGCGCTGCATCAGCGCGGCGATCGCGGTCGGGACGGTGATGATGAAGGTGATCTTCCAGCGCTCGATCAGCTTCCAGAAATTGTCGAACACCCCGTCGCCGCGGTAACCCTGCGGCGTCGGCAGCACGACATGCGCACCCGACGCGATCATCGCCATCAGGATCACGTGGACCGCGAAGACGTGGAACAGCGGCAGCGGGCACATCACCGTGTCGTCCTCGGTGAACAGCAGCGTATGCCCGATCCAGCCGTTGTAAATCATGCCGGATACCCGGTGCTGCGCGACCTTCGGCATCCCCGTGGTGCCGCCGGTGTGGAAGTAGGCGGCAACGCGGTCCTCCTTCGGGTCGTCGAAGCTCAGCCGGTCGCCGGGCTGGCCCGCGACGGCGGCGACGAAATCCTGCACCCGCGCCGTGTGCCCGGGCCTGACCCGCGGGCGGATCAGCGGAACGATCAGCCGCTTCACCCCGGTCATGTAGCGCAGCAGGTCGACCTCCAGAACGTGTTCGACCCCCGGCGCGTCCGCCACCGCCGCGGCGACCTTCTGCGCCACGTCGGTCTTGGGGAACGGCCTAAGGGTGACCACCACCTTCGCCCCGGTCTCGCGCAGGATCGCGGAGATCTGGCCGGGCTCCAGCAACGGGTTCACCGGCGCCACGATGCCGGTCACCATCGCGCCGAGAAGCGCGACAACGGTCTCGGTGCAGTTCGGCAGGACGAAGGCCACGGTGTCGGTCGGACCGACGCCGAGCGAGCGAAACAGGTTCGCCGCCTGCGTGACCCGGGCGTGAAGCTCCGACCAGGTCAGCGTGTCGGCCGGGTCGTTCGGGCCCGAGAACATCTGGAAACTGGTCGCGGGATTGTCCGGGTAGGTCGCCGCGGCCTTGCCGAGAAAGCCGTGGATCGTCGTCGCCGGCATGCTCTCGGGCCAGGGGTTTTCCGCCGCGATCTTCCTGATGTCGGCGCAATTGGCGAATGCCGCCATGAGGCCCCTCCCTGCCCGTGTCCCGATCTCCCCCCGGCTCTCCCATCCGGGTTGGCGTGCAGCATGGGGGGAACGGCGGATCCGCGCAAGGTTGACGCTGCGCGACGGCCTATTCCGCCGCGACCCGCACCGTTCCCGCCCCCTCCAGCATCGCGATCAGCGCGCCTTCGCCCGCGCGCAGGCCCGACATCTCCACCGGTTCCAGCGCCGCGAGTTCCGCCGCCCGGTCGGCGGTGTCGAGATCGGCGAGCGCGAGGACGGCGGGGTGGATGTAGCTCGACCGGGCGATGGCGGGCGTGTTGTGAAGCCTGTCCGCCGCGGCCCCGGCCATCGCGGCGATGGTCAGCGGGCCGTCCTCCTGCGCGGCGAGGAACGCGGCATGGGTGCCGGTCCAGGTGCGGAAGGTCTTGGCGCTCATGCCGGGGCCGCAGACATCCTCGATCAGCCCGTTCACCGCCTCGGACCGCACCGCGCGGACCTGCCCGGCCGCGTCCCGCCAGGAGATCAGCTCCGCCCCCGACAGCCCCCGCACCCGGTGCAGCGCGCGGCCGAGGCGGTCGCCGCGCAGCGTCACGGAGACCTGGCTGCCGGACTTGCCGGGAAAGGACAGATTGACCCCGTCGCGGGTCATCCGGGCATGGCTCCGCAACAGGGTGGTCGCGCCGAAGCTCTCGTTCTCGCGCGCGTAGTCGGGATGGCCGATGCGGATCGCGGCCCGATCGAGCAGCGCGAGCACCGCGGCGAGCGCGAGCTCCTGCGATCCGGCCTCGGCGCCGAGCCCCGCGGCGATGCGGCCCCTGAGCCGAGGCAGCGCGCGACCGAACTCCGCCAGCGCGGCGTACTTGCGTTCCGAGCGGATCGCCTGCCAGTCGGGGTGGTAGCGGTACTGCTTGCGCCCCTTCGCGTCGCGCCCCGTGGCCTGGAGATGGCCCCAGGGTTCGGGCGTGATCCAGACACCGGTATACGCCGGCGGGACGGCGATGGCGGCGATGCGGTCGCGTTCGAGCTTGTCCGAGATCAGCGCGCCCGCGGGAAGGTAGTAGGCGAAGCCCTTGCCGCAGCGGCGCCGGGTGATGCCAGGGCGGTTGTCGGGGTAGTAGATCAGCTTGGCGGTCACCTGCGACCTCACGGGGGCGGAACGGGCGCGCCGCGACGGCGCCACCGCTCCAACCCGCGACAGCGCGCACCGGTTCCCTCGGGACCGAACGCGAAACGACCCCGCCGGCGTGGTGCCTGCGGGGCCGTGGAAACGAAGCGAGGTCCGTTCGCGCGTGCGGGGATCAGCCCCGCGCGCGGCGGCGGCGCATTACCGCCAGGCCGCCGACGCCACCGGCGAGCAGGAAGCCCGCGGCCGGAAGCGGCACCGCCGACGGGGTCTCGATCACCGAGCCCGAGATGGTCAGCGTGTAATCGGTATAGCCGTGGTGGCCGCCGGTGTTGGTGGCGCCGATAATGACGGCGTCGGTGCCGAAGACGTTGCCGAAGTTGTGGGTGCCGACACGCAGCAGGTAGGACCCGGCGGCAAGGGTGCGGACGATCCGGCTTTCCAGCCCGAGGCCGCCGTCATCGTCGTTCTCGATGAAGTCGTCCAGCGTCAGGTTGCCGTCGTCGCGGAACAGGTTGATCTCGGAATCGAAGTTCCCGACGTAGGGGAAGATCGGGTCGCCGAAATAGGTCTCGCGCACGTCGATGATGACGGTGCCGGCGGCGGTCACGGTGAAATAATAATCGTCGATCTCGGTGTTCTGCACGAGGTCGGTGTAGGTCAGCGTCGCGGCGCCCGCCGTCGTCGCCGAGATCACCGCCGCGGCCACGCCGGCCAGCGCGGCCTTCAATCCGTATCTCATTGGATATCCTCCAACCAATCAATCAGTCACCGCTTACGGGGCATTCCGGCGCGGTCATCCGGGGCACGGATACCCGCGGGTATCGAGGCGAATTGTGTGAGAATCTGGGCGAAACGGGGCGTAAACCGGTCGTTTCCGAAACGGCTACTCCGCCGCGACGCCCTCGGTGAACTGCAACCGCGCGAGCCGGGCATAGAGCCCGCCCTCGGCCACGAGGCTGTCGTGGCTGCCCTCCGCGACCACCCGGCCCTCGTCGAAGACGAGGATGCGGTCGGCCTTCTTCACGGTGGCCAGCCGGTGCGCGACGATCAGCGTGGTGCGGCCCTCGGCCATCTCCGCGACGGCCTCCTGCACCGCGCGTTCGCTTTCGGCGTCGAGCGCCGAGGTCGCCTCGTCCAGCAGCAGGATCGGCGCGTCGCGCAGGATCGCGCGGGCGATGGCGATGCGCTGCTTCTGGCCGCCCGACAGCATGATGCCGCGTTCCCCGACCCAGGTGTCGTAGCCCTCGGGCAGCGCGGCGAGGAAGTCGTGGGCGGCGGCGGCGCGGGCGGCGGCCTCGACTTCTTGGTCGCTCGCGCCGGGGCGGCCGAAGCGGATGTTCTCTCGTGCGGAGGCGGCGAAGATCACCGGGTCCTGCGGCACCAGCGCGATGGCCCCGCGCAGTTCCGCGCGGCTGATGTCGCGCAGGTCGGTACCGTCGAGCGTGATCCGGCCGGACTCCGGGTCGTAGAAGCGCAGCAGCAGTTGCAGGATCGTGGACTTGCCCGCACCCGACGGCCCCACCAGCGCGACGGTCTCGCCCGGCCGGACCGTGAAGGCGACTCCGTCGAGCGCCGGCGCGTTCAGCCGTGTCGGGTAATGGAACCGCACGTCCTCGAACGCGATCGCCCCGCGCCCCCCCTCCCCCAACGCCACCGGCGCGGCGGGGTCCTGCACGGTGTCGGTGACGCCGAGCAGCTCGATCAGGCGTTCGGTCGCGCCCGCGGCGCGCTGCAATTCGCCCCAGATCTCCGACAGTGCGGCGACGGCGCCGGCGACCATGATGGCGTAGATCAGGAACTGGATCAGTTCGCCGATCGACATCACGTCCGACCGCACGTCCCGCGCCCCGATCCAGAGCACGCCGACGATGCCCGAGAACACCAGCGCGATGATGATGACGGTCATGATCGCGCGGGTCAGGATGCGCCGCCTCGCGCTGCCGAAGCTTTCCTCGGTCACGCGGTCGAACTCCGCCCGCGCGGGGCCCTCGGCGGTGAAGGCCTGCACCGTCTGCACCGACAGGAGCGATTCCGACGCTTTGCCGGAGCTTTCCGCGATCCAGTCCTGGTTTTCCCGGCTGAGCGTCCGGAGCCTGCGGCCGAGAACGATGATCGGCACCACGACGACCGGCACGAGGATCAGCACCAGCCCGGTCAGCTTGGGCGAGGTGATCAGCATCAGCGCGAGGCCGCCGACGAGGATCAGGAAGTTCCGCAGCGCGATCGAGATCGAGGACGAGATCACCGACAGCAGCAGCGTCGTGTCGGTGGTGATCCGGCTGAGCACCTCGCCGGTCATGATCTTCTCGAAGAAGGCCGGGCTCATGGAGATCATCCGCGCGAAGACGGACTTGCGGATATCCGCGATCACGCGCTCGCCGAGCCGGGTGACGAGGTAGTAGCGCAGCCCCGTGCCGAACGCGAGCAGCGTCGCGATGGCGAGCGCGGCGATGAAGTAGCTGTCGAGCAGTTCCGCGGTCTCGGTCTCGAACCCGTCGACCACCCGGCGCACCGCGAGCGGCAGGGTCAGCGACACCACCGCCGTCAGCACCAGCGCCCCGAGCGCCGCGGCGATCAGCAGGCGGTAAGGCCGGAGGAACGGCGCCAGCCGACCGAGCACGCCGATCCGCCGCGACCGGGCGCGATCCTCGGTGCGGGGGTCGGGGGCGGCGGATCTCGGCTGGCGGGCTATCGGACGGCTCCGGGCTGGCTCTCGGTCGTTCCGGGGTAATGCCTCGCCGTCGCGCGCACAAGAAGTCAGAGCCGCGCAGGGGCGTCCGGTTTCATCGCCTGACGGGGAGAAGTTGGAGCGGGCGACGGGAATCGAACCCGTATCTCTTGCTTGGAAGGCAAGGGTCTTACCATTACACAACGCCCGCGCGTCGCGGACACTACGAAATGCCGCGGGGGTTTGCAATCGCCCGTGCCGCGTCCCGGCGGCCAACGTTGACCCCCTGCCCCCGCGCCCGTAGCGTCGCCGGGACCCGGCCCCGGAGGAGACCCATGTCGGAACCCCAAGCGCTCACCAACCTCTACCGCCTCGGCGATCACGCGCCGGAACTGCCCGCGGACGGCAATGTCTGGATCGCCCCGGACGCGCGCGTGATCGGGCGCGTCGTACTGCGCTCCGGCAGTTCCGTCTGGTGGGGCGCGGTCCTGCGCGGGGACAACGAGCCGATCGTCGTCGGCGAGGGTTCGAACCTGCAGGAACACGTCGTCTGCCACACCGACCCGGGCTGTCCGCTGACCATCGGCGCGAACTGCACCATCGGGCACAAGGCGATGCTGCACGGCTGCACCATCGGCGACGGCAGCCTGATCGGCATGGGCGCGACAGTGCTGAACGGCGCGCGGATCGGGCGGAACTGCCTGATCGGGGCGGGCGCGCTGGTGACCGAGAACGCCGAGATCCCCGACGGCTACATGGCGGTCGGTTTCCCCGCGAAGCCCAGGCGCCCGCTGACCGAGGCCGAGATCGCGGGGCTCGCCGGGTCGGCCGAGAAGTACCGCTGGAACAAGGACCGCTTCCGCAGCGACCTGTCGCCGGCCTGACCCGATGCGTCCCGGCCATGTCGAGCTGATCGTCGCCATCGCCGAGGCCGGAAGCCTCGGGGCCGCGGCGCAGGTGCTCGGCCGGACGCAGCCCGCCCTGACCAAGGCGCTGAAGCAGGCCGAGGGCGAGCTTGGCGCGCAGCTGTTCCACCGCGGCGCCCACGGGGCGCTGCCCACGGCCGAGGGGCAGCGGGTGATCGAGCGCTGCCGCCGGATCCTCCGCGACCTGCATGCGCTGGACGAGGACGTGGCGCAGGCGCGGGGCGCCGTGACCGGCCGGATCGACGTGATCGTGTCCCCGCTCGCCGCGATCAAGATTCTGCCGCCGGTCCTGGCCCGGCTCCGGCGCCGGTTCGCGGGCATCCACCTGGAGGTCACGTCCGGCCACGCAGAGGCCGCGTTCCGGCGGCTCAAGACCGCGGAGGCCGACTACGTGCTCGGCCCCGCCCCCGCGCCCGGCACCGGCGCCGGGCTGTCGGCGGAACCGCTCCTGACGACCGGCATCACGCTTCTGACCGGCGCGCGCTCGCGCCACGCGACGACCACCGATCCGGCGGAACTGGCGCGGGCGGACTGGGTGATGATCGGGCGGGGCGAGCGCCAACCGCTCTACGTCCCGCTGTTGCAGGCGCTCGGCCAGACGCCGCCGGAGCCGGTGGTGAAATCCGACTCGATCCTCGCCGTCATGTCGATCCTGGAGGCGTCCGACCTCCTGTGTTCCTTCCCTTCGCTCGCCGTGCCGGACATGCTGCGGCGGTGGGACGTGGTGGCGCTGCCGGTGGATACCTCGCCCGTCGCCGTCGACATCGCCCTGACCCGCGCCCGCGACCGGATACCGACGCCCGCCGCGCTCGCCTTCGCCGATCTCGTGCGGGAGGAGGCCGCCGCCCTGTCCGCCCCTGCATAGCCAAAGGTTATGGCTCTGAAAATTCAGCATTTGCGGGTTATGCCGGCCCGCGGTTAGGGTGGCGGAGCGGACGGAGGAGGACCGGCCGCGCGATACGGGAGGGGAGGCCCGCGATGAACATCCTGTTCATCATGTACGACCAGTTGCGCTTCGATTACCTGAGCTGCGCCGGTCACCCGCACCTGCACACGCCCAACTTCGACCGCGTCGCGGCGATGGGGGTCCGCTTCACCAACACCTACGTCCAGTCGCCGATCTGCGGCGCGTCGCGGATGTCGTTCTACACCGGCCGCTACGTGTCCTCCCACGGGGCGGCGTGGAACGGCTGGCCGCTGCGGGTGGGCGAGATGACGCTCGGCGACCACCTGCGCGGCATCGGCGCGGGGTGCTGGCTGATCGGCAAGACCCACATGAAGGCCGACGCGAAGGGCATGGAACGGCTCGGCCTGTCGCCCGACAGCGTGATCGGCGCGCGCCAGGCCGAGTGCGGCTTCGACGTTCACGTCCGCGACGACGGGCTCTGGGGATGGGGGCCGGACGGGTTCTACGACGAGAAACGCAGCCCCTACAACGAGTACCTCAAGGCGAAGGGTTACCCCGGCGATAACCCCTGGGCCGACTTCGCCAATGCCGGGACCGAGGACGGCGAGAAGGCGTCGGGCTGGATGTTCATGCATGCCGACAAGCCCGCCAACATCGCCGAGGAGGACAGCGAGACGCCGTGGCTGACCGGCGAGACGATCCGCTTCATCGACGCCGCCGAGGGCCCGTGGCTCGCCCATGTCAGCTACATCAAGCCGCACTGGCCCTACATTGTCCCCGCGCCCTACCACGACATGTTCGGCCCCAACCACGTCCCCGCCGCGACCCGGCACGAGATGGAGCGCGACGACCCGCACCCGGTCTTCGGCGCCTACATGGGCAACCGGATCGCGCAGGCGTTCCAGCAGGACGAGGTGCGGCAGAAGGTGATCCCCGCCTACATGGGGCTCATCAAGCAGGCCGACGACCAGCTCGGCCGGCTGCTCGACCACCTGGAAGCCACCGGCCGGATGGACGACACGATGATCGTCCTGACCTCGGACCACGGCGACTACCTGGGCGACCACTGGCTCGGCGAGAAGGACCTGTTCCACGAGCCGTCGGTGAAGATCCCGCTGATCGTCTACGACCCGCGCGAGGAGGCCGACGCGACCCGAGGCACCACCTGCGACGCGCTGGTGGAGGCGATCGACCTCGCGCCCACCTTCGTCGAGGCGATGGGGGGCGAGCCGCCGTCGCACATCCTCGAAGGCCGCGCGCTGACCCCCTGGCTGCACGGCGAGACGCCGAAGGACTGGCGGCGCTACGTCATCAGCGAGTTCGACTACTCGCAGACCCCGCAGGCGGTGAAGCTGGAACTGGAGCCGCGCGACTGCCGGCTGTTCATGGTCTTCGACGGCCGCTGGAAGCTGATACACTCCGAGGGCGGGTTCCGCCCGATGCTGTTCGATCTCAGGACCGACCCGAACGAGTTCCGCGACCTCGCCAAGGGCGACGCGCACGACGCCGAGATCCGGCGGCTCTATGCCCATCTCTCGGAATGGGGGCTGCGGATGGCGCAGCGGGTCACGAAATCCGACGCCGAGATCGTCGCGGGGCGCGGCCGGTCGGCGCGGAAGGGCATCCTGCCGTTCCTCGTCGACGGGTCGGAAGTGCCGCCGGAGATGACCGAGAAGTATCGCGGCCCCGTGCCGCGGAGGGACGCCGGTGAGTGAGCCCGCACCCTTCGGCCGCCGCCTCGGCGACATCCTCGCCTTCGCCTTCGCGCTGGTGATCCTGTTCTATGCCGCGGGCGGCCCGATCGGGGATTTCGTCCGCTGGTTCGTGGAGACGACGACGGAGGGCTTCCACGAGTTGTCCCGCCGCGAACAGCGTCTCGCGATGCGGGAGAACTGGCTCGGCGCGGCGTGGCGCGGGGTCGAGGGCGGGGTGCTGCAACCCACGGGCCTGATCCTCGGCCTGCCGATCCTGTTCGGCCTCGTGATCTCGTCGCTGTCGCTCGACGCCAGGCCGTGGCTCCGCTGGCTGCTGGCGCTCGCCGCCGCCGTGTCCCTAACGCTCTGGATCGTGGAGATCTTCGCCACCGACGCCGGGCTCCTGCCCTCCGCCGACACCATCGACTTCGTCGTGTTCCCGGTCGCCGCGGCGGTGACGCTCTACCTGACCTGGCGCATGTTCGGCAGCTTCATCGCGCTCTTCTGCCTGTTCTGGGTGCTCTACTTCTTCACCCGCGGCCTGTTCCCCGGCTGGACCGGCATCCTGTCGGGGTCCGACGCCAGCTTCGCCCAGAACCTCCGCGCGATGGTGCAGCAGTTCTGGGCGCAGACGGGCGGCATGTTCGGCCAGCCGATCCAGGTCGTGACGGGCAACGTGCTGATCTTCATCGTGTTCGGCGCGGTGCTGATGGCCTCCGGCGCGGGCGACCTGTTGCTGAAGATCGCGAACCGGCTGACCGGCGGCTTCACCGGCGGCGCGGCCCATGCCTCGGTCGCGTCCTCGGCGCTGTTCGGCACGCTGTCGGGGGCCGCGATCTCCAACGTCGTCTCCACCGGGGTGATGACCATTCCGGTCATCAAGCGCGCGGGCTTCAAACCGGCCTTCGCCGGCGCGGTGGAGGCCGCGGCATCGACTGGCGGGCAGGTCATGCCACCGGTCATGGGCGTGGTCGCCTTCTTCGTCGCCGGGCAGATCGGGCTCGAATACCGCTACATCGTGGTCGCGGCGATTCTGCCCGCGCTGATGTACTACCTCGGCACCTTCATGGCGGTCTGGTTCGAGGCCCGCCGCTCCGGGATCGGCGCCCTGCCCCTCGCCGCCCGCCCCGGACTGAACGGCCGCGAGACGCGGCAATGCCTCGTCTTCGTCATCCCGCTCGGCGTGCTGTCGACCTTCCTGTTCGTCCAGCCCTCGGTGCCCAAGGCCGGGTTCTACGGCTTCCTCGCCGCGCTCGTCACCGCGCTGGCGCTGTTCCCGGAATTCCGCAACCGCGGCCGGCTCTGGCGTGCCTTCGTCGATGCCGGGCGGATGTCGGCCAACATCGTCGTCATCGTCGCCGCCATCGGCCTGATCGTCGGGCTGATCCAGCTTTCGGGCTTTGCCGGGCGGCTGTCGCTCCTGCTCGCACAACTGGCGGACGGGCCGCTGTTCCTCGTGCTGGTCGTGGTGGCCTTCGGGGCAACGGTGCTCGGGATGGGCCTGCCGCCGGGGGCGACCTACTTCATCATCGTGATCGCGCTGTCCTCGGGCATCGACGCGGTCGGCATCCCGGAACTGACCCTGCACCTTTTCGTGGTGTTCTTCGCGGTCATGTCCACCGTCACGCCACCCGTCGCGCTCGCCGCCTTCGCGGCAGCGCCGATCGCGGGCGCGGACCCGATCCGCACCGGGTTCGAGGCGGCGAAGATCGGGGTCGCGGGCTTCCTGATCCCCTTCGTCTTCGCCTTCCACCCCGCCGTTCTCTACAAGCTCCAGGCCCTGTTCCCGCTGTTCGGCGGAGAGATCTCGGGCTCGGCGGCGATGATCGACCCGGCGACGGTGTCCTGGGCGGCGTTCGCCTGGATCGCCGTGGCCTTCGCGTTCTCCATGTGGCTGATCCACTCCGCGCTCGCCGGGTTCGAGACCCGCGCCCTCGCGGCCCCGGAACGCGCCCTGCGCCTTGCCGCGGGTCTCGCCATCCTCGCACCGCAGTTCGCCGTGGCCTTGCCGGCGGCGGCGGTCGGTGCCGGGCTCGTCGCGCTGCACAGGATGCGCGCGAACGCGGGCAGGCACGGTGCCGCGCCCTGAGATAAGACATGACCAACGGGAGGAACGACCAATGACACGCACCTTCTCGGCCACGGCCCTCGGGCTGGCCCTGCTGACCGGCCCGGCGCTGGCACAGGACACGCTGCGGATGGCCACGATCGAACCGAGCCTCGGCCAGGCGATCACGATGGCGACCTTCGCCAACATCGTGAACGACAACCTCGACACGGTGGAGATCGAGGTCGCCGGCGGCGGGGCCGCGACCCTTCACATGCTGGAAATGGCGCGCGGGAACCTCGACTTCTCGATGGTCTCGCCGACAATCTACCGGCTGATGCAGAACGGCGCGGCGATGTACCAGAACGAGCCGGAGGCGCCGGAGCTGTCCGAGAATCTCGCGCTGCTGATGTGGTTCCCCTACGGCGCCTATCACTACGCCGTTCGCGGCGACAGCGACATCACCCTGCTCGACGACATCGAGGGCGCGACGGTGTTCCTCGGGCCCCAGGGCGGCGGCGCCTACAACACCGCGGCGGCGTGGATCGAGGCCACCACCGGGCTCGTCGTGGGCGAGGACTACGAGGCGATCAGCGCCAACTGGCAGACCGGCTACCAGGCGTTCCTCGACGGGTCCGTCGACATGTACGTGAACGGCTGCCTCGACCCGTGCCAGCAGTTCCTCCAGTTCACCGAGACCGAGAGCGTCCGCTTCATCGGCCCGGAATCGACCGAGGGCGAGGAAGTGACCGCGATGCTCGGCAACGAACGCTTCATCACCGAGATCCCGGCCGGGGCCTACGAGAACCAGGTCAACGACGGCCCGGTCAGCGCCAACGACACCTGGGTCGGCATCGGTGTGCGCGCGGACCTGGACGAGGAAACCGTCTACCAGATCACCCGCGCGTTCTGGGACAACCTCGACCAGGTCACCTCGGACGCGCCCTGGGCCGAGGCGGTCACGATCGACACCGCGGTGCTGCCGCTTGGCGGGATGCCGCTTCACCCCGGCGCCGAGCGTTATTATCGTGAGGTCGGCGCGATCAGCGACTAGGGACAACGGCGGCCGGGCAAGAGGCCACCCACGAAGGGGAGTACGCCCATGAGAACACAGGTTGCAATCATCGGCGGTGGCCCCTCGGGCCTTCTGCTCGGCCAGCTTCTCCACCGCCACGGCGTCGAGACCGTGGTGCTGGAGCGCAAGACCAAGGACTACGTGCTCGGCCGGATACGGGCGGGTGTGCTGGAGCAGGGCCTGGTGCGGCTGATGGAGGAGGCCGGCTGCGCCGAACGCCTCCATGCCGAGGGCTTCGTCCATGACGGCACCCATGTCGCCTTCGGCGGCGAGATGTTCCGCGTCGACTTCACCGCCCTGACCGGCACCCCGGTCATCGTCTACGGCCAGACCGAGGTGACCCGCGATCTCTACGCCGCGCGCGAAGAGGCCGGGCTGCCCATCGTCTACGAGGTCGAGGACGTGGTGATCGAGGGGGCCGACACCGACGCCCCCGCCGTGACCTACACCGTCGGCGGCGAACGCCAGCGGCTCGACTGCGACTTCGTCGCCGGCTGCGACGGCTTCCACGGCGTCAGCCGCAAGACCATCCCCGCCGACATCCTGCGCGAACACGAGAAGATCTACCCGTTCGGCTGGCTCGGCATCCTCTCGGAGACCCCGCCGGTCGACCAAGAGCTGATCTACTCCAATTCCGACCGCGGCTTCGCGCTCTGCTCCATGCGCAATGCCACGCTCAGCCGCTACTACGTGCAGGTGCCGCTGACCGACAGCCCCGACAACTGGTCCGACAACGCGTTCTGGGACGAGTTGCGCCGCCGCCTGCCCCCCGGCCCCGCGGAGGCGCTGGTGACCGGCCCCTCGATCGAGAAGTCCATCGCCCCCCTTCGCAGCTTCGTGTCCGAGCCGATGCGGTGGGGCCGCCTGTTCCTGTGCGGCGACGCGGCCCATATCGTGCCGCCGACCGGTGCGAAGGGCCTCAACACCGCGGCGTCGGACGTGCAGTACCTCGCCCACGCGCTCCGCGATCACTACGTCGACGGCGACGACGCCGGGATCGAGGGCTACTCCGCCAAGGCGCTCGCCCGCATCTGGAAGGCCGAACGGTTCTCGTGGTGGTTCACCTCGCTCATGCACCAGTTCCCCGACCAGACGGAGTTCGACCGCCAGTTGCAGCGGGCCGAGCTCGACTTCCTGCGCACCAGCGAGGCGGCGCAGAAGGCGATGGCCGAGAACTACGTCGGCCTGCCCTACTGAACCGTCTCGTCTATTTCCCCGCGCGGTGGTATGGGGTCGCCCGAACGGCCCGCGGGGGTGGAGATGCAGGACGATACCGGAACCGCGGCGATCCGCGCGCGCGGCCTGAAGAAAAGCTTCGGCGATCTGGAGGCCGTCGCGGGCATCGACCTCGACGTGCCGAAGGGCGAGATCTTCGCCATCCTCGGGCCGAACGGCGCAGGCAAGACCACCTTCATGCGGTTGCTGGCCACCCTGGCCAGCCCAGACGCGGGCGAGGCCCAGGTGATGGGCCACGACCTCGCCAGCGCGCCCGACGCCGTGCGCGGCGCCATCGCGATGACCGGCCAGTTCGCCTCGCTCGACGAGGACCTGACGGGGCGCGAGAACCTGATCCTGCTGGCCCGGCTCTGGGGCTTCCGCGGCCGCGCCGCCCGTGCCCGCGCCGACGACCTCCTGTCCGAGTTCGACCTGTCGGATGCCGCGCATCGGCAGGTGAAGGATTACTCCGGCGGGATGCGGCGGCGGCTCGACATCGCGGCCTCGCTCATCGTCACGCCCGGCGTCCTGTTCCTCGACGAGCCCACGACCGGTCTCGACCCGACCGCGCGGCAGAAGGTCTGGCGGCTGATCCGGGGGCTGGCCGGGTCCGGGGTCACCGTCCTGCTCACGACGCAATACCTGGAAGAAGCCGACCAGCTCGCGCGCCGGATCGCGGTCGTGGACAAGGGCCGCAAGATCGCCGAGGGCACCAGCCGGGAGCTGAAATCCGCGGTCGGCTCGGGCTTCCTGCATGTCGCGCTGGCCGATCCCGCCGGGCTCGACGCCGCGACGGAGGTGCTGGAGACGCAACTCGGCCACAAGGTCCAGCGCAACGCCGAGGACACGCGCCTGTCGGTCATGGCCGAAACGCCCGAGGCCGCCACCGCCGCGATCACCGCCCTGCTCGCGGCCGGGCATGAGGTCGCCGACTTCGCACTCGGCAGCCCGAGCCTCGAGGAGGTGTTCTTCGCCCTCACCGGAACCCCGCCGGAGGATGACGCATGACGCCGGTTCCCCGCCCGCCCCGGCCCTCGGCCTTCTCGAACGCGCTGACCTTCGGTTGGCGCGCGGTGCTGAAGTTCCGCCACGTGCCCGAACAGTTGTTCGACCTCGTGATGACGCCGATCATGTTCACGCTCCTGTTCACCTTCGTCTTCGGCGGCGCGCTGGCGGGATCGACCGGGGATTACCTGCAGTTCCTGCTGCCCGGCATCCTCGTGCAGACCGTGATCTTCAACTCGGTCTATTCCGGTATGGGCCTGTCGACGGATCTGGGAAAGGGGCTGTTCGACCGGTTCCGGTCGCTGCCGATCTGGCCGCTCGCGCCGTTCGCGGGGCTGATGGTGGGCGACATCCTGCGCCACCTGATCGCAGGGCTCATCATCCTCGGAATCGGGCTGGTGCTCGGCTGCCGCCCGCCTGCGGGTCTGCCCGGCGTGATCGGGGCCTTCGTCCTGCTCCTGGCCATCGGTTTCGGCACCGGGTGGGCGTTCCTCGTCCTCGGGCTCCTGATCCGGACGCCGATGACGGTGATGACGCTCGGCTTCACCGTGCTGTTCCCGCTCGTGTTCGCATCCAACATCATGGTCCAGCCCGACACGATGCCGGGCTGGCTTCGCGCCTTCGTGGACCGCAACCCGGTCAGCCACATGACGACCGCGATGAGGGACCTGATGGCCGGGACGGCGAGCGCGGGGACGATCCTGCTCGCGCTCGCGCTGCCGGTGGCGATGACGCTCGTGCTGGCGCCGGTCGTGCTCTGGCTCTACCGGCGGGAACGCTAGGCGGTCAGTCCGCCCAGGGCCCGTGCCGGCCCTCGGTCCCGTCGTCGAGCCGGGCGAAGCCGTGGCGGCCGAAATAGTCCCGCTGGCCCTGGATCATGTTCGCCGTGCCGCGCGCCGTCCGCATCCCGTCGAAATAGGCCAGCCCCGCCGACAGCGCGGGAACCGCTATGCCGTGCCGCGCGGCCTCCGCGACGACCTTGCGCAGCGAACCGTGGGTGTCCTTCAGGATGTCGGCGAAGAACGGCGCCATCATCAGCGCGCGTCCCGGATCCTCGGCCAGCGCCGCGGCCATGTCGTCGAGCATTCCCGACCGGATGATGCAGCCCGCGCGCCAGACCCGCGCGACCGCGGGCAGGTTCATGTTCCAGCCGTGCCGGTCCGACGCCGCCGCCAGCATCCCGAAGCCCTGGCTGTAGCAGAGGATCTTGCCCGCGGTCAGCGCCGCCTCAAGGTCGTCGACAGTCAGCGACGACAGGGGCTCCGGCCCGGTCCCGAACAGGTCCTCCGCCTCCGCCCGCGCCGTGCGGCGCGAGGACACGTTGCGTGCCGCGACCGCCGCCTCGATCACCGTCACCGGCGCGGCGAGGTGCTGCGCCTCGATCGCGGTCCAGCGGCCGGTGCCCTTCTGACCCGCGGCATCCACGATCACGTCGAGGATCGGCCCGCCGCTTGCGGTGTCCGCCGTCTTCGCGACGATGCCGGAAATCTCGATCAGGTAGCTTTGCAGTCGGCCCGCGTTCCAGCGTTCGAACACCGTGCCGATCTCGTCCGACCCCTTGCCCATGCCGTCGCGCAGGATGCCGTAGACCTCGGCAATCATCTGCATGTCGGCGTATTCGATCCCGTTGTGGACGGTCTTGACGAAATGTCCCGCTCCGCCGGGGCCGAACCAGTCGGCGCAGGGCTCGCCCTCGTAATCCGCCGCGATGGCCTTGAGGATCGGCTCGATCCGCTGCCACAGGGACGGCTCGCCGCCGGCCATGATCGCGGGGCCGTGACGCGCGCCTTCCTCGCCGCCGGACACGCCGATGCCGAAGAAGCCGATACCGCCGGTCTCGGCGTTGCGGCGTTCGGTGTCGTGGAAGTTGGCGTTGCCGCCGTCGATGATGAGGTCGCCGTCGGACAGGAGCGGCGTCAGCGCCGCGATCTGCTGGTCCACCGGGTCGCCCGCGGGCACCATCAGCAGCACGGCGCGGGGCGGTCGGATCGCCGCGACGAGTTCCTCCAGCGTCGCGGCCGGGGTGATGTTCGCGGCCAGCGGCCCGGCTTCGTCCATGAACTCGGTGGTGCGTTCGCCCGTGCGGTTCCAGACCGCGACCCCGAAGCCCTTCTCGGCGATGTTGAGCGCCAGGGCCGCGCCCATCGTGCCGAGCCCGACCAGTCCGATATCCCGTTCGCTCATCCTGCCCTCCTGTTCCCGTCGCCCCGACATAAGCCGGATGCCCGGCGGAAACGAGAGGCGTCGCGGTTCGACCCGCTATTCGCCGGGAACAGGGAGCGGCGCGGCGGGATCGTTCTGCCGGGCGAAGCCGTCGCCGTCCCAGGCGATCGGGTCGTCGCAGGCGCCGTCTTCGCAGGCCCCGTCCCCGCCCCAGACCACCAGCGCGGGGGCGCCGAACGCGCCGAGGCGCAGGTCAATCGCGGTGCCGAGGAACACGTCTGCCGGTGTGACGGGGCCGGTGCCGGACAGCCAGACCTCGATCTCGCACCCTTCCCTCCCCGTGCAGACGGTGGCGGTGTCCTCGCAGACCATCGCGTTGTAATCGACGACGAAGTCGCCCTCGCCGTCGCCGTCGAGATCCTCGAACTGGAAGGCACGCTGGCGCAGGTCGATATGCCAGCCGCAGCGGTCCCCGACATGCTCCAGCAGCCAGCGGGGCAGGCGCGAGGGCGGTTCCGGCCCGAAGGTCGCGGGCCGGTTCGACAGCGGCGCGAAGACGGGTGCCTCGTAATCCGACAGGCCCGCCGGCACCCGCCCGCCATCGGCGGAGGCAAGCCCGACGCAATGGCGCAGCACGGTGTCGACCGGGACGCCCCAGACGTTCGGCGCCGCCACCCGTTCGCCGTCGATCATCAGGACCGAGAACAGCGTCGACGGATCGGCAAGCGCGCCGACCAGCGGGTCGGTCATGGTGATGCGCCCGAAATAGAGCGGCCGGTCGGGGTGCCGCCGCATCACCGGCAGGGCGTAGTCGCTGCCCTCGATCACGAGGATCGCGCCGGACAGGCGGTCGCGCGCGTCGGGCACGAGCGCGGCGGGGACCGAGACGTTCAACATGTAGGGCCCGGCATCGGTCACGCCGAGTTCCGCCGTGACCGGCGACGGCCGCGCATCGTGGTTGCCGCAGGCGAGGGCGAACTCGCGGCCGGGCGGCACCATCACCGCGTCGAACCTGTCCCCGTCGTGGCCGAGCCGGTGCTGCCAGTGCTCGATCACCGCCCGGATCGGCACCTGGGCGTCGGCGCGCCCGGGCACCGCGGCGGGCAACAGCGCGACGAGCACGATTGCGCCGGAGAGGAAGGTGCGGAGCGCGGCGATCATTCAGGGGGTCTGCCGCGCGAGGTCGGTGCCGGTCCAGTAGTACGGGCTGTCGCAGGCGCCGTCGCCGCAGACCGAGGCGGTTCCGGACAGGAGCAGCCCGACCCGGCCCTGTGCATCCGTCACGGCGTCGAGCGCGACGCCGAGGAATTCCTCGGGCGCGGCGTGGCCCCGGCTCGACAGGAACACCTGGAGACTGCAGTTCGCGGCCCCGCAGAAGGCCCGCCCGGTCAGCGTGCCCTGGCAGTCGACGTAGGAATAGTTCAGCACGTAGTCCCGCTGCCCGTCCCCGTCGATGTCGAGCACCTGGACCCCGGCCGGATCGGTCTCGAACCCGCCGCCGCACATGTCGGCGACATGGGCCGCGGCCGCCGCCGGCGGCTCCGCGTCCAGCGGCAGGAGCGGCGCCAGCGTGTAGCCGGCGGGCAGGCTCGCGTTGCGGGCGGGGGCGTAACCCAGGTCCTGCGCTGCGGGGACAGCGGGCGTCGAGACCGGGCCGTTCAGAAGGGCGGAGACCTCGACCGCGTAGTCCGGCACCGGCACGCCGTAGCCACGGGCGGTCGCGTCGCAGAAGGCGAGGCCATCGCGCAGGATCGCGTTCCAGCCGTCGTCGGGATAGGCCGCGATCTCCTGCCCTTCGACGATCACCCGGACCGCGCCGCCGTCCAGCATGTCGAGGATCAGGGGATCCCCCATGCCGATCGCGACCTCCAGCACCGCCCCGTCGCCCGTGGGCGAGGACAGGGGCGGCAACTGGTAGGCCGTCCCGTCGAGGTCGATCACCACGTCCGGCGCGCCGAGTTCGGGCAGCCAGAGGTTGACGGCGTAGGGAAACGGCGGCTGCACGAAGCCGGGCGGCGGGGTGGTGCCGGGGATCGACTCCGAACAGGTCAGCGTGATCGCACCGAAACTGGTGGAGGCGTAGAAGTAGTGGTCCGTCGTTCCGGTGGTCAGCTCTGCCGACTGCGCCAGAACGGCCGAGGGCAGCACGAACGCGGCGATCAGCGCCGCATGTCCCGAAACACCCATGACCTCCCCCTTCCGCACGCGGCACGACTTCGCCGATGATTGACCGGCCACGTCGCCGGTGGCAACCGCCGCGTGATGCGGGTCAGGGGTAACGGATGCCCCGGAAGGGTGGAAAATCCGCGTAGCGGCGCGCGCGCTCCTCCGCCGGTTCGGCAGGCGCCTCGCCCGCCTTCAGAAGCTGGATGCGGCGCGGCATGTAGCCGTCGATGGCGCGGTCGGGGTCCTCGCGCCATGTCAGGTTGAACGCGGCGAGGCGCGGGAAGAACCACGCCGAGGAATACGGCAGGTGGTCGTGGACCCACCAGGCCAGGTCGCGCCAGTCCCGGCCGGCCTCGTAGCGGTCCGCGAACCAGGGGATCACGATGCAGGCGCAGGCCCCCATCCGGCCCTCGTCGTCCCGCCGGTCCCAGATATGCCCGGCGTAGTTCGCCTCGTTCCGCGCGCAGCGCTGCGGCTTCGCCACGGTGGCGCCGTAGTGGTTCAGCTCCGGCGAACGGTAGGAGGACCGGACGTGGATCGGGCCGAAGGTCTCGACGATCGGCTCCAGCAGTTCCTCGCACAGCCGTGTGCCGGCCGCGATGGCGAGGTCGGGGGTCTCGGGCAGGTTCGGGATGCCGTGGAAGCTGCCGATCTCGGAATGCAGGAAATCGCGGAAAAAGAAGTGCCGGGACAGCCGCACGCGGCCGAGCGTTTCGAGGCTGGAATAGCTGCCGGGCCGCCGCATCCTGTCATTCCTTCCCTGGTCCCGCACCGCGCAGGACTGGGGTCGCGGCCCGGTTTCGGCCGCTGCCCCATTCCGGCCCAAGTCTGCCGCTATTGTCGCCGGGCGGGCAACAACCGCCGGTGCGCCGGTGGCCCCGTGTCATGTGACTGCACCTCTCCTTGTCGGGGGCCGGGACGCGCGAAGGCGGGTTCCGGCCCTTTCGTTTCGAGAAACGGATTGGAAACGAAAGCGCAATCTTGTCCCGCCGCTGCCCCAGTTTCGCCTTGGTCCGGGGCGACATTGCAGGGGCGAGATAGTCAATCCAATTGTGGGGGGAGCGATCCCATGCGCATCGTAATCACCGCGGCAGCCCTGGCCGTTGCCGCCCTTGCCGGTGCCGCGTCCGCCCAGGACGCGACCGATACGGACCTTCTGTTCACCGAGTGGCAGGTCGCCTACCAGGCATGGATCGAGGCCCGCGACGCGGAACAGCCGAACGCGGCAGAGCTTGCGCTCGCGTCCGAAGCCGCCGCGGCCGCCTACGAAGAGGCGCTGATGGCCGACAACGTTGCCCTGCTGGCGGAGAACGGCGCGCAGCCGATGACCGACGAGATCATCTCGCTGCTCGAGGCGCACTACACCGAGTAACCCCCGGCACGAGCCGGATGTCAGAGGGGCTCGACCAGGTCGGGTCCCTCGGCGCGATTCGAGTTGACCTTCGGATCGACGCGGTAGCGGCGGTACAGCCCGTCCGGCGCGGGCTTCATCAGCACCGCCGCGCCCTCCCCCTTCTCCCCGAGCCAGAGCGCGAAGTCTTCCGGCGCGATCCGCACCGGCTCGCGGTGGTGGATCTCGGACATCACCGGCCCCGCGCCGCAGGTCACGATGGCGACGGTGGTGTAGGCCTCGCCGTCCCGCTCCCAGTCCTGCCAGATGCCGGCGAAGACCAGCGGCGTTCCGTCCCCGGGCGTGAAGTACCAGGGCAGGCGGTTGCCATCGGCGTCCTTCGTCCATTCGTAGAACCCCGTCGCGGGGACGAGGCAGCGCCGCGCGCGCACCGCTTTCCGGAACGCGGGCTTGTCGGCGATCGTCTCGGCCCGCGCGTTGATGAGCAGCGGCCCGTCCCGCGTGCTCTTGTACCAGTGCGGCAGGAATCCCCACCGCATCGGCCTGAGCCGCCGCGTGCCCTCGTCCGAAGTGGCGACGGCCAGCGTCTGGGTCGGGCAGACGTTATAACGCTCCCCGTCCGGCAGGTCGTTGGAGGGCACGGCATCGAACAGCCGCGCCATCGCTTCCATCGGGTGGGTCATGGACAAGCGGCCGCACATGCCCCGATCCTAGTCACCCCCTGCCCCGCCGACAACGGCCACGCACCCGCGAGGCATCGCGGAAACGAAGAACCCGCCCGGACGGATACGTCGGGCGGGTTGGTATCGTCCCGGCACCGCGCACCGGGGTCGCCCCGGTGCCGGTGGCCCCGTCAGCGGCCGTAGACGGCGTGGCGCGCGATGGTGGCCGCGTCGCCGGGATAGATGTCGAGGTCGAGCGCGGTGTCGACCGACATGGCGCGCAGTTCGGAAAGGGTCCGGCGGTATGCGGCGCGCTTGCGGGCCGCGGTGCGGATCTGGTCGAGAAAGGTCATCTGTGCATCTCCTGTTCTTGCGAGTCACTGCCTCTCGCCCCGGGATATGTGAGCGCTAACGAGTCTCACAACTGCCGGAACCCCAAACCCGCCATGCACATGCTGCAACGCAGCAAAAGGGCCGGCGCGGAAGGTTCCGCGCCGGCCCCGTGGACCCTTTCGGGACAGCCTTACTCGACGGTGGAGATCCGGCCGTCGGTGTAGGGCTGGTAGGGCGAGTTCTCGGCGATGTAGTCCGCGACGACCTGCTCGAGGCCCGGACCGAAGTCGTAGGCGTTCATGCCGTCGGCCGCGAACACGGAGTAGCCGTCACCGCCGCCGCGCATGTAGTTGTTCGTGGCGAGGATGTAGGTGGCCTCCGGGTCGATCTCGGAGCCATCCGCGAGCGTGACGGAAACCACGCGGCTGCCCGGCTCCGCCGCCGGATCCCAGACGTAGGAGATGCCGGCGACCTGCGGGAAGCGGCCCGCGCCTTCCTCGACCTGGCTGAGCCCGTTCTCGAGCGCCTCGATCACGCCGGCCCCGGTCAGTTCGAAGGTGGCGAGCGTGTTCTGGAACGGCAGAACCGTCAGCACCTCGCCCATGGTGACCTCGCCCGAGTCGATGGAGGCCCGGAGACCGCCGCCGTTCTGGATGACGATGGACACGCCCTGGTCGGCGGTGCGGTCCAGCATCGCGTCGGCGACGAGGTTGCCCATCGCGCATTCCTCGGCGCGGCAGACCTCGCGCGATCCCTCGATCACGTCGGCGGTCTCGCCGATGACCTCGGCCATCGCTTCCTCGATCGGGCCGGACAGTTCCGCGACCCGCTCGGCTATGCCCGCGTCGAGCTCCACCGAGGCGTCGAGAAGCATCGTGTCGCCCTCGGCCGAGACCAGGTTGCCGTCATCGTCGAAGGTCGCGACCAGGTGGCCGAGGTACTTCGAGTAGGCATAGGCCTGCACGATCGGCACCTCGACCCCGTCGGGGTTGGTGGCCATCGTCGGGTACGGCCCGGCGGCGTCGTCGGCGTAGGCGTTCGAGAGCAGCGTGTGCGAATGGCCGCCCACGATCAGGTCGAGCCCGGTGACCGCCGCCGCGATTTCCCGGTCGCGCGGCAGGCCGACATGGGTCAGCGCGATGATGATGCCCACGCCCTGCTCGGTCAGCTCGTCGACATCGGACTGGATCGCGTCGATCTCGTCCTGGAAGATGACGTTCGGGCCGGGGCTCGAGGTCTCGGCAGTGTCGGTGGCGAGCGCCGAGACGATCCCGACCTGGGTGCCGTTCACATCCAGCACGACGTAGCTCTCGACCTGGCCGTTCAGTTCCTCGGACTGGCTGAGATCGAGGTTGCCGGAGACGACCGGGAAGCTCACGAGATCCAGGAACGACCGGAAGTTCGCCGGGCCGTCGTCGAACTCGTGGTTGCCCACTGCCATGACGTCGAAGCCGATCGCTTCCATGAACTCCGCCTCGACCTCGCCCTTGTAGGTCGTGTACATCAGCGAGCCCTGGAACTGGTCGCCTGCGTCGAGGACGATCACGTTCTCGTCGGCCAGTTCTTCGCGGAGCCCGTTGATCGCGCTCGCGACCCGCGCGACGCCGCCGAAGCATTCGCCCGCTGCGTCGTCCTCTGCCGAGCAGGTCGAATCGAACGCGTTGATCGGCTGGATCCGGCTGTGCAGGTCGTTGATGTGCAGGATGTGCAGCGTCGTGTCGGCCATCGCCGGCGCACCTGCGCCGAGCGCCGCGAGGATCGCCGTCGTCCTGAAGAGGTTCCCTGTCATCTTTTACTCCTTGATGATTGCCGCACGCTGGCGGTGGCACTTGCGCTCTAGAGCGCGCATCGCCCCAGTTACATGACAGACAGATGACAGTTAGATGATGGTGAAGGTCAACCCGCTTGACGCGGCCGCGCGAAGCCGGAAAAGGACGGCATGGTGATCTACAAGATCCTCCGGCCCGGGGAATGGGCGGCGCTCCTGGCCGAGCGCGAGACCGCGGGCGCGCCGGTCGACGTGGCCGACGGCTTCATCCACTTCTCCACCGCCGCGCAGGTGGCCGAGACCGCGGCGAAGCACTTCGCCGGCGAGGACGGGCTGGTGCTCCTGGCGCTCGACGCCGACGCGCTCGGCCCGGCGCTGAAATGGGAACCCTCGCGCGGCGGCGCGCTGTTCCCTCATTTCTACGGGCCGCTGCGGCTGGCCGACGTGATCTGGAGCGAACCCCTGCCCCGGGGCCGCGACGGCCACGTCCTGCCGAACCGGGTCTGACCGCGATGTGGGAACGCTTCGGCCTCTCCGTGATGCACCGGCTGGATCCGGAACGGGCGCACATGCTGGCGCTGGCCGCGCTCCGCACCGGGCTTACCCTGCGCCCAGGCCCCGTCACCTCTCCGGCCCTCGCCACCGAGCTCGCCGGGATGCCGCTGCCCAACCCGATCGGGCTCGCTGCCGGGTTCGACAAGAACGCCGAGGCGCTCGACGGCCTCGCCCATGCCGGGTTCGGCTGGCTCGAGGCCGGGGCCGCCACCCCGCGCGCGCAGCCGGGCAACCCCAGGCCGCGGCTGTTCCGGCTGGCCGAGGACGAGGCCGCGATCAACCGCTTCGGCTTCAACAACGAGGGCATGGAGGCGATCGCCGCGCGGCTCGCGGCGCGGCGCCGGATCGTGCCGGTCGGGCTCAACCTCGGCGCGAACAAGGACAGCGGGGACCGCGCGGGGGACTTTTCCCGCGTGCTCGCGACCTGCGGGCCCCACGTCGATTTCGCGACCGTCAACGTCTCCTCCCCCAACACCGAACGGCTGCGCGACCTGCAGGGCAGCGCCGCGCTCCGCGACCTCCTGCGCCGTGTGATGGAAACCCGCGCCGACCTGCCCGCGCCGATCCCGGTCTTCCTCAAGATCGCACCCGACCTCTCCGACGCGGATCTCGCCGACATCGCAGGCGTCGCCGGGGAAACCGGGATATCGGGCATCATCGCGACCAACACCACGACCGCCCGCACCGGGTTGTCGAGCGCCCATGCCGGCGAGACCGGCGGCCTGTCGGGACAGCCCCTGTTCGAGAAATCGACCCGCGTGCTGGCGAAGCTCTCGGCGCTGAGCGGCGGCAGGCTGCCGCTCGTCGGCACCGGCGGGATCGCCTCCGCCGACCAGGCCTATGCCAAGATCCGGGCCGGGGCCTCGGCGGTCCAGCTCTACACCGCGCTCGCCTATCACGGGCTGTCGCTCGTCACCCGCATCGCCGAGGGGCTGGAACGCCGCCTCGCCGACGACGGCTTCGCCAACGTCGCGGAGGCCGTGGGAACGGGCCGCGACGCCTGGCTCTGACCCGCTTCTTCATCCTTCAAATATTCCCCGCCGGAGGCATCCGACACCGACACCCCGCGCCGCCGCCGCGGACAGGGGTGCCCGCGCGGCCGAGCGGGGGCTCGATGCCCCCCGAGGCCGCTCACCCCGCCGCCGCGCGCTCCAGCGCCGGGTAGCGCGCGCCGAGCGTCACACCCCGGGCCGCGAAGAACAGCACGAGGCTCGCCCAGAGCCCGTGGTTGCCGAACGGCGGCAGAAGCAGGAGCAGGCAGCACAGATAGACCAGCCCCGAGATCACCATCATGTTGCGCATGTCCCGCGACCGCGTCGCGCCGATGAAGATGCCGTCGAGCATCCAGCTCGCGCAGCCGATCACGGGGGCCGCGATCATCCACGGCAGGTAGACCCGCGCCTCGGCCCGGACGCCCTCCGCGGTGGTCATGACGTCGATCAGGGCGGTGCCGCCGATGGCGAAGGCCGCCGACAGCACGACGCAGGTGGCAAGGCCCCACGCGCTCGACATGAGCGAGGCCCGCCGCACCCGGTCCGGCGCCCGCGCCCCGAGCGCCTGTCCGACCAGCGCCTCGGCGGCGAAGGCGAAGCCGTCCATCGCGTAGGCGGTGATGTAGAGGAACTGCAGCAGGATCTGGTTCGCCGCCAGCACCCGGTCGCCGTAATCCGCGCCGATGTAGAGAAAGCTGGTGAACCCCGCCATCAGGATCACCGACCGGATCAGGATGTCGGTGTTTACCGCGGCCATGTGCCAGAGCCGTTCGGCATCGAACACCCGCGCCCAGTCGCGCCAGGCCGGAACCCGGAACGCGCCGCGGGTCAGCCAGAGCCCGAAGGCGAGCCCGGTCCATTCCGCGATCACCGTCGCCGCCGCCACGCCCCCGACCCCGAAGCCGAGCCCGAGCACCAGCAGGATCGACAGCACTATATTGACGCCGTTGGTCCACATCTGCAGCCAGAACAGCGACACCGTGCGCTCATGCGCCACCAGCCAGCCGCCGATGCCGTACATCGCGATGGCGGCCGGTGCCGACCAGATGCGGATCCCCATGTAGACCCGCGCCAGCGCCTCGACCTCGTCCGAGGCCGGCGCGATCCGGAACGCGGCCCAGAACACCGCGCCCTGAAGCAAGATCAGGGCCAGCCCCGCCGCGCCGCCGATCAGCAAAGCCCGGGTCAGAAGCGCCGCGACCTCCGCCGCGTTGCGCCCGCCGAGCGCCTGCGCGGTCAGCCCCGCCGTGCCCATCCGCAGGAAGCCGAAGATCCAGTAGACCGTGGACAGGGTCACCGCGCCGATCCCGACCGCGCCGATCGGCGCCGCCGCGCCGAGCTGGCCCACGACCCCGGTATCGACCGCGCCCAGGATCGGCACCGTCGCGTTCGACAACACCACGGGCACCGCGATCTTGAGGATGCGGCGGTTGGTCACGGGCCCCGCGGCGACGGTCTCGTTCACGCTCCGGTCGCCCCCGTCGCCTCGACCGGCGGCGGCATCAGGAAATGCGCGGTCGCCTGCGCGAACAGCCGGTCGCGGTTGTCCTGCCAGGCCTCGACATGGACGCTGGCGTAGCGGCGGCCGGAGCGGATCACCCGCGCCCGCGCATAGGCATCCCGCGGCAGGCCGGAGCGGAGGTAGTCGACGGTGAAGTCGATGGTCTTGGGCAGCCGGATCGCGCCGGGCTCCAACGGGTCGATCCGCCCGCTCTCGACGTCCTCCCACAGCATCTGGAAGCTCAGTTCCACGATCGCGGCGGTCTCCAGGAACGTCGCGATGGCCCCGCCGTGCAGCGCCGGCAGGTAGGGATTTCCGATCAGCTTCTCGTCGTAGGTCATTACCGCGGTCAGCTCGTCGCCGCGGCGGTCGAAGCCGATGCCCATGAACCCGATCAGCGGCACCCGCGCGGTCAGCACGCGCAGGGCGGCGTCGCGGCGCTGCTTGACCGCCTGCACCGGCTCGGGGCGCGGGCGGCTCATGCCTTGCGCTCCGCGGTGAAGGCGCCGCTCGCGGTGGCGACGGGTCGGTCCGGATCCTCGTCCCAGGCCTGCGCGCGGACGAAGGCGACCGAGCGCGTCAGGTGGTAGCATTCCGCCCGGGCGCGGATGCGCTGGCCCGGCGTCGCGGGCCGCATGTAGTCGATCCGGAGGTCGATCGTCGCCGTCGCCATCGGCCCGTCCAGCCGCGACATCACCGCGGCGCCTCCGCAGGTGTCCATCAGGGCCGACACCATGCCGCCGTGGATGACCCCGCTTTCGGGGTCGCCGACGAGCTCTTCCGCCCAGGCCATCGAGATCTCGGCCACGCCGTCGCCGATGTCGTCGAGCACCATGCCGACCGCGCGCGAGAACGGGATCGCCTCGATGAACTGCCGCGCGATGCCGATCCTGTCGTCGCCCGTCGCCGCCATGCCGCGCCTCCGTCTGCCCCCGGCCGATCGCCCGGTCCGATCCCGGCTTTGCATTTCCCATCGGAACATGCACAAATGACGTAGCGTCACGAAGCCGGCCGGTACCGATGCCATGACCGAGGAACGCCTCGACTTCAAGCAGATGTGCGCCCGGTTCGAGGTCACCCCCCGCACCCTGCGCCACTACGAGTACATCGAGCTCCTGTCGCCGGAGCGCGAGGGCCGCGCGCGGTTCTACGGCCCGCGCGAAATCGCGCGCATGACCCTGATCCTGCGCGGACGCCGCTTCGGCTTCAGTCTCGAGGAAGTGCGCCGCTGGCTGGAACTCTACGACGCCGATGCCGACGGCGAGACGCAGCGCCGGGTCTGGCTGGAGATGGCCGACGAACAGCTCCGCGTCCTGGCCGCGCAGCGTGACGAACTCGATGCGGTTATCGCCGATCTCCGGTCGCTGCGGGACTCCACCGCGCGCGAGGGGGAATAATACTCCACCGCGCGCGAGGGGGAATAATCGGCCCGCGTTCCCCGTAAAGTCGTTTCGACTTTCTCAATCCCCCGATACAGCCCCTCAAAGCGCTTTCGGAACGTGAAAAAGATTGCGCGAAACCCGGTTCCGACTTGCCTTTCGTTACGTCAACCCTTTCATGACGCTACGTTCCGATTACGTCAACGTAAACCGATCTTGTAAGACCGTTCCGGAACGAGCAGATCGGCGGCCGCTACGACATGACCTATGACATGGATGACATCATGGCCGACGAATACATGACCATTCGACAGATGTGCGACGCGTTCGACGTGACGCCGCGCACCCTGCGTTTCTACGAGCAGAAGGAACTCCTGTTCCCGAACCGCGAGGGCCAGAAGCGGCTCTTCACCCGGCGCGACCGGGCGCGGCTCAAGCTGATCCTGCGCGGCAAGCGTTTCGGCTTCAGCCTGGAGGAAATCCGCCAGCTGCTCGATCTCTACGAACTCGGTGACGGCCAGGCGACGCAGCTCGCCCGCACGCTCGACGTCGCGCGCCGCCATCTCGGCGAACTGGAAGAGCGCCGGGCCGAGCTCGACAACGCCATTGGCGAACTGCGCTCGCAGATGTCGCTGGTGGAAGACATGCTGGACGGCGTCAGCGGACACCACGCACGCGCCGCCGAGTAAGACCACGCCACGGGAGGAACATCGAACATGCCGACATACACCGCGCCGACGAAGGACAGCCAGTTCGTCCTGCACGAGGTCCTCGGGGTCTCGGGCCAGGACATCCCCGGCTACGACGATCTCGAAACCGACTTCACCGCCGCGGTACTGGAGGAAGCCGGCAAGATCGCGGCCGAGGTGCTGGCACCCCTGAACCGCGTCGGCGACACCGAGGGCTGCCGGCTGGAAAACGGCGTCGTACGCACGCCGACCGGCTTCCGCGAGGCGCTCGGCCAGATGCGCGAGGGCGGCTGGCCCGGCATCGACATGCCCGAGGAATTCGGCGGCCAGAACATGCCGAACGTCATGTACACCGCCACCGGCGAGTACTTCTCGGCCGCCAACCAGGCGTTCATGATGTACCAGGGCCTGACCCACGGCGCCGCCAGCGCGATCCTCGCCCACGGCACCGAGGACCAGAAGGCGACCTACCTGCCCAACATGATCTCGTGCGAGTGGACCGGCACGATGAACCTGACGGAGCCCCATTGCGGCACCGATCTCGGGCTCATGCGCACCAAGGCCGAACCGCAGGATGACGGCAGCTACCGGATCACCGGCCAGAAGATCTTCATCTCCGCCGGCGAACACGACATGGCCGAGAACATCATCCACCTCGTGCTGGCCAAGATCCCCGGCGGACCCGAGGGCATCAAGGGCGTGTCGCTCTTCATCGTGCCGAAGTTCATGGTGAAGGACGACGGCAGCCTCGGCGACCGCAACGGCGTGAGCTGCGGCGCGCTCGAGGAGAAGATGGGCATCCACGGCAACGCGACCTGCGTGATGAACTACGACGGCGCGACCGGCTACCTGCTCGGGCAGGAGCACAAGGGGATGCGGGCGATGTTCACGATGATGAACGAGGCCCGGCTGTCGGTCGGCATGCAGGGCCTGGCCCAGGCCGATGTCGCCTACCAGAACGCGCTGACCTACGCGCGCGAGCGGCTGCAGGGCCGCGACGTGACCGGCGCGAAGAACCCCGACGGCCCGGCCGATCCGCTGATCGTCCACCCCGATATCCGTCGGTCCCTGATGGACCAGAAGAGCTTTGCCGAGGGCGCCCGGGCCTTCATGCTCTGGAGCGCCATGCTGATCGACCGCGCCCATCGCAACGGCGACGCGGACGCGGACGGGCTCGTGTCGCTGATGACCCCGGTCCTGAAGGGCTTCCTGACCGACCAGGGCTTCGACATGACCGTGAAGGCGCAGCAGGTCTACGGCGGCCACGGCTACATCGAGGAACACGGGATGTCGCAGTTCGCCCGCGACGCCCGGATCACCCAGATCTACGAGGGCGCGAACGGCGTGCAGGCGCTCGATCTCGTCGGCCGCAAGCTGGCGCAGGACGGCGGCAAGCACGTCATGGCGTTCTTCGAACTGGTGAAGTCCTTCATCAAGGAGAACGAGAGCGACGAGGCGCTGAAGGCCGGTTTCCTCGACCCGCTCAAGGCGGCGTCGAAGGACCTGCAGGCCGCGGGGATGTTCTTCATGCAGGAAGGCATGAAGAACCCGAACGCCGCGCTGGCCGGTTCCTACGACTTCATGCACCTGTTCGGCCATGTCTGCCTGGGGCTGATGTGGGCGAAGATGGCCAAGGCGGCGCGCGCGGCCCTTGACGGCGGCACCGCCGACAAGGCCTTCTACGAGGCGAAGCTCGCCACGGGACGCTACTACATGGCCCGCCAGTTGCCGATGACCGCCACCCACCTCGCCCGCATCCAGTCCGGCGCGGAGCCGGTGATGACGCTCGACGCGGCCGGCTTCTGATGCCCAAGCGTCTGCGCCTCACCCGCCGCCCGCACCTCGCGATGTCCGAGGACGCGTTCCGCCGGATGCGGGCGCTGTCGTCGGAGGCGGGCCTGGACGAGGGAGAGTTCCTGTCGTTCCTGTTCGAGAACTGGAACAGCGTCATCGACGAGGAAAACCTCACCGCCCGGCTCCGGATCTTCAACTCGGAACTGGAAGACAGGAAACGATGATCCGCGCGGCCCTGATCGGCGCCGCGCTGGCCAGCCCGGTCGCGGCCGCGGCACAACAGGGATCGGCGCCCGAGGGCCCCGGCCCCTGGGACCGTCCACGCCTCGCCACGATCCTCGACTTCCCGCTCGGCTACGACGACATGGCCGACGCAGGCCGTTTCGGGACCGTCGCGGCACCGGGGCAGAACGAACTCGGCCTGACGCTCGTGCTGCGGATGTTCGCCAATGTCTGCGTCGGCCTCGAGGAAGGCGCGCCGCTCGCCGCGGTCCTGCCCGACGGCTTCGCCGCCTACGACCAGTCCGACTACCTGTTCGGCACCGCCACGCCCGCGACGGACAGCCCCTACGTCCTGTCCCCGACCGGGAACATCGACGCCGACGAGACCGGGGGGCACCCGACGTTCTGGCTCAGGGACTCCGGGACCGGCATGGGCTGCCAGCTCGAATGGCGGTTCGCCCCCGACGACCTGCCCGAGGCGCAGCGGTCCACGATGGCGGCGGTCGTGCGCGAATGGCTGCCCTACCAGATGGCGCTCGTCCGGGCCTCCCGCCCCGAGCTGTCGCCGTCCCCGCCGCTGTTCGGATTGCAGGAATGGGACCGTCCCTGCGGCGACCGCTGGTGCCCGATGACGGCGCATTACGACATGCGCGATCTCTACCTCACGCTCGACACGAAGCTCGACATCACGGCACCGGAAGGACCCCGCCCATGACCATGCAGCTCTACTGCTTCGGCGAATCCGGACACTCCTACAAGGCGGCGCTCGCGCTCCAGATGCATGGGCTCGACTGGGAACCCGTCCACGTGGACTTCTTCAAGGGCGAGACCCGCTCCGACGCCTACCGCGCCGACGTGAACGAGATGGGCGAGGCCCCGGTACTGGTCGACGGCGACACCCGGCTCAGCCAGTCGGGCGTGATCCAGTCCTACCTGTCGGACAGGACCGGCCGCTTCGGCGGCGACACCGCGGAAGAGAAACGCGAGATCCTGCGCTGGATCCTCTGGGACAACCACAAGCTGTCCTCGATGGTCGGGGTCACGCGGTTCCTGATGAACTTCCTGCCCGAGGACAAGCGCAACGCCGATGTCATTGGCTTCTGCCTCGGCCGCTGCGCCGGGGCCTACAAGGTGCTCGACGGGCACCTCGCCGGCCGCGACTTCATCGTCGGCGATGCGCCGACCAACGCGGATTTCACCTGCGCGGGCTACCTCTACTACCCGGAGGAATTCGGCTTCGACCGGGCCGCGCACCCGAACATCGACGCCTGGCTCGACCGCATCGCGGCGCTGCCGGGCTGGCAACACCCCTACGACCTCATGCGGCGGGCATGGCAGGGCTGAGCCCCCGCCCGCGACGCGACAGAACCACGAGGGAGGACCCATGACCGACGCCTATATCTACGACGCCATCCGCACCCCCCGCGGCAAGGGCCGCAAGGACGGCAGCCTGCACGAAGTGACCTCCGCCCGGCTGTCCGCCTTCACGCTCAACGCGCTGAAGGACCGCAACGGGCTCGACGGGCACGCGGTCGAGGACGTGATCTGGGGCAACGTCACCCAGGTCGGCGAACAGGGCGGCTGCCTCGCGCGGACCGCCGTGCTCGCCTCCGATCTCGACCAGTCGATCCCCGGCCTGTCGATCAACCGCTTCTGCGCCTCGGGGCTCGAGGCCGTGAACCTCGCCGCCAACCAGGTGAAGGGCGGCGCGGGCGCGGGCTACATCGCCGGCGGGGTCGAGATGATGGGCCGCGTCGCGATGGGATCGGACGGCGCGGCGATCGCCGTCGACCCGTCGATCGCGATGTCGACCTACTTCGTGCCGCAGGGCATCTCGGCCGACATCATCGCGACCGAGTACGGCTTCACCCGCGACGACGCCGACGCGCTGGCGATCGAAAGCCAGAAACGCGCCGCCGCGGCGTGGGAGGCCGGGCGCTTCGACCGCTCCGTGGTGCCGGTGAAGGACATCAACGGCCTCACCATCCTCGAACGGGACGAGTACATGCGCCCCGGCACCGACATGCAGTCGCTCGGCGCACTCAAGGCCTCGTTCAAGGACATGGGCGAGCAGATGCCCGGCTTCGACGCGGTCGCGCTGATGAAGTACCCGCACCTGGAGCGGATCGAGCACATCCACCACGCCGGGAACTCCTCGGGCATCGTGGACGGCGCCGCGGCGGTCCTGATCGGCAACCGGGAATTCGGGGAGGCCAACGGCCTGAAGCCGCGCGCCCGCATCCGCGCCACCGCCAAGATCGGCACCGATCCGACGATCATGTTGACCGGCCCGGTCCCGGTGACCGAGAAGATCCTCGCCGACAGCGGCATGTCCTTCGGGGACATCGATCTGTTCGAGGTGAACGAGGCGTTCTCGGCCGTCGTGCTGCGGTTCATGCAGGCCTTCGACGCCGACCCGGCCCGCGTCAACGTCAACGGCGGCGCCATCGCGATGGGCCACCCGCTCGGCGCGACCGGGGCGATCATCCTCGGCACGCTTCTCGACGAGATGGAGCGCGCGGACAAGGAAACCGGTCTCGCCACGCTCTGCGTCGCCTCCGGCATGGGCGCGGCCACGATCCTCGAACGGGTCTGAGGCCGGGTCCGGGACGGGGGACACGATGATCGCGGCGCATATCACGACGGCACCGGGGCAGGCCACGCGGCCCGCCCCGGACGGCGCCCATTTACGTAAAGGTAAGGAAAAGCGCCATTGCCCGATCACGTCCCATGACATAGCAGCGACCCTGCCCGCTCACTCCGGGCATGAGGAGGAAGCCGTTGACCGAGGCCGGAACGGACGCGATGTCCGTTTACCAGACACACCTGGACAGGGTGGGCCGGGCATTCTGGTCGCTGGACTTCCCGGTGCTGGAACGGCTTCTGGGCGTGCCGACCTCGATCCGGACGCTCGATGCGGAAGACGTGCTGCCGGACTGGCCCTCGCTCTCCGCGATGCTCGAAGCGCAACGCAAGTCGTTCAAGACGCTCGGCGCGACCGAGTATCACCGCGTGGTCACCTCCGCCGAATACAGCGACACGCGCCTGCAGGAGATCACCGGGTCGCACCGGACCTACATCCTGCGCGGCGGAACGCTCGTGGTGCCGCCCTACACCGCGTCGCAGGTCCTGCGGCAGGTGGACGGGGACTGGCGCGCGTTCGATCTGCAGGTCTCGGTCCGCAACCGCGACCTCAACATCATCTCGCGCCCGCGCCCCGGGGCGAGCTGACCGGCCACGCCGAACGGCACTCCGGTCGCACGAACTTCTTCTACAGGAACGCCACCCGCCACGGAGGCACGCGATGATCGTCCGCAAGGCCGACATGACGCTCGACACACCCACGCCCGAGATCCGGGCCGAGGTCGGGGATTTCCGCGCCTGGCTGTTTTCCCGCGATGGCGGCCTGTCGCAGTTCGGCGCCTTCGTCGAGGAACTGGCCCCCGGCGCGCGGTCCTCGGACCGGCACTGGCACGAGGCGGAGGACGAGTTCATCTACGTCCTCGACGGCGAGGCCACGGTGATCGAGAACGACGGCCCGCACCTGCTCGGCCCCGGCGATGCCGCCTGCTGGCCCGCCGGGGTGCCGAACGCGCACCACGTCGTCAACCGCTCCGACCGGCCCTGCCGCTACCTCGTCGTCGGCACCCGCGCCCCCGCAGACCGGGTGCACTACGCCGATGTCGACAAGATCTACACCCGTGCCGCCGACGGCACCGCAACCCGCACGAAGCGCGACGGCAGCCCGCTCTGACGCAGGCGCCCGCGACCGAAACCGAGAAGGGAGAGAACAGCATGGCCGATTTCACGATGGAGAAGGGCGCCGATGGCGTCGCCGTGATCACCTGGAACCTGCCCGACAAATCGATGAACGTCCTGCGCCAGCAGGGCGGCGAGGAACTGGGCGCGCTGGTCGATGACGCGCTGGCCGACGACGCGGTGAAGGGCATCGTCATCACCTCGGCCAAGGACAGCTTCGCCGGCGGCGCGGACCTCAACATGCTCGCCCGCATCCGCGACGACGCCGGCGACGATCCCGCGCCCGCGCTGTTCGACTTCCTGATGAACATCCACCACATGCTGCGGCGGATCGAGCGCGCGGGGATGGACGACAAGAACAAGGGCGGCAAGCCCGTCGCCTGCGCCCTGCCCGGCACATCCGCCGGGATCGGGACAGAGATCGCGCTGGCCTGCCACCGCCGCTTCATCGCCGACAACCCGAAGGCGAAGGTCGGGCTGCCGGAGATCCTCGTGGGTCTCTTCCCCGGATCGGGCGGCACCACGCGCTATTCTCGCATGGTCGGCGCGATGGCCGCCGCGCCCGTCCTGCTGGAAGGCAAGATGCTCGACCCCAAGGCCGCGAAGTCGGCGCAGCTCGTGGACGAGATCGTGCCGGCGGACGAACTGCTGGCCCGCGCGAAGGAGTGGGTGCTGAACGCGACGGACGCGGACATCGTGAAGCCCTGGGACCAGAAGGGCTGGAAGATGCCCGGCGGCGCGCCCTACCACCCGGCCGGCTTCATGACCTTCGTCGGCGCGTCGGCGATGATCAACGGCAAGACCAAGGGCGTCTACCCGGCCGCGAAGGCGCTCCTGTCGGCGGTCTACGAAGGCGCGCTGGTGCCGTTCGACACCGCGCTGAAGATCGAGGCCCGCTGGTTCGTCTCGGTCCTCATGGACCCGTCCTCGTCGGCGATGATCCGGTCGCTCTTCATCAACAAGGAGGCGTTGGAGAAGGGTGCGAACCGACCGGCGGTCGAAGATCAGAAAGTGAAAAGGGTCGGCATCCTGGGCGCGGGCATGATGGGCGCCGGGATCGCGTATGTGTCAGCCAATGCCGGGATCGAGGTGGTGCTGATCGACGCCGCGCAGGACGCCGCCGACCGCGGCAAGGCCCATTCCGAGGGCATCCTCGACAAGGGGATGAAGCGCGGCAAGGTGACGGCGGAGAAGAAGGAGCAGGTGCTCGGCCGGATCACCGCGACGACGGATTACGCGGCGCTCGATGGCTGCGACCTGGTCGTGGAGGCGGTGTTCGAGGATCCGAAGGTGAAGGCGGAGGTCACGGCGAAGGCCGAGGCCGCGATCCCCTCCACCGCGATCTTCGCCACCAACACCTCCACCCTGCCGATCACGTCGCTGGCCAAGGCATCCTCGCGGCCCGACCAGTTCATCGGCATCCATTTCTTCTCGCCGGTCGACAAGATGGCGCTGGTGGAGATCATCAAGGGCAAGGAGACCGGCGACGTGGCGGTGGCCAAGGCGCTCGATTTCGTGCGCCAGATCCGCAAGACGCCGATCGTGGTGAACGACGCCCGCTTCTTCTACGCCAACCGCTGTATCATCCCCTACATCAACGAGGGCGTCCGCATGGTCGCCGAGGGGGTGGAACCGGCGCTGATCGAGAACGCGGCGAAGCTGCTCGGCTTCCCGCTCGGCCCGCTGCAACTGGTCGACGAGACATCCATCGACCTCGGGGTGAAGATCGCGAAGGCGACGAAGGCTGCGATGGGCGACGCCTATCCCGACGACGCGGTCGACGCGGTGCTGTTCCGTCTGGCCGACGAGGGCCGGCTCGGCCGCAAGTCCGCGGCCGGGTTCTACGCCTACGACGACAAGGGCAAGCGCGAGGGCATGTGGCCGGGGCTCGGCGATCTCTACCCGGTCGCGGCGGACCAGCCCGACCTCGCCGAGGTGCAGCATCGCCTGATGTTCGCGCAGGTGCTGGAAGCGGTGCGGGCGCTGGAGGAAGGCGTGCTGACCGACATCCGCGAAGGCGATGTCGGCGCGATCCTCGGATGGGGCTTCGCGCCCTGGTCCGGCGGGCCGTTCTCCTGGCTCGACATCGTCGGCGCGCCCTGGGCGGTGGAGCGCTGCGAGACGCTGGCCGCGGCCCACGGCGCCCGCTTCGCACCGCCCGCGCTCCTGCGCGAACTGGCGGAGGCGGGCGACAGCTTCTATGGCCGGTTCGGCCCCGAGGCGCGCGCGGCGGCCTGACACGGGTCGCCCCGGCTCGTGGCCCCGTCGGGACCGTCGCCGGGGCGATGTCCTCGCCGGACGGGCGCAAGGGGGCCGTCTGCCCCCTTGCGAACCCCCGAGGAATATTTCGGGGATGAAGAAGCCGGGGACGCGCGCCGTTCTGCGGCGTTGAGCGATTTCCCGCCATCGGCTATCTTCGGCCGAAACAACGACAAGAGCAGCGAACGCATCCCCGCGCATGACGGCGCTCCGAGAATACCAGCGGCTCGAGGCGACCGCGCTCTGGCGCGGGCGGCCGGACGAACAGCGCCGCGAGGTCATGGTCTCGCTCGGCGACGCGACGCTGGTGATCTCCACCCTGTCCGATACCGCGCTGTCGCACTGGTCGCTGCCCGCGGTGGAACGGCTGAACCCCGGCGAGACGCCGGCGGTCTACGCGCCCTCGCCCGACGCCGACGAGACGCTGGAAATCGCGGAGCCCGACATGGTCGCCGCGATCGAGAAGCTGCGCGGCGCGATCGAACAGGCGCGGCCCCATCCCGGGCGCCTGCGCCACGGCCTCGTCGCGCTGGCGCTCGCCTTCCTGCTCGGACTCGGCATCTTCTGGCTGCCCGGTGCGCTGATGCGGCAGACCGCGAGCCTCCTCCCCGATGCGAAGCGCGCCGATCTCGGCCGGCAGGTGCTGGCGGAGATGGCCGATCTCTCGGGCCGGCCCTGCGTCACCGAGGACGGGGCGGCGGCGCTGGCGCGGCTCGGGCGGCGTACCTTCGGCGACGACGCGCCGCGCATCGTCGTCCTGCCGAGCGCCGTGGCCGGAACCGGGCACCTGCCGGGGCGCATCCTGTTCGTCGACCGGGGGCTGGTGGAGAACCACGAGACGCCCGAGGTTCTGGCCGGCTACCTGCTGGCCGAGGACCTGCGCCGCCGCGACTCAGACCCGGTGCTGGAACTGCTGCAGGAGGCCGGGGTGATGGCGACGCTCCGGCTCCTGACCACGGGCGCGGTCAGCGCGGCCGACCTGCAGGACTACGCCCGCGGCGTCCTTGCCGACCGCCCGGTCGATGTCGCCGACGCCGCGCTCCTGGCCCGGTTCGGGGAGGCCGGGATCTCGTCGCAGCCCTATGCCTACGCGCTCGACATCTCGGGCGAGACCACGCTCGGCCTGATCGAGGCCGACCCGATGCGCGGCCGCCTGCGCTCTCCGCTGCTCGCGGACAACGCCTGGGTCGCGCTGCAGGAAATCTGCGGCGGTTAGCGGATCGCGGCCGGGGTCAGGCCCTGCGCGCGGGCCGAGGCCAGCGCGGCGTTGGCCTCCACGAGGCTGTCGAACGGCCCGATCAGCACCCGGTACTGGCCCGTCACCGTGCCCTGCGCGATCCGGACGCCACCGCCCCTGACCTGCAGCGCCGCCGCGGCGGCCTCGGCCTGGTCGAGCGCGTGGTAGCGGCCGGCCTCCACGTGCAGCGCGCCCGCGGGCGCGAGCGGCGGGCCGGGGTTGTGGGCGGTCGCGAGCGCGCGCGGCACCCCGTCGGTCCAGATCCGCGCCATCGCGGCATCGCCCGCGACCGTGCGCGGCCCGCGGTCGAAGTTGACGCGGCCGTCGGTCCAGGCCGGGCGGTAGCCGTAGGGCACGAGGATGTTGTCGACGACGCGCGTGCCGTGGGACGACATGGTGACGTGCAGCGGCCCGTCGGCGGCCGCGGGCTGCGCGGCACAGAAGGCAAGGGCCAGAGCGGCCAGAACAGGTTTCATCACAACTCCCCCGCCGGTGGCAGCCGGCTCACTTGGTTCCGAACATCCGGTCGCCGGCATCGCCAAGCCCCGGAACGATATACCCTTTCTCGTTCAGATGCGAATCCAATGCGGCGGTGACGACCGGCACGTCGGGATGCGCCTCGGCCATCCGCGCGACGCCCTCGGGCGCGGCCAGCAGGCAGAGGAACCGGATGTTCGTCGCCCCGGCCTGTTTCAGCAGGTCGATCGCGGCGGCGGAAGAGTTCCCGGTCGCGAGCATCGGGTCGACCGCGATCACCACCCGGTCGGACAGGTCCTCGGGCACCTTGAAGTAGTACTGCACCGGCTTCAGCGTCGCCTCGTCCCGGTAGAGCCCGACGAAGCCGACGCGGGCCGACGGGATCAGGTCGAGGATACCGTCGAGAAGCCCCTGCCCGGCCCGCAGGATCGAGATCAGCGCGAGCTTCTTGCCCGCCAGGACCGGGGCGTCCATCTCGGTCAGCGGCGTCTCGATCCGCGTCGTGGTCATCGGCAGGTCGCGCGTGACCTCGTAGGCGAGCAGGTGCGCGATCTCCCGCAGGAGCTGCCGGAACACGACCGTCGGCGTCTCGGCCCGGCGCATCAGCGTCAGCTTGTGCTGGATCAGGGGGTGGTCGACGATGGTCAGGTTCTCGGTCATGTGGTCTCCAGCTTCTTCGCGACCGCCGCGCGGGTGTCCTCGTCGCAGAACGCGGCCGCCAGCGCGGTGCGGTTCACCTCTGCGAAAATTTCCTCATCCCACCCGAAAACGCGTTCGAGATCAGCATATTCGCGGGACATCGTCGTGTGGAAAAACGGTGGATCGTCTGTGGATATCGTGACCTTCACGCCGCGTTCTCTGAGCCGCTCCACCGGGTGTTTCGGCAGCGAGGGGAACACGCCGAGGAACACGTTGGACCCCGGACAGCATTCCAGCACCGTCCCGGTTTCGGCGAGGTGATCGACCAGCGCCAGGTCCTCGATCGCCTGCACGCCGTGGCCGATCCGTTCGGGCGACAGCGCCTCCAGCGCGTCGCGCACGGACTTCGCCCCGCCCCACTCCCCGGCATGGGCGGTGGTGTGCAGACCGGCCTCGCGGGCGCAGTCGAAGGCCCAGAGGAAATCGCGCGGGTGGAACTGCATCTCGTCCCCCGCGAGCCCGATGCCGCGGACGAAGCGGCCCGCGGTTTCGGCGGCGCAGATGGCGGGGGCCTTCGACCGCTCCGGCCCGAAATGGCGGATCGGGGTGACGATGCCGCGCAAGGTGACGCCGAGCGCGGCCTCGGCCCGGTCGGCGGCTTCCTCCATCGCGTGCAGGTAGTCCCGCCACGCCGCGAGATCGCCGCCGCCGCAGAAATCGGGCGAGACGAAGGTCTCGGCGTAGACCACCCCGTGCTCGGCCAGCGTCTCGCAGACCGCGGTGACGAGGCGGCCGTAGTGATCGGGGCCGACGAGAACGCTCGTGGCCTCCTCGTAGACCCTGAGGAAGTGGTTGAAATCCCTGTAGGCGTAGCTGCCGTCCTCGGCGAAGACGCCGTGCAGCGTCCGCTTCTGCTCCCCCGCGAGGCGGCGGATGAAGTCCGGCGGCGCGGCGCCTTCGAGGTGCAGGTGAAGCTCGATCTTCGGCAGTTCGGCCATGCTCACAGGAACGTCCTCCCCGGCCCGACCGGTCCGATTCCCAGGTGCGCCGCGACCGAGGCCGCGACGTCTGCGAACCCGACCAGCCCGATCTGCCCCGAATAGGGCCCGCTGCCCACCACCGGCACCCGTTCGCGGGTATGGTCGGTGCCGGGCCAGGTCGGGTCGTTGCCGTGGTCGGCGGTGAACAGGACCAGGTCGTCGGGACGCAGGCCCGCCATCAGCCGCGGCAGGCAGCTATCGAACCATTCCAGCGCCCTCGCGTAGCCCGAAACGTTCCGCCGGTGGCCGTAGAGCGAATCGAACTCGACGAAATTGGCGAAAGTCAGGCTGCCGTCCCCGGCGGTTTCGGTGAGGCCGATCAGCGCCTCCATCAGCGCCGCGTCCTCGCCCTTGACCACGTCCGAGATGCCGCGCCCGGCGAAGATGTCGCGGATCTTGCCGACCGCGTGGACCTTGCGCCCGGCCGCGACCGCGACGTCGCAGAGCGTGTCCGCGGGCGGCTCCAGCGCGTAGTCGCGGCGGTTCGCGGTGCGGGTATAGTCGCCGGCCGACCCGACGAAGGGCCGCGCGATGACCCGGCCGACCCGCATCGCGTGGACCATCGGCGCGAGGTCCTCGCAAAGCTTCAGCAGCCGGTCGAGGCCGAAGCCCTGCTCGTGCGCCGCGATCTGCACCACGCTGTCGGCGGAGGTATAGGCGATCGGGCGGCCGGTCGCCTCGTGCTCCGCGCCGAGCCGCGCGATGATCTCGGTCCCCGAGGCATGGCAGTCGCCGAGCACGCCGTCGGTCCCGGCGAGCCGCGCGATTTCCGCGGTGAGATCGGCGGGGAAGGCCGGCTGCGTGTCGGGGAAGTAGGTCCACTCGAACGGCACCGGCAGGCCGGCCAGTTCCCAGTGGCCCGACGGCGTGTCCTTTCCCGGAGAGATCTCCTCCGCCGCACCCCAGATGCCCTCGGGCTTTGCGTCGAACCCTTCCATCCGCGCGCCGGAGGCCAGCCGGACGGCCGCGCCGAGGCCGAGCCGGTCGAGGTTCGGCATCCGCAGCGGCCCCGACCGCCCCTCCTCCGCCGCGCCCGCCGCGCAGGCCTCCGCGATGTGGCCGAGCGTGTTCGCCCCGGTATCCGGCAGGTCGCCGTTGAAGAAGCGGTCGGCGTCGGGCGCGCCGCCCGCGCCCACGCTGTCCATGACCACGAGGAAGGCGCGGGGCATCAGCCGATCCTCTCGTGGATCAGGTCCGGCACCGGCGGCGCGGTCCCGGAAAGCGTGAAGGCCGCGCGCAGGTCCGCCGAGATCGCGCGCGCCGCGTCCTCCGACGCCGCGTGGATCCGCAGGAGCGGCCGTGCCCGGTCGACCTCGTCGCCGATGGCCGCGATGTCCGCGAGCCCCACGCCGGGGTCGATCCGGTCGCCTTCCCGCCGCCGCCCGCCGCCGAGCGTCACCACCGCCTCGCCGAGCGCGCGGGTGTCGATGGCGGCGACGTAGCCCGGCGTCACCGGGGCCAGGTCGACCATTGCCGCGGCCGCGGGCAGCCGGTCGCGCCAGCGTTCCACGAAGTCGCCCGGACCGCCGAGCGCCGCGACCATTTCCCCGAACACCTCCGCCGCGTGACCCTCGGCGATGGCGCGGTCGATCCGCGCCTCGCCGTCGCGCGCGTCCGCCGCCAGCCCGCCCTGCGCCAGCACCTCGCCGCCGAGCGCCACCGACAGCCGCCTGAGCGCGGTCCCGCCCTCGCCCGCCAGCACCTCCATCGCGGCAATGACCTCCAGCGCGTTCCCCGCCGCAGGGGCCAGCGGCTGGCTCATGTCCGTCACCAGCGCCGAGGTCATGCAGCCCGCGCCCTGCGCCGTGTCCACCAGCGATTGCGCCAGCGACAGCGATTCCGCCCGGTCGTCCATGATCGCGCCTGATCCCGTCTTGACGTCCAGGACCAGCGCCTCCAGCCCGGCGGCGAGCTTCTTCGACAGGATCGACGCGGTGATCAGGTCGATGGATCCCACGGTCCCGGTCACGTCGCGGATCGCGTAGAGCCGCTTGTCGGCGGGCGCGATGTCGGCGCTCGCGCCCACGATGGCGCAGCCGATATCCGCGACGACCTCCTGCAGGTCCTCTACCGAAACCCCGGTGCGGTATCCCGGGATCGATTCCAGCTTGTCGAGCGTCCCGCCGGTATGGCCGAGCCCCCGGCCCGAGATCATCGGGACGTAGGCGCCGCAGGCGGCGAGCGCGGGGGCGAGGATCAGCGAGGTGCAGTCGCCGACACCGCCGGTCGAATGTTTGTCCAGCACCGGCCCGTCCAGGTCCCACCGCAGCCGCTGGCCGCTGTCGCGCATCGCGTGGGTCAGCGCCACCCGCCCCTCGGGGCCGAGCCCGCGCAGGCAGACCGCCATCGCGAAGGCCCCGGCCTGCGCATCGCTGACGCCGCCACCCGCGATCTCGGCCGCGAACCACGCGATCTCCTTCGCCGTGGGCTGTTCCCCCCGGCGGAGCCGCGCAAGGATGTCGGCCGGTCGCATCGCGGTCAGCTGTTGGCCATGTGACCGGCCACGAAGGCGCCGGGAAGCAGGTCGGCCACGGTTGTCTTCAGGGTCGCGCCGCCGGTGGTCGCCAGCGTCACGGCGACGTCCCCGTCCGCGAACTCCGCCAGCTTCTGACGGCAGCCGCCGCAGGGCGGGACCGGGTCGGGGCTGTCGGCGATCACCGCGACCTCGGCGATCCGGCTGTCGCCCGCCGCGATCATCGCGGCGATGGCGCCGGCCTCGGCGCAGGTGCCCTCGGGATAGGCCACGTTCTCGACGTTCACGCCGAGATGCAGCCTGCCCTCGACCGAGCGGATCGCGGCACCGACCTTGAAGTTGGAAAAGGGGGCATAGGCGTTGACACGGACGCGCGCGGCGTCATCGACGAGCGACATGGGCCCTCCGGCAGCGATGGACCCCGCCAGTCTGGTTCGGGCGGGGGCGAAGCGCAAGGGCGCGCGGGGCGGGTTGCGTGCGCCCGCCGCCGTCACGCGCCGGGATAGCCGATCGACTTCAGCGCCGCCCCGATCTCGTCGAGGATCGCGGGATCGTCGATGGTGGCGGGCAGCTTGAAGTCCTCGCCGTCGGCGATCTTGACCATCGTGCCGCGCAGGATCTTGCCCGACCGCGTCTTCGGCAGCCGGTCGACCACGACCGCCAGCTTGAACGCGGCCACCGGGCCGATCCGGTCCCGCACGAGCTTCACGCAATCCGCCACGACGCTCTCGGCGGGGGCGGTGGTGCCGGAGTTCAGGCAGAGAAATCCGACCGGAACCTGCCCTTTCAGGGTGTCTGAGGCCCCAATGACCGCACATTCTGCAACATCGGGGTGCGCGGCCAGCACTTCCTCCATCGCGCCCGTGGACAGCCGGTGGCCGGCCACGTTGATGACGTCGTCGGTGCGCGCCATGATGTAGAGATAGCCGTCCTCGTCCTTCATTCCGGCGTCGCCGGTCTCGTAGTAGCCGGGGAAGTGTTCGAGGTAGCTCTTCCGGTACCGCGCCTCGGCGTTCCACAGCGTCGGCAGCGTGCCCGGCGGCAACGGCAGCTTCACCGCGATGGCGCCAAGCTCCCCATCGGGAACCGGGTGGCCGCCCTCGTCGAGGATCTGCACGTCGTAGCCCGGCATCGGCACCGAGGGCGAGCCGAGCTTCACCGGCAGCGGCTCGATCCCCATCGGGTTCGCCGCGATGGCCCACCCGGTCTCGGTCTGCCACCAGTGGTCGATCACCGGCACGCCGAGCTTGTCCTGCGCCCAGGTGATCGTGTCCGGGTCCGCGCGTTCGCCGGCGAGGAACAGGGTTTCGAGGCTGGAAATGTCGTAGTTGCCGATCAGCTCGCCCCGCGGGTCCTCGCGCTTGATGGCGCGGAACGCGGTCGGGGCGGTGAACAGGCACTTCACCTTGTGGTCGCGGATCACGCGCCAGAAGGTGCCGGCGTCGGGGGTGCCCACGGGCTTGCCCTCGAACACGATGGTGGTGCAGCCGAACACGAGCGGCGCGTAGCAGATGTAGCTGTGGCCCACGACCCATCCCACGTCCGACGCGGCCCAGAACACCTCTCCGGGGTTCATGTCGTAGATGTTCCGCATCGACCAGTTGAGCGCGACGAGATGCCCGGCCGTGTGCCGCACAACGCCCTTCGGCTGGCCGGTGGTGCCGGAGGTATAGAGCACGTAGGCCGGGTGGTTGCCCTCGACCGGCACGCAATCGGCGGGCTCGACGCCGTACTGGAACCCGTGCCAATTGAAGTCCCGGCCCTCGGTCAGCTTCGCGACCTCCTGCTCGCGCTGGAAGATCACGCAGAAGTCCGGCTGGTGCGTCGCGGCCTCCAGCGCGCCGTCGAGAAGCGGCTTGTAATGGACGATCCGCCCCGGCTCGATCCCGCAGGAGGCGGCGATGATGCACTTGGGCTTGGCGTCGTCGACCCGGACGGCAAGTTCGTTCGCCGCGAAGCCGCCGAAGACGACGGAGTGGATCGCGCCGATCCGGGCGCAGGCGAGCATCGCCTCCAGCGCCTCGGGGATCATCGGCATGTAGATGATGACGGTGTCGCCCTTCTCCACCCCCTTCGCGCGCAGCGCGCCGGCGAGCGTGGCGACACGGTTCCTCAGCTCGACGTAGCTGATCTCGCGGCGGGTGTGGGTGACGGGGCTGTCGTGGATGATGGCGATGCGCTCGCCGTGGCCGGCCTCGACGTGGCGGTCGACCGCGTTCCAGCAGGTGTTGACCATGCCGTCGGAAAACCACTCGTAGAGCGGCGCGTTGTCGGCGAACAGCGCCTTCGACGGCGGGGTGTCCCAGTCGATGGCGTCGGCGGCGTCCATCCAGAACCCGTAGGGGTCCGATTTCGCCCGCTCGTAGACCTCCGCGTAACCCATTCCGGGTCCTCCTCCCTCGACAGCGTTCCGGGAAATTTTCTATCGCCTGAGCGGCCCCGCGCGCAAGTTGGTGATATTGCCGCATCGCCGCCCGGCCCGCGGGAACCACTTGCAACCCTCCGCGGTTTGGAGCCTGCTGAGATCGCGGCGGGCGCCGTGCCCGCCGCCCGGCTAGGAGGAAGAGACATGGCCGACACGAAGAAGGACACCAAGGGGAAACCGGCGGACAAGGGCAAGCCGGCGACCAAGAAGGCGAAGTGACGAAGGCACGGCCCCGGTGATCCGCCGGGGCCGTCGCGGCCCTCCCCGTCGTCAGCGCCCCTCTTCAGACCCCGCCCTCAGCCCCCACCGTCAGCCGTAATGCGACACCGGCGAACCCGCCAGCGCGGAGATGTTCAGAAGCCCGCGCGTGGTGATCGCCGGCGTCACGATATGCGCCCGGTTGCCCATCCCCATCAGGATCGGCCCGACCTCCAGCCCCCGCGCCTTCATCTTCAGCGTGTTGCGCACCGCCCCCGCCGCGTCGGTCGAGGCGAAGACCAGCGCGTTCGCCGCCCCCTCCATCCGCGCATTGGGAAAGATCCGCGCCCGCAGCGCCGGGTCGAGCGCGCTGTCGACCTGCATCTCGCCCTCGAAGTCGAAGTCGGGCTCCATGTCCTCCAGCATCTCCATCGCCGCGCGCATCGTGCGGCCGCTCTCGCTGTCGAGGTTGCCGAACTGGCTCGCCGAACACAGCGCGATCTTCGGCGTGATGCCGAAGCGGCGGACATGGCGGGCGGTGGCGATCACCGTCTCCACCACCTGTTCCGGCGTCGGGTTCTGGTGCACCTGCGTGTCCGCGACGAAGAGCGGCCCTTCCTCCAGGATCATCAGGCTCAGCGCCGCCACCGGGTGCAGGTGGTCCCGGGCGAGGATCTGGCGGACGTAGTTCAGGTGCCACAGGTACTGGCCGAAGGTGCCGCAGATCAGGCTCTCGGCCTCCTCCCGGTAGACCATGATCGCGCCGATGGCGGTGGTGTTCGTCCGCATCACCGCGCGGGCGAGGTCGGGGGTCACGCCACGCCGCTGCATCAGCTCGTGGTAGGTGCCCCAGTAGTCGCGGTAACGCGCGTCGCTTTCAGGGTTCACCAATTCGAACCGCTGCACCACCTCGGGCCTCAGCCCCGCCCGCTCGGCCCGCGCCTCGATCACCTCGGGCCGTCCGATCAGGATCGGCGTGTCGGTCATCTCCTCCAGCATCATCTGCGCGGCCCTGAGCACGCGCTCGTCCTCGCCCTCGGCAAAGACGATCCGGCGCGTGGCGGTGGCGGCGACGTCGAACACCGGCCGCATGATGAGCGCCGACCGGAACACCGACTGGTTCAGCGTCTCGCGGTAGACCGACAGGTCCGGCAGCGGCCGCGTCGCGACGCCCGAGGCCATCGCCGCCTCCGCCACCGCGCTCGCCACCACGCCGATCAGGCGCGGATCGAACGGCTTCGGGATCAGGTAGTCGCGCCCGAAGGTCAGCTTCTCGCCCTGGTAGGCCGCCGCCGCCTCGGCGCTCGTGGTGGTCCGCGCCAGTTCCGCGATCCCCTGCACGCAGGCGATCTTCATCTCGTCGTTGATCGTGGTCGCACCGACATCCAGCGCGCCCCGGAAGATGAACGGGAAACAAAGCACGTTGTTGACCTGGTTGGGAAAATCCGACCGCCCGGTGGCGATGATCGCGTCCGGGGCGACCGCACGCGCGTCGTCCGGCATGATCTCGGGGTTCGGGTTGGCCAGCGCGAAGATGATCGGCGGATCGGCCATCTTCGACACCATCTCGGGCGTCAGCACGTTCGGCCCCGACAGGCCCAGGAACAGGTCCGCGCCCGCGATCACCTCGGCCAGCCCGCGCGGCCCGCCGGGTTGGGCATAGGCCGCCTTCTGCGGGGTCATGTCCTCGGCCCGGCCCTCGTGGACCAGCCCGTGCAGATCGCAGAGCCAGACGTTCTCGCGCCGGACGCCGAGCTTCAGCAGCATGTCGAGGCAGGCGATCCCCGCCGCCCCGCCGCCGGTCGACACCACCTTGATGTCCTCGAACGCCTTGCCGGCCACCCGCAGCGCGTTGGTCGCCGCCGCGCCCACGACGATCGCGGTGCCGTGCTGGTCGTCGTGGAAGACGGGGATGTTCATCCGCTCGCGGCAGAGCCGCTCCACCACGAAGCAGTCCGGCGCCTTGATGTCCTCCAGGTTGATCGCGCCGAAGGTCGGCTCCAGCGCGCAGACGATATCGGCCAGCTTTTCCGGGTCGGCCTCGTTCACCTCGATGTCGAAGCAGTCGATGTTGGCGAACTTCTTGAACAGGACCGCCTTGCCTTCCATCACCGGCTTCGACGCCGCCGCCCCGATGTTCCCGAGCCCGAGCACCGCCGTCCCGTTCGACACCACCGCGACGAGGTTTCCCCGCGCGGTGTAACGGGTCGCGTTGGCGGGATCGTCGCGGATCTCCAGGCAGGCCTCGGCCACGCCCGGCGAATAGGCCAGCGCCAGGTCGCGCCCGTTCGCCAGCGGCTTCGTCGCCCGGATCTCCAGCTTTCCGGGCCGGGGCAGCTCGTGGTAGGCGAGCGCCGCGTCGCGCAGGCTGTGGTGGTCCTTGCTGTCGGCCATGCCTCTCCCCTTCAGGCGAATTGTTCCCGGATCAGCCGTTCCTCCAGCCCGTGGCCGGGGTCGAACAGGATCCGGTGCGCGATGTCGGGCTCCGACCGGATCGAGACCTCGACCACGTTCGGAACCGACCGGCTGTCGGCATCGGCCATCACCGGCCGCTTCTTCGGGTTCATCACCTCGAACCGCACCTCGGCGCTCTTCGGCACCAGCGCGCCGCGCCAGCGGCGAGGGCGGAAGGCGGCGACGGCTGTGATCGCCAGCACCTCGGCCCCGATCGGCAAGATCGGGCCGTGGGCGGAATAGTTGTAGGCGGTGGACCCGGCGGGGGTGGAGACCATGACCCCGTCGCAGACGAGTTCCTCCATCCGGAGCCGCCCGTCGATCCAGATCCTGAGCTTCGCGGCCTGCGGCCCTGCCCGCAGCAGGCTCACCTCGTTGATCGCCAGCGCCTCGGTCTGGGTTCCGTCGGCCTTGGTGGCGGTCATGCGCAGCGGGTTCAGCACCGCCTCCTCCGCCGCCTCCAGCCGGTCGATCAGGTCGTCCTCGTGGTACTCGTTCATCAGGAAGCCGACCGTGCCCCGGTTCATCCCGTAGACCGGGGTCTCCAGGTGCTGCGTCGCGTGCATCGTCGCCAGCATGAACCCGTCGCCGCCGAGCGCCACGATCACGTCTGCCTCCTCCGGCGGGTAATTGCCGTAGCGCCGGCCGAGCTCCGCCCCGGCATCCTGCGCGATCGGCGCGTCGGAGGCCATGAAGGCTATGTTGCGCGCTGCCGGCATGTCTCCCCTCCGCTTGCCCCCGATTTGTCCCCCGCGCCTGCGCGAATGGCAATCCCCCCGCAAACCGCGGCCCGAACCGCGCGCGCCGGAACATCTGTGCCCCCATCAAACCGCGCCCCGCCAACAGCCGTACCCGCAAACCGCCGCGTCGGGCCGCCCCGCCCTAGGCACCCCGAAAAGAACCGCCAGACCCGGCCCGACACCCTCAAGCATACGCGCAGCGCCCGCCCGGCCCGCAACCGCGCCCGCCATCACCGCACTCGCGCACCCTTCCCCATCTTTGTCCTCCAAATATCCCGGGGAGCGCGAGGGGCTGGCCCCTCGCCCCTACCCACGAACCTGCGCGCCCGGCTGCCCGTAACACGCCAAAAGGGCCGCCCCCGGCCCGACACCCGCAGGAAACGCGCCCCACTCATCCCGCCTGGCCCTCACCTGCATCCCGCCCTCATCGCACCCGCGCACCCTCCCCCCTCTTTGTCCTCCAAATATCCCGGGGTGCGCGAGGGGCTGGCCCCTCGCCCCTACCCACAAACCTGCGCGCCCGGCTGCCCGTAACACCCCGAAAGGGCCGCCCCTCCCGACACCCCCGGCGAAACGCGCCCCACCCATCCCGCCCGGCCCTCACCCGCATCCCGCCCTCACCGCACCCGCGCACCCACCCCCATCTTTGTCCTGCAAATATCCCGGGGAGCGCGAGGGGCTGGCCCCTCGCCCCCGCCCGCCCCTCCTTCGGCGGCACCGCTGGCTCCGGATGCCGCACGCGCCACCAGACGCGTCGTATTGCACCTTTCTTCGCCTGCCCTTCTGCCCTATGACCCGGCCCAGTGATGCTGCCCGCTGCCAAGGAGCCCGCGCCATGAACGCCCCCCACCGCGACCAGGGATTCTTCACCGAAAGCCTCGAAACCCGCGACCCCGAGCTTCACGCCGCGATCCGGGGCGAACTCGGCCGCCAGCGCGACGAGATCGAGCTGATCGCGTCCGAGAACATCGTGTCGAAGGCGGTGCTCGAGGCGCAGGGTTCGGTGATGACGAACAAGTACGCCGAGGGCTACCCGGGCAAGCGCTACTACGGCGGCTGCCAGTTCGTCGATGTCGCCGAGACGCTGGCGATCGAGCGCGCGAAGGAGCTCTTCGGCGCGAACTTCGCCAACGTGCAGCCCTCCTCCGGCAGCCAGATGAACCAGGCGGTGTTCCTCGCGCTCCTGCAGCCCGGCGACACCTTCATGGGGCTCGACCTGAACTCCGGCGGGCACCTGACCCACGGCTCGCCCGTCAACATGTCGGGCAAGTGGTTCAACGTGGTGTCCTACGGCGTGCGCCAGCAGGACTGCCTGCTCGACTACGACGACATCCGCGCCAAGGCGCGGGAACACAAGCCAAAGCTGATCCTCGGCGGCGCGACCGCCTATTCCCGCGTCTGGGACTGGGCGAAGCTGCGCGAGATCGCGGACGAGGTCGGCGCCTGGCTGATGGTCGACATGGCCCATATCGCTGGTCTCGTCGCGGGCGGCGTGCATCCCTCGCCGGTGCCCCACGCCGACGTCGTGACCACCACCACGCACAAGTCGCTCCGCGGCCCCCGCGGCGGCCTGATCCTGTCGAACGACGAGGCGGTGGCGAAGAAGATCAACTCCGCCGTCTTCCCCGGCCTCCAGGGCGGCCCGCTGATGCACGCGATCGCCGGCAAGGCCGTCGCCTTCGGCGAGGCGCTGCGGCCCGAGTTCAAGGACTACGCCGCCGCCGTCGTCGCCAATGCCCGCGCCATGGCGGACGAGCTGATGAAGGGCGGCATCGACATCGTCTCGGGCGGCACCGACAACCACCTGATGCTCGCCGACCTGCGCCCCAAGGGCGTCACCGGTAAGGCCGCCGAGGCCGCGCTCGGCCGCGCGCACATCACCTGCAACAAGAACGGCGTGCCGTTCGACCCGGAAAAGCCCTTCGTCACCTCCGGCATCCGTCTCGGCACCCCCGCCGGCACCACCCGCGGCTTCGGCGAGCCCGAGTTCCGCCAGATCGCGCGCTGGATCGTCGAGGTCACCGACGGGCTCGCGGCGAGCGGCGAGGACGGCAACGGCGATCTCGAATCCCGCGTGGCGGGCGAGGTCACCGCGCTCTGCGGTCGCTTCCCGGTCTACCCGGGCCTCTGACGGCCCCGGAACGGGCCCGATTTCGCCGGTGGGCAGGGTGCTTGCCCGCCGGCTCTTGAACCCTAGTTTCCGCGATGGCACATAAACATCTGAGGGGCTGACGCCCGCGGTCGGGCGGTGCGCGACCCCGCACGTCAACCGGACCCGCGCCCATGTTCGTCACCGCTTCCTCGAAATACCCCGAAGACTACCGCCGGCAGGCCGAACGCGAGATCCGCCGCTTCACCCGCGACTGGGCGAAACGCGACGACCGCATCGCCGCCGCCAGCTATTTCGGCACCTTCGCGGTCTACTTCTTCACGCTCTGGCTCGCGGTGCAGGCCTGGCCGAACCCGTGGCTCGTCGTCCCGCTGGTGGTCCTGAACGCCTTCGCCGGCGTCCGGCTCTACGTCCTGCAGCACGACACCGGCCACGGCTCGCTGTTCTCGACCAAGCGCCGCAACGACCTCGCCGGGCACGGGCTGTCGGTGTTCACGCTGACGCCCTACCGGGTCATGCAGTTCAACCACAACGAACACCACGCCCATCTCGGCAACCTTGACGAACGCGCGACCACCGAGATCTTCACCATGACGGTCGCCGAATGGCGCGAGGCCGGGTTCTGGAAGCGGCTGTGGTACCGCGCCTACCGCAACCCGTTCCTGATGATCCCGGTCGGCGGGCTCTTCACCTACGTCCTCGCCTATCGCTGGCCGAAGAACGCGGGCCGGATCGACGCGATGGGCGTGATCCTGCACAACCTCGGCATCGCCGCCTGGGTGTTCGCGATCTGGGCGATGGCGGGCATGCCGGGGCTGGTGATCTACGCCGGCACCGTCTTCGTCGCGGGCTGCATCGGCGTGTTCCTCGTCTACCTCCAGCACAATTTCGAGGACACCTGGTGGGACCGGAAACCGTCCCTCAACCCCGCCCGCGCGGCGTTGCAGGGATCGTCGGGGCTCGACCTCGGCTGGTGGTGGGATCTTGGCACCGGAAACATCGCCTACCACGACATCCACCACTTCAACGCCAACATCCCGAGCTATCGCCTGCGCAAGTGCCACCGCGCGCTCCGCGAGCACTACGAGGTGCAGACGATCCACTGGCCCGAGGCGCTCCGCAGCTTCACCCTGAAGCTCTGGGACGAGGACCAGGAGCGGCTGGTGCCGTTCCCGAAGGACCGGCGCGCGACGGTGGTCCCGGCGGAGTGAGGGTTCGGGGCGGTCGCCCCCGACCCGCCCCCGCTAAGCCCTGCGAGGAACAAGGCCGCCGAGCGCGGGAGTGTAAGCGTCGCAGCGTGTAATTGGAGCAGCCGACAGCAAGGCCACTGCTCACCGTGTTCTCGCGCCGCCGATAACCCCGCCGCCGCCAAGCCCCCGCGAGGAACAAGGCCGCAGGCCGCCGAGCATCGCCGGGCCGCCCCCCGGCACGGCGATCTGGTGACGCCGGGAGATAGCTGACAGCTATTCCAGACCTTGCGAGATTAACCGCCGCAGCCCGACCGAAGGCTCGCCGCACCGCGACCCGCCGATACTCGGCTTCACACCCGGCCCGACGCGTTCCCTCGGATCATCACCCAGTTCACGATCAGCGCCACCGCCCCCCTGAGGCAGCCGACCAGCGCCTTCACCCGGATCACCCGCGTATCCGGCAGAACTATCGAGCACCGCCCCGCTTCGCCCGTCCCGGCATCGCCCGCCTCCCGCACCATTGCTGCAACCGATGCCCGGAGAGGATCATCAGGCACAGCACGAGGCCAGGGAACCGGATGATGGGAAAAAGCAGGCCGTCCGCGAGCGTGCCCTTGGCCCTTCTCGACTTCAGCGGGTTGGACAGGGATCCCTTCTCGGCGATCAGCCCGTTCACCCGGAAGGTCATCGGCAACAGTTCGCTCTGCATCTCCAGCCGTTTTAAGATGACCGCGTGATGACCTCGCCCACCGACACGGCCGGTGGCACCACGACACCCCCGCGGCCTCGTCAGCCACCGCTTGTCGGGGTCACCCTCCACCTCGCAGCGCGCGCCGCACACCGGACGCACAGAACATCAGAATTAACCATCACATCGTGCGCGGATGATGGATCCCGGTTTCTACCCGTTTTCTACCCGGATTCTACCCGCGTTCTACCTGCCGTGTTACAGCCCGATCCGCGTTTCCTAACGCCGCTCCGAAGCCTTCACACCTCGTAAATCCTGACGAAGTCCTAACCGGCGGGCGCCGCTTCCCTCCGCTTCACGACCCGCGCGGGATTGCCGACCACGGTCGCGCCCGCTTCCACGTCACGCGTGACGACCGCACCCGCGCCCACCACGGCGCCGTCGCCGATGGTGACCCCCGGCAGGATGATCGCCCCGCCGCCGATCCAGACGTCGCGGCCGATCCGGATCGGCTTTCCGTTCTCCAGCCCCGTCGCGCGCGTTTCGGCGTCGCGGGGGTGGTCGGCGGTCAGGATCTGGGTCATCGGGCCGATCTGGGTGCCGTCCCCGATCACGACCTCGCAGACGTCCAGGATCACGCAACCGAAGTTCAGGAACACGTTGTCGCCGAGCGTGATGTGGACCCCGTAATCGACGTAGAGCGGCGGCTTGATCCCGGTCCCCTGCCCCATCCGGCCGAGGCCCTCGCGCAGGATCTCGCGCCGTTCCAGCCGGGGCAGCCCGATGGATCCGTTGTAGCGCGCCATCCATTCCCCGGCTTTCTGCGCCATCGCCTGAAGCTCCGGATCGCCCGCGTCATAGAGCTCGCCCGCCAGCATTTTCTCCCGCTCCGTCATGCCCTTACCACCTTCCGCACCATGTCCCAGTAGATGTCGCCGACCGCCTCCCGGCCCAGTCGACCACCTTCCCGGTACCATGTCGTCACGCCGGTCAGCATGGCGATCAGCGCCATCGTGGCGAGCTTCGTGTCGGGAATGTCGAACACGCCGTCCGCGACGCCCGCCTTCAGGATCGCCTCCAGCCGGTCCTCGTAGCGGCGGCGCAGGGCCTCGATCTCGCGGAAGTTGTCGGGGTCGAGGTTCCGCAGTTCCATGTAGGCGATGAACACGAGGTCCGGCCGGTCGAGGTGGTAGCGGATATGGTGGCGGGCGAAGGCTTCGAGATCCGCGACCGGCCGCCCGCTGCCGGGGGCGAAATCCGCCAGCAGGTCCTCCATGTGCCCGCGCATCAGGTCGAACAGGAGCGTCTGCTTGTCCGGAGTGTAGAGGTAGAGCGCGCCGGCCTGCACCCCCACCTCGGCCGCGATCCGGCGCATGGAGACGGCGGCGTAGCCTTCCCGCGCGAACAGTTTCAGCGCGGCCTCGCGCACCTTCGGCCCCGTCGTCTCCGCGTGAGACCCCTGCGTACGCGCCATGCTGCCTCCGTTTCCGGCGACGTTATCTGAACACCCGTTCAATTCAAACCACCTTGGCCCGCCGGTTCCGATCCGATACCGAGTGAACATGCACCGCGCGCTCATCATTCCTTTACTCCTCTGCGCCTGCGCCGCCCCCCCGCCGGAGCTGGAGAGCCGGATTTCCACCGCCGCGCGGGGCGCGGATTACCCGACGCTGATCCCGCTTTCTCCCTTGTATTCAACGGTGCAGGACCTTCTGCCCGAGGATCCAGGCGCCATCGGCCGCAGCCTCGAATCGCGCGCCGCCGACCTGCGCCGCCGGGCCGCCGCGTTGCGCGCGCTGGAGCTCTGAGCCGACCGTTGCACCGCCGCGGCGAAGCCGCTACCAAACCCCCGCACCGGCAATCGGAGGACACGATGACTGAACCGCTTCGCCTCGGTATCGCCGGGCTCGGGACCGTGGGCGCGGGCGTGGTCAAGATCGTCCAGCGGCAGAAGCAACTCCTGTCAGCACGGGCCGGGCGACCCATTGAAATCTCTGCCGTTTCCGCCCGCAGCCGCGACAAGGATCGCGGCGTTTCGCTCGACCGCTACGGGTGGGAGGACGACCCGGTGGCGCTGGCCAAACGGGCCGACGTCGACGTGTTCGTGGAGCTCGTAGGCGGCGACGACGGCCCCGCCAAGGCCGCCGTCGAGGCCGCTATCGCCACGGGCAAGCACGTCGTCACCGCGAACAAGGCGATGCTGGCCCACCACGGCCAGCCGCTTGCGGAAGCCGCTGAAAACGCGGGTGTTTCCCTGCGCTACGAGGCCGCCGTCGCAGGCGGCATTCCCGTCATCAAGGCCCTGACCGAGGGGCTCGCCGGCAACGGCATCAGCCGCGTCATGGGCGTGATGAACGGCACCTGCAACTACATCCTGACGCGGATGGACGATGCCGGCCTGACCTACGAGGAAGCCTTCGCGGAGGCCGACGGGCTCGGCTACCTGGAGGCAGACCCGGAGCTCGACGTCGGCGGGATCGACGCCGCGCACAAGCTGTCGATCCTCGCTGCCATTGCCTTCGGCACCCGCGTCGATTTCGACGCGGTGGCGCTGGAAGGCATCGGCGCGATTACCATCGAAGACATCCGCCGCGCCGGTGACATGGGCTACAAGATCAAGCTTCTCGGCGTGGCGCAGATGACCGGGCGCGGGCTGGAACAGCGCATGTCCCCCTGCCTCGTGCCCGACACCTCGCCGCTCGGCCAGCTCGTCGGCGGCACCAACATGGTGGTGCTGGAAGGCGACGCCGTGGGCCAGGTGGTGCTGCGCGGCGCGGGCGCGGGTGAAGGCCCGACGGCGAGCGCGGTACTGGCCGACGTGATGGACATTGCGCGCGGCGTTCGGTTGCCGACCTTCGGCCAGCCCGCCGCGACCCTCGCCGCCCCGAAACCGGCCTCGGCGCAGTCGCCCGGCGCCTACTACCTGCGCCTGCTGCTCACCGACAAGCCCGGCGCGCTGGCGAAGGTGGCAACGGTGCTCGGCGAGGCGGGCATCTCGATCGACCGGATGCGGCAGTACGACCACCCGGGCGACCTCGCGCCGGTCTTGATCGTGACCCACAAGACCGCGCGCCCGAACCTCGACCGCGCGCTCGGCGACCTGCCGGGAACGGGGGTGGTGACCGAGGCGCCGGTGGCACTCCGGATCGAGGAGGTCTGACGCCTCAGGCGGGTGCGGTGTCGCGGACCCGCGCGCCCGGCGCGATGGTCGGCGGGGCGGCATTCAGCTTCTCGATGGCGAAGCCTGCCGCGGCCTTGTAGCCGGCCATGAACTCCGCCCGCTCGGCCGCCGGGATCACCGCGTCGATGTCGTCGAACACGCCGCCGCAGCGTTCGTCCACGAGGTTCAGAAGCCCGAACGGCCCTGCCCCGCGATTGCGCAGGATGACCTCGGAGATCGGGCCGCAGAGCGCCGCATCGTAGGCCGCGAGCGCGTCGGGCGTGACCCCGTGCTGCACCATCATCGCGCCGAGCACGCGGGCGTCGACGATGGCCTGGCTCGCGCCGTTCGACCCGGTGGGATACATCGCGTGGGCCGCGTCGCCCATCAGCGCTACCGGCCCGTCGACCCAGGTGGACACCGGGTCTCGGTCGATCATCGGGTTCTCGTAGGCCACGTCCGCGCCCGCGATCAGCGCGGGCACGTCGAGCCAGTCGTAGCGGAAGCCGTCGAAATTGTGCGCGAATTCAGAGACCTCAACGGGCCGGAACCAGCTGTCACGGCTGGCGCCGTCCATGTCGTCGAGCGTCATCTCCGCGATCCAGTTGATCGTGGCGTAGCCCTCCGCGTCGGGGTGCGAGATCGGGTAGATCACCATCCGGTGCCGGTGGGTGCCGAGGCCGACGAAGCTGGAGCCTGTGCGGATCGGTTTCGCCCGCGTCGTGCCCCGCCACATCAGCGCGCCGCCCCAGTGGATCGGCGGCTGGTCCGGGTGGACCTGCGCGCGGATAGCCGAATGGATGCCGTCCGCGCCGATCAGGAGGGTGCCGGTTTCCTCCGTCTGGCCCTTCGCCGTCTCGACAAGGGCGGTCACGGTGCCGTCGGGGTTCGTGCGGTAGCCCGTCACGCGGGATCCGAGCCGCACCGCGTCGGCCCCGGCGAGCTCCACGAAACGGCGATAAAGCGCCATGTGGAACAGCCCGCGATGGACCGCGTATTGCTCCCACTTGTAACCCGCTTCGGTCCCACGGCTTTCGGAATAGACATCGTTCCCGTTCAGCCCGACGAGCGCCCATTCCCGCGCCGGAAGGCCGACCGCGTCGAGATCCGCCGCGGTGAACCCCATGTCGAGCAGTTCCCGCACCGCGTTCGGCTGCAGGTTGATGCCGACGCCGAGCGGCTTCAGCTCGCGCACGCTTTCGAACACGACCGCGCGCACGCCGACCTGGTGCAGGGTCAGCGCCGTCGCCAGCCCGCCGATGCCGCCGCCCGCGATCAGGACCACTGGTTCCGCCATGTCTCCCTCCCTCTCCGGTTCCGGGGGTCATACCAGCATCCGCTCGCGCATCAACCGTTGGCGCTACCGTCCCCCTTGCCGCTTGCCCCTTTGGGGGCCAAAGGCTACCCAAGGGCCGACCGAACAAGGACCCGAGGGACCCAAATGGCCGAACTCACCGGATTCAACGACCGCATGCTGTCCCTGGGCCTCGCCCGCGTGTCGGAGGCCGCCGCCCTGGCCTCGGCCCGCCTGATCGGCCGCGGCGACGAGAAGGCCGCCGACCAGGCCGCCGTCAACGCGATGCGCGACCAGCTGAACGCGCTGGATATCAAGGGCACGGTGGTGATCGGAGAGGGGGAGCGCGACGAGGCACCGATGCTCTATATCGGCGAGGAAGTCGGGTCGGGCAAAGGCCCCGAGGTCGACATCGCGCTCGACCCGCTCGAAGGCACCACGCTGACCGCGAAGGACATGCCGAACGCGCTGACCGTGATCGCGATGGCCCCGCGCGGCACGCTCCTGCACGCGCCCGACGTCTACATGGAAAAGCTCGCCATCGGCCCCGGCTACAAGACCGGCGTCGTCACCCTGACCATGAGCCCGTCCGAGCGGGTCTCGGCGCTGGCCGCAGCCAAGGGCTGCTCGACCCACGACATCACCGTCTGCGTGCTGGAACGCCCGCGCCACGAGGAGATGATCGCGGAGCTTCGCACCACGGGCTGCGCGATCCGGCTCATCACCGATGGCGACGTGGCCGGCGTGATCCACTGCGCCGAGCCGTCGACCGGCATCGACATGTACATGGGATCGGGCGGCGCGCCCGAGGGGGTCCTGGCGGCCTCCGCGCTCAAGTGCATGGGCGGGCAGATGTTCGGCAAGCTCCTGTTCCGCAACGACGACGAGCGCGGCCGCGCGAAGAAGGCCGGGATCACCAACCTCGACCGGGTCTATACCCGCGACGACATGGTGACCGCCGACGTGATCTTCGCCGCGACCGGCGTCACCGACGGGTCGATCCTGCACGGCATCAAGCGCGAGCCGACGCACCTGACCACCGAGACGATCCTGATGCGGTCCAAGACCGGCTCGGTCCGGCGGATGAGCTACCGCAACCCGCGGGAGTGGTCGCCCGGGCATGCCCGCTGAGACGGCCCTTGTCCTGATCGACATCCAGGCCGGGTTCGATGACCCGGCCTGGGGTGCGCGCTGCAACCCCGACGCGGAGGCCCGTGCCGCATCGCTGCTGGCCGGGTGGCGGGCGCGGGGCGCCCCCGTGATCCATGTCCGCCACCTGAGCACCTCGCCCGGATCGCCGCTGGCCCCCGGCCCCGGCGCCGAGTCCAAGCCCGAAGTGGCGCCCCTGCCCGGCGAGCCCGTGTTCGAGAAGACCGTCAATTCCGCCTTCATCGGCACGGGGCTGGAGGATCACCTGCGCGCGGTCGGGATCGGGGCGCTCGTCGTCTGCGGCCTGACCACGCCGCATTGCGTCTCCACCACCTGCCGCATGGCCGCGAACCTCGGCTTCACGGTCACGCTGGCCCATGACGCCTGCGCGGCCTTCGCGGCGAACGCCGACACCGGCTGGTCCGGCGCGCCGCCGATGACCCCGCAGGCGATCCACGACAGCGCCGTCAGCCACCTGCACGGCGAATTCGTCACCGCGCGCGCGGTCGCAGACATCCTGGCCGCGCCATGACCGCCTTTCTCGACGTCGACCGCTCGCTGACCGGGCGCACCTGGCAGGGACCGGACCCGGAGCATGACCGCATCGGCATGGCCATCGCGCAGGCGGCGGGATTGCCGCTGCCTCTGTCGCTGGTGCTGGCGCGGCAGGGCGTCGGCCCGGACACCGCGGCCGCGTATCTCGAACCGACGCTGCGCGACCTCCTGCCCGATCCGTTGAGCCTGAAGGACATGGACCGCGTCGCCGGCCGCCTTCTCGCCGCGCTGGAGCGGGGAGAGAAGATCGCCGTCTTCGCCGACTACGACGTCGACGGCGGAGCCTCCGCCGCGCTGCTGATCGACTGGTTCCGCGTGATGGGGCGCGACGTGACGCTCTACGTTCCCGATCGGATCGACGAGGGCTACGGGCCGAACGAACCCGCGATGGCCGAACTCGCCGCCGCGCACGACCTGATCGTCTGCGTCGATTGCGGCACCCTGTCCCACGGCCCGATTGCGGCGGCGAAGGACGCGGATGTCGTGGTGCTCGACCACCACCTCGCCGGGGCAGACCTGCCGGACTGCGCGGGGCTGGTGAACCCGAACCGGCCCGACGACACCTCCGGCCAGGGGCATCTCTGCGCGGCGGCCGTGGTGTTCCTCGCGCTCGTCGAACTCAACCGCCTGCTCCGCGCCGCGGGGCGCCGGGGGCCCGACCTGATGGGGATGCTCGACCTCGTGGCGCTCGCGACCGTGGCCGACGTTGCGCCCCTGACCGGGGCCAACCGCGCGCTGGTGCGGCAGGGGCTGAAGATCATGGCGCAGCGCGGGCGGCCCGGCCTCGTGGCGCTGAGCGACATCGCCCGGCTGGATCGTGCCCCCGACGCCTACCACCTCGGCTACGTGCTCGGCCCCCGCGTCAACGCCGGCGGCCGCATCGGCCGGGCCGACCTCGGCGCGCGCTGCCTGTCCACGCTCGACCGGGCGGAGGCGGCGGAACTGGCCGCGGAACTCGACCGGCTGAACGGGGAGCGGCGGGAGATCGAGGATGCCGTCCGGCTCGCCGCGCTGGCCCAGTGCGAAGGCCGCGACGATCCCGCGCTGGCCTGGGCGGCGGAGGACGGCTGGCATCCCGGCGTCGTCGGCATCGTCGCGAGCCGGCTGAAGGAGGCGATGAACCGCCCCGCCGTCGTGATCGGCTTCGATGGCGACGCGGGCAAGGGCTCGGGCCGGTCGGTCGCGGGCGTCGACCTCGGCGCGTCGATCCAGAAGCTCGCCGCCGAGGGGCTGATAGAGAAGGGCGGCGGGCACAAGATGGCTGCGGGCCTCAGCCTGACCCGCGCGCAGCTCGAACCGGCGATGGCGCGGCTGTCGGAGTTGCTGGCGCGGCAGGGCGCGGGCGAAGGCGGGCGCGGCGCGCTGCGGCTCGACGGGCTGCTCGCCCCCGCCGCGGCGACGGTCGACCTCGTGGAGGCGCTGGAGACCGCCGGCCCGTTCGGCCAGGGCGCCCCCGCCCCCCGCTTCGCCCTGCCCGCCCTGCGCATTACCCAGGTCCGCGAGGTCGGCACCGGACACTTGAAACTCGGCCTCACCGACGGGTCCGCGCGGCTCGACGCGATCGCCTTCCGCGCCTTCGAGACCCCGCTCGGCACCGCGCTCGCAGGCCATGCCGGGCGGCTCGTCCACGTCGCGGGCCGGGTCGAACTGAACCACTGGCAGGGCCGCACGAGCGTGCAGCTGAAACTCGACGACGCCGCCTTCGCGGAGTGACCCGGGGGCGCAAAATACCCCTTGCACGGCCCCGGTGGTTTCAGTAGGAACCCCGCACTGCCGCGGCCCGTTCGTCTATCGGTTAGGACGCCAGGTTTTCAACCTGGAAAGAGGGGTTCGATTCCCCTACGGGCTGCCACATTCTCTTGCCACCCCCTGTAAACACAGCGGAATTACATCTTTGGGCACCCGGCACCAACATCTATACCATCAACCGGCATGTTGCAGAGAAACACCAAAGCATTCAAAGATCGAAGTGGAGTGTGTGGTACCGAATTGGCCCTCTTAGAGCTAGTTGGCCTTCTTTGTCGATGCCGCACGGCCTTGTTGCGCAACTCGGGTGAGGGATTCACTGCATGAATCCAGCATGATAGCGTGAGGGATGAGCAGTTGGGCCCCGACGAAGTACAAGACCACGAACTGGTCGACTTACAATGAAGCGCTACGGCAGCGTGGATCGCTGACGTTCTGGTTCGATCCCGACATGATGTGGAAGCCGCCGCCGAGTGGGAAGCGTGGGCGACAGCCGAGTTTCAGCGATGAAGCGATCCAGATGTGCCTGACAATGAAGGTGCTGTTCGGCATGCCGCTGAGACAAACGACCGGGTTCGTGCAGAGCCTCCTGCGGCTGGTCGGATTGGATTGGCGAGTGCCGGACTTCAGCACCCTGTGCCGCCGCCAAAAGACGCTAAACGTGAGCATCTCCTACCGCGGCGGTACAGGTCCACTGAACCTGTTGATCGACAGCACCGGCATCAAGGCCGAAGGCGAAGGTGAGTGGAACGCCCGCAAGCACGGCGGAGCCAAACGGCGTATTTGGCGCAAGATACACATCGGGATCGACGAGGAAACGCTGGAAGTCCGGGCTGTCGAAGTCACCGGCAGCAACATTGGCGATGCGCCCATCCTGCCAGATCTCCTGGACCAAATCCCGTCTGACGAAGAGATCGGTTCCGTGACGGCAGATGGCGCATACGATACCCGCAAGTGCCACGAGGCAATCGCTGCCCGCTGTGCCGCTGCGATCATCCCGCCACGAAAGAACGCCAAGCCGTGGAAACCAACGAGCCCCGGAGCCATCGCCCGCAATGAGGCGCTACGCGCGTCCAAATATTTGGGTCGCGCCATCTGGCGACGATGGTCTGGCTACCACCGCCGGAGCCGGGTCGAGAGCAAGATGAACTGCATCAAGCTGCTCGGCCAATCCCTCATGGCCCGAGACTTCGACCGCCAAGTCGCCGAACTGCAGGTTCGTATCGCCGTGCTGAACGGCTACACCGCGCTCGGCATACCCGTTACTGTGGCTGTAGGATAGGTCCGTCCGGGGAAAGGGGAACCGCGCTCAGGCCCTGATTTGTGCAACAGCGCCCCCTCGCCACACAGATGGCCATTGCCCCCGCTGCAATCGATCCCGACCGTCTCACCTCGACCCATCCGTTCCAGCTGCGCAAGCGCGGTGTCGAGACCCGCATCGTTCTCGCCGACACGCCGACCGGCCGGGACGAGACCCTGATCCGCAACATCGCCCGCGCCCATGCCTGGCTCGACCGCATCAAGGCCGGCGAGACCTTCGGCGACATCGCCCAGGCGACCGGCACCTCGAAGCGCCGCGTCCAGCAGATGATCGTCCTCGCCTTCCTCGCCCCGGACATCCTCCGCGATGTCCTAGATGGAAAGCAGCCCGTCGGGTTCACGTCGGAGTGGTGCAAGGCCCACGACCTGCCGTCCGACTGGTCCGAGCAGCGCGCGCTTCTCTCGACTCTCTGATCCCCCGAAACCACACCTGCTACCGTGGAAATGCCGTGTGCAGACTTCGGGGCATTCAGGGCCCGTTCACAGGCGAGTCCACGGTCTGCGTGAGCGCAGGACGCGGCTAACCTGCGGACATTACGGCACTATCCGTGCCGTACCGCGTGTCGTCTGGAATCAGGGAAGTGCGTGGCTGGGGTGGTAGGATTCGAACCTACGGTACACGGTACCAAAAACCGCTGCCTTACCACTTGGCTACACCCCAACGGTGCCGCGCTGGTTACATCGGGGGCGGGGCGGGATCAAGGGGCCGGGTGGGAAAATTCCGACGCAGCTTGGGTGGTGGCACCCCCCGTCGCTTTCGACTAATCTCCGCCGGACAAACGACCGCCGCGAGCGACGGCGAGACAGGCGGGCAAGGCAGGGGCGAGATGCTGTCCATCGTCATACCGATGCACAACGAGGCCGAGAACGTCGCGCCGCTCGTCTCCGAGATCGGGACCGCCTGCGCGGGGCTTGGCGCTTTCGAGGTCGTCCTGGTCGACGACGGATCCTCCGACGCGACGGGGGCGGAAATCAGGGCGCTGATGGCGGACCGGCCGTGGCTCAGGATGCTCAGGCACGAGACGGCGGGCGGGCAGTCGGCGGCGGTCCATTCCGGGGTCCGTGCGGCGAAGGGCGCGATCGTCTGCACGCTCGACGGCGACATGCAGAACCCGCCGTCGGAGATCCCCCGGCTCGTCGCGCCGCTGATGGCGGCGGATGCGCCGGCCTCGCTCGGGCTCGTGGCCGGGCAGCGGGTCAAGCGGCAGGACACCTGGTCGAAGCGCATGGCGTCGAAGATCGCCAACAGGTTCCGGGCCTGGATGCTGAACGACGCGACGCGGGATTCGGGCTGCGGGCTCAAGGCGTTCCGGCGCGAGGCGTTTCTCGAACTGCCGTACTTCAACCACATGCACCGCTACCTGCCGGCGCTGTTCGGGCGCGCGGGATACGAGATCGCCCATGTCGACGTAGCCCACCGCGAACGCGGGGCCGGCAGTTCCAAGTACACCAACTTCCAGCGCGCTCTGGTCGGCATTACCGACCTGATGGGCGTCGCCTGGCTGATCCGCCGCGCCAAGACCGTGACACCCGTCGAGATCGGTGCCGGGACCGCGACCGGCGCGGGCGGGGAGGGCGCCGCGTGATCGACGCGATGCTCGACTTCTTCCAGGTCGATACCACGGCGGAACTCGTCTGGGTGGTGATCGGCCTCTGCGGACAGCTCGTGTTCACCATGCGGTTCATCGTCCAGTGGATCGCGTCGGAAAAGGAACGCCGCGTCGTGGTGCCGGAGCTGTTCTGGTGGTTCTCGATCATCGGCGGGGCGACGCTCCTGGTCTACGCCATCCACCGGGGCGACCCGGTATTCATGCTCGGCCAGTCGCTCGGCGTGTTCATCTACTCGCGGAACCTGTGGCTGATCTATGCCGAGAAGCGTGCGCTCGACCGCGGCTGACCCGCGCGCTCTGGCGCTTTTCGTCATTGCGGCGCTGACGGCGTGGCGACTGGCGTTCCTGCCCTACGCCACCGCGGACCTGTTCGTGGACGAAACCCAGTACTGGCAGTGGGGGCAGGCGCTCGACTGGGGCTACTATTCCAAGCCGCCGCTGATCGGGTGGGTCCTGCGGGCGGTGACCGACCTGGCGGGGTCGGACAGCGCGTTCTGGATCCGGATGCCGGGGGCGGTGTTCCACGCCGCCACCACGCTATTGATCGTGGGGGCGGCGGGCGAGGTGACGGGGCGGGCCGAGGCCGCGCTGTGCGGGGTCGTCTACCTGACGCTGCCCTTGGTGGCCGTTGGCGCCTTCCTGATCTCCACCGACACCATCCTGCTGCCCTTCTTCGCCGCCGCGACATGGCTCTGGCTGAAGCTCGTGCAGGGGCCGTCGGCATGGCGCGCGGCGCTGCTCGGCCTCTGCCTCGGCCTCGGGATGATGGCGAAGTACGCCGGTATCTACTTCGCGCTCGGGGCCGCGGTCGGCGCGCTGATCCCGCAGATGCGGATCGCGTGGCGGGACCTCGCCATCGCGGTCGCGGTCCTTGCGGTCGTGATCGCGCCGAACGTGGTCTGGAACCTGCAAAACGACCTCGTCACGCTGTCGCACACGGCCGACAACGCGGACTGGGTCGGGGCGGGCCGCGTCAGCCTGCACCCCGACCGGGCGCTGGAGTTCCTCGGGTCGCAGTTCCTCGTCATGGGGCCCGTGTTCTTCGGTGCCTACCTCTGGGCCGCGTGGCGCGCGGTTCGGGGCGGGGATGCGCGGGCGCGCTGGTTGGTTGCGATGTCGGCACCGATCCTGCTGCTCGTCACGGTCCAGGCGCTCCTGTCGCGGGCCTATGCCAACTGGGCCGTCACCGCCTTCGTCGCCGCGACGATCCTCGCCGTGCCGATGCTGTGGAACCGGGCGCGCTGGCTGGTCTGGACGGGACTGGCGCTGAACCTCGCGGTCGCGCTCGCCTTGCCCGTCATCACGTTGCACGCCGATACCCTGACGGCACGGGACGGCGACAGGCTGCTGTTCCGGCACTACGTCGGCCGGACCGCCACGTCAGAACGCATTCTCGCAGAGGCGCACGCCGCCGGAGCGGCGGATATTGTGTCGGGGCACCGCGACCTTCTCGCCGATCTCTTCCACACCGGGCGCGACAGCGGCTTCGCGATCTTCGCGGCGCCCGTGGACGGCCCCCCGCCGCATTACTACGAACAGGTCTTCCCCTATTCCGAGGGGCGCGATGGCCCGACGCTTTGGGCCGACTTCACCGACCCGCCCTGCGATGGCGAGGAAGTCGCGCGCTGGTCTTCCGGCCCGGCCTACCGCGGGGCAGATATCGTGGCCTGGCTCGTCCCGCCAGATTGCTGGTCCGCGCGATGACCCGCATCCTGATCCGGCTCTGGCTCGCTGCCCTGCTCCTGTTCGCGATCGCGCCGGGGATCGACCTCTGGGTCTCCGGCCTGTTCCACAGCGAGGCGCGGGGCGTCTTCCCGGCCGATCACAGTGCGCTTCTAGGGATCGTGCGGGAGCTGATCTGGGACCTCGCCAACCTCCTCGCGCTGACGGCGCTGGTGTTCGGATGCCACGCGCTCTTCTCGGCCCGCACGGCGTTGCCCGGCAAGGTCTGGACGTTCTCGCTCCTGCTGGTGGTGTCGGCACCGATGCTGCTCGTGAACGGGATCCTGAAGCGGTTCTGGGGCCGCGCGCGGCCGGCCGAGATCACCGAGTTCGGAGGCAGCCTGCCGTTCACTCCGCCGTGGCAGATCGCGGGGAACTGCGCCGACAATTGTTCCTTCGTTTCGGGCGAGGCCTCCGCGGTGACGGTCGCGGCGATCCTGATCGGCCTGTTCCTCTGGAACGAGGTGTCGAACCGACGAAGGCTGGTGGCGATCCTGTCGGTTCTCGTCGTCGTCGGCGCGGGTCTGAGGGTGGCGAAGGGGCGGCACTTCCTGTCGGATGCGCTCTGGTCGGTGTTGCTGACCGTGACGATCGCCTGGATCCTTTGGCAATGGTTGCGGATGTCCGAGGTTCTGCCGCGCATCACGCTGGCGGCGTTCCGGACGGATGCCCGGGCGCTGTGGTCGGGGCTGACCCGCAGGTTCCGGGGGCGCGGATGATACGCAGGATCGCAAATCGCGGGCTCGCCTGGGCCCTCGTCCTCGTTCTGGTCAGCATGGTCGCGGGCCGCTGGTCGACCGAGGCCGTGGGCGACAGGCTCCAGGTGACGCTGCCGCTGGCCGGGTTCGGTTGCGCAATCGCGGGCGGGCAGGGTGTCCGCTATACCGGGCGGTTCCTTCTGACGACGGTCAGCTATCGCGCGTCGAAGCACGGCCTGGGCGAGGCACAGCTCAACGCCCGACCGAACGGCGGGTTCGAAGGCTTCCCCTCGGGGCATACCACCGCCGCGGCCTTCGGTGCTGCCGGTCTCGCGCGGACGTGCCTGTCCGCGAACCCGCCCGCACAGGCGGTGGTGGGGTTGGCCGCGGGTCTCGTCGGCGGCACGCGGATCGACGTGGGTGCGCACAATGTCTGGCAGGTGCTGGCGGGGGCGATCTGGGGGTGGGTGCTGCAGGTCGCGACGCTGACGGCCTTCGACAACTGGTTCCGGCGCGTGGCCGCGGCGATGGGGCGGGGGATGCTTCGCGCGGTGCGCGCGGTCCGGGACGGGGCCGAGGCGCTCGGCCGGCTCATTCGCTGAACAGGTAGGCCCGGATCGTCACCGGTTCCGCCGGACCCATGGAAAACCCTTCGAAGGTGCCGATCAGCGGGGGATCGGCCGCGCCGAGGGCGGCGCGGAACGCCTCCTCGCCCCGGCTGTCGACGAACATGACGGCGCACTCCGCGGCCATCGCGCGTGCGGCCCCCGTGGCCGGGTCGGAAAGCACCGGGCGGGACCGGGTGAGGAACAGCAGCGAGGCCTCGTCGTACCCGGCCGAGACCAGGAGCGGATCGGGGCACGGCGCGGCCTCCGCGAAGCGGGACAGCGCGAGCGAGGGCCAGAGCGGTTCGTAACGGGCGAGGCTCGACAGGACGGCGGTGAAGACCCCGAGCGTCAGGACGCCGGCGGTCAGCGCGGGCGCGAAGATCAACCCGGCGCGGAACGCCCGCCATGTCCCGAAGCCGCCAGCGGCGAGCAGGACAAGGCCGAGGATCCACGAGGGGCCGGGCCAGCCGCCGTATTCGGCCGTGAAGACCGCCGGAAGCGCGGCGTAGACCAGGCCAAGCGCGAGGATGACGGCCGCGCCCGCCGACAGCCACGGGCCCGGCCGCGCACCGTCTCGCGAAAGCCATCCGGCGGCGGCGAGGATCGCGAGCGCGGGGTAAAGCGGCAGGGTGTAGTGGAACAGCTTGGTCGACACGATCTCGAACACGATCCAGGCGGGCAGTGCCCAGGCCACCAGGAATTGCGTCGCGGGATCCGCGCGCCCGCGCCACGCCTGCACCAGCCCGACCGGCAGCAGGATCGCCGCGGGCCAGAACGTCAACCACACGGCGACCGCGTAGGATCCCGGCGGCGCGCCGTGGCTTTCCTGGCCCTCGCCGATCTTGGACAGGAAGTCGTTGAACAGCGCCTCGTCCCAGAACGCCCATCCCGCCCGCGCCGTGATGGCGAGATACCAAGGCAGGACGATCACCAGCATCAGCACCAGCCCGCGCAGGGGGCGAAGCGCGGACAGCCAGCGGATGTCGCGCCGGAACAGGCAGAGCGCGACGACGGTCAGCCCGACCACCATCAGTCCGATCGGCCCCTTCACCAGCATCGACGCGCCAAGCCCGGCCCAGAAGGGCCAGGCCCTCAACCCCGCGGGCCCGGCGATGTGCAGCCGCGCGAGCACGGAAAGAGAGACGAGGATCGTCAGCAGGAGAACCGCGTCGGTCTTGGCAATCCGCGCCTCCGCGCCGAGCGTGATGGTGGTGGCGATCAGCAGCCCCGAGAGGAAGGCCGCCCGGGTCCCCATGAGGTTCAGGGCGATCAGCCAGGTCAGCAGGCAGGCCGCGACGGCGGCGCCGAGAGAGGGCAGGCGGTAGGCCCAGATCTCCCGATCCGCCGCGTCGCCCGCCAAGAGCCGTGTCGCGGACTGGAGCCAGTAGATCCCCACCGGTTTCTTGTAGCGGGTACTATCCCCGAGCCGGATGTCGACGGGGTCGCCGGTCTCGACCATCTGGCGGCTGGCCTGGGCGAAGCGCGCCTCGTCGCGGTCGGTCACCGGCAGGGTGAAGAAACCGGGCAGGAACAGGACCAGCGCGAACACCGCCACGAACAGGGCCGAGGCGAAGCGGTTCCCGGCGATACGGCCGAGGATGCCGTCGATCCGGGCGAGCGCGCCGGTCATTCCTGCGGCGCCTCGCGCGCCAGGAGGTCGTCGCCGGTCACCTCGCGTTCCGCCTCGACCAGCCGTTCGAGCGCCTGGGTGTCGCGCGCGTCAACGTCGACGGCGACGGCCGCGGCCGCCGCGGCGGCGGGTGCCGCAACCCGTGGCCCGGCCTGTCGCGCGCCGTCGCTCAGGATGCGCAGGCTCGGCCCCGGCAGGGCGATGCCCGCGGCTTCCAGCCGGGCCTTCGCGATCCGGATCGCCTCGCCCTTGGCCATCGAGATGTCGGTCTGGTGCTGCATGATCCAGCCCGCGCCGCTGACCGAGATCGTAGCCTCGCCGACGCCGTTGACCCAGACCGACGGGGCCGGATCGTCGAGCACGAAGGGCAGCTCCGCCAGCGCGTCGCGGATCACCGACTGCGCCTCGGCGATGTCGGCTTCCGGGGCGATGCCGAGTTCGAAGTCGAACCGCCGGGTGTCGTTGCGGCTGAAGTTCACGATCCGCGACTTGAACACCGTCGAGTTCGGGATCCGGATGTGGTTTCCGTCGAGCGACAGGAGGATCGTGGCGCGGCTGGTCAGGCGGATGACGTGCCCGGTATCGCCCTCGATCTCCACCAGGTCCTTGGGCCGGAACGGCTGGCGCACCGACAGCATGACCGAGGCGATGAAGTTCTCCACCGTGTCGCGCACGGCGAAACCGATGGCGAGGCCGACGATACCGGCCGCACCGAGGAAGGTGCCGAGGAGCGCGGTGGCGTTCAGCAGATCGAGCGCCAGCACCACCCCCGCGACGGCGAAGACGAGCCGGATGATCTGGCGGTAGATGTCGGCGATGAAGGCGTTCGGCGCGATCCGGTCCCAGGGCTGTTTCAGCCGCGCGAGGCCGAGACCGGCGAGGAACACGACCGCGCCCGCGGCGATCGCGACAAGCAGGAGCGGCGAGTAGGCGACGAGTTGCACCGCGCGCGACCGGATGCGCTCGACCGCCGGGCTCAGCCGTTCCGCGAGGTCGGTGGTCTCGTGGACCTCGTTCTCGATCGCCACCACGCCGCGGACGCGCCCCACGAGCTCCGTCAGTTCCGCGATGCGGGCCGCGTCGATGGCGGTGCCGCGCAGGGTCACGATGCCGTCCGCGACGCTGACCGCGACGCCCTCGTAGCCGTCGAGTTGCCCGAGGATCTCGCGGATGCGGTTGGCGATGGCGGCGTCGGTCATCGCGTCGCTTTCGACCGAGATCTCGCCCGTGGGCTGGCCGGTCTGCGCCGCGACGGGCGCGGGGACGACGGCGGCCCAGGCAAGGGCCGCGACGAGGGCGATGGCGATCAAGGCAGCGCGCATGGGGGCCGTGTTCCGGGTGCGGTGGCTGGGCGAGACTAGGGGGAAACGCGGGGGCGGGGAAGGGCGCCGATGCCGGGCGGGGGCAGCGGCAGGCGGTGTCCCGGTGGCGGGCCGGTCAGATCGTGACCGGGTTCGCCTTCGCCACGGCGTCGATCTGCATCAGTACGCCGATCAGCGCCTCCATCTCCGACAGGGGGACCATGTTGGGGCCGTCGGACGGGGCGTTGACGGGATCCTCGTGGGTTTCGATGAAGACCGCGGCGACGCCCAGCGCCACTGCGGCGCGGGCCATCACCGGGGCGAATTCCCGCTGCCCGCCCGAGGATCCGCCGCGCCCGCCGGGCTGTTGCACCGAGTGGGTCGCGTCCATCACCACCGGGTAGCCGGTCTGCGCCATGATCGGCAGCGCCCGCATGTCCGCGACCAGCGTGTTGTACCCGAACGATACGCCGCGCTCGGTCAGGAGGATCCGCCGGTTGCCAGTGCTTTCGATCTTCGCTGCCACGTTGGCCATGTCCCAGGGCGCGAGGAACTGGCCCTTCTTCACGTTGATGGCCGCCCCGGTTTCGCCTGCGGCGAGCAGAAGATCGGTCTGCCGGCAGAGAAAGGCCGGGATCTGCAGGATGTCCGCGACCTCGGCCACGGGGGCGCATTGGTCGGCCCCGTGGATATCGGTCAGGACGGGGCATCCCACCTGCGACCGGACCTCGGCCAGGATTTCCAGCCCCGCTTCCATCCCGAGGCCGCGCTTGCCGGCAAGACTGGTGCGGTTGGCCTTGTCGTAGCTCGCCTTGAAGACGTATTGCGCCCCGGCGGCGGCGCAGACCGCCGCCATCTTCCGCGCGATCGCCAGCGCGTGATCCAGCCCTTCGAGCTGGCACGGCCCCGCGATCACGGTCAGGGGCCGGCCGTTGCCGCAGGTGACGTTCCCGATCGAGACCTCGGTCATCGGTTCAGGCCGAGACCTGTTCGCGCAGGATCGACACCGTCATCGACAGCATCAGGTAGATGCCGGAGAAGACGAGGAAGGTCAGCAGCGTGTCCTGGAACGCCTTGGGGTAGGCGGCCGCGTCTGGCGCGACCGGGAACACGCTGATCGACAGGTAGAGCGACTGGCGGTTGGCCTCGATCCGGGCGGTTTCCTGCTGCTGCAGGGCCTGGGCGAGGATCATCTGCCGCGTTTCCAGGTCGGCCTGCGCCACCACGAGTTCGGACGAGATCCGCGCAAGCGACACGTCGCCTTCGCCGTCGGCGGTGGTCATGCCGCCACGCAGGTCAGCGATGATGTTCTCCAGCCGCTCGATGTTCTGGCGCGAAACCTCGACCCGGGTCTCGTTCGGCCGCGCCACGGACAGCAGCTCCGCGAGGCGAAGGCGTTCCTCCTGCAGTTGCAGCTCGAACGTCGAGATCTGCGTGAACAGCGTCGACACCTCGGCCTCGGTCGACAGCACGCCGCGCTGTTCCTGGAGTTCGAGCACGCGCTGCTGCGCCTGGATCATCCGTTCCTCGGCCTCGATGTAGCTTTCGCGGGCGCCGGACATCTGGTCCTCGCGCAGGCGCTGGCTCATGTGGTCGACACGTTCCTCGGCGTAGCCGATCAACGCCTCGGCGAAACGCTGGCTGGTCTCGGGGTCGGCGGCGCGCACCTCCATCCGGATCAGGCCCTCGGTCGGGTCGTAGCCGACATCGAGGTTGCGCAGGTAGACGCGGTACATGTCCTCGTCCGTCGCGCCCTCGGCGAGCCGGGTCAGCGGGTCGATGCCGGGGGCGGAGAAGTGGCCGCGGAAGTCGTGTTCCTCGTCGAGCCGCAGCATCGCCTCGCGGCTTTCGAGGTAGCTTTGCACCGCGATGCTGTCCTGCTGCGTGGCGAAACTCGTGCCGCCGAAGAGCGAGCCGAGCCCGCCCGCCGCACCGGCGGATTCGGCCTTTTGCAGGACGAATTCCGTGCTGGTGGCGTAGAGCGGCGTGGCCATGCGGAAGAAGTAGAACGCCGCGATGGCGGTCGGCAGCAGGACGAAGAACAGCAGCCGGACACCGAGCAGCGCGAGCCTGCGGCGGCGGCGGCGGGCGATGTCGCGCTGGACGTTCATGATCTCGGCGGCGCGGGTGGCGGCGTCGATCGGGCCCGGCGCCATCGCCGGTTTCGGCGCGGCCGGTTCACTCGTCGGGCGTTCGGCGGGCAGGTTCGGTGTCGCCTGCTCGTCCGGGGTGTCGCTGACGATCAGCTCCAGCATGTTGGTGCGGGCGAAGGGGTCGATCCCGCGGGCGCGAAGCTGCCGCACGGCGTCGTGGTCCGAGGTGGCGGTGATGCCGTGCTTCAGCGCGGTGCGGCGGGCCATGCGAAGCTGCCGGCCGGTCAGGCCCTCGGCCTTTATCGCCGCGATCTCGCGGTCCTCGGCCGGGCGCGCACCGGGCGTCGGCGCCACATCGCGGCGGTCGGCGCGCGGGGTGTCGGTGGACGGGCCGAGGGCGTCGCCCGCGACCGGGTCGGAGGGTGAAGGCGGGGGCGGGGGCGCGTCGGCGCCGGACTCGTCGTCGGCGGCGATACGCGCGCTGCCGTCATCCGTGTCGGTTCCGCCGAAGGCGCCGGTGTCGTCGCCATCATCGCTGTCGCCGAAGCGGTCCCCGGCGGCCGTGAAGGCGGCGTCGGCCTCGTCCTCGGTCACGCGGGCGAGATTGCCGCCGGCGTCGTTTCCGAAGCCTCGGCGGATCCGGAATTTCCGGCCCTTAGGTCGCATAGTCATAAAGCTGTTTTGCTTCCTCGAGCGTATCGAAGTGATAGAGCTGCCCGTGGCGGAGCACGGCGGCCCGCTGCACGAACTTCTCCAGGATCTTGGCCTGGTGCGAGACGATCACGACCGTCGCGGTCTTGAGCCGGTCGGCGAGGATCGAGCCCGCGCGGCGGTTGAACTCGGCGTCCACCGACGCCGGCATGCCCTCGTCGATCAGGTAGATGTCGAATTCCAGCGCCAGCATCAACGAGAAGTTGAACCGCGCCCGCATACCGGACGAATAGGTGCCGACGGGCATGTCGAAGTATTCCTCGATCCCGCAGAGCCAGCGGCAGAAGGCGGAGACGTAGTCTTCGTCGAGGCCGTAGAGCTGCGCGATGTAGCGCGCATTCTCGTTGGCCGAGAGCTTGGGCAGTACGCCGCCCATGAAGCCGAGCGGGAAGGACACGCGGCAGTTGCGGTAGATTTCGCCTTCGTCGGGTTTTTCCAGCCCCGCCATCATGTTGATGAGGGTGGTCTTGCCGGTCCCGTTCGGTGCCAGGATTCCGAGCGACATCCCGAGCGGGACGCTGAACGAGGCACGGTCCAGGATCACCTTGCGCTGCGTTCCGGTCCAGAACGACTTCGAGACGTTGATGAATTCCAGCATCAGGCCAGGCCTTCCGTCCGGGGCGTCCGTTCCTGCCTTAGCGCCCCGAGTTTATCGTTTCGTTACCTAACCACTAGGCCGAGTCTTTTTCAAACGGAACCGCCGCCCCGAAGGGCGGCGGTGGCTTGCCGGATGTCGGCGCGGATCGGCCGATCAGGCGTCCTGTTTCTCCACCCGGCAGACCTTGCCGGCGATGAGCGACAGCACGGCCGCGAAGAAGCTGAACAGCGCGCCCATCTTGGCCGCGTCCTGGATCGGCCCGGCATCGAAGGCGACGGAGGCGACGAAGAGCGACACGGTGAAGCCGATGGCGGCCACGAAGCCGATCACCACGAGGTCGATGATCCGCATCCCCGCCGGTATGCCGAGCCCGAGCGGCCGCGCGGCGATCCAGCCGAAGAGGGTGATCCCGATCGGCTTGCCGACGATCAGGCCGAGCAGCACGAGCCAGGTCGCGGGGCCCATCGAACTGAATTCCACGCCCGCGTTCAGCAGCCCGAAGAGGCCGAGGATGATCTCGACCGGCACCTTCAGCGCATGCTCGATCTCGTTCAGCAGGTCGTGCAGATGCTCCTCCGCGGCGGCGAAGATGCCGAAGGCGCGGTCGGCGTGCGGGATCGTCGGGACGATGGGCAGAAGCCCGAGCGCGGGGTGCAGGCCGGCTTCCTGGAAGCCGTACCAGCTGAGGCAGCCGGCGATGGCGTAGGGCCAGAAGCTCAGCACCTTGCGGACCCAGGTGGAAGTCGGGCGAAGCTGGTTGCCGCGGTCCATGCGGCGCGGAAGCCAGTTGAACAGCACGAAGACGCCGATGGCCGCGCCGAGGCTGAGCAGCAGGAATTCCGGCGCAAGCTCGCCCGAGGGATAGAAGATCGCGAGGATCAGCAGGCCCGCCGCGTCGTCTGCGATGGCGAGCAGCAGCAGGAACCGCACCGCGGGGTGCCCGGCGCCGAACACCATCCGCCCGACGAGGTAGGAGAACGCGATGTCGGTCGCGGTCGGAATCGCCCATCCGTTGGCCACGGCGGAATAGGTCTCCGAGCCGAGAACCGCGGCGATGCCGAGGTAGACCCCGATCGGGCCGAGCATGCCGCCGAGCGTGGCGAAAAGCGGGGTGGCGGCCTTCTTGCCGCGCAGCGAGCCGTTCTCGAGAATGACGGCTTCCCAGACCTCCTTGGCCGCGATGGCGAAGAACAGGGCCATCAGAACGTCGTTCACGAGGTAGTGGAGCGTCAGCGTCCGGACCTCGTGCCCGGTCTCGTCGATGTGCAGGTGGCCGACGATGAAATCGTGGACGATCTCAAATTCGACGAAGTGGTGGTAGCTGGTCGGGTCGATGTTCGCCCAGATCAACGCCAGGATCGCGCCCCCGATCAGGAACAGCGAATAGTTCGAGATGAAATCCCAGACGCGATACATGAGGCCCCTCCGCTAGATTTCGGGGAGGGATAGCGGAGATGCCCGGATCGCACAATTCCCAAGGGTGGACGGGATGCCGGCATGCGGCATCCCGTAGCGGCGTTTCAGGCGATGGCACCCCAGGCGATCCCGGCGAGGATCGCGCCGAGGATGGCGAGCCCGATATAGGCCGCGAAGACCCGCGGTTTCACCAGCGCCCAGACCGCGACCGCCGCCGGGATGCAGGACACGCCGCCCGCGATCATGAAGGCCATGCCCGCGCCGGGGCTCATGCCCTGCTGCAACAGGCCCTCGATCAGCGGAACCGCGGCATAGCCGTTGAGGTAGGCCGGCGCGCCGATCAGGGCCGCGACGACGATCGGGCCGAGACCTTCGCCGCCGATGGCGCCCGCGATGATGTCGTCGTTGACGTAGCGGATCAGCAGGGTCTGCAGGAGGTAGGCGAAGGCGAGCCACTTGCCGAGGAACAGGAGGTTCTGGCCCGCAGTCTCGGCGAACATCTTCCGCCGGGGCGCCTCGCGCCAGAACTGCCACAGGAGCGTCGGCTTCGGCCCGCCGCAGCCGCAGGCCCTGGCCGGGGCGGCGCGCAGCGGGTCCGCGAAGATCGCGCTGCGCGACAGGAGCTTCACCGAGGCCCCGCCCAAGAGACCGAGCGCCACCGCCGCGACGGTCTTGCCGACCGCGAAGGGCAGGCCGAGCGCGCCCGCGGTGATCGCGAACATCGCCGGGTCCATGAGCGGCGAGGACAGCCAGAACGCCATCACCGCCGATAGAGGCGCGCCGGCGGCGAGAAGTGCCGCCACGAAGGGGATGACCTCGCAGGAGCAGAACGGGGACAGCCCGCCGGCAAGCGCGCCGAGCACGATCATCCGCGTCTCGCGCCCCTGGAACGCGCCTTCGAGCAGCCGTTCCGACCCGGTCGCCCGGAGCGCGCCGATGGCGGCGACCGCGAACAGGATGAAGGGAAGGGTGCCGAGGAAGTGTTCCCAGGTTTCGGCGAGGATGCCTGGCAGCGCGGCGCGATCTGCCAGCGCGACGGCGGCGAGGATTAGGAGAAATACCACCACGACCTTGTCGATCCGGCGCCAGAGCGCGCGGGCGGGGGCGGCGGGGACGGGGATGTCAGCCATGACGATGCTCCGGGTTGGCGCCGCGATCGGCGCAGCATTCTTCGAGCAGGAAGGCCGAAAGCGCCTCCACCGCGGTGTAATCGACCGAACAGAGGATGCGCCGCCCGTCCCGCCGCTGCGCCACCAGACCGGCGGAGGAAAGCTGCTTCAGGTGGTGGGTCAGGACCGAACCGGTGATGCCCACGGCCGCGCCGAGCGTGCCGATGGACAGCCCGTCCGGCCCGGCCTTCACCAGCCGGCGCAGGATCGTCAGGCGCTGTTCGGAGCCGAGCGCGGCGAAGGCCGTCGCGGCGAGCGTGAGGGGCGGGGGGGCGGCTGTCTGTTTCATGATTCTATGATTATAGAAATGTAGAAGCGAAGTCCAGTGCCGGGATTCCGCATCTTCGACTCCCCGACACCGCGTGATAGGTCGGCCGGGATGGAAGATCTCGCCCGCGATATCCGATCCTGCCGGCTCTGCGCCGACCGCTTCGCCGCGACCGCGACCGCCCATGCGCCGCGCCCGGTGCTCTGGGCCAGGCCCGGCGCGCGCATCCTGATCGCGGGGCAGGCGCCCGGGGTGCGGGTCCATGAAAGCGGGCGGCCGTTCACCGACGCCTCGGGCGACCGGCTGCGCGACTGGATGGGCATCGACGAAGAAACGTTCTACGACCGCGACCGCATCGCGATCCTGCCGATGGCGTTCTGCTTTCCCGGCTACGACGCGAAGGGTTCCGACCTGCCGCCGCCGAGGATCTGCGCCGCAACGTGGCGCGACCGTCTGATGGACAACCTCGGGCCGTTCGCCCTGACCCTGCTGGTCGGGGCCTACTCGATGGCGTGGCACCTGGGCGGGCGTGCCAGCGTCCGCGACAGGGTCGCGGGATGGCGCGACCACGCCCCCACGGTCTTCCCGCTGCCGCACCCGTCCTGGCGGAATACCGGGTGGCTCAAACGAAACCCCTGGTTCGCGGCGGAGCTGCTACCGGCCTTGCGTGCCCGCGTGGCGGAGGTGCTATGACCGAAACCCCGCTCGACCGCGCCTTCATCGGGCTCGACCCCGAGGACGAGACCGCCCGGCGCGCCGCCTATTCGCAACTCGCCGCGGCGGAACTGTTCCTGCTGCTCGACGGCGAACCGGACGGCGGCGCGGTCGATCCGCGGCTGTTCCCGCTCGAATCCGGGCCCGTCGTTCTGGCCTTCGACACCGAGGCCCGTCTCGCCGATTTCGCGGGGTCCGCGGACTACGCCGGGCTGACCGGGCGCGCGCTCGCCGCGATGCTCGCCGGGCGCGGGATCGGGCTCGGGCTCAACATCGGCGCGGCGTCGGAGACGGTACTTGGCCCCGACGTGTTCGACTGGCTGGCGGAGCAGGCCGTGGGTTCCATGCCCGCGGCCGGGAAGCCCGACGAGATCCTGCCCCCCGGTGACGGCATCCCGGACGCGGTCCTGGCGGCGCTCGAAAGCCGTCTTGCGGCCGCGGCGGGACTCGCGCGGCGGGCGGTTTTGGCCCGAGCGCGGTACAGCGAAGAGGTCCGGCCGATCCTCGCATTGCTCGATCCCGCGCCGGAAGCGGAATCCGCGCTCGCGGCCGCGATCGGAGAGGCGCTTGCCATCGCGGGTGCGGATCCCTCCGGCATCGACCTCGCGTTCCTCGCCTCTGATCATCCCGCAGCGTTGCGTCTGCTGTCGGCGGGCCTCGCCATCGACCTGCCGGAACCGCCGTCCCGAACCGTATCGGCCCCCGGCCTCGACCCGGACCGGCCGCCAAGGCTCCGCTGACCGCGCGGGCTGCGCCTCAGTATCCTGCGCCGCGGTCGACGAGGTGAAGGAACGGCTCCCCCGCCTCGCCGCGACGGATGTTCTCGGCGATCACGCGGGACGCGGTCGGCACCCGTGTCTCGGACGCGATATGCGGGGTGACGGTGACGCGGGGGTGGGACCAGAACGGGTGATCCGGTGGCAGCGGTTCCTGACGGAACGTATCCAGCGTGGCGTGGCCGATGTGACCTTCGTCCAGGGCGGCGAGAAGCGCGTCGTCGTCGATCAGCGGCCCGCGGCCGGGGTTCAGGACGACAGCGCCGGGGGCCAGCAGCCGCAGCGCCCCGGCATCGAGGATGTTCCGGGTCGCCGGTGTGTCCGGCAGCAGCAGCACGACGATCTCGGCGCCGGTCAGCGCGTCCCGCAACCCGTCCGGCCCCGCGTGGCACTCCACGCCCGGCACGTCCTTCGGCCGCCGCGACCAGCCGCGGACATCGAAGCGCAGGGCCGCAAGCGCGCGCGCGCAGGCAGTGCCGAGTTCCCCGAGCCCGAGGACGGTGACCACGCGGTCCCGCGCGAGCGGCGGCACCACGCCGGCCCGCCAGACGGCGTCCTGCCCGTGGATGTGGGCGTCGATCCCGAGATGGTGGCGCAGGACGTGGCCGGTCACCCATTCGACCATCCCTTCCTCCAGCCCGGTATCCACCATCCGGGCCAGCGGAACGGTCAGTGTCTCGTTGCCGACCACGTCCTCCACGCCCGCCCAGAGGTTCAGAACCGCCTTGAGGCGCGGGAAGACCGAGAAATCGGTCAGCCCGGAATTCGGGGCATAGACGATGTATTCGACCACCTCGGGGTCGAGTTCGGTCGACAGGACGGCGTCGGGAAGCCCGGCGTCAGCCAGCGCCTCGCGCAGGGGCGTTTCGTAGCTTTGCCAGCGCTCCGGCCGGGCGGCGAAGAGAACGTTCGTCATGGGGTCAGCGGGGCCGGTGGATATGGGCGGATTGCACGAGCCCGAAGGCGGTCAGGAGCACCAGCATCGCCGAGCCGCCGTAGCTGACCAGCGGAAGCGGCACGCCGACGACCGGCGCGAGCCCCATCACCATCGCCATGTTCACGGCGAAGTAGAAGAAGAACGTCACCGCCACGCCGAGCGACACGAGCGAGGCATAGCGGTCGCGGGTCTGCAGCGCCGTGGCCACGCAGAAGGCGATGATGAGCATGTAGAGCAGCAGGAGCGACGCCCCGCCGACGAAGCCGAACTCTTCCGCCAACGTAGTGAAGATGAAGTCCGTGTGGCTTTCGGGAACGTAGTTGAGCTGGCTCTGCGTGCCCTGCATGTAGCCCCGCCCGGTCAGCCCCCCGGCGCCGAGGGCGATCTGCGCCTGGGTGATGTGGTAGCCGTCCCCGAGCGGCTCGGCGGAAGGGTCTAGGAAGATGTCGATGCGGCGGAACTGGTAGTCGCGGATCAGCTGCCACTCGGTCCCTCGCGAGGCGAAGACCGCGCTGACCGTTCCCACGCCGAGGCCGATCACGGATGCGAAATAGGCCCAGTGGACCCCGGCGAGGAACATGATCGCACCACCGCCAAGCATCATCAGGATCGCGGTGCCGAGGTCGGGCTGGCGCAGGGTCAGGTAGACCGGCACGAGGATCAGGACCACCGGCACCAGCACGTAGAGAGGATGCGACTGCCGTCTCGGCGGCAGCCAGTCGTAGTAGGCGGCAAGCAGCATCACGAGCGTGATCTTGGCCATCTCCGAGGGTTGCAACCGGATGAAGCCGAGGTCGATCCAGCGTTGCGCCCCGCCGCCGGTGGAGCCGAAGAACTCCACGTAGAGCAGGAGCAGGAGCGCGACCGCGTAGGCGAGGCCGGAGACGTTGCGCCAGAACCAGATCGGCACCAGTGCGACGATGAACATAGCCACCATCCCGAGGATGAAGCGCTGGAGCTGCGGCTCCACCCACGGCCGCATCGAGCCGCCGGCGACGGAATAGAGCACCATGAAGCCGAAGGCCGCGACGGTCGTGACCAGCACGACGAGCGGCCAGTTGAAATAGAGGAACTTCCGCAGACCCGTCGGCGTGGTCTTCAGCGTGTACTCGAGAAAGCTCATGCCTGGCTCGATCCCCCGCTGGACGGGGCCGGGCGGGCCAGAGGCAGGAGGTTCATGTTCTCGTGCATCTCGTCGATCCGCTGGCGCTGGCTCGACGGGTAGAGCGTGAGCGGCGGCACGTCGCCCACCTGCGCCCTGAGCAGGAGGTCACGCGCGATCGGGCCGGCGACCGAGGACCCGCCGCTGCCGTGTTCGACCACCACGGAACAGGCGTAGCGCGGCGATGCCACCGGGCCGAAGGCGACGAACAGCGCGTGGTCGCGGCGTTCCCAGGGCAGGTCCTCGTTCGAGGTCACCCCGGCGGCGCGTTCGGCGGCGGTGATGTTGCGGACCTGGCTGGTGCCGGACTTGCCGGCCATGCGGTACTCCTCGCTCTCGACCCGGATGCCGTGGGCCGTTCCGCGCGCCGCGTTGATGACGCGGTTCATGCCGGACCGCACGATGTCGAGATGTTCCCGCGCGATGTCGAGCGGCGGCGCGGCGTCGGTGATGTGGTCGATTCCGTCCACCGTCTTGACGACCTGCGGCACCAGTGCGCGGCCCGACGCGATGCGCGCCGTCATCACCGCCAGTTGCAGCGGCGAGGCGAGCACGAAACCCTGGCCAATAGAGGCGTTCAGCGTATCCCCGATGAGCCAGTCGGCGCCGCGGTTGGCGCGCTTCCACGCCATCGTCGGCGCGAGCCCAGCCGCCACGCTCGACAGCGGCAGGTCGTGCTGGACGCCGCAGCCGAGCCGGCGCGCCATCGCCGACATCGCCTCGATCCCGACCCGCTGGGCAAGGTCGTAGAAATAGACGTCGCAGCTTTGCTCCAGCGCCTGTTCCAGCGAAAGGCGGCCATGCCCGCCGCGGCGCCAGCAGTGGAACCGCCGGTTGCCGAGCTCGGTATAGCCGCCGCAGTAGACGGTCTCGTCGGGCGTCACGAGCCCCTGTTCCAGCGCCGCCAGCGCCACGATCATCTTGTAGGTCGATCCCGGCGGGTAGAGGCCCTGCGTCGCCTTGTTGGCGAGCGGCCGGTAGGGATCGTTCAGGAGCCCGTTATAGGTCGCCGCCGACAGCGGGCGGACGAAGATGTTGGGGTCAAAGGACGGTGCCGAGGCCAGCGCCAGTATCTCGCCCGACCGGCAGTCCATCACGACCGCACCGGCGCTTTCGCCGTTCAGCCGGGCCTCGGTGTAGTTCTGGAGGCCCGCATCAATGGTCAGTTGCAGGTCCGACCCAGGTGTCGGCTCGGTCCGGTCGAGTTCCCGCATGACACGTCCGCGGGCGTTGACCTCGACCCGCTTGATCCCGGCGCGGCCGCGAAGGGCCTGTTCCAGCCCTTCCTCGACGTTCAGAAGGCCGACCTGGAAATCGGGGATGCGCAACACGGGGTCCGGGTCGCCGCTGCGTTCGGCGTAGCTGTCGGGCACGTCGCGGACGTAGCCGACGACATGCACGAAGTCGGGGCCAAGCGGGTAGACCCGCGACAGGCCGAATTCCGGCGTGATGCCGGGCAGGGCGGGCGCGTTCACGGCGACGGCCGAGAGTTCCTCCCACGACAGGCGGTCGGCGATGGTGACGGGCACGAAGGCCGGCGTGTTCATAATCTCGTCGCGGACGCGCGCCAGCCGCGCGGGATCGAGCAGCACGATCTGCGACAGCCGGTGCAGCACCGCGTCGACGTCGTCCACGTCCTCGCGGATCATCGTGATCCGGTAGTTCTGTTCGTTCCCGGCCAGGAGCGTGCCGTGTCGGTCGAAGATCAGTCCGCGGTCGGGCGGGATCAGGCGGTCGCTGATCCGGTTGTCCTCGGCCAGCATCCGGAAGTCGCTTGCGCGCTCGACCTGGAGATAGCGCATCCTCAGCGCCAGAACCCCGGCGGTGGTGCCCATCAGCCCGCCCAGGATCAGCCCGCGCCGGGTGACCTGCGTCGCCTCTTCTTCGGTTTCCTTCTGGCTCCGTTTCATCGCTCAGACGGCCTCCGCGTCCATCGGGCGGAGCTTACGCATCCCGAGCAGGAAATGCGACACCAGCACCACCAGCGGGTAGACGGCGACGGTCAGAAGCCCGTGGACGAGCGTCAGCCCGAGCGGGTCCTGCGACAGGAACAGGACCCAGAGCGCCACCCGCTCCAGGATCAGGAGCGTGAACACCGTTCCGGCGACGGACGCCCACTCGACAAGGAAGTTCACCTCGGTCATCTGAGCCCGCCGCGACTTCACCGATTCCGTCACCAGGAGGACAAGGCAGGTGAACAGGCCGGGCGGCTTCTGGAACAGGAAATCCGCCAGCAGGAACACGACGACGATGGAGCCGATCGGTACCACGGCGGGCTGCCGCAGGAGCCACGCGAGCGTCAGCGCCAGAAGCACGTCGGGCGCCGGCAGCCCGGAATCGCCCAGGTTCAGCGGCAGGAGACGGGCGGTGATGATGACCAGCGCAAGCCCGAGATAGAGCGCGCGGTAGGTCCAGATGTGCCAGGAGACGATCACGGGCGCACCCCCGCTTCCTCCGCGCGCGCGCTTTCGGGCCGCGGTTCCGGCGTCGCCGGGGCCTCTTCGGGCAGCGGCCAGGGCGGGCCGATCAGGCCGCCGGGATCGTTGATGGTGGTGCCGGGGTGGCTCCGCATCACCCGCAGAAAGCTCATCCGCGCGTAGTCCGCCGAAAGCCGCACGCGGTGGCGGCCGTCGGGCGTGACCGCGACCTGTCCGACCAGGAGGCCCGAGGGGAAAAGCCCGCCATCGCCCGAGGTCACGACGCGGTCACCGGCCGAGATGTCCTCGGGCGCCTCGATGAATTCCAGCACCGGGGCGGGGGAGTTGTCGCCCATCAGCAATGCCTGCTGGCCCGAGGGCTGGACCGTCACCGGCACCCGGCTGTTCGAATCGGTCAGCAGGATCACGCGGGAGGAACCTTCGCCCACGCCCGAGATCCTGCCGACGACGCCAAGCCCGTCCATCACCGCCCACCCGTCGAGGATGCCGTCGCGCGCGCCGACGTTCAAAAGCACCGAGCGCCGGAACGGAGAGCCGGAATCGGCGAGCACGACGCCCGTCACGAAGGTCAGTTCGGGGTCGAGCTGCACACGGGACAGTTCCCGGAGCCGCGCGTTTTCCTGTTCGAGCTGCAGCGCGGCCTCGCGCCACGCGCGCATCTGCTGCAATTCGCGCCGGAGTTGTTCGTTCTGCTCGTAGAGCCGGGTGTAGGACTGGAAGTCGTCGAACATCCGCGCGGTGCCTGTCACCGGCGTCATGGCCCAGTCCATGTTCGGCACGAAACGATCGACGATGGCGGCGCGGACGCGTTCCATCCGCGGGTTGTCAATGCGCCAAATCAGCGTCAGCGACACAAGGCACAACACGAGAACCGTCAGAAGCAGGCGTCGGACGGGGCGGGCATAGCTGTCTTCGTCGCGGTCGCGGGCCAATCCGGCACCTCGCGGGCGGTCAACTGTCGTAGTCTATCGCATGGCGGAGGAGTTTTTCATACTCCAGCGCCTTGCCGGTTCCGAGCGCCACGCAGTTCAGGCTCTCGTCGGCGACGGAGATCCCGAGGCCGGTCTGTTCGCGGAGCGCGAGGTCGAGTTCGCCCAGGAGCGCGCCGCCGCCGGTCAGCATGACACCACGATCCACGATGTCGGCAGCGAGATCCGGCGGAGTCGCCTCCAGCGCGCCCATCACCGCCTCGCAGATCTGCTGCACGGGCTCGGCCAGCGCCTCGGCGACCTGCGCCTGGTTGATCTCGGTCTCCTTCGGAACGCCGTTCAGGAGATCGCGGCCGCGGATCTGCATCGACGCGCCACGCCCGTCATCGGGCATCCGCGCGGTGCCGATGGAGGTCTTGATCCGCTCGGCCGTCGATTCGCCGATCAGGAGGTTCTGCTGGCGGCGCAGGTAGGAGATGATCGCCTCGTCCATGCGGTCCCCGCCGACGCGGACGGAGCGGGCGTAGACGATGTCGGCGAGCGACAGGACGGCCACCTCGGTCGTCCCGCCGCCGATGTCGACGACCATCGAACCGGTCGGGTCGGTGATCGGCATCCCCGCCCCGATGGCCGCGGCGATGGGTTCCGCGATCAGTCCGGCCTTGCGGGCGCCTGCGGACAGGACCGACTGCCGGATCGCGCGTTTTTCCACCGGGGTCGCGCCGTGGGGCACGCAGACGATGATCTTGGGCTTGGTGAAGGTCGAGCGGCGATGCACCTTGCGGATGAAGTGCTTGATCATCTCCTCGGCCACGTCGAAGTCGGCGATGACGCCTTCGCGCATGGGCCGGATCGCCTGGATCGAGCCCGGCGTGCGGCCGAGCATCAGCTTGGCGTCCTCGCCGAAGGCCAGCGCCTTCTTGACCCCGTCCTTGACCTGGTAGGCGACGACCGAGGGCTCGTTCAGGATCACGCCCCGGCCTTTCACGTAGACCAGCGTATTCGCCGTACCGAGATCGATCGCCATGTCGGCGCTGAAGAGGCTGCCAAATCCGAAGGCCATGAAGGCGGTGTCCCTGCTGTCCGCGGCAAAACGCACCGCGAGAGACTCAGGCGGTGCTCAAACCGGCCTGCATATAGGCGTCCGCACGGGGGGGCGTAAAGGCGGAATCCGGCAGGGGCGGCGAGTCTCCGCGCGCGGCCCGCGCGGGTCGCGCGTGGCGATGGCGGGGCGAGGGGCCAGCCCCTCGCGCTCCCCGAGGTATTTGTGAAAGCAAAGAAATGGGTCATGCGACCGCGGGCCGGTCAATGCGCCGGGTTCGGCGGGTCGAGCCCCGGTCGGGGACGGTCGGGCCCTCGGTCATCGGGCCAGGCTGATGTTGCCCGGCCCAATGACGTGGTGGGAAGCGCCGGTGTTCAGCCCGCGTCCTTGTAGCTGACCTCGGGCGTATCGGTGCCGCCCTTTTCGCGGCGCAGAATCAGGCGGTTCAGCGCGTTGACGTAGGCCTTCACGCTCGCCACGACCGTATCGGTGTCGGCCGACGAGCCGGTGGCGATGCGCCCCTCCTCCTCGAGCCGGACGCTGACCGTGGCCTGCGCGTCCGTCCCCTCGGTGACGGCGCCGACCTGGTAGATCTGCAACCGCGCGCCGTGGGGGAAGCATTCCTTCACCGCGTTGAAGCAGGCGTCGACCGGGCCGTCGCCCTTGGCCGTCACGCGTTTCTCCGCGTCGCCCACGCGGAGGATGAGGTCCGCCGACTGCGGCGCCTCGGTGCCGCAGATCACGCGCAGGAACTTCACCTCCAGGTGGTCGGAGGCATCCGCCGACCCGGCATCGGAGACGAGCGCGACGAGATCGTCGTCGAACACCTCCTTCTTGCGGTCCGCGAGCGCCTTGAACCGCACGAACAGGTCGCCGAGCTGGTTGTCGGCCATTTCCACGCCGAGGTCCTTCAGCTTCGCCCGCAACGCGGCGCGGCCCGAGTGCTTGCCGAGCGGCAGGGAGGATTCGGACAGGCCCACGTCCTGCGGGCGCATGATCTCGAAGGTCTCGGCGTTCTTGAGCATCCCGTCCTGGTGGATGCCGCTTTCGTGCGCGAAGGCGTTCTTGCCGACGATGGCCTTGTTGAACTGGACGTTGAAGCCGGAGACCGTCGCGACCCGGCGGCTGATATGCATGATCTTGGTACTGTCGACGCCGGTGGTCCACGGCATGATGTCGTGGCGCACCTTCATCGCCATCACCACCTCTTCGAGCGCGGTGTTGCCCGCGCGTTCGCCGAGGCCGTTGATGGTGCACTCGATCTGCCGCGCCCCGCCGGCCACGGCTGCGAGACTGTTGGCCGTCGCCATGCCGAGATCGTTGTGGCAGTGGGTGGAAAAGATCACCTCCTCCGCACCCGGCACCTCCGCGATCAGCCGCCGGATCAGGTCGGCCGATTCCACCGGGGCGGTGTATCCGACGGTGTCGGGAATGTTGATCGTGGTCGCCCCGGCCCGGATCGCGATCTCGACCACGCGGGCGAGGTAATCCCACTCCGTGCGCGTCGCGTCCATCGGCGACCACTGAACGTTGTCGCAGAGGTTGCGGGCGTGGGTGACGGTTTCGTGGATCCGCTCCGCCATCTCGTCCTGTGTGAGGTTCGGAATCGCGCGGTGGAGCGGCGAGGTGCCGATGAAGGTGTGAATCCGCGGCGATTTCGCGTGGCGGACAGCTTCCCACGCGCGGTCGATGTCCTTGAAGTTCGCACGGGCGAGGCCGCAGATCGTTGCGGACTTCGCGTTCTTCGCGATCTCGGACACGGCGGCGAAGTCGCCTTCGGAGGCGATCGGGAATCCGGCCTCGATGATGTCGACGCCCATGTCGTCGAGCAGGCCGGCGATCTCCAGCTTCTCGTCGTGGCTCATGGTCGCGCCGGGGGATTGCTCGCCGTCGCGGAGGGTCGTGTCGAAAATCAACACTCGGTTCTTGTCGGTCATTGGTCTTTTCCTAGCCTTGGTGGAATGTGCTTCCGGCGCTGTGTCCCCCCTGAGCGGTCGCGCCGAATGGCACGCTCAGAGGCGGCTAAGAAGAAGCAGGCCGAGCAGGGGCAGGCGCGCCTGGGGCGCGTCGATGGAAGCGATATGAATCCTGCCGGTCATGGCGGCGGAGTTTACAAACGAAATCCCGGATGAAAACCCCAAATGCGCGGCAGGATTGCTGACCCGTTTCCGGCCCGGATTTGACGCCGCCCCGCCGCCACCTAGCTCCGCGTCATGGCGGAACGGGCACTCATCATCGGGGCATCGGGCGGGATCGGTGCGGCATTGTGCGCGGCGCTGGAGGCACGCGGGGCCGAGGTGACGGGCCTGTCACGTTCGGGCGACGGCCTGGACGTGACCGACGCGGCCAGCCTCGACCGGGTGCTCGGAGCGGTGGAGGGGCCGTTCGACCGGATCGTGGTCGCGACCGGCATCCTCGCGCCCGAGGGCGGCGCGCCCGAGAAGTCGCTCGACGCCATCGACGCGGCCGCGATGGCGCGGGTCTTCGCCGTCGACGCGCTCGGCCCGGCGCTCGTGCTGCGCCATGCCCCGCGGCTCCTGCCGCGCGAGGGGCGATCGGTTCTCGGTGTTCTGACCGCGCGGGTCGGGTCGATCGGCGACAACCGGATGGGCGGCTGGTATTCCTACCGCGCCGCCAAGGCCGCCGCGAACCAGATCACCCACAGCGCAGCGATCGAGATCGGGCGGCGGTACAAGGAGGCCGTGGTCGTCGCGCTGCATCCCGGCACCGTCGCCACGCCCTTCACCGCCAGCTACACCGGCCACGACAAGGTTTCGCCGGAGCAGGCGGCGGAGAACCTGATCGCGGTGATGGACGGGCTGACGCACGCTGACACCGGCGGGTTTTTCGACTGGGCCGGGAAGCCGGTGCCGTGGTGAAGCGGCTGGTTCTCGTGCTCGGCGACCAGTTGACCGAGGAGATCGCGGCCCTGCGGGAAGCCGACCGGGACCGCGACGTGGTCGTGATGGCCGAGGTGGCGGACGAGGCGAGCTACGTCCCGCACCACCCCAAGAAGATCGCGTTCATCTTCGCCGCGATGCGAAAGTTTGCCGAACGACTCACCGACGCGGGGTGGGACGTGCGCTATCGCAAGCTCGACGACGAAGGCAATGCGGGTTCCATCGTGGGCGAGTTGCTGGCGCGGGCGGAAGAGACCGGTGCGACGGAGATCCTCGCCACCGAGCCGGGCGAATGGCGACTCATTTCGGCGCTGGAGGACTGCCCGGTCCCGGTCCACGTCTTTCCCGACGACCGCTTCCTCGCCAGCCACCGGGAGTTCGAGGACTGGGCTGATGGGCGCAAGGAACTCCGGATGGAGTGGTTCTACCGCGAGATGCGGCGCAAGACCGGCTACCTGATGGAGGGCGACAAGCCCGCGGGCGGCAAGTGGAACCACGACCACGACAACCGCAAGCCCGCGCCGGACGATGCCGGTTTCTCGGGCCCGATGCAGTTCACCCCGGATGAGACGGTGGAAGCGGTGCTGGATCTCGTGGAGGAGCGTTTTGCCAGCAACTTAGGCACGCTCCGCCCGTTCTGGTTCGCGACCGACCGGGGCCAGGCGCGCCGTGCGCTGGCGCATTTCATCGAGCGAAGCCTGCCCCGGTTCGGCGACTACCAGGACGCGATGCTGACCGGCGACCGCTTTCTCGCGCATTCCGTCCTGTCGATGTACCTGAACGCGGGCTTGCTGACCTGGCGGGAGATCTGCGACGCGGCGGCGGCGGCCTACGCGGCCGGCGACGTGCCGGTCAATTCCGCCGAGGGGTTCATCCGCCAGATCATCGGCTGGCGGGAATACATGCGCGGGGTCTATTTCCTCGAAGGCCCGGATTACACCGGCCGCAACGCGCTGAACCACCGCCGCAAGCTGCCGGGCTTCTACTGGGACGCGGAGACCGACATGGCCTGCCTGTCCCACGCCATCGCCGAGACGCGGGACGAGGCCTATGCCCACCACATCCAGCGGCTGATGGTGACGGGGAACTTCGCGCTGCTGGCCGGGATCGACCCGGCCGAGGTGCACGAATGGTACCTGTCGGTCTACGCCGATGCCTACGAATGGGTCGAGGCCCCGAACGTCATCGGGATGAGCCAGTTCGCCGACGGCGGGATCGTGGGATCGAAGCCCTATGTTTCCGGCGGCAACTATATCAACCGCATGTCCGACTACTGCAATCAATGTGCCTATGACGTGCGGGAAAAGTCTGGGGAAAACGCCTGTCCGTACAATTACCTTTACTGGGCCTTCCTCGACCGGCACCGCGACCACTTCGCGGAAAACCCGCGGATGGCGAACATGTACCGGACGTGGGACCGGATGGACGATGCGAAGCGGCGGGCGACACTCGACAGCGCGGAAACCTTTCTCGGCCGGCTGTCACGGGGCACCCGCGTCTGACCTGTGCAGCACCGAACAGGACCCGCGCGTGGTCTCGGAATTGAGGAACGGGGCTTTGGCCGCAACTTCCCGGGCAGACCAACCAGACCCGAAACCTCAGGAGTCCCCAATGTCCGTGAAGCTCGCCGTCATCTTCTATTCGACCTACGGTACCAACCACCAGATGGCCGAGATCGCCGCCGAGGCGGGCCGTGCGTCGGGCGCCGAAGTCCGGCTCCTGCGCGTGCCCGAAACCGCCCCCGAGGGCGTCGTGGCCGGGCAGGACGCGTGGAAGGCCCAGGCCGAGAAGACCGCCGACATCCCCGAGGTCAGCCATGACGACATGACCTGGGCCGACGCCTATCTCTTCGTGGCCCCGACCCGCTACGGTGTCGTCGCGAGCCAGCTGCGCGCCTTCATCGACACGCTCGGCCCGCTCTGGATGGAAGGCAAGCTCGCCAACAAGGCGGTGAGCGCGATGACCTCCGCCCAGAACCGCCACGGCGGGATGGAGACGACGCTCATCAGCCTCTACACCACCGTGATGCACTGGGGCGGCATCATCGTCGCGCCGGGCTACACCGACCAGTCCGTGTTCGAGGCGGGCGGCAACCCCTACGGCACCGTCGTCCAGGCCGGCAACGTGACCGAGGAGGCCAAGACCTCCGCCCGCCACCAGGTGAAGCGGCTGGTGGAGTTCGCCGGGAAGATCGCCGCCTGATCGAGCAGCGCCGTGCCCGGACCGGTGTGTCCGGGCGCGAAACCTGCTAGCTTCGCCCCATGGCAGATGCCGGCAACAAGACGGTCGCGACCGATGTCCCGGTCGCGACATTCATCGACGCGATAGAACCCGGGCGGCGCCGCGACGAATGCCGCAGGCTCGACGCGATCTTACGCGAGGTGACGGGCTGGACCCCGAGGATGTGGGGCCCGTCCATCATCGCCTATGGCCGGTATCACTACGTCTATGCCAGCGGGCGCGAAGGCGACTTCCTGGCCACCGGGTTTTCCCCGCGCAAGTCGGCCCTGTCTGTCTACATCACGCCCGGATACGCCGACTTCGGCGCGATCCTGTCCCGGCTCGGCAAGCACAAGACAGGAAAGTCCTGCCTTTACATCAACAAGCTCGACGACGTGGATACGGAGGTCCTGGCGGAATTGATCCGCGCGGGGCTCGACGACCTGTCGCGTCGATGGCCGGTGCACCCGGAGTGATCCACAGCCGCGCGCACAGTCCTGTCCACAGCCTTCAGGTCCACCATTCGTCGATCGAGGCAATGTCGTCGTCGGACCAGCCGAAGTGGTGGGCAAGCTCGTGGACCAGCACATGGGCCACGAGCGCGCCGAGCGCCACGTCGCCGCGATCCGCCCATTCCTCCAGGATCGGGCGGCGAAAAAGCCAGATCGTGTCCGGCCCCATCGGCTGATCCATCACCGACTTCTCGGTCAGCGGGATGCCGTCATAGAGCCCGGTCAGGTCGTAGGCGTTGTCGATGTCGAGCTCGTCGAGCATCGCATCACTGGCGAAATCCTCGATCCTGAGCACGACCTCGCGCGCGGCCCTCGCGTAGACCTCGGGCAGCGTGGCGATGGCGGCCTCGGCCATCGTCTCGAACTCGGACAGGTCCGGGGCCTCGATGTCGGTCCAGTCGGTCATTGCGCCGATATGGACAAAACCTGCCCCTTGTGAAAGAGGATCGCGCCCGGAAGGAGCCCGTTCATGACCGTCACCCGCTTCGCCCCCTCGCCGACGGGCTACATCCATGTCGGCAACCTGCGCACCGCGCTGTTCAACCACCTGATCGCGCGCAAGGCGGGCGGCACCTTCATCCTGCGTCTCGACGACACCGACCCGGAACGGTCGAAGGAGGAATACGCCGACGGCATCCGAGAGGATCTCGAATGGCTCGGCCTGACCTGGGACCGGGAGGAGCGGCAGTCGAAGCGGCTCGACCGATACGCCGACGCCGCCGATAGGCTGCGCGCGGCCGGGCGCTTCTACGAGGCGTGGGAGACGCCGACGGAACTCGACCTCAAGCGCAAGAAGCAGCTCAACATGGGCCAGCCGCCGGTCTACGACCGCGCCGCGCTGAAGCTGACCGACGACGAGCGCGCGGCGCTGAAGGCCGAGCGGGGCGAGGGGGTCTGGCGGTTCAAGCTCGACCAGGAGCGGATCGAGTGGGAGGACGGCATCCTCGGCGCGATCTCGATCGACGCGGCCAGCGTCTCGGACCCGGTGCTGATCCGCGCGGACGGGCAGGTGCTCTACACGCTCGCCTCGGTCGTGGATGACACCGACATGGGCATCACCCATGTCGTGCGCGGGTCCGACCACGTGACGAACACCGCGACCCAGATCCAGATCATGCAGGCGCTCGGGTTCGAGGCGCCGTCCTTCGCGCACCATTCGCTGCTGACCGGGCCGCAGGGGGAGGGGCTGTCGAAGCGGCTCGGCTCGCTCGCGCTGCGCGACCTGCGCGCGGCCGGGGTGGAGCCGATGGCGCTCTTGAGCCACATGGCGCGGATCGGATCGTCGCAACCGGTGGAGATCGCGGGGTCGCTGGACGAGATCGCCGAGGGCTTCGACCTGTCCCACTTCGGCTCCGCCCCCACGAAGTACGACTTGGAGGATCTGAAGCCGCTGACCGCGCGCTACCTGCATTCCCTGCCGCTCGCCGCCGTGGCGGACGATGTCGCGGCGGCGGGTGTGCCCGAGGCAGAGGCGGAGGCCTTCTGGTCGGTGGCACGCGAGAACATCGAGACCCGCAAGGACATCGCCGGCTGGTGGGAGCTGTTTCGGGACGGCGCGACGCCGCTCGTGGCCGAGGAGGACCGGGACTTCGTCGCCGAGGCGCTGGCGCTGCTGCCGGAGCCGCCCTACGGGCCGGAGACCTGGGGCGAGTGGACCGCCGCGGTGAAGGAGGCCACGGGCCGCAAGGGCAAGGGCCTGTTCATGCCGCTCCGCAAGGCGGTGACGGGGCGTGAGCGGGGGCCGGAGATGGCCGAGGTGATGCCGCTTCTGAAGGTGAAGCCGCGGGTTTGAGCGGGCGCGGACCTGTCGGTTCGGGACGGGCAATCGCCAAGGCTGGCCGTGGGTGAGAAATGACCAATGCCCGTTGGGCCAATAGGTCAAATCACCGATCCGCTGAAGCACCGGCGCGGAACAAGGCCGAAGGCCGCCGCGCATCGCCGGGCCGCCCCCCGGCACGGCGATGTGGTGGAGCCTGGAGCTAGCTGGTAGCTACTCCTGACCTTGATGGATAAATTGCTGTAGCCGGTCCGTGAGATCGCCGCACCGCGGCCCGACGATGCGCGGCTCGGCGCGATTTGGGGGAGCGCTGGCCAGCCTCCAGTCGGAAACGCTCGGACTGTATGCCAGCCGGCAGTGCTGAAGTTATGGGTTTTGCAGAGCGGAACCTCTGTCTCTTGAGGCACTCCGCCCATGGACCTCGCTCGGACCACCGCACCGCGCCAAGCCGATGCGCGGCTCCGCACAAGGCTCCCTCTCCCCCGCGCACAGCACATCCTGTTCATCCGGCGGTCCTCCTGCCCTACGCTCAGGCGGCCATGACCGACACCCGCGCCACCTTCCTGACCGGCAACCTGTTCCGCCACATCGCGGTGATGTCGCTGACCTCAACCGTCGGGCTGATGGCGATCTTTCTCGTCGACCTCGTGGACATGGTGTTCATCTCCATGCTCGGACGGGACGAACTGGCCGCGGCGGTCGGCTACGCTGGCGCGATCCTGTTCTTCACCTCGTCCTTCGGCATCGGCATGGCGATCGCGGCGGGCGCCCTGACCGCCCGCGCGCTCGGGTCTGGCGACATGGCGCTGGCGCGACAGCGGGCGACGAACACGCTGGCGCTCGGCGTGCTTCTGTCGATGGTGTTCGCCGCGGCGATCTGGTGGCAGGTGCCGCGCCTGACCGCCCTGGTTGGCGCGAGCGGCGTGACGCAGGAACTCGCCACGGGCTACCTGCGGATCATCGTGCCGTCCCTGCCGCTGCTTCTGGTCGGGATGGCAGGCGGGGCGGTGCTTCGAGCGCACGGCAACGCGCGCGCGGCGATGATGGCGACGGTCTGGGGCGGGGCGGTGAACGCGGTGCTGGATCCGGTCCTGATCTTCGGCCTCGGGCTCGACCTGACCGGCGCGGCGATAGCCTCGGTCGCGGCGCGGGTGGCGATGGCGGCGGCGGCGCTCTGGCCGCTTCTCCGCCGTCACGACGCGCTTTCGGGGATCGACGGGCCGAGCCTCGCTGCCGACCTCTCCCCGGTCCTGCGCCTCGCGATTCCGGCGGTGCTGACCCAGTTCGCGACGCCGGTCGGGCAAGCCTACGTCACCCGCAGCATGGCGCAATTCGGCGAGGACGCGGTGGCCGGCATGGCCATCGCGGCGCGGCTGACCCCGGTGGCCTTCGCCGTCATCTTCGCGCTGTCCGGCGCGGTCGGCCCGATCATCGGGCAGAACGCCGGCGCGGGCGAGACCGCGCGCGTGCGCCGGACCTACCGCGAGGCGCTGTGGTTCACTGCGCTCGTCGTAGCGGTCGCGACCGCCGTGCTGTTCGGGCTGCGCGGGCCGATTGCCGACCTGTTCGGCGCGACAGGCACGGCCCGTGACATCGTGTTCCTGTTCTGCGGGCCGCTTGCGCTGATGTTCTTCTTCAACGGGATGATCTTCGTCGGCAACGCGGCGTTCAACAACCTCGGCCACCCGTTCTGGTCGACATGGGTGAACTGGGGGCGGCACACGCTCGGTACCGTACCCTTCGTGATCCTCGGCGCGGCGATCTGGGGCGCGGAGGGCGTCCTGCTCGGGCAGGCGGCGGGCGGTGTCGTCTTCGCGGTGTTGTCGGCCGTCCTCGTCGCCCGCGCCATCGCTCGGGCCGACCGCCCATCGCAGCCGCGGCCGTTCCAGCGCGAGGCCCGGCTGATGCAGATCCTTCACCTGCGCCGCTAGCCCCGGGCGGCGGGTTCGGGGTTCAGATCGCCACCGAGTCGCGCGGCAGCAGGCGAAGGCCGACCGGCTCCAGGGCCGCGTCGATCAACACGCGTTCCCCGGGCTCGATCCGGGTCCAGCGCGGGTAGACCGGGTCATCGCGGTCGTCCAGCAACCCGGCCGACCAGCCATCGGTGGTGTCGATGAAGTGGGCGAGCCCCTCCGGCCCGAATTCCCGCAGGTATCCCTGCAGCACCACGTCGAGGTAGCTGGCGAGGATCGGGTGGTCGTGTTCCGCGTCGCTGTCGAGTTCGGGCTTGGTGCGGTAGATCTGCACCTCGATGTCCGGCCCCGCGGTATGGGCGATCTCGGTCACCTTCTGGCGCAGGTAGGCGCCTTCGCGCAGGTCGAGCGCGACCCAGTCGCTGCCGGGCACCCGCGCGATCAGGCCGTCGATCTCGGCCCCCGGCGCCTCGTGGACCGACAGGAAGGCGGTCTGGCGCAGTTTCGTCTTGCGCCACCGCCGCCGCCAGCCGCTGACCCGCGCGCGGACCGCGCCGGGGTAGTCGTGGGTCATCCGGTTCACGAGGCTGCCGTAGCCGAAGAAGTAGGGGTCTGACATGGGGGCAGTCCTGCACGGTCGGCGGGCGGGTGCAACCACGGGCTTGCCCGCGGCGCACGGGCCGGTCTAGGCTGCCGAAATCTTCCGCGCGTGGGAGACGCTGGCCCGGTTCACGACCAACCGCGGCCAGGGCCGAAGGAGCAACCGCCCCGGTAAACTCTCAGGCGAAAGGACCCGCGCGGAGGCGAGACGTCTGGAGAGAGGGGCCAAGCGCCTCCGCCGAAGGGATAGCGATCTCAGGCACCAAGGACAGACGGGGCATTCGTGGCGGCGGGGCGACCCGCGGCCGGGACATGCCGGGCGCCGCCCGGAACGGGGGACGGGACATGGACGCACTTCGCCGCCTGCCACTGCACGATCTTCACGCCGCACTCGGTGCGAAATTCGGGCCCTTCGCGGGATGGTCGATGCCGGTGCAGTATCCCGCCGGGGTGATGGCCGAACATCTCTGGTGCCGCGAGAAGGCCGCGCTCTTCGACGTGAGCCACATGGGCCAGGTCCTGCTGCCCTCGGGCGCGGACGCCGCGCTGGAAACGCTGGTGCCGGCCGATATCCTCGGCCTTGCCGAGGGCCGCCAGCGATACGGGCTCTTCACCGACGACGCGGGCGGGGTGCTCGACGACCTGATGATCGCGCGGCGGAAGGACGGGCTGTTCCTCGTGGTCAACGCCGCCTGTGCCGGGCAGGACATCGCGCATCTGAAGGCGCATATCGAAACCGTCGTGCCGGTCGACGACCGGGCCCTGCTGGCCCTGCAGGGGCCGATGGCCGGGGACGTGCTGGCGGCAATCGTGCCAAGCAGCCGGGCGATGACGTTCATGGATGTCGCCGTGATCCCGTGGAAGGGCGTGTCCTTGTGGCTGTCGCGGTCGGGTTATACCGGCGAGGACGGGTTCGAGATCTCGGTGCCGGTCATGGCCGCCGAGGCGCTTGCCAACGCGATCCTGTCGGACGACCGCGCCGCCCCCGCGGGACTCGGCGCGCGGGATTCGCTGCGGCTGGAGGCCGGACTGCCGCTCTACGGACAGGACATGAGCCCCGACATCTCGCCGGTCGAGGCCGGGCAGAAATGGGCGATCCCGAAGGTCAGGCGCCGCGGTGGCGAGCGCGAAGGCGGGTTCCCGGGCGCGGAGATGATCCTCTCGCAGATCGACAGTGGCGCGCCGCGAAAGCGCATCGGGCTTCTGCCGGAGGGCCGCGCGCCGATGCGGGCGGGCGTGGAGCTTTTCGACGCCGAGGACGGTGGCACGCAGGTCGGCATCGTGACCTCGGGCGGGTTCGGCCCGAGCCTCGGCGCGCCGATGGCGATCGCTCTTGTTGACGCGGACCTGCCCGATGACGCCATGATCTGGGGCGAGGTCCGGGGACGGCGGCTGCCCGCGCGGCAGGCGAAAACGCCCTTCGTGACCCCGGGCTACAAGCGGTGATCCTTCAGGACGAAAGGAACGGGTGGAGATGAAATTTACCGAGGAACACGAATGGCTGCGGGTCGAGGGTGAACTCGTGGTCGTCGGGATCACCGAGCACGCCGCGGAGCAACTCGGCGACATCGTCTTCGTCGAACTGCCCGAGGAGGGCACCGAGGTCGCCAAGGACGACGAGGTCGTGGTGATCGAGAGCGTGAAGGCCGCGTCCGACATCCTCGCCCCGCTCGACGGCGAGATCGTGGAGATCAACGGCGCGCTGACCGGCAACCCCGGCCTGGTGAACGAGGATCCGATGGGCGATGCGTGGTTCTTCAAGATGAAGGTCGAGGACCTGTCCGCGATGGACGACTACATGGACGAGGCGGAGTACAAGGACTTCATCGAGTGACGGGCCGCCGGCCATGAGATGCGCGCAGGTCCGGATCGACGGCCGCGTTCATGGCCGCACCGTAGCGGGCCACGAGGTGGACATGCGCCGCTGGATCCCCCGCGACGGCGTGCCGTTCGAGACGCCGGCCGATCGGGCGCTCCGGGCCCGGCTCACGGCCGAGGGGCAGCAGGGCCGTTGCCACCTGCGGATCGTGGTCGACGGGTTCGCGGCGTCGTTCGCGGAATGGCGAGACTACAAGTACCTCCTGTGGGTCTTCGGCGCACCCAACATGCCGAACGGCTACCGGCTGACGCGGATGGAAAAGCCCGGCACCGACAACCAGCACTGGCTGTCGCGCCTGCCCGCGCCGTTGAAGCGGTGGAGCTTTCGCGAGCGGGTGGTGCGGTTCATGACCGGCACCGACCCGGCGGTGCGGCGCTACATCGACTGGCACCTGAGCCGGGGCGCGACTCCGCCGGCGAGGCCATGAAGGTGCTGCGCGTCGTGGCCAACCTGCTCGCGCCCGACCCGGCGGGGCTGGCGGCGTTCTACCGCGAGGCCCTTGGCCTGACGCTGCGGGCGGACATGGGCTGGATCCAGTTCCTGGAGACCGGCGCGGAGGGCGCGCAGCAGCTTCAGATCGCGTCGGGCGGCGGCTCGGGGACGGACCTGCCCGCGATCTCGGTCGAGGTGGACGATCTCGATGCCGCGCTGGACGCGGTGCGCGCGGCAGGGGGCGAGGTCGTCTACGGCCCGGTTTCCGAGCCCTGGGGCGTGCGACGGTTCCACCTGCGCGATCCGGCCGGGAATCTCGTCAACGTCGTGACGCACGAGGCCGCGGATGGCTGAACGGGTGGACAGTGCCGAACGGCTGATCGCGGCACCGCCCGCACGCCTGTTCGCGGCCTGGACCGACGCCGACGTGCTGGTCCGCTGGCTGCCGCCCGACGGCGCGACAATGGAGGCGGTGGCCCATGACCCGCGGCCCGGCGGCGCCCTGCGGCTGATCCTGCGCTTCCCGCCCGGAACCCCCGGCAAGTCGGCGGATGCGACGGACGTCGTGACCGGGCGCTTCGCCGCGCTCGACCCGCCCCGCGCGATCGACCTCGACATCGCCTTCGACAGCACCGACCCGGATTTCGCCGGGACCATGCGGATGGCTTGGAGTTTCACGCCCGAAGGCGACGCCACCCGCGTCCGCGTCGCCTGCACGGACGTTCCCACCGGCATCCCGCCGGAGGATCACGCCGCGGGGCTCGCCTCGTCGCTCGACAACCTCGCCCGCCTCACAGAGACGCCCTGACAGAACCGGAGCGGAGACATGCCCTGGAGCCCGACCGACTACGACCCGACCGACTTCGCGAACCGCCGCCACATTGGCCCGTCGCCCGCCGAGATGGCCGAAATGCTGGACGTCGTCGGCGCGGAGAGCCTCGACGACCTGATCGACCAGACCCTCCCGGCCTCTATCCGGCAGGAGGACTCGCTGGACTGGGCGCCTATGTCCGAGGCCGAGCTTCTCAAGCACATGGCCGGCATCGCGGTGAAGAACAAGGTCATGACCTCGATGATCGGGCAGGGCTACTACGGCACCTTCACGCCGCCCGCGATCCAGCGGAACGTGCTAGAAAACCCGGCGTGGTACACGGCCTACACCCCCTACCAGCCGGAGATCAGCCAGGGACGGCTTGAGGCGCTTCTGAACTTCCAGACGATGGTCGCGGACCTCACGGGTCTGCCCGTCGCCAATGCCTCGCTGCTGGACGAGGCGACGGCGGCGGCCGAGGCAATGGTGATGGCGAAGCGGGTGGCGAAATCGAAATCCACGGGCTTCTTCGTCGACGAGAACTGCCATCCGCAGACGATCGCGGTGATCGAAACCCGGGCCGCGCCGCTCGGGATCGAAGTGATCGTCGGCCCGCACCACGCGCTGAAGTTCGACGAGGTGTTCGGGGCGATCTTCCAGTACCCGGGCACCTACGGGGGCCTGATCGACTACACCGACCTGACCGCCATGATCGACGCGCTGCACGAGGCGAAGGCGGTCGCGGTGGTGGCGACCGACCTGCTCGCGCTGACGCTGATCCGCGAACCGGGGGACATGGACGCCGATATTGCCGTCGGCTCGGCACAGCGCTTCGGCGTGCCGCTCGGGTTCGGCGGGCCGCACGCGGCCTTCATGGCCTGCAAGGACGACATGAAGCGCGCCATGCCCGGTCGTCTCGTCGGGGTCTCGGTCGACAGCCACGGCCACAAGGCCTACCGCCTGTCGCTCCAGACCCGGGAACAGCATATCCGGCGGGAGAAGGCGACCTCCAACGTCTGCACCGCGCAGGCGCTCCTGGCCGTGATGGCGAGTTTCTACGCCGTGTTCCACGGGCCGGTCGGCCTGCGCGCCATCGCCGAACGGGTTCACCTGAACGCGGTCCGCCTTGCCCGGTCGCTCGAGGCCGGCGGCTACCCGCCCGAGGCCGGGGCGCTCTTCGACACGATGACGGTCCATGTCGGCGACAAGCAGAGCCGGATCATGGCCGCCGCCGTCGCCCGGGGGATCAACCTGCGCGATGTCGGCGCCGACCGCATTGGCATCAGCATCGACGAGACCACCACGGAGGCCGACCTGGAGGCGGTCGCGCGGGCCTTCGGCGTCCTGCTGCTCGGGGCCCAGAGCCTGCCCGCGATCCCCGAGGCGCTGCTGCGCGAAAGTGCCTACCTGACCCATCCGATCTTCCACATGAACCGCGCGGAATCGGAGATGATGCGCTACATGCGGCGGCTCAGCGACCGCGACCTCGCGCTCGACCGGGCGATGATCCCGCTCGGCTCCTGCACGATGAAGCTGAACGCGGCGGTCGAGATGATGCCGATCACCTGGCCCGCGTTCAATTCGCTGCACCCCTTCGTCCCGGCGGACCAGGCCGAGGGATATGCCGAGATGCTGGAGGACCTGTCCGCCCGTCTTTGCGAGATCACCGGCTACGACGCCATGTCGCTGCAACCGAATTCCGGAGCCCAGGGGGAATACGCGGGGCTCCTGACCATCGCGGCCTATCACCGCGCGCGCGGGGACGATGACCGCCGGGTCTGCCTGATCCCGGTGTCGGCCCACGGGACCAACCCGGCCTCGGCGCAGATGGCGGGGATGGAGGTGGTCGTCGTCAAGGCGGCGAAGAACGGCGATATCGACCTTGCGGATTTCGCGGCCAAGGCGGAGGCCGCCGGCGACCGGCTGGCGGCCTGCATGATCACCTATCCCTCCACCCACGGCGTGTTCGAGAAGACCGTGCGCGAGGTCTGCCGCATCACCCACGACCACGGCGGGCAGGTCTACCTCGACGGGGCGAACCTCAACGCGATGGTCGGCCTGTCGAAACCGGGCGAGATCGGCGCGGACGTGAGCCACCTGAACCTGCACAAGACGTTCTGCATCCCGCATGGCGGCGGCGGTCCCGGCATGGGGCCGATCGGGGTCAAGGCGCATCTCGCGCCGTTCCTGCCCGGCCATCCGGAGACCGGGGGAAAGGAAGGCCCGGTCAGCGCCGCGCCCTACGGCTCGGCCTCGATCCTGCCGATCAGCTATGCCTATGTCCGGCTGATGGGCGGTGCCGGCCTGACCCAGGCGACGCGGGTCGCGATACTGAACGCGAACTACATCGCGGCGCGGCTGAAAGGGGCCTACGACGTGCTCTACAAGGGCAAGAACGGCCATGTCGCGCATGAATGCATCCTCGACACGCGGCCATTCGCGGATCACGGCGTGACCGTCGACGACATCGCCAAGCGACTGATCGACAACGGCTTCCACGCCCCGACGATGAGCTGGCCCGTGGCCGGAACGCTGATGGTGGAGCCGACGGAAAGCGAGACCAAGGCGGAGCTGGACCGGTTCTGCGACGCGATGCTGTCGATCCGCGAGGAGATCCGGGCGGTCGAGACCGGCGAAGTCTCCGCCGAGGCCTCGCCGCTCCGGTTCGCGCCCCACACGGTCGAGGATCTCGTGGGCGACTGGGACCGGGCCTACAGCCGCGAACAGGGCTGTTTCCCGGCCGGCGCATTCCGGGTCGACAAGTACTGGCCGCCGGTCAACCGGATCGACAACGCCTGGGGCGACCGGCACCTCGTCTGCACCTGCCCACCGCTGGAGGATTACGCCGACGCGGCGGAATGAGTCGGTCCGGCCGCGCGTCCGCGCGCGGGGATCAGTTCACCACGCCTTCCAGCGTCAGGCCGACATCCTCCGCGCAACTTCGCTGCAGGTCGAAATGCGCCTCCTCGACCTCGGACGGCACGACGAAGGCGCGACCCTCGTCCACGATCCGGGCCATCACGTCGCGCGGAAAGGCGTCTTCGAGCCCGTCGCGGTAGCAGCCCGCGTAGGCCGCGCAGTCGATCTCGGTGGTGAGCGCCGAGCACTGCTCCTCGAGGAACACGACCATCGTGTCGTAGCGCCGCTGTACTTCGTCCACGAGGAAGACCCGGTAGATCGTGATCGCCGCGAAGATCACGAGGAACGCGATCAGGCTTACGAAGAGGATCATCCGCACATCGAGTTTCATGCCGTCCCTCCGGGTTGCCGTGGCCGAGGCGGGACCGGTTCAGAATTCCCCGAACCGCGCCCGCAGTTCTTCCAGCGTGTAGTCCTTCGCCACGGGCCCATGTTCCTCGGGGAAGAAACCGGGATCGGAGGGCAGGCAGTCTCGTCCGCAGACCTGGTACATGAACCCGGTCTGACCGTCGATGAACCAGAGCCGGCCGCCGGGCGTGGACACCCAACCATTGATCCCGGCACGCATGTCGCCCTCGACGTCGATGGTCGACGGCACCTCGCCGTCGTATCCGCGGCCCCAGGCGGCGTGGGTGTGCCAGGACGATATCACCTCCACCCCCGGCTCGACCGGCAGCGACGCGCAGGACGCCTCGGTTCCCCAGCTCAGCTTGGTGGAGTCGAGTTCGCCGTCGGCGCGGCGGATAACGTAGCCGCAGACCTCGCGGTTGAACTCGATCGAGAGCGGGTTGATGTTGTTGTAGAGCGCGGTGATGAACTCCGTTTCCTCCATGCTCTGCGCGGCCGCCGGCAGGGCGGTGGCGGAGAGGGCAAGCGCCAGCATGGGCGCGAGGAAACGGGGCGGAGGTGTCATCGTGCGGCTCCTCGGGAGGTCGTTGTCGCGGATGTTAGCGGGTGCGGGGCCGCGACCCAAGCCAAACCGTGGGCCGGTTGACAAGGGACGGGCGGGGTGAAAGCTTGCGCGCCGGTGAACCGAAGGAGCCCCGACGCGTGACGATCCGAGCGATCCTGACAATGCTCTGCCTTCTCGCCGCCGCGTCCTGCGGCCGGCGCGACCCGGAACCTGCGCCGCTCCTGTCGTTCTACGAAGGCGTCTACGACGCGCAGATCGGCGGCACCTGCGCCACGTTCCGGTTCCGCAGCCGCGACCGGAAGGACTTCCTGCAGGACACCAACTGCGATGGCGAGGCCGAGGTCTCGTCCGATGAGGTCGTGATCGACGAGGACCGCGTGGCTGTCCCCGGTGCCGAGATGATCGTCACCGCCGTCGGCTACGAAAGCTTCTCCGGTCTCTGGACGTCGCAGGGCGGCGGCACCGCCGAGGTGCGCTTCGTCCGCCGTCCCGAGGAGGAGTGACCGGCCCGTCCGGTTCCGCGTCATCGTCAGATCGCGGCCCAGTCGGTGAACCGGAACGGTGCCGGGCGGGTCTTCTTTTCTGTCTTGGGTACGGGGCGTTGCATGGCCGCTTCTCCTGTCTGATGACAGGCAGATGGGGGCCGGTGCGGGGCGGTTAAGCCTCTGTTACGGCCGCCTGTCGTGCTCGTGAGCGGCCGTGTTGTCCTGTTTCAGATCGCAGCCCAGTCGTCGTAGCGGACCGGCTTCGGCCCGGTGGACGTCTGCTGTTGCTGCTGTTGCTGCTGCTGTTGTTGTTGCTGCTGCGATTGGGTCTGGTTGGTGTTGTTGGTCATTGGTCCGGCTCCTGTGAACGTGGTCGGAGCCTCTTTCAGGGGCGGTCTGATCTGCAATGTCGCGGCGGTGTTATCCGATAGCGGGTCAGATGCAGGCCCAGTCGGTGAAACGGAAGGTCGCGGGGCCACGGCGGCCGGGCGTCCGGGTGTGCGGGGCGGGGCGGGGCTTCTGGGTCATCGATCTCTCCTGTCGCTTGCGTTGCGGTCCTGGAGATCGGTCGGCCCGGGCCTGTTCCCGGTTCAAACGTCGGGCGGCCGACCCCCGTCAGGGAGCCGGCCGCCCGGGTCGATATCGTCGGCTGTCAGGCCAGTGCGAGGTTGGTCGCGCTCTGGCGGCCGTCGCGGCCGGCCTCGAGGTCGAAGGTGACCTTCTGGTCGTCGCGAAGACCTTTCAGGCCCGCGCGCTCGACGGCGGAGATGTGGACGAACACGTCCTTGCCGCCATCCTCGGGCGCGATGAACCCGTAGCCTTTTTCAGTGTTGAACCATTTCACGGTGCCGGTGGCCATGCGTGAAGTCTCCTGTTTTGTGCCGCCCGCATCATGCGGCGGCCCGGCCGTTCAGTCGGTATCGAAAACTGGCAGCCGCGTCGGAGACAGTGGGTCGATCGATAGAAGTAGCGCGGCGGCGTATACGCCGGAAGCGGCGTTCGGGCAAGTCCCGTGTCGTTTCAGAGCATTGCGAAGTCGGTAAACCGGTACGTTCGCGGCCCCTGTGGCCCCGGCGGCGGGCTTTGCCGGTATTCCCGGCGGTCGGGGCGGCGGTTCGGTTCGGGGCGGCGGGTCATTTCTGGCCTATCGGTCTGCTTCTGATTCCACAGTGCGCTCACAAGGTTAACGGCACGTGATCGGGAATCGTTCCGAACCGGATCGGTGGGGCGGGGTCAGGCCCCGAAGTGGCGCCGCTCCACCATGGGCGGCGATCCGGGGCGCAGGATGAACAGGTCGCCGTATTCCACCGGCGCGGCCCCTGGTGCGCCGAGGTCGTCCCAGATCGGGTCGAGGTTCGTGGTGTTGCCGATCCAGACGATGCTGCGGCCCGCGCCGAGGGTCACGAGATCCTCCACCGGGTTGTCGGCCGTCAGCCGCTCCACCGCCAGCCCGCGGGCGGTCGCCAGCGGTGCGGCGGTCTGGAGGTTCCGGTTGTAGGTAGTGGTGTAGATCGCGTCGATTGGCAGCCCGGACAACGCCGGAACCAGCGCCGCGGCACGCGCGTGCCCTTCGGGCGTCAGCGCGTCGCCCTCCCGTTCGGTATGGCGCAGCAGGATCAGCGTCGAGCCCGGCGCCAAGGCCGCCCGCGCGCGCGGTCCCGTGCCGACGCAGGCGGCGAGGACGGCGGAGGCGGACAGGGCGATGACGGCACGGCGGTTCATCGGGTGACGTTAGGGCAGGCCCCGTCGCGCTGTCCAGCTTCCGGCCGCCGGCGGGCGGGTGTAGCGTGCCACGGACATGACGGAAGGAATTGCGCGATGGACCTGTTCCTGCGGATCGAGGTGGCGGGCGCGCCGGAAGAGGGTGCACCTGCGCCGGAGAAGGTCATCACCGGCGACCCGCGCCACCGGACCTGGAACCTGGAGGAGCGCGACGGGCTCTACGCCGGCGTCTGGGAATCGACGCCCGGCAAGTGGGCGATCAGCTACGATGAATGGGAATACTGCCGGATCCTCTCCGGCCGGTCGGTGATCTCCGAGGATGGCGGCGCGGCGGTCGAGGTCGGGCCGGGGGACGGGTTCGTGCTCAGGCCGGGGTTCCGGGGCACGTGGGAGGTTCTGGAAACTACGCGCAAAGAGTACGTGATCCGTCTCTGACCTGACACAATTGAAACCCTTGTCGGCATCGTCGGGACACATTCGGCGCGCAGCCTGTTCGCATGGCGCAATTGAAAGGATGACCCATGCAACGCGCTGCTACACCCCGCCCCCGGCCTCCCCGTCAGCCCGGCACGCGCGTGCCGACCGCCTGGCGCTTCACCGACTGGGCCGCGATCTGAGACGAGCCCCGCGACGGGGATGATGACACGCGCGGCCGCCGGTCTCCGCCCGCGTTGACCCACGATTAACCGGTTTCGTGCCAGCGTCGGGCATGTCGAGCCTCCGCAGCCCCGCCCCGTCCCGCCACCCGGTGTTCTTCACCGTTCGCCTCGCAGAGCGAGGATCGACCGCCCTCATCGACCACCTCGACATCCTTCGGAACGCTGTGCGGGTCACGCTTCGCGCCAGGCCGGTGGAAATCCTGGCCTGGGTCGTTCTGCCGGATCACATGCATTGCGTATGGCAGATGCCGGACAGCGACCCGAACTATTCGCAGAGATGGGGACGGATCAAGGCGCGGTTCTCGCGCGATGCCTGCCGGGCGGGACTCGTCCCGCCGGCTCCGCGGGCCGGCGACGTGTCGCGGAAGGGAGAGATCGGCCTCTGGCAGCGGCGGTTCCGGGAACACCAGTGCCGGACGCCGGGCGATCTCGATGCGCGCCTGCGGTATTGCTGGATGGACCCGGTGAAGCACGGGCTGGTGGACGACCCGATGGACTGGGTTCCCTCTTCGATCCATCGGGACGCGCGGGGCGGGCTGGTTCCGCCCGGGATCACCGGGGGTGTCTCAGCATAGGGCGGGGAGTCGGGACAAGTCCCGCCTGAAGCGGTTCCGCTTGCTACCTCACGAACTTCTTGTACTTCACCCGCTTCGGCTCCAGCGCATCCGGCCCAAGCCGCCGCTTCTTGTCTTCCTCGTAATCCTCGAAGTTGCCTTCGAACCACTCCACGTGCGCGTCGCCCTCGAAGGCTAGGATGTGCGTGCAGAGGCGGTCGAGGAAGAAGCGGTCGTGGGAGATGATCACGGCGCAGCCCGCGAAGCTTTCGAGCGCGTCTTCCAGTGCGCGGAGCGTCTCCACGTCGAGGTCGTTGGTCGGCTCGTCAAGCAGGAGCACGTTGCCGCCGGACTTCAGCAGCTTGGCCATGTGGACCCGGTTACGCTCGCCGCCGGACAGGAGCCCGACTTTCTTCTGCTGGTCGCCGCCCTTGAAGTTGAACGCCCCGCAATAGGCGCGGGAGTTCATGCTGGCGTCGCCAAGCTCGATCACCTCGGCCCCGCCGGAGATCTCCTCCCACACCGTCGCGTTGGCATCGAGCGCGTCGCGGGACTGGTCGACATAGGAAAGCTGGACGGTGTCGCCGTATTCAAGGCTGCCGTCGTCGGGCTTTTCCTGTCCCGTCAGCATCCGGAACAGGGTCGACTTGCCGGCGCCGTTCGGGCCGATCACGCCGACGATGCCGCCGGGGGGCAGGGCGAAGGACAGGTCCTCGATCAGGAGCCGGTCGCCGTAGCCCTTCTTCAGCCCCTCGACCTCGATCACCTTCTGGCCGAGGCGCGGGCCGTTCGGAATCACGATCTGGGCGCGACCGACGCGTTCGCGCTCGGACTGCCCGGCCAGTTCGTTGTAGCGGTCGATTCGGGCCTTCTGCTTGGATTGCCGCGCCTTGGCGCCCTGCCGGATCCATTCAAGTTCGCGCGACAGGGTCCGCTGCTTGGCCTTGTCCTCGCGCGCCTCCTGCTCCAGCCGCTTGGCCTTCTGTTCAAGCCAGGACGAGTAGTTGCCCTCGTAGGGAATGCCCCTGCCGCGGTCGAGTTCGAGGATCCAGCCGGTGATGTCGTCGAGGAAGTAGCGGTCGTGGGTGACGATCAGGATCGTGCCCTTGTAGTCGATCAGGTGCTGCTGGAGCCAGGCGATGGTCTCGGCGTCGAGGTGGTTGGTCGGTTCGTCGAGCAGCAGCATGTCGGGCGCTTCGAGCAACAGCTTGCAAAGCGCCACGCGACGCCGTTCGCCGCCCGAGAGCGTCGTCACGTCGGCTTCGTCCGGCGGGCAGCGGAGCGCTTCCATCGCCACGTCGATCTGGCTGTCGAGGTCCCAGAGATTGTTCGAATCGATCTCGTCCTGGAGCTGCGCCATCTCGTCGGCGGTCTCGTCGGAGTAGTTCATGGCAAGCTCGTTGAAGCGGTCGAGCTTGGCCTTCTTCTCCGCCACGCCGAGCATCACGTTCTCGCGCACGGTCAGGCTTTCGTCGAGTTCCGGCTCCTGCGGGAGGTAGCCGACGCGCGCGCCTTCGGCCGCCCAGGCCTCGCCGGAGAAGTCCTTGTCCCACCCCGCCATGATCCGGAGCAGCGTGGACTTACCCGCGCCGTTGACACCGACGACGCCGATCTTCACGCCCGGCAGGAACGACAGGCGGATGTTCTCGAAGCATTTCTTGCCGCCGGGATAGGTCTTGGAGACCCCGTCCATGTGGTAGACGTACTGATAGCTGGCCATCTGCCCCTCCGTGCGTGTCGGAGCCTCAATTAGGCGAGCCCGGCGGAAAGGGCAATCCGGGGGCTGTGGCCGGAAAGCGCCGATGCGCCGCGGCGCGGCGAACAAGGTCGTTGCCGCAGGGTCAGTTCGCGTGTACGAGGGCCGCACCGGCAAGGATGCCGGCAAAGAACGGAGACCTCTCATGGCGCGACTTTACGTGATCGCAGCCCGCAAGCCGGGAACCCACGCCTAAGCGCGGCAGGAGAGGCATATCCACCCCTCGAAGGCCGCCGATGATGCGGCCTTTTTCGTGACTACCCCCCACATCATACGGCGGCTTTCCAAACCGATTGGAGAGCAAGAATGCAAAGCCAGACCGTCATCCCCGTCGAACGGCGCGCGGGGCCGGGCCTTCGTCTCGTCCGGGCGCTCCGCGCCGTCATGCAGCGGCTGACCGCCGTCCCGTCCCGGTCGGACGTGCCCGAGTACCTCAGGCGCGACGTGGGTCTTCCGCCGCGGAGCCTGACCTCCCGGGCGGCCGACCCGCCCGACCGGCCGAGATTGCCGATGATGTAAGGGCCGGCCGGTTCGTCCGGCCTGCCCCTTCGGGTCAGCCGCCGCGAGACAGCGGCGGACCGCACCAATTCCGGCCCCGAACCTTTCCCCGATCCCGCCCGGGCATTCGCGCTTACGCGGAGCGGTTGCGCCTGCTATCAAGGACGCCGGCGCCGGGAGGGGTGGAGAAGGTTGATGCGACAGGGTTTTCCGTTGGCGCCCCCGGGGCTCCGGGTGGGCCTGTTCGGCGGCTCCTTCGACCCGCCGCACGCGGGCCATGTCCATGTCAGCCGCGAAGCGCTGAAGCGGTTCCAGCTCGACCAGGTCTGGTGGCTCGTCTCCCCCGGCAATCCCCTGAAGGCCCGAGGGCCGGCCCCGATCGAACGGCGGATCGCCGCGGCCCGCGCGCTGGTCCGCGACCCGCGGGTGGAGATCACCAATCTCGAGGCGCGGATCGGCACCCGCTACACCGCCGAGACCATCGAATGGCTGCTCGCCCGGTATCCCGGCGTGAAGTTCGTCTGGCTCATGGGGGCGGACAACCTCGCGGACTTCGACCGCTGGCAGCGGTGGGACTGGATCCTGCGGACGGTTCCGGTCGGGGTGCTGGCGCGGCCGGGCCAGCGAATCTCGGCCCGGACATCGAAGGCGGCGCAGGTGTTCCGGCGCTGGAAACTGCCCGCCAGCGCTGCGCCCGTCCTGGCAGATTCCGACCCGCCGGCGTGGTGTTTCCTGAACGTCCCGATGATCGACCTGTCGTCCTCGGCGATCCGAGCGCGGGGCGACTGGCAATCGTGATCGCGGGGCCTCGGTCAAGTCCTTGATCCCGCAGGGACGCTCGGGTTTTATGCGGCGCGTATGCGGGGGGACGAGTATGCTGACGCGCAGGGTTCTCATTGCGGGGGCGATCGCCGGTGCGGCGCGCGCGGCGGGCGCCGTGACGGTGGAGCGTTCGCTGTACCCGGCCCCGCGACCGGCCGAGCTGTGGCGGCGGGCGATTCCCACACCGGAAGAACTGATCGACGGCGCCGCGTTGGGCGGGCGCGTGGGCTATGCCGTCGCCGATGCCCGCAGCGGCGAGTTGCTGGAGGCCCGTTCCGGTCTCTACGGGATGCCGCCCGCCAGCGTGGCCAAGACCATCACCTGCGCCTACGGGCTCGCGCGGCTCGGACCGGGGTTCCGGTTCCGCACCAGGCTGCTTGCGGGCGGGCCGGTCACGGCGGGGCGGCTCGACGGCGATCTCTGGCTCGTGGGGGGCGGCGACCCGATGCTGGTGACCGACGATCTCGACGCGATGGCCGCGGGCCTCGCGGAAGCCGGGATCACCGAGGTGACGGGCCGGCTCCGCGTCGCGGTCGGGGCACTGCCCGCGATCCCCGAGATCGACCCCGAGCAGCCCGACCATGTGGGCTACAACCCGGCGGTCGGTGCGCTGAACCTGAACTTCAACCGGGTCCATTTCGAATGGGAACGCACCGGCGACACCTACGCGATCCGGATGGATGCGCGGTCGGAAACCCTGCGCCCGGCGGTGACCCGCCAGAGGATGCAGGTCGAGGACCGGCGCGGACCGGTCTACACCTACGAGCTGCGCGACGGCATCGAGCGCTGGACCGTGGCGCGGGCCGCGCTCGGCGATGCCGGGTCGCGCTGGCTTCCTGTGCGGCAGCCCGCGCTCTATACCGCCGAGGTCCTGCAGCTTCTCGCGCGCGAACGGGGCATCGTCCTGCGCGACCCGGAGATCGGGGGGGAGCCGCCGGCCGGCGCCCCGGTGCTGGCGGAGCATGTCAGCGCGCCGCTGGAGGAGATCCTGGGCGGAATGATGCAGTGGTCGGTCAACATCACCGCCGAGGCCGTGGGCCTGATGGCCACGCGGCGGGCAGGCGCCCCCGGCGACAGCCTTGCGGATTCCGCGACGGAGATGAACGCATGGGCGCACCGGCGGCTCGGCACGCGACGGCTGTCTTTCGTCGACCATTCCGGCCTCGGCGAGGACAGCCGCGTGCGGCCTGTGGACATGGTGCGCGCGCTGGTGGCGACCGGGTCCGAAGGGCAGGTCCGTTCCCTGATGAAACCGGTCATCATGCGCGACGTGGCAGGCAACCCGGTCTACGACCACCCTGTCTCGGTCGTCGGAAAGACCGGCACGCTCAACTTCGTCTCGGGCCTGTCCGGCTTCGCGACCGCGCCCTCGGGCCGCGACCTCGCCTTCGCGGTGTTCTGCGCCGACCTGCCGCGGCGCCAGGCCCTGTCGGAGGACGAGATGGAGCGCCCGGACGGCGGCCGCAGCTACAACGGCCGTGCGAAGGCGCTGCAACAGGCGCTGATCGAAAGGTGGGCGGCGCTCTACGCCTGACCGGCGGGCCGCCCGTGCCGTGTCAGGAGGCGGCGTATCGCGCCCGTGCCCCGCGTTCGATCGCGGCGGCATGAAGCCGGTCGATTTCGAGCTGGTAGCGGATTTCGCGCAGGAACTCGAGTTCCACCTGCTGAAGGTTCCCGTCGGCCGCAGCCACGTCGCAGGCCAGCGCGTAAGCGGTTTCGTAGAGACGTTTCGGCAGCGCGCCGCGGATCAGACCGAACAGCGCGTCGAGACCGTCTTCCTCCTGGAACAGGTCGAACACGATCTGGCTGACCCGCTTGATCCGGTCGGCGTCGTACTCCGCGAAGACCGGAAGGTAGTTCACGATGGCGTCGATGGTCAGAAGCTCAGCGGTGCGGATGGTCTCGTCCGAGACGGATGCCGCGACCATCGCGGCGACCAGCGCGTCCTGCGCCGACATGCTCAGTTCGTCGGACATCCAGCCTTCTCCCGATCCACCTTTTCCCGGTTCCGGTATCTATTGACCGGGCCGGGACTCGGCAAGTGAAACGCGGCGTTGTCGCCCGGCACGGCGGCGCGCGGGCGGCAACGGTCACGATGCGCTCGGTTGACCACGCCGGGGCGCGGGCCTAAGACGCGGGCTGTTTTTCGACCCCGCCCGAAGGAGCGCCCCCGATGACCGAGACGAGCTTGCGCGACGCCGCGATGGCGTCGAAGGCCTGGCCGTTCGAAGAGGCGCGGGCGATCCTGAAACGCTACGAGGCGGGGCCGCCGGACAAGGGCCATGTCCTGTTCGAGACCGGCTACGGCCCGAGCGGCCTGCCGCATATCGGCACCTTCGGCGAGGTGCTGCGGACGACGATGGTGCGCCGGGCGTTCGAGGTTATCTCGGATATTCCGACGCGTCTGATCTGCTTTTCCGACGACATGGACGGGATGCGGAAGGTGCCGGGCAACGTCCCGCAGCAAGACATGCTCCGCGAGCACCTGCAGAAGCCGCTGACATCCGTGCCGGACCCGTTCGGCACCCATGACAGCTTCGGCGACCACAACAACGCGATGCTGCGCCGGTTCCTCGACACCTTCGGGTTCGAGTACGAGTTCTATTCCGCCACCGAGTTCTACAAGTCCGGCAAGTTCGACGAAATTCTCCTGCGCGCGGCCGACCGCTACGACGCGCTGATGAAGGTGATGCTGAAATCGCTGCGCGAGGAACGCCAGCAGACTTACTCGATCTTCCTGCCGATCCACCCGGAAACCGGGCGCGTGCTCTACGTTCCAATCAAGCATGTCGATGCCGCCGAGGGAACCGTGACCTTCGACGACGAGGACGGGCGAGAGTGGACCCTGCAGGTGACGGGCGGCAACGTGAAGCTGCAATGGAAGCCGGATTTCGGTGCCCGTTGGGCCGCGCTCGGGGTCGATTTCGAGATGTACGGCAAGGACCATTCGACCAACACGCCGATCTACGACGCGATCTGCGAGATCCTCGGGGCGCCCGCGCCGGAGCATTTCACCTACGAACTGTTCCTCGACGAGAACGGGCAGAAGATCTCCAAGTCCTCGGGCAACGGCATCTCGATCGACGAGTGGCTGACCTATGCCTCGACCGAAAGCCTGTCCTATTTCATGTTCGGCAAGCCCAAGACCGCCAAGCGGCTCTACTTCGACGTGATCCCGAAGGCGGTGGACGAATACCACCAGCAGCTTCGGGCTTACGCGACGCAGGATACCGCGCAGCGACTGGCCAACCCGGTCTACCACATCCACGGCCACAACGTTCCGGCCTCGACCATGGTGGTCAGTTTCGCCATGCTCCTGAACCTCGCCAGCGTTTCCGGCGCCGAGGACAAGGACAAGCTCTGGGTCTACATCAACCGGTATGCGCCCGAGGCCAGCCCTGAGAAGAACCCAGATCTGGACCAGGCGGCAGGGTTCGCGATCCGCTACTACGCGGACTTCGTGAAGCCGACGCGGGTGTTCCGGATTCCGACCGAGCAGGAACGCGCGGCGATGGAGGAGCTTTCGGCCTGCCTCGTCGACGAGGCGAAGGCGCTCGACGTGATCGCCCGGAAGAACGCGCAGGAGGGCAAGGACGATCCGCTGCCCGAGGTGAACTGGCGCGACGAGGAGTTCCTGCAATCCATCGTCTTCGCCATCGGCAAGACCCACGGGTTCGACCCGCTGCGCGCGTGGTTCTCCGGGCTCTACGAGGTGCTTCTGGGCGCGAGCCAGGGGCCGCGCTTCGGCGGGTTCATCGCGCTCTACGGGATCGAGGAGACGCGGGCGCTGATCGCGGAGGCACTCGACGGCAAGCTCGCCGCGGCATGACGCCGGAGGGGACCTATCCGCCCCTGCTGACCCCGAAACCGGTGGCCGACGGCGTCTGGATCGTCGATGGCCCCGAGATCGGCTTCTACCGGATGGACTTCCCGACGCGGATGACCGCGATCCGGCTGGCGTCGGGGGCCATGTGGCTGCACTCGCCGGTGAAATTCTCCGAACCGCTGCTGGAAGCGTTGCAGGCGCAGGGCCCGATCCGCCACCTCGTCGCGCCGAACTGGATCCATTACGCGTTCGTCGCCGACTGGTCCGACGCGCTGCCGGGGGCGGAGGTCTGGGCTTGCCCAGGCGTGGCGGAACGGGCGGCGGAGAAGGGGGTCGACCTGCGGGTCGATCACGTCCTGACGGACGAGGCCCCGGCGCCGTGGCGGGGCGAGGTGGCCCAGATAGTTGTGCCGGGCAGCCGGATCCACCGGGAGGCGGTGTTCTTCCACCGCCCCACCTCGACGCTGATCCTGACCGACCTGATCGAGAACTTTGAGCCGCGGAAATTGCCGTGGCATATCAGGTTGATGACCCGGCTGGCGGGGAACCAGGACCCGAACGGGTCGATGCCGCGGGACATGCGGTTGCTGTTCGACCGCGATGCCCTGCGCGGCGCGGTGCGGCGGATGATCGACTGGGGACCGGAGCGGGTGATCCTCGCGCATGGCCGCTGGTACGAGACCGGCGGCGTGGCCGAACTACGCCGCGCCTTTGCCTGGCTCGAACCCTGAACCTCCCTCAGCCTTTCCGCCAGAGCTTCCACCAGGCCCGCCAGCGCGCGGCCAGCGCGTCGGGTTCGTCGGCGAGCAGCCGGCGGCCGAGGACGAAGGCATCGGAGACGATGGCATCGCTGCGCGAGGTGACGAGCGGCGCGAGCAGCTTGCGTGCCCGCTTCGGCAGGTCGCCGTCGGACAGGAGCGGTTCGAAGGTCACGAGGTCCCGGTGACGGCCGAGCGCGTCGGCGAGCCGGTCGGCGGCGTCCCGGTGCGGCACCATCATCTCGGGCCAGATCGGGCACAGCAGGCGGGTGTGATACCAGTGGTACTTCACGCGCTTGCGCCAGTCGTGCAGCTGTTCGGGGGTCGGCTCCGCCTCCGCGGTGTCGAGCGCCGTGCGGGCCCGGCCATAGGTCTTGGCGAGCCCACCCGCGATGGCGCCGAAACCCTTCGAATCCAGGTCCCAGTGCCGAACCTCTACGGTCAGCACCTGCAGCGTGTCGCGGAACGTCGCGATGCGGTCGGGCAGATCGGGGGCGCGCGCGGCTTCGTCCCGGCGTGCTTCCAACGCCGCGCGAAGGGGCTTCAGGCCCTCGGTGTCGACCTCCTTGCCCACGCCTGCAACGATCCTGTCCAAGCTTTCGATCACCGCCGTCCTGTCGCGGATCGGGGACAGGTGACGCGCGGCGTCGCGCAGTCTTTCGTTCACGTCGGAATAGGCCGGGAAAGCGGGTCGCACGAGCCGGGCGAGCCCCCGAAGCTTCTTCGCCGACTTGCGCGCTTCGTGGATACGATCATGCAGGGTGTCGGCGTCCTTTTCAGACAGTGCCGCGATCCCGCGCCCGAGTTGTTCGTCCGCGATCCGACGGAGCGCCGCGCCCGCGGTCCTGTCGTCGCTGGCGAAAGCGTATCCCATGATCCACCATCCACGCGCCGTTTTTCGCGGGGTGAAACTCCGACGTGGCGCGCTACGTTGCTTGACGGGAAAGGGTTAACGGAAACGGATCGCCCATGTCACGCCTCGCCTTCGCCGTCCTCGCCATGCTGTTCCTCGGCTTCGGGGCCGCCGCGCAGGAGGTTCTGCCGCGCGATCCGGGGATCGAGGCAACCATCGGCGGGCAGTTCGACGCGTTCCGCCGCGGCGACGTGCCGGGGGCATGGGCCTATGCGAGCCCCGGCATCCAGCGGCTCTTCGGCACCGAGGATCGTTTCGCGGAGATGGTCGAGAACGGCTACCCGATGGTCTGGTCGCCGGGCGACGTCCGGTTCATCGACCTTCAGACGCTCGGCGGCGTGATCGTGCAGCGGGTCGAAGTGATCGACGGCGCGGGCGCCCGCCACGTTCTCGGCTACGCGATGGTCGAGACCGAGGACGGCTGGCGCATCGACGCGGTGCAGATCCTCCGGGCGCCGGACGTGGGGGTCTAGGGCTTAAGCCCGCGTTAACCTTCGTCGGCTAGAACCGACCCCGTTTGCGGCTCCGGGGAAGCGGGCCGTTCCTCCAGACATTCGAACACATTCGAGGCTGCCTTTCAGGGGTCGCCTCGATGCCCCGATCCCGCGAAAGGCGCACGGCTCATGCGCCGGGGCGCGCGGAAAGGGTGAAGACATGAACCAGGTGATCACAGACGGGCTGATGCTGATGCCGCCCAGTTTTGCGGACGGGCTTTCGGTCTGGTCGCGCAGCGACGGCACACCGGGCTCCGACACCTACGCGACCGCCGGGAACGCGGCGCTGGTGCCCGCGGACCAGGATTTCGGCACCTGTCTCGAGATCAACAAGGTCGATGCCACCACCTCCATCCGCTACATGGGCCAGACCCCGGTTCTGCCGGGGCTCTATCTGCGGGTTTCGGCGCGGGTGAAGGCGCTGGCAGGCAACCTGCCGAACGTCCGGATCGGGGCCTGGGCCGGGGATGCCGGGCAGGCCCATGTCGCCGGGGTGACGGAGACCGGGCCGGAAACTACGCTGACGGACTACGGCGAGGTCGTCGCTGTCTCGGCGATCATCGGGACGGGCAACCGCGTCGGCGTCGACATGCCCTGGGGCGGAACCGCGACCTACGGCCATGTCGGGCTCGACCTCACGGGGCCGAACGGCGGCACGATCCGGATCGAGAGCATCACGGTGGAGGATGTGACCGCCGTCTTCATCCGCAAGATGATGGACTGGGTCGACGTCCGTGACTACGGCGCGACGGGTGACGGGGTGACGGACGACAGCGCGGCCTTCGTCGCGGCGGACGCGGCGGCGCAGGGCCGAATGCTGCTGGTGCCGCAGGGCGACTACTTCATCGGCCAGAACCTGACGTTGACCAGCCCCGCGCGGTTCGAGGGCCGGCTGGTGATGGATGACGCCACGCGGCTTGCGCTGACGGAGAACTTCGAACTCGACAGCTATGCCGACGCGCTCGGCGACGAGGTTCTCGGCCTCAAGAAGGCCATCCAGGCGCTGTTCAACCAGTCGGAGCACGAGGCGTTCGACATGCGCGGGCGGCGCATCCTTCTCGACGAACCGCTCGACGTGCAGGCCGCGGTCGGCAACAAGACCACCTATGCCAACCGGCGCGTGCTGAAGAACGGCCAGCTTGCCGCCAATGCCGGGCCGGGCTGGACGGACGGCGTCACCGTCTCGACCGCCACCTGGTCCTCCGACACGCCCACCACCCTCAGCGGTATCACGAATGTTGCCTCGATCGAGGTCGGCGCGCTGGTGTCCGGCGCGACCGGCGTGGGGCGCGAGGTCTACGTCGCGGCGAAGAACGAGGCCTCCGGCACTGTCACCCTGACCGAGGCGCTTTGGGGCGCGCCCACCAGCCAGACCTACACCTTCCGCCGGTTCCGCTACCTGCTGGACTTCGGCGGTTGGCAGAACCTGCAACGGTTCCGGCTGGAGGCGATCGAGTTCCTCGCGGCGGGGATCTCCTCCTGCGTCATGCTGCCGGCGGACGGGTTGATCTTCCAGGTCAAGGACTGCTTCTTCACCGGCCCGAAGGATCGCGGCCTGACCTCGGCGGGGCAGGGCTGCCAGGGGCTCGAGATCGACCGCTGCCAGTTCCTGTCGAACGAACAGGCCCTGCGGGTGCAGGACCGGACATCGATCGGGTTCAACATCAACGCGGGCGACGCGAAGATCCGCAACAACCGCGCGGTGCGGTTCCTGCACTTCGGGGTCATCGCGGGGACCGGCAACATCATCTCGGGCAACCACGTCTTCCAGGGCGACAGCGAGACGGACGGCCTGCGGTCGGCGGGGATCATCTTCACCTCGACCAACGGCAAGTCGACGATCAGCGGAAACTACATCGACAACTGCTCGGTCGAGTGGGGCAACGAGCACGACCCCGCGCCGGAGATGTCGGGCGAATACAGCTTCCACGGCATGACGATCACCGGGAACATCTTCTTCTCGTCCGGATCGGCGCCGTGGTTCCGCTTCATCGTGCTGAAACCCTACGGACCGGGGCACTACATCAACGGGCTTTCGATCTCGGATAACCTGTTCAAGCAGACCGCCGGTCAACAGCTCGACCGGGTCGAAATGGTGGACGAGACGCTGTTCCCGCTCGACATGGGGCGGACGAGCGGCCTGCTGATGGTGGGCAACACGTTCCACGGCATCACCGAGACGGCAGGCGACCCGGTCAGCATGAAGCTGACCAGCGCGTCGGTCGAACTGGTGTGGGAAGCGGACCTGAGCGACCGGCTGCCCTTCGGCGGGCAGGCGAACTCGGTCCTCGCGGCGCTGCCCGAGGGCGCGATCACCAATGGTGCGGGGGACCCGGTCTACACCGTGCCCTACGCGACCACCGCCCACGGCCCGACCGGCGCGGCATTCCGGCTGAACTGGTCGGAACCAGTGAAGGGCAGCGCGATGGTCACGGCAAGCTCCAACGCGCCGTAACGGCTCAGGCCGAAAGGTCGTCCGCCGTCAGCCGGTAGGCCCTGCCGAACCCGCCGTTCAGCAGGGCCGAGACCGGGACCAGCCGGAACATCCGGAAATCCGCGAAATCGTAGTAGAGCCCGGCCTTCGGATTGGCCGACAGGTAGTGCGCTTTCAGCGCTGACTTGTCGGCCTCTTCCGCGTCCGCGGCGATGGTAAGGCGTGGATGCGTGAGCGGATCGCCCTTCGGGCCCGGTTCGCCGATCAGGATCGAACAGGGCGGGTGCGCCGACAGCGCCGCGGTATGAGGCGCGAGCGTCGAGACAAGCGTCAGCACGGCGCCGCGGTCGTGGGGCGCGAGTGCGACGCGGGTGACCGAAGGCCGGCCGCTCGCCGGGTCGATGACGCCGAGTGCGCCGTGCCGCGCGGCGGCGAGGAGGCTTCGGGCGAGGTTGCGGGCCTCGTCATCGGTCTCGCGGAACGGGTCTTCGGGCTGCATCGGGGCACCCTCGCACGGGTTCAGAATTCCCGCCAGAGCCCGATGCGCAACCCGATCTCGTCGGAATTGGACAGGCCGAACCGCCCACCAACCTGCAACGAGGTTTCACCCGCGAAGCGCCACAGGACGCTGGGCGAGGCGGTCACGATCATGTCGTCGCCCGGGTATTCCTCCGCCTTGAGCTGGAACATGCCCGCGAAGCGGTCGGAGAGATTGACGCCGAGCGTCGCCTCGGCCTGCCAGATCGTGTCCTCGGTCTCCGGGTCGATCAGGACCGAGGCGTCGAGCGACATCCAGCCACCTTCGGGCCGAAAGAGCGGCACCCATTCCGTCGCCTCGGGTCCGAAGCCGCGCCCGATGGCGACGCCGGCGCGCACCATCATCCGGGGATCGCCGGCACCGGTGTCGCGCCGGGCGACACCGCCATCCACCGCGAACTGGATGGCGTCGTTCGGGGCCGACAGCGTATAGCGAAGGAACAGCTGGTCGAGCGACGAGCCGTCGCCGCGCCCGATATCCGCGCCGAAGGTCAGACGTCGGCCGAGCCCGATCTCGCCGTAGATCGAGTGGTAGGATTCGGTGTCGAGCGTTCCCCCGGCGAAGGCCGCGTTCAGCGCCGCGCGGTCCGACGACGCCGACACCGAGTAGGACAGGAAGATCTCGCCCGGCTCCCGCGCCCAGGGGCCCGCCGTGGCGGCAACCGGGACGGAAAGCGCGGCGGCGAAGACGAATGAGGCACCCCGACGCATGAGCCAGATCACCGGCGGAAAAGGTTAACGACCGGTTAACGCGGCCGGACCGGCCGGCATTTCCCTTTGCGCCTGCGGCAGTTATGTCTGGTGCCCGAACCGCGGAGAAGGGGAAGGGCCGTCATGGCTGGCCGCATGTCCATCGTGCTCGTCCACCCGCTGATCCCCGGCAATACCGGCACCATCGGGCGCACCTGCGTCGGTCTCGACCTCGATCTCGTGCTGATCCACCCGCTCGGTTTCGACATTTCCGAGAAATCCGTGCGCCGGGCGGGGCTCGATTACTGGAAGCACGTGCGGTTGACCGAGTATCCCGACTGGCGGTCGTTCATGGAGGACCGGTCGCCGCGTCCGGACCAGCTGTTCCTGTTCGAGGAGGACGGCGCGCACAGCTTCTACCACGCCGACTACCCGCCCGACGCCTGCCTCGTCTTCGGGCGGGAAACCAGCGGACTGCCCGCGGAACTGCGGCAGGCCCATGCCGACCGGATGTTCCACCTGCCGATGCGGTCGGAGCACATTCGCTCGCTCAACCTCGCGAATGTGGCGACGGCGGTGGCATACCAGGCCCTGCGGAAACAATTTGGCTGAATTTTTGCCACATTTACGGATGGTTTGCCATCTTCTCGCCATCTATATTTCAACGTGACGGGGCGACAGGGGGCCGTCCCGCACGAGTGAAGGGCCGCGTGGTCCGAGAGTAAATGGTGTGAGAGATGCGTTATGTCTCTGGGTTCCTGCGCTCCGAAAGCGGAGCTGCTGCCGCCGATACGATAGTCATCCTGGCTTTGATGTGCCTGTTCTTCAGCGTGGCGTTCGCGCTGGGCACGAGCCAGAGCGCGCGCGGTCTGCCGGGTAACGGCAGCCGCACGGTGACGATCGGCGACGGCTGGGGGCTGGGCGGCGGGGTGCGCCTGCCACAGGTCGGTCCGCTCCACGACCGGCGCTAGGCAAGGCCGCCGCATGCTTGCTAGGGTCGGGGCCTGACGGGCCCCGGCCCGAACCGTTTTCGGGGGCCCGATGACAGAGACAGACCCGGAGGACCTGAACCGCGAGATCGCGGCGTTGCGCCGGGAAGTCGCGAAGCTGAACGGTCATCGCTTCATCCGGATCCAGAACTCCGTGCCGCGGCTCATCATGTTCCAGTTCGTCCGCGGACTCGCGCTCGGCTTCGGGACGGTGATCGGCGGCGGGCTCCTGCTTTCGGTGGTCGCCTGGACGCTCAGCCAGATCGATTTCATCCCGATCATCGGCGACTGGGCCGCGGAAATCGCGGTGGAGCTCGACAGCTCGATCGAGGAAGAGGAGCAGAACCAGCAGCTGGAGGAACAGATCCAGTTGCAGGAGCCGGAGCAGTAGCGGAAACGCTCACCCGCCGATGATCGCGGAGACCGCCGGGGGCAGGAGCCCGAAGGCGGGGGCGAAGGCGGAACCGCCCCGGTGAAGGCGGTGCAGGGCCATGAGAAGGTTCGGGCAGGTCATCGGTCTTGTCCCCCGGCGCGTGGTCATGCCCGTGGGTCGGACGAGGGGCCGCCCGGGTTCATCGCTCTGCGCGCGCGAAACGCGCCCCGCGAAATTTCGAGTTGTTCACGTCACCCCCTGCGCGGGGTTTCCGCGTCTCCAGAGGCGTTTGCCGGCCGCCGTGTGACAGGGCGACGCTACGGAACCCCGGTCTGTCACGAAACTGTTACCCAGCCGTCACAAAAGCATTGCGAGCCGGGTTTAGCCCGCGGCTTCGAGAGCGCGTGCGAGGGGTGCGCGTTCGCGAACCATCCGTCCAAGGAGACATGCATGTCTTTCGCAAAACTGTCCGTCTCGGTTTTCGCGGTCGCCGCCGTTTCGGCCGGCGTCGCTTCGGCCCAGAGCCGCGACACCATCTCGATCGCCGGTTCCTCGACCGTGCTGCCCTACGCCAACATCGTCGCCGAGGCCTTCGGGGCCGAAACCGACTTCCCGACCCCGGTCGTGGAAGGCGGCGGGTCTTCCACCGGCCGTCGCCTGCTCTGCGAGGGCGTCGGTGAAGGTACCATCGACATCGCCAACTCCTCCAGCCTGATGCGCGATTCCGAGCGCGAGACCTGTGCCGCCAACGGCGTGACCCCGATCGAGGTCCGCTTCGGCTACGACGGCATCGTCTTCGCCTCCGACATCAACGGCCCGTCCTTCGCCTTCACCCCGGCCGACTGGTACATGGCGCTGGCCGCCGAGCTTCCGGTCGAAGGCGAAATGGTCGCCAACCCGAACACCTCCTGGGCCGACGTGAACGCCGATCTTCCGGATCAGCCGATCAATGCCTTCATCCCGGGCACCAACCACGGCACCCGCGAAGTCTTCGAGGAAAACGTGATCCTCGCCGGCTGCGAGGAATCGGGCGCGATGGCGGCGATCCTCGAGATCAACGGCGGTGACGAGGATGCGGCCGAGGAATCCTGCCTCGCGCTGCGCACCGACGGCGCGTCGGTCGACATCGAGGGCGACTACACCCAGACCCTCGCCAACCTCGACTCGACCCCGACCGGCATGGGCGTGTTCGGCCTGTCGTTCTACGAGAACAACACCGACCGGCTGCAGGTCGCGACCATGTCCGGCATCACGCCGTCGACCGAGACCATCGCCTCGGGCGAGTACCCGGTGTCGCGCCCGCTGCAGTTCTACGTGAAGCAGGAGCACATCGGCGTCATCCCGGGCCTCCAGGAATACGTCGAGTTCTTCCTGTCCGACGAGATCGCCGGTCCCGGCGGCCCGCTTGCCGAATACGGCCTCGTGCCCGATCCGGAACTGGCCGCGACCCAGGAACTGGTCTCGGGCCTCTGAGCCACGTCTTCGGACGAGACATCGGGCGGGGCGGCCGGTTCGGGCCGCCCCGTTCCCCCGCCGGCCCCCGGGGTGGGGTGGCCGGACACACGCCAGGCAGGTGAGCGATGAGCGCGATCTTCAACGTCCCGACCGTCCTTCTGATCGTCACCGTGCTGGCAGTGGCCGGCTACTTTCTCGGCCGTTCCCGCGCCATCGCGGCCTCGGGCGGCGACCGGCGGTCGCTGCATTCGCTGCCGAAGCAGCACGGCTGGCACGTCGCGCTGGCGACCTTCATCCCGTCGGTCCTGCTCCTGCTGGTCTGGGTGTTCCTGTCGGGGCTGGTTTCCAACATCTACGTCGGCTCGCTGGTCTCCGACGACCTGCCGGACCTCCGCCTGACCGCGGAACAGCGCGAGACGCTGACCGAGGAGGAACAGGCGATCCGGCTGGACTCATCACGCCGGTTGTTCATCTCGGGCGCGCAGACGCTCGCGACCGCGATCGAGGGCTACGTCCGCAACGGCAGCGCCACCGAGGCGCAGGTCGAAGCCTGGCGCGCCGACCTCGCGCCGCTGCGCGAACGGTTGCGGGCGGACGGGCAGGTGGTCTCGACCACCGTCTCGCAGGGGATGCTGAACGTCGCCCGCGACCTGCGCACCTTCCGCAACCGCATGGCCGTCGCCGGGCCGCTGATCGCGCTCGGGCTGGCCGTAGGCGGCTTCGCCCTGTCGCTGATGGCGATCAACCGCGATTTCCGCGCCCGGATCTCGGTCGAGCGCTGGATCAGGGGCTTTCTCGTCTTCGCCTCGACGATGGCGATCCTGACCACGGTGGCGATCCTTGCGTCGATCACCCTGCCGTCGCTGACCTTCTTCCGCGAATACGGATTCTTCAACTTCCTGTTCGGCCTCGAATGGGCACCTGCCGGCGACACCGTGGGCGCGCCCGAGGGCCCGAACGGCGAGTACGAATCGGCGCTCGGCTTCCTGCCGCTGATCTGGGGCACGCTCTACATCGCCTTCGTCGCGCTGCTGGTCGCGGTGCCGCTCGGTCTGTTCGCCGCGATCTACCTGTCGGAATTCGCCAGCCCGCGGGTCCGGTCGCTGGTCAAGCCGGCGCTGGAGATCCTCGCCGGGGTGCCGACCATCGTCTACGGCATCTTCGCCCTGGTCACGATCGGCCCGTTCCTGCAGGCGGTCGTCGGATCGACCATCATGCCCAACACCGTATCGGTGATGACCGCAGGCGTGGTGATGGGAATGATGCTGGTGCCGTTCGTGTCGTCGCTGTCCGATGACGTCATCAACGCGGTGCCGCAGGCGATGCGCGACGGGTCGCTCGGGCTCGGCGCGACGCCGTCCGAGACCGTGACCAAGGTGATCCTGCCCGCCGCTCTGCCCGGCATCGTCGGCGCCATCGTCCTGGCCGCGTCGCGCGCCATCGGCGAGACCATGATCGTGGTGCTCGCCGCGGGTGCGCTGTCGAACGTCACCGGGCTGGAAGCGAACCCGTTCGGCGCCGTCGTCACCGTCACCACCCGGATCGTCGCGGTTCTGACCGGCGAGGGCTCCGGCTTCGACTCCATCGACGTGCTCGCGATCTTCGCGCTCGCCTTCACGCTGTTCTTCATCACGCTCGGGCTCAACCTGCTGGCACAGCGGATCGTCGCCAAATACCGGGAGCAGTACGAATAATGACCGACATGACCGCTGGCGGTCCGGCCGCCCCGAAAAGCTCGCTCTTCGTCCAGTCCGACAACGTCCGCAGGCGCCGACAGCGCGGTGCCGCGCTGCGCTACCTCGGGATGGCCGCGATCACGCTGGTGCTGTTCTTCCTCGGCGTGCTGCTGTTCTCGATCTTCTCGCGCGGACTTCCGGCGCTGTTCCAGTACCAGGCCGAGATCGAGCTATACTACGACCCGGCGATCCTGAACGCCGACGGCGGGGCGGTCACGGCCGAGGAGGTCAACGACGTCAGCCTGCGCTCGGGCTTCGAACAGGGGCTGTTCACGGTTTCTCTTCGCAACACGATCGAGGACGCCGGCATCGACATCGAGGGTACCGTGGCCGGGGTCTGGATCGACCGCGCGGTCGGGGCGCTCGACGCCGCGGGGCTGTCCGGCGGGGCCGAGGCGATCGCGGCGACGGGCGCGCCCGGCGACGCCGCGCAGGTGTTCGGCCAGACCGGCAACGCGCTTCGCACCGCCCGCACCGTGCTGGCCGACGAGGCCGCCACGACCGAGGATGCCGTCGCCGCCATCACGGCCGCGGCGGAGGCGCTGGACGCCGCCGGCTTCGCCCGCGCCGCGGACACCGTGGGCGTCGTCGCCGACATCGCGACCGAGGAGGGCCTGCCCGAGGCCGCCGAGGCGCTGGCCGAATCCAACTACGAACAGGCGCTGTTCGATGCCGCCACCGCGTTGCGCCAACCGGCCCAGTTCGACGATGGCGAGCTGTCCGCGATCATCTACGCGGCCAACCGGCGCGACGTGCGCGACCGGGTCGCGGCCAACCTCGACCTCGTGGGCGAGACCGACCGGGTCGGCGTGCCGATCGCGATCTCGATGACGCGCTACCTGTCGGGCGAACTGACCGGCGAGAGCCAGGCGCAGATGCCGCCGGGCTTCAACGAAAGCCACCTCGCGCTCGTGGACCGGATGGTCGAGGCGGGGATCATCGAGCGGAACTTCCGCTGGAGCTTCTTCACCAACGTCTACTCGCAGTCGGGCGAGGTGGCGGGCATCGGCCCTGCGCTCATGGGCTCGGCCTACATGATGCTGGTGGTGCTGGTGTTCTCGCTGATCTTCGGCGTCGCGGCCTCGATCTACCTGGAGGAATTCGCGCCGAAGAACCGGTTCACGGACTTCATCGAGATCAACATCGCCAACCTCGCCGCCGTGCCCTCCATCGTGTTCGGCATCCTCGGCGCGGCGATCCTGTTCGGGCTGACGTCTCTCGGCTTCGGCAACTCGATCCGCGGCACGGCGCTTCTGGGCGGGATCGTGCTGTCGCTGATGACCCTGCCGACCATCGTCATCGCCACCCGCGCCGCGCTGAAGGCGGTGCCGCCGTCGATCCGCGACGCGGCGCTCGGCGTCGGCGCGTCGAAGGTGCAGACCGCGTTCCACCACACCCTGCCGCTGGCCGCGCCGGGCATCCTGACCGGCACCATCATCGGCATCGCGCAGGCTCTCGGCGAGACCGCGCCGCTCCTGCTGATCGGCCTGTCGGTGTCGACCGGCGCCGACATCCTGTCGTCGCCCTTCACCGGCGGCCTTCTCGAACAGGCGCAGTCCATGCCGACCGTGGTCTACCTGTTCGCCCAGAACGAGGACGCGCCGGTACGCGAAGGCCTGGCCCAGTCCGCCATCATCGTGATGCTGCTGCTGCTCTTCGCGCTGAACATCCTGGCCATTACCCTGCGGCGCAGGTTCGAGCGGAGGTGGTAATTCCCCATGGAGGACGCCAACATGAACGACATGCAGTTGACGGAGCGCACCGTGGGTAGCACGGAGATCAAGATCTCGGCACGGGGCTGTCAGGTCTATTACGGCAGCACCCACGCCATCAAGGACGTGGACGTGGACATCAACGACAAGACGGTGACCGCCTTCATCGGCCCGTCGGGGTGCGGCAAGTCCACCTTCCTCCGGTGCCTGAACCGGATGAACGACACCATCGACGTCGCCCGCGTGGAGGGCGACATCCGGCTCGACGGAGAGGACATCTACGACCCCAAGGTCGACGTGGTGCAGTTGCGCGCCAAGGTCGGCATGGTGTTCCAGAAGCCGAACCCGTTCCCGAAGTCGATCTACGACAACGTCGCCTACGGCCCCCGCATCCACGGGCTCGCCTCAAACAAAGCCGAGCTGGACGGGATCGTGGAATCGTCGCTGAAGCGCGCCGCGATCTGGAACGAGGTCAAGGACCGGCTCGACGCGCCGGGCACCGGCCTGTCCGGCGGCCAGCAGCAGCGGTTGTGCATCGCGCGCGCCGTCGCAACCTCGCCCGAGGTCCTGCTGATGGACGAACCGTGCTCGGCGCTCGACCCGATCGCCACAGCGCAGGTCGAGGAACTGATCGACGAGCTGCGCGAGAACTTCTCGGTCGTGATCGTCACCCACTCGATGCAGCAGGCCGCGCGGGTCAGCCAGAAGACCGCCTTCTTCCACCTCGGCAACCTCGTCGAGTTCGGCGACACCGGGCAGATTTTCACCAACCCCAAGGATCCGCGGACGGAAAGCTACATCACCGGACGGATCGGTTAAGGTACGGACATGGCACAGGAACACATCGTCTCGAGCTTCGACCGGGACCTCGAGGGCATCCAGGCGCTCATCATGCGGATGGGCGGGCTGGTGGAGGACGCGATCTCCAAGGCCGTGCAGGCGCTCGACACCCGTGACGAGGACCTCGCCCGGACCGTGCGCGCCGGCGACAAGGCCATCGACGCGCTGGAGGAACAGGTGAACGAGGAGGCCGCGCGGATCATCGCGCAGCGCCAACCGATCGCCCGCGACCTGCGCGTGGTGCTGAGCGTGTTCCGCGTCTCGGCCAACCTCGAACGGATCGGCGACTACGCCAAGAACATCGCCAAGCGGTCCTCCGTCGTGATCCAGATGCAGCCGATCGAGGGCACCGGCCCGGCGCTCCGCCGCATGGCGGGGCAGGTGGAGCTGATGCTGAAGGACGTGCTGGACGCCTACATCCAGCGCGACGCCGGCCTCGCCGAGGACGTGCGCCTGCGCGACGAGGAAGTGGACCAGATGTATTCCGCGCTGTTCCGCGAATACCTGACGCACATGATGGAAGACCCGCGCAACATCACCGCCTGCATGCACCTGCATTTCATGGCGAAGAACATCGAGCGCATGGGCGACCACGTCACCTCCATCGCGGAGCAGGTAATCTACCTGGTGACCGGCGAGACGCCGGACGAGGAGCGCCCGAAAGGCGACCGTACGCCCTACGACATGGGTGCGAAGGTCTGAGTCATGGCGGGTGAACCGACCGTTCTTGTCGTCGAGGACGAACCGGCGCAGCGCGAGGTGCTGGCCTACAACATCCGCGCCGAGGGCTTCAACGTTGTCACCGCCGAGGCCGGCGACGAGGCGCTCGTCGTGGTGCGCGAGACGCCGCCCGACGTCATCATCCTCGACTGGATGCTGCCCCATGTCTCGGGGATCGAGGTCTGCCGCCAGCTCAAGACCGGGGGCGATACCTCCCGCATCCCGATCATCATGCTCTCGGCCCGGTCCGAGGAGGTCGACAAGGTCCGCGGCCTCGAAACCGGTGCCGACGACTACGTGACCAAGCCCTATTCCGTCGCGGAGCTGCTCGCGCGGCTCAGGACGCAGCTTCGCCGCACCCGCCCCGCCGCGGTCGGCGAGCGTCTGGAATACGAGGACATCATGCTCGACATGGCCGAGCACCGCGTGTTCCGCGCGGGCGAGTCCCTGAGCCTCGGGCCGACGGAGTTCCGCCTGCTGACCGCGTTCATGGAGCGGCCCGGCCGGGTCTGGAGCCGCGAACAGCTTCTGGACCGGGTCTGGGGCCGCGACATCTACGTAGACAGCCGCACGGTCGACGTGCATGTCGGCCGCCTTCGCAAGGCGCTGCGCGCGTCGGGCTCCGACGATCCGATCCGCACGGTACGGGGCGCGGGCTATTCGCTTGGCTAGGCTGGTCGGCGCGGCCCTCGCAGCCTGCCTGCCGCTTGCCGCGGCGGCGCAGGACGGGGTCCTCGCGGGCCGCACCGCGTCGTTCCGGATCGTGACATGGGACGACCCCGCCGCGCCGTTCTTCGAAAGCGCGGTCTACCGAGCGACGGTCGGGCCGGGCGTGGAGTTCGGCCTCGCGCGCGAAGGTCACGCCAGCTTCGACCTGGTGCCGGTGGTGGTCGACATCCGCGACGACGGGATCGACCTCAGTTATCCCGCCAACGCGGTGCCGGGCGATTTCGCGGCCGCGGGGTTCAACGGCTACGTTCTGGAATTCGACGCCTGCCTGCGGTTCGCGGACCTTGCCATCGTGTCGCGCAACAACCTAGACGTGACGCCGGACCGCATCCGGGCGGAGTATGGCCGGATCACGGTGAACGTCGCGGGCCTGTCCTACGCCGCCGACAGCAAGCTGTCGCTCGCCTTCGTGGCCGCGCCCTGCGCCGCGCCGACGGGGTAGACGCCGTTCGCCCCTCCGCCCAACGCGTGCGGGTCGGAAAACCCAAGCCGATCAAGGAGATTGGCCGCTCCGGTCGTGGATTTTGATCCCGCACATCGGCCTCGCCGCGGGCGCCAGGAGCCTGCGACAACTGCGCCGGGAGCCGCCGACAGCCATTCCCGCCGCGCACAACGGCCTTGGCCGTTGCGCACAGTTACCACCCTTGATCCCGGGGCGACGCGGGGCCAAGTTGCCCGGACCCGCGCGGGCCGGCCCGCGCCGGCCCCCGTGAAAGTTCGCCCCATGCAGACCGATGCCCTGCCGCCCGATGCCGCGGCGCTTCCCTCCATTGACGAGGCCGCCCGCAACCGGCTCGTGATCGGGCTCCTGCTGGTGTCTGGGTTCACCGTGATCCTGAACGAGACCATCATGGGCGTCGCCCTGCCGCGGTTGATGGTGGCCTTCGACGTGACCGCGGGCGCGGCGCAGTGGCTGACCACCGCCTTCCTGCTGACGATGGCGGTCGTGATCCCGATCACCGGCTTTCTCCTGCAACGGTTCCACACCCGCACCGTGTTCCTGATGGCGATGAGCCTGTTCAGCACCGGCACGCTTGTCTGCGCGCTGGCGCCCGGCCTGCATCCGCTTATCTTCGGCCGGATCGTGCAGGCCAGCGGCACCGCGATGATGATGCCGCTGCTGATGACCACCGTGATGACGCTGGTGACGCCCGAGAAGCGCGGGCAGGTGATGGGCAACATCTCCATCGTGATCTCGGTCGCGCCGGCCATCGGGCCGACGATCTCGGGCGTGATCCTGAACCTGCTCGACTGGCGCTGGATGTTCTGGCTCGTGCTGCCGATCGCGCTGACCGCCCTGGCGCTCGGCTACGCGTTCCTCGTGAACGTGACCACGCCGCGGAAGACCCCGCTCGACGTGATCTCCGTGCCGCTGTCGGCAGTCGGGTTCGGAACGCTCGTCTACGGGCTGTCGGCCATCGGCGAGCATGGTGGCGACGGCGCCGGCATCCCGCCCTGGCTGCCCATCGCGGTCGGCGCCGTGGTGCTTGCCGTCTTCGTGGCACGGCAGCTGAAGCTCGGGCCCCAGGGCCGCGCGCTTCTCGACCTCAGGACGTTCCGGCACCGCATCTTCACGGTCGGGGTGGTCATCATGGGCTTCGCCATGATGGCGCTGTTCGGGATGATCATCCTCCTGCCGCTGTACCTTCAGGACGTTCGCGGGCTGGAACCGGTACAGGCCGGGCTGATGCTGCTGCCGGGCGGTCTCATCATGGGCCTTCTCGCGCCCTTCGTCGGCCGGCTCTTCGACCGCCACGGCGCGCGCAAACTAGTGATCCCGGGCACGGTCGCGATCTCGGGCGCGCTGTGGACGATGGCGACGTTCGGGCTGAACACGCCGCTGCCGGTGGTGCTCGGCGCACATGTCCTGCTGAGTGTCGGCTTCGCGTTCCTGTTCACGCCGATGTTCACCTCGACCCTCGGCGCGCTGCCGAAGGACCTGTATTCCTACGGCTCGGCCGTGCTCGGCACCGTGCAGCAGGTCGCGGGGGCGGCGGGGATCGCGCTGTTCGTGTCGATCATGTCGATCACCATCGGCGCCGAGATGGCGCGGGACACGGGCGCGCTCGCCGCCACGGCCACGGGGCTTTCGCGCGCGTTCCTTTGCGGCGCGGGGATCACGATGCTGATGATCGTCGCGGGCTTCTTCGTACGCCGCCCGGCGGACCAGATGCCCGGCGCGGCGGCGCACTGAAGGCGAGGCCCGCGGCGGTTCAGGCCGCCGCGGGGCGCAGCCCGAGGATCTCGCGCGCCTGCGCGTAGGTTGCGACCGGGCGCTCGTACTTCTCGCACAGCTCGACCGCCCGCTGGACCAGCGCCGCGTTCGACGCGGCCAGGGTGTCGCGGTCGATCCGCACGTTGTCCTCGAGCCCCGTGCGCGCGTGCCCGCCCGACGAGATCGCCCACTCGTTCAGGACGATCTGCTTCGGCCCGATCCCGGCGGCGCACCACGGCGAATCCTCGCCGAAGAGCCGCTTCACGGTGTAGATGTAGTAGTCGAACACCTCGCGGTCGGCGGGCATGGCGTTCTTCACGTTCATCACGAACTGGACGTAGGGCCTGCCTGTGAGCTGGCCCTTTTCCTGCATCTCCTTCGCCTTCAGGATATGGCTCAGGTCGAAGGCCTCGATCTCGGGCTTCACGTCGTATTTCAGCATCTCGGAGGCCAGCCAGTCCACGAGGTCGGGCGGGTTCTCGTAGACGCGGGTCGGGAAGTTGTTGGACCCGACCGAGAGCGAGGCCATGTCCGGCCTCAGCGGCAGCATCCCGCCGCGCGCCTGTCCCGCACCCGACCGGCCGCCGGTGGACAGCTGCACGATCATGCCGGGGCAGTGCTTTTCCAGCCCATCCTTCAACGCCGCGAACTTCTCGGGGTCCGAGGACGGGGTCTGGTCGTCGTTGCGGACATGGCAATGGGCGATGGTCGCGCCGGCCTCGAACGCCTCCTGGGTCGACTCGATCTGTTCGGGAACGGTGATCGGGACGGCGGGGTTGTTGGCCTTGGTCGGAAGGGAGCCGGTGATGGCCACGCAGATGATGCAGGGGGTCGTCATGAGGTCTCCGCGATGTGGACGAGGATTTCGGCGAGCTTACCGGGGCAGGCGAAGAAGGGCGAGTGGCCGCAATCGAGGTCATGGGTGTTGGCCGCCGGCCAGTCGGCCGACGCGGTGTTCTGGTAGGCCACGGGAATCGCGTTGTCCTGCATGCAACGCACGTAGTGGCGCGGGATCGTCGCGGTCGCGCCGGTGCGGGCGACCGGCGTGTTGCCGGGCGCGATCGGCTGCGGTTTCAGCCGCGCCGCCGCGAACGCCACCGCCTCGTCGGGGCAGTCCTGGTAGAACAGCGCCCGCATCTTGGCGGGATCGATGGTGGTGGTCACGCCGCCGGGGTCGCGGATCGTCGCGTCCATCAGCATCTCGCAGCCCCATTCCGCCCTCAGCGACTTCGCCGACTGCCCGTCCCCCGGCACCCAGGCGCAGACGTAGACGAGGCCGAGCACCCGGTCTGGAAACGCCTCCGCCGCCGCCGTGATCGCGATCCCGCCGAGGGAGTGTCCGACCAGCACCGCGGGCCGGTCCAGAGCCGTGCCGATGGCCGCGACCTGCGCCTCCAGCGTGACTTCCGCCGCCGGGGTCGTGTCATCGCCCATCGCGGGCATGTCCAGCGCGACGGCGTCCCCCAGAAGGGGAAGCACGTCGCGCCAGCACCAGGCCCCGTGGCCGGAGCCGTGGACGAGAACCAGCGGGGCCGGCATTCAGACGTCGAGGAAGACCGTCTCGCCCTCGCCCTGGAGACGGATGTCGAACCGGTAGGTGGAATTGCCCTCGGCGGTCGCGATCAGGGTCGGCACGCGCGTCTTGTGCTCGATCCGGTTCAGGAGGGGATCCTCCGCGTTGGCCTCTTCCTCGTCGGGGAAGTACATCCGGGTCTGGAGCCCGAGGTTGATCCCGCGCGCGACGATCCAGATAGAGATATGCGGCGCCATCAGCTTGCCGTTCGGCCCTGGGACGCGGCCCGGCTTCACGGTCTCGAAGCTCCACTCGCCGGTCTCCTGGTTGCCCGGCGTCCGGCCCCACCCGTAGAAATCGGGGTCGGCGGGCCCGCGCGGATCGTTGCCGGGATAGATCCCGTCCGCGTCGGCCTGCCAGATCTCGATCAGCGTGTCCTTCAGCGCCATCCCGGTGCCGTCGTAGACGGTGCCCTTGATGGTGATGTGGTCGCCCTTGGCGTTCGCGCCCCGGACCTTCAGGCCGAGATCCTCGGGGTAGACGCCCTCGATCCCGCTGAAGTTCGGGGTGCAGCCGATATGGACGTAGGGGCCCGCGGTCTGGCTCGGGCTTTCCTTCAGGCGCTCGATCTTCTGCATGTCAGACCCCTTCCTTGCGGTTCTCGAAATACGTGCCGCGACGGCCGCGGAGCACGATGTCGAACTTGTAGGCGCGGGCGTCCATCGGGATCGTCGCGTCCATGTCGAGCGGCGCGATGAGCTGCTCGATGGCTTCCTTCGACGGGATGGTCTCCACGATCGGGCACATCCAGATCAGCGGGTCGCCCTCGAAGTACATCTGCGTGATCAGCCGCTGGCTGAACGTCGCGCCGAAGACGGAGAAGTGGATGTGCGCCGGGCGCCAGTCGTTGACGCGGTTGGGCCAGGGATAGGGGCCGGGCTTCACCGTGCGGAACACGTAGCTGCCGTCCTCGCCGGTGATTGTGCGCCCGCAGCCGCCGAAGTTCGGGTCGAGCGGCGCGAGGTAGCCCTCGTTCTTGTGGCGGTACCGGCCACCGGCGTTGGCCTGCCAGAATTCCACCAGCACGCCGGGCTGGCCGCGGCCGTCCTGGTCCAGAACGCGGCCGTGGACGATGATGCGCTGGCCGATCGCCATCTCGCCGGGCTTGGCGAAGTTCAGGATCAGGTCGTTGTCGAGCTCGCCGATGATGTCATGGCCGAAGACCGGGCCGGTCTCCTCCGAAAGGGTCGATCCCATCGAGATCGGCGCGAGCCGGGGCGAGCGCGCGATGGAGGTCTTGTATTGCGGCGTGTAGGCCGGCGCGTGCCAGCTTCGGTCGCGCGGGAACATTGCGGTCATTTCTCTCCCTCCTCCATTTCGGCATAGGTCTGCTTGGCGAGCTTCAGGGCATGGTTGGCCTTGGGCACGCCGGCGTAGATCGCAACGTGCTGGAACGCCTCGGCGACGTCTTCCTTGCTCGCCCCGGTCCGCGCGGTGGCGCGGATATGCATCGGGATTTCCTCGAAGTTGCCGGTCGCGGCCAGGAGCGCCAGCGTCAGCATCGAGCGTTCGCGGCGGCTGATCCGGTCGGAGGCCCAGACATTGCCCCAGGCGCCCTCGGTGATGAGTGTCTGGAACGGGTCGTCGAACGGGGTGCGCGCGGCCTCGGCCCGGTCCACGTGGGCATCGCCCAGGACCTCGCGCCTGACTTCCATGCCGCGTTTCTGTCGATCCATCCCGTGCCCTCCCTTGCGCGCCAACATCGCGCGTTCCCCGGGGCAGGGCAAGACGGCAGGGGTGCGGCAGAGCGCGCGGCGGCGGCGTCAGGCCGTGGGTTCGGTCGTGCAGGCGAGAAACGCCGCCACCTCGGGCGCCGCGCCGGACAGGGGCAGCGCGACCGAGGCATCCCCGGCCACCGCCGTCGCGGTCTCGTTCCCCGCGATTCCGGCCAGCACGTTGCCGAAGCCGCGGTCGGTGACGGTCAGCGCCCGGCCGTCCTCGGTCAGTTCGTGGCGGTCGGTGACGATGGTGTTCGGGTGCGCGCCGTCGAAGCGGATCGAGAAGGTCGGGCTCTCCGGCCAGGGCGCGTCGCGGGTCAGGCGGATCGACCACGGCGGGCCGGCGGGATCGAACACCAGCAGCACCGCCGCGCCGGGCTCCGCGTGGCGAAGCGTGCACAGCCCGTCCTCGACCCGTGCCTCCCAGGCGGCGGCGGGCGCGGCGGCGAGCGCGAGGCAGATGGCGGCGGCCGGTTTCAGGGCGGTATCCTCCGCGCCGGATCCCCGCCCGGTCGCGGGCGGGATGGTGGAGCCGAGGGGAATCGAACCCCTGACCTCGTCATTGCGAACGACGCGCTCTCCCAACTGAGCTACGGCCCCGATGGCAGGTGTTTTGCGCCAAAGCGGGGCCGGGAGCAAGGGGCCACGATGCCGCCTTGACCCGCGCCCGGCACCCGTATCCGCTGGCCCGGATGCGACAGCGAAGGGAGGACGCGATGCGCAGTTTTCTGATCTGGTGCCTGTCCGCCGGCGCGGCGCTGGCGGAGCCCGTCGGGATCACGCCCGGGGTGATGTCGGTCACAGTGGAGACCGGCTCCGGCCCGGTCGAGATCATGCGGAACCAGGACAACGCCGCGACGATCGAGGGCGAGTTCGCGCTGACCTCGCGCCCCTGCCCGAACTTCTGCATCCAGCCGATGAGCCCCGCACCGGGGGTCACCACCATCGGCGAGCTGGAGCTGCTGGAGTTCCTGCAGGACCCGGACGCGGTGGTGATCGACGGCCGGGTGCGACCGGAATTCGAGGCCGGGACGATCCCCGGCGCGGTGTCGGTTCCCTATATCGAGGCCGCCGACCGGCTCGGCGAACTGGGCTGCGTGGTCGATTTCGACGGCTTCGTCTGCGAGGGCGACCTGCCGCGCGTCGCGCTGTTCTGCAACGGCCCGTGGTGCGGCCAGTCGCCCGCGGCCGCGCGCCGGATGATCGAGGCCGGCTACCCCGCGGACCTGATCCACTACTACCGCGGCGGGATGCAGATGTGGCGGATGCTCGGCCTGACCGTGGTGCCCGGAAGCTGAGGCGCGGGGCAGGGGCTCAGACCCGGACCATCAGCCCCATCGCGACGAGCGCGAGCCCCACGCCTGCGACCTCTCGCAGCCTGAGGTTCTCGCCGAAGGCGACGACCCCCATGACGGCAAGCGCGACCAGCGTGATCATCGCGTAGGCGACCCCCGCCTGCGCGAGGGAGGCATGGCGCACCGCCCCGAACCACAGGAGCGCCGAGGCGGCATAGAGCGCGCATCCCCCCGCCACCTCCCAACTCAGCAGCGCGCCCCGGAGGGCGGCGAGTTTCAGCAGGTAGTCGGCGGCAATGACGAGGAACGCGGTAAGCAAGGCGAACCCGAAGCCGTAGACGGCATTCGGCATGTGGAAGTCTCTCGATGTCCTGGGTCGTTTGGGGAGGGTGGCAGCAGGTTGACCCTGGGGCAAGGCGGGGAAACCTTACCGGTCGGTCAGGATTGCAGGTCGAGGGTTTTTTCTGCGCCAGCGAAGACCGGACTGGCGGGGTGCGCCCCGACATGGCACCCTCGGCCGGTATTGGTTCGTCGAACGGCGATTGTATTGATGAGAAGATCCGGTGTTTTCGATAGCCTGAGGATAATCGCGGCCCTCTGCGTCATCTTTTCCCACTCGTTCCTCATCTCCGAAGGCCATGAAGAGAAGGAGCCGCTGCAGATGCTCACCGGCGAGATCCTGGGGATCTACGCCGTGTTCGTGTTCTTCATCATCAGCGGATACCTGATCACCGCGAGCCGGGTCGCCACGCCGACGCTGGCCGGGTATGCCTGGAAACGCGCGTTGCGGCTCTATCCCGGCTACCTCGCCAGCCTCCTGATATGCTTCGTCGTGATCGGGCCCTTCTTCGTCAACGGAAGCTTGCGCGACTACGTGGGCGGATGGTGGACCTGGACCTCCTTCGCGCGCGCGCTCGGCTTCGACTACATCTGGGACTTCACGCTCATCATTCCCAGGGTGTCGTTCTTCGAGGGCGACGTGGGCCGGGTGGCGAACGGGGTGATCTGGACGCTCGTCGCCGAGATGCAGCTTTATGTCGTCGTCGCGGTCCTGTTCTCCCTGCGCGCCCTAAACGCCTGGGTCACGGCGGCGCTCTGCCTCGTGTCCTTCGTCTTCTTCTACACCGGCAATTTCGTGTCGATGCAGCTGTTCCCGATCATCTACGGCGCGCCGGCCTTCTTCGCAGGGGCGACGCTGTACTTCGTTCTCCGCGACCGGACCCCGAGCGGCCCCGTCGCGGCCGTCTTCTGCGTGTTCCTGGTCGAGGCGACGATCGCGGGAGAACTCCCCAAGCTGTTCCCGATCCTCGCGGCCTACCCGGTCATCTATCTCGGCCTGAAGGAAGGCCTGACCCTCGGCCCTTGGACCCGGTTCGGAGACCTGTCCTACGGCATCTACATCGGCGGCTGGCCGATCCAGATGGCGGTTGCGGGGCTCGTCGGAACGGGCCTGAGCGGATGGCAGTTCTTCCCGCTCTGCGTGGTGCCGGTCCTGGCCTACGCGCTGCTGAGCTGGCACCTCGTCGAGAAGCGGGCGCTCGGGCTGAAGGGTCTCTTGGGGCGGCAGCCGGTCGAGCCGCTCGTGGAGAGCCGGTCGCGCTAGCGCCCCCGCCGCTTCACGTTGCCGCCTCGCTGGCCCGGCTTGCCGGCGGTGCTGCGGCCGCTGGCCTTGCGGGAGGCTTCCACCGCGTCCTCGACCGCCGATTGCCGCGCGAGCGGGTCGTCCGCCACGGCGAGTTCGACCGCTTCCAGCCGCTTGATCTCGTCCCGCACCCGCGCGGCTTCCTCGAATTCGAGGTTTTCCGCCGCTTTCCGCATCTGGTCGCGCAGGCCGTCGAGATGGGCCTGAAGGTTCGCGCCGACCATCGGCTTGTCGACCTTCGCCGTGACGCGGTTCATGTCCACGTCGCCCTGGTAGAGACCGGCGAGGATGTCGTCGACGTTCTTCTTGACCGTCGCGGGGGTGATCCCGTGTTCCTCGTTGTATTCCATCTGCTTGGCGCGCCGCCGCTCGGTCTCGCGCATGGCGCGCTCCATCGAGCCGGTGATCGTGTCGGCGTACATGATGACCCGCCCGTCCACGTTCCGTGCGGCACGGCCGATGGTCTGGATCAGCGAGGTTTCCGACCGGAGGAAGCCTTCCTTGTCCGCGTCGAGGATCGCCACCAGCCCGCATTCGGGGATGTCGAGCCCCTCGCGCAGCAGGTTGATGCCCACCAGCACGTCGAAGGCGCCGAGACGCAGGTCGCGCAGGATCTCGATCCGCTCCAGCGTGTCGATGTCCGAATGCATGTAGCGCACCCGGATGCCCTGTTCGTGCAGGTACTCGGTCAGGTCCTCGGCCATGCGCTTGGTCAGCACCGTCACCAGCGCGCGGTAGCCGTCCTGCGCCACGCGGCGCACCTCGTCCAGCAGGTCGTCGACCTGCATCTTCACCGGCCGGACCTCCACCTTCGGATCGAGGAGGCCGGTCGGCCGGATCACCTGTTCGGTGAAGACGCCGCCGGCGCGGTCGATCTCCCACGCGGCGGGGGTGGCCGACACGAACACCGATTGCGGGCGCATCGCATCCCATTCCTCGAACTTGAGCGGCCGGTTGTCCATGCAGGAGGGAAGGCGGAAGCCGTGTTCGGCCAGCGTGAACTTGCGCCGGTAGTCGCCCCGGTACATGCCGCCGATCTGGGGCACGGTGACGTGGCTCTCGTCGGCGAAGACGATCGCGTTGTCGGGGATGTATTCGAACAGCGTCGGGGGTGGCTCGCCGGGGGCGCGGCCGGTCAGGTAGCGCGAGTAGTTCTCGATCCCGTTGCAGGACCCGGTGGCCTCCAGCATCTCCAGGTCGAAATTCGTGCGCTGCTCCAGCCGCTGCGCCTCCAGGAGCTTGCCCTCGCCCTCCAGTTGCGACAGCCGGGTGACGAGCTCCGCCTTGATCCCCTTCACCGCCTGCTGAAGCGTCGGGCGCGGCGTGACGTAGTGGGAATTGGCGTAGACCCGGACCCGGTCGAACGTGCCGGTCTTCTCGCCCGTCAGCGGGTCGAATTCCGAGATCGATTCCAGCTCGTCCCCGAAGAAGGATAGCTTCCAGGCCCGGTCCTCCAGGTGCGCGGGCCAGATCTCCAGGCTGTCGCCGCGCACGCGGAAACTGCCGCGGGTGAACGCCTGGTCGTTACGGCGGTACTGCTGCGCCACGAGGTCGGCCATGATCTTGCGCTGGTCGTAGTCCTTGCCGGCGTGCAGGTCCTGGGTCATCGCGCCGTAGGTCTCGACCGATCCGATGCCGTAGATGCAGGACACCGAGGCCACGATGATCACGTCGTCGCGTTCCAAGAGCGCCCGGGTGGCCGAGTGGCGCATCCGGTCGATCTGCTCGTTGATCTGGGATTCCTTCTCGATATAGGTGTCCGACCGCGGGACGTAGGCCTCCGGCTGGTAGTAGTCGTAGTAGGACACGAAATACTCGACCGCGTTCTCGGGGAAGAAGCCCTTGAACTCGCCGTAGAGCTGCGCGGCCAGCGTCTTGTTGGGCGCGAGGATGATCGCGGGGCGCTGCGTCTCCTCGATCACCTTGGCCATGGTAAAGGTCTTGCCGGTCCCCGTCGCGCCGAGCAGCACCTGGTCCTGTTCGCCGCCGTTGACGCCCTCCGACAACTCGGCGATCGCGGTCGGCTGGTCTCCGGCCGGCTTGAACTCGGTGTGCATGACGAACCGCCGCCCGCCTTCCAGCTTGTCGCGGGCGCGGACGTCGTCGACCGACCGGCCGAGATCGGGCATCTGTTCGGGCGAATTGCTGTGCATGGGGGCCTCCGGCAGCGTCTCTAGGATGGTCCCTTTTCGTTCCATTTCAAGGGCCTCCGGAACCCTGCCGAAAAAGGTTAACAAAAGGTTATCAAACTGACTAAGATTTGCCTTACCTAAGGTCGAATTTTTCTTGCGAGGCAGGGGTTTCCTTGCCTATGGTCGTCCTTGCAAGCAGCAGATGTGGTTGCCGGCCGGATCCGAACCACCCACCCCACCCCTCGCTCCCTCGGGACGTGCCGGCAACCCTCTGATGCTCGCGACTTTCCCCACCCCGCCGACACCGCCCGCCGCGCCCCGCGCGCTGCGGCGGCGCGACTGTTGCATCGGGGCGGGCGATGCCGCTAAACCGTCCCGTGACGCTGACCGAACCGAGAAAGGTGGCCCATGCGCGCGCGCATCTACCAGCCCGCCAAGACGGCGATGTCCTCCGGGCAGGCCCGGACCAATGTCTGGTATCTCGATTTCGAACCGGCGGAGCGGCGCGACATCGACCCGCTGATGGGCTGGACCTCGTCCTCGGACATGGAAAGCCAGGTCCGGCTGCGGTTCGACACGCTCGAAGCCGCGCAGGAATACGCCAAGGACAACGGCATCGACGCGGTCGTCGTGCGCCCGAAGAAGCGCCGCCCGAACATCCGCCCCCGCGGCTACGGCGAGAATTTCGCGACCGACCGGCGCGGCGCCTGGACCCACTGACGCCGTCCCCTCCGCCCGCGTGACCCCGGCTGCGCGGTCCGCTAGGCTCGGCGAAACCGCGACGACAGGCCGGGGCCATGCGCATCACCGCCATCACGCCGATGAAGAACGAGGGGCCGTTCATCCTCGAATGGCTGGCCTATCATATCCTCGCGGGCCTCAACGATTTCCTGATCTTCACCAACGATTGCACCGACGGTACCGACCTGATGCTGGAGCGGCTGGACGACATGGGGCTGGTGCGGCACATGCCGAACCCTTCGATGTACCGCGGCGCCACCACCCATCACCACGCGGTCATCCACTACATCGACACCTTCCTGCGCCCGCGGCGGTCGGACTGGTACATCTCGATGGACGCGGACGAGTTCATCGCGGTTCATGCCGGGCGCGGCCGGTTGCGGGACCTGTTCGATGCGCTGCCCGACGCGCAGCTGATCTCGCTCTGTCACCTGCCGTTCGGCTGCAACGGCGTCCGCGATTTCGAGGATGCGCCGGTGATCTCGCAGTTCACCCGCCGGTTCGGATGGGAAGCGCCGGATCCGTCGCGATCCTCGCTCGGGATCAAGACGCTGGTGCGCCGCGATGCACCGGTTGAACGGATCTCCAACCACGCGCCGCAGCTTCGCAAGGACGCCGCGCTTTCCGCGAACTGGGTCAACGGCGGCGGTGAGCCGCTGCCAGAGAAGCTGCGCCGGACGATCCCGAAGTCGCTTGCGGCGGGGGAGTGGTCGTCCTCCATCGCCCAGGTCAACCACTACGCGGTCCGCGCGATGGATACCTTCCTCGTGCAGGCCGAACGGGGCAACGCCAACCACGACGACCTTGCCGCCGACCTGAAATACTGGCGCAAGTACGACGTGAACGATGTCGAGGACCTGTCGGCCGCGCGCCATGCCACCGATGTCGGGGCGCTGATGTCCGAGTTCCTGCGCGACGAGGAACTGCGCAGGTTGCACGAGGGCGCCGTGGCCCACTACCGCGACCGCATCGCCGCCCTGCGCGACACCGAGGACGGGGCATCGCTCAGGCGGCGGATCGAGCGGTTCCACGTCCGCCACTGGGAAACCGGCGGCGCTACGGCGGAGGGCACGAATGGCTGACATCGCGATCCGCCCGGCCGATCCCGCGTCGCCCGAGGTCGCGGCGCTGATCGCGCTGCACATCGCCCGCACCCGGGCGGATTTCGCCGCCGAGGCCGTCCATGTCCTCGACGTCGCCGCCCTGTCCGCACCCGGTGTCCGGCTCTTCGCCGCGACCGAGGGCGGAGAGGCCGCGGCCATCGCCGCGTTGCGCGATCTCGGTGGCGGCGAGGTCGAGGTGAAGTCGATGTTCACCCGCGACGAAAGCCGGGGGAAGGGCATCGCGGCGCGCCTGCTCGCCCGTCTGGTCGATGAGGCCCGCGGCGTCGGCGCCCGCCGGATCCTGCTGGAGACCGGCACCGATCCGGGCTCCGTCCCCGCCCGCCGTCTCTATGCCAGCGCCGGCTTCCGCCCCTGCGGAGCCTACGGCGATTACCCCGAGCATCCCGAAAGCGCGTTCATGGTGCTCGACCTCGCCCCGGATTGACCGCCCGCCCGCTTTCCGCGATCAAGACGCCCGAGCGACCCCTTAGCTCAACTGGATAGAGCAGCTGACTTCTAATCAGCAGGTTGAGGGTTCGAGTCCTTCAGGGGTCGCCAGCTTTCCCGAGATTTCGAGGTCGGCGCACATCTCAGATGTGGTGAGGCTGCGGGTCAGCGACACGCCCTGTATCGTGGGATCCTTCACTTACGGATTATGCAATATAGAGCCGATGGGTCCAGAAATGGACGAGGAATAGCTACCAACCAAACGCCAGATGCGCACTAAAATGCAAAAATCGATTGCCGTGGCCTACCGCCGACAGCTATGATCGTCGTCGGAGGAGGCCTGCCCGCGACCGGGCGGGCAGGGATGACGGCTGCTCTAGGCGGTGCGTCGCCAGAGGGGACACTCATGAGGATTGCAGCCGCTTTCCGCCAGCCGGGCAGGGCATACGCAGGTGCCTCCGGTCGCCGTTGGTGCCTCCTCCCCGCCAGTTCCGTTCACACCGGGGGAGACGCAAGCGCATGATCGGCCACATTCCCTACCGCGCCTACTGGAGCACGCCTTTCGCCCGCTGGCAGGGCGCGTTCTCGCATCTCCACGCGATCGAGTTCGCAGCGCATGTCACGAAGGCGGCGCTGGCCGACCGCGGGATCGGCGTCGATGCGTTCGACTTCGCCGCCTACGGCATGACCGTCCCTCAATATCGCAGCTTCTACGGCACGCCCTGGTTCACCGGCCTGATCGGGGCGGAATATCTCGCCGGTCCGACCGTGAACCAGGCCTGCGCGACCGGTGCCCGGCTCGTGGCCACCGCCTGTGGCGAGTTCGCCATCGGCGCGGCGGACGTGGCGCTGCTGGTGTCGGGTGACCGCACCTCGAACGGGGCCCATGCCTACTACCCCGCGCCCGACGGCGCCGGCGGAACCGGGCGGTCCGAGGACATCGTGCTGGAAAGCTTCAACCGCGACCCGTTCGCGAAATGCGCGATGGTGGACACCGCCGATAACGTCGCCCGCCGGGTCGGCATCACCACCGAGGAACAGCACGAGGTGGCGGCATTCCGGTTCGAGCAGTACCAGGCCGCGCTGGCCGGCGACCGCGCGTTCCAGACCCGTTACATGGCGGCGGAGTTCGAGGTGCCGGATGCCCGGTTCCGCAAGACGGTCAGGACGCTGACGGGTGACGAGGGCGTCTACCCGGCCTCGCCCGAGAAGATGGCCGCGCTGCGCCCGGTGCAGGAAGGCGGCAGCGTCACCTTCGCCGGGCAGACCCACCCCGCGGACGGCAGCGCCGGCATCGTGATGACCGCCGACCCCGGCCGCGCGCGGGAGTTGTCGCCGGTCGAGGGCGGGCCGTCGGTCTCCGTCATCGCCACCGCGCAGGCGCGGGACGACCTCGCCCACATGCCCGCCGCGCCGATCCGGGCGGCAAGCCGGGCGCTCGGGATCGCGGGGCTGGAGATCGGGCAGGTCGACGCGATCAAGTCCCACAACCCCTTCGCGGTGAACGACATCGCCTTTGCCCGCGCCTTCGACATCGACTGGCGCGGCATGAACAACTACGGCAGCTCGCTGGTCTGGGGGCATCCGCAGGGCCCGACCGGACTCCGCTCGCTGATCGAACTGATCGAGGAGCTGGAAATCCGGGGCGGCGGCACCGGGCTGTTCCAGGGATGCGCCGCGGGGGATTCGGCGATGGCCGTGGTGGTGAAGGTGGCGTGACGGGCGGGGCGCGGCCTCACTCCGCCACGGTATCCGCCTTGACCGCGCCGCGGGTGCCGATCGGCATCGGGTCGCCGATCGTGGTGTCGATGCGCGTCTCGGCCTCGACCTCCGCGTTCAGTTCCGCGCCGATCAGGATCAGGTAGGCGGAAATCCAGAGCCACATCAGCAGGATGATCACCCCGGCCAGCGCGCCGAAGGTTTCCTGGTAGCTGCCGAAGTTCTGGACGTAGACCGCGAAGCCGGCCGACGCGGCGATCCAGGCGATGGTGGCGAGAACGGCCCCGGGCGTCAGCCAGCGCCAGCGGGCCATCTGGCGGTCGGGGGCGTAGCGGTAGACCACCCCGACCCCGATCATCGTCATCAGGAGCAGCACGCCCCACCGGACGAGCCCGATCACCATCTCGGTCGTCGGGCCGAGCGCGAGGATTTGCAGGATCGACGGCAGGACGATCGTCGCGCCGAGGCCCGTGACCATCCCGGTCACGAGGAACAGGGTAAGCGCGAGACGGGTCACGGTGAGCCGGACGATGCCCCGCGTTTCGGCCTCGTCATAGGCGACGTTGACGCCTTCGATCAGGCTACTGACCCCCTTGGACGCCGACCAGACGGCGAGCGCGAAGCCGAGCGCCGCCGAAAGCCCCAGCCCGCCCTCGTCGCTTCCGGCGACGGCGGAGGCCTGGTCGATGATGATCTGCGCCGCGGCTTCGGGCACGAGCGAGAAGATCAGTTCCACCTGCGCGGTGATCTGCGCCGGTTCGAAGGCCAGGCCGGCGACCGCCATCAGGGCGGTGATCGCCGGGAACAGGGCCAGCAAACCGTAGAACGCCACCCCGGCCGCGATCAGGCCGAGGTGGTCGCGGTTCGTTTCCGTCCACGTCCGCACCGCGATACGCCGCCACCCGCGCCAGGGAATCTGGCGCGGGCGCTCGGCCATCCGGCCGCGTGCGGGTGCGGTATCGCTCAAGAGCCCGGGGTCCCGAGCTTCTGCTTCTCGGCCTCGTCGCGGGCCGCGTCGGCGACACGGGACGCACCATCGCGAACCTCGTCGGCGACATGCTCCACGGCCGATTTCTGGCCCGGTGCCTGCCCGTCGATCTTCGCGCGCTCCTCGTCGAGCACCTGCCGCGCGGTTTCCGCGGCACGCTCCGCGACGCGGCGGGCCTTCTTGGTCTCGGCCTTCAGCATCCGCTCGGCCCGGTCATAGGCGTCGTCGGAGTAGCGGCCGAGATACTGGTCCTCCTGCCTTGTGCGCGGCAGGGTGCCGGCGAGGATCGCACCGGCGGCCAGCGCGAGGCCACCCACGACCAGCGGGTTTTCCCGGTAGAAGTCCGAGGCCGCATCGGCACCCTTACGGACATTGCGGGCGGCGGCGCGCCGTGCCTTCACGGCGGTCCAGCGGGCGGCGATCACGCGCTCGCGGGCCTCATGCGTCAGCGTCTCGGTACCGCGCGCGAGGCGACGTCGGATGCGGCGCGCGCGTGCGCCCGCGGCACTCGCGGCCGACTTGACGCCGTCGCGCACGGAGCCCGCACCGCTCGACGCGGCATCG
>WVSL01000007.1 GCA_015689685.1 Rhodobacterales bacterium HKCCE2091 | reverse complement strand
CGAGGTCGACACGATGATGCAACGACTGGACAGGCGGTTGGAGGAGATTGGCTGACCTCAGCCCGGCCGGTCGATCCCCGGCGTACCCGGGTCCGGCGCGATCCCGACGCGCAGCGGAACGGCCGCGAATTCGCCGATGAACCGCGCCAGCCCGGCGACCGTCGCCTCCAGCATCCGCGCCCCGGTTTCGGCCGTCGCCGCCGCGGGATCGCCGTAGTAGCCGCAGTCGTCGGCGTGGAAGATCGCGGGCCAGCGTGCGCCGTTCCGCGAGATCGGGTCGTCGGTGGCGCCCGGCGCGATCCACGGTTGCGTCAGGCGCGGCGGCAGGTCGCGCGCCTTCGCCGCCACCCGCGCCGCGTGGTCCGGGTCTGCGAGGGCGAGAACCAGCGCGGTTTCGTACTCGCAGGCATGGCCGACGCCTTCGAAAGCGCCGGTCAGCATGGGCACCCACTCCGCCGTCGACGGCGCGAAGTAGTCGACCGCGCCGACCGGGTGGCCGTCGGTCACGAGTTCCCCGCAGAGCGCAGCGAGCGGCGCGGAGTTTCCGCCGTGGCCGTTCACGAACAGCACGCGCGGAAATCCGGCCGACAGGATCGTCCGGGCGGTTTCGGACAGCATCGCGAGGTAGGTCGAAAGGCGATGGCTCAGCGTCCCCGTCAGGCTCAGGTGATGCGGCGAAAAGCCGATCGCGGCTGTGGGCGCGACGATGACCGGACTCTCGGCCTGCGCCGCCGCCCGCTCGGCGACGGCGGTGGCGAGCCGCGTGTCGGTGTCGACCGGCAGGTGATCGGCGTGCTGCTCGATCGCGCCGGTCGGGACCAGCACCAGCGCCCCGGCATCCCGCGCGGCGGCGAGTTCGGCGCGGGTCAGGTCCCGCCAGTTGCGCCCGGGCAGGTCCATCACATGTCCCCCGCTTCCTTCGACGGGACCGAGCATACCGCGACCACCAGTCCGGCCTCGCCGATGACGTGGCGATAGCGGTAGACCTTCGGCAGGTAGATCGCGTCGCCCTGCACGAAGTGATGCGTCTTGCCGGTGGAATCCACGATCTGGTCGGACCAGCCGTGCAGGCAGTAAAGGACCACCTCGTGAACGCCGTCGCCTTCGACCATCGTGTCGAAATGCGGCATGTAAGTCGTGATGTGGAACGACATCGGTGCGCCGTGAAGCTTGTTGGTGATGAGTCGGTGGCTGAATTCCTGGCCCTCGTGGACCCATGTCCGTTCCACGTCGGCCTGCCGGGACCAGCGGATCTGATCGTCGCTCATGTCGTTCCTTTCACAGGGGTCGGTTGCGGCCCGACGGCCGGATTTCCATAGCATCGCGCATCTCCAGCCACGGCAGCGCCAGGTGTGGCCCGAGGCCGGAAAGCCGGGCGAAGGGCACCGGGCGGGGCGGGGTGATCGGCAGGACGAAGCTGGTCTCTCCGCCGGAGGCATACCATCCCGCGAGTTCCCGACCGAGGGCGGAGGTCAGCGCGACGCCGCGCCCGTTGCAGCCGATGGCGCCATGGAGTCCGGGCGCGAGTTCGATCATCCGCGGCAGCGCATCGAGCGTGACCGCGATCCGGCCCGACCAGACATGGGACGGGCGGATCTCGCCCAGGCCCGGCACTTGCGCGGCAAGCCGGCGAGCAAAGCGGCGAACAGCGGCGCCTGCGCGGTCGAAGCCGGGTGGCACCATGCCGCCGGTCATCAGCCGGCCATCGGGGCTCCAGCGCAGGGCGAAGGTGTGGCGGCGGGTATCGGTGACGGGCGCGCCGGCCGGAAGAATACGCCGCCGCGCATCGTCCGGCAGCGGTTCGGATGTGACCTGGAACACCCGAACGGGCACGATGGACCGGGCCAGCGCCGGGATCAGCCGGCCGACCATCGCGTTGGTCGCGAGGATCACGCGTTCGGCCCGGATCGCCCCGCGGGGTGTCTCCACCCGCCAGCCGGACCCGTCGGGCCGGATCGCCGTCGCTGGGCTGTGGGCGTGGACCCGCGCCCCGGCCCGCTCCGCCGCGAAGGCCAGCCCGCGAACGTAGGCCAGCGGGTCGATCTGTCCGCCGGACGGAAGGTAGTGACCGCCGTGAACCCAGGGCAGGCCGGTCATCGCCTGCATCCGCGCCCGGTCGCAGAACTCGACCGCCACCCCCATGTCGCGCAGCCGGGGAAGGCGTGCCTCCAGCATCGTCTCCGCGGCCTCCGAATGCCCCGCTTGCAACCATCCGCTGCGGATCGCGTCGCAGTCGATGCCGTGGCGATCCACGAGGTCGAAGACCGTGTTCCCGGATCCGGCGACGAGCCGCAGCAGGCGCTCTGCGTGGACCGGTCCGAGCGCCCGTTCCACGTCCTCGGGACCGAGCAAGCTTTTCAGGCTCGGGACGACGAACCCGGTGTTACGGCCCGATGCGCCGTGGCCGATGTCACCTGCCTCGACAAGCGCCACGTCCCGGCGGGCCTCCGCGAGGTGCAACGCGGTCGAGGCCCCCAGGATCCCGCCGCCGATCACCGCGATCTCTGCAGCGACATCGGATTCGAGCGGCGCGAAGCGATGCGCTTCGCGGCCCCGGTCGGCCCAGTAAATGGTGGTCTTGAAGGTGGTGGTCACGGGGGGCTGCGCTGGTCGGAGATGAGCTCAGTCGAGATATTCGACTGATATATCATGGATGACAACCGTAGATGCTGCTCAGGAACGCCCGCGAACATCTCGCTGGCACTGAAGCAGGCACGGCGGTCAGGAACCGGGCAGAAAGCGGAGCGGCGGACGACGTTTTCAGGGTGCCGCAGTCGGAACACAGATCCAGCCCTCACGAGGGAGGTTCGGATCGACTGCCTGGCGACTGGGGTGGTGCCGGTGAAGGGACTCGAACCCCCGACCCCATCATTACGAATGACGTGCTCTACCAGCTGAGCTACACCGGCCCGGACCGCCGTTTAGCAAGCCCCGCCGGGCTTGCCCAGACCTAATTTCGAGCGGATTCCGCTTCGGTGTCGCCGGTCTCGATCACCTCGGCATCCTCGGTCGCGGCGACCTCGGCGGGCAGGTCTACGGCCTCATCGGGGGGCGCATCCTCCGCCGCGGTTTCCTCCTCGCGCCGGTCCTCCAGCGCGCCGACGATCAGGGGCAGCATGTGCGCGGCGCCGGACAGCGCGGCCTCGCTCTGCTTCGGCGTTTCCCATTCCAGGGTGTCGAAGCTGTCGCAATTCTCGCAGGTCGGCCGCCAGTCGGCGTGGACGTGGCCGCAGTTGCTGCACATCCACTGCGGACCGCGGGGCGCGGTCACCGCCTTGGCGAGCCAGGCGCGGACCAGCCGGTCCTCGCCGCCGGTGCCGCGTTCGATCGCCGCCATCAGGGTCAGCGTCCGCGCGTCCGGGTCGCTTTCCGGCAGCGGGCCGAGCACCTTGCGGGCCTTGTCGAAATTGTCGGCGGCAATCAGCAGTTCGGCATTCAGAAGCCGCGTCTCGACCGCCTCAGGGTGCCTGGCGAGAAGCGGGCGGAACCGCTTCAGCCGTGCCTCGGGCGTTTCGCCGGGTTCGATCGCGGCAAAGGCGGCGGCGAGGTCGGGATGCGGCGCGACCTCCCACGCCTTCTTGAGGATGCGGGTCGCGGCGCGGGGCTTGCCTTCCTCAACGCTCATTCGTGCGGCCATGACCGCGGCGGGCACGAGGTGCGGCGACAGCCGGTTGGCCTCGTAGGCCTCGGCCCGCGCGGTGTCGATCTTGCCCTCGGCCAGTGCGTCACGGGCGTGGGCCAGCGCCAGCACGGCGTCGCGGCGCTTGTGGACGTCGCGCGGCAGGTTCCCGGCCTTCAGCTTGGCGGTCAGGGTCTTGCGGGCGCCCTTCCAGTCCTCGTCCCGGGTCTGGAGCCCGAGCAGCAGGTCCTGCACCTCGGCGTTCTGCGGGCGGATCGCCAGTGCCTTCTCGGCCAGCTTCATCGCGGTGTCGGTGTCGCCCTGCTGAAGCTTCTGCTTGATGAGGCCGCGGATGCCGACGAAGCGGGTGCGGTCGTGCTGGACCATCTGCTTGAGCGTTTCGGTGGCGAGCGCGGTGTCGCCCACCATCTCGGCCCCCTGCGCGATCACGAGGTTGGTCAGATCGGGCCTGTGCAGGTAGCTTTCGGCACGCTGCGCCTTGCGGATCGCGAGCCGCCCCTCGCCCGCGGCGAGCGCCATGATACCGTCGGACAGCGCGTCGTAGCCCCGTTTCTCGGCGCGGCGGTTGAAGTAGCGGGAAATCGCGGTCTCGTCGCCGTTGAGAAAGCGCAGCGTGGCGACCAGCAACCCGGCCAGCCGGATGATGAGCCAGACGGCGAGCAGCAGGAGGAGCGCCACGATCACCGCCACCAGCGGTGTCAGCGCGAATTCCCGGCCGCCGACGGTGACCAGCACCACGTCGCCCAGTTCCAGGAGATAGCCCGCGCCGAGGGTCAGCGCCGCCACGATGACGACGAAGACGACGATCTTGAGAAGGGACCAGAGCATCATGCCGCGCCCCTCCTCAGTTGCCGCCGAGCGCGGAGGACAGGCTTTCGAGCGCGGTCAGCGCCTCCGCCCTCTGCTCGGCCATCGCGATCCAGTCCGACATCGCGGCCTGCGCCGGTTCGGGCAGCGCGGCGATCTCGGCGAGCGCGGCGTCCAGGTCGCCGACCTCGACGGCCGCACCCGCGCGCGACAGGATCGCGTCGGGGTCGTCGCCTTCGCGCGGTTCCAGCGACCGGCCGCCGACCTGGCTGCGCAGGAACGCGGTCACACGGTCGCTTGCGGTATCGCCCGCGGTTTCGCGGATGGCGATGGGCAGCGCCGCGCGGGCGGCGGCGGGGAAGCGGGATTGCAGTTCCTCCAGCGTCGGGATGCCGGTCTCGGCAACCTCGGCCAGCGGTGCGGGCAGATCCTCCCCGGTTCCCGGCAGATCGGCCAGGGCGGCGGCGAAGGGCGTTCCGGCCGCGACCGCGATGCGAAGTTCCGACAGCGCGGCCTGCGCCGAGGCCTCGCCCATCGACGCCTCCGCCCGCGCCTCCGCGTCCGCGATGCGCTGTTCGGCCTCGGCCACGCGGGCCTCGGCCTCGTCGGCAAGCGTCTGGACGCGCTCCGCCAGCGCCTCGTTGGCGTCGCGCTGTTCGCCCAGTTCCGCGCGCAGGCGGTCCATCGCTGCCGCGACGGCGGCCTCGTCGGTCCCGGCCTCGCCGGTCAGGACCGGGCGATCCTCGAGATCGGACACGCGGGTGTCGATGCCGGACAGCGCGCCGTCGATCTCGTCGATCCGCTCGCCCATGTCGCTCAACGCGGACTGGAGATCCGCGATCCCGGTTTCCAGCGCGGACAGGTCGACATCCGGCGGCGCGGCCTCGGCCAGCGCCTGCGTGCGGGTCGACAACTCGTCGATGGCCTCGCCCTGCGCGGAAACGGTGGAGGTCAGTTCGGCCATGCGGACGACATCGAAGGATGCGCCGGGATGGAACACGAGGTAGCCGGCGCCGTAACCGATGGCGCCCGCGAGGATGCCGCCGAACAGGAGCGGCAGGAAACCGGGGCCCGACACCTGCCGGTCGGGATGGGCGGTGATGGTGGGGGTGGCGGCAACGGGCGCGCCCTCGTCCTCTGCCGCGCGGTCGGGCTCGTCAGGCGCGGTCACGTCGTCGTCGTCGGTCGCGACGGTCTCCGGGGTGTCGCTATCGGTGGGGTCTTCGCCGGTGTCGGTTTCGCTCGTGTCCCCGGGGTCGCGCCGGGGGGCGAGGGCCGCCTCGACATCCGCCGCGTCGCCGGTTTCCACGGTGTCGGTCTCGGCCGTTGCGGGGGTGTCGTCCTGTGCTTCGGTCTCTGCCCCGGTGTCCTGTTCGGTCTCTGTCCTCTTGCCCCGTGCCACCGTCGAAAGTCCTTTCTACCGAACGCCTTGCCGCTGGTGACAGGGCCAGAGCCGAGTCACCCGCACAAGCGTGGCATGTCGGCGCCCCGGAGGGCTAGGGGGAAATATGCCGCTGCAGCAAGCGGGCAAGGGCGGCGGCGTCCGGCGAGTCGGCGACGGCGGCGCGGCGGCGCAGCCGGTCGGGAAGCGCCGCCGCCACTGCTTCGGACAGGCACACCGGCACCCAGTCGCCATCCCCGGACCCAACGGCCCCGGCGAACAACCTGGCCGAGCGGGGCGAGAACAGCGGCACAACGACGCGGCGGCCGACGGCGAGCGGGGCAAGCGGTTCGGACGGCGCGCAGGCCCGTTGATCGTAGACCACCGCCTCGTCCGCATCGCGGTCGGCATCTCTCAACCGGGCCGCGACGTCCCCGGTCGCATGGGTCCCGCGCAGGTGCCAGAGCCGCCCGCGATCCGGCGGCGCGACAAGAATGGCGTCCACCAGCGTATCCGCGGTGCCGCCGCCCTCCCGCGCCACCAGCCCGATCGCCTCCGCCGCCGCCCGGGTCCGCCCTCCGACCGCCCAGGACGGCAGGTCGCGGCGCGGCGAAAGCTCCGCAAAGGCGCGGACGCCGTTCTCAGAGGTGAAGATCAGCCCGGCGGCGGTGGAGAGATCGGGCAGCGGGCCGGTCGTCACGATCTCCATCAGCGGCACGATCCGGATCTCCGCGAGACCTCGCAGCGTTTCCGCGAAGCGCTCGGACTGGGCGCACGGGCGGGTCAAAAGGATCAGGGGCGCGCCATTGTCAGCCATCGGCGGCGATGCTACCTGCGCCGCGGGAACCCGTCCACGACCGCGCCGGAAAACTTGCCAGAGCCCATCCATATCCTCGGTATCGAGACGAGCTGCGATGACACCGCCGCGGCCGTCCTGCGCGACGGTGACACGGGGCCGGAGATCCTGTCGAACCGGGTCCTGTCGCAGTCGGACCTGCACGCGGCGTTCGGCGGCGTCGTGCCCGAGATCGCCGCCCGCGCCCATGCGGAGCGGGTCGATATCGTGGTCGAGGCCGCGTTGGAGGAGGCCGGCGTGCCGCTCGACCGGATCGACGCCATCGCGGTCACGGCGGGGCCGGGGTTGATCGGTGGCGTCCTGGCCGGGGTCATGACGGCCAAGGGGATCGGCTTCGCGGCGCGGAAGCCCGTGATCGCGGTCAATCACCTGGCCGGTCATGCGCTGACGCCGCGCCTGACCCACGGGCTCGGGTTCCCCTATCTCATGCTCCTGGTGTCCGGCGGGCACTGCCAGTTCCTGCGGGTCGGCGGCCCCGACGACTTCACCCGCCTCGGCGGCACCATCGACGATGCGCCGGGCGAGGCGTTCGACAAGACAGCCCGCCTGCTCGGCCTCGGCCAGCCCGGCGGCCCGGCGGTGGAGGCCTGTGCCGCGTCCGGCGATCCCGCGCGCTTCGATCTGCCCCGCCCGCTGCTGGACCGGCCGGGGCTGGAGATGTCGTTTTCCGGCCTCAAGACCGCGATCCTGCGCCAGCGGGACCGGATCGTGGCCGACCGGGGCGGGCTGACGGAAACCGACCGCGCGGATCTCGCCGCGGGATTCCAGGCCGCGATGACCGACGTGCTGGCGGCGAAATCGGCCCGTGCGCTGGAAACAGAACGCGGTCTCACCGGCTTCGCCGTGGCCGGGGGCGTTGCCGCGAACCGGTCGATCCGCACGGCGCTGGAGGCGGTCGTAACGGATGCGGGGCTGCCCTTCGTCGCGCCGCCGCTCGCGCTCTGCACCGACAACGGCGCGATGATTGCACATGCCGGGCTGATCGCGCACAAGGCCGGGCACCGCGACGGGCTGGCCTTTCCAGCCCGCCCGCGCTGGCCGCTCGACACCGACGCTGCCCCGATCCTCGGCGGCGGCAAGAAGGGCGCCAAGGCCTGAAGGAGACCGGAATGAATTACTGGCTGTTCAAATCGGAACCCAACACCTGGTCATGGGACGACCAGGTCGCGCGCGGCGAGGCCGGGCAGGAATGGGACGGCGTGCGGAACTACCAGGCCCGGAACAACATGCGCGAGATGAAGGTCGGGGATCTCGGGTTCTTCTACCATTCGCTGAGCGAGAAGGCGGTCGTCGGCATCGTCGAGGTGATCGCGGAAAGCCACCCGGACAGCACCACCGACGACGAAAGGTGGGATTGCGTCGACATCCGCGCGGTGCGGCCCTTCGCCAACCCCGTGACGCTGGCCGACGTGAAGGCCGACCCCCGGCTGGCGGACATGGTTCTGGCGAACAACACCCGCCTGTCGGTCCAGCCCGTCAGCGAGGCCGAGTGGCGGGTGGTGTGCGAACTGGGCGGAGTGGAGCCGTAACGCGGAACACCCGCCGCGCGGTATCCAGGGTTAAGCCGAACGGGCGCGACACCAGCAGCATGACGGGAACGGCGAGCGCGACGAGACCGGCGATTTCCATAGCCCCGGCACCGGCGATGGCCAGCGTCGTCGCGTAGACCGGCGCCTGGAAGGTCAGGAACGCGCCCGCGTCCGTCAGCGTGGCGCCGATCGGGCCGCGCGGTGCGGCCCACGCCATCAGAAAATCCCGCCACGCCGCGTAGGGCCGGGCCGTCAGGATCATCACGGGGATCGTGAGTGCCCGCGTCACCGCGACCTGCGCCGGGTCTAGCCCCGCGATCACGAGCTCCGCGAACCCCGCGACGAGGGTGAAGAACAGGATCGTTGTGACGGTATCGACGAGAAAGCGGCGCATTCCTTCGGGCTATCTCCTCTGGACAGACCTGTCCAGACATTCCGTTCCCGGGCCGATGCGCCGACAAAAAAATGGAGGGTCCCGACCAACGGGACCCTCCTGCACCCACGCGCATCTCGCTCCGCACGTGTTCGAATTCGGGCCGCCATACTGGTCAGGCAGGAATTCGGTATCATCGCCGCGTGGCGGCGGTAAAGCGCGGTGTCCCGCGCTTTTGTCGCAAATCCGGGCCGTTCCGGCTCAGCCGTAGACGGCTTCCTTCCCGAAATGCTTGGTCAGCAGGTAGTAGACGACGGCGCGATACTTGTTGCGTTCGGACTTTCCGTAGGTCTCGATCACCTTGTCGATCGCCGCCATCAGGTCGGGGCTGTCGGGCAGGCCGAGCTTCTTCATCAGGAAGTTCGTCTTGACGGTCTCGAGTTCGCCCTTCTGCGACCCGGCTACGGTTGCGGCGTCGGCGTCGTAGATCGACGGGCCGCAGCCGATGGTGACCTTCGTCAGCAGGTCCATGTCCGGCTCAGTGCCGCACTTCTCACGCAGGTCCTTGGCGTAGAGCGCAATCAGATCGTCCCGCTTGCCCATGTTCTTCTCCCAGTCTTTTCATTCCGGGGACGGCCCCCCGGTTCCAATGGACGCAGAGTGTCGCGGCGGGGTTTCGATTGAAAGGGGAAATCTCGGGCCCCCGGACCCGGCGTTTATCCTGTTGCGCGCGTGCGCGCGAGAACGCCGGACGGGGCCGTCATGTTCCCGGAATTTTTTGACGATCGGCGGGAAACCCCAGTGGGGGGATGTCGTTATGTCCCCATCAAGACCACCTTGGGAGACAAGACAATGAAACTCAATCAATTGCTTGCCAGCTCGGCAATCGCGGCCATCGCCGCCAGCGGCGCATTCGCCCAGACCACCCCGGAAGCCGCACCTGCCGGCGACCAGGCCGTCGCGGCGGCACCGCTTTCGATCGACGAGATGACCGTCGACCAGTTCATCGGTCTGCCGGTCCAGTCCGCGGATGACGAGGACGTGGGCGAGATCGACTACGTGATCGCCTCCGGCGAAGCCGAAGCCAGCGCCGTGATCGGCATAGGCGGCTTCCTCGGCCTCGGCGAGTACACTGTCGCCCTGCCGCTTAGCGCGTTCGACTACGACGCCGAAACCAACCGGCTCGTCGTGAACTGGACCGAGGACGAGCTTCGTGCTCAGCCCGAGTTCGACGAGAGCAATGCTGAAAGCTTGCCGGGCGACATGATGATCGCCGAGCTGATGGCTGACGGTAACGCCTCGATGCAGGCCTCGGCCGGTGCCGAAGCACAGCCGGTCGAAGGTGCGGGCGAGCAGCTCGAACAGACGGCCGAGAACGCGGAAGATGCGGTTCAGAACACCGCCGAAGATGCCGAAATGGCCGCGGAGAACGCCGGTGAGGCGATCGAGAACACCGCCGAGGACGCCGTTGTCGCGGCTGACAACGCGGCCGAAGACGCTGGCCAGGCCATCGAGGAAAACGCCGAAGAGACTGGCGAAGCGCTCGAGAACACCGCCAACGACGTCGAAATGGCGGCTGACGAAGCCACCGACGGTGACGGCGAGCTGATTGAAGGCGAAACCGACATGGCGGAAGCCGGCACCAACGAAGCGACGGTCCCGGCCACCGACCAGGCCATGGTCGACGACTTCCCGATGACCATCGAGGAAATGACCGTTGGCGAATTCATCGGCCTGAACGTCCTGTCGGCGGATGGTGAAGACGTTGGCGAGATCGACTACGTCATCGCCGGCACCGAAGAACCGGCGGCCGTGATCGGCATCGGCGGCTTCCTGGGCCTCGGCGAGTACACCGTCGCCCTGCCCGTGTCGGCCTTCGACTACGACGCCGAAGAGCGCACGCTCGTCGTCAACTGGACCGAGGAAGAGCTTCGTGCCCAGCCCGAGTTCGACGAGAGCGAGGCCGAAAGCCTGCCGGACGACATGCTGATGTCCGACCTGATGATGCATGGCGGCAGCGATACCGGCACGACCAACACCGACGCAGCGGTGACCGAGCCGACGACCGGCGGCTGACGCACCGATCCCTCGTGCGACAGACGCGGAGGACGCCCCCGGAGCTTTCCGGGGGCGTTTTCATGCGCGCAGGATACCGCCGCGCCATCGGCGGATTTCAGCCAAGCAACTGAAAATAAAATATAAAACCGAGAACCTTGGGCGAGGCACGGCGTTAGGTCGGCATGGAACCTGACAAAGGAGATGGAGCCATGAAACTTCGGACCCTTCTGGCCGGAACGGCCATTTCGACCCTCGTCGCAACCGGCGCCTTCGCGCAGGACGCCTCGGCCCCCGCGCCCAAGCCGGGTGCTGCGCAGACCGAGGTCCGCGCTGGCCTGACCGTCGGCGACTTCGTCGGCCTCGATATGAGCACGCCCGACGGTGAAGACGTCGCGGACATCCTGTTCGTGACCGAAACCGACGAAGGCCCGACCGCGATCGTCCAGATCGGCAGCAACCAGGTGGCGATCCCGCTGTCGGCCTTCACCTACGAAGCCTCGACCGGTGTCCTGCACCTGAACCTGACGCCGTCGGAGATCCGCTCGCTGCCGATCTACGAAGGCACGGACGACGGTGCCCTGCCGGCCGAGACCCTGATGGCCGACGTGGCCCCGGTGGAAATCCCGCCGGCGAGTACCGAGGACGCGGCGACCGGCGAAGACGACAGCTGATCCGCCGACTACTGCGACGCAACGCCCCCGGAGACCTCCGGGGGCGTTTGTCGTTCTGGCCTCGGTGTCAGAACCGCCCGATCCTGAACGCGAACGCGACCAGCGCCCCGAGGAGCCTGTTACGGATCCCGATGGAGAAAGGCCCCTTCGCAGATGCGTCGTAGCCGAAACGGGCGAAATCCTCGGCATAGAGTTCTGCGATCAACGCGTCGTCCTCGGCAAGCCGGGGGATCGCCTCCCTGGAGGATTTCGGGTCAGGACCCGGAAGGGGAACGGTTCCGCCAGACGAGGGCGCGATCCGCGCGACCCACTCCACCACGCAGTCCAGTCCGTCTTCGAACCGGAACACCTTCGCGTCGTCCGGTATGAACGAGACCTGTGGCCGGACGTGGTTGTCGAGAACGCCGGGATAGAACCGGTGGGCCGCGTACATCACCCGCAACCACCGCGAAAACCCCAGCCCGGCAACCGCACGCCGCTTGCGCCTGTGGCGAAGCTGGAACCGGTATTCGCTTTCCAGCCGCGTGCGCGGCGCGCGCACCACCGCGAAGACATGGTCGGGAAGGCGGGGCAGGTGGTCCTGGGCCTTGTCCCACGTCATGTGCTGCCGGGAACTGCCGATCCTGTCCCGCAGCCACCCGCCCCGTTTCCAGCGGTTGGTCCAGTCGTCGTCGAGGAACTCGATCTCGCCGTAGCAGGATTCCAGCCAGCGCTCGATGCTGCTGCCGCCGGTCTTGGGCACGTGGCAGAAGTAGATCAGCTGTCCGTCGTGGACGAAATAGGGCATCCCGGCTGCCTTCCCGAACGAGGCATGGCCTCAGTGAATGACCGACCGGATCGTGCCGTGAAGGCTCCGGGCGATTGCCTCGTGGCTGGTCCGCTGCCGCAGCCTCTCGATCCTGTCCTGCGCCCGACGCCAGAGCGGTCCGCCGAAGGAATCCCGCATGCGCCGGAAGCCGTCGTCGATGGTTTCGGGCGCGTTGTCGGGCAGGAGAAACGGGTAATCCGACCCGAGAAGCCGTTCCGCGTCATCGGCGTTGCGGTCGGTGATGACCACCGCCCCGAGCGCGGCTGCGGTCACGCCCTTGGTGAACGGCCGGAACGAACGGAGCGGATCGTCCGGCATCCGCTTGCGGACGCAGTAATGGGTGTTGAACGCACCGATCCGTTGCACGTCGCGATTGAAGGTCGTGGGATTGGAACCGTCGAGCACGGTCGTGTTGCGCTCGATCAAAGGCGTCCATGGCGCCGCCGTTGGCGTCCCGAGATAGGCCATCGCCAGTTCGTCCTCGGGCGGATCGACGGGGACGCTGTCCAGCGCGACGTCGTAGTTGTGCAGGACGGTGGCGACCTCGCCCTCGCCGCCCTCGGCCTCCAGCCGGGCCCGGATCGCGTCCGCGCCGGCGTAGGAGGTCGAGATGTGGCAGTCGACACTGGTCACGGGCGCATGGCTCAGCTTCAGGTCGACGTAGTCTATCAGCACCGCGGCCGCTTTTGCACGCAGGCGCTCGTAATCCTCGGGCCGCCACCCCGCAATCAGGTTCTTGGAAAAGACGTAGACCCCGCCCGCCGGTTCGGCGGCGACCCAGAGGCGCGACCACGGCTTCCACCCGGCGGCCATCGGTAACACCCGCACGTCGTAGGTGTCGCCGTGGAACCGGCGCATGTGGGCGGCAAGCTGCTGCACCCTCATCTGCGACCCGCCCATGTTCCGGCGGGACCAGCGATAGAGGAAAACGAGCCTTTGCCGCTTCGCCGCCATCAGTAGCGGTAGTGTTCCGGCTTGAACGGCCCATCCTGCGGCACGCCGATGTAGTCGGCCTGGTCTTTCTGCAGCGGCGTCAGCTTCACGCCGATCTTGCCGAGGTGCAGCCGCGCGACCTTTTCGTCCAGCACCTTGGGCAGGACGTAGACCTTGTTCTCGTAGGCGTCGCCGCGGGTCCAGAGCTCGATCTGCGCGAGAACCTGGTTGGTGAACGAGGCCGACATCACGAAGGACGGATGCCCGGTGGCGTTGCCGAGGTTCAGAAGACGGCCTTCGGACAGCAGGATGATCCGGTTGCCCGAAGGCATCTCGATCATGTCCACCTGGTCCTTCACGTTGGTCCACTTGTGGTTCTTCAGCGCGGCGACCTGGATTTCGTTGTCGAAGTGGCCGATGTTGCCGACGATCGCCATGTCCTTCATCTCGCGCATGTGCTCGATGCGGATGACGTCCTTGTTGCCGGTAGTGGTGATGAAGATGTCTGCGTCGAGGTTTTCCTCCAGCAGCACGACCTCGAACCCGTCCATCGCGGCCTGGAGTGCGCAGATCGGGTCGACCTCGGTCACCTTCACCCGCGCACCGGCACCGCGCAGGGACGCGGCGGAACCCTTGCCGACGTCGCCGTAGCCGCAGACCACGGCGACCTTGCCGGCCATCATCACGTCGGTCGCGCGGCGGATGCCGTCGACGAGGCTTTCGCGGCAGCCGTACTTGTTGTCGAACTTCGACTTGGTGACGCTGTCGTTCACGTTGATCGCGGGGAAGGGCAAGTGACCCTTCTCCATCATCTGGTAGAGCCGGTGAACGCCGGTGGTGGTTTCCTCGGTCACGCCCTGGATCAGGTGGCGCTGCTTGACGAACCAGCCCGGGCTTTTTTCCATCCGCTTGCGGATCTGGGCGAACAGCGCCTCTTCCTCTTCGGATTTCGGCACCGCGATCAGGTCGTCCTCGCCTTCCTCGACCCGCGCGCCCATCAGGATGTAGAGCGTCGCGTCACCGCCATCGTCGAGGATCATGTTCGCGCCCTCGGCGAAATCGAAGATCCGGTCGGCGTAGTCCCAGTATTCCGGCAGGGTCTCACCCTTCACGGCGAAGACCGGGATGCCGGCCTCGGCGATGGCCGCCGCGGCGTGGTCCTGGGTCGAGAAGATGTTGCACGACGCCCACCGGACCTCGGCGCCAAGCGCGACGAGCGTCTCGATCAGCACGGCGGTCTGGATCGTCATGTGCAGCGACCCGGCGATCCGCGCGCCCTTCAGCGGCTTCGACGCGCCGTATTCCTCGCGCAGCGCCATCAGGCCCGGCATCTCGGTCTCGGCGATCTCGAGTTCCTTGCGGCCGAACCCGGCCAGCGCGATGTCCTTGACGATGTAGTCCTTCATGGCGGGTGTCCGTCCTCGGCGAAGTCAAAATCGGTTTGCACGCCCGATAACAGCGACCGGGGCCCGAGGCAACGCGCGTGAGGACGCATGTGCGGCCAAGTGTCTTGAACCGGGGGGCGCGGCGGTGGAACACTGCCGCACGTAACCATTTGGGGGAGACCCGCATGAGATTTCCGCTGCTCGTCGCCGTTGCGCTTCTGATACCCGCCATCGCGTCTGCGGACGTGCTCGGCCGCTACTTCATGTCGATCCATCCGCAGGACATGGTGAACTCCCGCGGGGTGGCGCTGTCGGACATGGGGCAGGTGCTCCAGCAGGACCGCGCCAATTACCACCGGTTCGGGCGGCGCGGGCCGTCGGACGAAGGCGACCCGTTCTTCGGCAACGCGGATCTCAGGGCGCAGATCCCCGCGCTCTACGCCGCCAACCCCGCCAACCGCGACCTCTGGGGCGGGCGCCCGCCGCAGGTCGGGCGGGCGGATTTCGCTGACATACTCGTGTTCGTCTGCGGCTCCGGCGGGCGGATCACGTCGATCGCACTCGACTACGCGGATGGCGACGGGTATCGCGGATGCCCGTGACCGGGTGTTCGATCCCGGCACGCGACGGCTGACACCCAGACCGCACCCGGGAGAGCACGAAGATGGCGAAGCCAGCGCGCGCATGGCAACGGATGCTGTCGGGCCGCAGGCTCGACCTGCTCGACCCGACGCCGGTGGACATAGAGATCGAGGACATCGCCCACGGTCTCGCCTTCGTCGCCCGCTGGAACGGCCAGACCCGCGGCGACTTCGCCTATTCCGTGGCCGAGCATTCGCTGCTGGTCGAGGAGATCCACGCCCGTCTCCGCCCGGAGGCGGAGCCGCGCTGGCGGCTGGCGGCGATCCTGCACGATGCGCCGGAATACGTGATCGGGGACATGATCTCGCCGGTGAAGGCAGCGGTCGGGCCGGGCTACGGCGCGCTCGACGAACGCCTCACCGCCGCGATCCACCTGCGCTTCGGGCTGCCGAGCGTGCTGCCGAAGGCGGTGAAGGCCGACATCAAGCGTGCCGACAAACTCTCCGCCTGGCTCGAGGCGGTGCAGCTTGCCGGGTTCTCGGAGCCCGAGGCAGACCGGTTCTTCGGACGGCCCCGGCCCGAACTGGCAGAGGGGCTGACGCTCCGGCTCCGCCCGCCGGCGGAGGTGCGCGATGCCTTCACCGCGCGTGTCGCGGAACTGCTGGCCGCCGCGCGCTGATCCGTTCGATCCACGCCCGCATGCGACCGAGCAGCCTGTGCCGGCGGTCCCGCGCCTTGCGCGCCCTCGCTTCGGCGATGGCCCTGCGGTGGGGCTCCGCCTTGTCTACGGGCGTCCCGTCCGGACGGTGCCGCGACCTGATCGTGAATTCCTGATAGCTGTACTGTTGCATTGTCCCGGTCCTTCGGGGTTGAACTTGGTTGAAGTATCGCGCTGACCTTTGTGGGCAGCGAGTCAGCAATTCTGCAGAAACGAAAGGCCACCTATCATGCCGGCCCCGGATTGGCGGAACCTGCCGTCGCTCACCGCCCTGAGGGCGTTCGACGCCACCGCACGCAGCGGCAGCTTCGCCGAGGCCGCGCGCGGGCTGAACGTCACCCACGCCGCCGTAGCTCAGCAGGTCCGCGGGCTGGAGGACGACCTCGGCGTTCCGCTGGCGCAACGCAGCGGGCGGACGATCGTCCTGACCGACGCCGGGCGTCGGCTGGCCGAGGCGCTGGCCGACGGGTTCGACCGGATCGCCGCGGGCGTGGAGGCCACGCGCCGGGCGGAGGCCAGGCGCGGCCTTCGCATCGCCACGACCCCCGCCGTGGCCGAGGACCTGCTGTTGTCGCGCCTGCCCGAGTTCTGGGCCGAGTGCCCCGGCATCACGGTGTCGATGTCGCCCGACTACCGGTCCGTCGACCTTGCCGCCGAGGGCTTCGACCTTGCGGTGCGGTCCTCCACCGGGGTGCCCGACTGGCCGGGGGTGGAGGTGGAGCGCCTGGCGGAGACAGACATCATCGTATCAGGCGCGCCGTCGCTGGTGGGCGATCCGCCCGCCGCTCCCGCGCGCCTGCCCTGGCTTCTGAACCTCGACGAGTTCGACCGCCGCATCCTCGCGCTGATGGACCTCGATCCCGGTGCGCTCGACGTGAAGTGGACCGGGACACCGACCCTGGAAATCGCGGCGGCCCGGCGGGGTCACGGCCTCATCATCACGACCGAGATCGTCGTGCGCGAGGACCTGGCCGCGGGCGTCCTCGTGCGGCTCGACACGCCGCCGCTCGGGCGCATGTCCTACCACGCGGTGACCCTGCCGGGCCCGCGCCGCCCGGCGGTGGAATCGTTCCTGGAATGGCTGCGCCGGGTGGTGACGGACTGACGCGGACGATCCGGGGAGAGCGCGGACCGTCCGCAGCCTGCGTGAAGCAGGGCTTACAGGATGCCTGTGTCGCGGAGCCAGCGGCGGTAGTCCTGCCGCACCCGCTCCTCGGCCGGGCGGGACCGGCGGGGGCGGCCGGGTTCCTCGGTCCAGGAGGGGCGGCGGTCCCAGGTCTTCATGCGCGTGGCGGTCAGGAGGCTGTCTGCGAAGATATTGAGCATGGCTCGGGCTCCTTTTATGTCATGCTCCGAACCTAGACCCGGGGCCGGGAATCCCCTAGTCAGCAATAATCTTCGACTGTAAGCAGGGCTTACATATGGATTGGCGTGACATCCCCTCGCTCGCCGCGCTTCGCGCCTTCGAGGCCGCGGCACGGCTGCAAAGCCATTCGGCCGCCGCGCGCGAGCTGAACGTCACCCATGCCGCCATCGCCCAGCATGTCCGCGCGCTCGAGGACCGGTTCGGCCAGCCGCTGATGGAGCGCTCGGGTCGCGCCATGCAGCCGACCGCGGCCGGCGCACGGCTCGCCGCCGATCTCGCCCGCGGCTTCGCGGAGATCGCGGCAGGTGTCCGCGCGCTGGATGCTACGACCGATGCCGGCCCGCTCGCGCTGACCACGACCCGCACCTTCGCGGAGAACTGGCTGATGCCGCGTCTTGCCGGATTCTGGGGTGAACATCCGGAGATTCCCCTGTCCATTTCGGCCGATGACAGGGTCGCCGACCTGCGCCGCGATGGTCTGCACCTGGCCATCCGCTACGGGCGCGGCAAGTGGCCGGGGCTGGAGGCGGAGTTCCTGACCGCGGCGAACACGATCGTCGTGGCGAGCCCCTCGCTCGCCGCACGCCTGCCAGGCGGCTTCGAACCCGGACATCCCGGTTCGCTCGCCGCCCTGACGGACCTGCCGTGGCTGATCGACGAAAGCTATGCCGAGTTCACTGCTTGGATGCGCAGCAAGGGGCTGGAGCCACGGGACCTCAAGGCCACGCAGTTGCAGTCGAATGCGCTGGTGCTGGCGGGAACGCGCGCGGGGCTCGGGCTGTCGGTGCAATCGACGCCCTTGGTGGAGGACGACATCGCGGCGGGGCGGCTGGTGATGCTGTCGGAACAGCAGGACGACGACCTCGCCTACTTCATCACCACCCTGCCGGGCGTGCAGCCCGACCGGTTGAAGACGTTCATCCGCTGGCTGCGCCGCCAGATCGCCGCCTGACGAGGCGGCGGCTCAGGCGAGGCGGCCGTGGCAGTGCTTGAACTTCTTGCCCGACCCGCAGGGGCAGGCGTCGTTCCGGCCAGGGTTGCCCCAGGTCGTCGGGTCGTTCTCGTCGAAGCCGTTCGCGGCAGCCTCCGGCTCCGCTGCCGATGACGCGGCCTCGCCCGCGGCATCCGCCGCCTGTGCCGCCGCCGCCTGCTGCGCCTGAAGCTGCTTGATGAGTTCGGCCTGCTGCTCCGGCGTCAGCGGCTGGATCTTCGCCAGCCGCTCCGTCACCGCGGCGCGCAGGCTGTCGAGCAGCCCCTCGAACAGCTGGAACGCCTCGGTCTTGTACTCGTTCAGCGGATCGCGCTGCGCATAGCCGCGGAAGCCGACGACGGAACGCAGGTGTTCCAGCGTGACGAGGTGTTCGCGCCACTTCGCGTCGATGGTCTGAAGCAGGACCTGCTTCTCGATGTTGCGCATCTGCTCGGGGCCGAACTGCGCTGCCTTGGACGCCATGTACTCGTCCGCCGCGCGTTCGAGCCGGTCGGCGATCTCGACGTTGTCGACGCCGTCCTCCGCGCACCATTCCTGCACCGGCACGTTGATGCCGAGCGTTTCCTTCGCGGCCTCGTGGAGCCCGTCGGTATCCCACTGGTCGGCATAGGATTTCGGCGGCATGTGGGTGTCGACGAGATCCTCGATCACCTGGTGGCGCATGTCCCGCGCGATCTCGGCGATGTCGTCGGCGGACATGATCTCCATCCGCTGCTCGAAGATCGCCTTGCGCTGGTCGTTCATCACGTCGTCGAACTTCAGGAGCTGCTTGCGGATGTCGAAGTTGCGGCCCTCGACCTTCGCCTGCGCCCGTTCGAGCGACTTGTTGACCCAGGGGTGAACGATGGCCTCGCCTTCCTTCATCCCAAGCGTGTTCAGCATCTTGTCGAGCCGGTCCGACCCGAATATCCGCATCAGGTCGTCTTCCAGCGACAGGAAGAACACGGAACGTCCGGGGTCGCCCTGGCGGCCGGAACGGCCGCGAAGCTGGTTGTCGATGCGGCGGCTTTCGTGCCGCTCGGTGGCCAGGACGAACAGGCCGCCGGCCTGCTTCACGGCTTCCTCGTCGGCCTGGTGCTCCGCCTCGATCCGCGCGCGGACCTCGTCGGGGTGCGCGTCGGGGTCGGCGGCGAGCGCCTCCATCACCTTGAACTCGACGCTGCCGCCCAGCTTGATGTCGGTTCCGCGCCCGGCCATATTCGTCGCGATGGTGATCGCGCCGAGCTTGCCGGCATCGGCGACGATCTGCGCCTCCTGCTCGTGCTGGCGCGCGTTCAGAACGTTGTGCGGCAGCTTCGCCTTGGTCAGAAGCTGGCTCAGCATCTCGGATTTCTCGATCGAGGTGGTGCCGACGAGAACCGGTTGCCCCTTCTCGTGCGCCTCGCGGATCTCCTCGACGATGGCCTCGTACTTCTCGCGGCCGGTGCGGTAGACCTGGTCGTCCTCGTCCTTGCGCGAGATCGGCAGGTTGGTCGGGATCTCGACCACGCCGAGCCCGTAGATCGACGCGAATTCCTCGGCCTCGGTGGCCGCGGTCCCGGTCATCCCGGCAAGCTTGGAATAGAGCCGGAAGTAGTTCTGGAACGTCACGCTCGCCATCGTCACGTTCTCGGGCTGGATCTTCACGCCTTCCTTCGCCTCGATGGCCTGGTGCAGGCCCTCGGACAGTCGGCGGCCCGGCATCATGCGCCCGGTGAACTCGTCGACCAGCACTACCTCGCCGCCGCGGACGATGTATTCCTTGTCCTTGTGGAACACCTTGTGCGCCCGGAGCGCGTTCGTCGCGTGGTGGACGATGGTGGTGGATTCGGGGTCGTAGAGGCTCTGCCCCTCGGGGAGGATCCCGGCCGCGGCCAGCGCTTCCTCCAGGTAGTCGTTGCCCTCGTCGGTGAAGGTGACGGTGCGCGCCTTCTCGTCGAAGGTGAAATGCTCGTCCTTGATGCCGGGGATCAGTTCGTTGATCGCGACGTAGAGCTCGGACTTGTCCTGCGACGGGCCCGAGATGATGAGCGGCGTCCGCGCCTCGTCGATCAGGATCGAGTCGACCTCGTCGACGATCGCGAAGTTGTGCCCGCGCTGCGCCATGTCCTTAAGGCTCGCGCGCATGTTGTCGCGCAGGTAGTCGAACCCGAGCTCGTTGTTGGTCGCGTAGGTGATGTCGGCGGCATAGGCCTCGCGCTTCTCGGCGTCGGGCTGGCGCGGATAGACCACGCCGGTCGACAGTCCGAGCGCCGTGTAGACCTTGCCCATCCACTCCGCGTCGCGCTTGGCGAGGTAGTCGTTGACGGTGACGATGTGGACGCCCTTGCCGGACAGCGCGTTCAGGTAGGCCGGGAACGTCGCGACCAGCGTCTTGCCCTCGCCGGTCTTCATCTCGGCGATGTTGCCCTGGTGAAGGAAGATGCCGCCGATCAGCTGCACGTCGAAGGCCCGCAGGCCGAGCGCGCGCTTGGCGGCCTCGCGGCAGTTCGCGAAGGCTTCGGGCAGCAGGTCGTCGAGGCTTTCTCCGTTCTGGACCCGGTTGCGCAGCTCCGCGGTCTTGGAGACGATCTCGGTGTCGGTGAGCTTGGAGAACTCGGGTTCCAGCGCGTTGATGGCCTCCACCGTGGGCCGCACCGCCTTGACCCTGCGGTCATTTGCGGTGCCGAAGACCTTCTTGGCGAGCGTACCGATCCCGAGCATGGCGTTCCTGTAATCCTGCGGGCCGCGGCGGAACACGGCGCGATCATCTCATCGTGTATGGCATCGGGTTGTCCGGCCCATCGCGGCAGTCTAGAACCACGGCAATATCGGCCCGGCCCCGATGCGAAACCGAACCGGGACATAAGGGGCCGCTGGTATGGTGTCAACGCGGCCACGGGGCGCGAACCCCGAGACCGACAGAGAGAGACAAGGAAACCCCTTCTATGACCAGGTTCATCGCCGCATTCGCGGCTGCCGGCCTTGCCGCCCTGCCCGCCCTTGCCCAGGAAGCCGCCGAGGACGCGGCCGAAGGCGAGGCGATGGAGGCAGAGGCCCCGCAATACGCCGATGCCGATGCCTCCACGGTGCTTGCCACCGTGAACGGCACCGACATCACCCTCGGCCACGTCGTCGCGATGGTCGCGCTCCTGCCCGAGAACGTGTCGGCCATGCCCGACGAACTGCTCTACGGCCAGATCGTCGACCTTCTCGTGCAGCAGGAACTGCTCGCCAGCTCCGCGCGCGAGGAGATTTCGCGGCTCGAGGAACTCGGGCTCGAGAACGAGGAGCGCCGTTTCCTCGGCAACGCCATCGCCTACGAGGCCTACAACGCCCCGGTCACCGACGAGGAGCTCCAGGCCCAGTACGACGAGATTTTCGGCGAGATCGAGGCGGGGATGGAATACAACGCCTCGCACATCCTGCTGGAATCCGAGGAAGACGCTCAGGCGGTGATCGAGGAACTCGACGGCGGCGCCGATTTCGCGGAACTGGCGCAGGAACGTTCCACCGGCCCGTCCGGCCCGAACGGCGGCGAGCTCGGCTGGTTCTCCGAGGGCATGATGGTGCCGGAGTTCGAACAGGCGGTCATGGCGCTGGAGCCCGGCCAGGTGTCCGAGCCGGTGCAGACCCAGTTCGGCTGGCACGTCATCCTGCTGAACGACGTGCGCGAGGAACAGCTTCCCTCCGTCACCGACCTGCAGGACGACCTCGCCGAGACCGTGCGGCAGAACCGCGTCGAGGCGCTGATCGCCGAGCTGACCGAGGCCGGCAGCGTCGAGCGGCCGGAGCTTGACATCGACCCGGCGCTTATCCGCAATACCGACCTGCTCGGGGAGTAAGTCGGGAGCGACGCGGCGATGGCCAAGAAGTCTGCGGACAAGAAGGACGGCAAGAAGAAAAAGAAGGCGCCGAAACGCGGCAAGCCCGCGAAGGTCATGGTGGTGACGGCGGAACCGAAACAGGTCTCCGCCGCTGTTTCCGGGCCCGCGATCTCGCCGCTGGCGCCCTCCGCCTTCCCCGACCTGCCCGCCATCGCCGGCGTGCGGTTCGCGGCCGCCGAGGCCGCGATCAAGAAACCCGGCCGGTATGACGTCATGCTGGCCGAGATCGCGCCGGGCGCGGCCATCGCGGGTGTCTTCACCCGCTCGGCCACGCGCTCGGCGCCGGTCCGCGACTGCGAGGCGAAGCTCGCCGCGCTGTCGGGGCCAGAGGGCTACGCGATCCTCGTCAACTCCGGCAATTCCAATGCCTTCACCGGCAAGGCCGGCGACGGCACGGTGGAAACCGTCTGCGCCGGCGTGGCCGATGCGCTCGCGATCCCGCCTGCCCATGTCTTCACCGCCTCGACCGGGGTGATCGGCGAACCCCTTCCGGCGGAAAAGATCACCGCCGTCATCGGAACCCTGAAGGACGGGCTGGACGCGGCCGGGACCGAGCTGGCCGCCCGCGCCATCATGACGACCGACACCTTCCCCAAGGGCGCCGTGGCGTCCGGCGAGGTCGGCGGCAAGCCGGTGACCGTCATGGGCTTCGCCAAGGGATCCGGGATGATCGCGCCCGACATGGCGACGATGCTCGGCTACGTCTTCACCGACGCCGCCGTCGCGCCCGAGGCGCTTCAGGTCATGCTGACCTCCGCGACCCGCGGGAGCTTCAACGCGATCACGGTGGACGGGGATACATCGACCTCCGATACCGTCATGCTCGCGGCGACCGGCAAGGCCGGCAACGCGCCCATCGTTTCCGCCCGCGGGGCGGACGGGCGGGCCTTCGCGGCGCTGCTGCAGGCGGTGATGCGGGACCTGGCGTTGCAGATCGTCCGCGACGGCGAGGGCGCGACCAAGCTCGTCGAAGTCAACGTGACAGGGGCCCGGACCGCCAAGGATGCCGACCGGGTGGCGCGGTCGATCGCCAACTCGCCGCTGGTGAAGACCGCGATCGCGGGCGAGGATCCGAACTGGGGCCGCATCGTCATGGCCGTCGGAAAGTCCGGCGCCGCCGCGGATCGCGACACCCTGACGATCCGGTTCGGCGACATCCTCGTGGCCGAGAACGGCTGGCGTGCGGAAAGCTACACCGAGGCCGCGGGCGCGGCATACATGAAGGGCGAGGAACTGGCCGTGAACGTCGATCTCGGGCTCGGCAAGGGCGCGGCGACGGTCTGGACCTGCGACCTGACCCACGGCTACATCTCGATCAACGCGGACTACCGGTCGTGAAGACACTTCTCGTCGCGGCGGTCGCGCTGATCGACCGCGACGGGCGGGTACTTCTGGCCGAGCGGCCGGAGGGCAAGTCCATGGCGGGCCTGTGGGAATTCCCCGGCGGCAAGGTCGAACCGGGCGAGACGCCCGAGGCCGCGCTGATCCGCGAACTGCACGAGGAACTGGGCATCGGCACATGGAAGAGCTGCCTCGCGCCGCTGACCTTCGCCAGCCATTCCTACGACGATTTCCACCTGCTTATGCCGCTCTTCGCGTGCCGCAAGTGGGAGGGCATTCCGGCCCCGCGCGAAGGTCAGCGACTCGCGTGGGCGCGGCCCTCGGACCTGCGCGACTACCCGATGCCGCCGGCGGACATTCCGCTGATCCCGATTCTGCGCGATTGGCTGTGATCGGGCTGTTTGCCCGATATTAATTCGCAACATGACGAAAAAATGTGCGGAATTACCCCCTGTTCGGGCAACTTTCTTGCTGAAACCTGACGATTTTACTGTAGGTTGGTCCAACGCAGCCAAAGGGGGAGTTTGACTGTGCTGAAGACGATCACACTTGGAACTTGTGTGTCTGTTCAAGGTATTTTCGTACGTGCCCTGGCCGACGGCAAGGTCGTCGTCCAAGTGGGTGAAAAGCTGTTCACGGGGGCCCCGGTCACCAGCCGCGCCGCCTGATCCGCTACTGCGGGCGCGGGCCTGGTAGGTCGCGCCCGCCGAACTCTCCGGTCAGCATTCCGGTATATTGACCGCCAGCCCGCCCTGGCTGGTTTCCTTGTACTTGGTCGACATGTCGATGCCGGTCTGGCGCATCGCCTCGATGCAGTTGTCGAGCGGCATGAAATGCGTGCCGTCGCCCCTGAGCGCGAGCGAGGCCGCCGACACCGCCTTGATCGCGCCGAGCCCGTTGCGTTCGATGCAGGGCACCTGGACCAGCCCCGCCACCGGGTCGCAGGTCATCCCGAGGTGATGTTCCAGCGCGATTTCCGCCGCGTTCTCCACCTGCTCGTTGGTTCCGCCGAGCGCCGCACAGAGCCCTGCAGCCGCCATCGCCGCCGCGCTGCCGACCTCGCCCTGGCAGCCGACCTCCGCGCCCGAGATGGAGGCGTTGTGCTTGATGAGCCCGCCGATCGCCGCCGCCGCCATCAGGAAGTCGAGCGCGCCCTGCTCTGTCGCGCCGATGCACTGGGTTTCGTAGTAGCGCAGGACCGACGGGATCACGCCCGCCGCGCCGTTGGTCGGCGCGGTGACGACCTTGCCGCCGGCGGCGTTCTCTTCGTTCACCGCCATCGCGTAGACCGACAGCCAGTCGTTCACGGTATGCGGCTGCGCGATGTTGCGCCCGGCCTCGGCCTGCAACTGGTCGTGGATCGCCTTCGCCCGACGCTTCACGCTTAGGCCGCCGGGCAGGATGCCGTCCTGCGCGATGCCGCGGGTGACGCAATCGCGCATGGTGGATGCGATCGCCGCGACCCTCGGTTTCAGCTCGGCCATCGGTGTCAGCCTGGCCTCGTTCGCCCATTTCATCTCGGCGATGGACTTGCCCGAGGCACGGCCCATTTCCAGCATTTCCGCCGCCGATCCGAACGGGTAGGGAAACCCCTCGGCGGCCTTGGCGGCGTGAAGCGCATCGGCGCCGCCCTGGGCCTGCGCTTCGAGCTCGCGCGCCGTCATCACGAAGCCGCCGCCGACGGAGTAGTAGGTCTCCTCCATGTGCAGATGCCCGGCGGCGTCGAAGGCACGCAGGACGAGGCCGTTGGCATGGCCGGGAAGGGCGGGGCCGTAGTCGAACACGACGTCCTTGTCGGGATCGAAGCGGAGCGGCGGCAGGCCCTCGGGGCGCACGATCCCGTCGGTCGCGACCTTGGCCAGCGCGGCCTCGGCCGCGTCGGGATCGAGCGTCGCCGGGACGAACCCGCACAGCCCAAGGATCACCGCGCGGTCGGTGGCATGACCTTTGCCGGTGAAGGCGAGGGAGCCGTGAAGGCTGCAGGCCACCGCGGCGGGTTCGCCCGCGCCCGGTTCCGGTTCCCGCCCGCCGCGAAGATCGTCGAGGAACCGCGCCGCGGCGGTCATCGGCCCCATCGTGTGCGAGGACGACGGGCCGACGCCGATCTTGAAGATGTCGAAGACGGACAGGAACATCGGCGCGACCCCCGGCGTGGAACAAGACCCGACCATAGCGGCGCGGCCGATGCGTCCTAGCCGGTTTGCGCCGTTGCGGCCGCCGCGGGCGACAGGCTACGCATCGCGTCGGCCGCGATCTCGAACGACCGCAGCCGCGCGGCGTGGTCGTGGATCTGGCCGGTAATGATGACCTCGTCCGGCTCATGCCGCGCGATCAGCTCGGCCAGCCGCGTACGAACCTGCCCGGGGTCGCCCACGGCGGTGACGCGGAGCGCGTGGTTGACCGCCCGCACGGTCTGCTCGTCGGCGAAGTCGTGGATGTCATCGAGCGGCCGGGGCAGGGGTCCGGGCCGGCCGGTGCGCAGGTTGATGAAGGCCTGCTGCATCGAGGTGCGCAGCCGCACGGCCTCCGCCTCGGTATCGGCGGCGAAGACGTTGACCGCCAGCATGAAACGCGGCGCGTCGATCCGGCCGGGCTGGAACCGGGCGCGGTAGATCGCGGCAGCTTCCTCCAGCGCGTCGGGGGCGAAATGCGAGGCGAAGGCGTAGGGCAGGCCGAGATGCGCGGCGAGTTGCGCACCGTAGAGGCTCGATCCCAGCATCCAGACCGGCACCTGCGTCCCCGCGCCGGGGGTCGCCACCAGCCGTTGGCCGGGCTCGGCGGGGTCGAGGTAGCCCATCAGCTCCATCACGTCCTGCGGGAACGTGTCCTCGGGCGACATGCCCCGGCGGAGAGCGCGGGCGGTGGCCATGTCCGTCCCCGGTGCGCGGCCGAGGCCGAGGTCGATCCGCCCCGGGAACAGGGTGGCGAGCGTGCCGAACTGCTCGGCGATCACGAAGGGCGCGTGGTTGGGCAGCATGATCCCGCCGGAGCCGACGCGGATCGTGCTGGTATGCGCGGCGACATGGCCGATGACGACAGCGGTGGCGGCGGACGCGATCCCGGCCATGCCGTGATGCTCGGCCAGCCAGAACCGGCTGTAGCCCCAGGCCTCCGCGTGTTGCGCGAGATCGGCGCTGTTGCGCAGCGCGTGGGCGGGCGTGGCGCCCTCGGGCACGGGCGAAAGGTCGAGAACGGAATAGGGGATCATGGCGGCGTCTCCGATCGGCGTTATCCCCTACTTGGGTCCGCCGACCGCGCGCCGCCACCCCCCCTCAGGCGGTTTCGAGCTGCTGCTCCGGCACCTTCGCGCCGGTCATGTAGGCCACCGCGTCGGACATCGTGTGGTCCTTCGGGTCGATCACGCAGAGCCGCTTGCCGAGCCGGTGGACGTGGATCCGGTCTGCGACCTCGAAGACGTGGGGCATGTTGTGGCTGATGAGGATGATCGGGATGCCCCGCGACCGCACGTCGAGGATCAGCTCCAGCACCTTGCGGCTTTCCTTGACCCCGAGCGCGGCCGTTGGCTCGTCGAGGATGATGACCTTCGATCCGAACGCCGCGGCGCGCGCGACCGCCACGCCTTGGCGCTGGCCGCCCGAAAGCGTCTCCACCGCCTGGTTGATGTTCTGGATCGTCATCAGCCCGAGTTCGGAAAGCTTCGCGCGGGCGAAATCCTCCATCTTCTTCTTGTCGAGCTGCCGGAACACACTGCCCATGATGCCCTCCTTCCGGATCTCGCGGCCCATGAACATGTTGTCCGCGATCGACAGGGCGGGCGACATCGCGAGGGTCTGGTAGACCGTCTCGATCCCGTGGGCGCGGGCCTCGATGGGCGAGGCGAAGCTGACCTTCCTGCCTTCGAGGAAGATCTCGCCCTCGTCGGGGATCACCGCGCCGGACACCGCCTTGATCATCGAGGACTTTCCGGCCCCGTTGTCGCCGATTACCGCGAGGATCTCGCCCGGCATCAGGTCGAAGTCGCAATGGTTGATGGCGGTGACCTTGCCGTAGCGCTTCACGAGGTTGCGGGCGTAGAGAATGGGTTCCTGTTGCATCAGACCGACACCTTCCTGATCCACTGGTCCACGGCGACCGCGCCGATGATGAGCACGCCGATGAGCAGGAGCGTCCACTGGACGTCCGCCCCCGACATCCTGAGCCCGAGTTCGAACGTGCCGACGATGAGTGCGCCGAAAAACGCGCCGAACACCGATCCCCGGCCGCCGAAGAGCGATATGCCCCCGATCACGACGGCGGTGATCGACTGGATGTTGCCGACGACGCCGGTGGAGGCGGAGGGCGAGACCGACCCGAGGCGACCGATCATGACCCACCCGGCAATGGCGCAGATGAACCCCGCCAGCATGTAGACCGACATGATCGTCTTGTGCCGGTCGACCCCGGCCAGTTCGGCCGCGTCCGGGTCGTCGCCGACGGCGTAGACATGCCGCCCCCAGGCCGTGGCCCTGAGCGCGTAGGCGAGGACGATGACGAGCAGGATCATGACCACGATCCCGAGCGTGATGGTCGCCCCCGCGGCCTGGAACCTCGTGCCCATGAGGCCGAGGAAGGCGGCGCTTTCCTGGATGTCCTGGCTGCGGATCGTCTCGTTGCGGGAATAGAGGTAGTTCGCTGCCAGCACGATCTGCCACATGCCGAGCGTCACGATGAAGGGCGGCAGCTTCACCCGGCTGACCAGCCAGCCCGAGATCGCGCCGATCCCGGTGCCGAGCGCCAGGCCGATCGCCACAGCGACGACGGGCGGGATGCCGTACCGGAAGGTGAACTGCCCCATGATGACCGACGACAGGACCGCGATGGCGCCGACGCTCAGGTCGATCCCCGCCGTCAGCACGATCAGGGTCTGCGCCGCGGCGAGAATGCCGACGATCTGCACCTGTTGCAGGATCAGCGTCAGCGTCCCGGTGGAAAAGAAGCGGCCGCCGAGGATGATGCCGAAGATCGCGATCGACACCACGAGAACGATCAGCGGCACCAGCGACGGCGTGACGTGCAGCGCGTGCTGGATGCGGTGGATCAGTCCCTTTCGCTCGTCCTGGAACTGCGCGACCGCCTCGCTAGCGTTGACCGCGGATTCGTAGTTGTCCTGATTGGCCATGTTCCGTCCTCCCCGCAGGCGCAAACCCGTCCCTCGCCCGCCCCGTCACCGGGGCGCGGGCGTCTCCCTTGCCGTCAGTCTAACAGAAATCGGAAGTGGTGCGGCGGGGCGCGTCGACCGGCCCCGCCGCGAGGGGCATCAGCCCCAGCAGATGTCGAGGCCTTCCTCGGACGAGATCGACTCGACGCCATCGACCGGCTGGTCGGTCACGAGCGTGACACCGGTGTTGAAGAAGTCGAGCCCTTCGGACGGCTGCGGAACGGTACCGTCCTGCGCGTACTGGGCGATCGCCTCGATGCCGAGCCGCGCCATGTCGAGCGGGTACTGCTGCGCGGTCGCGCCGATCACGCCTTCCGCGACGTTCTGGACGCCGGGGCAACCGCCGTCGATGGACACCACCATCACGTCGTTCTCGCGGCCGACGGCGCGTAGGGCCTCGTAGGCACCGGCAGCGGCGGGTTCGTTGATGGTGTAGACGACGTTGAGGTTCGGATCGATGGCGAGGCAGTTCTCCATCGCCGTCCGGCCGCCTTCCTCGTTGCCGTTGGTCATCTCGTGGCAGACGACCCGGTCATCGCTCTCGTCGCCGATCACGTTCGGGTCCGCGACGTCGATGCCGAAGCCGGTCATGAAGCCCTGGTCGCGGAGAACGTCGACCGTCGGCTGCGCCGGGATCAGGTCGAGGAACGCCACCCGTGCGTTCGCGGCCTCGTCGCCCAATTGCGCTGCGGCCCATGCACCGATCAGGCGACCGGCCTCGAAGTTGTCGGTGGCGAAGGTCGCATCGGCGGCATCTGCCGGGTCGAGCGGGGTGTCGAGCGCGATCACCAGAAGGCCCGCGTCGCGCGCCTGCTGCACCACCGGCGCGATGGCGTCGGGAACCGACGGCGTGATCAGGATGCCCGAAGCACCGTTGGCGATGCAGGTCTCGATGGCCGCGACCTGGGTCTCGTTGTCGCCGTCGATCTGGCCGGCATAGCTGTTGAGCGTGATGCCCAGTTCCTCGGCGGCGGCCTCCGCCCCTTCCCGCATCTTCACGAAGAACGGGTTGGTGTCGGTCTTGGTGATCAGGCAGGCCGAAACGTCCTGCGCGAAGGCGCCACCGGTGCCGGCGGCAATGGCGAGCGCCGAAGCGGCGATCAGCTTTTTCATCTGGGTCTCCTCCCGTTGATGTTGACCCGGCTGGCTGGCCGGACCGCGACTCGTCTCCCCGGAGTCGCGATCATTTACCCACCGTCACCCGGCAGCGTCAATAAATAAATCAACTTGATTTATAAATGGAGCACTGGTCTAGTCGCGGGCGAGGAGGGCGACCCGCGTGGAAGCAGCGATACCCGAGGCGGATGCGCCGCGAGACGGACCCGGCATTGCGAGGCGGAGTGCGAACGAGCGCCGGATCCTGTCACTGATCCAGCGGCACGGTCCGATGGCGGCGGCCGATCTGGCGCGGCAGGCCGAACTGTCGGCGCAGTCGGCCTCCGTCATCACGCGGGGCCTCGAAGCCGATGGCCTGCTACTTAGGGGGGAGCCGGTACGCGGCAAGGTCGGCAAGCCGCTGACGCCGATCGGTCTAGACCCGGACGGTGTGTTCTCGATCGGGCTCAGGGTCGGACGGAGGTCCGCGGACCTCGTGCTGATGGATTTCGTCGGCAGGTTGCGGGGCCACCTGACCTTGCGCTTCGCTTTCCCGACCCCGCGCGCGGTGCTCGATTTCAGCCGCGACGGGATCGCGGAGCTGTCGGCCGGTCTGACCCCGGGCCAGCGCGGCCGGCTCGCCGGGATCGGCGTCGGCATCCCGTTCGAGCTGTGGAAATGGCTCGACGACACGCCGGTTCCGAAATCCGAGATGCTCGGCTGGAAGGATGTCGATTTCACAACCGCCTTCGCGGAGTTCACCGACCTGCCGGTGTTCGTCGGCAACGACGGGTCGATGGCCTGTATCGGCGAACACACCTTCGGCGCGGCCCGCAGCCTGACCGACTTCGCCTATTTCTACGTCGGCGCGTTCGTCGGCGGCGGCATCGTGCTGAACAACCGCCTGCATGTCGGCCCCACCGGCAATGCCGCTGCCGTGGGCTCGATCCCGATGCGGCAACCCGACGGAAGCTGGCGCCAGCTCATCGCCAGCGCCTCGCTCTACAAGCTGGAGGAGCGGATCGAGGCGGTGGCCCCGGGCACCGCGCTCGCCTTCCTGAAATCCCCGGGCTGGCGCGGGCACGACGACCTCGTGGAGGACTGGATCGCCCGCACGGTGGAGGCGCTGACGGCTGCGGCGGTGACGGTCGTCGCGGTGCTCGACCTGCCGGACATCGTCATCGACGGCAGCCTGCCCCCGGCGATCCGGGAACGGCTGGCCGACGGGGTCGCCAGCGCCATCGCGGGCTTCGATACCCGCGGAATCAACCCGCCGCGTGTCCACCAGGGATCGCTCGGCCCGGTCTCGGGCGCGCTCGGTTCCGGCTACCAGCCGATCGTCGCGGCCTACCTTCTGGACTGATCCGACCGTCGCGTCCGGATGGATTGGTGGCCGGCGCCGCCTGGGGTATGACTTCGGGCGTTGACGCCGCAGGAACAGGACGCCGCGCCGTGCCGAACACCTCCCCCACCGCGAACGACCGCGGCCGCCGGTCCCACTACCGCGTGTTCCGCCAGCTTGGCACGCGATGGATGGACAACGACATGTACGGGCACGTCAACAACGTCGTGCATTACTCGCTGTTCGATACCGCGGTGAACGGCTGGCTGATCGAACAGGGCCTGCTCGACCCGCGCCGAAGCGAGACCTTCGGGCTGGTGGTCGAAACCGGGTGCCGCTACTTCGCCGAGATCGCCTTTCCCGACCCCGTGACCGCCGGACTGCGGGTAGCGAAGCTCGGCAATTCGTCGGTCCGGTTCGAGGTGGGCCTGTTCGCCCGCGACGAGGATCTCGCGGCGGCCGAGGGTCATTTCATCCACGTCTACGTCGACCGCGACACGCGCCGCCCGGTCATGATCGATGACCGCCGCCGCGCGGCCTTCGAAGGTATTGAAGCCTGACCGCGCGGCTCACGCGGATTGCAGCCTTCGCGCCGCGATCCAGCTTGCAAGCGCCATCGCCCCCGCCGTCGCAAGGCAGAGCGGTAACCCGCCCGCCTGGTAGCTCAGCCCCGACAGGAGCGTGCCGATCAGCCGCCCCGCCGCATTTGCCATGTAGTAGAACCCGACATCCCGCGTGATCCGCTCCGCCGCGCCGAAGGCGAGGATCAGGTAGGAATGAACCGAGGCGTTGACGGCGAAGACGAAGCCGAAGACCAGCAGCCCGAGAACCAGCGTGACGGTCAGCCACGGCGCCGGACCGCCCGCGACCCACGCCGCCACCGCGAGCGCGAAGGGGATCGGGACGAGAAGCCCGGCCCAGAACACTGCGCGGTCGACGGTTTCGTGCTCCGGCTGGCCCCGGACGCCGAGGATGCGGGGGGCGAAGCCCTGCACCGCGCCGTAGGCGATGATCCAGAGCGCCATGAACCCGCCGACGAGGAAGAACGCCTCCCGCCGCCCTTCCGCCGTTCCGTCCGACAGAACCGCTTGGAAGTGGATCGGGATGCCCACCACGAACCACACGTCGCGGGCGCCGAACAGGAACATCCGCGCAAGGCTGAGCCGGTTCACCCGCACGTCCTTCGACCGCCAGCCGGACCATGCATCGTCTGCCTTCATCCGACCCGGCAGGCCCGCGGGCAGGAACAGGACCACCGAGACGAGGATCGCGGCGAGCACCGCGGCCATGCCCCAGACCGCGGCCTCGAACCCGGCCAGGCCGAGCAGCGCCGCGCCGAGGAAGAAGCCGAGCCCCTTGACCGCGTTCTTCGACCCGGTAAGCGCGGCGACCCAGCGGAACAGCCCGCCGTCCTCCGCCGGGGCAAGCAGTTTCACGGCGGACTTGGAGGACATCTTCGAGAGGTCCTTCGCCACGCCCGACACGCCCTGCACCGCCATCACGAAGGCGACCGAGGCCGCGACGGTCCAGCCGGGGTCGAGCTGCGCCAGCGCCACCAGTGCGCCCACCTGCAACGTCAATCCGCCGTAGAGCGTTGCGGCCAGCCCGAAGCGCGCAGCGAGCCACCCCGCGGCGAGGTTCGTGACGATTCCCGCCACCTCGTAGAGCAGGAACAGCCAGGCAAGCTGGACCGGCGTGAAGCCGAGGCCGTTGAAGTGCAGCAGCACCAGCATCCGCAACGCGCCGTCCGACAGCATGAAGGCCCAGTAGGCCGCGGTGACGGCGGCATAGGCGCGAAGCGGATTGGCGGTGGCCCGGGTGTCGGTCACATCGACCCCGCGACCATGCGGGTGATGTCGGCGAGGCGGCAGGCGTAGCCCCACTCGTTGTCGTACCACGCGTAGATCTTCACCTGTGTTCCATCGATGACCATCGTCGACGGCCCGTCCACGATCGACGAACGCGGATCGTTGGTGAAGTCGCAGGACACGAGCGGTCGGGTCTCGAACCCGAGGATGCCGCGGAGCGGGCCGTTGGCGGCGGCCTCGAACAGCGCGTTGACTTCCTCGGCCGTGGTCTCGCGTTTCACCTCGAAGACGCAGTCGGTGAGCGACGCGTTCAGCAGCGGCACCCGCACCGCGTGGCCGTTCAGCCGGCCCTTCAGGTCCGGGTAGATCAGCGTGATTGCCGTCGCGCTGCCGGTGGTGGTCGGGATCAGGTTGGTCAGGGCCGAACGCGCCCGGCGCATGTCCTTCGCGGGACGGTCGACGATGGTCTGCGTGTTGGTCACGTCATGGATCGTGGTGATCGCCCCGTGGCGGATCCGCAGGGATTCGTGGATCACCTTCACCACGGGCGCGAGGCAGTTCGTCGTGCAGGACGCCGCCGTCACGAGCGTCTGCGACCCGTCGTAGAGATCGTGGTTCACCCCGTAGACGATGTTGAGCGCGCCGCCGTCCTTCACCGGCGCGCTGACGACGACCTTACCGACCCCGGCGGCGTAGTAGGGCGCGACCTTCGCCCCGGTCTTGAACACGCCGGTGCAGTCGACCACGAGATCGACGCCGAGTTCCGCCAGCGGCAGCGCCTCGATCGTCTTATCGTGGGTCAGTCGGACCCGGGTCCCGTTCAGCACCAGCGAACCATCGGCGGCTTCCACCGGCGTGCGCCAGCGGCCGTGGACCGAATCGAACTCCATCAGCAGCGCGTGCTGCTCGGCGTCGCCGACAGGGTCGTTCAAGAGCACGATGTCGCCGCCCGCGCCTCTGTCGACGAGGTCGCGGAGTACGAGTTTTCCGATACGGCCGAGGCCGTTGAGCGCGATCCGGGGCAAGGGTCAGCCTTCCTGCAGGATGTCTGAATCGATCTGGTCCACCCGCGACTGGAGCGACAGGCGGTCGAGGCTGGCGAAGGGCAGTTCGACGAAGGCCGAGATGCGGCTGCGAAGGGCGCCGTAGGTCTGGGCGAAGACCAGCGCCCTCTCCGCGTCTGTTCCGGTGGCCCGGACCGGATCGGGCAGGCCCCAGTGGCCGGTGATCGGCTGCCCCGGCCAGGGAGGGCATTCCTCGGCCGCCGCGGTGTCGCAGACGGTGAAGACGAAATCCATGACGACCGAGCCGGGCTGCTGGAACTCCGAGACGTGCTTCGACCGCAGGTCGGAAGTATCGTGCCCGTTGCGCCGCAAGACTTCGAGCGCGAAGGGATTCAGCTCCGAATTCGGCCGGGTCCCGGCAGAATGCGCCTGGAACCGCCCGCGCCCGAGATCGCGCAGCAGCGCCTCGGCGAAGATCGACCGGGCGGAGTTGCCCGAGCAGATGAACAGCACGTCATAGCCGGTGTCGCGCATGGGGCGTTCCTTTCTGGCCGACAGGACGGTTTCGATGAGATCGGGGCGGGCGCGGCCGACGTCGAGCGCAAGGTACCCGATCAGGTCCTCCGCGGTGGCGAGGTCGACGGAATAGAGCAGCGACCGGCCCCGGCGCTCGGCGCTGACCAGGCCCGCCGTGGTCAGGGCGAGCAGGTAATGGGACAGCGTGTTCTGCTTCAGCCCGAGCGACTCCGCGATTTCCGTCGGCCGCACGCCGCGCGGCGCGAACCGCATCAGGAGCCGGAACACGGCCAGTCGCCCGGGGTGCCCGAGCGTCGAGAAGGCCGTGCTGGCGGAGTCGATTTCCATATTTCCCGAATACAGGAAATATTCGCGCCGTCCAGTGAAGTATTCATGACAGCGCCGGTCCGGCGACGATGCCCGTTGCCCGCGCTGTCGCGAGGCGACACGCGCGAGAAAGGATAACCGTGAACGGAAAGCCAGAGTCGACCGGCCCGACCCGCAGGCCGGTCGACTCGAGTTCAGGTGTCGGACGCGGCCAAGGTCTCGATCCGGTCAAGGACTTCGTGCAACGCCACCGCCTCGGCAAAGGTCGGCGCGGTGCGGGATCCCGTGCGGATGTCTTGGGCCATGCGCGCGTACATCCGGGCGACGTTGCGCGCGCCGGGAAACTCCGGCAGCCCCTCGTGGACCACGGGATCCGGCATCATTTCGGTCATCCCGGTCTCTTCGCCGCGCGCGCCCCTGACGGTCAGTTGCACCATTTGCGCGTGGCCGAGCCCGGCGGTGACCTGGATATCGCCTTCCGTCCCGTTGATTTCCCAGAGGAAGTTCGTGCCCCGGTTGGTCCCGCCGCGGTAGTGCAGGGAGAACGCCGCGCCGCTGGCCATCGCACCCTGCACCATCACCTGGTCCGGCGCGGTCTTCGGCCGTGCCTCCCCGGATTCTGTCACGGTCACGGTGTCGAAGTTCGACCGCTTGGTCGCGGAAAGCGGACCGAAGTCGCCGAGCACGTCGCGGACCGCGGCGAGGGTGTGCCCGATCGGGATGTCCTCCATCGTGCCACCGTTGGACTTGTGGAAGAGATAGTAGAGCGCCTCGGACGTCGTGTCGGCCCAGTTCCCGCCCGACCCGATCAGCGAGGTGGAGAGCACGCGGCCGACGTAGCCGCCGTCGATCAGCGACTTCAGGTGCTCGATCTCGGGTGCGGCGCGGGCCTGCGTGCCGGCCACGGCCACCACGCCCTTCGCTTCGGCGAGCGCAGCGAGCTGCCGCGCCTCGTCCAGGCCGTTGCCGAGCGGCCATTCGCAGTAGACGTGCTTGCCCGCATCGAGGGCGAGACTGACCAGTTCGAGGTGATGGGGAACCTTCACCGTCACCACCACGAGGTCCACGAGGTCCGACCGCACCATGTCCGCGGGCGTGTCGAATGTGGTGAGTCCAAGCGCCTCGGCTGTGCGTCGGCCGCTTTCCGCGGTGCTGTTGGCGACGGCCACGATCTCGAAATCGTCCTTCAGCGACCGGAGCGCGGGCACATGGGCCGTGGCGGCCCAGTTGCTGTCGGAATTGAGGCCGATGAAGCCGACCTTGATGGGCTCCGGCATGGATAGTGCTCCTGTTCCTGCCTGTGGCCGCGCGGATGCGCAGGCCCGGTCCGTTTCGTGACGTGAACGCCGACTTATCCGATTTCGACACCTCGTCGGGGGTTCGCGGTTGACGCAGCGTTGCGCGCGGAACCGTCCGCGCGGGGGCAACGCCCTGTCTTGCGAGCAGAACATAGGCGGAGCATCCTCAGCCCGTTTATGTCATCCGCTCGGATACTTGCCCGATCCGATCAACCCGCTCTACGCAAGGGGACCTCTCTTGACCGATCACGCGACTCGCCTTGCCGCCCGCGCAGCCGCCCTGGCCAAACCCGGCGAGACGGTGCCGCTGATCGAGGATGTCGGCCTGTTTTCGGCGATCTCGACCGAGAGCCGCCTGGCGCTGTTCTACGAACCCGTGGCGGTCATCGTGCTCCAGGGAGAGATGGAGGTGACAATCGGCAGCGCGGTCCTGAACTATGCCCCCGGCACCTGTTTCGTCGGCTCGATCGACCTGCCGGTGACCGGGCGGATCACCCGGGCCGGCCCGGAGGCGCCCTACCTCGCGCTCAGCATCGCCCTCCGCCGCGACGCGCTGGCGGACCTGCTGGCCGAGGCGCCGCAGGTCATACCGGAACGCGGCAAGTGCTATGCCCTCGGTCCCATGCCGGACCAGTTGCCGCAGGCGTGCGAACGGCTGCTCGCCTTGCAAGATGCACCCGGCGATGCCCCTGTCCTCGGTCCGATGATCCGCCGCGAGATCCTGTTCCGCCTGCTGCGCGGTCCGCAGGCGGCGGCGCTGCACCAGGTCCTCGCCTCCGATCCGAAGCTGACCCAGGTGCGCCGTGCGCTGACCTGGATTCGGACCCACCTCGATGAGAGCGTGCCGGTTCACGACATGGCGACCTGCGCGGGCATGAGCGACGCATCGTTCCACCGGCATTTCCGCGCCGCGACCGGCATGAGCCCGCTGCAATACCAGAAGACGCTGAGGCTCCAGGCCGCGCGGCGAGCGATCCTCGCCGGTTCGGAAGTCGCGCGGGCGGCCTTCGCGGTGGGATACGAAAGCCCGTCGCAGTTCAGCCGGGAATACGCGCGCATGTTCGGTCTGGCACCATCGAAGGACGCGAAGCGGCTGCTGGGCGCGGACAGCGAGGAGCCGGCGTAAGCGGCACGGCATGAAGCGGGAACGTGAGAGCCCGAAGTTCCGACAGATGTGGCAGCCCGGAATCAGGCCACGAATTCGGCGCAACGGAACAAGGGGATGTTGGTGAGCCCGGAAGGATTCGAACCTTCGACCAATTGATTAAAAGTCAACTGCTCTACCACTGAGCTACGGGCCCGCTCAAGGACGCCTCACTATAAAGGGGCTCCGTTACGGTCAAGCGAAAATCCGGAGGTTCGGGATTTCCACGGCGGCGGCGTGGGCGTATAGGCTCGCGCCATGAACGCGAGCGGTTCCGATACCGGCCTGCCCTTCGCCAAGATGCATGGGCTCGGCAACGATTTCGTCGTGATCGACGCGCGCGAGACCTCCGCGCGCGTGACGGCGGAGCTTGCCCGCGCGCTCGCCGACCGGCACCGCGGCGTCGGGTTCGACCAGCTTGCGCTGATCGAGACGGACGACACGGCCGACCTGCGGCTGACCTTCTACAACGCCGACGGATCGCTTTCGGCCACCTGTGGCAACGCCACCCGCTGCATCGCGCGGATGGAGATGGACCGGACCGGGGCCGCGCGACTGGCGATCCGCACCAGCCGCGGACTGCTAGGGGCCGAGGACGCGGGCGGCGGTTTGACCTCGGTGAACATGGGCGTGCCCATGACCGAGTGGTCCGAGATCCCGCTGGCGGAAGATGTCGACACGCTGCACCTGCCGGTCGATGGCGACCCGGTGGCGACGTCGATGGGCAACCCGCACATGACCTTCTTCGTGGAGGACGTGGCGGCAATCGACCTCGCCGCGCGCGGGGCGACGCTGGAACATCATCCGCTGTTTCCCGAGCGCACGAACGTCCAGTTCGTCCAGGTCACCGGCCCCGACCGGCTGCGCGTGCGGGTCTGGGAACGCGGCACCGGCATCACCGAGGCGTCCGGCTCTTCCTCCTGCGCCTCGGCCGTTGCGGCCGCGCGGCGCGGGCTGACCGGGCGGCAGGTCACGGTGGACCTGGACGGCGGCACGCTCGGGGTCGACTGGCGCGAGGACGGGGTCTGGATGACCGGCCCCACCGCGCATGTCTTCTCGGGCGTCCTGACGGCGGAATTCCTCGCGGCGCTGACATGACCGCGCCCAGGTTCCACACGCTCGGCTGCCGGCTGAACGCCTACGAGACCGAGGCGATGCGCGCGCTGACCGACGCTGCCGGGCTGTCGGACACCGTGGTGGTGAACACCTGCGCGGTGACGGCGGAGGCGGTGCGGAAGGCGCGGCAGGACATCCGCCGACTCCGCCGCGACAATCCTGGTGCGCGGATTGTCGTCACCGGCTGCGCCGCGCAAACCGAGCCCGCGACCTTCGCCGCCATGCCCGAGGTCGACCATGTCGTCGGCAACGCGGAGAAGATGGCGCCCGAGACCTGGGCCGGCATCGCCATCGGCGAGACCGAGCCGGTCGTGGTGGACGACATCATGTCGGTCACCGAGACGGCTGCGCACCTGATCGACGGGTTCGGCACGCGGTCGCGCGCCTACGTCCAGGTCCAGAACGGCTGCGATCACCGCTGCACCTTCTGCATCATTCCCTTCGGCCGCGGCAATTCCCGCTCCGTCCCCGCGGGCGTGGCGGTGGAGCAGATCCGGCGGCTGGTGGACAAGGGTTTCAACGAGGTGGTGCTGACCGGGGTCGACATGACCTCCTGGGGCGCGGACCTGCCGGGGCAGCCGCGGCTCGGCGATCTCGTGCGGCGGATCCTGCGGCTGGTGCCGGACCTGCCGCGCCTGCGCATCAGCTCAATCGATTCGATCGAGGTTGACGAGGCGCTGTTGGAGGCGATCGCGACGGAGCCACGGCTGATGCCGCACCTCCACCTATCGCTCCAGCACGGCGACGACCTGATCCTGAAGCGGATGAAGCGCCGCCACCTGCGCGACGACGCGATCCGCTTCTGCGAGGAGGCGCGGGCGCTGCGCCCCGACATCGCTTTCGGTGCCGACATCATCGCGGGCTTCCCGACCGAGACCGACGGCCATTTCGAGAATTCCCTGCGGCTGGTCGAGGAGTGCGGGCTGACCTGGCTGCACGTCTTCCCCTACTCCGCCCGCCCCGGCACGCCGGCCGCGCGGATGCCGCAGGTGGACGGGGCGGAGATCAAGGCGCGCGCGGCCGCCCTTCGTGCCGCCGGCGAGGCCGCGGCCGCCCGGCACCTCGCGGCGCAGGTCGGGCGCGATCACCCGGTGCTGATGGAAAGCCCGCGGCTCGGCCGCACGCCGCAATTCGCGGAAGTCGCCTTCGCCGGGGACCGGCCCGAGGGTCAGATCGTGGCGGCCCGGATCACGGGGGTGGCGGAGGGAAAGCTCGCAGCTTGACGTAAACGTCACGATGCCGCCGCCAACCGGCCTTGCCCACGCCCGCTTGCGGCGTCACGATCACGCACCGATCATCGGAGTCGCGCTGCCATGCACCCGAATCCCGCCTTCCGTCAGGAACCCGAAGTCCTTCACCTGAACCTCGTGCGGACACGCGGGTTCGGAACGCTCGTGGTGCAGGCCGATCCCGTACCGCACATCTCGCACGTCCCCTTCGTGCTCGCCGAGGACGGGCGCAGCGTCGACCTGCATCTCGCCCGGTCTAACCCCATCGCGCGCGGGATGTCCGGGCCGACGGCGGCGGTCATCGCCGTGTCCGGCCCCGATGGCTACGTTTCGCCAGACTGGTACGAGGATCCGCAGCACGGGCAGGTCCCGACCTGGAACTACGTCGCCGTCCACCTGACCGGGACGCTGGAAGCGCTGCCCGCCGAGACGCTGCGCGCCCATCTCGACATGCTGTCGGAAAGCTTCGAGACACGGCTGGCGCCGAAACGGCCGTGGACCACCGACAAGATGCCGGAAGGCGCGGTGGAGAAACTGATGCGCGCGATCGTGCCGTTCCGCTTCACGGTGGACCGCGTCGACGGCACCTGGAAACTCGGCCAGAACAAGCCCGGCGAGATGCGCCGTAGCGCGGCGCAGCAGATGAAGCATTCGCCCATCGGGCACGAGACTGACGTGATGGCGATGCTGATGATCGGAGGCGGCACCACGGGGCTGGAGATCTGAGCCCAGACCCCTCCGCCCGCGAGATCTGATTGGACAGTCGGGCCCGCGATACATAGATGTTGCGCAAGATCGCCTGACCCCGGAGGACCGCACATGGCCGCCCCCTTCGCACCCGTCGCCGGGATCGCGCTGAAATACGCAGCGCTCGCCGCGGCCGGGTTTCTCGCCGCACGGATGCTGCCGCCGAAACAGACCGACCCCCGGTTCGACGCCGCGCTCGACGCGATGCCGGACGGCGTGACGCTGTCGGGCGGGTCGGACACCGCGCGCGCCGGGCTGAGGCTGCGCCGCGCGCTACGGCTCGGAACCGGCGGGCTGAAGCTCGACGCCGGCGTTCTCGCGCGGATCCGGGTCAGCCGGGCATGAGCCTGACGCTGTTCGCCTCGCCGGCGTCGCCCTACGTCCGCAAGGTCCGGGTCGTGCTGCTCGAAACCGGGCAGGACGACGTGGAAATCCGCGACGTCGCCACCACCCCGCTCGCCTCTGACCCCTCGCTGGTTGCCGCGGCGCCGCTTGCGCGGATCCCGGTGCTGGTGCGCGACGACGGCCCCGCGATCTTCGACAGCCGGGTGATCTGCCGCTATCTCGACGCGCGCGCCGGTGCCGGGCTCTACCCCGAGGCGCGGCTGTGGGAGGTTCTGACGCTCGAGGCGCTGGCCGAGGGCATCATCGACAGCGCGCTGTTGACCTCCTACGAGAACCGGTTCCGCCCCGAGGAGATCCGCTTTCCCGAGTGGCTGGACGCGCAATGGGCCAAGATCGCGCGCGGGCTCGACACCGCCGCCGCGCAGTGGATGAGCCACCTCGCCGGGCCGCTGAACATGGGCCAGATCGCGCTTGGCTGCGCACTCGGCTACATCGACTTCCGCATCGGCCACCGCAACTGGCGCGACGGGCGCGCCGACCTGGCCGACTGGTACGAACGCTTTTCTCAACGCCCGTCCATGACGGCAACGGAGCCCCCCGCATCATGAAGATCGGCCCCGCGCTTTCCGCGACCTCGCGGGAGCGGTGTTTCGCCATTCGCCGCGCCGTGTTCATCGAGGAACAGGCGATCCCCGAGGCCGAGGAATGGGACGAGCTCGACGCCGTCGCCACCCACTTCCTCGCCTGGGACGATGCAGGGCCCGCCGGCACCGCGCGACTCGTCGCCAGGGACGGCACGGCCAAGATCGGCCGCGTCGCCGTCATGCCCGGCCATCGCGGCACCGGGCTCGGGCTCAAGCTGATGCGCACGGTCCTGCGCCACGCGAAGGAACAGGGCCTGACCGCCGCCGCGCTCGACGCGCAGACCTACGCGGTGCCGTTCTACGAGAAACTCGGCTTCCGCCCCGAGGGCGAGGAATTCGACGACGGCTCCGGCATCCTGCACCGGCGCATGTGCCGCAACCTTCAGGCGGAGAAGAGCCCGGCGTGATCGGCCCGCAGGGCTGCCTTCTGCACCTTGCCCATCGTGTTCCGCGGCAGCGCGTCGCGGAACATCACCCGCTTCGGACGCTTGAAATTGGCCAGTTCGCCCGCGATCGCACCTGAAATCGTGGCCTCGTCCAGGCTGACCGATCCGTCCGGGACGACCACGGCGACCACGGCCTCGCCGAAATCCGGGTGCGGCACGCCGATCACCGCGCTTTCCAGCACGCCCGGCAGGTCGTCGATCAGGCCCTCGACCTCCTTCGGGTAGACGTTGAACCCGCCCGAGATCACCATGTCCTTGGCGCGGCCGACGATGGTGACGTAGCCATCGGCGTCGATGCAACCGAGATCGCCGGTGATGAACCAGCCGTCCGGGCGAAGCTCCTCCGCCGTCTTCTCGGGCATCTGCCAGTACCCGGAAAAGACGTTCGGCCCGCGCACCTCGATCACGCCGATCTCGCCGGGGGCGACCTCCCGCCCGTCGGCCATGATGCGAAGCTCCACGTCCGGCAGCGGGAATCCCACGGTGCCCGGACGCCGTTCGCCGTCATAGGGGTTGGACGTGTTCATGTTGGTTTCGGTCATGCCGTAGCGTTCGAGGATCGCGTGGCCGGTGCGGTCGGTCCACGCCCGGTGCGTCTCCGCCAGGAGCGGTGCTGAGCCGGAAACGAACAGCCGCATGTTGGCGGCGGCGTCCCGGGCAAGGCGGTCGTCGGACAAAAGCCGCGTGTAGAAGGTCGGCACGCCCATCAGCGCGGTCGAGGTCGGCATCGCCGCCAGGATCGCATCGGGATCGAAGCCCGGCAGGAACACGCAGGACGCGCCAGACAGAAGCGCCACGTTCGTCGCCACGAACAGTCCGTGGGTGTGGTAGATCGGCAGCGCGTGGATCAGCACGTCGGTATCGGTGAAGCGCCAGAGGTCGGCAAGCGTCCGGCTGTTCGACCGGAGCGCGCGGTGGCTGAGCATCGCGCCTTTCGAGCGCCCGGTGGTGCCGGAAGTGTAGAGAATCGCGGCGAGGTCTTCCGGCCCGCGCGCGACCGGGGCGGGCAGGGGGGCGGGGAGGCTGTCGGTGAGGCTGCCCCGGCCGGCCGCGTCCAGCGTCCGGATGCCGGCACCCGCCGCGACGGGGGCGAGCGTTTCCACCCGCGCCGGGTTGCAGACGAAGATGCGGGGCGTCGCGTCCGACAGGAAGTAGCCGAGCTCGGACGGGGTGTAGGCCGTGTTCAGCGGCAGGAAGACACCGCCCGCCATCACCGTGCCGAGGTAGAGCATCAGCGCCTCGACGCTCTTGTCCACCTGCACCGCGACCCTGTCGCCGGGTTCCACGCCCGCGTCGATCAGCGCGGCCGCCATGCGGGCGGCCCCGGTGGCCAGATCGCCCCGCGTCGTGACCCGCCCCTCCGGCGTCGTGGCGAAGGGGCGTGCCGGATCTGCCGCAGCCCCGGCGAGAAGTGCGTCGGTCAGGTGGTTTGTCATGCAAGTGCCTCCCGGTGCAGGATATTGTCCGGGAAATCGGCGGTGGCAAGCCGCGGGACCGGGGGGGCCGGTATGGTGCGTAATTTCCTGCAGCCCGTCGTGGGCGGCTTTGCCGAGGGTGCGGCGCGGGTGCCGACGGTGGCGATGATCCACGCCGCGTTCCGGCGTCACAAGCTCAACTGGCGCTACCTGAATTGCGAGATCGACGCCGAAAGCCTCGGCGCCGCGGTCGCGGGCGCGCGGGCGATGGGCTGGCGTGGTTTCGACTGTGCCGGTGGCCTGGCCACGGCGGTCCTGCCGCATCTTGACCGGCTGACGGACGCCGCACGTATCCTGCGTGCCGCGCCGATCGTCCGGATCGAGGACGGCGTGCTGACCGGGATGAATCCCGAGGGCGCGGACTGCCTGGAGGCGATTCGCGGGATGCGGGATCCGGCGGGAAGCCATGTCCTGGTTCTGGGCGCGACCGGCCCGGCGCGCGCGGTGGCGGTGGAACTCGCGCTGGCCGGGGCGGCAGAGATCACGGTGGCCGACCTTGACCAGGCGCGGGGGGAGGATCTCGCGATGTCGGTCGCCGTCGAAACCGTCGCCGGGGCGCGGTTCCTGCGCTGGCAAGGGCCGTTCGCGCTGCCGGACGGAACCGATATCGTTCTGTCGGCGGGACCCGTCGCAGAGGCCGGGGACGAGGGGACGCCCTGGATCGACATGGGCACACTGGCCCCGGGGATGATCGTCGCGAATCTCGAACCCGCGGCGGGGCGCAGGCCGCTGATCGCGGCGGCGGTGGCGCAGGGCTGCCGGACCGTCCGGGGCCGCGACCCGGCGATCGCGCGGGCCGCCGCGGCCTTCCGCGCCTGGACCGGGATCGACCCCGACCGCGCCGAGATGGCCCGCGCGCTGAGCGAGCTCGGCCTGTGACCCGCGGCGGGGATGCGACAATTCCGACCCGATTCCGCGCCGATGCGCGCGTTTGTCCGCTGGACCTGCCGCGCGGCGGACACTAGAAGCGGAAAAAACGGGGACCGCGCCGGCGCGCGCCCCGAGCCATGACCTGCCCGCGCGCGCCGCGGGCCGCCGACCAAGGAGATGGGGACCCGTGTCACATTCCGAAGACGCCTCCGGCACCCGCCGAGACTTTCTGTACTACGCTGCCGGCGGGACCGGCGCCGTGGTGGCCGGCGCCGCCGTCTGGCCGCTCGTGAACCAGATGAACCCCTCCGCCGACACCCGCGCGGCGTCGTCGATGCGGGTCGACGTGTCCGGGCTCGAGGAAGGCGTGCAGCTGACCGTCCTGTTCCTCGGCAAGCCCGTGTTCGTCCGCCGCCGCACCGCCGCGGAGATCGAGGCCGCGCGCGAGGTCGACCTGTCCGAGCTGGTCGATCCGTTGGCCCGCAACGCGAACCTTCCGGACAGCGCGCCCGCCACCGACGCCGACCGTACCCTCGCCCCCTTCGGCGATGCCGAGGACACCGGCGAATGGCTGGTGATGCAGGGCGTCTGCACCCATCTTGGCTGCGTGCCGCTCGGCGACGGCGCCGGTGACTTCGGCGGCTGGTTCTGCCCCTGCCACGGCTCGCACTACGACACCGCCGGCCGCATCCGCCGCGGCCCCGCGCCTGAGAACCTGCCGGTTCCGGTCGCGGAATTCGTAGACGAAACAACCATCCTGCTCGGGTAACGGAGGACGACCAGAATGTCGGGCATCCCCCACGACCATTACGAACCGAACACCCGGGCCGAGAAGTGGCTGCACAACCGCCTGCCGGTCGTGTCGCTTCTCTACGACACCCTGATGATCCCCACGCCCAAGAACCTGAACTGGATGTGGATCTGGGGCATCGTGCTCGTCTTCTGCCTCGTGCTGCAGATCGCCACCGGCATCGTGCTGGTGATGCACTACACGCCGCAGGTGGACATGGCCTTCGCCTCGGTCGAGCACATCATGCGCGACGTGAACGCGGGATGGGCGATCCGCTACGTCCACGCGAACGGCGCCTCGCTGTTCTTCATCGCGGTCTATTTCCACATCTTCCGCGGCCTTTATTACGGGTCCTACAAGGCCCCGCGCGAGGTGACGTGGATCATCGGCATGCTGATCTACATCCTGATGATGGGCACCGCCTTCATGGGCTACGTCCTGCCCTGGGGGCAGATGTCGTTCTGGGGCGCGACGGTCATCACCGGCCTGTTCGGGGCGATCCCGCTGATCGGTGAATCGATCCAGACCTGGCTGCTCGGGGGACCCGCCGTGGACAACGCCACGCTGAACCGCTTCCTGTCGCTGCACTACCTGCTGCCCTTCGTGATCTTCGGGCTGGTGCTGGTGCACGTATGGGCCTTCCACACCACGGGCAACAACAACCCGACCGGGGTCGAGGTGCGCCGCACTTCCCGCAAGGAGGCCGATGCCGACACCCTGCCGTTCTGGCCCTACTTCGTCATCAAGGACCTGTTCGCGCTGGCGGTCGTCCTGACGGCGTTCTTCGCGGTCGTCGGCTTCATGCCGAACTACCTCGGCCACCCGGACAACTACATCGAGGCCAACCCGCTGGCGACGCCCGCGCACATCGTGCCGGAATGGTACTTCCTGCCGTTCTACGCGATCCTGCGCGCGTTCACGAACGATGTCTGGATCGTCATCATCACCAGCTGGATCACCGGCGGCATCGTCGACGCGAAGTTCTTCGGCGTCGTCGCGATGTTCGGCGCGATCCTGGTGATGGCGCTGGCGCCGTGGCTCGATACCAGCCGCGTCCGCTCGGGCCGCTACCGCCCGATGTTCAAGTGGTGGTTCTGGCTCCTGGTCGTGGACTTCGTGGTCCTGACCTACGCCGGCGCGCAACCGGCGGAAGGCATCTGGCCCGCGGTCTCGCTGATCGGAGCGGCCTACTGGTTCGCGTATTTTCTCGTGATCCTGCCGATCCTCGGCATCGTGGAAAAGCCGCTGCCGGAACCGCAGACGATCGAACAGGACTTCATCGACCACTACGGTCACAAGGACGACGGCGCCGCCACGGGCGCGACCGCCTCGAACCCGGCGGAATGACGGAGGCACCGATGCTGAGGAAACTCTCCCTGACGGCACTCGCAGCGGCGCTCGTGGCCTCCGGCGCGGCCTTCGCGCAGGAAGATCACGGCGAGGAAGGCGAAAGCCATTCCGCTGCCGGCGACCACTCGGCCTACATCGAGAACTACAGCTTCTCGTTCGAGGGTCCGTTCGGCAGCTACGACGAGGACCAGCTCCTGCGCGGGCTCCAGGTCTACACCGAGGTCTGCTCGGCCTGTCACGGCCTGCGCTACGTGCCGATCCGCACGCTGTCGGACGAGGGCGGGCCGAACATGCCCGAGGACCAGGTTCGCGCCTACATCGAGCAGAACGGGCTCGAGGTGTGGGACCCCGCGCTGCGGGACTACCGCCCGGCCACGCCGAACGACAACTTCCCGATGTCGAGCCTCGCCAACGCCCCCGACCTCAGCCTGATGGCGAAGGCGCGCGTGGGCGGCGCCGACTACATCGCGTCGCTCCTGACCCACTACACGGGCGAAGAGATGGAGCAGGCGGGCTCGATCTACTACGAGAACGAGACCTACGGCGGCTACCTCGCCATGCAGCCGCCGCTCAGCGACGGCTACGTGGAGTTCCAGGACGGCTCGCCCAACGACCTGCATCACGCCGCGCAGGACGTGGCTGCGTTCCTGATGTGGGCCGCCGAGCCGCACATGATGGCGCGCAAGGCGATGGGCTTCACCGCCGTGCTGATGCTCGGCCTGCTGTCGGTCCTGCTCTACCTGACCAACAAGCGCATCTGGGCACCGATCAAGGCCCGCGTGAAGGACCAGACCCCGGCGGAGTGATCCGGGGCCACACCGACGAAATCGCGAAACGCGGGGGCATGTCCCCCGCGTTTCTTGTTTCAGAGCCAGGGCAGGAGCGCCGCCGGCGGATCCGCCCGCAATGCCTCCGCCGGGCCGAAGGCCGCGGCGCGCCCCTCGGCCAGCAACAGGACGTGCGTCGCCAGTGTCTCCAGCCCGCGAAGGTCGTGGGTCACCATCATCAGCGTCATGCCCCGGGCCTCGCAGAGGTCCTGCACCAACCCCGCCATCTCTGCCCTGAGCGCCGGGTCGAGCGAGGCGAAAGGCTCGTCCATCAGCGCCACCGGCCGGTCGCGCAGGAGCATCCGGGCCAGCGCCGTCCGCGCCTCCTGCCCGCCGGATAGCGAACCGGGCCTGCGCGGGCCGAACCCGTCGAGCCCGACCTGCGCCAGCGCGGTGTCCACCGCCGCCCGGTCGCCGGGGCTCTGCCGCAGGTCCGGCCGCAGCCCGAGCGCGACGTTGTCGAACACCGACAGGTGCGGGAACAGGTTGCCGTCCTGGAACAGGATCGACACGGGCCGCTCGGCAACCGCGGTGCCGGTCACGTCCCGCCCGTCGATCTCGATCCGGCCTGCATCCGCCGCCACGAAACCCGCCACCGCGTTCAGAAGGGTGGACTTGCCGGAACCGGAAGCGCCGACCACTGCAAGCCGCGCCCCCTTCGGAAGGTCCAGTGACATCTCCAGCCGGAACTCGCCGAGAACGACCGCAATATCCCGCAACCCGATCATCCGGCCCGCCCCGCACGGTCGAACAGGTAGAACAGCCCGAGGCTCAGGATCAGCAAGAGCAGCGCCGCGCCGCCGGCATCGTCGGTCCGGTAGGATCCCATCAGTCGGTACATCTCCAGCGGCAGGGTCGAGGTGTCGGTGACCGAGAACAGCGCGATCACGCCAAGGTCGCCCATCGACAGCGCCGCGGCCAGCCCGGCCCCGAACCCGAGCGGGCGGGCAAGCCGGGGCAGGTAGGCCAGTCGCCACGCCTGCCACGCCGGCATCCCGAGCGAGACGGCGAGCCGACCCTGCGTCGCCTGGGCCTCCGCCAGCGCGGGCGAGAGCGAGCGCAGGATGAACGGCAGCGCCGCGACAGCGTTCACGGCACCGGTGACGGGCAACGCGAGCGCCTCCGGCGAGGCGAGCGGGCGCAGCAACAGGAACAGCCCGGTGCCGATCACGAGCGGCGACACCGCGATGCCGAAGAACGAGGCCGTCTCGACCCCGCGCCGCGCCGCGCGGCCGGCCTGCATCAGCGCGGCGGCTGCCAGCGCCAGCAGGGTCGCCAGCGCGGCGGACGCGAGCGCGAGCAGGATGGACCGGCCCGCCGCGGCCCATACCACCCCCGGCAGGCCCGGCAAGGCAACCGCCCCGCGCAGCGCGACGAGCGCGATCGGAAGCACGAGGAACAGCGCCGCGCAGGCGATGGCGGCCCAGTCCAGCACCACGGCGCCGCGCCCGAGCCCCGGCCAGGCAGGCATCGCGCGGTCCCGCCCGGCGCCGAGATCGCGGACATCCGTCAGCCTCAGGACCGACAGCGCGGCGACGGCCGAGATCGCAACCTGTACCAGCCCGAGCAACGCGGCGCGCCCGAGGTCGAAATCGAAGCGGAAGGCCTGGTAGATCGCCAGTTCCACCGTCGTCGCCCGCGGACCGCCGCCGAGGATCAGGGCGACCGCGAAGCTCGTCGTGCAGATCAGGAAGATCGCCGCGAAGGCACCCGGCAGCACCTCGCGCAGCACCGGCCAGTGGAAGTGCCGCTCCATCTGTCCCGGGCCGAATCCGAGCGCGGTGGCGAGGCGCAACCGTTCCGCCGGAATCCGCGCCCAGGCCGACAGCAGCAGGCGAACGGCGAGCGGCAGGTTCAGGAACACGTGGGCGAGCACGACGCCGGTCATCCCGAAGATGTCGATACGCGGCAGGCCGATGGCCTCGAGTACCGCGTTCAGAAGCCCCGCGCGCCCGAAGATCGCTAGCAGCCCGAAAACCGCCACCACGACCGGCAGGATGAACGGCGCGCCCATCAGTGTCACCAGCGCGCCGCGGCCGGGAAACCGGCGGCGCGCCAGCGCCCGGGCGACCGGGACGGCCAGCGCGCAGCTTAGCCCCGCCGACAGCGCCGCCTGCAGGACCGTGAAGCGGATCGCTGCGAAGTCGGAGGCCGACAGCCGTGCCTCGCCCTCCGCCGCCAGGGCGACGGCGGCGAGCGGCAGCAGCGTCACGGCGAGGACCAGGCCGATGGCCCCGATCCCCGCCCGCGCGACCGGGTCTAGCGGCTGAGCGCGGCTTGCCATTCGGCCACGGCCTCGTCGCGGATTGCCGCGGCTTCCCCGGGCGGCAGCAGCAGTGCGGTGTCTGGCACGGTCAGCGTGTCGAAGCCGTCGGGCAGGGTGGCTGCCGCCGCCGGGTACATCCAGTTGGTGGTCGGGATCACGTCCTGGAAGCCCGGGGTCAGCATGAACTCCATGAAGGCGCGCGCCAGGTCGGGCTGGTCGGTCCCGGCCACGATCCCCGCGACCTCGACCTGCAGGTAGTTGCCTTCCTCGAACGCGGCGGCGCCGAAACCGGGGTCGTCCTCCGCGATCAGGTGGTAGGCGGGGGAGGTCGTGTAGCTCAGCACCATGTCGGCCTCGCCCTCGAGGAACAGGGCGTAGGCTTCGGACCATCCCGGCGTCACCGTCACGATGTTGTCGGCGAGCCCCTCCCAGATCGCGCCGGCCTCCTCGCCATGCGCGGCCTCGACCCACATCAACAGGCCCAGACCGGGCGACGACGACCGGGGGTCCTCGATGATGATGCTGGTGTCGCTGTCGGCGAGCTCACTGAAGCTGCCCGGCACCTCGGCCAGGTCGGCACGGTGGACGAAGGCGAAGTAGCCCCAGTCGTAGGGCAGGAAGGTATCGTCGGCCCACTCCACAGGCAGGGTCAGGCCGGCGGGGGTGATGCCGTGGGGCTGGAACAGGCCGGTTTCCAGCGCCTCCGCGATCAGGTTGGTATCGAGCCCGAGCACGATGTCGGCGTCGGTCCGGTCGCCTTCGAGCCTGAGCCGGGACAAGAGCGCCGCGCCGTCGCCCGCCGCGACCCACTCGATGGTGCAGCCGCAGGTTTCCTCGAAATTCGCCTGCACCGCGGGGCCGGGGCCCCAGTCCGGCACGAAGCTGTCATAGGTGTAGATCGTCAGCACGGGCGTCTGCGCCGACGCCGCAGTCCCGAAGGCGGCAATCGCCGCTGCGATGATGGTGGATCTCATGTCTCGTCTCCATGCGTGACGGGCACGAGAAGAGGCGTATCTGTCTGGCAACGCACCCTTCCCTCCGCCGGTCCTAACCGGTTCAGGTTCAACGGGTTCGCGCCGGAAGCGCATCTCAGGTCCGCTGGCCGGACCACCCCGAGGTGCGCCAAGAGGTAGCGCCGGATTTCGCGAGGGGCAAGGGATGGTTTAACGTTAAACCACTTTCACGCAGGCTTGGCTTTCGCACGCGGCTCGGCTAACCGGGATCGGCACGGGGGAAAGGCGCGCGGCGATGTCGTTCAACACGTTCGGACACCTGTTCCGGGTCACGACCTGGGGCGAAAGCCACGGGCCGGCGCTCGGCTGCACCGTCGACGGCTGCCCGCCGGGGATAGGGCTGGAGCCGTCGCAGATCCAGCACTGGCTCGACAAGCGCAAGCCGGGGCAGAGCCGCTACACGACCCAGAGGCGGGAAGCTGACGAGGTGGAGATCCTGTCGGGCGTGTTCGAGGGTACGACCACCGGCACGCCGATCCAGTTGATGATCCGCAACACCGACCAGAGGTCAAAGGATTACGGCGACATCGCGAGCAAGTTCCGCCCCGGCCACGCCGACATAACCTACTGGCAGAAGTACGGTATCCGAGACTACCGCGGCGGCGGGCGGTCCAGCGCGCGGGAAACCGCGGCGCGCGTCGCGGCAGGCGGCGTGGCGCGGGCCGCGCTAGCCGCCCTCGCGTCGGACATGACGATCACCGCCTACATGGTGCAGATGGGGCCCCATGCGATCGACCGCGCCCGCTTCGACGCCGCGGAAATCGCGCGCAACCCGTTCTGGACACCCGACGCGCAGTCGGCGGAGGACTGGGCCGCCTATCTCGACGGCCTCAGGAAATCGGGCGACAGCTGCGGCGCGCTGGTCGAGGTTACCGTTTCCGGGGCCCTCGCGGGCCTCGGCGCGCCGGTCTACGCCAAGCTCGACACCGACATCGCGGCGGCGCTGATGTCGATCAACGCCGTGAAAGGCGTAGAGATCGGCGAGGGCATGGCCGCCGCCGCGCTGACCGGCAGCGCCAATGCCGACGAGATCTTCATGGGCAACGACGGCAAGCCGGCCTATGCCTCGAACCATGCCGGCGGCATCCTCGGCGGCATCTCCACCGGGCAGGACATCGTTGCCCGTTTCGCGGTCAAGCCGACCTCGTCGATCCTGACCCCACGCCGCACGATCACCCTGTCCGGCGCCGAGACCGAGATCGTCACGAAGGGCCGTCACGACCCCTGCGTGGGGATTCGCGCGGTGCCCGTGGCAGAGGCGATGGTGGCCTGCGTGATGCTGGATCACCTGTTGCTCGACCGTGGACAGACTGGGGGCAAACGCGGACCAATCGGCTAAATCTTGTCTTTCATTGTCCCAAATCGGCTCCCGGTTTCGCCGCAATCGGAAGTCATAAGGAGAGCAGCGGGGGCGTACCAGACGAGTTTGGAAAAATGGCGATCCTTGCGTTCCTCAAGAATGAGGGTGGTGCCGTAACTGTTGATTGGGTTGTCTTGACGGGAGGCCTCGTTGGCCTCGGACTTGCCACCACCGCGGTGGTCTCCGGCGGGGTCGCGGATGCGTCCGAAGCGACCGCCGGTCAGCTTGAAAATACCCGCATCCGCTCGTCCTTCGAGTACGAGGTCGGCAACGACGACTTCGAGAACGGGAACGGCGGCTGGGTCGGCCTGATGGCCGAATGGGGCGGCGCATACGGCAACATTCTGCGCGGTGGCGGCTCCAATGGCCTGCAGGCAGCCCGGAATGTCTACGATCTGGAACCCGGAATGGGCTACGCGGTGATGTCCTTCGATGTCCACGCGATCGATTCCTGGGATTCCGAAAGCTTCATGATCTACGCGAACGACGAGCTGGTGGCGACCGCGTCGTTCCAGCACGACACCAACGGAACGTCGGGCCAGTGGGTGACCTCGAACCCCGATGTCCAGGTGCGGATCAGTCCTTCCGGCGGGCGGTCGAACGGCGGTTACGATCCCGACTGGTCGGACCAGAGCTACTCTGTCCAGGTGACGATGGCGAACCCCGGCGACCAGGTCAGTCTCGGTTTCGGATCGACGCTCGACCAGGACATCGACGACGAATCCTGGGGCGTCGACAACGTGGTCGTGGTCTCGACGAACAACCCCTGATCCGCGCCCGCGTGAGCGGCGTTTGGCGTGATAATCCGTTCCCACAAGGCTTTCGATTTGGTAACACGAGGGCCTGGGGAATGTAGGACTGTTAAATGGTACCTGGGAGGTCTGCCCGCGCCGAACGTGCGGGGCTCCGGATCGACCGCGCCATCGCCGCCGCCGCCGTCACGGCCTTGGCCTTGTCGATTCTCATCGGGGTCCGTTTGGGTGCGGACCGTCTTGCCGGGACCAACCGGCCATCGCTTGCCGGGTTGCGATTGCTCGCACCCGACGACCAACTCGTGACATTCGAGGATTTCGAACTCGGTGCGCCGGGCTGGCAGGGCGGGCGCTACGACCGCTCCGATCCGGCCTTCGGCGGGATGCTCGGGCGGTTCGGCGGCACCGGGGGCCGCGAGGAGGTGAGCCGCACCTACCCGGTGGATGCCGAGGCGCGCTACGCGATGGTGTCCTTCGACCTGCACGCGATCGACGACTGGGCGCTGGAGGACGTGATCGTCTTCGCCAACGGGGTCGAGGTTCTGCGCCAGAACTTCTCCACCCGTCCCGACCTGCGCGCGACGCAGCGGAGCCTGATCGCCGACCTGCCCTGGATCGAGGCGCGGATCGTGCCCGGCCCCGAAACCGGCACCGAACGCGGCTTCGCGGCGGGGGGCGAGGCCGAATTCGACCAGACGCTTCATGTGACGCTGACGCTGGTTGGCCCGCCGGACGCGCTTCGCATCGGCTTCGGCTCCACCCTGCCGGATGCCGGGACCGACGGCGCATCCTGGGCCATCGACAATTTCCAGATCATTACCTCGGTGCGGCCGCCCGAGGACTGAAGCCGGTCAGGCCAGCGCGAGGTTCAGCAGCGCCTCGATATCCGCGCCGCGGGTTCCGGCCACGATCCGCCCGAGTTCCGCGTCGCCGCGCAGAAGCACCAGGGTCGAGCGCCGGGGGATCTGCAGGCGCGTCGCCAGGTCGCCGGTGCCGTAGGTGTCCCAGTCCACCCGGATGAAGGTGATCGCGGCGTCGTAGGCCGGGTTATCCGCGCGAAGCTGGTCGGTCACGCGTTCCTGCGCCCGACAGGTCGAACACCACGGGGCGTAGAAATCCGCCAGCACGGTGTCTCCGGCGGCCAGCCGGTCCTCGACGAGGCCGGGGACATAGGTCAGCGTCTCGCTCGCCGATGCACCGAACGCGGGCAGAAGCACGGTCGCGGCGGCGGAGGCGATGAAGGTGCGTCGGTCGATCATGTCGGGGTCTTCCTTTCCAGGTGTCAGAGCGCGACGGACAGGTCCTGCAGCCAGTAGGGCAGCCGGTCCAGCAACCAGATCTCGGCCGCGTGGTGCCAGCGGAACAGGATGGCTGTGCCGACGAGCAGGAAGGCGAAGCCGAGCACCGGTTTCGCGATGTTCGCGGCACGCATCATCTCGGCCCGGCGGGTCCGCAGAAGCGACCGGAAGCCGTAGCCGAGCGCGATGGTGACCGTGCCGATCCCGGCGGCGAAGCCGGTCATGATCGCAGCCGCCTGCAACAGGCTGCTGCCCTGGCTCGCGATCGAGATCGCGCCGCCGAGCGTGGGGCCGACGCAGGGGCTCCAGACCGCGCCGAGCAGGAGGCCGCCGAGGAACTGGCCCTGCCAGCCCGCCTGCTCGATCCGCCCGATGGACGCGTCGGCGGTGGCCGAGACACCGGCGGTGGCTGTGGCGAAGCGGGCGGAGAACCGGGGCACCAGCATCACGAGGCCGAAGCCGATCATCAGGACGGCGCCCGCGTTCGCGACCATGACCTCGGTCAGGCCGAGCGCGCGGCCGGCGGCGGACACGGTTAGCCCGAGCGTGACGAACGCGAGCCCCATGCCACCGGCCAGCGCCAGCGGGCCGAAGCGGCTGGCCTGCAACGACCCGGCCAGAACGATCGGAAGTACCGGCAAGACGCACGGATTGATCAGCGTGAGCAGCCCGGCGCCGTATGCGAACAGGATTTCCATCGCCGACGGGTCTGCCCCAACCCGGCGCGGCCGTCACTTAAGATTGTCGTGATCCGGGCGTGACCCGGGCCTCCGCCCGCGCGATCTGGACCGCGAGGATCCCCGCGGCGATGATGACCACGCCGATGAGGTCGGTGAACCGCAGGGACTCGTTCAAGAGCGCCCAGGCGATGGCGACGCCGAAGACCGGGTTCAGGAAGTGGAAGGTCGCCGCTTTCGTCGGGCCGATGCGGCCGACGAGCACAAACCAGATCAGCGTCGCGGTCAGCCCCGGGATGAAGGTGGTGTAGACGAACGACCCGACGAGCAGCGGGCTCCATACCACCGCCACGGGTTCGAGCCACGCCGCGAACGGCAGCAGCGCGAGGCCCCCGACCAGCAGTTGCAGGCCCACGACCATCAGCAGGTTGCCCGACCCGCTGGCCGACCGCACCGCCAGCGTCGCAGCCGTCAGCGCCGCCGCGCCGAGGATGCACAGAAGGACGCCGGTTCCGTCCGCCCCGCCCGACAGCCGCTGACCCATAATGAGCGCGACGCCCGCGAACCCCGCCGCGAGCCCCGCGAGCCCGAGCGCCGGCAGCCGTTCCCGGAACACGCCCCAGTTCACGGCGGCCACCATCAGCGGCATGGTCGAGGCGATGATCGCGGCCAGCGACGCCTCCACCCACTGCATCGCGACGAAATTGAAGCCGAGGTAGATCGCGTTCTGGCAGATACCGAAGATCAGGACGGCCCGCCATTGCGCCCGTGTCAGGTTCCAGTTCTGGCCGAGTGCCTTCGCGATCCCGATCCCGACCGCGCCCGAGATCGCGTAGCGCAGGACCAGCGCCCAGAGCGGCGGCGCGGCCTCGACGATGATGCGGGCGGAGGTGAAGGCGGAGGACCAGATCAGCGCGAACAGGAGGCCGAGGCCGATGGCGCGGATATCCATGTGCGCCCTCCCTTCCGGCCGCCCCGTTCAGACGGGGCGACCCAATCCGATCCCGGCGGGATTGTCCATCCCGGCCCGTCAGAAGCTGGTCGAAACCCCGCCATCCGCGAGGATCGGCGCGCCGGTCACGAAGGACGCCGCATCGGACAAGAGGAAGGCCGCGACCGCCGCGATCTCCTCCGGACGGGCGAGGCGGCGCAATGCGTGCCGCCCGGCGACGAAGGAATGGAAATCCGGATCGTTGCCCGCCTGCGCGGTCAGGGTGCCCCCGGGCAGGAGTGTGGTGACGCGGATGCCGTCGCCGCCATGCTCCATCGCCAGCGTCCGCGCGAGCCCGGTCAAACCGGCCTTGGCGGCGGCGTAGGCCGACATCCCCGGCAAACCGCCATTGGTGGTGCCGACGAAGGACGAGGTGAACACGATGGCCCCGCCGCCGCGCCGGATCAGCGCCGGGATCTGCGCCCGTGCGGACAGGAACGCCGCGGTCAGGTTGGTGGCGATGACATCGTCCCAGGCCTCGGTCGACATCTCTGCGACCGGGCCGAGCGCGCCGACGATGCCCGCGTTGTCGAACGCGCCGTCGAGCCCGCCGAACTCCCGCTCCGCAAGCTCGACCAGCGCCTCGGCGTGGCCCGCGAGGGTGACGTCGCCGGGCAGGAACGCGGCGCGGCCGCCCGTGGCACGGATCGCCTCGGCCACGGCCGAAAGCTCAGCCTCGCGCCGGGCACCGAGAACGACGTTCGCGCCCGAGGCAGCGAACAGGCGCGCGGCGGCGGCGCCGATGCCGCTGCTGGCGCCGGTCACGATGATGGTCTTGTCTCTAAGTGTCATCGGGGTCTCCTGTCGACGATGCGATGGAGACCGGGATGCCAGCGGGATCGCGCGGGTCCGACCCGGATCCTGCGGTAGCCGCGCCGGATCCCGCCCTATGCGCAGGATCCGGAACGACAAAGGGCCGCCCGTACGGCGGCCCCGGTTGAAAGACCCCTCTCGGGATCAGCCGTTGACGCTGTCCTTCAGGGCCTTCGCGATGGTGACCTTCACCACCTTGTCGGCTTCCTTCTGGATCTGCTCGCCGGTGGCGGGGTTGCGCACCATACGGGCGGGCCGCTCACGGCAGTAGACCTTGCCGACACCCGGCACGGTCACGGCGCCGCCGGCGGCGACTTCCTTGGTGATCACGTTGGTGATGGCGTCGAGAGCGGCGCCAGCGGTTTTCTTGTCACTGCCCATTTCGTCGGCCAAGGCCGCCACGAGCTGCGTCTTGGTCATCGGTTTCTGTGCCATTTCGGTCTCTCCTGTAGAACCCGAGCCCTTGGGCTCGTTGCCGGAAAAATTACAGAATATGGGGGGCGCGCACAACGCCTTGTATTCCGGAAACCCCAAAAAACCGGTGGATTCCGGCCGATTTCGGCCTTCAAAGGAAGGCTGTTTCCTCGAAAGAGCGCAATTTCCGGCTGTGCAGGCGTTCCAGCGGCATCTCTCGAAGCCGTTCCATCGCCCGGATCCCGATCTCCAGGTGCCGCGAAACCTGCGTCTTGTAGAAGGCGGAGGCCATGCCGGGCAGCTTCAGCTCGCCGTGCAGCGGCTTGTCGGAAACGCACAGGAGCGTGCCGTAGGGCACCCGGAACCGGAACCCGTTGGCCGCGATCGTGGCCGACTCCATGTCGAGCGCGATGGCCCGCGACTGGCTCAGACGCTGGACCGGGCCGGACTGGTCGCGCAGTTCCCAGTTCCGGTTGTCGACGGTGGCGACGGTGCCCGTCCGCATGATCCGCTTCAGCTCGTAGCCCTCGACCTGCGCCACCTGCGCCACCGCCTGTTCCAGCGCGATCTGCACCTCGGCCAGCGCCGGGATCGGCACCCAGACCGGCAGGTCGTCGTCCAGCACCTTGTCCTCGCGCAGGTAGGCATGGGCGAGGACGTAGTCGCCGAGCGCCTGCGTGTTCCTCAGCCCCGCGCAATGGCCGACCATCAGCCAGACATGGGGCCTGAGCACGGCGATGTGGTCCGTCGCGGTCTTGGCGTTAGACGGGCCCACGCCGATGTTGACCAGCGTGATCCCGGCCTCGTTCGGACGCTTCAGGTGGTAGGTCGGCATCTGCGGCAGCTTCGCGGGCGGCGCCAGCGGCTGGTCCGGAGAGGTTATGATATCGTTCCCCGGCCCGACCAGCGCGGTGTAGCCGCTGGCGGGGTCGGCCAGCGCGGCGCGGGCGAAAGCGACGAATTCCTCGACGTAGAACTGGTAGTTCGTGAACAGGACCTGGTTCTGGAAATGCTCCGGCACCGTCGCGGTGTAGTGCGCCAGCCGCGCGAGCGAGTAGTCCACCCGCTGCGCGGTGAACGGCGCCAGCGCGCCCGACCCGTCCTCGTTCACGAAGCCGAAGCCGTTCACGATGGCATCGTTGGTGGTGTTGAGGTCCGGCACGTCGAACACGTCGCGCAGGGGGAAGGACAGCGCGCCTTCCTGCGGCACCTGGATCTCGGCATCGTTCAGCACCGCGAAATGCACCGGGATCGGCGTGTCCGACGACCCGATCGTCACCGGCACACCGTGGTTCCCGATCAGGAGCCCGATCTGCTGCGTCAGGTAGTGGCGGAACAGGTCGGGGCGGGTGACGGTGGTGGAGTAGGTGCCGGGCTCCGCGACGTGGCCGAAGCTCAGCCGGCTGTCGATCTGCCCGAAACTGGCGGTGGTGAAGCGGATCTCGGGATAGAACGCGCGGTAACGGTGGTCGGGCGTCCCGCCGCCCACGACCTCACCGAACCGGTCGCGCAGGAAGCCGGTGGCTTCCTCGTACAACTCGACCAGCCGCGCGACGGCGGCGGCGGCGTCGCGGAAATCCTCGGGCGCGCGGGCCGGCGGGCTGGAGACGGGGAGGTGAAGGTGATGTCGTGTCATGTCGTCTGCTCGAACAGGTCTGTCAGCTCGAACCGCGTCACGTCGACGAGGCCGAGATCGGAAATCCGCAGCTCGGGGATCACCACGAGCGCGAGGAGGGAATGTTGCATGTAGGCGTTGTTCAGCGTGCAACCGCAGGCCGCCATCGCCTCGCCCAGGCGTTGCGCCTTGGCGGCAACGGTCGCGGCGTGGTCGTCGGACATCAGGCCCGCGACAGGCAGTTCGACCAGAGCCATTTCCGCGCCGTCGCGGAACAGGGTGACGCCGCCGCCGACCTCCGCGAGCCGCATCGCCGCGGCGGCCATGTTCGCGCGGTCGGTGCCGACGACGATCATCTGGTGGCTGTCATGGGCGACGGTGGAGGCCATCGCCATCCGTCCCTCGTAGCCGAAGCCGGAGACGAAACCGTTCACGACCCCGCCGGTGCCCCGGTGCCGTTCCACCAGCGCGATCTGGCAGACGCCGCCCTCGCCCTCGACGATACCGTCGGTCACCGGCAGTTCGGCCGTCAGCGCCTTCGTCGGCGCCTGGTTCTCGACCACCCCGATCACCTTCGCCTTGACCGCGTTGGCGCCTTCCGGTGCAGCGATCTCGAAATCCGCCGCCGCCAGGTCGCGGCCGAGATGGACGGTGTTCCGGGCGGACGCGGGCCAGTCCAGGTGCGGGCACTCGACGAGGCACTCGCCGCCCTCGGCGACCTTGATCCCGCGCGCCCACACGGTTTCCACCGGGAAGGCGCGCAGGTCCGAGGTCAGGATCATGTCGGCCCGCCGCCCCGGCGCGATGGAGCCGAGTTCGCGTTCCAGCCCGAAATGGGTCGCGGTGTTGATCGTGCACATCTGCATCGCCACCAGCGGGTCGCAGCCGCATTCGACCGCGTGGCGGTAGACCCGGTTCATGTGCCCGTCATGGACCAGCGTGCCGGAATGGCAGTCGTCGGTGCACAGAATGATCCCGCGCGGGTCGAGACCCTTCTCGGTCACGGCCGTGATCTGCGCCTTCACGTCGTACCATGCCGACCCGAGCCGCAGCATCGCCCGCATCCCCTGCCGCATCCGTGCGACGGCGTCGGATTCCTGCGTGCCTTCGTGGTCGTCGGCGGGGCCGCCGGCGGCATAGGCGTGGAACGCGGGGCCGAGATCGGGGCTCGCGTAATGCCCGCCGATGGTCTTGCCGGCTTTCGCGGTCTCGGCCATCTCGGCCAGCATCTTGTCGTCGCCCGCCACCACGCCGGGGAAGTTCATCATCTCGCCGAGCCCGATGATCCCGGGCCAGGCCATCGCCTCGGCGACCTCCGCCGGGCCAAGCTCCCGCCCGGTCGTCTCCAGCCCGGGCGCCGACGGCGCGCAGGACGGCATCTGGGTGTAGATGCTGACCGGCTGCATCAGCGCCTCGTCATGCATCAGGCGCACGCCTTCAAGCCCGAGCACGTTGGCGATCTCGTGCGGGTCGGTGAACATCGTCGTGGTGCCGTGGGGGATCACCGAGCGGGCGAATTCCGCCGGGGTGAGCATTCCACTCTCGATATGCATGTGCCCGTCGCACAGGCCCGGCGCGAGGTAACGCCCGCCCGCGTCCACGACCTCGGTTCCGTCTCCGATGCAGTGGCCCGCGTCCGGCCCGACATAGGCGAACCGGCCGTCCTTCACCGCGACCGACCAGCCGTCCAGAACTTCGCGGGTGTGAACGTTCACGAGCTTCGCGTTGCGGACCACCAGGTCCGCGGGTGCCCGTCCGGCGGCGACCTCGATCAGCGAGGGGGCGGCTTCGCCCCATGTTTTCAACCGTTCCATGTGGCAATGTTTCACCGCGACGGGCGGGGTTCAAGCGACATTTGGATGATCACCCCCGCGTGAGCTCACGCGATGGTGCGTTTCCATTTCAGGCGCTCGCGGACAGGATCCGGCCAACGTCAAGGGAAGGAGACGTCAGATGCCCCGTCATGATCTGGTTGCCGTGCTGAAGCCCGTCCTGCTCGCCGCCGCGATCCTCGGCGGGCTCTGCATCCAGGCCCGGCAGGCGGAGGCGCGGGACATCAGGACCACCGTGCTGGCAGGCGGCTGTTTCTGGTGCGTCGAGGCCGACTTCGAAAGCGTGCCGGGCGTGGTGTCTGCGGTGTCGGGCTTTTCCGGCGGCAACGTCGCCAACCCGAGTTACAGCCAAGTCTCGAACGGCGGCACCGGGCATCTGGAGGCGGTGCAGATCACCTACGACGCCGACCGCGTCAGCTACGCGCAGCTTTTGCACGCCTTCCTGCGTTCGATCGACCCGACCGATGGCGGCGGACAGTTCTGCGACCGGGGGCAGCAATACACCACCGCGATCTTCGTCCGGAACGCGGAGGAACGCGCCATCGCCGAAGCCGCGGTGGCCGAGGCGCAATCTGCGCTCGGCGCGCCGGTCCGCACCGCGATCCGCAACCTCGCCAACTTCTACCCGGCGGAGGAGCTGCACCAGGACTACTACCGCGGCAACCGGCTCATCGTGACCCGGTTCGGCCCGCGGCGGCAGTCGGTGGCCTACGATCTCTACAGGGAAAGCTGCGGGCGTGATGCCCGCGTTCGGCAGCTCTGGGGCAGCGCGGCCCCGTTCGTTCACTAGAACATGTAGCCCGCGATCAGCACCCGAAGCACCTGGATCCCCACGAACACGATCAGCGGCGCGAGATCGAGACCGCCGGTGTTCGGCAGGATGTTCCGGATCGGCCGGTAAAGCGGCTCCAGCAGCTGGTTCAGCCCATTCCAGATCTGCGCCACGATGGGCTGGCGAAGGTTCAGCACGTTGAAGTTGATCAGCCACGACATGATGACGTGGACGATGACGATGAACAGCGCCACGTTCAGAACGAGAAGCAGGGCCTGCGCGATGGGCGCCATGTCGGGGTCTCCCACGGGGTGGTTCGGGCTGGCCCTCAGGTAACGGCGGCACGGGCCCCTTGCAAGAAGTGACGCCACGGCCCGGCTTGACCGATTGCCGCGCCGGTATCACCCAATCGGGTCATGTACCCCGTCCTGCGCGTCCTTTCCGTCCTTCGCAGAGCCCGCCGTGCCGGGCCGATGCCGCTCGACGCGACTGACGAGATCAGCATCCTGTGCTGGCCGATCGACATCGATCTTTACGTCGAACTGAACAACGGCCGCACGCTGACGCTCTACGATCTCGGGCGCTTCAGCCTCGCCAAGCGCACCGGACTCGACCGCGTGCTGCGGCAGGAGGGTTGGGGAATCGCGGTCGCCGGTGTCTCGATCCGGTTCCGCCGCCGGGTGCGCGTGTTCGACCGGCTGGAGATGCGGACCCGGATGCTCGGATGGGATCAGCGTTTCGTCTACATCGAACAAGCGCTCTGGCGCGGCGATACCTGCTGTTCCCATATCCTGGTGCGCGGTGCGATCACGGACGCTTCGGGCATCGTCGCGCCCGAACGGGTGCTCGCCGCGCTCGGCCAGCCCGATGCGCCCCCGCCGCCCTTCCCGGTCTGGGCGCAGGCCTGGATCGAGGCCGAGGCGCTCCGGCCCTGGCCGCCGGAGTTCTGACACCGCGCCACGCGCCCGTCCCCGATGGACAAACCCCGCCCGCGCGCCGATGCTGCGCGCGCAACGGGGGAACCGGCGAGGGCAGGGCATGGACGCAACCGAGGCGAGGCGGCGCATCCGCGGCTGGTGGATGTTCGACTGGGCCAGCCAGCCCTACTTCACGCTCGTCCTGACCTTCGTCTTCGGCCCCTACTTCGCCTCCGTCGCGGCCGACAGCTTCATGGCGCAGGGGCTCGACGAACTGACCGCCGACGCCCGCGCGCAAAGCCTCTGGTCGCTCGGCCAGACCGTCACCGGCATCTGCATCGCGCTGATGGCCCCGGTGCTCGGCGCCTTCGCGGACAATGCCGGGCGGCGGCTGCCCTGGGTTGTCCTGTTCTCCGGTTTCTACGTCCTCGGCGCCGCCGGTCTCTGGGTGCTGATGCCGGACGGTTCGGGCCTGACGCTGGCGCTGATCGCCTTCGGCATCGGCCTGATCGGGGCGGAGTTCACCACCATCTTCACCAACGCGCTCCTGCCCGACCTCGGCAGCGTGGACGAGATCGGGCGCATTTCCGGCACAGGCTTCGCCGTCGGCTATGCCGGCGGCGTGCTGGCGCTGTTCGTGATGCTCCTGTTCTTCGCCGAGGGCGAGACCGGGCGCACGCTGATCGGCCGCGCCCCCGCCTTCGGCCTCGATCCCGACGCGCGGGAAGGCACCCGCGCGGTCGGCCCCTTCGTGGCGGCGTGGTACGCGCTGTTCATGATCCCGTTCTTCCTGTGGGTCCGCGAAACCCCGTCGCCGGCGCGTCCGGGCCGGGCCACCGCCGCGCTGAAGGACCTGCGGCAGACGATCCGCAACCTGCCGCGGCGGCCGAGCCTGTTCGCCTACCTCGCCTCGTCGATGTTCTACCGCGACGCGCTCAACGCGCTCTATGCCTTCGGCGGGACCTACGCGACACTGGTGCTGAACTGGTCGATTACCCAAGTCGGCATCTTCGGGATCATCGGCGCGGTGACTTCGGCGGTCTCGACCTGGATCGGCGGCCATGTCGATAGCCGGATTGGCCCGAAACCCGTGATCGTCGCGATGATCCTCGTGCTGCTCGCGACCTCCACCTTCATCGTCGGCATGACCCGCGAAAGCCTGTTCGGGATGGCGCTCGCGCCCGGGTCCGGTCTGCCGGACATCTCCTTCTACGTCTGCGGTGCGATCATCGGCGGGGCCGGGGGCGTGCTGCAATCGGCATCGCGCACCCTGATGGTCCGCCACGCCGACCCGGCCCGCCCGACCGAGGCCTTCGGGCTCTACGCGCTGTCGGGCAAGGCGACCGCGTTCCTCGGCCCCGCGCTCATCGGCGCGACCACCGCGGCGCTCGGCAGCGCGCGGCTCGGGATGCTGCCGCTCATCCTGCTCTTCACCATCGCCCTCGTTCTGCTAGTCTGGGTCCAGCCCGACGGACGGGCGGCAACGGCGGAGGCGACACCGGCATGAGACGCGCGATCCTGGCGATGGCCCTGCTGGCCGCCGCGTCCTGCGCGCCGACCGCCGATTTGCCGCCGCTGTCCGCGACCCGGTCCGGGCAGGAGGCGCGGGTGCTGTTCGGGGCCGAACGTGTCGGCTCCGCGGGGTCGTCGCAGGCCTTCGGCGGCTATGCCCGCGGCTGCGTCGCGGGGGCCGAACAACTTCCCGAGACCGGGCCGACCTGGCAGGCGATGCGTCTCAGCCGCAACCGCAACTGGGCGCACCCGGCGATGATCGACTACGTGCAGGATCTCAGCCGCGACGTCGCCCGCCTGACCTCGTGGAACGGGATCTACGTCGGAGACATGAGCCAGCCGCGCGGCGGGCCGATGCTGACCGGCCACGCGAGCCACCAGAGCGGGCTCGACGCCGACATCTGGCTTCTGCCCGCGACCCGGCTGACCCTGACCGCCGCGGAACGGGAATCGCTGTCCTCGATCTCGCTCCGCCGGGCGGAAGGCGCCTACGTCAACGACAACTGGACGGCGGATCACTGGGCCGTCCTGCGCGCCGCGGCCTCCGACCCTCGGGTCGCGCGGATCTTCATCTTTCCCGGCGCGAAGGTCTGGATGTGCGAGAACGAGACCGGCGACCGGTCCTACCTGCGCAACATCCGGCCCTGGTACGGCCATCACTACCACTTCCACGTGCGCCTGAACTGCCCCGCAGGTTCGCCCGGCTGCGAGGACCAGGCGCCGCCGCCGCCGGGCGACGGCTGCGACGAGGCCCGCGACTGGGTCGACCGCATCCTCAACCCGCCGCCGCCCGCCGCGCCCGACCCCGACGCCCCGCCGCCGGAACCACGCCGCGCCCTGACACTCGCCGATCTGCCCCGCCAATGCGCCGCGATCCTGTCCGACGTCGCCGCCGCAAACTGATCGCCTCCGCCATCCTCTGCCTCGCCGCCCTCTCCGGGCCGGTGCGGGCCGAGGATGCGGAGGTGATCGGCCACTTCACCTGGCGGTCGTGGCGCATGGCGCTCGGCGGTCTTTCGGGTCTCGAGGTCGCGCCGGACGGCGGCGCGCTGACGGCGGTGACGGATCGCGGCCACATGGTCCGCGCCGATATCGAGCGGGACGCCGAGGGCCGCATCACGGGCATGACCGGCGTCAGCATCACGCGGCTGCTGACCGCGACGGCCGAATGGCCGTTCCGCACCTACCTGCGCGACGCCGAGGGACTCGCCGCGATGCCCGACGGCACCTTCGCGGTGTCCTTCGAGGGCTTCCACCACATCGACCGCTACGGGCCGGACGCGGCCTACATCGACAGCTTCCCGATGCCGGTCGAGGCGACCGCCCTGCAATCGAACCTCGGGCTGGAGGCGCTGGCGGCCGACGCCGAGGGCGGGCTCTACGCGATCCCGGAACTCTGGAGCTGGTCCGCACCGAGTTTCCCGATCCTGCACTGGGACGGCCGGCTCTGGCGCGAGGTCGCGGGCCTGCCGCCGGGGGCCTACATCTCGCCGGTCGGGCTCGACATCGACGAAGAGGGGCGGCTCGTGATCCTCGAACGCGCCTTCAACGAGCGCGGCGGCTTCTTCAGCCGCGTGCGCCGCGTGACCATCGGACCCGACCGGACGCTCGCGGAGGACGAGGTGCTCTGGACCTCGTCATGGGGCGACTACTCGAACCTCGAGGGCATCTCGCTCTGGCGCGACGCCGGGGGCGCGACCATCGCGACGCTGGTCTCGGACGACAACTTCAACCCGCTCCTGCCGACGGAACTGGTCGAACTCAGGCTGCCGGACTAGAGCTTGCCGCCGTCCGGCGGGATCTCGCCGTCGAGCGCGCCGCCGCTGCCGTCGATCGAGCAGATGGTGCGAAGCGAAGCCCATTCGCCGTCCGACAGGATCGTGCCGGTCGCGGCGGAGACCTCGCCCGCGTGGCGCGCGGCCTCGATCCGTTCCAGCGTTTCGGGGTGTGTCGACAGGTGGCGCAGCAGGCCGAGATCCATGTCGCCCTCCGCCGCGGCGAGCCGCTCGAAGAACGTGCCGAGCGCCGCCGGCGAGACATCCGCGGTTTCCAGCATCTCGTGGGCGAAGGCGTCGGCCCGGGCCTCGGCGTCGCGGGTGTAGGACGCATCGAGCACCGCGCCGGTCACGCCCGCGGCGGCGGAAAAGCCGAACACGTCCCCGAACAGCAGACCGATCAGCCCGTAGGATCCCATCGCGCGAAGCTGGCCGCGGGTGCCGTCCCGATGAGCGACGTGGCCGATCTCGTGCGCGAGCACGGCGGCGACCTCGTCCGGGCTTTCGGCGGCTTCGATCAGCGCGGAGTGGATCGTCACCTGGCCGCCGGGCAGCGCGGTCGCGTTGACGGTGCCGTTGCGGACCACGCGCAGGGTCAGCGGTAGCGGCAGGTCGGCCCCGGAGGTCAGCCGGGCCTGCATGGTTTCCAGTGCGGCGACGCCGTCGGGCGCGGTGCAGACGCTCGATCCCGTGCCGACGTAGATCTGGTTGAACAGCTCCTGCCCCATCGCGATCTCGGCCTCGGCCGGGATGCGCTCGGCCGCGGCGTTGGCGAACCAGGGCACCAGCCCGAACAGCAGGCCGCCGAAACAGGCCGCGGCGATCACGCCCATGACGCCGAGCCGGCGAAGCTGGCCGCGCGGACCGCGCAGCCGGTGCAGCGGGGCGCCGGATTCCACCAGCGTCTGCAAGGCCTCCGCCTCGCGGATCACCAGCCGTGCCGGGTCCTCGTTGTCGCCGGCGAAGATCACCGCCGCCTTGTCCGACAGGTCCGGAACCTCGCGGATCGACTTCAGCGGCCAGCGCGTGACCTGCATCGTCTCGACGTTCTTGATTTCCAGCGCGTTGTCCGAGATCCGCAGCGACACCCGCTGCTTGACCGGCGAGATGCCGTCGAAGAACTCGGAATAGGTGAGCGCGAGCTTGGCCGCGAAGGCCTCGTTGCGGATGTGTTCGACGTAACCGCTCATCAGAATGCTGCTCCTGCGTCGAGGGCGTCGGCGAAGCCGCCGGCGTCGCCGCGGCTGTCCTCGTCACGCTGCCGGATGGAGCCGAGGAAGGCGGGCTGGTGGATCTCGGCGGACTGGGCGATGTGCTCGACCAGCGGATAGGTGATGAAGGTCTGCCGGAAAGTCTGCGCCATCAGCATCAGCATCAGGTAGGTCAGCACGCCGATCGCGATGGCGACGTTGATGGGCGGGTTCACCGCCATGTCGGGGGTGAAGTTGCCGGTCAGCCAGAGAACGCCGAGAACCGCGCCGAACACTACGTTCGAGACGAAGCCGGCGGCGATGTAGGTCTTCCACCAGCCGAAGAAGTAGATCTTTAGGATCTTTCGGGTCCGCGGATAGAGATCGAACTCGATTCCGTCGCCGAGCGTCTTGAGGTCGGCCATCACGCGGATCGACGCGACGCGGTAGTAGATGCCGAACAGCGCCGCCAGCGGGATCGTGACCAGCCCGCCGATCAGTGCCCAGACCTCGTTCAGCTGGAACGCGTTGAACGCCGCCTCGCCACCGCCGTTGGCATAGATGAAGTAGCCCCAGAGCGCGATCCCGCCCCAGACGCAGAACAGGAACGGCAGCAGCGGGCCGTAGAGCCGCAGGAAGCTGCCGTGCTGCGTGAAGCGGGCGTTGCCGAACCAGGTCCGGTCGGTCAGGTACTTCTCGAGCTGGAAGGTCAAAAGTGGCCAGGTCAGGCCGAGCGTGCAGATGTTCAGGACCCAGTACATGCAGGCCCGCCACGCGTAACCCCACGCCGCCGGTTCCATGCCGAAGCGGATGCCGCGCCAGCGCGTGCGCGACAGGATGTAGCGCCGGGCACGGTAGCGGGCGAAGAACCACAGCGGGAAGATCACCGCCGGAAGCGACACGAGCGCGCCCATGTAAGCCTCGGGCATCGTCTCCATCAGGTCGATGACGGTCAGGATGCCGACGAGGTTGGCGAGCGTCAGGACGATGGCGAGCAGAACGATGGCGAACAGGAATCCGGTCAGCTTTTCCCAGGGCGTGCCGGTGTATTCCAGCGGCGTGCCCCCCGGCCGGACCGAGGACCAGTACCAGCGCCGCAGCCGGGTCTTGGCCCAGAACCGGTAGAGTCCGAAGGTGACGAGCGTGAGCGCGCTGGTCTTGAGCGCCAACAGGAAAAGATCGCCGCGGTCGCCGCTGAACGCCGTTCTCAGAATTGCCATTTCGCCCCTTCAGGTAAACCGATTGTCCCGTGGAAAACCACGCGGCGCCATGCGCCCCGCGGAGGCTCTGTTGCCCGTCCACTCGGTCAGATCGGTCTCGGTGCGGGTACGGCCGGCGGGGTCCTGCCAGCTCAGGCCCGCATCGAGCCTGAAGGTGCGGGCGTCGGAAAGACCCCCGTCCTTGAACTTCTGGAGCCGGACGCCCTTGCCCCGAGACATCTCGGGCAGGTCGTCCAGTGCGAAAACCAGCAGCTTGCGGTTCTCGCCGATGCAGGCGACGTGATCGTCGCCCTCCTCGATCGGGCGGCACACGCGCGCGGCGGTCCCGTCCCGAACATTGAGCACCTGTTTCCCGGCCCGCGTCTGCGCGGCGACATCGGTCTCGGGGACGACGAAACCGTCCCCGGCCGACGAGGCCACCAGCAGCTTGCGATCCGGTCGGTGCACGAAGAGCTCCACGATTTCGACCTCGTTGGGCATGTCCACCATCAGGCGGACAGGTTCCCCCATGCCACGGCCTCCGGGCAAATTTGTGGCAGAAATCGTGTAGAAGCGGCCATTGTTTCCGAAAGCCAGGATCTTGTCCGTGGTCTCGGCGTGGAAGGCGAAGCGCGGTCCGTCGCCGTCGCGGAACTTCACTTCGGCGGCCAGGTCGTTGTGGCCCTTGAGCGCCCGGATCCACCCCATGACCGAGCAGACGACGGTGATCGGCTCGCGCTCGATCATCGCCTCGATCGGAACCTCCTGCACCTCGCCGGCCTCGGCGAAGGTGGTGCGGCGGGCGCCGCCGGGGGCGGACTTGCCGAATTTCTTGCGGACGTCCTTCAGCTCGTCGGAGATCTTCGCCCACTGGACGCTCTCGTTCTCCAGCAGGTCGTCCAGTTCCTCGCGCTCGGCCATCAGTGCGTCCTGTTCGCGCCTGAGTTCCATCTCCTCCAGACGCCGCAGGCTGCGGAGCCGCATGTTCAGGATCGACTCGGCCTGCAGGTCGGTCAGCTCGCCCTCGCCCGGCGGCGGGCTGACGTAGTCCTTCTCGGACATCGCGCGCACGAAGTCCCGGCCCCAGTCCTCGCGCATCAGCGCGGCCTTCGGGTCGTCGTCGTAGCGGATGATGTCGATCACGCGGTCGAGGTTCAGGAAGGCGATCATCAGGCCTTCGAGCACCTCGAGCCGGTGGTCGATCTTGTCCATCCGGTGCTGGCTGCGCCGGATCAGAACGTCGCGGCGGTGGTCGAGGAAGGCGCGCAGCACTTCCTTCAGCGAACAGACCTTCGGCGTGCGGCCGTCGATCAGGACGTTCATGTTGAGGCTGAAACGCGTCTCCAGGTCGGAGTTGCGGAACAGCATCCCCATCAGCACCTCGGCGTCGACCGTTCGGGCGCGGGGTTCCAGGACGATGCGGATGTCCTCGGCGCTCTCGTCGCGCACGTCGGCGAGGATCGGCACCTTCTTCAGCTGGATCAGTTCCGCCAGCCGCTCGATCAGCTTCGACTTCTGCACCTGGTAGGGGATCTCGGTGACGACGATCTGCCACTGGCCCCGGCCAAGGTCCTCCGTTTCCCACTTCGCGCGCAGGCGGAACGCGCCGCGGCCGGTGCGGTAGGTCTCGGCCATGCTCTCGGCCGGTTCGACGATCACGCCGCCGGTCGGGAAGTCCGGGCCCTTCACGTAGTTCAGCAGCGTATCGTCGCGCGCGTCGGGCGTCCTGATGAGATGCAGGCAGGCCTCGATCAGCTCGTCGATGTTGTGCGGCGGGATGTTCGTCGCCATGCCGACCGCGATCCCGCTGGACCCGTTCGCCAGCAGGTTCGGATAGGCCGCCGGCAGCACCTCCGGTTCGCGCAGGGTGCCGTCGTAGTTGTCGCGGAAATCGACCGCGTCCTCGGCCAGGCCTTCCAGCAGCGCCTCGGCGGCGGCGGTCAGGCGGGCCTCGGTGTAGCGTTCGGCCGCCGGGTTGTCGCCGTCGATGTTGCCGAAGTTGCCCTGCCCGTCGACCAGCGGGTAGCGGATGGTGAAATCCTGCGCCAGCCGCGCCATCGCATCGTAGATCGCCTGGTTGCCATGCGGGTGGTAGTTGCCCATCACGTCGCCGGAGATCTTCGCGGACTTGCGGAACCCGCCGGTCGAGGACAGGCGCAGTTCGCGCATGGCGTAGAGGATGCGGCGGTGTACCGGCTTCAGCCCGTCGCGCGCGTCGGGCAGGGCGCGGTGCATGATGGTGGACAGGGCGTATTGCAGGTAGCGCGCGCCGATGGCACGCGACAGCGGCTCGGCGACGTGGCCGCTTTCGTCCTCTGGTTCGTCCTGCTCGCTCATTGTCCCGCCTGATACGCGCAGAACCCCCGCCCGGCAAGGCTCGGACGGTGGCGGCGGGCGTCATTCCGGCGCGGCACGGGCGCGGGTGCGGCGGGGGCGTGCGCGTGCCGCCGCCGCGCGTCACCGGGCCGCAGGGGGGAACGGCGGCACGGAATGCCCGTTTTCCCCGCGCGGCGCAGGGCATAGACTGGGCGCCATGCTTCGTCTCTCCGTCCTGCTCCTGATCTGCATCTACGCCGCCTACGTGATCCTGCCCGAGGCGCTGGAGCCTGCCGACGTGTCCGAGGCCGAAACCGGGCGCGCCGCGCCGCCGCCGGGGCCGGTCCGCACCACACAGGCTGCCGTGCCCGACGAGATCGTGGTCGAGACCGGCGAGAGCTGGCATGTCGACCGGGTCATCCGCCCGCTGCAACCGGAGCGCGAGACCGAGGCCGCGGCGGTGCCGGTCCCCGAACCGGTGGACGCCGCGACGTCGGACGAGCCGGAGGCCGCGGAAGAGGCCGGGACCCCGCCGCCCCCCGCACCGGCCGCAGACCCCGCCCCGGTGCAGGCGCCCGCCGACGGCGCCACGATCCTCTACGTCACGGGCGACCGCGTGAACCTGCGCGCCGGGCCGTCGACGGAGACCGACATCGTCACCGCGCTGACCTTCGGCACCCCGACCGAGATGCTGGAAACCGCGCCGGACGGCTGGTTCCGTATCCGCGACACCGCCTCGGGCCTCGAAGGCTTCATGTCGGGCGATTTCCTGTCGCCGACCGCGCCCTGAGATACCGCCCCGCGACCCCATTGCGCCGAACCGGGGGCTCCCTTAGGCAGGGCGCGATGGATCGGGTCCTGCTCATAACCGGCTGTTCCTCCGGCCTCGGCGAACACGCCGCGCGGGCGTTCCGGACCCGTCCGGGCTGGCGCGTCATCGCCACCGCCCGGAAGGAGGCCGATGTCGAGCGCCTGCGCGCGGAAGGCTTCGATGCCGAGATCATGGACATGGCCGACGAGGCCTCCATCGACGCGGGTTTCGACGCCGCGATGCGCCTGTCCGGCGGCCGGATCGACGCGGTGTTCAACAACGCGGGCTTCGGCCTGCCCGGCGCGGTCGAGGACCTGCCCACCGGCGCGCTGCGCGAGATATTCGAGACCAACGTGATCGGGCTCCACCACCTGACCCGCCGCGCGATCCCGGTGATGCGGGCGCAGGGCGCGGGCCGGATCGTGCAGCATTCCTCGGGCTTCGGCCGCCACGTCATGCGCTGGCGCGGGGCCTACAACGCGTCCAAACACGCGCTGGAGGGCCTGACCGACACGCTCCGGATCGAGCTTCGGGGCACCGGCATCCGCGTCATCACGCTCAACACCGGGCCGATCCCGTCGAAGTTCCGGGTCAACTCGATCCCGCATTTCGAGAAGTGGGTTAACTGGGAAAGCTCCGCCGTGCGGGCGAAGTACGAAACCGAACTGCTGCCGTTTCTCTACCAGCCCGGCCCCCGTGCGCCGTTCCAGCGCGAGCCGCAGGCGGTGACGAACAGGCTGATCCACGCGCTCGAAAGCGGAAATCCGCACCCGCGATACCATATTACCCCTGCGACCCACATCGCCGAGGCCCTGCGCCGCATCCTGCCGCAGCGGGCCATCGACGCGATCACGGCCCGGCTCTGACACAGGGAGACCCGACATGCCCGCCTCCACCATCGTCCTGATCGCCTGTCTCGCGGTCGTCGTCGTGCTCGCGCTCGGCATCAACGCGTTCCGGCGCGGCGGCGAGTACAACCGCAACAACGCCAACAAGCTGATGCGCTGGCGGCTCGGGCTCCAGGCGCTCGCCGTTCTCGTCATCCTGCTGGTGGTCTGGCTGCGCGGCAGCGGAGGGTCCTGAGACATGGTCGTTCTGAACAAGATCTACACGCGCACCGGCGACAAGGGCGACACCGCGCTCGGCGACGGCAGCCGGGTGCCGAAGGACGGCGCACGGGTCACGGCCTACGGCACCGCGGACGAACTGAACGCGGTGATCGGCGTCGCACGGCTGCATGCGGAGGGCGCGGCGCTGGAGGCTCTGACGCGGATCCAGAACGATCTCTTCGACCTCGGCGCCGATCTCTGCACGCCGGACCAGGACAAGGACGACGAGCGCGAGTACACGCCGCTCCGCATGGTCGCGTCGCAGACCGAGCGGCTGGAATCGGAGATCGACGCGATGAACGCGCGCCTGTCCCCGCTCCGCAGCTTCATCCTGCCGGGCGGGTCCGCGCTTGCCGCGCACCTGCATCTCTGCCGCACCGTCTGCCGCCGGGCCGAACGGCTCTGCGTCACGCTCGCCGCCGCCGAGCCGGTGAACCCCGAGGCGATCCGGTATCTCAACCGCCTGTCCGACTGGTTCTTCGTCGCCGCGCGTATCGCGAACGACGACGGCAAGGGTGACGTCCTGTGGCAGCCCGGCGCGAACCGCTGACCGGTCGGACCCGGCCCGGTATCCACGCCTGACCGGGCGGCGGTAGTCAGCCCACTCGTTGCCGCGAATCGGCCCGTTGCCGGATACGAACTGACCGGCCAAGCCGCCTCAATCGCCCGTTGCACTCCACGCGCCAACGGGTTCCGCCCATTCCAGCCACGACCCTCCCCACACGGAAAGCGCGGCGAAAAGGCCCGGACCGACCCCGGCGCGGCGCGAAGTCGCGCACGGTGTGTTTCCGTAGGGTCCGTTCGCGGCGTCGCCGTTGCGGCAACGGGCGGGCCGGGTGTAGCCTGAAACCGGCCGAACGGCTCCCGTCCGGCGACAGTGACCAGTGACAGGAGACACCGCCATCCTTCCCCGCCGCATCCCGCAGGTCTACAGCCGGGCCGAGTACATCTCGGACGCCGTGGTGCATGTCTCGGGCCTGACGCTGGCGCTTATCGCCGCGCCGATCCTCGTGACGCTCGCGGCGGTCTGGATCGGGGAGGCGAAGGCGGTGACGGCGGTGGCGGTCTACGGCGTCACGCTGATCGCGATGCTGCTGTGCTCGGCGCTTTACAACATGATCCAGGTGGCGGGCTGGACCGACCGTCTGCGGCGGATCGACCAGTCGGCGATCTACCTGAAGATCGCGGGCACCTACACGCCGGTCCTGGCGCTGACGGGCACACAGGCGGGCTGGTTCCTCGCCGGTATCTGGTCGGTCGCGCTGGCCGGGGCGTCCATGATCATGTTCGGCCCGCGCGGCCTGCGGCTCATCGCGCTGATGCTCTACCTCGCGCTCGGATGGGCCGGGGTGGCGTTCTACGGCTCCGCCCTGTCGGGGCTCTCGACCGCCGGCCTCGTCCTCCTCGCGATCGGCGGGGTGACCTATACCGCGGGGGTGGTGTTCTTCGTCTGGGAACGCCTGCCGTTCCACAACACGATCTGGCACGTCTTCGTACTGGTCGCTACCGCGGTGACCTACGCCGCCGTGATGGTCGAGCTGGTTCGCGCCGCGACGCCCGGCTGACCGGACCTACGCGGCGTCATCGGACGGCGGCGGCCTCCGGCGCGTCGATTTTGCACTGTTTTCCTTCCTGATCGGACGTTAACACCACGTGGACGGCCGCGACCCGCGCGGCGAACAAGGGAGATGCACGCATGAAGGTCATTGTGCCCGTGAAGCGCGTGATCGACTACAACGTGAAGGTTCGCGTGAAGGCGGACGGGTCCGGTGTCGATCTTGCGAACGTGAAGATGTCGATGAACCCGTTCGACGAGATCGCGGTCGAGGAGGCGATCCGCCTGAAGGAAGCCGGCAAGGCCGAAGAGGTCATCGCGGTTTCCATCGGCGTGAAACAGGCGCAGGAAACGCTGCGGACCGCGCTTGCGATGGGCGCCGACCGGGCGATCCTCGTGGTCGCCGCCGACGACGTGCACCAGGACATCGAGCCGCTCGCGGTCGCCAAGATCCTCAAGGCCGTGATCGACGAGGAACAGCCGGGTCTCGTGCTCGCCGGGAAACAGGCGATCGACAACGACATGAACGCGACCGGGCAGATGCTGGCGGCGCTGACGGGTTGGGCGCAGGCGACCTTCGCCTCGAAGGTCGAGATCGACGGCGACAGCGCCAACGTGACCCGAGAGGTCGATGGCGGGCTGCAGACGATCAAGGTGAAGCTGCCGGCCATCGTGACCGTCGACCTGCGCCTGAACGAGCCGCGGTATGCCTCGCTGCCGAACATCATGAAGGCGAAGAAGAAGCCGCTGGATGAAAAGACCGCCGCCGATTACGGCGTCGACGTCACCCCGCGGCTCTCGGTCGTGAAGACCGCCGAGCCCGAGGCGCGCAAGGCGGGCGTCATGGTCGGCTCCGTCGACGAGCTGATCGAGAAGCTGAAGAACGAAGCGGGGGTGATCTGATGGCTGTTCTTCTCCTGGCAGAGATCAACAACGGCGAGCTTTCGATGGACGCAACCGCGAAGGCGGTGTCGGCGGCGAAGGCGCTCGGCGACGTGACCGTCCTGGCCGCGGGCGCATCGGCCAAGGCCGCGGCGGACGAGGCCGCGACGATCGAGGGCGTGTCGAAGGTGCTGGTCGCGGAAGGCCCGGCGCTCGGCCACCGTCTCGCGGAGGCGACTGCCGAGCTGATCGTCGGCCTTGCCGACGACTACGAGCACATCGTGGCCCCGGCGACGACCGACGCGAAGAACGTGATGCCGCGTGTCGCCGCGCTGCTCGACGTGATGGTGATCTCGGACGCGACCGCGGTCGTGGACGGCGACACCTTCGAGCGCCCGATCTACGCGGGCAACGCGATCCAGACGGTGAAGTCGGCGGATCCGAAGAAGGTCATCACCTTTCGGACCTCGACCTTCGACGCCGCACCCGCGGGCGGGTCGGCCCCGGTCGAGACCATCGACGCGCCGGGCGCGTCGGGCCTGTCCGAATGGGTCGAGGACAAGGTGGCCGAAAGCGACCGCCCGGAGCTGACCAGCGCGGGCATCGTCGTGTCCGGCGGCCGCGGCGTCGGCTCTCAGGAACAGTTCGCGATCATCGAGGCGCTGGCCGACAAGCTCGGCGCGGCGGTCGGTGCCTCGCGCGCGGCGGTCGATTCCGGCTACGCGCCGAACGACTGGCAGGTGGGCCAGACCGGCAAGGTGGTGGCGCCCGCGCTCTACGTCGCGGTCGGCATCTCAGGCGCGATCCAGCACCTCGCCGGGATGAAGGACAGCAAGGTCATCGTCGCGATCAACAAGGACGAGGAAGCCCCGATCTTCCAGGTCGCCGATTACGGCCTCGTCGCGGACCTGTTCGAAGCCGTGCCGGAGCTGACCGAGAAGCTCTGACGACCTAGCCGATCGCGGCCGCCAGCAAGTCGGCGGCCCGGTCGTGCTGCGCGGGTCCGGGCAGGATCCGCGCGGCCGCGGCCTCGCGAGGGCCGAAGAACATTCCCCGGGTCGGATGCACCCGTTCGGAGTCGTTGGCGGTGCAGACCGTGACCGTCGCGGCCGCCGTGGCGACCTGTTCCAGCATGTCCTTCGTGATGAACAGTGGCTCCGTCCCGTCAGAGACCGAGCGAGCGGTCTCGGCCGGCGGTTCGGCGGCGATCCAAAGCACGTGAACCGGCGCCTCGACCCGTTCGATCAGGGCACACATCCGCGCGGTCCAGGCTTCCTGCAATTCGCTGACCACGATGGCGAAGCGTTCCGGCGAATCCTCCGCGAGGACCGAGAGCATGTGGCGGACGAAGTGGAACTCGGTGAAGTCGGTGCTGCGGTAGACGGTGCTGAGCGCGGTCGAGGCGCGCAGGAACCGGTCGTTCCGGCGCGGGTGCACGCGGTAGAACCGGTTCGTCATCAGGTGCGCGCCGGTGACCTGCAGAACGACCTGGTCGGCATGGGCGAGCGCCGCGCCGATCGCGCCGTCGTTCAGGATCAGTTCCAGCCCCGCGTTGAGCGCGCCGAGGTTCGCCACCGGGCGGCCGAGCGAGGCCGAGAGGATCTGCGCGAAGGGATGGGCGACGAAGCGGCCGAAGGTTTCCGACCCGCCGAGGCAGACCACCTGCTTCGCGTCCAGATCGACGGGGGGGCCGCGAAACTCCACCATCGATCCCGGATAGGCCACGGTATTGTAATCCAGGGGCGCGTGGCCCGGGGTTTCGATGCTCATCCTCTGTTCCTCGGCCAGGATCGACTCAGGTCCGGGCACGGTCGGCCATCGGCGTTGCGAAAGCCCTAAACCGGGCAATCGAGACGAATTCTTCCGAGACCCGGGCGCGACTTCCGGTCTTGGCCTCGCTGCGGCGAGGCCCTAGGCTCCCGCCGAATGACGGCGGAGCAGGCGTGATGGCGGAAATCGGCAGCATCGGGATCGTGGGCGCGGGGCAGATGGGCAACGGGATCGCCCATGTCTGCGCGCTGGCCGGGTACGAGGTGATCCTGAACGACATCTCGACCGAGGCGCTGGACGGCGCGCTGACGCTGATCGACCGGAACATGGACCGCCAGGTCGCGCGGGAGAAGATCTCCGCCGAGGAAAAGGCCGCGGCGCGGGCGCGGATCTCGACCACGCTGAAGCTGACCGACCTCGGGTCCTGCGATCTCATCATCGAGGCCGCGACCGAGCGCGAGACGGTGAAACAGGCGATCTTCGAGGACCTCGTCCCGCATCTCGCGCCGCACACGATCCTGACCTCGAACACCTCGTCGATCTCGATCACGAGGCTGGCCAGCCGCACCGACCGGCCAGAGAAGTTCATGGGGTTCCACTTCATGAATCCGGTCCCGGTCATGCAGCTCGTGGAGCTGATCCGCGGCATCGCCACCGACGAGGAGACGTTCAAGGCCTGCAAGGCCGTGGTCGACCGGATCGGCAAGACCGCGGCGACGGCCGAGGATTTCCCGGCCTTCATCGTGAACCGGATCCTGATGCCGATGATCAACGAGGCGGTCTACACGCTCTACGAGGGCGTGGGTTCGGTGCGGTCCATCGACGAGTCGATGAAGCTCGGCGCGAACCACCCGATGGGGCCGCTGGAACTGGCCGACTTCATCGGTCTCGACACCTGTCTGGCGATCATGAATGTGCTCCACGACGGGCTTGCCGACACGAAGTACCGGCCCTGTCCGCTGCTGACCAAATACGTCGAGGCCGGATGGCTAGGCCGCAAGACCGACCGCGGGTTCTACGACTACCGCGGCGAAACGCCCGTCCCGACCCGCTGATCGGCCTCGGGTTCAGGCCGCGCGCTGGCCCGCCTTGCGCGCGGCATCGGCGTTGAAGGCGTCGAAGGGCCGCGCGAGGCCGTCGGCGCGCGCCTCCAGCGTCTCGCAGCTTTCGGCGACCTGGGCCGCGATGGCGGCGTTGTTCTGGGTCACGGTGTCGATCGAATCCAGCGCCTTCTTCACCTCCTCGATGGTGAGGGTCTGTTCAGTCGCGGCCTCCACCGCGGAGCGGATCTCGGACGACGCGGTTTCCGCGCTCTCGCGGATCCGGCGGAGCGTGTCCTTGGTCTGGCCGAACAGGACGGAGCCCTCGTCGACCACCGAACTCGACCGCTCGACCATGTTGCGGATGTTCTCGGTCAGCTCCGCCGCGCGCTTGGCGAGCGACGCGACCTCGGTGGCGACCACGGCGAAGCCCTTGCCGGCCTCGCCCGCACGCGCGGCCTCGACCGAGGCGTTGAGGGCCAGAAGGTTGGTCTGGAAGCTGATTTCCTCGATGTCGCCGGTGATCCGCGCGATGTCGGAGAAACCGGACTTGATCCGCTCCATCGCCTCGTAGGCGCGGTCGGCGGCGGTGATGCCGCCCTCCGCGGCCGAGACGTTGCCGGAACTGGCGTTGATCGCGCGGTTGAAGCTGTCGGCATTGTCGCGGAGCGAGGTCGAAAGCTCCGACACCGCGGCGTTCGATTCCTCGACCGCGGCGGCCTGGCCCTGGGCTCGCTCCGACAGGTCCTCTGCCAGGCGGGACACCTGCTGCGTCAGGTGCTGCACGTCGGCCGCATTGTCCGACACCCCGGAAAACACCGACTGGATCCGGTCCGCCATATCGTTGAAGGCGCGCCGGTTGCCTTCGTACCGTTCCGGGAACGGCGATTCCACGCGCGCCTCGAGCCGGCCGAGGCTGAACTCCTCGATCACCTGGCCGAGCTTGTCGAGCGCGGCTTCGCGCATCCGCGACTGGCACTGGGTAAAGGCGTAGGACACCGCCTCGCAATCGATCATCACCGCGGCGACGGCGGTCGGCACCAGGTGGGAATAGCGGCCGCGGAACAGGCCGCCCTGGCTGGTCAGCGCGGCGACGATCATGCGCGCGCCGCGTGTGTACATCGACATGAAATAGAGGTTCGGGAGCCCGATCTCGAAGTGGACGGTGCCGACGCGGCGGGCGGAATCGTGGTAGGCGTGTGAGAACCCGGAGGTGAACAGCTGTTCCCAGTGCTTGATCTGCTTGGCCTTGGCGTGCGCCATCTGCGCTTCGTCGCGGAAGAAGCGGGACAGTTCGGGATCGGCGCGGATGAAGTCGTAAAAGGTATCGAGAAGCCCATCCATCCCGTCCCCGACGAGACGCCAGATCTCCTTCAGGTCGGCAATGAATTTGTCGTCGACACCGAAGTAGTGGCGAAAGTCTTTCTCGAAGTCCATCTGGGCGCTCGCTGTCCGGGGAATCGCTTTCCCGTCCGTGCTACACCCGAATGTCTTACGAGCCGCTGAACGCGGTCAGCCCCGGCCCGCCGTGCCCTTCAGCGCAAGCGTCCGCGCCCGCAGGTCGGCCATGAAGGCGCGCGGGTTGCGGATCGGCTCCGCCCAGTCCTCGGGGCCGATCGGCTGGCCGATGATCGGCGCCTGCGGCTTGTCGAAGGAATGCACCACCTCGTGGATCAGCATCGCCTGCCGCAGCACCGGCGAAATGCGGTTGGCGAGCTGGTAGAGCCGGGAATTCGACCCGGTGAAATAGCACGGGACCACGGTCGCGCCGGAGGTCCGGATCATCTTCGCGGTGAAGACGTTCCACTCGCCCTCGACCGCCGGGCCCCAGGCGGTTTCCGACACCGCGACGGCGCCCGAGGGGAACAGCGCGATCATGCCGCCGTCCTTCAGGTGCTCCATCGCCTCGGCCCGCATCTCGACCATCTTGCGCTGCGCGTCGGCCTCGTGCGGGAACGGCACGGAGATCATGTAGCCCGCCGCGCTCTCGTCGAGCCCGGTCAGCAGCGCGCGGGACAGGATCTTGAAGTCCTCCCGCCGCCGTCCGATCAGGTCGGCGAGGATCATGCCGTCGACCAGCCCGTGCGGGTGGTTCGCGACCAGGATCACCGGCCCGGTCTTGGGGATCCGGCGAAGCTGTTCCTCGGGGGTGCGGATCTCGATGTTCATGGCCTTCATCGTCGCGGGCCAGAAAGCGAGCCCCTTGGGCGCACCGAGCCGCTCGAACCGGCGCACCCGGCGCAGGATGGTGACCTTGCCGGTCATCCACTCGACCGCGCGCACGAACTGGCGCACCCACCAGTTGTCGAAACTGTCGGCGTAGGTGAGGCTTCGGCGGTCGTAGATACGGGGGGCCGGCGGACCCGCGATATGCCGGTTCGGCCCGCTGCGCGCCGGCCGCCGTTTCATTCGCGATGTGGTGATGTCCGTCACCCGCAACCTGCCCCCGGGGCTACCCGCGCCCGGTGCCGAGCCCGGGCTACTGGCCCTCTCCGAACTTGTCCGCAACCAGTGCTTCGATGGCATCGGCCAGCGCCTCGGCCTCGGCGCCGCTGGTTTCGATCTCAATAATGCTTCCCTGGCTCGCTGCCAACATCAAAAGGCCCATTATACTGTCCCCGGCGGCGTCGAGCCCATCCCGGCGGACGGTGCAATCGGCGTCGTGCGCCTCCACCACCTCGACCAGTTTCGCCGAGGCGCGGGCATGCAGGCCCTTCATGTTAACGATCTCCATCCGGCGGCACACGGGCGCGGTCATTCGGGCGCCCCGTCGAACGAGTTGATGTAGCGGCGCCCGGCGTCGGTCGCGCGGCGCACCGCCTCGTCGACGCCGAGCCCGCGCGACTTGGCGAGCTTTATCAGCATGGGCAGGTTCACCCCGGTCAGGATCTTGCGGTTCTGCGGGCGGCAGGCGCGGAGGCTGAGGTTCGACGGCGACCCGCCGTACATGTCGGTCACCAGCACCACCCCGTCGCCGGTATCGACGGCGTCGGCCGCGTCGCAGATCTCGGATTGCCGCCGGGCGCGATCGTCCTCGGCACCCACCTGGATCGCCACCATGCCGGCCTGCGGGCCCACCACATGCTCCGTCGCCTTCTTCAACTCGGCGGCCAGCCCCCCGTGGGCGACGATGACGATACCTATCAAGCGTGTCTCTCGATGGATCAGGGCGCGCCCGTGATGCCGCGCCGTTCCAGCTCCCGGTGCCTTTTTGACACCTGCCAACCGGCGTTAGCAAGATGCGAGGTCAGGTTTTCGGCCATCGCGACGGAGCGATGCTGCCCGCCGGTGCAGCCGAAAGCGACGGTCAGGTGCGCGCGCCCCTCCTCCCGGTAGGCCGGAAGAAGGGTTCCGATCAGCGCCGCGACCTGTTCGGCGAAGGGGCCGAAGCGGGGGTCGTCGGCGATGTAGGCCTGCACCGCCGGGTCGCGGCCGTCGGACCCGCGCAGGTCCTCGGACCAGTACGGATTGCGCAGAAACCGGCAGTCGAACACGATGTCCGCCCCCATCGGCAGGCCGCGCTTGTAGGAAAAGCTCTGAACCGAGATGGCGAGCCGCTGCGCGCCCGAGGGGCTGAACAGCCGCGTGATCTCGGCCTTCAGGTCGTGCGGCGACAGGGTCGAGGTGTCGATCAGGATGCCGGCGCGGGCGCGCACCGGGGCCAGCAGGTCGCGTTCCAGCTCGATCCCGAGGATCGGCTGGTCGGCGGGCGCGAGCGGGTGGCGGCGGCGCGTCTCCGAGAACCGGCGCACCAGCACCTCCGTCGCGCAGTCGAGGAACACGAGGTCGGACAGGATGTCGGGGTCGGAGGCGGCCCGGTCGACGGCCTCGATCAGCGCGTGTGCCGAATAGTCGCGGTTCCGCGGGTCGGTGCCGAGCGCGAGCGGCCGCGTCGGCGCGGGACCGGACAGGAGCTGCGGCAGAAGCGACAGCGGCAGGTTGTCGATCGCCTCGAAGCCCAGGTCCTCCAGCGCGTCGATCGCCGTCGAGCGGCCCGCGCCGGACGGGCCGGAGATGAACACGATCCGCGCGGCGGCCTCGTCGCCCTTCGGGGCCTGGTCCTCCGGCGTCATAGAAGGTCTCCGCTGGTGAAGCGCGGGTGCAGTCGGAGCGGGGCAGAGCAGCGCGCCGTCATTCCGTCCGCCCCGCCAGGAGGTATTGCAGGATCGCGGGCGCGGGGTCGGGATGCCCCGCGGCAAGGATCAGCGGCACCCGCGCCTCGCCGTGCCGAAGCTCCCGTGCAGGCGGCAGGCGCTGCGGTTCCGGGCGGCCGAGGTCCACGGCCAGTGCCAGCGGGACCGGGGCAGGGGCGAGATCGGCGTGCAGGAGCCCGATCCCGCGCGCTTCGATCATGGGCAGGGCATTCGGTGCGGCGGAAAGCCAGAGGTCGGTGGCCCCGGTCCCGTCCGGCGCGTCGAACAGATGCCCGTCTTCCTCGTCGTCGCCGTCCGGGGTCTCGGGGTCGCCCGGTTCCTCCCGTTCCTCCTCGTCCGCGGCGAACAGCGAGAATTCCGCGTCACCGCCCTCGCCGGCATAAGCCACGCGGCTGACGGATGACCGGATCGCGGCGGCCCCGGCGGCTCCGCTGCCTTCCGCCACGTCTCGCGCCGGAGCCGGGGCGGGCGAAGCACTTTCGCGGCGGCCCCAGTCGACCGGCGCGGGGAAGGCGAAGGTGGTGCCCGCATCCATCGCGCCGTCCCATTCCTCCGGACCGTCCTCCACTAGGTCGGTCTCGGGTTCGAGTTCGAGGGCGGGGGCGGTGTCCTCGGCGTCCTCGCCGCTCCACGTCACCGATACCCCGTCATCCGCGACCAGCGCAGCGCCGAGGGCCATCAGCCTCAGCGCCAGCAGCGACTTGCCGGATCCCGACGGCCCGAAGATCAGCACCCCGCGACCGTCCACGGAAACGGCGGAGGCATGGCAGATCACCGCGCCGTCGCCGGGGCGGCCGATGTCGGTGAGGGGAAGGACGATGTCGTCGGGCGGTGTGCCGGCCGGGGCCAAGGCTCAGACCGGAAGGCCGACGACGAAGCGCGCGCCGAGCGGTTCGGAGGTGCGGTCGGCCTCGGTCGGGCGGATGTTCTCGGCCCAGATCACGCCGCCATGCGCCTCGACGATCTGCTTGGAAATCGCGAGGCCGAGGCCGGAATGGTTGCCGAACTGCTGCACCGGGCGTTCGGAGTAGAAGCGGTTGAACACCTTGGTCAGCGCCTCTTCGGGGATGCCGGGGCCGGTATCCTCGACCACGACGAGCACCCGGTTTTCACGCTTCCGCGCCCAGATACGGACCGCGTCACCTTCCTGGCAGAAGGAAATTGCGTTGGCGATCAGGTTGACGAAGACCTGTGCCAGCCGCGCTTCCAGCCCGGTGGTGCGCACAGGTTCCCCCGGCAGGTCGATGATGAACTCGACCCCTTTCCGGGCGGCATCCTCTGCGTGGTAGCGGCTGAGGTTCTCCAGCATCCGGATCAGGTCGAATTCCTCCTCCTCCTCCTTCACCAGCTCGGAATCGAGGCGGGAGGCGTTGGAGATGTCGGAGACGAGGCGGTCGAGCCGCCGCACGTCGTGCTCGATCACTTCCAGGAGACGGTTGCGCTGGTCGTCGGTGCGGGCGACGCGCATCGTGCCGACCGCCGATTGCAGGCTGGCGAGCGGGTTCTTGATCTCGTGCGCCACGTCGGCGGCAAACTGTTCGTTGGAGTCGATCCGGTCGTAGAGCGCGGAGACCATGCCGCGCAGCGCGCCGGACAGCCGCCCGATCTCGTCGGGTCGGCCGGTCAGGTCGGGGATCCGCACCCGCGTCGGGCTCATCTTGCGGGCGTTCTTGTCGCGGCCGAGCTCCGCCGCGGCGGAGAGGTCCGACAGCGGGTGCGCGATGGTGGAGGCGAGCAGGAGCGACAGCCCCATCGACACCAGAAGCGCGATGACGAACATCTGCAGGATCTGTTCGCGTTCCGACCGGACCAGCGTGTCGATCTCGCCGGCCGCGGTGGTCACGGCGATGACGCCGATCACGCCGTCATGGCCTTCGACCGGGGTCGCGGCGGTGTAGACGGTGCCGCCCGGCGTCACGCCGCGGCGCAGGACCGTGCCGCCGCGAAGCGCGGTTTCGACGAGGCTGGCCGCGGTTTCGGCGGTGTTCACCACCGGCTCCGGCGCCTCGCCGCCCGACAGGGCGCCGGCGATGCCGTCCCAGACCGCGTTCAGGAAATCGGAGATGATGAGCGTCGTGCCCTGGCGCTCGTCCAGCCCCTGGACCGGGCGCACCGGGTTCCGCGCAACTTCCTCGGTCGAGGTCAGGAGCGTGCCGTCACGGGAATAGACGTAGACGTCGAGCCCCTCGGACAGGCCGATCCGGCGCAGCGTTTCGGCCGGGCTCGGCACGTCGCCGGGCATGTCCGCGGGTTCGCCCGTCAGCGCGGCCTCGGGCAGGGTCGCCTCGAACACGTCTGCGATCAGCTGCGCCTCGATCGCGAGCGCGCGTTCGCGTTGCAGCACGAGGCTGTCGCGGAATGGGTTCAGGAACAGGACGCCCGCCACCAGCACCACGATGCCGAGCAGGTTGAACACCATGATCTTCCGCGCCAGCGGCGAGGAGTTGAGCGAGATCAGCGACCGCCGCTTGCGCGCGGCGCGCAGTTCCGACTCCAGCGCGCCCTGCGGACGGTCCCAGTCCTCGCCAAGCACGATGTCGCCGCGCGCCCGGGCGCGGCGGTTGGTCATTGAGAGATCAGAAGCGAGCGACATCGCGGTGTACGATAGGCCGGGACGGTTTACTCTTCGTTATACCGGTACCCGATACCGTAAAGTGTCTCGATCGCGGAAAATTCCTCGTCGGCCTCGCGCATCTTCTTGCGCAGGCGCTTGATGTGGCTGTCGATGGTGCGGTCGTCGACGTAGACCTGCTCGTCGTAGGCGACGTCCATCAACTGGTCCCGCGACTTCACGAAGCCCGGCCGCTGCGCCAGCGCCTGAAGCAGCAGGAATTCCGTCACCGTCAGCGAGACATCGTTGCCCTTCCACGACACCGAGTGCCGCAGCGGGTCCATCGTCAGGTTGCCGCGGGTCATCACCTGCGCGTCCTCGGGAACGGTGCCGCCATCGGCGGCCAGCGCCTCCTGCCGACGCAGGATCGACCGGATGCGTTCTACCAGCAGGCGCTGCGAGAACGGCTTCTTGACGTAGTCGTCCGCGCCCATGCGCAGGCCCATCAACTCGTCGATCTCGTCGTCCTTGGAGGTGAGGAAGATCACCGGGACCTTGGATTTCTGCCGCAGCCTCTGCAGCAGGTCCATGCCGTCCATGCGGGGCATCTTGATGTCGAGAACGGCAAGCTCCGGCATCCGCCGGTTGAACGCCTCGAGCGCGGACTGGCCGTCGTTGTAGGTTTCGACCTCGAAACCTTCAGCCTCGAGGGTCATGGCGACCGAAGTCAGGATGTTTCTGTCATCGTCGACGAGTGCGATACGCGCCATCTGGGGAAATCCTCAAGGCTGCTCGAATTCTGTTTTTCGGGCAGTTTCCGTTCTTTGGCCCGGGGAATCAACGACTAACTTGCGAATCGTCGCCGACCGGCGGCGATTTCCCGCGCTTGGTGCGACCGAATATTACGCAGTGAAACAAAATTGTTCCCGATGATTGCGCTAACTGTTGACATGCCTTCTGGTGCGGCCGCGAAACCGCGTGTTATAGCCGCTTCACCTTTCGTAATCCTGGCAACCTGCCGGGCTATGCAGGCGTTACCGATTTGGCTGCCGACTTACCGGCGCCGGGCGAGGAGCAAGGCAGATGACCACAGGTCGCGTGAACCCCGGATGCAAGCTTGAAGACCAGGGAATGGCGGGCCTCGGCGCGGTCTATTACAACCTCTCCGAACCAGCCCTGGTCGAAGCTGCGATCGCCCGCGGCGAGGGCCGCCTGGGCCGCGGCGGCGCCCTGCTGGTGACCACCGGCAAGCACACCGGCCGCTCGCCCAAGGACAAGTTCGTCGTCCGCACGCCGGGCGTCGAGGCCGACGTCTGGTGGGACAACAACGCGCCGATGGCGCCGGATGCTTTCGACCGCCTGAAGGACGACATGATCGCCCACATGAAGGGGCGCGACTACTTCGTGCAGGACCTCTACGGCGGTGCCGATCCGGCACACCGGCTGGATGTCCGCGTGGTGACCGAACTGGCCTGGCACGGGCTGTTCATCCGCCACCTGCTGCGCCGCCCCGACGCGTCCGAACTCGACGCGTTCACGCCCGATTACACGATCATCAACTGCCCGTCCTTCAAGGCGGACCCGGAACGCCACGGCTGCCGCTCCGACACCGTGATCGCGCTGAACATCGAGGCGAAGACGATCCTGATCGGCGGCACTGCCTATGCCGGAGAGAACAAGAAATCCGTTTTCACGCTGCTGAACTACCTGCTGCCGGAAAAGGGCGTGATGCCGATGCACTGCTCGGCCAACCACGCCAAGGACGACCCGTCCGACGCCGCCGTCTTCTTCGGCCTCAGCGGCACCGGCAAGACCACCCTGTCGGCCGACCCCGGCCGCGTGCTGATCGGCGACGACGAACACGGCTGGTCCGAGAACGGCATTTTCAACTTCGAGGGCGGCTGCTACGCCAAGACGATCAACCTCTCGGCCGAGGCCGAGCCGGAGATCTACGCGACCACCTCCAAGTTCGGGACCGTGGTCGAGAACATGGTGTTCGACCCCGAGACGCTGGAACTCGACTTCGACGACGACAGCCTGACCGCGAACATGCGCTGTGCCTACCCGCTGGAATACATCTCCAACGCCTCCGACACGGCGCGGGGCGGGATGCCGCGGAACATCGTCATGCTGACCTGCGACGCCTTCGGTGTCCTGCCGCCGATCGCGCGGCTGACCCCGGCGCAGGCGATGTACCACTTCCTGTCCGGCTTCACTTCGAAGGTCGCCGGCACCGAGCGCGGCGTGACCGAGCCGGAGCCGACCTTCTCGACCTGCTTCGGCGCACCCTTCATGCCGCGCCGCCCCGAGGTCTACGGCGAGCTCCTGCGCGAGAAGATCGCGCAGCACGGCTCGACCTGCTGGCTGGTAAACACCGGCTGGACCGGCGGTGCCTACGGCATCGGGTCGCGGATGCCGATCCGGGCGACCCGCGCGCTGCTGACCGCGGCGCTCGACGGCACGCTGGCCAAGGGAGAGTTCCGCCGCGACCCGAACTTCGGTTTCGAGGTTCCGGTGTCCTGTGAGGGCGTCGACGACGGCCTGCTCGACCCGCGGTCGACCTGGTCCGATCCCGCCGCCTACGACATGCAGGCCGCGAAGCTCGTGCGGATGTTCTCGTCGAACTTCGCCCAGTACGCGCCGTTCATCGGCGATGACGTCAAGGCCGCCGCGATCTCCTGATCGCGGCCCCGCCGCCAGCAGGGCGGCGTCCTTCCGCAGAACGTGATGCCGCGCCGGGCTTGGGTCCGGCGCATGCCGTGTCTATGTTGGCGCGGTGACAGTCCGCCGCAGAAGGCCCCGACAATGACCCTGACGCGAACCGCCGCCCTTGCCCTGTTCGCCGCCCTCGCCAGCCCCGCCGCGGCGCAGGACAGCAGCGCCGCCAACCCGTGGTGGGGCGAGGCGGTGGCCGATGTCGCCTACGGCATCTACTGCGCGACCGAACCGGTGCGGCAGGACCCGGCCCCGGAAACCGCCTCGGGCGTCATCAACATCGTCGACGGCCTGCCCGAGATCGTCGCGCGGCAGTTCGTCGTTCCGGCCGAGGAAGGCATCGGCTTCGGCGTGCTGGTGCAGCTGGCCGACGGGATCGCCTACGACAACGTCGCCGTGACCGTCACCCACCCGCCGTTCCCCGGCAGCGGGGTCGAGATCGAGCGCTGGACAACCTCGCTGGACGCCGAGGGTTATTCCCTGATGGGCTTCACCTTCGAGACCCCGGAAGAGGAGGTGCCGGGCGAATGGACCTTCTCCGCCACCATCGACGGAGAGCTCCTGTACCACGCGGAGTTCCAGGTCGTCGCGCCGGAGCTTGCGCCGAATGCGCTCGGCCGCTGCTTCGGGGAATTCGTGAGCTGACCCGCGGCGGCCTTCGGGTCGCGCCGGGACAGGACCGCCCGGTCGGGCGGCAAGCGTGCGCCGCTACCCCGTCGAAACCCCTATCCAGACCGCGACGACGACCAGCGCCAGCGCGAAGGTCAGCCGGACCGGGACCGCCCGCCGCCAGCGTTCGATCCGTTCGCCCACCGCCGCGCCGAGCAGCACGATCCCGCTGTGGACCGCGAAGGCGATGAAGATGTGGAACGCCCCGAGCACCAGGATCTGGAACCAGACCCCGCCCGCCGACGGCTCGGTGAACTGGCCGACCACCGCGACGTAGAACACCAGGGCCTTGGGGTTCAGCACGTTCGAGATCAGTCCGCGCCGGAACGAGCTTTCGCCGGCCACCTGCGCCGGGGCGTTCTCGGCGCTTTCCGCCCAGGCGCACCAGGCGAGGTAGAGCATGTAGGCGACCCCCGCCCACCGCAGCAGGTCGTAGAGCGCGCCCCAACCCGCGGCGAGCGCGCTCAGCCCGGTCGCCGCCGCCAGCACCTGTACCGACAGGCCCACGGTGATCCCCAGCACCGCCCACATCCCCGTCCGACGTCCAGCCTGGGCCGACAGCGCGGCGAGCCAGCCCATGTTCGGCCCGGGCGTCAGCTCGATCAGCACCATCGCGGCGAGGAAGGACAGCCAGTCGACGGAGCCGAGGAATCCCATCAGCCGAACAGGCCGCGCCGGATCAGGTTGAGGCCCGAGACGATCAGCACGATCAGCGTCACCCGGCGGAATAGCTCCGGGTTCAGGCGGTCGCTCGCCCGCATCCCGATCCCCTGGCCGATCAGCGCGGGCAAAAGCAGGGCGGCGGAGAACGGCAGGGTGGACCAGTTCAGGACGCCGGAATGCAGGTGCCCGACCAGCAGGCTGATCGATCCCATGCCGTAGACCACGCCCTGCACCAGGATCGCCCGCGCCTTCGGCGTCTCCAGCGCCATCAGGTACAGCACCGTCGGCGGCCCCCACGTCCCGGTCAGCCCGCCGAGCGCGCCGGCCAGCGCGCCGACGCCCCATTCCGCCGCGCGGCGGCGGTGATCGGGGATGTGGAACCGGACGCCCAGAAGCTGGATCAGCGACAGGATGACGACGGGTATCCCGAGCACGAGGTAGAACACCTCGGGCGCGATCAGGGTCACGAACTGGGCCACGATCAGGATCATGACGCAGACGATCAGGATGTAGCGCCAGGTCTCGCGCATCGCGCGCAGCGCCTCGGCGCGGCCGAAGCGGAGCGCCTGCCACAGGTTCGACAGGACGATCGGCAGGATGATCCCGGCCACCGCGATCTCGGGCGGCAGGAACAGCGTCAGCCCCGAGATCATCACCAGCGGCATCGCGAAGCCCACGGCGCCCTTCACGAATCCCGCCGCGAGGGTCACCGCCGCGGCGGCGGCGAATGCCCAGAGGGGCATGAGGGCTGAGATCTGGTCCATGCGTGTTCCCCGGGCGCCGAAACCCCATACTTTGCCGCGCCAGTGCTCACAAGCGCGACATTTTCGGTCTCGAGGAGTCGGGAGAGGGTATTTTTGTTGCGCTGCAAGTGCGAAGGGCTTACACCCGGCGCGATGCTTCAGACCCTCGTTTTCTGACCGGAGAACCGCGAATGGCCCATGACGGCGCGACCGGAACCGCCCCGCTGATCCTGCCCGATCTCCTCGCGCTCACCGCGGCCGCGATCGGCCCGGTCGAGGGCCTGCTGGATGCCGCGCAGTCGGGGCTGAAAGCCGAGCTGGAAGTCGATGGCCGCATCCCGTCGGGCGCGGTCGAGGCGGCGCAGTCGGCGGCCCACGGGCTGTCCTGGCTCGCCACCTACGTCGAGGCCCTGCGCCAGATGCAGCATTGGGCCGAAACGCTTTCCGCCGAAGGGAAATTCGGCGAGATGGAAAGCCTGATCCACCAGATCGCCTTCGGGGAATACCTCGCCCAGATCGCCGGCGGAATCCCGATGAGCCAGACCGAGATCCTTCGTCTCGGCGACCTCGGGCTCAGCGCCGCGCCGCTGGCGACGCCCGAGATCGGTGCCCTGACCGCGGGCGGCAACACCCAGGCCGCGCGGGCGCGGCTGGTGGAGCTGATCCGCGACGGCAAGGGGGCCACGATGTACGGCGCATCCGGGCTCGACGAAGAGCTCGAGATGATCCGCGACCAGTTCCGCCGCTATGCAGCGGAGCGGGTGGAGCCCTTCGCCCACGACTGGCACCTGAAGGATGAGCTGATCCCGATGGAGGTGGTCGGCGAGTTGTCCGAGATGGGCGTCTTCGGCCTGACCATCCCCGAGGAATACGGCGGCCTCGGCCTGTCGAAGGCGTCGATGTGCGTCGTGTCCGAGGAACTGTCGCGCGGCTATATCGGCGTCGGCTCGCTCGGAACCCGGTCCGAGATCGCGGCCGAACTGATCCTCGCCGGCGGCACCGACGAACAGAAGGCCGAGTGGCTGCCCCGGATCGCGTCGGGCGAGACCCTGCCGACCGCCGTGTTCACCGAGCCCAACACCGGCTCCGACCTCGGATCGCTCCGGACCCGCGCGGTGAAGGACGGCGACGACTACCTCGTGACCGGCAACAAGACCTGGATCACCCACGCCGCCCGCGCACACGTCATGACGCTGCTGGCGCGGACCGACCCGTCGACCTCGGACTATCGCGGGCTGTCGATGTTCCTCGCCGAGAAGGAGCCGGGCACGGACGCGGACCCGTTCCCGACCGAGGGCATGACCGGCGGCGAGATCGAGGTGCTCGGCTATCGCGGCATGAAGGAATACGAGCTCGGCTTCGACGGCTTCCGCGTGAAGGGCGCGAACCTGCTCGGCGGCGTCGAGGGGCAGGGCTTCAAGCAGCTCATGCAGACCTTCGAGTCCGCCCGCATCCAGACCGCCGCCCGCGCCATCGGCGTCGCGCAGTCGGCGCTCGACGTGGCGCTGCAATACGCCGAGGACCGCAAGCAGTTCGGCAAGCCGCTGATCGCGTTCCCCCGCGTCGCCGGCAAGATCGCGATGATGGCGGTGGAGATCATGATCGCCCGCCAGCTCACCTACTACTCCGCCCGCGAGAAGGACGAGGGCATCCGTTGCGACCTGGAGGCCGGGATGGCCAAGCTTCTCGGCGCCCGCATCGCCTGGGCCTGCGCCGACAACGCGCTCCAGATCCACGGCGGCAACGGCTTCGCGCTGGAATACCGCGTCAGCCGGATCCTGTGCGACGCGCGGATCCTGAACATCTTTGAGGGTGCCGCGGAGATCCAGGCGCAGGTGATCGCGCGGAGATTGCTCGGCTGAAGATGTCGACGGATGTCCAGTGGACATCCGTCCTCCGCGGCACGCGGAGATCCAGGCGCAGGTCATTGCGCGCCGGTTGCTCGGCTAGCAGATGTCGGTCGATGTCCAGTGGACATCGGCCCTCGGCTGCGACGGTTGAGCCGCACATATCGAAAATCTGACCCGCTCAGCCCCCTTCTGACAGGGAGCCATCGCTGGCCGAACGCGCGCGCGGGGCGGTCTGGTGCCCGCTGGCACCCTGCCCCCCGGCCCGGTAGCATCCGCCCATGCGCGCCTTCCTCGCCATCGACCTGCCCGACGCGACGACCGACGCGATCGAGGCGCTGCAACGCGCGCTGCCCATCGGCCGCGCGGTGCCGCCGGACAACCTCCACCTGACGCTGGCCTTCATCGAGAACCTGCCCCCCGATCTCGAGGAACCTGTCCACGACGCGCTGTCGTCGCTTCGGTCGCGACCTGTTCCGGTCGCCTTCGGCGGCCTGACCTCCTTCGGCGATCCGCAGAAGGGCGCGCTCGCGCTCGACGTCCTGCCGGACCCAGCGCTCGACGACCTGCAATCGCGCGCGGAACAGCGCCTGCGCCGCGCGGGTCTCGACCTGCCGCGGCGGCGGTTCCGGCCCCATGTCACGATCCTGCGCGGGCGGCTCACCGGCGACCCGCTCACCCGCGCGATGACCCGCCCCGCGCCGGACATCCCCGGCTTCACCGCCACCGCCGTCACGCTGCACGAATCCACGCTCGGCCCCGGCGGTGCGGTCTACACGCCGCTCGCCACCTACCCGCTCTCGGAGTGACCCGCATGCGAATCCCGCTCGCCGCTCTCCTGCTTCTCGTCGCCTGCCAGGACCGCGACGACACGCTCACCGGCCACGCGGACGGCACCTGGCACCTGGTCGAGGCCGAGGGCGCCGAGGCACCGCCGGGCACCACGCTCGACCTGTCCGAGCCCGGCCGGATCAGCGGGCAGGCGCCCTGCAACCGCTACGAGGCGCCGATCTCCGGAAGCTACCCCGGGTTCGAGACCGGGGGCATCGTGACGACCCGTATGGCCTGCCCGGACCTGCCGCTGGAAACCCGCTACATCGCCGCGCTCGACGGGGCCACGCGGGCGGAGCTCGTCGACGGCAGGCTGGTGATCTCGGACGGCGCGGGGGCCGCGATGGTCTACGTCCGCGCCGATCCCTGACGCGCGATCAGCGCCACCAGACGGTCCCGCGCGGGCGGCAGCGGCCTGTCCCCGAGGGACGGGGCGAGGTGGTGGTGCAGGAAATGCCCGGTGACGGAAAGCCCTTCGACCAGCCCGTCCTCGCCGCCGATCAGCGCCGGCGGCAGCGGCAGCAGGCGGTCGGCCCATTCCCCCGCGGCGGTGCGCGCCACCGCACGGCCGGTGCGGGGCGAGACGTAGGCGAGTTCGTCGGTCGCGCCGCTGACTGCGCAGCGGGCGAGGTCGAGGCCGAACCCCATCTCCTCCAGCAGCGCCAGTTCGAAGCCGAGATAGGCATGGCCCCACCGCTCCGCCCCGAGCCCGTCGAGGAGCGCTTGCGTCCGGGCATAGAGCGCGGGGTAGGGCGCGCGTTCCGGCAGCGCGAAGGCGAGCAGCGCACAGACCGCCGACAGCCCGGCCAGCGCCAGCCGGTCGGCCATGGCCGCGCCGGCGCGGCCGCGCAGCGGTTCCACCGTGAACTGCCCCAGGTGCTCCGACAGCCGCGCCTTCCACGTTGCGTCGAGCTGCGTTCCGGGTTGCAGGACGGGCGCCATCCGCCGCGATCCCCCGCCACGGACGAGCCCCGCGTGGCGGCCGTGGCCCGCGGTGAACAGCTCCAAGATCGCACCGCTCTCGCCATGCGGGCGGACCGACAAGAGCACCCCGTCCTCGCGCCATTCCATCTGCCATCCTTGGCAAGCCCCGGGCCGGTTGTCCACGGGGCGGGGCGGTGGTCGGGCGGGGGCGGGGCAACAGGGCAAGGGCAGCCCGCGCTTGTCGTGAAACCGCCCGTGGTGCATTAGCGCAGGATGTCCCGGACCGCGCCTTCGTACCTGCGCCCGACCGCGGCGCTGATCGCGCTCACCGCCCTGGCGGCGCTGGCGGCGCAGGTTCATGCCTCGATCCAGTCCGGGATGCGGCCCGACATCGCGGTGACGGAGATGGCCCGCTACTTCACCGTGCTGACCAACGCGCTCGTCGCCGGCACCTTCGGCCTGATCGCCTACGGCACGGCGCGGCCGCGGACACTCTGGCTCGCCTCGCTGACCCTGTCGATCGCGCTGGTGGGCATCGTGAACCACCTGCTCCTCCGCGGGCTGAGGGAGCTGAGCGGCTACGCGCTGGCCGCCGATATCGGGTTCCACTACGTCGTGCCGGTCATGGTGGTGGCCTGGTGGGTGATCTACGCGCCGAAGTCGCGGCTGCGGCTCGACCACGTGCCGGGCCTGGCGCTCTGGCCCGCGATCTACTGCGCCTACGCGCTCGGGCGGGGGGTGCTCGACGGGCAGTTTCCCTACCCGTTCCTCGACCCCGACACGATCGGCTGGTCCGCGGTGATGGGCAACCTCGTCGGCCTCGGGCTCGCGCTCCTGTCGGGCGGGGCGCTGATGTGGCTCCTGGCGCGCCGGCTCGACCGCTAGGCCAGCCCGTCCTCGTCCAGCAGGTGCCGCCCGTCCCGGGCCTCCACCTCGATCACCCAGAGATCCGGATCGTAATCGCGCTGCCGTGCTATCGCCGCGTCGACGTCGGCCTCGGCGCCCTCGGCCAGCACCATCCAGACCCGCTCGCCCGTCATCGGGTCGAAACTGCGCTCGAACGCGCGCGCCTGCCCGTCGAGGGTGGAGACCTTGACCAGCACGGCCCCCGCCGTCTCGTCGCCGCGGGCGGTGATGTAGGCGGGGATGGCGGCCAGTTCCAGCCGCCGGCGATAGGCCGCGACCCAGACGCCGGAGGCCAGCCGCGCCGGGCTCATGCGCCGTCCTTGAAATCCAGCCCCATCTCGGTGTAGCGCGCGGCCTCTTCCAGCCAGTTCGGCCGCACCTTCACCTGCAGGAACAGGTGGATGCGGCGGCCCAGGAATTCCTCCAGTTCCTCCCGCGCGGCCTTCGACACGGCCTTCACGGTCTCGCCCTTCTTGCCGAGCACGATGCCCTTGTGGCCGTCGCGGGCGACGTAGATCACCTGGTCGATCCGGGCGGAGCCGTCCTTGCGCTCCTCCCACATCTCGGTCTCCACGGTCAGCTGGTAGGGCAGTTCCTGGTGCAGCCGCAGGGTCAGCTTCTCGCGCGTGATCTCGGCGGCGATCATCCGCATCGGCAGGTCGGCGATCTGGTCCTCGGGATACAGCCACGGGCTTTCCGGCATCCGTTCGGCCAGCCAGCGCTTCAGGTCGTCGCAGCCATGCCCGCGCTCGGCCGAGATCATGAAGGTCTCGACGAAGGGGTAGGCTTCGTTCAGCTCCTGCGTCAGCCCGAGCAGGACCGGCGCCTCCACCCGGTCGATCTTGTTGATCGCCAGCGCCACCGGCGGGGCATCCCCGCCCCGCTCGCGCAGGCCGTCGAGGATGCGCTCGACGCCGTCTGTCAATCCGCGATGGGCCTCCACCAGCAGCACGACAAGATCGGCGTCCGCCGCGCCGCCCCAGGCCGCCTTGACCATCGCCCGGTCGAGCCGCCGTTTCGGCTGGAACAGCCCCGGCGTATCGACGAACACGATCTGGCTCTCGCCTTCCAGCGCCACGCCGCGAATGCGCGCGCGCGTGGTCTGCACCTTGTGGGTGACGATCGACACCTTCGCCCCGACCATGCGGTTCAGAAGCGTCGACTTGCCCGCATTGGGCTCTCCGATCAGGGCGACGAAACCGGCGCGGGTGGACATGGGCGGCAACCTTCGGGTCTGGAAGGCGCATGATCTACCGCATGGGCGCGCGCCTGACCAGACGGGGCGTGCATTGAACGGAAGCGGGGGCGGGACCGACCCACGGGCACGACCGACCGGCCGGAGGCACTGCCATCATGGAATTCCTGGATCACCTCGCACGCGGGCTCGATATCATCGACATCGCTCTCGCGATCGCGGAACTCGCCGGCTGGATCGACACGGGCGGCGGGCCGGACATGGAGACCGTCAACAGCGTCGCCGCCGCGATGGAGGCCCACCAGGCCGAGGTTGCCCGCGACGTGCGGGCCGGCGTCTACGGCCCGGTCACGCGCGGCGTCGCGCCCGTGGACCTGTGCATCGCCAACGGCGGCCGCGGTCTGGAAGTGGCGCCCGGGTTCTTCAACCGCGCCGCCGGCTGCTGAGACGGGCGAGACGGCCCGCCCGCCGTCCGGTCAGCGGCCCGGCAGACGGTCCAGCAGCAGCCTGGCGGCGGCCTGTTCCGCCGCCCGCTTCGACCGCGCCTCGGCCCGCGCGCTTTCGCCCGAGGACAGTCGCGCCTCCACGGTGAAGACCGGGGCATGGTCGGGGCCGGACCGGGCGATCTCGTCGTAGGCGGGCGGGGTCTGGCCGCGCGCCTGCGCCCATTCCTGCAACGCGGTCTTGGCGTCCCGCGCATCCTCGTCGACCCTCGTCAGCCGCGGCGTCCACAGCCTCAGCACCAGCGCCCGCGCGGTGTCGAACCCGGCATCGAGGTAGACCGCCGCGATCACCGCCTCCATCGCATCGCCGAGCAGCGCGGCCTTGCGCCGCCCGCCCGAGACCTGCTCCGACTTGCCGAGCTTCAGCACCGCGCCGAGGTCGATCTCGCGCGCGATCTCGGCGCAGGTCTCCTTGCGGACGAGCGCGTTGAACCGGGGCGCGAGCTGGCCTTCCCTGGCGCCCGCGTCGGCTGCCAGCAGCGCCTCCGCGACCACCAGCCCGAGAACGCGGTCGCCGAGGAACTCCAGCCGCTGGTTGTCGGGCCGGGTCTCGGAGGACAGCGAGGAATGGGTGAGCGCGCGGATCAGCAGGCCCGGGTCGGCGAAGTCGTGCCCGAGCCGCGCGGCGAAGGCGCTGACCTCGGCCGACAGCTTCACTCGATCGCCCGGAAGAACCGGTCCGACCGCCAGGTCCAGAAATAGACGATGCGGCGCCCCGCGGACGAGAAGATCACCCGGTCGGCCCGGCCGAGGATGTTTTCCACCGGCACGAACCCGACCCCGCCCGACCGCTGCGAAAAGCGGCTGTCGACGGAGTTGTCGCGGTTGTCGCCCATCACGAAAACATGGCCCTCGGGCACGACGTATTCGTCGGTATCGTCGCGCGGCCCGCGGTCGGTGATGTTGAGGATCGAATGCTCCGCACCACCCGGCAGCGTCTCGGTGAAACGCTCCTTCAGGCAGTCGCCGCCCTGGCCGACCGGCGCATTGGTGCAGAGCGGGTAGTCGCCCTGCGCGCCCTGCGGCTCGAATGTCTCGACGAACGGCGCCTCGGGGGCCTGCGGCGCGGCTTCGTCGTTGATGTAGACCACGCCGTTGGTGACGCGGACGCGGTCGCCCGGCAGGCCGATCACCCGCTTGATGAAGTCCGAGCCCTGAACCGGGTGGCGGAACACGATCACGTCGCCGCGTTCCGGCATCGACCCGAACCAGCGGTCGTCGATGAAGGTGCACAGCCCGAGCGGGCAGGAATAGCGCGAATAGCCGTAGGCCATCTTGTTGACGAACAGGAAGTCGCCGATCAGCAGCGTGTCCTTCATCGACCCCGAGGGGATGAAGAACGGCTGGAAGAACAGGGTCCGGAACACCATCGCGATGAGCAGCGCGTAGACCACGGTCTTGACCGTTTCCCACAGCGCGCCGCCGCTCGTCTCAGCCCCTTGCTTCGCCATGATCCTGCCCTCGTCTGCCCGTCGCGCTGCCTGCCCGCCCGTCATGCGGCGGGGGCCACGGGCTGTCAAGCCGAGGGCAGGGGGGAAAGCGGGCGCGCCTCGATCACCACGAAGGCCTGCGCCCAGGGGTGATCGTCGGTCAGCGTGACGTGGATCAACGCCTCGTGTCCCGGCGGCGTCATCCGCGCCAGCCGGTCGGCGGCCCAGCCCGTGACATGCATCACCGGCTGGCCCGTGTGCAGGTTCGACACCGCCATGTCTCGCCACGCGATGCCCATTCTCAGCCCGGTGCCGAGCGCCTTGGAACAGGCCTCCTTCGCCGCCCACCGCTTGGCGTAGACGGCGGGTGGATGCGGCAGGCGCTCCGCCCGGCGCTGCTCGGTCTCGGTGAAGACGCGGTTGCGGAACCGGTCGCCGAAGCGCGCCAGGACGCCCTCGATCCGCTCGATGTTGGCAAGGTCGGTGCCGATGCCGAGGATCATGGCAGCCAGGTGCCGGTGATCTCGCCCGTGGCCTGGTTGATCGTCACCGACAGGGCCAGCGCGTCGGCAACCCCGCTCTGGTTCACGATCCCCATGTCCATCGTCACGGTCAGGCCCGTGGCCGGGTCGTAGGACGCCTCGTGCCGCTCGAACGACAGGAAGCCGAAGCCCCATCCCCCCGGACCCGCTGACACCATCCGGCACTGCCGGTCGCCGAGCTCCGAGTAGGGCGGCGACAGGACCAGCAAGTGGAACGCCGCCGCCGCCGGTTCCACCGTGTCGAGGATCGCGACCCGGATCGCGCCGTTGGCGAAGGTCAGCGTGTTCTCCTCCCAAGGCTCCGCGACGTTCCGGGCCGAGGTCATCGGCCCGCAGTCGGTCACGGTGGCCGTCCCGGCGAGGGCGGGGGCGGGCAGGGCGAGGCAGGCGGCGATCAGGGCGGGCTTCATCGGCGGTCCTCCGGCGGTTCGCGGCGAGGATAGGCCAGCCGCGCGCCGTGCGACAGGGTGCGCGGTCCCCGCCTCAGCCCCCGGTCCGGTCGAGCCTCCGTCGCTCCGCCCGGGCCGCGAGGCCGAGGAAGAAGCGGTTCAGCGGCAGGAAAAGCGCAAGGTAGACCGCGAGCACGATGGCGATCATCAGCGGCGCGGCGAGAAAGGCGTCGGCGAGGCCGGGGATCAGCAGCGTCCCGAGCAGGGTCCAGCCCACCAGGATCGCCCCCGCCAGCCCGGTCATGCCGAGCGCCGCGCGCCACATCGCCCCGCCGCCCGGCAGCGGGTTCATCCGCCGTGCCAGCCGCTGGCCCTCGACCTGTGCGGCGACCATCGGCGGCACGGCCTGCAAGGCCGCGGCGCTGATGCCGTACTCGGTGAACCGCAGCACGAGGTAGCGCAGCACCGTCAGCCCCACGAGCGCGAGGATGAAGACGCCGGCATAGCGCGCGGGGCTCCAGTCGATCTGTCCCGCGCCCGGTCGGGGCGCATCGGGGCGGTGCGGGTCCAATAGGCTCTCCGGTCGGTTCCGCGGGAGCCTATCGAAACCCGCGCCGCGCCGGTAGCCCCCGGCTCAGGCGCAACCCGCGCGATGGACGGGGGCCGGGCCAAGCAGGCGGGCAAGGAATCCGGTCCGCCGCTTCGGCAGGGCGGCCGGGGCCGCGACGGTCCGGTCCTCGGCGGGGTGGTAGGGCGGCAGGTCGGCCAGTTCGCGCGCGGACATGGCGGCGAGGTCGGGGTGGCCGAACGGGTCGGCCTGAGTGAGCGTGCGGGGCATCGGGACAACTCCGGGTATTCAGGTCACCTGCATCATCTCATCCCGGTTTTTCCGTGAACATGCAGCACTTCTAGGCTACCCTTCAGGAAAACTGAATCACCGGCGGACCCAAGTGACCCCGCACCAGGCCCTGTCCCGCGTCCCCCTGAACGCCCTCCGCGCCGCCGAGGCCGTGGCCCGCCACGGCGCGCTCGGCGGCGCCGCGGCGGAGCTCGGCGTGACCCCGGGCGCGGTCAGCCAGCAGGTCGCGCGGGCCGAGGCAGGGCTTGGCAGGCGGCTGTTCCTGCGCGGCCCGGGAGGCATGACGCCGGACCCGGCGGCCGCCGAGATCCTCGCCCGCCTGTCGGCAGGCATCGCGGAGCTTGCGCGCGCGGTCGACCTGACCCGCCGCGACCGCGACCATGCCCTGACGGTGTCCGCCGCGCCGATCTTCGCCGCCCGCTGGCTCATCTGGCGGCTGCCGGAGTTCTCCGCCGCGCATCCCGGCATCCGGGTCCGCATCGACAGCGCCGTCGCGCTCAGCGACCCCGGCACCGGCGACGTCGATCTCGCGATCCGGGTCGGGCGCGGACCCTATCCCGGCGTCCGCGCCGAACGCCTGTTCGGCCACCGCTTCACGCCGGTCTGTTCCGCCGAATGGGCGGCGCGGATCGCGACGCCCGCGGACCTCGCCCATGTCCCGATCATCCGCGACACCCAGTCGATGTTCGGCTGGCGCGACTGGCTGGCGCCCACCGGGCTGTCCGAGGACATGCTCGGCGAGGGGCCGGAATTCTCCGACGCCGCGCTCTGCTTCGACGCGGCGATGTCGGGGGCGGGTGTGTTCCTCGCCTTCGAGGTGCTGGCGGTCGACGCGCTGGCCCGCGGGCAGATCGCGCAGCCGTTGCCGGACTGGCGCGGGTCGGGGATGAGCTACTGGCTGATCTCCTCGGCCGACCGCGCGCCGGGGCCGGCCGAACGCCGCTTCGGGTCGTGGCTGCGCGGCGCGCTGGAGGCGTCGGGCTTCGTGGCCGAAAGCTGACGCCCGCTGCCGCGACGGGCACTCGGGGAGACCGGCGCGGTCCCGCGACCGCCGCTCAGCCCCGCGCCGCGTCCATGATCCGGCGCATCTCGCGGATGCTGGCCTCCAGCCCGACGAAGATCGCCTCGCCGATCAGGAAGTGCCCGATGTTCAGCTCCTTCACCTGCGGAAGCGCGGCGATCGGGGTCACGTCGCCGTAGGTCAGGCCGTGACCGGCGTGGACCTCCAGCCCGAGGCTGTCCGCGAAGGAGGCCATCTCGGTCAGGCGGGCGAGTTCCCGGTCGCGGTCGTCGAACCGCCCCTCGGCATGGGCGTCGCAATAGGCGCCGGTGTGCAGCTCGATCACCTGCGCCCCGATCCGGTGGGCGGCCTCGATCTGCGGCCGGTCGGCGGCGATGAAGATCGACACGCGCGACCCCGCCTCGCGCAGCGGCGCGATGAAATGGGCAAGCCGGTTCTCGTCTTTCGCGACTTCCAGCCCGCCCTCGGTGGTCCGCTCCTCGCGCCGTTCGGGCACGATGCAGACGGCGTGGGGCCGGTGGCGCAGCGCGATCGCCTGCATCTCCTCGGTCGCGGCCATTTCCAGGTTCAGCGGCACCGTCAGCTCGGCCATCAGCGCGTCGATGTCGGCGTCCGAGATGTGGCGGCGATCCTCGCGCAGGTGCGCAGTGATCCCGTCGGCGCCCGCATCCTCGGCCAGCTTCGCCGCGCGGACCGGGTCCGGCAGCCGCCCGCCGCGCGCATTCCGCACCGTCGCGACGTGGTCGATGTTCACCCCGAGCCTGAGTTCCCGCGCCATGATCGGCCTCCTCTCGTCCAGAGGCCCCGACCCTATCCGTCCTGCGGCGCTGCGCCAGCCTGATCGCGCAGTTTTCCCATTCTCTTCTTCAATCGCGCCAATCGGGATTTCTGATACGCGCGGATCACCGGGACGCTGACGATGTAGCAGACCAGCCCCGCGATCAGCCCCGGCACGATGCCCCCCACGAGCCAGGGGTAGAACACCGTCTGCCAGAACACGATCAGCCCGTCCCAGTGCGCCTGCGCGGGCGTGAACATGGCGACGAAGTTGTGCCAGAGATCGCCTGCCGCCTCGCCGAAGCGGTCGAACACGTTGCGGGTGGTGCGGAATTCCGGCGGCGTGCCGAGCAGCCAGTGACCCAGCCGGAGCGAGATGATCGAGATCGGGATGTAGGTCAGCGGGTTGCCGAGGAAGGTCGCCAGCAGCGCCGCCAGCATGTTGCCGCGCAGGACCCGCGCGAACACGGCGGCGACGATGAAGTGCAGCCCGTAGAACGGTGTGAACACGGTGACGGCCCCGGCGAATATGCCGCGGCCGATCTGTTCGGGGGTGCCGGGCAGGCGGCGCAGGCGGTGCTTGAGATAGGTGATCGCACGACCCCACCCGCCCCGGGGCCAGAAGGCCTCGGCCAGGGTGCGGCCCCAGGACCGCGCGTCGCGCCGCTTGAACACCAAGGCTCAACGCCCTCCTGTCGTCACTCGCTAAGGCCGGCGGTCGATATTCCTGAACCGCTTCGACGTCGCTACGTCGCTATCTGCCTCGACAGCCGTCAACACCGCGTGCAGATGCTCCGCATCGCGGACTTCTACATCGACAAGAAGGCGGAAAAAGTCCGGCTTCCGGTCAATGAAGTGCAAATCCGAGATATTTGCGTTCTGCTCGCCAATCAACGTGCAGATCCGCCCGAGCACCCCGCGGGCGTTCGACAGCGTGACATCCAGCGTCACGTTGTGGACCGGCGCGTGGCGGCCCTCGGACCAGGCGAGGTCGATCCAGCGGTCCGGTTCCTCGTCGAACTCCGCCAGCGCCGGGCAGTCGATGGCGTGCACCATCGGGCCGCGGCCGGCATAGGTGATGCCGACGATGCGCTCCCCCGGCACCGGCTGGCAGCACTGGGCACGATGTTCGGCCTCGCCCGCTGGCAGGCCGATGACGGCGCGGCGGGCATCGATCTCCACCCCGCCGCTGCGGTCAATCAGCTCGGGGTAGACCGCCTCCACCACCGCCCGCGCGCTCAGCTCCGCCGACCCGATCCGGGCCAGCACCTCGTCGCCGTCGGTCAGGTTCAGGACCCGCGCGGCGGTGTCGAGCGCCCGGTCGGTGGCCTTCTTGTCGACATGCTCGAACGCCACCCGTGCCAGTTCCGCGCCAAGCTTGATGTAGCGCGACCGGTCCTCCTCGCGGAGCGACCGCCGGATCGCGGCCTTGGCCCGACCGGTCACCGCGATGTCGACCCAGGTCGCCTGCGGGGTCTGGCCCTCGGCGGTCATCACCTCGACCGACTGCCCGTTCTTCAGCCGGGTCCAGAGCGGTACCCTCAGCCCGTCGACCTTGGCGCCGACGCAGGAATGCCCGATCCGCGTGTGGATCGCGTAGGCGAAGTCGATCGGCGTCGCGCCCTTCGGCAGCTTCACCACGTCGCCCTTCGGCGTGAAGCAGAACACCTGGTCGGAATACATCTCGAGCTTGACGTGCTCGAGAAACTCGTCGTGGTCCTCGGCCAGCTCGAACCGCTCGGTCATCATCGCCAGCCACTTCGCCGGGTCGACGGCGAAGGGGTTCTCGGCGCGCACGCCGTCGCGGTAGCTCCAGTGCGCGGCGACGCCCGATTCGGCGACCTCGTGCATCTGCTTGGTGCGGATCTGCACCTCCACCCGCTTGCCGTCGCGGCCCGAAACGGTGGTGTGGATCGAGCGGTAGCCGTTCGACTTCGGCTGGCTGATGTAGTCCTTGAACCGCCCCGGCACCGCGCGCCATCGCTGGTGGATCGCGCCGAGCACGCGGTAGCAGTCCTCCTCCGACCGGGTGATGACGCGGAAGCCGTAGATGTCCGACAGGCGGCTAAACGCCAGTTCCTTTTCCTGCATCTTGCGCCAGATCGAGAACGGCTTCTTCGCGCGGCCGAACACGTCGGCCTCGACGCCCGCCTTCTCCAGCTCGTGCTCGATGTCGTCGGTGATCTTCGGGATGACGTCGCCCGATTCCTTCTGCAACGTCAGGAACCGCCGCATGATCGACTTGCGCGCGTCGGGGTTCAGGACGCCGAAGGCGAGGTCCTCCAGTTCCTCCCGCATCGACTGCATGCCCATCCGGCCCGCGAGCGGGGCGAAGATGTCCATCGTCTCGCGCGCCTTCTTGGCCTGCTTCTCGGGCACCATGTGGCGGATCGTGCGCATGTTGTGCAGCCGGTCCGCCAGCTTCACCAGGATCACGCGCATGTCCTTCGACATCGCCATGAACAGCTTGCGGAAGTTCTCCGCCTGCTTGGTCTCGCGCTTGCTGAGTTCCAGGTTGGTCAGCTTGGTTACGCCGTCGACCAGTTCGGCGACGTCATGGCCGAACCGGCGCTCGATCTCGGCGTAGGTGCCCTTGGTGTCCTCGATCGTGTCGTGCAGCAGCGCGGTGACGATGGTCGCGTCGTCCAGCCGCTGCTCGGTCAGGATCGCGGCGACCGCGACAGGATGGGTGATGTAGGGCTCGCCCGAATGGCGCGTCTGGCCCGCATGCATCTCCGCCGCGTAGGCATAGGCGCCCGTCAGGAGCGCCACGTTGCATTTCGGGTTGTAGGTGCGGACCAGGCTGACCAGGTCCTGCGGGGCCAGGATAGAGGCCGGAAGATCTCCCGGCTGGACGGTCAGCTTACTGCCCGCCCTGCGCGGCCATCAGTGCGCGCAGCATCTGTTCCTCGTCGGTCTCGTCGAACTTCGGCCGGTCCTGCTCCACGCCCTGCAGAAGCGCCATCGCGTCCTCTTCGGGCTCGTCCACCTCGATCTGGGTCTGGTGGCTCTCGATCAGGCGCTCGCGCAGGCTGTCCGCCGACTGGGTCTCGTCCGCGATCTCGCGAAGGGCGACGACGGGGTTCTTGTCGTTGTCGCGGTCGATCGTGATCGGGGCACCCGCAGCGATCTCGCGGGCCCGGTGCGATGCGAGCATGACGAGCTCGAAGCGGTTCGGAACCTTGTCGACGCAATCTTCGACCGTGACGCGGGCCATGGATGTCTCCCCGGATGATTTTCGCGGAATGAACGGCTCATTTAAGGGCTCGGCCCCGGGAACGCAAGCGGAAACCGGGGCCCCGCGGGGGTCACATCGGGCGGATCGCGGCCCTGCCCGCGGCGGGCAGGGCGTCCAGCATCGCGGCCACGTCGAGACCCGTCGCCGGGTGCCGCCAATCCGGCGCCACCTCGGCCAGCGGCACCAGCACGAAGGCGCGTTCCGACAGCCGCGGATGGGGCAGGATCAGCTCCTCGGGTGCCTCGGCCCCGGCGGTCTCCGGCGGCAGGCCGCGCCAGCGCGCCTCGGTCCCGGGATCGGGCAGCACCGTCTGCCCGTGGGCCAGCAGGTCGAGGTCCAGCAGCCTCGGTTCCCAGCGCCGGTCGCGGGTGCGGCCGTGGCACGCCTCGATCCGGTGCAGCGCCGCCAGCAAAGCCTTCGCCGAGCCGCGCCAGCGGAACGCGGCGGCGGCGTTCACGAAGTCGGGGCCCGATCCCGGCGGGTAGGCCGGGGTCGCGAACAGACGGCTCGTCCGCACAGGCCCGTCCGCGATCGCCTCCAGCGCCGCGACCGCCGCCATCACGGTGATCTCGGGCCCGCCCGACGGCCCCGGCAGATTCGCGCCGAGCGCCACTAACGCGGCGTCATTGGTGACAGTCATGTGACAGTTCCCCCTTGCGGCGAGAGCGTATCACACTATTTTCGCCCGCGTGCTGGTCGTGATTTTAGCAGTCATTTAGAAGCAGATCGATTGGCGCGGACCACACTCACGGGACCAGACATTATGTTTTATCGGGACGAGCGCCTGGCGCTGTTCATAGACGGCTCGAACCTCTACGCCGCGGCGAAGGCTCTTCAGTTCGACATCGACTACAAGCTGCTTCGGCAGGAATTCCGCCAACGTGGCAGGCTCATGCGGGCCTTCTACTACACCGCGCTGCTGGAGAACGAGGAATACTCCCCGATCCGGCCGCTGGTCGACTGGCTCCAGTACAACGGCTTCACGATGGTGACGAAGCCCGCGAAGGAGTTCACCGACAGCCAGGGGCGGCGCAAGGTGAAGGGCAACATGGATATCGAATTGACTGTGGATGCCATGGAAATGGCGGCCCATGTCGATCATATCGTGCTGTTTTCCGGCGACGGCGACTTCCGCCCGCTGGTCGAGGCGCTGCAACGCAAGGGCGTTCGCGTGTCGGTTGTGTCCACGATCCGGTCGCAACCGCCGATGATCGCAGACGACCTCCGCCGCCAGGCCGACAACTTCATTGAGCTGGACGAGCTGAAGGAAGTCATCGGCCGCCCGCCGCGCGAACCGCGCGACCACGACGAGGCCCGGGGCTCCGCCGCCGCGCGCTGAACCGCCCCGCTCACGGACGACCCCGAACCCCCGCCACCCGGCGGGGGTTTTCCGTTTGCGGCGATTGACACGGCGGCGCGGTGCCGGTTCCATCCTCCGGCGGCCCCGGTCGCGGCTTCATTCGTTCCGATGTTCTTTCCGGGGACCGTTCTCATGCGCCTTTCGCCCTTGGCCGTCGCCACGGCGTGCCTCGTTTCCGCGACCGCCGCCGCGGCGCAGACCGCCGTTCCGGTCAACTGCAACAGGCCCGTCGACGACCTCGGCGCGCAGATCTGCGCCGACCCCGATCTCGCCGCGCTCAACCGCATGCTTCTCGACGCCCTGGGCGAGCTTCCGGCGCGCAGCCCCGAAGCCTCGCCCGCGCCGATCGGGCCCTGCGACGGGCCGATCTGCGTCGCGGGCGCGCTCGGTTCGCTGATCCAGGACGCGAGCGATGCCGCGGGGCTGACGGCGCCGGATTTCTCGCAGCATGTCGTGGCGCTGATGGCGCGCGGCGACACCTTCGCCCAACCGGCCGCGCCGGCAGAAACCGCCGCAGGGACGCCGCCGCCCGCCCCAGAACCCGCGCCCGCCGCAGCACCGCAGACCGCGCAGGGCTCCGCGACCGGCCTGACCTGCGAGCCGCGCGTCCAGGGCTTCGCGATGGCGTTCTCCTGCACCGGGCCGGACGGCGCGCCGATGCGGCTCCGGCCGAACCAGGAAGGGATCGTCCAGTCCGAGATCGCGCTCCGCACGCTCGGCTGCGATGTGCCCGTGATCGACGGCGATTTCGCCAACGACGAAGCCGCGCTCGCCTGCTTCCGGGATGCCTTCGGCCTGCCCGACGGCCCCCTCAGCCGAGAGGCCGAGATCGCCCTCGCCCTCGCCGGACGCCAGCCCGACCTGGAACGGGCTGAACGCATCCTCGCCCTGCGCGGCTACGAGCGCCCGGGGGCCGCCGTGGCCGAACCGGCGGCCGCGCCCGCGCCGGAGGATTTCACCGCGCTCATCGACCACCCCGATGCCGCGCTCTTCGTCCATCCCGACAACCAGCGAAGCTGGTTCGTCGCGGAGGTGGACCTGCTCGCCTGGGTCTCCGGCGGCCGGACCTCGCGGCGAACCATCCACGTGCGCTGGCCGGACCTGCCGGACTTCGCGGGGCGCACCTTCTCGCTCGTTGATGACGGCGACCCGCGCTTCCTGCTGGAACTCGGGACCGACAGTGCCGTGCTCACCGCCGCCGACGGCACCCGCGTCGAACACCCCTACGAGACCCGCACCGGGTTCACCTGCGTCCCCGGCCCCGGCATCTTCGCCGGGGAATGCATCGGGCTGGTAATCGAGGATCCGGGTTCGAACCGGGACGGCTGGGTGCTGCGCGGCGCGATCGCCTCGGTCCAGGACGGCTGGATCCGCCCCCACGCCTTCAGCGAGGCGATCGAGGGGCGGGAGGCCTGGGACGCCGCGCTCGGCGCGCTGGCGGCGGCGGAAAGCGAGGCCGCGGCGGCTGCGGCCGAGGGCCGCGTGCTCGACGCGCTGCCGACCGAGGGGCTTCCGGGCAGCGCGGGCGCGATCATCGCGCGGCTTTACCGCTCGCCCGAACGCGTCTGGACGGAGACCGCCGCGCCCAACCGGATCCCGATCCTCGCCTATCACCGCGCCTATGCCGAGGTCTGCCGCGGCAACTACGACGGCCCGATGCAGACCTTCGAGGTGATCGCCTACGGGCTCCAGGATTACAGCTACATCCCGTTTCAGGCCTACGAGGTCTGGGGCACCTACGTCGCGGACAGCTTCCCGATCCAGGCCGACGCGTACCAGCACTTCGGCACCGCGATGGCGGAACTGCCGGAGGCCGCATGGGCGGACTGGACCGGCACGCCGGGCGGCCCGGACATCGCGCTCGTCGACTACTTCGCGAACATCGACCGGCTGTTCTTCGAATTCACCGGCACCTTCGTCCTGCTCCTGCCGCGGATCGGCTGCACCAGCCCCACCGCCGACCGGCTGGAGGCGGCGCTGGCCGAGGCCTACACGGCGCTGCCGCGCCTCTGACCCCTGCGGATCCCCGGCCCGTGGTTCCGGGCCGGGATCCCGATCTCAGAGGAAATCGAAATCGCTGGCACTGAGCGCGCCGTCGAGCCCGGTGAAGGTCAGCCAGTCGCCCGGTGCGATCTCGATCACCGCCTGGCTGCCGTCGCCGTTGTAGTGGATGACGAGATCGTCGAAATCGAGGCTCGTTCCCGCGATCTCCACCACGTCCACGCCGGTCTCGAACCCGTCGATGATGTCGCTGTCGTCGCCGAGCGCGAACAGGATCCGGTCGGTCTGGTCGTCGTCGGTCAGGAAGATCTTGTCGTTGCCCTGGCCGCCGTTGACGATGTCCTCGCCGTCACCGGCGTGGATCTCGTCGTGGTTCAGCCCGCCGAACAGGATGTCGTCGCCGTCCTGGCCCAGGATCGTGTCGGCACCGTTGCCGCCATAGACCTCGTCGTCGCCCACGCCCGCGAACACGATCGTGTCGCCGCTTCCGGCGAAGACCGTGTCGTTGCCGGCGAAGGTGTAGATGGTCTCGTCCACGGTCTCGCGCGAATGGTTGATGTAGTCGTCGGTGCCGCGCCCCCAGGTGTCGCCCTCGTCCGGCGTGCCGCCCGGCCAGCCGCCGTTGTCGCCGCCGGAATTGGCGTAGCCCCCGATGTCGCGGGACGGCGCGAAGACGACGCCCCCATCGGCGGTTCCGGTGATCAGCACCGGGTCGAGCGCCAGTTCGGCGGGATCGCGCGGGGATATCACCTCGTGGCTCATCAGGATCGGAAGAACGGGCATCGGAAAAGCTCCTTGTGCTTGGAAGGCAGTTGAAATGGTCGTCGGTAGAGATCGTCGGCGTCCGGAGCGGCGAGGGCCCGGAAAGGCGGGCGCCGCCGGTCAACCGGATCAGGAAAAGACGAAGTCGTAGGCGGACAGCGGCCCGGTCAGGCCGGTGAACAGGATCGAGTCGTCGGCATTGATCGTCAGCAGCGCCTGGGTGCCGTCATCGCTGTAGACGAGGTGCGCTTCCACGTCGGCGAAGCTCCAGTCGATGAACGGGATCTCGACGTAGTCGACCTGGCGCTCGAAGCCGTGGATCACGTCGTGGCCGTCGCCCTCGAAATAGAGGATCCGGTCGGCCTGGTCGTCGTCCTCCATGTAGAGGAAATCGTCGCCCGCCCCGCCGAAAAGCTGGTCCTCGCCGGTGCCGTCGTGAAGTTCGTCGTCGCCATCGCCGCCGTAGAGGTCGTCGTCGCCGCCCTGGCCGTTCAGCATGTCGTCGCCGTCGCCGCCGTAGGCGGTGTCGTCGCCGAGGCCCATGAACATGCGGTCGTCGGCGGTGCCGCCGAACACCCAGTCGTCGCCGGCGAAGGTGTAGTAGGTCTCGCCCTCGTCGTGGGTCTCGTGGTCGAACACGTCGTCTTCGCCGGTGCCCCAGATGTCGCCGCGATAGGGAAACCCGCCGGGCGCGCCGCCGTTGTCGCCGCCGGGATCGGCCCAGTCGTCGATGTCGCGGGCCGGGGCGAAGATCACGCCGCCGGTCGGCGCGGTGCCCAGGTCGCGCAGGCCGGGCAGGAACGGTGCGGGCGCGGTGGCGATGTCCTCGGGCGGGTCGATCCGGTGTTGGAAGGCAAGCGATGCGATGGCCATGTCGGGGCTCCGGGTGGGGTGTCTCTCCCCCGTCCGTCGACCCGGACGCCGCCGCGGTTCAAACGCGGCGCGGCAGCAGGGTCAGACCGATCCCCGCGGCCAGCACCGCGATGCCCGAGGCCCCGGTGCGGATCCAGTTGAACACCTGCCAGCGCGGCGAGAAGGCGGCCCAGGCCTCCGCCGCCGCGCCCGCGTCTTCCGGCACAGCGACCGCCGCCAGCGCCTCGTTCATCGGCACGTTCACCGCCATCGTCAGCACCAGCCCGAGGCCGAGATAGACCGCCCCGCCGATCCCGAAGGCGACACCCGCCGACCCCCGCGCCAACGCCGCCGCCGCGAACAGCGCGACCGGTGTGAGGAAGAAGGCCGGGAAGAACACCGCGTTCCGCACCGCCCCGTTCATCGCCTGCATCGCGGCGATGGCCACGCGCGGGTCGGCAGCATCGAGCCCCCACATCGCCGAACAGGCCCAGGCGTAGAAGAACCCGAAGATCGCGGCGGTCAGCAGCAGGGCGACCAGGGCAACGGCGCGGGTCATGGCGGTCTACTCCGGAAAAGGCGTAACTCAAATTACGGTTGCCGCTATCCGTAATTGCGGTTACGGATGCGAGTCAAGGAGGATCCCGATGAAGGCGGATCGCAGACAGGCGCGGCAGGCCGAGATCGAGGCCGCCGCCTACGCGCTGATCGAACAGGGCGGCGAGGGCGCGCTGACGATGCAGGCGCTCGCCCGCGCGGCCGGGGCGTCGATGGAAACGCTCTACCGCTGGTACGGCGACCGCACCGGGCTTTTCGCCGCGCTCGTCGCCCGCAACGCGGAAGATGCCGCTTCGGGGATGTCGATGCTCGCGGACGGCGACCCGATGGCGGCGCTGGCGCGGCTCGGGCCGAAGCTCCTGGCGATGGTCACGGGCGACCGCGCCGTGGCGCTGAACCGCGCCGCCGCCGCCGATCCCACCGGCACGCTGGGGGCCGCGCTGGCGGCATCGGGCCGCGACGCGGTGGTGCCGCGCATCGCCGACGCCATCGCCCGCGCGATGGACCGCGGCGCGCTCGGTCCCGGCGACCCGGCGGAGGCGGCGGAAACCTTCATCGCGCTGCTTCTCGGCGACCTGCAGATCCGCCGCGCGATCCGGGCGATCCCCGCGCCGTCCCCCGATACCTGCGCCGCGCGCGCCGAAGCTGCCCTCGCGGCCCTCCGCCGTCTCTACCCGCCGGTTCTGGACGAACCCGCCCGGACCGATTAGCTCAGACCCATGACCAGACCGCCCCTCACCCTTCACCTCGCCGCCCCGCGCGGGTTCTGCGCCGGCGTCGACCGCGCCATCAAGATCGTCGAGATGGCCCTGCAGAAATGGGGCGCGCCGGTCTATGTGCGGCACGAGATCGTGCACAACCGCTTCGTCGTCGACGACCTGCGCGAAAAGGGGGCCGTGTTCGTCGAGGACCTGGACGACTGCCCACCCGACCGCCCGGTGATCTTCTCCGCCCACGGCGTGCCGAAGGCCGTCCCGGCCGAGGCCGCGCGGCGCGAGATGATCTACGTCGACGCCACCTGCCCGCTGGTGTCGAAGGTCCATATCGAGGCGGCGCGTCACGCGGAAAACGGGCTCCAGATGATCATGATCGGCCACGAAGGCCACCCCGAGACCATCGGCACGATGGGCCAGCTGCCGCCGGGAGAGGTGCTGCTGGTCGAAACCGTCGAGGACGTGGCGCAGGTCGAGGTGCGCGACCCGCAGAAACTCGCCTTCGTCACCCAGACCACGCTGTCCGTGGACGACACCGCCGAGATCGTCGCCGCCCTGCAGGCCCGCTTTCCCGCCATCGTCGGCCCCCACAAGGAAGACATCTGCTACGCCACGACCAACCGGCAGGAAGCGGTCAAGGCGATGGCGCCGGACTGCGATGCGCTTCTGGTGGTCGGCGCGCCGAACTCCTCCAACTCCCGCCGGCTGGTGGAGGTCGCGGCCCGCGCGGGCTGCTCCTACGCGCAACTCGTCCAGCGCGCCGCCGACATCGACTGGCGCGCGCTCGACGGCATCCGCTCGCTCGGACTCACCGCGGGCGCGTCGGCCCCGGAAGTTCTGGTAGAAGAAATCATCGACGCCTTCCGCGCCCGCTACGACGTCACGGTGAAGCCGGTGGTCACGGCGGAGGAGAACGTGGAATTCAAGGTCCCCCGGGTGCTCAGGGAACCGGCGTGAGCCTCCGGGTCCGCTGGCAGCGGCTCGACCGGCCCGGTCACGATGCCTGCACGCTCTCCGAAACACCGGACGGTCACCGGATCGAGGGAATCGCCGCGACCGACGACACGACGCTTCGCTATACCGTCGAGACCGGCCCCGGCTGGGTGACGCGGACGGCGACCGTCGATGGCACCGCGAGCGGGGGCGATGTCTCGCTCCGGGTGACCCGCGAGGAGACCGGCCGCTGGATCGTCGGCGGCACGACCCGCGCGGAGTTCGACGGCCTCACCGACATCGACCTCGGCTTCACCCCCGCCACCAACACCCTCGCCCTGCGCCGCCTCGGCCTGCCGGTCGGCGTCCCGGTCGAAACCACCGCCGTCTGGCTCGACGAGACCGACTGGACCTTCCGCCCGCTGCGGCAGGTCTATACCCGCATCGACGCCCGCCGCTTCACCTACGCCTCGCCCGATCACGGCTACGAGGCCACGCTGCAGGCCGATCCCGACGGGCTCGTGGTCGGCTACCCCGATCTCTGGCGCCGCGCCTGACCGCCTTGACCGCGCATCCGCCACGCGGAACAGTCCCCACGCCAAGCCCGGAGCCCACCCGATGACCCCCGAATTCCTCTTCACCGCCTTCGTCGTCTGCCTGGTGCCCGGGATCGGCGTGGTCTACACGCTGTCGGTCACGCTCGGCGGCGGGCTCAGGGCGGGGTTGCCGGCGGTGCTCGGCTGCACGCTTGCCACCGCGGTCCACCTCGCCTTCGCGCTGGCCGGGCTGGCGGCGATCCTGCATTCCTCCGCGGTGCTGTTCCAGGCGCTGAAATGGGCCGGGGTCGCCTACCTGCTCTGGATGGCCTGGGGCACGCTGCGCGAGACCGGCGGCGGGATGCGTGTCGAGGGCGCGGCGCCGGAGCCCGCGCACCGGATCGTCCGCCGCGGCATCCTCCTCAACATCCTCAACCCCAAGCTGCCGCTGTTCTTCCTCGCCTTCCTGCCGCAGTTCATCCCCGCCGGGACGGCGGAGCCGACGCGGCAGCTCGTCTCGCTCGGCCTCGGCTTCGTGGCGATGACCGCGGCGGTGTTCCTCGGCTACGCGCTGCTCGCCGGGGTGATGCGCGCCCGCGTCCTGTCCTCGGACCGCGCGATGGCCTGGCTGCGCCGCGCCTTCGCGGCCTCCTTCGCCGCGCTCGCGGGCAAGCTGGCGCTGGAACGGGCCTGACCCGTGGCCGACGCCGAAACCCTCGCGGTCTACGACAGCCGCGCCGCCGACTACGCGGACCTGCCGATGACCGAAACCCAGGTCCGGGCGCTCGACCGGTTCCTCGACGGTCTCGCGCCGCCCGCGAGGATCCTCGATCTCGGCTGCGGTCCCGGCATCCATGCCGCGCGGATGGCCGCGGCGGGGCACGTCGTCACCGGGATCGACGCCAGCCCCGGCTTCGTCGCCGCCGCCCGCGCCCGCGGTGTCGACGCAAGGCTCGGCACCTTCGACGACCTGTCGGAGAGCGCCGCCTACGATGCCGCCTGGGCCAGCTTCAGCCTGCTCCACGCCCCCCGCGCCGACATGCCCCGCCACCTCGCCGCGCTGCGCCGCGCGCTGAAACCCGGCGGTCGGCTCTTCCTCGGGCTCAAGACCGGGACCGGCGAAGGCCGCGACGCGCTCGGCCGGTTCTACACCTTCTACGCCGAGGACGAGCTTCGCGCGTTGCTCGACGCCGCCGGGTTCCGGATCGACCGCACCGAGACCGGGGCCGAGGCCGGGCTGGCGGGATCGGTCGACCCCTTCATCCTCGTGGAGGCCCGCGCCGATGGCTGAGTTCCTCGCCTATACCGACGGCGCCTGTTCCGGCAATCCCGGCCCCGGCGGGTGGGGCGCGCTGCTGGTCGCGAAGGACGGCGACACCGTGCTGAAGGAACGCGAGCTGAAGGGCGGCGAGCCGCAGACGACCAACAACCGGATGGAGCTTCTCGCCGCGATCTCGGCGCTGGAGGCGCTGGGCCGGCCGACCGAGATCACCGTCGTCACCGACAGCGCCTACGTGAAGAACGGCATCACCGCCTGGCTCCATTCCTGGAAGCGGAACGGCTGGCGCACCTCGACGAAGAAGCCGGTGAAGAACGAGGATCTCTGGCGCCGGCTGGACGAGGCGCAGGCCCGCCACAAGGTCACGTGGGAATGGGTCAAGGGCCATGCCGGCCACCCGGAAAACGAACGCGCCGACGAACTCGCCCGCGCCGGCATGGCGGACTACAAGTGATCCCCTGGCTCGATTACGCCTCGGTCGCGGTGTTCGCGCTGACCGGGGCGCTCGCGGCCTCCCGCGCGCAGCTCGACATCGTCGGCTTCATGTTCCTCGCCGGGCTGACGGCGGTCGGCGGCGGCACGCTGCGCGACCTGCTGCTCGACCGGACCGTGTTCTGGATCGCCGATCCGACGCATCTCGGGATCATCCTGGTCGCCGCGACGCTCACCTTCTTCACCGCCCACCTGTTCGAAAGCAGGCTGACCGCGCTGGTCTGGCTCGACGCCGCCGCGCTGGCCGTCGCCGTGGCCGCGGGGGTCGCGGCGGCGCGCGGAAGCGGGCAGTCGGTGCCGGTGGTGCTGGTGATGGGCGTCATTACCGGGACGGTCGGGGGGCTGACCCGCGACGTGGTGGCGAACGAGGTGCCGCTGTTGCTGAAACAGGGCGAGATCTACGCCACCGCCGCGCTCGCCGGGGCGGGGGCCGCGCTGGTCGCTGCGGCGCTGACGGACCACCCGCTGGCCGCCTCCGCCGCCTGCATCGCCGTCACCTTCGCCCTTCGCGCCGGCTCCCTCGCCTTCGGCTGGCGCCTCCCGGTCTACCGGAGCCGCCCGCCAAGGGCGTGAGCGACCGATGCCCGGCCACCCGGCACCCGCGGGAAGCCGACGACAAACAGCGCTGCACACCTGTCCCTCTCCCGCCAAGACCCCAAACATCCGCTCCCGAACCCGCGCGGAACAAAGGCCGAAGGCCGCCGCGCATCGCCGGGCCGCCCCCCGGCACGGCGATATGGTCGGGCCTGGTAATAGCTCGCAGCTTCTCCCGACCTTGATGGATAAACCGCCGCAGCCAGACCGGGGGATCGCCGCACCGCGGCCCGCCGACGCACGTCTCACCGCGCGCCGCCGCCCTCGGCCGCAGAAGCGACTCGCGTGACGAGGAAGCACTCCTGACCCTCGGGACCATCGTCCGCCAGCTCGCGCACTCCGCTGGATCATGCCGAACGAAACGCATCCGGCCCGGCACCCGCGCGGGACAAGGCCGAAGGCCGCCGCGCATCGGCGGGCCGCCCCTCGGCACGGCGATTTGGCGACGCCCGGAGCCAGTTCGCAGCCTCTCCCGACCTTGATGGATAAACCGCCGCAGCCGGACCGGGGGATCGCCGCACCGCGGCCCGCCAATGCACGGCTCACCGCGCGCCGCCGGCAACCGCCTCAGCCAGTCGGCGCTGCCGCCGCGCGCTCCGCCCTGCTCAGGACATGCGGCTCCGCCACCGGCGTCCCGTCCGCGCGGAAGAACGGCGTCTGGCGGTAGCGGCCCGAAAGCCGCGCCGCGATGGCCCGGAACAGGATCGGGAAGATGAACTGCCGTCCCGGCGTCTCGCGCCCCTCGGTCGGCCCCGTCGCGCCCTTGCAGTTGAGATAGGCCGCCACCGGCCCCACCGCCGCCGGGTCCGACAGGCCCGCGACATGCAGGCTCGTGAAGGCCACGCCCCGCGTCGGCGGGCCGTTCACCAGCGGGCTGCCGCAGCAGGCGGCATACCAGCGGAAGATGCCCTTCGGCCCGAGCCTGAGCAGCGCAATGTGTTCTGCCCCGGAAACGACCTCCAGCCGGTCCGGCGTCGTCGCGAAAAGGTCCGACCCGCCGCCCGGCCGCAGCCACTCCGCCGCGTCCAGGTGGTGATGGAACGCCTGGCAGTCGCGGCAGTAGCAGATGCCGTGCATCCCCGCGCCGGGGTCGAGCCGCAGGTGCAACGACCCGCAGCGGCACCGCCAGTCGAGGCTCACCGCCGCCGGTTCCGCCGCCGCTGCGCCCATTCCGTCGGCAGCAGGATCAGCGCCGCGGCCGACCCGATGATCGCGTCGATCCCGGGCGAGCCGATCCGCAGGTGGAACAGCGAGCGCAGGAAGAACAGTACGATCACCGCGCCGAGCGCGATCAGGATCGACATGACGTAGCCGTTGTGGGTGATCCCCCAGCGCTCGAACAGGATCGCCACCACCGCGGCGATGATGAGCGATCCGAAGAAGGTGAACAGGATCATGTCGCGTCTCCCAGAACGGTGCCCTCCGCCAGCGGCGTGCCGCGCAGGAAGGCGGCGGCGTCCTGCCGCCCGCGCCCCTCGGCCTGGCACTCGGCGATCTCCACCGCACCCTCTCCGGCGGCGACGGTCAAGTCCCCGGCGGCGGAAAGGACCTCTCCGGGTGCGCCCGCGCCGTCGACCGCCCGCCCGCGCAGGAGCTTCAGGCGCTTTCCCGCGGCCATCGTCCAGGCGCCGGGGAAGGGCGACAGCCCGTTGATCCGGCGCGCGATGGCGACGGCGTCGCCGGACCAGTCGATCTCCGCCTCGGCCTTGTCGATCTTGTCGGCGTAGGTCACGCCGTCCTTGCCCTGCGGCACCGGTTCGAGATCGTCGAGCCCGTCCAGCGCCGCCACGATCGCCTCCGCGCCCAGCGCCGACAGCCGGTCGTGCAATTCGCCCGCGGTCTCCTCCGCGCCGATCTCCAGGCTGCGGCGCAGGAACACCGGCCCGGTGTCGAGTCCCGCCTCCATCCCCATGATGCAGACGCCCGTCTCGGTGTCCCCGGCCATGATCGCCCGCTGGATCGGGGCCGCCCCGCGCCAGCGCGGCAACAGGCTCGCGTGGATGTTGAAGCATCCCAGCGCGGGCGCGTCGAGCACCGGCTGCGGCAGGATCAACCCGTAGGCCACGACCACCGCCGCCTCGGCCTCCAGCGCGGCGAAGTCCTCCTGCTCCTCGGCGTCCTTCAGGCTCGCCGGGTGGCGGACCTCGATCCCCAGCGCCTCGGCCCGCGCCTGCACCGGCGACGGGCGTTCCTTCTTGCCGCGCCCGGCGGGGCGGGGCGGCTGGGTGTAGACGCAGGCGATCTCGTGACCCGCCCCGACCAGCGCGTCGAGCGCGGGGACGGAGAAATCGGGCGTGCCCATGAAGATCAGGCGCATGGTGACCTCGGTGCCGTTTCGCCGAAGCCGTAGCAGGCGGCGACGGGGAGGACCACAGGCGACGGCCCCGGCACCGCCGCCGGAGCGAGGGGCCGGCCCCTCGCGCGCCCCGGGATATTTCCGGGACAAGGTCGGGGTGGGCGGCGCGCGGTTCCGGGGACGCGGCGCGCAGGGCTGGCGGAGCGGGGAACGTGCGGGCGGGCAGTGCCGAGGTGCCGGTTCGGGTGGGGCTGCGAGACGGGTCGCGGGCGCGGCGCGTGAACCGGGCACGGGGGCGGCCGGGTCAGTCGTCCCGCGCGCGGTCCTTCTTCAGCTTCACCATCTTGCGGGTGATGATCTGCCGCTTCATCGGCGTGAGGTAGTCGATGAACAGCTTGCCGTCGAGATGGTCTATCTCGTGCTGCACGCAGGTCGCCCAGAGCCCGTCGAAGGTCTCCTCGTGCTCCTTGCCGTCGGCATCGGTCCAGCGCACCGTGGCCTCGGCCGGGCGCTCCACCTCGGCGTAGATGTCGGGGATCGACAGGCAGCCTTCCTCGTAGACGCTGCGTTCGTCCGACACCGCGCGGATCTCCGGGTTCAGCATCACCAGCGGGCGCGGCGTGGCGTCCTCGTCCTTTATGCAGTCCAGCACGATCAGCCGGGCGGAGACACCGATCTGCGGCGCCGCCAGCCCGATGCCCGGCGCGGCGTACATCGTCTCCAGCATGTCCTTCGACAACGCGCGCAACTCGTCCGTGATCTCGGTCACGGGCGGGGCGGGCTTCTTCAGCCGCGGGTCGGGGTGGATCAGGATCGGCCGTTTCATCGGCATCGACATAGGCGAAGCTCCGCCTTGCCGCAATGTCCCCTTGCTGCCGCCGACCGGGGCGCTAGGGTCCGCCCGAACCACGGGGACGCGCATGAGTTTCGACGACGAGATCGCCTGGCAGGGCACCTTCACCAACAAGTACGACATGATGCAGGACATGTTCGGCATCGACCCGGCCGAGGGGATCGGCATGTGGGTCGCCGACAGCGACTACGGCACTGCGCCCTGCGTGATCGAGGCATTGCGCGACTACGTCGACATCGGCGGCTACCGCTACGGCTTCGACGACGGCGGCTACCGCGAGGCGATCCGCTGGTGGCAGGGCCACCGCCACGGCTGGGACATCGACCCGGACTGGATCGTGACCACGCAGAGCCTGGGCCATGCCATCGCGATGGTGTTCGAGACCTTCACCTCGATCGGCGACGGCGTCGCCTACTTCCCGCCGGTCTACCACGAGTTCCGCAACAAGACCGTGCGCGCCGAACGCCGCCCGGTGGAACTGCCGCTGAAGCTGGTCGACGGGCGTTACGAACTCGACTGGACCCGCGCCGAGGCCGCGATAGACCCCGGCGTGAAGGTCCTGATCCTGTGTTCGCCGCAGAACCCGTCGGGCCGGGTCTGGACGCCGGAGGAACTGCGAGAGATCGCCGCCTTCGCCGCCCGCCACGACCTGATCCTGATCTCCGACGAGGTCCACGCCGATGTCGTCTACGCGCCCGCCCGGCACGTGCCGACGCTGGTCGCGGCACCCGATCACGCCGACCGCATCATCACCATCACCGCGGCCTCCAAGACCTTCAACCTGCCCGCGCTTCGCTGCGGACAGGCGATCATCCCGGACGAGGCGATGCGCGCGGCTTATGTCCGGCGGCTGACGATGCTGGAATACCGCCCCGCCGCCCCCGGCATCGTCGCGACCAAGGCCGCCTTCACGCCCGAGGGCGAGGCCTGGGCGGCCGAACAGCTCGCCTATCTCGAAGGCAACCGCGCCGTGTTCGACGCCGGGATCGGGGCCATCCCAGGCCTCTGGTCGATGCCGCTGCAATCGACCTACCTCGGCTGGGTCGACTTCTCCGGCACCGGCATGGACCACGACGAGATCTCCCGCCGCCTCGTCGAGGACGCGAAGATCGCCGCCAGCCCCGGACCCGGCTTCGGGACCGGCGGTGAAACCTTCATGCGCTTCAACCTCGCCATGCCGCGGGCGAAGGTGGAGGACGCGGTGGCTCGGCTGAAAAACGCCTTCGCCGATCTCCAGTAGGGCGGCGCGCCACCCCGCGGGGCGGCATCCGCCCCGCCGCCCCGGCCTCCACTTCCGAAGGGCCCGCTCCGTCCTGCCCGGTGGTGCCCGGCGGGCTCCGTCCTCCCGTCCTTTCGGGACCCGTCTTGCCGCCGCCGACATCCCGCGTCGGACCGGAAGCCGTCCCGCCAGCCTCTCCACCCTGACCCGGAACGCGGCCACACCCCGCCACCGCCCGACCCCGAACCGGGCGGAGGGCTTGTCCCCCCACCCCCCGACCCGCTACGCAGGCCCGGACCAACCAACCGGAGGCCCCATGCGCGGCGCAGGCGGAACAGACGGCGGCATCGTCCCCTTCATCATCGGCTTCGTGATGATCTGCGCCGGCGGCTACATGCTGCTGAACGGCATCATCATCCGCCCGACCTTCGGCTTCGGCACGCGGATGTTCGGCATCGGCGGCGTCCCGGTGACCTCCGGCATGATCTTCGTGCCGTTCATCTTCGGCGTCGGCCTCATCTTTTACAACGCCCGCAACCCGGTCGGCTGGCTCCTCGCCGTCGGCGCCGTCATCGCGCTGGTCTTCGGCGTGATCGCCTCCACGCAACTCCAGCTCGCCCGCATGACGGCATTCGAGCTGATCGTGATCCTCGTGCTGCTGGTCGGCGGCCTCGGCCTCTTCCTCCGCTCCCTCGGCGCGATGCGGCGGGGCGGCTAGGCTTTCCATTTTCGAACGCTGCCGCGCGGAAAGACGGCGCCTGGAATTTTCTACCCGGTTTCTACCCGCTTTCTACCCCGGTTCTACCCGCGTTCTACCTGTCCGTTTCCGCGCCTGACGCCCTCCGCTGCACCGCAGCACTTGCGCCGCGTAGCGCAATATCCTACCCCTCGGGGCGACGCATCCGAAACATCATTGCGCGAGGTCCCGATGAGCTTCCGCCTGCAACCGACGCCCCCCGCCCGCCCAAACCGCTGCCAGCTGTTCGGCCCCGGATCGAACACGAAGCTGTTCGAGAAGATGGCGGCCTCGGCGGCGGACGTGATCAACCTCGACCTCGAGGACAGCGTCGCGCCGGACGACAAGCCGCAGGCGCGGGCGAACGTGATCGAGGCCATCGGCGCGGTGGACTGGGGCAAGAAGACGCTCGCGGTGCGGATCAACTCGCTCGACAGCCCCTACTGGTACCGCGACGTGGTCGACCTGATCGAGCAGTCCGACGAACGGCTCGACCAGATCATGATCCCGAAGGTCGGCTGCGCCGAGGACATCTACGCCGTCGACGCGCTGGTGACGGCGGCCGAGGCCGCGACGGGGCGGACGAAGAAGATCGGCTTCGAGGTCATCATCGAAAGCGCGGCGGGCATCGCCCATGTCGAGGAGATCGCCGCCGCCTCCCCCCGCCTGACCGCCATGAGCCTCGGCGCCGCCGACTTCGCGGCCTCGATGGGGATGCAGACCACCGGCATCGGCGGGACGCAGGACAACTACTACATGCTGCACGGCGAAACCCGTCACTACTCCGACCCGTGGCACTGGGCGCAGGCCGCCATCGTCGCCGCCTGCCGCACCCACGGGCTCCTGCCGGTGGACGGGCCGTTCGGGGACTTCTCCGACGACGAGGGCTACCGCGCGCAGGCCCGCCGTTCCGCCACGCTCGGCATGGTCGGCAAGTGGGCGATCCACCCCAAGCAGATCGCGCTCGCCAACGAGGTCTTCACGCCCTCCGAGGACGCCGTCGCCGAGGCGCGCGAGATCCTCGCCGCGATGGAGGCCGCGAAGGCCAGCGGTGCGGGCGCCACGGTCTACAAGGGCCGGCTGGTGGACATCGCGTCGATCAAGCAGGCCGAGGTGATCGTGAAGCAGGCGGAGCTGATCGCGGGCAGCTAGGCCGCGACCGGGCGGTGGGGGCCGGACGGACGGCCCGCTTGCCAGACCCTATCAGCGCGGGCGTGACGGATACTGGAACCGGCAGCAGGAGCGCCCCCCGTCGCCGCGCGCGGACGTGATGGTCCCGCGGTCGACGCATCGGGTCGCTCATAGTGCCCGGCGGCGGGGCCTTCGCGTCCCCCTCCGGTCCCCAGGCGGGCCTCCACGACGACCGAACGAATGGGTGACGCCGCACCCCGATGGTGCTCACGCCACCGGCATCCAGATCTCCGTCACCGCGTCCTCGGGCTTCGTGTCCCACGAATTGGTGACGTATTTCTCGAACGGCAGGCCCTCGCGGAAGTCGAGGCCGCTTTCCGGCAGGGCGCGGGAATAGAGGTAGCTCCAGGCTTCGGGCAGGCGGGTGAAGGGCCCCTTGCTCGTGACAACGAGGAACCGGCCCCCGGGCAGGACGAGCCGGTCGAGCCCCTCGGGCACCTCCAGTTCGGCCCGGATCCGCTGGCCCGCGTGGGACCGCAGGTCTTCCACCGGCGTCTCCGACGGGTCGTCGTAGTAGATGCCGACGGAGGGGCCGGAGCCCTTCCACATGTTCGCCGCAACGAGGGCCTCGTACATAGTCTGGAAGGCCGCGCCGATCTCCTGGTAGGCGCCACGATGGGGCGCGGCGGCGATGACCATTTCCTCTCCCTCTCGGGTGTCGGTCGGGAACATGGCGAAGTCTCCTTTCTCGGGGGCAAGCAGGGGTTGGGGCAGGTGGCCGGTTTCCCGCATCCTGCGGGGGGTGGTGCCCCAGGCGGCGGTGAAGGCGCGTTCGAAGCTGCCGACATGACCGAAGCCGCAGCGGGCGGCGATGGTCTCCATCGTGTCGGTGGTCTGCGCCACCAGGAGCGCGGCGCGGTTCAGCCGCTGGCGTCGCACCGCGTCGGCCACGCCCTCGCCGGTCCGGGCGCGGAACACGCGGCTGAAATGGAACCGCGACATCGCCGCGATGCCGGCCAGCGTGTCGAGGTCGAGCCGGCCGCCGAGATTGCCCTGGATGTGCCGGATCGTGCGGTCGATCCGGGCGGCGTGGGTGTCGTGTCTGGGGTCGGGTCCGGTCATGCCCACGGCCTAGCACGACCCCGCCCGACAAATCTTGCCGAGTTGCATCCGCGTGCCGCCACCGTCATATACCCGGTCAAGGCAGGGGAAGGGACACCCATGAACTACCTCGATTTCGAGAAGCCGCTGGCGGAGATCGAAGGCAAGGCGGAGGAACTGCGCGCGATGGCGCGGGGCAACGCCGAGATGGACGTGGAGGCCGAGGCCGCCGCGCTCGACCGCAAGGCCCAGGACCTGCTCAAGGATCTCTATAAGAACCTGTCGCCCTGGCGGAAATGCCAGGTCGCGCGGCATCCCGACCGGCCCCACTGCAAGGATTACGTCGACGCGCTGTTCACCGAGTTCACCCCCCTGTCCGGCGACCGCAACTTCGCCGAGGACCAGGCGGTGATCGGCGGGCTGGCGCGGTTCGACGACAAGCCGGTGGTCGTGATCGGCCACGAGAAGGGCAACGACACCCGCACCCGGCTGGAACGCAACTTCGGCATGGCCCGGCCCGAGGGCTACCGCAAGGCCGTCCGCCTGATGGACCTTGCCGACCGCTTCGGCCTGCCGGTGGTCTCCCTCGTCGACACGCCCGGCGCCTATCCCGGCAAGGGCGCAGAGGAACGCGGCCAGTCCGAGGCGATCGCGCGGTCGACGCAGAAGTGCCTGCAGATCGGCGTCCCGATCGTGTCGGTCATCATCGGCGAGGGCGGGTCCGGCGGCGCCGTCGCCTTCGCCACCGCCGACCGGCTGGCGATGCTGGAACACTCGATCTACTCGGTGATCTCGCCCGAGGGCTGCGCCTCGATCCTGTGGAAGGATGCCGAGAAGATGCGCGAGGCGGCCGAGGCGCTCAGGCTGACGGCGCAGGACCTGCACACGCTCGGCGTCGCGGACCTGATCGTGAAGGAACCGCTCGGCGGTGCGCAGCGCGATCCCAAGGGCACCGTGGCCGCCGTCGGCAAGGCGATCTCGTCGCTCCTGTCGGACCTCGACGGCCAGGCCCCGAAGAAGCTCGTCGCGGCGCGGCGGAAGAAATACCTCGACATGGGGTCCCGCGGGCTGGCGGCCTGACAGGGTTAAGGAAGGGTTTACGGGAAACAGAGTGTTCGCCACATTCCCGCCCCAATTCCTTGCGGGTTCCGCCATCAATCTGCCATAAACCGGACCGTGGGGGCACGAGTTGTAGTGCCGGAGTAAAGAGTATGTCGCGTTACGAGTTCAAAGTGCTGCCTTCTCCGCAGCGCGTCCGGAAGCTGACCGGGCTCGCGCGGGGACAGGACAAGTTCTGCGCCACGCTCACCGACGTCATGACCGACATGGGTCTGCAGGGGTGGGAGTTCATGGGGGCGGAAACGCTGCCCTGCAGCGGGCGCAGGCTGGGTCTCTTCCCGACCTCCGAGGAAAAATCCATCCTCGTCTTCCGCCGCGAGATCGGCCGCGCGCCGCTGCTCGCGGAACAGCCGGAACCGGTCATCGCCGAGGTGAAGAAGGTCGAGCCGAAAAAGGTCGCGCCCAAGCGCGTCGCCCGCAGCGAGGTCGTGGCCCGTGTCGGGGCCGGTGCGCGCCGGCTCAACATCGCGCCGGTCCAGTCCGAAGCGGCGATCTCGGCGGTCTGAACCACCGCCATCTCATGCAGCCAGGGTTGGCAGGCAGTGCGGCAAGGGGGGGCCAAGCCGCACGACGCCGCCTTCCCGCGGCCCCGTCTCACCAGAGACGGGGCCTTGCGTATTCCGGGTAGCCGCGGTCGTAGCCGTCGCCGTCGAACGACGGGTCGGTTTCCCGCACGAAGTCGCCCGCCGTCGGCAGGCCCTCGGGCACCGCCGCGCCAGACCAGAGCGCCGAGCGGATCAGAGCCTTCGCGCACTGGAAATAGACCTCGGCCACCTCGACCACGACCACGGTGCGCGGCAGCTTGCCGTCCGGTCTCTGGAACGCGCGCGCAAGCTCCGCGTCGGCGGTCAGCCGCGCGGTGCCGTTGACGCGCACCACGTTCTCCGATCCCGCGACCAGGAACATCAGCGACACCCGCCCGTCCGAGACGATGTTGCGCAGCGAATCCAGCCGGTTGTTCCCGCTCCAGTCCGGCATGGCGAGGTGGCGGGGATCGAGCGGCCGGACCACCGGGCCGTCGTCGCCGCGCGGGCTGGCATCGGTGCCGCCCGGTCCGACCGTGGCGACGATGCAGAACCGCGACGCCGCGATCCAGCGCATGTAGGCCGGGGTCAGGTGATCGCGCACCTTGGCCAGCGAGCGCGGCGCCGGGGCCTCGGGGTAATGCGTCTCCAGCCCGGCGATGTCCTCGATGAACTTCATGCCTGTCCTCCCCCCTTCGGCAGCGGCAGGCCGGTCTCGGCCATCAGCGCGTCGGAGCGTGTCTCGATCCGGGTTTCCAGGTCGGCCATGAAACTGTCGATCGGCTGGCCCGGCGGAATCGGTTCGAGGAACTCTACCACCGCCAGTCCCGGTTTGCGCAGGATGCCGTGGCGGGGCCAGAACAGGCCCACGTTCGTCGCCGCCGGGTGGCAGGGCTGCCCGGTCTCGCGGTAAATGACGCCGGTGCCGATCTTGTAGGGCAGCCGCGCGCCCGGGGCGACGCGGGTGCCCTGCGGGTAGATGATGAGCTGTCCCGGCAGCGCCTGGCCCGCCGCGACGCCCCGCATCATCGCCTGGATCGCCTGCGCGCGCTTGCCCCGCTCCACCGGCACGCACCCGATCCGCAGCGCGTACCACCCGAGGATCGGGGCGAACCGCAGGCTCGCCTTCATGATGAACTTCGGCCGCTCCAGCACCGAGCAGATGATGATGATGTCGAAGAAGCTCTGGTGTTTCGACGCGACCAGCACCTCGCCCGCCGGGACTGGCCCCCGCACCTCGGATCTCAACCCGACCATCCACGCCGCCGACCAGCGCACATAGCGGCAATAGGTCCGGATGCCGGCATAGGCGCCGCGCCGGTCGAAGATCGCCCAGGGCGTGAACCAGACCGCGAGCACCGCCATCGCGAGGTACATCTGGCCGACGAAGACCAGCGACATCAGGTATCGCATCACCGCATCCCCCTCAGCACACGCCGCGCCGCCGCGCCGGTCGCGAGCCACGCCACCGCCCCCGCGAAGACCGGTACCAGCAGCGGCAGCATCCATTCGGCCCCGCGGAACCGGAGGCCGGTCAGGAACCCCTCGCCGATGCCCGGCCCCGGCATCGCCATCACCGCCAGCGCCCCGATCAGCGTGCCCGCCGCGGCCCCGATCACGGCGCGGAGCGTGAAGCGGCGGACGAAGGCACGGGCGATGTAGCCGTCCCGCGCGCCGACCAGCCGGAGCGTCCGGATCACCTGCCCGTTCGCCGCCAGCGCCGCGTCGGCCGCGAGCGTGATCATCGCCGCCGAGGCGCCTAGGATCAGGACCAGCGCGATCCCCCCGAGCAGCCTCAGCCGCGACGCCGCCGTGACCAGCGGCCGCCGCCATCGCCCGTGGTCGTCCAGCACCGCGCCCGGCGCCTCGGCGGCGAGGCGCTGGCGCAGGCCCTCGACGTCGTATCCCTCCGCGGTGCCGGTGACCTCGACCAGCCGCGGAATCGGCAGGTCGTCGAGCGGCAGGGATCCGAACCACGGGTCCAGGAGCTCGCGCTGCTCCTCGTCGGTCAGCGCGCGGGCGGCGGCGACGCCCGGGGTCTGGTCCAGCACGCGCAGGACCGCCTCTGTCTGCGGCCCGATCTCGCCTGCGGGGGCCGAGATGCGGATCGTCGCGGTGCGCGCCAGCGCGTCTGCCCACGTCGTCGCCACGCGGCCCGCGGCCATCGACAGGGCTAGCGCGAAGACGGCGAGGAACGCCATCGCGGCGGAGGTCAGGAGCGTCAGGCGCGCGGTCGCGCCGGTCGGCGGAACCACCCGGTCGGCGCCCCCGTCGGGTCCGAGGATCAGCGCGATCCGGCTCACAGGTCCGCCCCCGCCAGTTGCAGCCGGCCGCCGGCGATGCGCAGCACACGGGCCGAGACCTGCGCCTTTGCGGCGCGGATCAGGGCGAGGTCGTGGGTGGCGAGCAGCACGGTCTTGCCCATCCGGTTCAGCTCCGCCAGCAGGGTCAGCAGCCGCACCGACATGTCCCAGTCGATGTTGCCGGTCGGCTCGTCGGCGAGGATCACGTCGGGGTCGGTGATGACGGCGCGGGCCAGCGCGGCGCGCTGCCGCTCGCCGCCCGAAAGCTCCGGCGGGTGGGCTTCGGCGCGGTGGCCGAGCCCGACCCAGGCCAGCAGCTCGTGCAGGTTCTGCATCTGCGGCTCCACCGGCCGGCCCGAGACGGTGAGCGGCAGGGCGATGTTGTCGATCAGCGGCAGGTGGTCGAGGAACTGGCAGTCCTGGTGGACCACGCCGATCCGCTGGCGGGCGGCGGCGATCTCGTCCCGGCCCATGCCGTCGGTGCGATGTCCGAAAATGGAAACCGATCCGCCGGTCGGCAGCAGATCGGCATAGCAAAGCCGGATCAAGGTCGTCTTCCCCGCCCCCGACGGCCCGGTGAGGAAGTGGAACGACCCGCGCCCGAGCGTCAGGCCCACGCCGGCGAATAGCGGCTCGCCGCCGAAGCCATAGGCCGCATCCGAAAGCTCGATCACCACGCCGTCCTGCACCGCCGTCAAGGTGGCGCAGTCTTGCCCCACTCGGCCCCCCGTTGCAATCGGCGGGCCGACAAACGCTTGGAATGGTTCGGTTGCGGGGTTAATGATACTTCGAATAACTGGGCAGTATTGTCCGCGGCCGCGCGGGCGAAGGCGATAATTCAATGCGACTGACGTGTCCCAATTGCGGTGCCAGGTACGAGGTTGACGACGGCATGATCCCGCCCGACGGGCGCGACGTGCAATGCTCGAACTGCACCACGACCTGGTTTCAGCCGGGGCCCCGGGCCGATCTCGATGCCGGGGCGATGCCGCCGCCGGAGCCGCCCGCGGTCGATACCGAACCCGAACTGCCGGACCGCCCGCGCCGCGATCTCGACCCCTCGGTGCGCGATGTCCTGCGCGAGGAGGCTGACCGCGAGGCCCGGCTTCGTGCCGCCGAGGGCACCATGCCGGAAAGCCAGGACGAGATGCCGCTCGACGGCGGCGACGACTGGGACGAGGAGGATTACGACCGCGACCCGGAGCTCGACGCCGCGATCAGCGACATGCTGACCGACGACGGGGACGACGAGCCGGCGCAGCAGCCGGCTTCCGCGCCGGAGCCGGAGCCGGAACTGGAACCGCGGCCCCGGTCCGGGCGCCACGGCGGCGGCTACGAGGATGACGACGACGAGGTGGAGCAGGCAATTGCCGCAGCGGCGGCGGGCTCCGTTGCGGGTTCGCGCCGCGACCTGCTGCCGGACATCGAGGAAATCAACTCGACCCTGCGCGCGACCGACGACCGCGGCCCGCAGTTCCGCGGCGCGAGCGATATCGAGACGCTGGAGGTGCGGCCGCGCCGCCGCTCGGGCTTCCGGCTCGGCTTCGGCCTCGCGCTCCTGATCTTCGCGGCGCTCGTGGCGGTCTACGCGAACCGCGAGAGCATCGCCGCCGCCGTCCCCGCCGCCGCCCCGGCGGTCGATGCCTACGCGACGCAGGTGGACCGGTTCCGGCTCTGGATCGACGACATGGCGCAGGGCGCGCTGTCCCCGCAGGAAGAAACGCCGGCCCCGGCGGCCGAGGCTCCGGCCCCGGAGGGCGACGCATCCGAGGCCGTGGCCGACGAAGGTGCCGCGCCGGAGGCCGAGGGCGAGGCAGAGACTGCGGCGGGGAACTGATCTTCGCGCGATCTCCTACGGTCTCGATCGAGCTTTCCGAGCGCGCGTGCCAGTTCTCTCGGGCCGTCGTTTCTAAGCCGCATGTCCCAAGCCATTCGCGGTCGGGACGAGCGTCGGTTTCGGTGAACTATCGACTGCGGCAGAGATACTGACCGAGCTGATCGCCCGGTCGATGTCGCGCATGACAGCGCCGCAGTGAACTTTGCAATCTCTCCGCAACGGCAACGGCCCGAGGTATTGCCGACCGGGTGACCAGCCGGAACAGCTTCATCGGTAGCCTCGGAGGGGGCGGCGCTTGAGGGAAGGCGCGGCGGTCCGAAAACCGCCGCTTCCCGTCAGAACTGGTCCAGAAGCCTGCGCAGGTAGTCGAGCTCCACGTCCGGGCGTTCCTGTTCGGCGGAGCGGCGGCGGAGTTCTTCCAGCAGTTCGCGCGCGCGGCGGTAGGCATCCTCGCGGCGTTCGAACCCTTCCTCGGTGCCGAAGGCGCCGGAACTTCCTGCCTGTCGGCCGAGCGGGTCGCGCATCGGGCCGTCCGGGGCGGCTTCGCCATCGGCGAGCCCCTGTCCCGGTTCCTCCATGCCCTGTTCCTGCGCCAGCGCGCGGCCGAGCTGGCCCATGCCTTCGCGCAATGCCTCCATCGCGCGGGACTGGTCGTCGAGCGCGCCGGGGAGGTTGCCGTCTTCCAGCGCGTCGGCGGCGTCGTCCATCGCGCGGCCGGCTTCCTGCAGGCGGCGCAGCGCCTCTTCGCCCGCCTCGGACCCGAGTCCCGGCAGGTTCTGCGCCTGCTCCTGCAATTGCCGCAGGATGTCCTGCTGCCGTTCGGCGAGGCTGCGTCCGTCCTCGCCCTGGCCGGGTCGTCCCTCGCCCTGCTCGGCCTGGCCATCGGCCCCGTTTTCGCCGTTGCTGCCGCCCTGGCCGGGGCTGAACTGGTCCTGCAACTCGCGGAAGCTGTCGTCGGACAGGTCCTGCTGGTCGCGCAGCGTGTCCTGCAGGCCTTCCATCGCCTGCTGGCCGGGAGTGCGCGGGCCGTCGCCGTTGCCGCCCTGCGTGACCTGCATGTTTTCCAGCATCTGGCGCAGCTGTTCCATCAGCTGCTGCGCCTCGGCCATGCGGCCTTCCTGGATCAGTTCCTCGATCCGGCGCATCATCTCCTCGATGTCGGACATCGAGAGCTCCATCGTCTCGCCGGACTGGTCGGGCTGGTCGGCGCCGGGCTCGGCGTTCTCGGCCAGCTCGCGCATGTACTCGTTCATCGCCTCGCGCAACTCCTGCATGAGCTGCGCGATTTCCTCGTCCGAGGCGCCCTGGCGCATGGCCTCGGCCAGCCGGTCCTGCGCGCGGCGGAGGTTTTCGAGCGCGTTCGCGAGGTCGCCTTCCTCCAGCATGATCGCGGCTTCCCAGAGGATCCCGGCGATCTCGTCCCGGAGTTCCTCGGAGATCGAGTCGACGCCGCTTTCAAGCCGCTGGATCGCGGTCCGGACCAGGCGGTAGGCGCCTTCGTCGGTCCAGCGGGCCTCGGGCTGCCAGGTGATGACCCGCAGGATCTGCGCGACCCGCGGCGCGTTCTCGCGCGACCACAGCAGATCCCGCCGCATCTCGATCACCGCGTTGGCGACCGGGTCGAAGAAGCGACGCCCGGGCAGGCGGCCGAAGCTTTCCGTTGCGGTGCCGATCTGGCCCGCGTGGTCGGTCACCTCGAGCGAGACCGTGACCGGCAGGTTGGCGAAGGGATGCTGCGACAGGTCCTCGATCAGGAGTTCGGAGAACTCGGCCCGCGACCCGGAGAACGGCATCGGCAGGTCGAGCACAAGCGGCTCGCGGTCCTCTGGCTCGACCAACAGGCCGAAGCGGCGGTCGGCGGCGGAGGGATCGAGCCGGATGATCGCGCGCCCCGACAGGACCGCGTTGTCGTCCGCGGCGGCGTAAGGCATCTGCATCTGCCCCGGCGGGACGCCTTCGAGCGGGCCGTCGAAGTTGACCGTAGGCGCGGCGTCGGGTGTGGCGGAGACATGCCAGGCGCGGCCGCCCGGCCCCTCGACCGCGATCTCGCCCGACCGGTCCAGCGTGACGTTCTGCGCCGCGTCGGTGGGAAGCGACCCCTCGGGGCCGGGGCGGGTCGATACCGTCTGGCGGAACGACAGTTCGTCGTCCGAGCCGTAGAAGCGGATGGTGATACGCGACCCGACCGGTGCCTCGAACCGGTCGCGGTCGATGTCGTTGAGGTAGAGCGACGGCCGCCCGGTATAGAGCGGCGGTTCGATCCAGCCTTCCCAGGACGGCCCGCCGGAAGAAGCCTGGCCGGGGCCGACGACGATGCTGCTGACATCCCCGACGCGGTTGGTGGCGCCGAACAGGATCGCGACGGCGAAGGCGGTGGCAGCGATGAGGCGGAGCGCGAAGGGATCGCGGGCCGAGACGTCGAGGTCGGGGCGGGGCGCGCGGGCGTTCCGGACCCGGTCGGCCATGCGGGCGAGGTGTGCGCGCCAGACCGCCTGCGCGGCAGGATCGTCGCGGCCCACGGCCGGCGTGTCCCCGAGCGCGGCGATGGGGCTGCCGGGCACGGTCGCGTCGAGCCGCTTGCGCGCGTCCGTGAGCGTCGGCCAGCAGAACCGCCGGATTCCGCGGACGAGGAACCAGGCGAACGCCATCACCGTCAGCGCCGCCGCGGCCCAGAACATCGGCGGCGGCAGGGCGTCGGCGACGCGGAAGGCAAGGGCGGAGAACGCGGCGAGCACGATGGACCAGACTGGCCAGAACGCACGGGCGCCGCGTTCGGCGGCGATTCCGAGCCGGGTCAGCGATATCTGGCGCTTGAGGCCGTCGAGCGCGGCGCGCGCGTCGGGGTCGCGATCAGTCATTCCGGGCGATCGGGCAGGTCATAGCCATGACGGTACCCTATCGCGGTTAATCAGGTCTTCATAGCTCGGACGCGGGCGGATGACCGCAAATTGATCGCCCTTCACGAGGGCCTCCGGAATGAGCGGCCGGGAGTTGTATTCGCTCGACATGACGGCGCCGTAGGCACCGGCGGAGCGGAACGCGACAAGGTCGCCGGCGGAAATCCGCGGCATCTGGCGCTGCTTGGCGAAGGTGTCGCCGGATTCGCAGACCGGGCCGACGATGTCGTAGGGCTGCTGCTCCGAACCGGGCGCGGGCTCGATCACCGGCACGATGTCGTGCCATGCGCCGTACATCGCCGGGCGGATCAGGTCGTTCATCGCGGCGTCGAGGATCAGGAAGTCGCGGCCCTCGCCCGACTTCACGTAGATCACCGAGGCGACGAGCAGCCCGGCGTTGCCCGCGATCAGGCGGCCGGGTTCGATCTCGACCTCCACGTCCAGCCCGCCGAGCACGCGCTTGACCATCGCCCCGTAATCGAGCGGCAGGGGCGGGGCCTCGTTCGTGCGCGTGTAGGGAATGCCCAGCCCTCCGCCGAGGTCGAGCCGGCGGATCGAATGACCCTCCGCCCGCAGGGTCCGGGTCAGGTCCGCGACCTTCTCGTAGGCGGCCTCGTAGGGGGCGAGGTCGGTCAACTGGCTGCCGATGTGAACATCGATGCCCACAACGTCCAGCCCCGGCAGGCGCGCGGCCATCGCGTAGACCTCGGACGCGCGCGAGATCGGTATGCCGAACTTGTTCTCGGCCTTGCCGGTGGCGATCTTCTCGTGTGTGCGGGCATCCACGTCGGGGTTGATCCGGACCGTCACCGGGACCGTCACCCCCATGTCGGTCGCAACGCGGGACAGAAGCTCCATCTCCGGTTCGCTCTCGACGTTCACCTGCCGGATGCCGCCGGCAAGAACCTGTTCCATCTCGGCCCGGGTCTTGCCGACGCCCGAGAACACGATCCGGTCGCCGGGCACGCCCGCGGCCTTCGCCCGCGCGTATTCCCCGCCAGATACCACGTCCATCCCGGCGCCGAGATCGCCGAGCGTCTTGATGACCGCCTGGTTGGAATTCGCCTTCAGCGCGTAGCACACGAGATGCGGCATCCCCTCCAGCGCCTCGGTGAACAGGCCGTAATGGCGGGTCAGCGTCGCGGTGGAATAGATGTAGAACGGCGTGCCGATCTCGGCCGCGATGTCGGTCAGCGGCACGTCCTCGGCATGAAGCACGCCGTCGCGGTAGAGAAAGTGGTCCATGCCGCCGTCTAACCCCTGCGCTCGCGGAGGTATAGATAGAGCGGAAGCCCGCAGCTCACCCCGATGGCGAAGGTGGCCGGAATGGCGAGCAGGCGAAGCATGTCGCGCGTCCGCCAGGTCTCAGCGATGACCCAGATCGTCAGCACCAGGGCGGCGATGGTGAGGTCCCGCACCAGGCCGGCCGTGGCGCGGTTTGCATACCACGCATCGATCATCTCGCCGAGCGACCAGCCGTTCGCGGTGAACCAGGCGTGGAAGTCGAGCCAGGGCAGGCAGCCGATCACGGCGAGGGCGAGGTAGAGGTAACGCATCGCGGCGACTCCGGGCGGTTTCGGCGCGAGATAGCATGGATATATGCGCAGGCCACCTGTCGCCGCGTCTCGATTGACCCCAACGCCCCGGCCACGGTAACTCTGCCCGAACGCAACTTTATTGCGTGTCCGGACGCGGGCGCGCGGCAGCCGAAAGGGAAGCGCATGGCCGAGATCGAGCGCGAATCCATGGACTACGACGTGGTGATCGTGGGTGCGGGGCCGGCCGGGCTGTCGGCGGCGATCCGGCTGAAGCAGCTCGACCCCGAGATCAACGTGGTGGTGCTGGAGAAGGGCTCGGAAGTCGGCGCGCACATCCTGTCGGGCGCGGTGCTCGACCCGTCCGGCCTCGACGCGCTGATGCCGGACTGGAAGGAAAAGGGCGCGCCGGTCACGGTGCCGGTCCGGGAGGACAATTTCTACATGCTCGGCGAGGCGGGCGAGATCCGGATTCCGAACTTCGCCATGCCGCCGCTGATGAACAATCACGGCAACTACATCGTCTCGATGGGCAACGTCTGCCGCTGGATGGCGGAACAGGCCGAGGCGCTCGGGGTGGAGATCTTCCCCGGCATGGCCTGCTCGGAACTCGTCTACGACGGCGATGCCGTCGTCGGCGTGGTCGCGGGAGAGTTCGGCCGCAATCCCGACGGGTCCATCGGCGACGGTTACGAGCCCGGCATGGAACTGCGGGGCAAGTACGTCTTTCTCGGCGAAGGCGTGCGCGGGTCGCTGACCAAGGAAGTCATGGCGAAATACGACCTGTCGGCGGGCCGCGATCCGCAGAAGTTCGGACTCGGCATGAAGGAAATCTGGGAAATCGACCCGGCCAAGCACCGCGAGGGCACCGTCACCCACACGATGGGCTGGCCGCTCGGCAAGAACGCGGGCGGCGGGTCGTTCATCTACCACCTCGACAACAACCAGGTCTATGTCGGCTTCGTGGTCCACCTGAACTACGCGAACCCCTATCTCTACCCCTACGCGGAGTTCCAGCGGTTCAAGCATCACCCGATGGTCGCGGAACTGCTGGAGGGCGGCAAGCGCATCGCCTACGGCGCGCGGGCGATCAGCGAGGGCGGCTGGCAGTCGATGCCGAAGGCGGTGGCGCCGGGCGTTGCGATCCTCGGCTGCGGCGTGGGGCTCGTGAACGTGCCGCGGATCAAGGGCAACCACAACGCGATGCTGTCGGGCAAGGCGGCCGCGGAGGCCGCGTTCGAGGCGATCGGCGCGGGCCGCGCGTCGGACGAACTGGCGGCCTACGATGCGGAACTGCGCGACGGCCCGATCGGGCAGGATCTTCGCCGGGTCCGGAACGTGAAGCCGCTCTGGTCGAAGTACGGCCTGCTCGGCGGTCTCGCCCTCGGCGGAGTGGACATGTGGGCGGCCAACGTCACCGGCCTGAACCCCTTCGGCACCATGTCGCACGGCAAGTCCGACGCCGCCGCGACCGGCAAGGCGGCGGATTTCGAGCCGATCGACTACCCGCGCCCGGACGGAAAGCTGAGCTTCGACCGGCTGACCAACGTGTCGTTCTCGATGACGAACCACGAGGAAAGCCAGCCCTGCCACCTGAAGCTGAAGGACGCTTCGGTGCCGGTGCGGGTGAACCTGCCGGAATACGCCGAACCGGCGCAGCGCTACTGCCCCGCGGGCGTGTACGAGGTGGTGGAGGACGAGGGCGAGCCGCGGTTCGTCATCAACTTCCAGAACTGCGTCCACTGCAAGACTTGCGACATCAAGGACCCGGGCCAGAACATCGTCTGGACGGTTCCGCAGGGCGGCGACGGGCCGAACTACCCGAACATGTGAGCGGTTGCGGCGGCGGGGCCGATGGACAGCCCCCGACCCGCGTCCTAGTCTCGCGGCCAACAGCCACGACAGGAGCCGCCGATGCGTCTCGTCCTCGCCCTATCTCTTGCCCTCGCCTTGCCGGGCCTTGCCTCCGCGCAGGGCAGCGCGGGCTTTTCGGGCGCCTACCTCGCCGCGCGGCAGGCGGTCATCGACGGTGACCACCGCGCCGCCGCGCGCTATTTCGAGGAGGCGCTGCGCGACGACCCCGGCAACCGCACCCTGATCGAGAACGCCGTCCTGGCCCGCGCCGCGCTCGGCGACTGGGACCGCGCGCTGGAGATCGCGGGCTCGATCCCCGCCGATGCCGAGGGGCGGGAGCTAGCGAACATCGTCGAACAGGTCGACCGGGTCCGGAACGGCGACTACGAGGGCGCGCTCGCGGCCATCGCCGAGGGACGTGCCGCCGGGCCGCTGGTCGACGACCTCTCCCGCGCCTGGCTGATGCTCGGGCAGGGCGAGATGTCGGCGGCCTCCGACGTGCTGACCGATCTCGCCGCGCCGGGGCCGCTGGCCGAGATCGCGCAGTATCACCTCGCGCTCATCCGCGCGGCCGTCGGGGATTTCGAGGGCGCCGACGCGATCCTGTCGGGCGAGGAATTCGGCCCGCAGCCGGCCAGCGTTCGGGGCATCCGCGCGCATGCTCTGGTGCTGGTGCAGCTCGACCGCCGCGACGACGCGCTGGAACTCCTGGACAACACCACCGCCTCCGTTCCCGACCCGGCCCTGCTCGGCCTGCGGGACCAGATCGCGGTGGACGAGGGCGGTGCCTACGACTTCATCGTGACGCCGGAGGAGGGTGTGGCCGAGGTGTTCTTCACCATCGCCCGCGGCCTCGGCACGGACAGTGGCGGGCCTCTCGCGCTGATCTATGCCCGCGCCGCCCGCGTGCTCGACCCCGGCAACACCGACGCGGTGCTGCTCGGCGCCGAGATGCTGGAGAACGAAGGTCAGCTCGCGCTCGCCGCCGAGACCTACCGCGAGGTGCCGCAGGACGATCCGCTGTCCGTCGCCGCCGAACTGCGCCGCGCCAGCGCCCTGTTCGAGACCGGGCGCGAGGATACGGCGGTCGAGGTGCTGGAACGGCTCGCCCGCGATCATCCCGACGTCTCCACGATCCACGCCACGCTCGGCGACACGCTGCGGCGGATGGAACGCTTCGACGAGGCCATCGGCGCCTACACCGCCGCGCTCGATCTGGTCGATACCAGCCAGACCCGGTACTGGTTCCTGTTCTACACCCGCGCCATCGCCTACGAGCGCACCGGCGCGTGGGAAGAGGCGGAGGCCGATTTCCGGCAGGCCCTGTCGCTCAGCCCCGAACAGCCGCAGGTGCTGAACTACCTCGGCTATTCGCTGGTGGAGCAGAACCGCAATCTCGACGAGGCGCTGGACATGATCGAGCGCGCTGTCGCGGCGGAACCGCAGTCGGGCTACATCGTCGACAGCCTCGGATGGGTCTACTACCGCCTCGGCCGTTTCGACGAGGCGGTGGAGCCGATGGAACGCGCGGTCGAGCTGGTGCCGACCGACCCGATCCTCAACGACCACCTCGGCGACGTCTACTGGATGGTCGGCCGCACCCGCGAGGCGCGGTTCCAGTGGAACCGGGCGCTCAGCTTCGACCCGGAGGAGGCCGACGCGGAACGCATCCGGCTCAAGCTGGAAATCGGCCTCGACGAGGTGCTGGAGCGGGAAGGCGCCGCGGACGCGGAGTGATCCGGGAGTTCGCTCCGGCCAAGGTCAACCTCGCGCTCCACGTCACCGGGCGGCGGTCGGACGGGTATCACCTGCTCGACAGCCTCGTGGTATTCGCGGGCGTGGGCGACGTGCTGGATTTCGTCCCGACACCGGAAACCACGCTCGCCGTCACGGGGCCGTTCGCCCAAGGCGTGCCGACGGGACCCGGAAACCTCGTCCTGCACGCGGCCGGCCTGATGCCGGGCGCGACCGCGCGGATCACGCTGGAAAAGAACCTGCCCCACGCAGCGGGGATCGGTGGCGGATCGGCGGATGCGGCGGCGACCCTGCGCGGGCTGTCCCGCCTGTCGGGCGCGGCCGTTCCGGAACCGGCGCAGACGCTGGCGCTCGGTGCGGACGTGCCGGTGTGCGTCGCAGGCGTGCCGGCGCGGATGCGGGGGATCGGGGAGGAGCTCGTGCCGGTGCCGAAACTGCCGCCGCTGTGGCTCGTGCTGGTCAATCCCGGCGTGGCGGTCCCGACCGGGGCCTGCTTCGCCGCGCTCCGGACGGTCGGCAACCCGCCGCTGGAGCCGCCGGAATGGCGGGACGTGCCGTCGTTCATCGACTGGCTCGCCCGGCAGCGCAACGACCTCGAAGCGCCGGCACGCGAACTGGCGCCCGAGATCGGGGAAACGCTGGCGGCGCTGTCGGACCAGGCGGGGTGCTTGATCGCGCGGATGAGCGGGTCCGGCGCAACCTGTTTCGGGCTGTTCGGGGCGGAGGCTGAGGCATCCGACGCGGCGAAACGTCTCGACCGGCCGGGCTGGTGGGTCGCCGCGGCGCCGATCCTCAGCTGATCCGGGCGACGACGAAATCCGCGAGGTCAGACAGCATGTCGCGCAACTCGCCCGCCGGAAGCGGCGCGAGCGCCGCCTTCGCCCGGGCGGCATAATCCAGCGCGACCTGCCGCGTTTCCGCGAGCGCGCCGTGGCGGACCAGGAGCCCGCGCGCGATCTCGAGGTCGCCGTCTTCCTGCCGTCCCTTGCCGATGGTGCGTTCCCAGAACGCGCGTTCGTCGGCGTCGGCGCGGGCGACCGCGCGGATCACCGGCAGCGTGATCTTGCATTCGCGGAAGTCGTCGCCGGTGTTCTTGCCCATCTCGCCGGACGTGCCGCCCCAGTCGAGCAGGTCGTCGACCACCTGGAACGCCATGCCGAGCGCGTCGCCGTAGCCCGCGAGCCCCGCGACCTGTTCCTCGGGGGCGCCCGCGACGACGCCGCCGACCTCGGTCGCGGCCTCGAACAGCGCGGCGGTCTTGCCGCGGATGACCTTGGAATAGACATCCTCGCCGGTGCTCAGGTCGCGGGCGACGGAAAGCTGCAGCACCTCGCCCTCCGCGATCGTCGCGGCGGCGCGGGACAGGATCTCGAGGATCCGGATCGACCCGGTCTCGACCATCAGCAGGAAGGCCTTGGCGAAGAGATAGTCGCCGACCAGCACGCTCGACTGGTTGTCCCAAAGAAGGTTCGCGGTCGGCCGACCCCGGCGCTGCTCGCTTTCATCCACCACGTCGTCGTGCAGGAGCGTCGCGGTATGGATGAACTCCACCGTCGCGGCCAGGAGCCGGTGCATCTCGCCGTCGTAGCCGCAGAGCCGCGCGGCGGCGAGCGTCAGAAGCGGACGGATGCGTTTGCCCCCGGCCTCGACAAGGTGCGCGGTGACCTCGGGAATGCGCGGCGCGTGTTCCGACTGCATCCGCTCCCGGATCAGCCGGTTGACGGCGTCGAGGTCGTCGGACAGGTGCGCGCTCAGGCGCTCGTGCGGCTTGGAACGGACCTCGTCGAGGCACATGTCGACGCTCCCTCTCTCGACAATGGCCGGCGCGCGGCCTAAATGCGCGGCCATGCAGGAAATCCTTCGCTCGACCGACCCGACCGTGATCGCCTTCGCAAAGGCCATCCTGGCTGGCGAGGATATAGAGGTGTTCGAGATGGACGTCCATATGAGCGTCCTCGAGGGGTCTATCGGCCTTCTGCCGCGGCGCCTGATGGTCCGCGCGGACGACGCCGACGCCGCCCGTATCGCCCTGCGGGACAACGATCTGCCGGTTCTTGAATGACCGAGGCAGAGCTCGTCCGGGACGAGTTTCTCGGCGGGCGACTGCGGGTCTGGCAGCCCGCGCGCGGCTATCGTTCCGGGTCGGACACCGTGCTTCTGGCCGCCGCCTGCACGGCCCGGCCGGGGGATACGGTCCTCGATCTCGGTTGCGGGGCGGGCGTCGCGGGGCTCTGCCTCGCCGCGCGGGTGGAGGGTTCCACGGTCACGGGCGTGGAACGGCAGCCGGAAATGGCCGCGCTCGCCAATCACAACGCCGCCGAACTCGGGCTGCCGTTCGAGGCCGTCGCGGCGGACATCGCCGATCTGCCGCGAGGGCTGCGGGGACGCACATTCGACCACGTCATGATGAACCCGCCCTTCTTCGCGGGCGGGCGCGGACCCCGGTCGCCCGACCGGACCCGCGCCGCTGCGCGGTCGGAGGAAACGCCGCTGTCCGCGTGGACCGGTGCCGCGCGCCGCAGGCTGCGGCCGAAGGGATGGCTGACAGCGATCTTCCCGGCGGGGCGGCTGGCCGACCTGATCCGGGACCTCGACGGCTTCGGCAGCATCGCGCTCTTGCCGCTCGCCGCGCGCGCCGGGCGCGACGCGGGCCGGGTGATCCTGAAGGCGCGAAAGGGCGGGGGCGGGGAAACACGGCTGCTGCCGCCACTGGTCCTGCACGACGGTCCCGCGCACGGGGGCGACCGCGACGACTACAGCGCCGCGGCGACCGCGATCCTGCGCGGCGGCGCTGCGCTCGACTGGCACGAGCCGAACCTGCGCTGAACTCCGCCCACAGGATTTCGCCGATCCCGGAGATTGCGACGCAACGGCTCCGTGACTCGTGGGCCGACTTGTGCTTCCCTGTTCATGCCTTTGTCACACAGAGAGGAGGATCGCTGATGTCGCTCGGCGCACATCTTCATGAACTTCGGAAAAAGCACCAGGCCCTCTCGGAACAAGTAGACCAAGTACAGAGAATGCCCGGCATCGACGATCTCGATGTGCGAGAGCTCAAGAAAGAGAAACTCCGGTTGAAAGAGGAAATCCGACGCCTCGAAGCCTGAGGCGGCCCTCGGAACCGGTCAGCCGGCGCCGGCGGGGATCATCCGCCGGCCCTTCGTCGGATCGGCATCCGACTGCACCTCGCCTTTTTGCCGGTCGAGGCAAGCGGTGATTTCGGCGCGAGTCTCGTTCCCCTCTCGGCGCAGAAGAACCGGTAATCCGCATCGGTAGCCTTGCCCGGATCGCACGGCGCAATCGGCTGCCCTTCGGCCAGATCCGGTGTTGTCAGCGAAGCCCGGGCCGAGCACCATCCCCACCCCCGCGAAAGGCCGGGTCGATCGTGTGTTCGTCATGGCCGAGAACGCGCACCTCCCGTGGCCGCCGCAACAGGGCTTGTTCCCGAGAACCAATCCCGGCAGTCGACCCCAATGGCTCCCGAACGCCGTGTCCATCTAATGCAGCAGGGGTGCGCAATGCGATTCCGGGTGCGATCCGGGAGCGTTCCGCGAACGCCAAACAGGTCTGGCGCTGGTTAACTCGCCATCAGGCTGCCCTGCACTCCACGCAACCTCGGTTTTCGATCTTGGCGGTTCTGCAGCGCAGCATTTGCTGCCATATGACCGTCAGGGGAGGCCCAATGCGCAAGCAGGAGCCTGAAAGATGTTCAACATGCCGAGCCAGTCGGAAATCGACGCAGTGATCGTCCGCGCCCACCAGGAGCGCGCCAAGTTCGTCCGTGAGGGTGTTGCCTCGTTCGGCCGCGCCATCGCGCGGATGATCCGGACCCGCCCGACCGCGGCGCGCCGCGCCTGATCCGGTGATACGGGCGGGCCGTTCGGCCCGCCCCTTGCGCGTCAGACGAAGAACTGCGCGCCGTTCGCGGAAATCGTGGACCCGTTGATGAAGCCGGAGTCCTCAGAGGCGAGGAACACGACGCAGCGGGCGATTTCCTCGGGCGTCCCGAGACGGCCCGCCGGGATCCCGGCGATGATCTTCTCGCGGACCGACTCGTCGATCGCCATCACCATTTCGGTGCCGATGTAGCCCGGGCAGATCGCGTTCGCGGTGATGCCCGCGCGCGCGCCCTCCTGTGCCAGCGACTTCACGATGCCGAGGTCGCCCGCCTTGGTCGCGGCGTAGTTGACCTGGCCCGCCTGGCCCTTCTGCCCGTTGATCGACGAGATCACGATGATCCGCCCGAACTTGCGCTCGCGCAGGCCCGGCCAGACCGGGTGGACGGTGTTGAAGACGCCGGTCAGGTTGGTGTCGATGACTTCCTTCCACTGTTCGGGCGTCATCCGGTGGAACATCGCGTCACGGGTGATGCCGGCATTCGCGACCACCGTGTCGATCGGGCCGAGGTCGGCCTCCACCTGCGCGATCCCGGCCTTGGACGATTCGTAGTCGGCCACGTTCCACTTGTAGGTCTTGATGCCCGTGGCTTCGGTGAACGCCTTTGCCTTTTCGTCGTTGCCGGCATAGGTCGCGGCGACCGCGTAGCCCTCCGCCTTCAACGCCTTCGAAATGGCCTCGCCGATGCCGCGCGAGCCTCCGGTCACGAGTGCGACACGCCCCATGATCTCCCTCCTCCGTTGGTCTTGAAATTCTTGTAACGTCCTGACACCCGGCGGCGCAACATAATTGCGCCGCCAAGCGTGGCGTTTACGGGCGTTCGACGCAGACGGCGACGCCCATGCCGCCGCCGATGCAGAGCGTGGCGAGGCCCTTCTTCGCGTCGCGGCGTTTCATCTCGAACAGGAGCGTGTTGAGCACGCGGGCGCCGGACGCGCCGATCGGGTGACCGATGGCGATGGCGCCGCCGTTCACGTTCACGATCGCGGGGTCCCACCCCATGTCCTTGTTCACGGCACAGGCCTGCGCGGCAAAGGCCTCGTTGGCCTCCACCAGATCGAGATCCTCGACCTTCCAGCCGGCCTTTTCCAGCGCCTTGCGGCTCGCGTAGATCGGGCCGACACCCATGATCGACGGGTCGAGGCCGGCGGTGGCGTAGCTGGCGATCCGGGCGAGCGGTTCGATCCCGCGGCGCTCGGCCTCCTCGGCGGACATCAGCAGGGTGGCGGCGGCGCCGTCATTCAGGCCCGAGGCGTTTGCGGCAGTGACGCTGCCGTCCTTGGTGAAGGCGGGCTTCAGCTTCTGCATCGCCTCGATCGTCGCGCCGTGGCGGATGTACTCGTCCTGGTCCACGACGATGTCGCCCTTGCGGTTCGGAACCGTGACCGGAACGATCTCGTCGGCGAACTTCCCGGCCTTCTGCGCGGCCTCGGCCTTGTTCTGGCTGGCGACGGCGAACTCGTCCTGCGCCTCGCGGCTGATCTGCCACTGCTGCGCGACGTTCTCGGCGGTCTGGCCCATGTGGTAGCCGTTGAAGGCATCCCAGAGGCCGTCCCTGATCATCGTGTCAATGTACTTCATGTCGCCCATCTTCTGCCCTTGGCGCAGGGCGGCGGCATGGGGGCTCATCGACATGTTCTCCTGCCCGCCCGCGACGACGATGGTGGCATCGCCGAGCATGATGTGCTGCGCCCCGAGCGCCACGGCGCGGAGACCCGAGCCGCAGACCTGGTTGATACCCCAGGCGGCGCTTTCCTTCGGGAAGCCCGCGTTGATATGCGCCTGGCGCGCGGGGTTCTGCCCCTGCGCGGCGGTCAGGACCTGGCCCAGGATGGTCTCGGAGACCTCTCCCTTGTCGACGCCGGCCCGTTCGACCACGGCCTCGAGCACGGTCTTGCCGAGGTCGTGCGCCGGGACGTTGGCGTAGGAACCGAGAAAACTGCCGACCGGCGTGCGGGCGGCCGAGGCGATCACGACATTGGTCATGGAACTCCCTTTCCAGATTTGCAGCGGGCGCCCTCCCTTCGAGGGCCCGGTGCGGTCGAAACCTGTCTTGGCGTATTGTTAGGCGTGTCGTGACGCGGCCACAACCGCGAGGCAACAAGGCGGGTTGCCGCAGCGTCAGCCGGGCCGGTCGGGAAAGGGGCGCGCGCGTGCCGGTGTCAGACCGCGAGCGCGTGCCGGTCCGCGGTTTCGGGCGTGTTCCAGATCGGCCGCATGACCGGCGCGCCGTAGAGATACCCCTGGAGGCAGTCGGCACCCGCACGGGCAAGCCAGTCGGCGTCCGCCTGCTCCTCCACCGACTCGGCGACCGCGAGCATGTCGAAGTGCCGCGCGATGGACAGGAGCGAGGAGACGAGCACCTGGTTGTCGGCGTCGCCCGAGATGCCGCGGATGAACTGGCCGTCGATCTTCAGGATGTCGAAGCAGAAGTCGCGCAGGTAGCGGAACGAGGTGAATCCGGCACCGAAGTCGTCCAGCGCGAAGGTGACGCCGTGCTGCTGCAGGTCGGCCATGAAGGCGATCACGATCTCCGGCATGGTCATGGCGGAGCTTTCGGTGATCTCGAGGATCAGGCGTTCGACCACGTCGGGGTGGTTTCGGATGTGCTTGTGCAGGATCGACAGCCACTTGGGGTAGCCGATCGACCGGGCCGAGAGGTTGACCGAAAGCCGCAGGCCGGGGTTGTTGCGCAGGGTCCTGAGCCCGAGCGACAGCGCCCGGCAGTCGATCTTGCGGCCAAGCTCCATGTCCTCGACCTTGCCCATGAATTCCGCCGCCGGGATGACCCGGCCCTGCGGGTCGATGAGCCGGATCAGGCCCTCGTAGAAGGCCACCCGGCCGTCGCCCCGCGTGCTCATCACCGGCTGGAAGGCGAGCCGCGCGTTCCCGGCATCGAGGGCATGGCGCACCATGTCGACCGCCGCCGCCCCGCGTTCGTGCACCGCGTAGTCGAGCGGGCTGGCCAGGCGCGGTTCGGCGATCTTGGACATGCGGGCGTTCATGCCGGTCCCTCCTTGCAGGTCACGCCGGAAGGCTAGGGGGCGAACGGTGAACAAAGCATAAATATTCCCATTTTGTTCTAATTGCTGATACGGTCGCCGGGAACCAACGAAGGGGTCCGGACATGGCTGAACGCTGCCCGTGGTGCGGGACCGATCCGCTCTACGTCGCCTACCACGACGAGGAATGGGGCGTGCCCGAGCGGGACAGCCGGGCGTTGTGGGAAAAGCTCGTGCTCGACGGCTTCCAGGCCGGGCTGGCGTGGATCACGATCCTGCGCAAGCGCGACGCCTTCCGCGCGGCCTTCGAGGGGTTCGACCCGGGCCTGATCGCGACCTGGGGCGAGCCGGAGGTCCAGCGGCTGCTGGCCGATCCGGGCATCGTCCGCCACCGGGGCAAGATCGAGGCGACCATCGACAACGCCCAGGCCTGGGAACGGATCGAAGCGCGCGAGGGGTTCGACACGTTCCTCTGGCGCTACTTCGACGGCGCGCCGTTACAAAACGCGTGGTCCTCGATGGCGGAGGTGCCGGCCGAAACGCCGCTGTCGCAGCGGATCTCGAAGGACCTGAAGAAGGAGGGGTTCCGCTTCGTCGGCCCGACCATCGTCTACGCGTTCCTGCAGGCCACGGGGCTCGTCAACGACCACCTCGTCACCTGCCCGTCCCATGCCCGGGTCGCCGCTATGGCGTGATCCCGGCCCGGACGTGCGTGCCTAGTCGAAAGTTCCCGTCACCCGGCCGAGCAGCATGAAAGCCCGCGCGGTGCGGGTATCGGCGAGCTTGGCGATGTCCTCGTCGCGCGCCTGCGGCTCGAAGGCGAGGAAGGTGGTGTCGAAGGCGCGCAGGAAGTGGTGGACGGCGTCGCGGAACACGGCATCCTGCTTCATCCGCCCGGACGCGAGCGCGAGCGAGGACCGGTCGCGCACCCCGCCGAGCCCGGCGATCTGGCGCCCCCGCTCCCCCTTCGCGAACCGCCGCCAGACCTCGGGCCGGGCGCGGTCGGGGGACAGGTCGTCCATGTAGATGCCGTCCTGGCTGAGCAGGGTCAGCACGTCCTGGCTGGCCCGCACGAGGCGGGAGGTCGAGTGGTCGGCCAGCGCCTTGCGGAGCGTACGGAAGCCGTCCTGGTCGCGGTCGTTCTCGGGGAAGTTCAGCGCCTTGATGAACTCCGACACGGTGAGCGGCGTGTCGAGCGCCTCCGCCGGGGTGCCGAGCGACAGGCTCGGCTGCGGTGCCCCGTCCGCCGGGTCGGGCACCGCGATGGCGGCGCGCTGCGGTTCGGTCACGACGGGGCGGCCGAGCGCGACCAGCCCGGCGACATCCGCGGCGGTCCGGCTCGACAGTTCGGCCAGTGCGCGGATTTCCTCGATCAGCGCCTCGTCGGGCTCGGCGGGTTCCGGTGCGGCGGGGCGGGCGGCGACCCGGGATTCGAGCGCCGCGATCATCGCGCGCATCTCGGCGGCGTCGGTCCTGAGCGACCGGGCGAGGCGCGCCGCGCCGGCGGCGAGCCAGATCAGCGCGATCGGCAGCATCACCGCCAGTGCCGCCATGATCCGGCCGGCCATCCCGGCGCCGCCGTCGCCGGCGGGACGGAACAGCACCAGCGCCATCACCACGACCCAGACGACGCTGAGCCCGAGCGCGATGGCCTCGATGACGGTGATGCCGGACCGGCCCGTGCCGGTGCCGGAGGCGCGGCCGAGGGTGCCGCCGAACCCGCGCTCAGACATAGGTGATCTTGACGATCTCGTAGTCCTTGCTTCCGCCGGGCGTCTTGACCTCGACGCTGTCCCCCTCGTCCTTGCCGATGAGCGCGCGGGCCAGCGGCGAGCGGATGTTCAGAAGCCCCTTCTCGATATCCGCCTCGGCCTCGCCGACGATCTGGTAGGTCTTCTCCTCCTCGGTCTCCTCGTCGACGAGGTGGACCGTGGCGCCGAACTTCACCGGGCCGGACAGCGTCTTGGGGTCGATCACCTGCGCCAGCCCGATCATGCCCTCGAGCTCCTTGATGCGGCCCTCGATGAAGGACTGCTTCTCGCGCGCCGAATGATACTCCGCGTTCTCCGACAGGTCGCCATGCTCGCGGGCCTCGGCGATCGCCTTGATGATCGCCGGACGCTCCACCGAGCGCAGGGTCTTCAGTTCGGAATCGAGGGCCTGGTAGCCCCGGGGTGTCATCGGGATCTTTTCCATGTCCGTCCGTCGCGTGTGATTGGGGCCGAAAGGCTCAAGCAAAGAAGGTTAGGGAAGGCCCCGGTGGAGTTCAACGGGGATCGCCGGGTTCAGAAGCTGCCGCGCACACCGAATTCCACGTTGCCCGAGATCGACAGCCCCGGCGGGGGCGGCGGAGTCTCGGGTTCCCCGTCTGCGCCGCAGGCGGCGAGCAGGAGGAGGACGAGGAGGGGCGCGAGGCGGCTCATGGCGGTCATGTTTGGTCCGCGCCCGCGTCCTTGTCCAGCCTCTCCCGCCAGGCGGCGACCTGCGCGCGGACCTGCGCGGGCGCGGTTCCGCCGTAGGACGTGCGCGAGGCGACCGAGTTGTGGACGCCGAGCACGCCGAACACCGCCTCGGTGATCCCGTCATGGACCGACCGCACGTCGGCAAGCGACAGGTCGGGCAGGTCGACGCCGCGATCCTCCGCCATCTTCACCAGCGCGCCGGTGACGTGGTGGGCATCGCGGAACGGCAGGCCAAGTTCCCGCACCAGCCAGTCCGCGAGGTCGGTCGCGGTGGAGAAACCGGAGGCCGCGGCGGTCTCCAGCGCGTCGCGGTTGGCGGTCATGTCGCGCACCATCCCGTCCATCGCGGCCAGCGCCAGCAGGAGCGAATCGGCGGCGTCGAAGACCTGCTCCTTGTCCTCCTGCATGTCCTTGGAATAGGCGAGCGGCAGGCCCTTCATCACCGTCAGGAGCGCCACGTTCGCCCCGAGGATCCGCCCGATCTTGGCGCGGATCAGCTCCGCCGCGTCCGGGTTCTTCTTCTGCGGCATGATCGACGAGCCTGTGGAGAACCGGTCGCTGAGCCGCACGAAGCGGAACTGCGCCGATGACCAGATCACGAGTTCCTCCGCGAACCGGCTGAGGTGCATCGCGCAGATCGTGGCCGCCGACAGGAATTCCAGCGCGAAATCGCGGTCCGACACGGCATCAAGCGAGTTGGCGCAGGGCCGGTCGAAGCCGAGCGCCTTCGCCGTTATTTCCCGGTCGATGGGGAAGCTCGTCCCGGCCAACGCAGCGGCACCGAGCGGGCTTTCGTTCATCCGCGCGCGGGCGTCGCGGAACCGCGACACGTCGCGGCCGAGCATCTCGACATAGGCCATCATGTGATGGCCCCAGGTCACCGGCTGCGCGGTCTGAAGATGCGTGAAGCCGGGCATCACCCAGTCCGCCCCGGCCTCGGCCTGGTCGAGGAAGGCGCGTTGCAGGGACAGGAGACCGCCGATCGCGGCATCGGCCTGGTCGCGGACCCAGAGCCGGAAATCGGTCGCCACCTGGTCGTTGCGCGACCGCCCCGTGTGGAGCCGGCCGGCGGGTTCGCCGATCAGCTCCTTCAGCCGCGCCTCCACGTTCATGTGGATGTCCTCCAGCGCGGCGGAGAACGCGAAGTCACCGCCCTCGATCTCTGACAAGATCGTGAGCAGCCCTTCCCGGATCGCCTCGGCATCGCTATCCGTCAGGATGCCGGTGCTGGCGAGCATGGTGGCGTGGGCGCGGGAACCCTCGATGTCCTGCCGCGCGAGGCGTTTGTCGAAGGAGATCGACGCGTTGATCGCCTCCATGATCGCATCCGGCCCGGCGGCGAACCGCCCGCCCCACATCGCATTCGAGGATTTGTCGCTCATGCCGCACCCGATCCGTTTCCGCAGGCTCGCCCTTTATCTGGCCGCGGCGCTCTCTGCAAACGCCGCGCTGGCCGAGGCGGTGGAGCCGCCGCGCGAGGGCGACATGCGGGCGATGGTGCTGGCCGAGGCGCCGGGGCCGGTCCCCGCGACGGCGTTCACGGATTTCGACGGGGCGGAGCATTCGCTGGCCGACTACGCCGGGCGCTACGTGCTCCTGAACTTCTGGGCGACCTGGTGCCAGCCCTGCCGCGAGGAGATGCCGGCGCTCGACGCCCTGGAACGGGAACTCGGCGGCGAGGATTTCGCGGTCGTCACCATCGCCACCGGACGCAACCCGGAGCCCGCCGTGACGCGGTTCTTCGAGGAGGAGGCGCTGGTCGCCCTGCCCAAGTTCATCGACCCGACGCAGGCGCTGGCGCGGGAGATGGGCGTGTTCGGCCTGCCGGTCACCATCCTGATCGACCCCGAGGGCCGCGAGGTCGGGCGCATGACAGGTGGCGCGGACTGGACCTCGCCCGAGGCACGCGCGTTCCTCGCCGCCTATCTCGGGGAAAGCTGAGGCTAGAGGCCGAGGCCCGCGTAGGGCAGGAACGTCACCGCGTCCCCCGGCGCGATCTCCCGCGCTTCCGGCCCGAGTTCCACCAGCCCCTCCGCCCAGGCCAGCCCCGAGATCCGGCCCGACCCCTCCGAAGCGAAGACCTCCGTCCGGCCGTCCGCGTCGAGACGCGCGCGCAAGTACTCGTTCCGTCCCGGTTTCTTGCGCTTCGAGAAGGCGGCCGGGACCGTCATTCGCAGCGGCTCCGGCCAGCCGCCGCCCGACAGCACCGACAGCGCGGGGCGGGCGAAAAGGGCCGCGCAGACGAAGGCCGCGACCGGGTTGCCGGGCAGGCCGAAGACCGGTTTCCCCCGCCACAAGGCAAGCGCCAGCGGGCGCCCCGGCTTCAGCGCGATCCGCCAGCTGGTCAGCCGCCCTTCGGACCCGAGCAGCGCCGAGACGTGGTCTTCGTCCCCCGCGCTCGCCCCGCCGCTGGTCAGGATCGCGTCGGCCCCCGCCGCGCCGCGATCGAGCGCTTTCCGCACCGCCCCGCGGTCGTCGGGGGCGATGCCAAGGTCGATCACCTCGTGTCCCCAGGCACGCGCCATCGCGGCCAGCATCGGTCGGTTCGCGTCGGGAATCGCACCCGCGCCCGCCCCGTCGCCCGCTTGCACCAGTTCGTCCCCCGTCGACAGCACGGCGATGCGAAGGCGTGCGAAGACCGGCACCGCGCCGTGACCCGCCGCCGCCAGCATCGCGAGGTCGCCGGGACGCAGCCGGTGGCCAGAGGGCAGCAGCGCATCGCCCGCGGCCTTGTCCTCGCCCGCACGCCGCGTGTTCGCGCCCCGGCGCACCGGCCCTCGGAACGCGACGGCGGTCTCGGTGGCGCGGGTGTCCTCGTCGAGCACCACGGTGTCCACGCCCTCAGGCAGCGCCGCGCCGGTCAGGATGCGGATCGCGTAACCATGCGGCACCGGGTGGTCGAAGGGCTGCCCCGCCGCCGCCCGGCCCGCGACCAGCGGCAGGGTCACCGGGCCGTCGCCGATCCCTTCGGCGGCGAAGCCGTAGCCGTCGACTGCGGAATTTGCGCGCGGCGGGTGGGACCGCCTCGCGGCGAGATCCGCGGCGAGCACCCGGCCCGATGCCTCGCCGAGCGCGACCTCCTCGCGTCGAACCACGGGCGCCAGCGACGCCCGCAGCCGCGCCATTGCCTCGTCCACCGGCGTCCAGTCCACGCCCGGTGGCAAGGCGAAGCAGTCGTCGCGCAGCGGCGGCGGCTCGGGCGATTCGGTCGGGGTTGAAGGGGCCGCGCCGAGGGCAAGCGCACTTATCTCGTCGCGTGCGCCCGCGCCGAGGATCCAGGCTTCCTCCCGCGCTTCGGCTGGCAGGTCGGTCATCAGGTCGTGGAGCCGGTCGGCCGGCAGGCGGGACAGGGCGTGCGACAGCAGACGCACCTGCACCTCGTCGCGGATGTCGCCGGCGCGTTTGGCCGCGCGAACAGCCGGTTCGATGACACCGGGCCAGATCTCCGCCAGGACGACGGGGGCATCCTGCCAGTCGTCGAAGGGCCAGACCGCAACACCATCAGCCCGGCGCAACCGGTTCAGGACCGGCAGGCCCATCAGCACCTGGCCCCCGACCGTGGGCGGAAAGGCGAGCTGGAAACAGCTCGACGCCGCCTTGGCTGCGACGTCCGCCGCGCGCCGCTCCGCCACCTGGTCGAAACGGATGCCCTGCTTGCGGTAGGGGACGCCGGGATGGGCCGCTTCGCTCGGCTTCCCCCAGAACGGGCCGGGGCCGTCGAAGTGGCGGTTCATCTCCTCGGCCACGGCATAGCGGTTGTTGCTGCCGTCCGGTGCGTCCTCGATCCGCTGTTCCAGCCAGTCCCAGAGCGCGAACGGGTCGTCGGATCCCGCGATCCGCCGCGCAACGCCCGCGGGATAGCCGAAGGGAAAGTCGAACCCCGCCAGCACGCGCCGGCCCGCCGCCGTTTCCGCCGCGAACAGCTCCGCCAGCGCGGCCTCGGCCTCGATCCGGCTGCGCATGTAGCGGCTTTCCGGTGCCGCGCCGGGGCGGGCGAGGCCGATCCAGATCGAATCCTTCGACGGTCGCGCGGGACCGGATTTCCCGGCCGACCAGTCCACGACCACGAAGCAGTCGAACCGCGTCACAGGCCCAGGTCCGCCCGGACGAAGCGTGCGATGGCGGCGATGTCGTTCAGGTCGAGAACCGGGCAGGGCACCTCGGGCGCGGCGTCGCTCGCGACCGCGCGGATGCCCGGATCGCTCAGCGCCAGCGGGTCGAGCCCGGTCGCGGCGCGGTGTGCCTCGATCCTGGGGTGGCTGCCCGCCTTCCAGCCCTCCGCGATGGCGAGGTCGCAGGGGCCGAGCCGTTCCAGCAGGTCGTCGAGCGACGGTTCCGCGCGCCCGCGCAGCTCGGACATGAGCGCCCACCTGTGGCCCGATGCGATCAGGACCTCCGCCGCGCCGGCCGCGCGGTGGCGGAAACTGTCGGTGCCGGGGCGGTCCACGTCGAAACCGTGATGGGCATGCTTGAGCGTCGATACCCGCAGCCCCGCGCCGGTGAGATGCCGCACCAGCCGCTCCACCAGCCCGGTCTTGCCGGAATCCTTCCATCCCACGACGCCGATGACCTTCACGGGGCTACCTCCTCGGCGCGGGCGAGATCCTCGGGCGTGTTCACGTTGAAGAACGGGTCGGTCTCCTCCGCCTCGAACACCGCCGTTCCCGCGCCGTGCCGGTCCGTCCATTCGACGATCTTGCGCACCCCGCCCGCGAGCGCCGCGCGCAGGTCGTCGCGAAGCGCCACGGGCCAGAGGCCGAAGGTCGGCTGGCGCCGCACCTTGCCGCCTTCGAGGCTGGCGGCGAGCGCGAGGCCCGTGGGCGCCGCCGCCTGCAACCGCGCCACGAGGTCGAGCGGCAGGAACGGCGTGTCGGCGGCGGCGGTGACGATGGTGTCGGCACCCTGCGCCTCGGCCCAGTCGAGCCCTGCCAGCACCCCGGCCAGCGGCCCCGGGAACCCCTCCACTGGGTCGGGCAGGACCGGCAGGCCGAGATCCGCGAAACGGCCGGGATCGCCGTTGGCATTCAGCGCCAGGCCCCCGACCTGCGGGCCGAGCCGGCCGGTCACGCGGTCGATCAGGCTCCGCCCGCCGACGACGAGCCGGCCCTTGTCGCCGCCGCCCATGCGCCGCGCCTGCCCGCCGGCAAGGATGATGCCGAGCGGCCGTTTCATTCCGCGCCCTTCCGCCGGTGCCGTTTCTCTTCCTCCGCGACCGTGCGGGGATCGGTGTCGCGGACGAGCCGTTCCCCGCCCGAAAGGCACAGGAACCGCCGCCCCCTGAGCCGCCCGACCAGGGTCAGGCCGACCTGCCGGGCGATCTCCACGCCCCAGGCGGTGAAGCCGGACCGCGAGGCCAGGACCGGGATGCCCATCAGCGCGCACTTGATGACCATTTCGGATGTCAGGCGGCCGGTGGTGTAGAGGATTTTGTCTTCGCCCGTGACGCGCTCGGCCCGCATCCAGCCGGCGATCTTGTCCACCGCGTTGTGGCGGCCGACATCCTCCATGTAGACGAGCGGCCGGTCCTCCCGGCACAGCACGGTGCCGTGGATCGCCCCGGCCTCGAGGTAGAGCGACGGGGTGCGGTTGATGACGTGGGATAGGCGGTAGAGCCAGCTAGTCCGCAACTCGGCGGGCGGCAGGACAAGGCCCTCCAGCCCCTCCATCATGTCGCCGAAAACCGTGCCGACGGCGCAGCCGCTGGTGCGGATCCGGCGCGCAAGCTTGGCCTCATGGTCGGTCTCGGTCGCGGTGCGGACGACGACCGTGGCAAGCTCGGCGTCGTGGTCGACCCCGGTCACCTCGTCCTCGGGCCGCAGCATCCGCTGGTTGGCGAGAAACCCGAGCGCGAGGTATTCGGGGTAGTCGCCGATGGTCATCGCGGTGACAATCTCGCGCCCGTTCAGCCAGATCGTCAGCGGGCGCTCCTCGACCACCGACGCGGCGACTTCTGCACCTGTCTCGTCCTGCCCGGAAACCGTACGGGTCAGGCCGGGGGCGGTCGGATCGGGAGCGATCAGCCAGGACGAGTCGCCGGATTGATGGAGGTCATCAAGCTTGGTCAATTGCCTCTCCGCCGTGCGGTTGCTAAGGCCGGACGACGCGAGTCTAAAGGCCCCCGATGACCACCGCCACAGCGAAAAGCACCTACTTCCGGGGTGTCCGCAACGGGCTGCCGTTCCTGTTGGTGGTGATGCCCTTCGGGATGCTGTTCGGCGTGGTCGCGACCGAGGCCGGGCTGAACCTGGCGCAGGTCATGGGGTTTTCCTTCCTCGTCATCGCCGGGGCCGCGCAGTTCACCGCGCTGCAACTGATGGTCGACAACGCGCCCGCGCTGATCGTGATCGCCTCCGCGCTGGCGGTGAACCTCAGGATGGCGATGTACTCCGCCTCGCTCCAACCGCATCTCGGCGCCGCACCCCTCTGGCAACGCGCGCTGATCGCCTATTTCAACGTCGACCAGAGCTACGCGCTGGCGATCCAGGATTACGACGCGCACCCGGAACGGCCGCTGAACCTGAAGGTGGCGTATTTCTTCGGCGTGCTGACGCCGGTCTGCCCGCTCTGGTATGTCGCGACCCTGATCGGCGCGCTGGTCGGCACCGCGATCCCCGAGGAATTCGCGCTGGATTTCGCGGTACCGATCACCTTCATCGCCCTGATCGCGCCGGCCCTGCGCACCTTCGCCCATGTCGCGGCGGCGGTGGTCGCGGTGGTGCTGGCCATCGTCTTCGCCTTCCTGCCCTACAACCTCTGGCTCTTCGTCGCGGGGGCGGGCGGCATGATGGTCGGCGCGGAGATCGAGCGGAGGCGGGCGTCATGATCGCGATGTCCGACTGGCTGATCTGGGTGATCATCGCGGCGCTCGGCGTCGGCACCTACCTGATCCGGTTCTCGTTCCTTGGCCTGCTCGGTGACCGGGAACTGCCGGAATGGGTCCTTCGGCACCTGCGCTACACCGCCGTCACCATCCTGCCGGCCCTGATCACGCCGCTGGTCCTGTGGCCGCAGGCGACCGGCGGCCAGCCCGACCCGGCGCGGCTGGCGGCGGCGGCCTCGGCGCTGGTGGTGGGATACCTGACTAAGGCGCCCGTGGCCGCCATCGCCGTCGGCCTTGTCGTGCTTTATGCCGGGCTTGCGCTGGTCGGATAGGACGGAGGGGGGCGCTGCCCCCCGGCCTGTCGGCCTCCCCCCGGGAATATTTCGGGGATGAAGAACCGCTAGAGCGGCAGGGCCGTCGTACGGGTCACGGTCTTGAGCGAGAAGCTCGACTGCATCCGCACCACGCCAGGAAGGCGGGCGAGTTTCTGGCGGTGGATCGCCGCGAAATCCTCCGCGTCGCGGGCCGCGACCTTCAGCAGGTAATCGGCGGACCCGGCCATCAGGTGACACTCCAGCACGTCGGGGATCCGGGCAACGGCCCGCTCGAACGCGTCGAGCAGTTCGTCGGCCTGGCCGGACAGGCCGATCTCGACGAAGACGGTGGTGGTCCGCCCGACCGCGCGCGGATCGAGCAGCGCGACATGGCCCGCGATGACGCCCGAGGTTTCCAGCCGCTGCACCCGCCGGTGACAGGCCGAGGGCGAGAGGTTCACCGCCTCCGACAGTTCCGCGTTGGTCAGGCGGCCGTCCCGTTGCAGCAGGCGGAGAAGGCGGCGGTCGGTCTCGTCGAGCGAAGTGTCCATGCAAAGGGATTCCGCGATCTGACCGGTCGGCGCAAGCATTTTGCGTCTTGGGGGCGGTACGCGGGCCGGGAAATCAACCGTTCACCGGCGGGAATCGGCTAGGCTCGGGCCGGAGACGGAGAGGAGACCCGCCATGCTTATCGGCTGCCCGAAAGAGATCAAGCCGCAGGAATTCCGCGTCGGCATCACCCCAGCCGCAGCCGCCGAGGCGGTCGCGCACGGGCATTCGGTGCTGATGGAACGCGGCGCGGGGGCCGGGGCCGGTTTCCCCGATGCGGATTACGAGGCCGCGGGCGCCACCATCGCCGCAACTGCGGAGGAGGTCTTCGAGACCGCGGAGATGATCGTGAAGGTGAAGGAGCCGCAGGCGGTCGAGCGCGCCCGTCTGCGCGAGGGGCAGGTGCTGTTCACCTACCTCCACCTCGCGCCCGATCCGGACCAGACCCGCGACCTGCTGTCCTCGGGCGTGACCGCCATCGCCTACGAGACCGTCATCGAGGGCAACGCGCTGCCGCTGCTCGCGCCCATGTCCGAAGTCGCGGGCAAGCTGGCGCCGCAGATGGGCGCGTGGACCCTGCAGAAGGCGAATGGCGGACGCGGCGTGCTGATGGGCGGCGTGCCCGGCGTCGGGCCGGCGCAGGTGGTGGTGATCGGGGGCGGCGTCGTCGGCACCCATGCCGCGCGGGTCGCGGCCGGGATGGGGGCGGATGTCACCGTGCTCGACCGGTCGCTGCCGCGGCTGCGCTACCTCGACGACGTGTTCGGCGGCGTGTTCCGCACCCGCTATGCCAGCGCCGGCAACACCGCCGAGCTCGTCGCCACGGCGGACATGGTGATCGGCGCGGTGCTGATCCCCGGCGCCGCGGCGCCGAAGCTCGTCACGCGGGCGCAGCTGTCGACGATGAAGCCCGGCGCGGCCATCGTCGACGTGGCCATCGACCAGGGCGGCTGTTTCGAGACCTCGAAGCCCACCACCCACGAGGACCCGGTCTACGAGGTCGACGGGATCATGCATTACTGCGTCGCCAACATGCCCGGCGCCGTCGCCCGCACCTCCACCATCGCGCTCGGCAACGCCACCATGCCGTACATGCTGGCACTGGCCGACAAGGGTTGGAAACAGGCGCTGTCGGAGGACGAAGGGCTGCTGGCGGGGCTCAACACCCATGCCGGGCGGCTGACGAACTACGCCGTGGGCCGCGCGCTCGGCATCGACGTGCTGTCGCCGGGTCTGGCGCTGAAGTCGTGACTGCGGGCGGCCGCGTCTACGCCGCCCACTTGATCGAGCACCCCATCGACGGCACCTGCTCCGCCGGGCCGCGGCCGGTTTCGGCCACCTGCACCATCGCCTCGTAGAGATCGCGGCGCAGGTCTGCCGGGCCGGGCTGGCCGCGACTCGCATCCAGACGGCCGCGGTATTGCAGGGCCCCGTCCGCGTTCAGGCCGAAGAAATCCGGCGTGCAGGCAGCCCCCCAGGCTCGAGCGACGGACTGGTCCGCGTCGTGAAGGTAGGGGAACGGAAAGCCGCGGGTCTCCGCCATCTCGACCATCCCGGCGAACCCGTCCGCGGGATAGCGCGCGGCGTCGTTGGAACAGATCGCGGCGAAGCCGATCCCGTGCTCCGCGAGGTCGCGGGCATCGCGGATGATACGGTCGAGCACCGCGAGAACGTAGGGGCAGTGGTTGCAGATGAATGCGACCACCACGCCGCGCGGGCCCATCACCTCCGACAGGGACACCTCGCGCCCGTCCGTGGCACGCAGCCTGAAGGCAGGGGCCTTCCATCCGAAATCGCAGACAGGGGGTGTCGCCGCCATCGCGCAGTCCTCCTTGCGGTCGGGCGGAGGGTAGCGCCGGGGGGCGGAAAAGGGAAAGACCCGCCGGGTTCGGGCGGGTCTTTCGGGCAGGTCTCAGCGTGCCTTGAGGGCGTCGCGGATCTCGACGAGCAGGTCGATCTCGGACGGGCCGGTGTCGACCTCGGGTGCCACGTCGTCGGGCTTTTCGGCCATCGACTTCACGCGGTTCACCATCTTCACCAGCATGAACACGACGAACGCGATGATGAGGAAGTTGATGACGGCCATCAGGAAGTTGCCGATCGCGAACACCGCGATCCCGGCTTCCTGGCACGCGGCGACCGATGCGCACTCGCCGTCGCCGAGGATGTAGAACCATCCCGAGAAGTCGATGCCGCCGGTCATGAGGCCGATGATCGGGTTGATGAGATCACCGACGAGCGACGTCACGATCGCGGTGAACGCGGCGCCGATGATGATGCCCACGGCCATGTCCATGACATTGCCCTTGGCGATGAAGTCCTTGAATTCCTGAATCATGGGGCTGGTCTTCCTGTCCTGGTCCACTTCATGTCTCTTGGCCCTGCGTGCGTCTGTGCACATCGGGCGTGCACTCATACGGTCACGCCCGCACTGGAGATAGGGGGAAAAAACAACCAACTCGCGACTGTAACCCGAAAGCGGAGACGTCCCGATGGCCGATCTGAGCCGATTCCCGATCACGCGCCGATGGCCGCCCGCCGACCCGGGTGTGATCCAACTCTACTCCTTTCCGACCCCGAACGGGGTAAAGGTTTCGACCGCGCTCGAGGAACTGGGCCTACCCTACGAACCACACCGCGTGCCGCTCGGCGACGAGTATGTCCGCAGCCCCGAATTCCTGAGCCTGAACCCCAACAACAAGATCCCCGCTATCATCGACCCGGACGGCCCCGGCGGCGAGCCGATCGGCCTGTTCGAATCCGGTGCGATCCTGATCTACCTCGCCGAGAAGGCGGGGAAGCTGATCGGATCGACCCCGGCCGAGCGCGCCCATGTCATCCAGTGGCTGATGTTCCAGATGGGCGGCGTCGGCCCGATGTTGGGCCAGCTCGGGTTCTTCGTGAAGTTCGGCGGGGCCGAGATCGAGGACCCGATCCCGCGCGACCGCTACGTGGCCGAGGCCCGGCGGCTGTTGAACGTCGTCAACGGCCAGCTCGACGGGCGGGACTGGATCGCCGGAGACTATTCCATCGCCGACATCGCGCTCGCGCCGTGGCTGAACGCGCTCGATTTCTACGGCGCGCGGGATCTCGTGGGCTGGAGTGAATTCGAGCGCCTTCAGCCCTATCTCGACCGGTTCTATGCCCGCCCTGCCGTGGATCGGGCGAAGAACATCCCGCCGCGCGAGGGCTGAATCAGGCGACCGGCAGCAGCGCCCGCGTCTCCCGGACGAGGGCGGCGACGAGGTCGCCGGCAGGCACGTCCCGCGCCAGCGCCGCGGCCTGCCCGTAGAGCTGGTAGGCCATTCCGTCGTCCCCCGCGGTGGCCGCGGCGGCGCGGAGCGGGTTCGAAAGGTCGTACATCGCCGGAAAGCCCGGGATTTCGTCGACATGGCGGGCGAGGTCGGTGGAATAGGCGCTGCGGATGCCCCTCGCGGTGCCGCCGCTGAACGCCGTGGTGAAGGCGGTGTCGGTATCGGTGGCGTCGGCCAGGCGCTGGCGGGCGTCATCCCCGATCTCGGATTCCGGGCAGCGCAGGAAGGCGGTGCCGATCTGGACACCGGCCGCGCCGAGGGTCAGCGTTGCCGCGATGCCGCGCCCGTCCGCGATGCCGCCGGCCGCGATCACCGGGATGTCGACCGCGTCCACGATCTGCGGCACCAGCGCGATGGTCCCGACGCCGTCGCCCGGCGCGCTCCGCCCTGGCGCGCCGCGGTGGCCCCCGGCCTCCCATCCCTGCGCGATCACCACGTCGATCCCCGCCGCCGCGATCCGCATCGCATCCGCCACCGTGGGGGCCGAGGCCATCGTGACGATCCCCGCGCGTTTCAGTGTCGCGATCTCCGCCGGACCGGGCAGGTTGAAGTGGAAGCTGACCACCTCGGGCCGAAGCCGAACGACAAGTGCCGCGCGTTCCGGCCCGAACGGCGCCGGCGCGGCTGCGGTCCGGCCGGGCAGCGCGTCGAGGCCGAAGCGCACACGCCAGGGTTCCAGCGCGGCGGCCAGTGCGGCGGGCACCGGGGTGGGTTCGACGCCGGGATGGACGAAGAAGTTCAGGTTGACCGGGCGGTCCGTCATCTGGCGCAGCCGGTCGAAGCGCGCCTCGACCTCATCTGCCGGAAGGTCGCCACAGGGAACCGACCCGAGCGCCCCGGCGCGGGACACCTCCGCCGCCATCAACGGCCCGGAGGATCCGAGCATCGGGGCCTGCACGATCGGGTGTTCGGTCCCGAAAAGCGTTGTCAGTCGCGTATCCGGCCACATCCGCGTTCCCCCCCCGCGTCGCCCCGCGGAAGGGTCACACGCGCCCTCTCAGCCGGTCAAGCCACCGGTCAGGACGTATCGCAGGATGGCCACGACCTGCCGCGGCTCCTCGGCCACGGCCAACGCGGCGGCGTCGACTTCCTTCAGTGCATGGGCGTGGTCGGGCCCGTGCAGGATCACCAGCGACTTGCCGAGCGCCGCGGCATAGCCCGCGTCGAAGGCCGTGTTCCACTGCTTGTACTTGTCGCCGAAGCGCACCACGACCACGTCCGCGTCCTCGATCCCCTTGCGGGTGCGGATCGCGTTCAGCTTCGCGCCCTTGTGGTCGTGCCAGAACTTGTCCGGCTCCGCACCGAGGATCGCGACGCCGCAATCGTCGCTGGCCGCGTGATCGGTGACGGGGCCGGAGAACGCCACGTCGAGATCCGCCGCCCCGGCCATGATCTCCTCGCGCCAGTCGGTATGGATCTCGCCCGACAGATAGACTTTCAGCATCATTGGTACCCTCCTGTCAGCGGCAGCGCGGGCCGACGATAGTTCCCCGAACGGGGGGTCTGAGGAGGCCCGCCCGCCCGTTGTTCTTCCCCGTTACCCGCGCAGCGTGCCGCCCGTCGCCTGCTGCACCTTTGCGACGATCTTCGCGCCGACCGCCTCGATTTCTTCCTCGGTCAGGGTCTTCTCGACTGGCTGCAACCGCACCGTCAGCGCGATCGACTTGCGGCCCTCGCCGAGGCTGCCGCCGACGAACTCGTCGAACACGCGCACGTCCTCGATCAGCGCCTTGTCCGCGCCCTGCGCGGCGTTCACCAGCGCCAGCGCCTCGACCTGCGCGTCGACGACGAAGGCGAAGTCGCGCTCCACCGCCTGCAGGTCGCTCAGGGTCAGCGCCCCGCGGCTCGCGCCCGCGTTCCGGGGCATCGGCACCTCGGCGGGCCAGAGCGTGAAGGCCATCGCCGGGCCCTTCACGTCCATCGCGGCCAGCACATTCGGGTGCAGTTCGCCGAAGATGCCGAGCACCTTCTTCGGGCCCAGACAGATCATCCCGTGACGGCCCGGATGCCACCATTCCCGCGCCCCGCGCAGGATCTGCACCTTCGCAGGCGCGCCCATCGCGGCCAGCACCGCCTCCGCGTCGGCCTTCACGTCGAACACGTCGACCGGCCGCCGACCGCCGTGGGGTCCGCGCGGTTCGGACTGGCCAACCAGGAGGCCGGAGGCCAGCAGGTGCTGTTCCCCCGGCTCGCCACCGTGGAACGCCGCGCCGACCTCGAACAGCGCCATGTCCATGATCCCGCGCGCCTGGTTCCGCGCCGCTGCCTGCAACAGCCCGGGCAGGAGCGCCGGGCGCATGTGGCTCATCTCCGACGAGATCGGGTTTTCCAGCCGGGTCGCGTCGGTCCCGCCCGAGAACAGCTCCGCCGACGCGCGGTCGATGAAGCTGTAGGTCACGCATTCGACGTAGCCGAGCGCGGCCATCGTCCGCCGCGCCGCGCGCTCGCGCAGCTGCATCGGGGTCAGCACCGGCTTCGGTACGCCGGGGGACGGGCGGCGGAGCGGCTTCGGCTCCAGCTTCGTCAACGACGCCATCCGCGCGACTTCTTCGACAAGATCCGCCTCGCCGTGGACATCGAGCCGCCAGGACGGCACGCCGACTTCCAGCACTTCGCCCTCGCCCGACGGCGTGAAGCCGAGAGCGGTCAGGTAGCCCACCTGTTCCGCCTTCGGGATGGTCATCCCGACGAGGCTCTGCACCCGCGCGGTGTCCAGCCGGAAGCTGCGCGTGGTGTCGATCGGGGCGCCGGCTTCCACGACCTCGGACGCCTCGCCACCGCAGAGATCGAGGATCATCCGCGTCGCGGCCTCCAGCCCCGGCAGGGTGTAGGCCGGGTCAACGCCGCGTTCGAACCGGTAGCGCGCGTCGGAATTTATCTTCAGGTCGCGGCCGGTGTAGGCGGTGCGGATCGGGTCCCACCACGCGCTTTCGAGGAACACGGTCGTCGTGTCCTCCGTGCAGCCGGTTTCCTCGCCGCCCATGATGCCGGCAAGGCTCTCGGGGCCGTTGTCGTCCGAGATCACGAGCTGCCCCGCGGCGAAGGTGTAGGTCTTGTCGTCGAGCGCCAGCAGCGTCTCGCCGCCCTGTGCCCGATGGACCCGCAGGTCGCCCTGCATCTTGTCCACGTCGAAGACGTGCAGCGGGCGGTTCCGGTCGTAGGTGAAGAAGTTCGTCACGTCGACGAGCGCGGAAATCGGGCGGAGGCCGATGGCCTTAAGCCGCGCCTGCAACCACTCGGGGCTCGGCCCGTTCTTCACGCCCCGGATCACCCGGCCTGCGAAATGAGGCGCGTTGTTCATCGCATCCGCGTCGATGGTCACGCCGACCGGCGAAGGGAAGGCCCCCGGCACCGGCTTTACCGGTTGTTCTACAAGAACGCCGAGGCCCCGCGCCGCCAGATCCCGCGCGATGCCGTGGACGCCGAGCGCGTCCTGCCGGTTCGGCGTGATCGCGATTTCGATCATCGGGTCGACGCGGGCGGGCTCGTTCGCGGCGAGCCAGTCAGCGAAGCTCTGGCCGACCTCGCCGGACGGCAGCTCGATGATGCCGGTATGTTCGTCGGACAGCTCCAGCTCGCGCTCGGACGCCATCATCCCGTGGCTCTCGACGCCCCGGATCTTGCCGACGCCGATGGTCGTGTCGATGCCCGGGACGTAGACGCCGGGATGCGCGACGACGACGGTGATCCCCGCCCGCGCATTCGGCGCGCCGCAGATGATCTGCTGAAGCCCGTCCTTCGTCTCCACCTGGCAGACGCGAAGCCGGTCGGCATCGGGATGCGGCTCGGCGGACTGCACCTTGCCGATGGTGAAGGGCCGCAGCTTTTCCAGCGGGTCCACGACCTCCTCGACCTCGAGCCCGATGTCGGTGAGGGTCTCGGCGATCTCCGCGACCGAGGCCGTGGTGTCGAGATGTTCCTTGAGCCAGGAGAGGGTGAATTTCATGTGTCTTGCCTCAGAGGTCGGCGCGCTTGGCCAGGTCGTCGAGATAGCCCATGCGGTATAGGTGGATTTCGCGGACGAACCGGATGGTCGGCTTCGCCGCGAACAGGATCGACCCGACGAGGAACAGCCAGGTTCCCGGGGTCTGCAAGTCCTCGGAGAAGAACAGGATCGACCCGGTTATGAAACAGAGCGCCGCGCCGAAGTCGACGGCGGTATACAGGATCTCGTAGCGGGCCCAGATGACCTTGGTGGCCTCGGTCCGCCCGCGGTTGTCGCGCCGGAACAGGTGCATGTCACACCCCCGAATGCACCGCAGGCACCTGCAACGCCGCGAAGCCGTAGTGCCGCAACCACCGCAGGTCGCTGTCGAAGAACGCCCGCAAATCCGGGATGCCGTACTTCAGCATCGCGATCCGGTCGATGCCCATGCCGAAGGCGAAGCCCTGCCATTCAGCCGGATCGACCTTCGCCGCCGACAGCACCTTGGGATGCACCATGCCGGAGCCGAGGACTTCGAGCCAGTCGTCGCCCTCGCCGACCTTCACCGTTCCGCCTTCCCAGGAACACTGGATGTCGACCTCGGCGGAAGGTTCCGTGAACGGGAAGTGGGAGGCGCGGAAGCGGGTTTTCACCTTGGTCCCGAAATAGGCAGAGAAGAATTCCTCCAGCACCCATTTCAGGTTCGCCATGGAGATGTCGCGGTCGATCGCCAGCCCCTCGACCTGGTGGAACATCGGCGTGTGGGTCTGGTCGTAATCGGCGCGGTAGACGCGGCCCGGCGCGATGATGCGGCAGGGGGCGCCGTGGGCCTCCATGTGCCGGATCTGGACGGGCGAGGTGTGCGTGCGCAGGACGTGGGGCGGGCGATTGTCGCCTTCCGCGCGGGCCATGTAGAACGTGTCCATCTCCGCCCGCGCGGGGTGGTGGCCGGGGATGTTCAGCGCGTCGAAGTTGTACCAGTCGCTGTCGATCTGCGGGCCTTCGGCGACGGCGAAGCCCATGTCGGCGAAGATCGCGGTGACCTCTTCCGTGACCTGGCTGACGGGGTGGATCGACCCGACCCGGCGCGGGCGCGACGGCAGCGTGACGTCCAGCCATTCGGTCGCCAGCCGGGCCTCCAGCGCGGCGTCGCCGAGCGACGACTTGCGGGCGGAGAGGGCGGAGTTGACCTCGTCCTTCAGCGCGTTCAGGGCGGGGCCCGCGGTCTGGCGCTCCTCCGGGCTCATCTTGCCCAGTTCGCGCATCTTCAGGCTGATCTCGCCCTTCTTGCCGAGCGCGGCGACGCGGATTTCCTCCAGCGCGCCCTCGTCGGCGGCCTCGCCGATCCGCGCAAGCCAGTCGCCGCGCAACTTGTCCAAGCCCTCCATGGCCCTTCCCCGCTTCGAATTCCGCGACTTCCCCTACCAGAGAGGGGGCGGAATGCAAGGCGGCGGGGTCAGGGCTTGCGGTGCGCCGCGCCCTGGCCGGCTGTCATGCCCATGAGGAAGGATTGCATCACGGCCTGCGACAGGTCCTCGGACGCCATCGCGGGGCGGCGGGCCGTGTCGACCCGCGGGGCGGGTTCGCGGCCCATCGCGGCGATCCCGATGGAAATCGCACCGAGCCCGACATAGGCGCCGCCGATGATGAGCGCGACGGTTTCCAGGGGCAGGACGGCCGACAGCGCGATCCAGGCCGACACGGTCAGGAACCCGATCCCGACAAGGATCAGGAACCCGCCCGCTGCGGAAAACGCGGCAGCCCGCGCGACGGCGCGGGCCTTTCCGGCGATCCGGTTCAGCATGTCAGCGGCGCGCGCCAAGATAGCCGACCAGGAACCCGACCGCGGCGGCCATGCCCACGGCCATGCCGGGACGCTCGCGCACGAGATCCCCGGCTTCGCGGGCGATCCGGTCGGCCTCGGCGGCGGTGCGGTCATAGCGGGCACGGGCCTCGGCCGAAAGCGCCTCGGCCTCACGGGTCACGCGGTCGCGTGCCTCGGTGCCCTTGGCGGCGGCATAGCCCGAGACGACCTCGGTCAGCTTCGCGAGATCGGCCTTCACGGCCTGAAGCTGCTTGGCGATGTCGTCGGTATCCGGCGAGGAGTCCTTGAGATTCGAAACGTTTGCCATTGAACGGTCTCCTTTCGGCGGGACCAACGCGCGACGCCCGGAAAGGTTCCATGGCATGTCGAAAGACACTCAGCCGGGCAGGAGCTTCAGCCCCGCGATCCCGGCGACGATGAGGCCGATGCAGGCCAGCCGCGCCGGGCCAGCGGCATCGCCGAACAGCACCATCCCGAGGATCACGGTCCCCACGGTCCCGATTCCCGTCCAGACCGCGTAAGCGGTTCCGGGCGGCAGGCCGCGCAAGGCGAGCCCCAGTAGCGCGAGGCTGATCGCCATGCAGGCAATCGTGCCGAGTGTCGGCCAGAGACGCGTGAAGCCGTGGGCCTGTTTCAGGCCGATGGCCCATCCGATCTCGAACAGGCCGGCGAGGAGGAGAAGAAACCAGGACATGCCCTGTCTCCGTGTGCGGAGGGGGCGTCCCCGTCGATGCTGGAAAAGGGCGGGCCGTCCCGCCGAAGCTTCAGGTAAGCACCCGGACGGCGGGGGCAAGGGCCGAAAAAGCGAAGGGGCCGCCCCTTCCGGAACGGCCCCCCGAATTCCTGCAGGCGCGGTGGCCTCAGGCCAGCGCGCCTTTCGCCTGCGCGACGATGGCGCCGAACGCCTCGGGCTCGTGCACGGCGAGATCGGCCAGGACCTTGCGGTCCACCTCGATCCCGGCGAGCGCCAGGCCGTTGATGAAGCGCGAATAGGTCAGCGTGTCGTCATGCATCCGGACGGCCGCGTTGATCCGCTGGATCCACAGCGCGCGGAACTGGCGCTTGCGGGCCTTGCGGTCGCGGGTCGCGTACTGGTTCGCCTTGTCGACGGCCTGGGTCGCGGTGCGGAAGTTCCGGCTGCGCGCGCCGTAATAGCCTTTCGCGGCGTCCAGGACCTTCTTGTGACGGCGATGGGTGACGGTTCCACCTTTGGTACGGGGCATCTGTCTGGCTCCTCAGCGGTCGTAGGGCATGTAGGATTTGACGATCTTCTGATCGGGCTCGGACAGGACCTGGGTCCCCCGCGCGTTGCGGATGAACTTGTTCGTCCGCTTGATCATCCCGTGCCGCTTGCCGGCCTGTGCCGCCATGACCTTGCCGGTCCCGGTGGTCTTGAAGCGCTTCTTGGCGCTCGACTTCGTCTTCATCTTGGGCATTTCGGTCTCCTCGTCTGGTACCGTTCTGGCGCGGAAGGCATGCCACTTTCGGCCTGCCACGCCGTCGGAGCGGGTCGCATACAGTGAAAGCCCCGTCCTGGCAAGGCCCGTCCCCGCAGGAGCGGACCCGACGCCATGCGGGGCGAACGCGCCAGCCTCCGGGGCCGCGGGTCGGGGCCGCCGGGATCAGTTGAGAACGAGCGCGATCACCCTCACGAAGGCCTCGGGCACGTCGCGCCATCCGAGGCCGCCCTGCACCATCATCGCGGCCGCGAACATCCCCACCCCGGCGAGCACAACGGCCAGCGCGACGGTCGGCCGCCGCGCATCGGCCCAGGCCGCGACGGCGGAGGCGACGGACAACGCGAGCAGGACGGTGCCGCCGACGATCAGGAAGTCAGGGGCCACGACGGGTAGCCTGTCACTCGGGGTCCGTGGCGTAGATCAGCTTTTCCTGGCAGGGCGCGATCCGCAGGATGTTGGTGGAGCCGGGCACGTTGAACGGCACGCCCGCGGTGATGACGATCTGGTCGTCCTCTTCCGCGAAGCCTTCGGACCGCGCCGCGCGCACGGCGTTCACCACCGCCTGCTTGAACCGTTCGAGCCGCCCGGTCATCACGCAGTGCAGGCCCCAGGACAGAACCAGCTGCCGCGAGGTTTCCTCGATATGGGTCATCGCGATGATCGGCGGGCGCGGGCGTTCGCGCGAGATGAGCCGTGCCGTGGTGCCCGACTGCGAATGGCAGCAGATCGCGGTGATGTTCGTCGCCTCGGCGATCTCGCGCGCCGCGACCACGATGGCGTCGGCGGAGGTCTCGCGCGTGCCGCCGCGGCTGGCGGCGGTCACCTCCCAGTAGGTCGGGTCGCTCTCGACCTCCATCGCCACCGCGTTCATCGTCGACACCGCCTCGACCGGGTAGCTGCCCGCCGCCGATTCCGCCGACAACATCACCGCGTCCGCGCCCTCGTAGATGGCGGCGGCGACGTCGGAAACCTCGGCGCGGGTCGGCATCGGGCTCTCGATCATGGATTCCAGCATCTGGGTGGCCACGATCACCGGCTTGGCGGCGGCGCGGCACTTGCGTACCAGCCGCTTCTGGATCGGCGGCACGTTCTGCACCGGCAGTTCCACCCCGAGGTCGCCGCGCGCGACCATGATCCCGTCCGAAACCTTCAGGATTTCCTCGAACGCCTTCACCGCGGCGGGCTTCTCGATCTTCGAGAGGATCGCGGCGCGGCCATTGGCCAACTCGCGCGCCTCCCAGACATCCTTGGGCCGCTGCACGAAGGACAGCGCCAGCCAGTCGACGCCGAGTTCGCAGACGAATTCCAGGTCCTTGCGATCCTTGTCCGACAGGGCGGCGAGCGGCAGCACCACGTCCGGCACGTTCACGCCCTTGCGGTTCGAGATGGTGCCGCCGACGGTGACCTCGCAATCGGCGAAATCGGCGCCGCACTGGGTCACCTTCAGCCGGATCTTGCCGTCGTTCACGAGCAGCGCCGACCCCGGTTCGAGCGCGGCGAAGATCTCCGGATGCGGAAGTTGAACGCGGGTCGCGTCGCCCTCGGCGCCGTCGAGGTCGAGCCGGAAGGCCTGGCCCTCCTCCAAGTCCTCGGACCCGTTGGCGAAGACCCCCACGCGCAGCTTCGGCCCCTGCAGGTCGGCGAGGATCGCGATCGGACGGCCGGCTTCCTTTTCGATCCGTCGGATATGCGCGTGCCGCGCGGCGATCTCGGAATGGTCGCCGTGGCTCATGTTCAGGCGAAAGACGTCCGCCCCGGCCTCGAACAGCTTGCGGATCGTGTCGTAGTCGCTCGACGCGGGGCCGAGCGTGGCCACGATCTTGACGTTGCGCAGGCGTCGCATGTGTCGGTTATCCCCCGTCTTTCGCTGTCCTGTTTGCGCTCACACTCGCACGAGGCGTAGCGCGGTGCAATCCGGCCGCGGGCGTGCTGGCCGTGGCGGCGCGGGCGTCGTATGGGTGATGGCAGAGGCAGGTGACGGAACCATGAACGACAGCCATCATGTCGAGGGCGCGGACCGGCCGGGGCGCTGGATCGTCACGGTCGACCACGCGTCGAACCGGGTGCCGGACGACGTGGCCGGCGGCGATCTCGGCCTGCCGGCGGAGGACATGGCGCGGCACATCGCCTGGGATCCGGGCGCCGCCGGGGTCGGACGCGCGCTCGGCCGGCTGCTCGACGCGCCGGTGATCCTGTCCGACTTCTCCCGCCTCGTGATCGACCCCAACCGGGGCGAGGACGACCCGACGCTGGTGATGCGGCTCTACGACGGCTCGGTGATCCCGGCGAACCGCCATATCGGCCCGGAGGAGGTCGAGCGCCGTCTCAACCGGTTTCACCGCCCCTACCACCGCGGGATCGAGGCGCTGCTCGCGGCCCGCCGCGACCCTGTCCTGGTCGCCGTTCATACCTTCACCCGCCAGTTCGTCGGACGCCCGCCGCGGCCCTGGCATCTCGGCGTGCTCTACGGCAGCGACAGCCGGCTCGCCCTGCCGCTGATCGCCCGCGCCCGGGCGGAGCCGGATCTCTGCGTTGGCGACAACCAGCCCTATTCCGGCCATCTCGAAGGCGACAGCATGGACCGCCACGGCACCAGGGCCGGGCGGCCCCACATCCTGATCGAGGTCCGCAACGATCTCCTGCCCGGGCCGGCGGAAGAGGAGGCCTGGGCCGCGCGCCTCGCGCCCATGCTTGACGCGGCGCTGCGGATTGCACAGGTCTGAGGGTGAAACCGGGGGAGACCTGACATGGACGACACGACCCGAACCGAGATCGAGGCCGCCGCGTTCCGGCGGCTCCTGCAGCACCTCGACGAACGCCGCGACGTGCAGAACATCGACCTGATGAACCTCGCCGGGTTCTGCCGCAACTGCCTGAGCCGCTGGTACGGCGAGGCCGCGGCGGAACGCGGGGTGGAGATGTCGAAGGACGCGGCGCGCGAGGCAGTTTACTTCATGCCCTACGACGAGTGGAAGGCGAAGTTCCAGACCGAGGCGAGCGCTACGCAGAAGGCCGAATTCGCCGCCGTCCCGAAGGATCACTGACCGGGGGCGCCGGCCCGCGTCCGCCCTCCTGCAAGCCCTTGCCGGAGCCGCGGCCCGTCCCGGATCGCGGTCCGGGCGGCAGCATTTCGCAGCGGATCCTGACGATCGCCGCGCAGCCCGCCCCGGGTGGCCTTCAAAGGGCAGGGCTCGGTACGGCGCGAAACGCCCCCCGCTTCTCTATCCCGCAAATATCCCTGCGCGAAGCGCACGCGGCCCGAAGGGTCGAGTCGGGCCGAGGATGGCTCCTTCAGGGGCCTGACGAGGGCCGGGCCCCGGTGTCACGCCTCGCGCAGGACGTCGAGGAACGCCGCCCCGAACCGCTCGGCCTTCTGCTCGCCCATGCCGGGGATCCGCGCCAGCGATTCGAGGCAGTCGGGCCGCCGTTCGGCGATATGCTTCAGCGTCGACTGGGTGCAGGTGAGGTACTTCCCGGTCCCGTCCTCGCCGCGCATCAGGTCAGCCTGCGCCGCCATCAGCCGGTCGAAGACCGGCCCCGCACCGCGTCCGGCGAGGCTGCGGCGCGCGGGGTGAACCTCGGCCGGCGCGTCCCCGGTCACGATTTCCAGGAAAGCCGCGCCGTATTTCTCCAGCTTCATCGCCCCCACGCCAGAGATGAGCGCCATTGCGTCGAGGCTGGCCGGCCGGGTCTCCGCCATCTCGATCAGGGTGCGGTCGGTGAAGATCACGTAGGCCGGGACCGACTGCGCCTCCGCCAGCGCCCGCCGCTTGGCCTTGAGCGCCGCCAGCAGGCCCGCGTTCTCCTCCGACACCAGCGCCCGCGCCTCGGCCCGCGCCGCGGTCCTAGCGATGGTGTCCTTCCTGAGCGTGATCCCCGCCTCGCCCCGCAGGATCGGCCGCGCGGCCTCGGTCATGCGAAACGCGCCGTGACGCGCCGGGTCGGGCCGCACGAGGTCGAGCGCCTGCATCTGCCGGAACACCGCCTGCCAGCCGCGCTTGTCGAATTCCGTGCCGACGCCGAAGGTCGGCAGCCGGTCATGCCCGCGCTGGCGGATCTTGTCGGTATTCGCGCCGAGCAGGATGTCGATCAGGTGCCCCGCGCCGAAACTCTCCCCGGTCCGCAGCATCGCCGACAGCGCCTTCTGCACCGCGACCGAGCCGTCGAAGATTTCCGGCGGGGTGGAACAGAGGTCGCAGTTCCCGCAATCCTCCGACGCCTCGCCGAAATAGCCGAGCAGGACCCGCCGCCGGCATCCCTGCGCCTCGGCGAGCCCCAAGAGCGCGTTCAGACGAGCGTGATCGGCCTCCTTTCGTTCCGGCGGAGCGAGACCCTCGTCGATCTGCGCGCGGCGGAACCGGATGTCGTCGGGGCCATAGAGCGTCAGCGTCTCGGCCGGGGCGCCGTCGCGGCCCGCGCGTCCGATTTCCTGGTAGTAGGCCTCGATCGACTTCGGCAGGTCGGCATGGGCGACCCACCGGATGTCCGGCTTATCGACGCCCATCCCGAAAGCCACCGTCGCCACCACGATCAGCCCGTCCTCGGACGAGAACCGCGCCTCGACCCGGCGGCGGTCCTCCGCCTCCATCCCGCCGTGATAGGCGCAGGCGCTGTGCCCCGCCGCGTCGAGCGCAGCGGCGAGCGTTTCGGTCTTGGCCCGCGTGCCGCAATAGACGATGCCGGATTGCCCCTTCCGCGCGGCGGCGAAGCTGAGGATCTGCGTGCGCGGCTGGTTCTTCACCTCGAAGGCCAGCGACAGGTTCGGCCGGTCGAAGCCGCGCAGGAAGGTCTCCGGCGCGCGGCCGCCGAACAGGCGTTCAACGATCTCGGCCTGTGTTTCGGCATCTGCCGTCGCGGTGAAGGCCGACAGGGGCACGCCAAGCGCGTCGCGCAGCGCGCCGATCCGCAGGTAGTCGGGGCGGAAATCATGGCCCCACTGGCTGACGCAATGCGCCTCGTCGACCGCGATGGCGGAAACCCCGACCCGCCGCAGCACGCGTTCGGCGGTGCCGAGCCGTTCCGGCGCGAGGTAGAGCAGCTTCAGCCGCCCGGCTTCCAGCGCATCCCAGACCTCGCGCGTCTCCTCCTCCGTGTTGCCGGAAGTCAGCGCGCCGGCCTCCACCCCTGCCTCGCGCAGTGCACGCACCTGGTCCCGCATCAGCGCGATCAGCGGCGAGACCACCAGCGTCAACCCATCCCGCATCAGCGCGGGCAACTGGAAACACAGGGACTTGCCGCCGCCCGTCGGCATGATAGCGAGCACGTCCTGCCCGCCGGCCACGGCGTCGACGATCTCGGCCTGGCCCGGACGGAAGCCGCCGAAGCCGAACACGGTGGACAGAAGCTCGGATGCGCGGGACATGCCTGCCGGATTATCGTTGTTTTGCTCGAATTTCGTTAACCCTCGCATGTGTGGCCGAGGGGGGCAAGGGATACAGGATGTTGTGTCACGCCCGGGCGAGGATCGTGACCCATGTCTCCCCGTAGCGGCGCTGGTCGACCAACTCGAAGCCGTCCGGCGGCGCGACCTGGGTTCCTTCCTCCCACGCCACGACAGCGTCCTCCGCCAGCCAGCCGCCCGCGACGGCCGAGGCCAACGCCCGCTCTCCGAGCCCCTTGCCGTAGGGCGGGTCTAGGAACACGAGGTCGAACGGCCCGCCGCGCGCTTCGCCCAGGTCGGTCGCGTCGCGGCGGAACACCTTCGTCACGCCCTGCGCCGCGCACAGCCCGATGTTCTCCCGCAGGAGCGCCCTAGCCGCCGTGCCGTCATCGACAAAAACCGCCCGCGCCGCGCCTCGGCTCAGCGCCTCCAGCCCGAGCGCGCCGGTGCCCGCGAAGAGATCCAGCACAGCCGCGCCCTCCACCTGAACGCCGTGAGAATTCACCAGCAGGTTGAACAGGCTCTCGCGCACCCGGTCGCTCGTTGGCCTGAGATGCGCCGCGGCGTCGCCCGCGCCGACATCCGCCAGCTTCTTGCCGCGCCAGCGACCGGTAACGATCCTCATGCCTTCAGAAGCGCCTTCAGCTCCGTCGCGGGATCGGCGACCGCCTCGGGCGTCGGTGTCTTGCCCATCTCGATCAGCCGCTTGCCGACCATGTAGGCGCGGCTGTCGTTCATCGCGTCGACCGCCACCAGCACGTCGCCCGCGTAGTACCAGTGCGACCGCGCCTCGCCCTCGCCCCGCACCACGATCCGGTCGTAGCCCTTGTGCAGGCCCGCGATCTGCAGCTTCACGTCGTACTGGTCGGACCAGAACCACGGCTTCGCCTCGTAGGGCGCATCGGCCCCCAGGATGTTCTTCGCCACCGCCTCGGCCTGGTCGATGGCGTTGCCGACGCTTTCCAGCCGGATGCGCTCGCCCTTGCACGGGAAGGACGCGCAATCCCCCGCGGCCCAGATCGCCGGGTCCGAGGTGCGGCCGTGGCTGTCGGTCGCGATGCCATTGTCGATCTCCAGCCCCGCGGCCTCGGCCAGTTCGGTCGCGGGGGTGATGCCGATGCCCGCCACGACGAGGTCGACGTCCAACTCGGTTCCGTCGGCCAGGACCGCGCCGGTGACGTGACCCTCGCCGATCAGCCGGTCGAGCCCGACGCCCTCGCGGATGGTGACCCCGTGGCGCTGGTGCAAATCGCGAAAGTAATCCGCGGTCTCGGGGCAGGCGACACGCTGGAGGATCCGCGGCGCGGCCTCGATCAGCGTCACCTCCATGCCCTTGCCGGCGCAGACCGCCGCGGCCTCAAGGCCGATGTAGCCCCCGCCCACGATCAGCGCCTTCGCGCCCGGCCGGATCGCCGGTTCCATCTCGTCCACGTCGCGCAGCGTCCGCACGGTGTGGACCCCGGCAAGCTCGCCACCGATGGCCCCCGGCAGGCGGCGCGGCACCGCGCCGAGCGCCAGCACGAGGTGATCGTAGGGCAGTGCCTTTCCGCCCGCGATCACCACCCGGTCCTCGCGGTCGATGGCGTCCACTCGGGTGTCGAGGCGCAGGGCGATGTCGTGCTCGGCATACCAGGCCTCGGGCCGCAGGAAGAGCCGGGCCAGTTCCATGTCGCCGAGCAGGTAGGCCTTGGACAGTGGCGGGCGCTGGTAAGGGGGGACGTGCTCCTCGCCGATCAGCGTGATGCCGCCCGCGAACCCACCGGACCTGAGCGCGGCGGCGGCGGCGCTGCCCGCCTGTCCCCCACCCACGATCACCACCTCCGTCATCTCCGCAGCCTCCCCGAATGTCACTGGCGCCCGTCCGCGGGAACCCTATATGCCCGGCTCAGACGGATACAAGCGAAGGAACCGCCCCGATGACCATCTCCGAAGGCGACCGCCTCCCGGACGCAACCGTTCTCTCCACCGGCGAAGGCCGGCCCGAGCAGGTCTCGATGGCCGACCGGCTGAAAGGCCGGAAGGTCGCGATCTTCGGCCTGCCCGGCGCGTTCACCGGCACCTGCACCTCCGCCCACATGCCGAGCTTCGTGCGCTCCCGCGACGGTTTCGCGGCCAAGGGCGTGGACGAGGTGATCTGCATCACGGTCAACGATCCCTTCGTGGCCTGGGCCTGGGCGAAGGAAACCGGTGCCGACGCGGCGAACATCACCGTGCTGGCGGACGCGGCATCGGACTTCACCAAGGCGATCGGCATGAACTGGTCCGCCCCGGCGGTCGGTTTCCACGACCGCTCGAAGCGCTACGCGCTCTACGCCGAGGACGGGGTGGTGAAGGTGCTGAACGTCGAGGAGGCCGCCGGCACCTGCGAGATCTCCGCCGGCGAGACCCTGCTCGCGGCGATCTGACACGTCATTGTCCCGGAAATATCCCCGCCGGAGGCACGGGCCGCCCGGCAGGGCGCCCCGACGCGGCGGCGATGGCTCCCCCTCGCGGGGGCCTGAGCCGGCGCGTGCCTACTCCGCCGCCGCTTCCTGGTAGACGGTGCGGGTCGGGAACGGGATCTCGATGCCGCCGGCGTCCAGAGCCTCCTTCACCTTCCGCTTCATGTCGGCCTGGTAGGCGAAGAACTCGGCAGCATCGACCCAGACCCGGACCAGGAAATCGACCGAGAAATCGCCGAGGTTGTTGACCTGGATGAACGGCTCGGGGTCGGTCTTGGACCGCGGGTCGGACATGATCGTGTCGCGGATGATCCGCTCCGCGTCGGCGAGGTTGGCGCCGTAGCTGACCCCGAAGGTCCATTCGGCGCGACGGGTCGGATAGGCCGAGTAGTTCACGATCTGGTTGCCCCAGACATCCGCGTTCGGGATCAGGACCTGGTAGTTCCCCACGGTCGCCAACTCCGTCATGTTCAGCGAGATGTTCTTCACCGTCCCCATCTGGCCGTCGATCTCGACGAAATCGCCGTTCTTGATCGGCCGGAACAGGATGATCATGATCCCCGCGGCAAGGTTCGACAGCGTGCCCTGGAGCGCGAGGCCGATGGCGATGCCGGCGGCACCGATGGCCGCCACGAGCGATGTCGTCCGCACCCCGAAGGTGTTGAGAATGAACATCGCCGCGAAGGCCAGGATGATGTAGCGGACGATGTTGCCGAGGAAGTCGAACAGCGTCTCGTCGAGCCGCTTGTAGCGCCGCGCCAGCCCCTCGATTCGCCGCTTCGCCCATCCGGCGAGGAAGAAGGCGACGATGATCAGCACGATGGCCGTCAACAGGTCGCCGAGCAGGCCGACGAGGAATTCGATAGTGAAGATGTCGCCGACGGTGGTGCCGGCGGCGATCTCGGTGTTCAGGATGGTCTCGAGGTCCATTTAGTCTCCCGACAGTTCGTCCATTTTTCGTGCGAGTCTCACGTCGCGGTCGGTCAGCCCGCCCGCGTCGTGGCTGGTGAGCGTCACCTCGACCGTCTTGTAGACGTTCGACCATTCCGGGTGGTGGTTCATCTTCTCGGCCACGATCGCGACCTTCGTCATCCACCCGAAGGCCTCGACGAAGTTCTTGAACTCGAAGGTGCGGGCGATGGCGTCCCGGCCCTCGGTCTCGACCCAACCCGCCGCCTTCAACGGCGCCAGCGCGTCCTCGCGCGCGGCGCCTTCCAGCTTGTCGCTCATTCCTGTTCCTCCACGTGCGTCCTGCGGAACGGCCCGTAGGCGGTGAGGATCTCGATCTCCTCGTCCACCGCGCGCCGCTCGGCTTCCAGGTATTGCGCGACCGCCCGGCGGAAACCGGGGTCGCCGATCCAGTGCAGCGAATGGGTCGTGGTCGGCAGGTAGCCGCGCGCGAGCTTGTGTTCCCCCTGCGCCCCGGCCTCGACCCGTGACAGGCCGCGCGCGATGGCCGCGTCGATGGCCTGGTAGTAGCACAGTTCGAAATGCAGGCAGGGGTGATGCTCGATGCAGCCCCAGTAGCGCCCGAAGAGCGTCTCGCGCCCGATGAAGTTCAGCGCGCCCGCCACCGGTCGCCCGTCGCGTTCGGCCAGGACCAGGAGGACATCGTCGCGCATCGTCTCCTGCACGATGTCGAAGAAGCTGCGAGTCAGGTAGGGCGAGCCCCATTTCCGACTGCCGGTGTCCTGGTAGAAGCGCCAGAAGGCATCCCAGTGCTCCAGTTGCAGATCGTCGCCGGTATAGCCCCGGATCGTCCCGCCGAAGCCCTGCGCGGTCGCGCGTTCCTTGCGGATGTTCTTGCGCTTCCGGCTCGACAGGTCGGCGAGGAAATCGTCGAAGCTGCCGTAGCCGTGGTTCTTCCAGTGGAATTGCTGGTGCGTCCGGTGCAGGAGCCCCATCGCCTCCCCCGCGAGCGCCTCCGCCTCGGTGCAGAAGGTGACGTGGAGCGACGACAGCTCGTGCTCGGCGGCCAGCTGCACCGCGCCCTGCACGAGCGCGGCGGTGCCGGTCTCGTCCCATCCCGGCCGGGTCAGGAACCGCCGCCCGGTGGCCGGGGTGAACGGCACCGCGCCCTGCAGCTTGGGGTAGTACCTGCCGCCCGCGTTTTCCCAGGCATGGGCCCAGTTGTGGTCGAACACGTATTCGCCCTGGCTGTGGCCCTTGGCGTAGAGCGGCGCGGCGGCGATGGTCTCGCCCCCGACCCGCGCCACGAGATGCCGCGGCTGCCAGCCGGTGCCGCGCCCGACCGAGCCCGACGCCTCCAGCGCGTGCAGGAACCGCCAGGTGGTGAAGGGGTCGCGCGGCGCGCCGCCATCGGCGGCCTCGGGGCAGGCACAGGCATCCCACTCGGCGGCGTCGATGTCGCCGAGGCTGCCGTGCACGCTGATCTCGATCTGTTCGCTGCCGTCCAAGTCATCCTCTCGCGCCGCGACGCCAGCCTAAGTTGGGGCCGCCCGCCGCGCTGTCAACGCATCGTCAGCGTGCCGGAACCGGCGGCAGGTATCCCTCGAAGGTCACGTTGTCCGCGATCCGGCGCGCCTCGGCCTCTTCCTGCGGCGAGCGGACGGTCCAGGTCAGCACCGGAACGCCCGCGTATTTCAGCTCCGCGATGCGCGGGTTGCCGAGGTCGGTCCAGTCGTGGCTGACGAAGCCCGCGCGGACGGCGTCGAAATCGGCGATGCCACGAAGGTGGGTGGCGACGTGTTCGGCCAGCATCGGCCAGTGCGACGGGACGAAGCCGCAGGTGGTCAGGCCGCGCGGCACGTCGGGCAGCAGCTCGGCCATCGTGGCGACCTGCGCGGGGTTGAAGGACATCACCGCGACGGGCCCGTCGTAGTCCCGCAGCACCGAGGCAGCGGCTTCCTCCAGCCGCCGGTCGGTCGTGCCGGCGCCGTCCGACTGGTCCTTCAGCTCGATCAGGATTGGCACCCGGCCGTCGACGACCTCCAGCGCCTCCGCCAGCGTCGGGATGTGGTCCGAGGAGCCGAACAGCGGCAGGTCGCCAAGCTCGCGCGCGGTCAGGTCGTGGACCGGCCCCTGCCGGCCGCACAGCCTGTCGAGCGTGGCGTCGTGGAACACCATCGCCACGCCGTCCGCGGAAAGCTGCAGGTCGCATTCGATCCCGAAGCCCGCCGCCGCCGCGCGGCGGAACGCGCCGCGGCTGTTCTCGGGCACGGCGGATCCCATGTCGTGCAGCCCGCGATGGGCGAGCGGCGTTTCCAGGAACGATCCCGGCAGGGGTTTCGACCCTCGTCTCATGCCCGGATCTGGAAGATGCCTTCGATCTCGACGGCTACGCCGAGGGGCAGGGCACCGGCAGAGACCGCCGACCGGGCGTGGCGCCCCGCCTCGCCGAGGATCTCGACCAGCGTGTCGGATGCACCGTTGATGACCTTCGGCTGGTCCGTGAAATCGGGGGTGGAGTTCACGAAGCCGGTCAACTTCACCGCCCGCACGAGCCGGGACAGGTCGCCGCCGCAGGCCGCTTTCACCTGTGCCAGCAGCGACAGCGCGCAGGTCCGCGCCGCGGCCGCGCCTTCCTCGACGCTCAGCTCCGCGCCGAGCTTGCCGGTGATGAGCCCGTCCGGCCCGTTCGAAATCTGGCCCGAAACGTAGACGGTGTCGCCGGTGACGACGAAGGGCACGTAATTGGCGGCGGGCGCGGGCGCGTTCGGCAACTCGATGCCAAGCTCCGCGAGACGGTCTTCGATGCTCATTGGTTTCCCCCGAGGCTGGTTCGGCGCGACCCTAGCGCCGCTCCGGCGGTGGCGAAAGGCGAAAGGCCGGACGCCGCGTCGCCCGCGGGTTCCATCCTCCCGGTTGGCCAACCGTCGAGCCCGCCGGTTCGTTCCCGATCCGCCGCCGAAAGCCCCGCTGCCGCGCCCCGCGCCTTACCGCCCGCCGAGATCCCCGAGCACCTGTTGCAATACCTCCATCAGGATCTGGTCGCCGAGATCGGGGCGCTGCGTGCCCTGCACCTGCGGCACCGGGCGGGGCATCTCGGCGGGGTCGATCATCGGCAGGGGCTGCGGGCTGAGGCCCGCGTGGACCGGGGCCATCGCCTCGCGCCAGATGTCCGCCGGAAGCCCGCCGCCGGTCACGCCGGACAGTGGCGTGTTGTCGTCGTAGCCCATCCAGACACCGGCGACGTAATCGGCGGTGAAACCCACGAACCACGCATCCCGCGCCGATTGGGTCGTGCCGGTCTTGCCCGCGACCTGCCAGCCGTCGATCTGCGCGCGCTGGCCGGTGCCGTTCGCGACCACCCGGCTCATCATGTAGACGAGCTGCCGGGCGGCTTCGGGGGTGATGACCTGCTCGCCCGCCACGGCTTCTTCCTGGAACAGCGGCGTGTCGTCGCCGGCGAAGCGCAGTTCCTCGACGCCGTAGGGGTCGATCCGGGTGCCCTGGTTCAGGATGCCGGCATAGGCCCCGGTCAGGTCGATCAGCGTGACCTCGGAGGTGCCGAGCGCGATGGCCGGGCCGACGGAGCGGTCGGTCTCGATCCCGAAGCCCTCGGCGACGCGGAACACCTCCTCCCGGCCCACGGTCTCGGACAGGCGCACGGCGGCGGTGTTCAGCGAGGAGCGCAGCGCGTCCACCAGCATCACCTCGCCGTAGAATTCCCGGCTGTAGTTCTGCGGGCTGTAGGGGCCGGAACCGGGCACGTCTATGGTCAGCGGGCCGTCGTAGATCAGGTCGTCGAAGCGCCAGCCCTGGTCGAGCGCGGCGGCGTAGATGAAGGGCTTGAAGCTCGATCCCGGCTGCCGCCGCGCCTGTGTCGCGCGGTTGAACAGGCCGGACGCGTCGAAGTCGCGGCCGCCGACCATCGCACGCACCGCGCCGTCGGGCGACATGATGACGACGGCGGCCTGCGCCTCGGACCCCTCGCGGACGGAGCTTGCGAAGATCCGCTCCACCGCGTCCTCGGCATAGGCCTGGAGTTCGGGATCGAACGTCGTGCGCAGGATCACGTCCTCGGTGGTGTCGTCGGTCAGGAAGTCGGGTCCTTCCGACATGATCCAGTCCGCGAAGTAGCCGCCGCGAGCGAAGCGGGCGGCCGCGCCGAGCGTGGCGGGGTTGGAAATGGCGGCATCGGCTTCGGCCCGGGTCAGGAAGCCCGACCGCTGCATCAGCCGGATCACCACGTTCGCGCGCCCCTGCGAGCGTTCGAGGTTCGAGGTCGGCGCGTAGCGCGACGGGGCGGTCAGAAGCCCGGCAAGCATCGCCGCCTGCTGCGGCGTGGCGTCCTCGGGGCTGGTGCCGAAATAGCCCTCCATCGCCGCCGACACGCCGTAGAAGCCGTTCCCGTAATAGGCGCGGTTGAGGTAGACTGTCAGCACGCCCTCGCGCCCGTAGCGCGCGGTCAGCGCCAGCGCCCAGGGCACCTCCTGCACCTTCCGCCAGATCGTCGTCCGGCGGCAGTCGGCCTCGTACTCGGCCTCGGTCGGCCAGGTCTGCGCGTCGTAGGGCACGCCGAGGCACATCAGCTTGGCGACCTGCTGCGCCAGCGACGAGCCGCCGTGGCCCGAGAACGGGCTGCGGCCCTCGCGCATGTTGATGAGCATCGCGGTGGTGATGCCGATCGGATCGACACCGGGATGCCAGTAGAACCGCCGGTCCTCCGTCGCGACCAGCGCGTGGACAAGGTGCGGCGAGATCTCGCCGGAATGGGCCACGCCGCCGAACTGGCTGCCGCGCCGGGCGAAGAGCTGGCCGTCGCGGTCGAGGAAGGTGACCGACCCGCGGATCCGGTCGTCGGCGGCATCCTCCACGTCGGGAAGCTGCGCGTAGATATAGGCGGTGGAGGCCGCGACCAGCAGCGCGACGACGACCGTGCCGCGCCACAGGGCGCCCCAGATTACGCGCCAGACGAAATGGAACAGGCCACCGATCAGCCCGCGCCTGCGGGCGGGCCGGGCGGAGCGGCGTCGCTTCGGCTTGCGGGTGCCGCCGGATCCGCCGCTGCCGCCGGAGCCGGAGCCGGATGCCGCTGTGCGCCGCTGCGTCGCGGCGGTGCGCCTGTCGGCCACCAGTTTGCGCGGCCGGCGGCCGCCGTTGTTCGTGCTCATCAGTGCCCTGCCTGCTTTTGCGCCCAAGATAGGCGGTTTCGAGTCGGATGTGCACCCGTGACAGTCGAAGCGTGAATTCGCCGTCTGCTCATAATTTCATCTAAACCGGGTAATTGCGCAAAATTTTTGCAATTCGTGCACCGCAGAGCCTTTTCGAACCGCCCTCGCGTTGCCCTCCGACGGCCCGCGGCCTGATTTGGGCGCGTGATGCCCGTGGGGGCAAGAAGAGAACCGCGAGGGAAAAAGACGTGAAACTCATCATCGCAGCGATCAAGCCGTTCAAGCTGGAGGAGGTCCGCGAAGCCCTGACCTCCATCGGCGTGCGCGGCATGATGGTGACCGAGATCAAGGGCTTCGGCTCTCAGTCCGGTCACACCGAGATCTACCGCGGCGCCGAGTACGCCGTGAATTTCGTGCCGAAAGTGAAGCTCGAGGTCGTGGTCAGCGCCTCGATGGCCGACCAGGTCGTCGAGACGATCCAGTCCACCGCCAAGACCGACAAGATCGGTGACGGCAAGATTTTCGTGCTCGACGTGGAGAGCGCCCTGCGCGTTCGCACCGGCGAGACCAACGAAGACGCCCTCTGAACGGCGCGAAACATCAAGGGATCAGGATAAGATGAAAACCAAACATCTGCTCACGCTCGGGGTCGCTGCCGTCGCAATGACGCTTCCCCTCGCGGGCTTCGCCCAGGATGACCCGGCGCCGGTGCCGGGGACCGACGCGTCGTCCGATTCTATCTTCATTTTCAACTCGCTGCTGTTCCTCGTCGGGGGCTTCCTCGTCATGTGGATGGCCGCGGGCTTCGCCATGCTCGAAGGCGGCCTCGTGCGGTCCAAGAACGTCGCGATGCAGATGACGAAGAACATCGCGCTCTTCTCGATCGCCGCCATCGCCTACTGGCTGATCGGCTACAACCTGATGTACCCGCTCGGGAACTGGTCGGTCGGCACCGACGAGACCGGCGGCTACCTCGGCGCCTTCGGGGTCGCCGTGCTGGAGGCGGTCGGTGTCTCCCGCGATACCGCGGACGACTACGGCTATGCCTCGACCGGCTCGGACTTCTTCTTCCAGCTGATGTTCTGCGCCACCACCGCCTCGATCGTGTCGGGTGCGCTGGCGGAGCGGATCAAGCTGTGGCCGTTCCTGATCTTCGTGTTCTTCCTGACCGCCCTGATCTACCCGATCCAGGCCTCCTGGAAGTGGGGCGGCGGCTTCCTCGACACCCAGTTCGGCTTCCTCGACTTCGCCGGTTCGACCGTTGTGCACTCGGTCGGCGGTTGGGCCGCGCTCGCCGGGGCGATCATCCTCGGGCCGCGGATCGGCAAGTACGCCTCCGACGGCAAGGTGCAGCCGATGCCGGGTTCGAACCTCGCGCTCGCCACGCTCGGGACGTTCATCCTGTGGCTCGGCTGGTTCGGCTTCAACGGCGGCTCGCAGCTGGCGATGGGCACCGTGGGTGACGTGGCCGACGTGTCGCGCATCTTCGCCAACACCAACATGGCCGCCGCGGCCGGTTCGGTCGCCGCGCTGATCCTGACGCAGATCATGTATGGCAAGGTCGACCTCACGATGGTCCTGAACGGCGCCCTCGCGGGTCTCGTCTCGATCACCGCCGAGCCGCTGACCCCGACGCTGTTCATGGCGCTCGTGATCGGTGCCATCGGCGGCGTGATCGTGGTCTTCGCCGTGCCGCTGCTCGACAAGCTGAAGATCGACGACGTGGTCGGCGCCATCCCGGTCCACCTCTGCGCCGGTATCTGGGGCACGCTCGCCGTGGTCCTGACCAACTCCGACGCGACCATCGGCGGCCAGCTCATCTCGATCGCGATCGTCGGCGTGTTCGTCTTCGTCGTGTCGCTGGTCTTGTGGGTCATCCTCAAGGGCATCGGCGGCATCCGCGCCTCGGAAGAGGACGAGATCGCGGGCCTCGACGTCGCGGAACTGGGGATGGAAGCCTATCCCGACTTCACCAAGGCGTCCTGAGCGAGGGGCGTTGCCGGTGCCCCTTCGGGGGTGCCGGTGCATCGAATGCAGCGAGGGGGCGCCTTCCGGGGTGCCCCTTTCCGTTCAGAACCGGTCCAGCGGGATCTTCAGGTAGCGATGCCCGTCGTCCTCCGGATCCGGCAGCCGCCCGCCGCGCAGGTTGACCTGGAGCGCCGCGAGCATCCGGTCGGGCAGGGACAGGGTCGCGTCCCGTGCCTCCCGCCGGGCGACGTAATCGGCCCGCGAGACACCGCCGCCGACATGGATGTTCGTCTCCCGCTGCTCCGCCACCGTCGATTCCCAGGCCGGGTCGGGCCGGTCCTCGGTGCCGTAGTCGTGGCCAACGAAAAGCCGGGTCTCGTCGGGCAGGTCGAGGATCGCCATCAGGCTGTCGTACAGCTCCGACGCGGAACCGCCGGGGAAGTCCGCGCGCGCGGTGCCGGCATCGGGCTGCATGAAGGTGTCGTGGACGAAGGCCGCGTCGCCGATGACGTAGGTCACCGAGCCGAGCGTGTGGCCCGACGACAGCATCGCCCGCGCCGTCAGCCCGCCGATCTCGAAGCTGTCGCCGTCCTGCCAGAGCCGGTCGAAGTCGGCCGCGGGGTCGAAGGCGCCGGGCAGATTGTACAGCACCCGCCACAACTCCGCGATCTCGGTCACCTTCGCGCCGATGGCGTTCGGGGCGCCGGTCCGGTCCTTCAGGAAGGACGAGGCCATGAGGTGATCGGCATGGGGGTGGGTGTCGAGGATCCAGGCAATCTCAAGCCCCTTCGCGGCGGCGATGTCGAGCACCCGCTCGGCCGTGCCGGTACCGGTCCGCGCGGCGGCGGGGTCGAAGTCGCGCACCACGTCGATCAGCGCGGCCTTGCCGGTTTCGGGGCAGGCGGCGATGTACTGCGCGGACCCCGACGCTGCGTCGTAGATGCCCGTCACCTCCGGCGATCCGGGGCCGGTCGAGGGGCTTGTCCTGATCTCGGTCATCGGTCGTCGTCTCCCTTTCACTCGCGCTGTCCGAGCTAGCGCGCCGTCTGGAACGGAAAAGGGCGCCCGTCGGGGCGCCCTTCGTCGTCGTCTCGCATCGTGGCGGATCAGATCGCGTCTTCGATCCAGCCCTGCAGCGCGGCCTTGGGCGCGGCGCCGACCTTGTTCGAGATCACCTCGCCGTCCTTGAACATGAACAGCGCCGGGATGCCGCGAACGCCGAGCTGCATCGGTGCGTTCGGGTTCTCGTCGACGTTGACCTTCACGATCTTGATCTTGCCGTCATAGGCCTCGGACAGCTCTTCCAGCGCCGGGCCGATCTGGCGGCACGGGCCGCACCATTCTGCCCAGAAGTCCACGACGACGGGGATCGGCGATTGCCGCACCTCGGCGTCGAAGGTGTCGTCGGTGACGGGGACGGTGGCCATGTCATGCCCTCCTGATTCGGGTCCCGGATTTAGGGGTCTCGTGTTCGGAGACACAAGGTATGGACGCCGGTGGCGGGGGTCAAGGACCAGCCGCGCGGCGCAGGGCCGCCATGACCAGATCGTCTGGCAGCACCATCAGCCGCGCCGCACCTGTCCACAGGATCGCGGTCTCGACCCGGCGCCCCGGGTAGATCGCCGCCAGCATCTCGGCATAGGCGCCCATCTGGCGCAGAAGCCCCTCGGGCACCTCGGCGGGCGTGTCCGGAACCAGGATGTTGGACTTGAAGTCGATGGCGCGCACCGTATCCGGCGTGACGAACAGGCGGTCGATCTGCCCCATCAGGGGGCGGCCGAGCGTCGCGCTGCGGGCGGTCAGGCCGACCTCCGCCAGCGCCTCCCCGGCGAAAAGCGGCGCGAGGTCCGGCGCGGTCAGAACGGCGGCCGCCTCGGACATCAGCGCGTCGGTCTCGGCCTCGTCGGGCAGGTCGGGGCCGTCGAGCGACAGGATGCCCGGCGCGGCCCCGGCCCAGGCCGGCGGCGCGACCGCGGGAAGGTGTTCGAGCAGCAGGTGCAAGAGCCGCCCGCGCCGCAGCGACGCGGCTTCGTCCGCCGCGCCGGGATCGCCGGGCAGGGCCTTCGCCCCGCCGAGATCGGAGGGCGAGGCGGCGCGTTCGACCTCGGCCGCGGGGGCATGGGAAAGCGCCCAGTCGGGCAGGGTGACCTCCGGGTTCGCCGCCGGCAGCGCGGGCTCGTCCGCGGGGCCGCCGGCCTGTCGCCACGCGCCGGTCTCGATCCGCAGCCCGATGCCGTCCCAGAGCGGGATTTCCTCTACCCCGTCCTCCTCGGTGGCGGCGGCGTGGATCATGCCGTACCAGCAATGGTCCGGCTCGGTCCCGAGATCGCCCGCCGCGGCGACGACGAGCCATTGCGCCGCCCGCGTCAGCGCGACGTAGAGCAGCCGGTTCTCCTCCTCCGCGTCGCGCGCGGCGCAGTCGTCCATCAACTCGCGCAGGAGCGGCGGGGCCTCGTCCTTCCCCGCCGGCCAGAGCGCCGGGCCGCCCTCGGGCGCGAGGATCCGCGGGCCGGTGTTGCCGGGCCGGTACCTCGCGGTCTCCGGCAGGATCACCAGCGGCGCCTCGAGCCCCTTGGCGCCATGCACCGTCATCACCCGGATCTGCCCGCCGCGCCCGCCGGGATCGCGCTTGATCTGCAACTCGTCCGCCAGCAGCCAGTCGAGAAAGCCGGTCAGGCTCGGCACCTCGACCCGCTCGTAGGCCAGCGCCTGGGCGAGCAGCGCGTCGATCCCGTCCTCGGCCTCCGCGCCGAGCCGCGCGACGATGCGGCGGCGGGCGTCGTGGCGGATCAGCACCCGTTCAAGCAACTCGTAGGGCCGGATCAGGTCCGACTGGTCGCGAAGGTCGTGCAGGATCTCGAGCGCGCCGGCATGGCCGCTTTCCCGCAGCGCGTGCCAGAGCGTGCCGCCCCGGCCCTGCGCAAGCCGGTAGAGATCGTCCTCCGACAGCCCGAACACGGGCGACCGCAGCACCGCGGCGAGCGACAGGTCGTCCGCGGGCGTAGCGAGGAACGACATCAGCGCGATCAGGTCCTTCACGGCAAGCTGTTCCGTCACCGGGATCTTGTCGGCGCCGGGGATCGGCAGGCCCTCGGCCTTGATCTCGGCGATCAGTCGGTGGAACAGGAGCCCGCGCCGCCGCACGAGGATCAGGACGTCGCCCGCTGCCAGCGGCCGGGGGCCGTCGCGATCCTCGATCAGCGGCGGGTCGTCGAGCGTGCGCTTCAGGAACCCCGCGACCCGTTCGGCCAGCCGCACGTCGTGGTGGGTATCGGCGACCTGGTCGACAGGGTCGTACCACGGCGGGTCCTCCGGCCTTTCCGCCTTCGCGACCGGCGGCCAGATGTCGATCCGCCCCGGCATCCGGTCGCGGAACGCGGCGTGGCGCACGCCCTGGCCCACGCCCGCCCCCGCCGACCCGGCGAAGACCCGGTCCACCAGCGACAGGATCGGCGGGGCGGAGCGGAAGGAATAGACCAGTTCGTGCTGACCGAGCGGCGCGGGACCACCGGCGAGACGTTCCGCGAAGTGATCGCGCATCCGTTCGAACCCGTCGGGGTCGGCGCCCTGGAACGAGTAGATCGATTGCTTGCGGTCGCCGACCACGAACAGCGTCCGGGTTACGTCGACCCGCGCGCCTTCGCCGGCGGCGAATTCCGCGGCCAGCGCGCCGATGATCTCCCATTGCGGCGGCGAGGTGTCCTGCGCCTCGTCGACGAGCAGGTGGTCGATGCCGCCGTCGAGTCGGAACAGCACCCAGGGCGCGATGGCCCGGTCGGTCAGGAGCGCGCGCGCACGCACGATCAGGTCGTCGAAGTCGAGCCATCCGCGCGCCGCCTTGGCGGCGTCGTAGGCGGGCAGCCAGGCGCGGGCGAAGGCGGCCAGCGCCTCGGCCCGTTCGGCGGCGACGAGAGCGCGGCGCACGGGGCGCGCGGCCTCCAGCCGCAGCATGAACGCCTCCAGCGGGGCGAGGTCGGGGCCGAGCGCGGCGCGGACCTCCTTGTTCGCGAACTTCCCGATCTTCGCGCCGTCGGGGTTGGTCTTGGTGTCCGACCCGAACAGGAACGGCTTCTCGATCCGGGCAAGGTCGTCGAGCGACGGACCGGCCCACGGGAAGGAGGTCAGCGTCTCGACGATCTTGTCGTTGCCGCGCGTTGTCGGATCGAGCAGGGCCGCGGCGCGGGCGCACAGCACATCCTCGCCGCCGGTGAAGGTCTCGTCGAGCAGCCCGCCCGCCGTCATCCCCGGCGGCACGCCGAGCAGCGCACGGATCGCCGCCGCGTCGTGGTCCGCCGCGAAGGCCTCGCGCCGGTCCTGCACCGCGCTCATCAGCCCGCGCATCCCGCTGCCGCCGAGATAGCGCGCGACACCGGCCACCGCGTCGGCCTGTGGCCCCTCGGCCAGTGCGTCCAGCACCTCGTCCATCAGGATTACGCGGGCGCGGTCGTCGATCTCCTGGAACCCCGGCGACACCCCGGCCTCCAGCGGGAACCGGCGCAGGAGCGCGGCGGCGAAGGAGTGGATGGTCTGGATCTTCAGCCCGCCCGGCGCCTCGATGGCGCGGGCGAAGAGGGTGCGGGCGCGGGCCAGCGCGTCGGCCCCTCGTGCGGTGGCGGGCACGCCCATCCCCTCCAGCGCCTCGACCAGCGCGGCGTCGTCCATCATCGCCCATTCCCCGAGCCGCGTGAACAGGCGGTTCTGCATCTCCGACGCCGCGGCCTTGGTGTAGGTCAGGCACAGGATCCGCTCGGGCGGGGCATCGTTCAGCAGCAGCCACGCCACCCGGTCGGTCAGCACGCGGGTCTTGCCGGACCCGGCATTCGCCATCAGCCAGGACGAGGCGGAAGGATCGGCGGCGCGGATCTGCGCGCGGGTGGCGTCGTGCAGGCTCATCGTCCGACCTCGACCGTGACGGGGCTCCTCGCCTCGTCCCATTCGCCGTACCGCGCGAGGTGTTCGTAATCGCTGCCGTAGCTGACCTTCTGCATCGCCCGCCGCGACACGAAGCCGTGACCCTCGTCGAGGAACCGCGCCCAGAGCGCGACGAGCCGCCGCTCGGTCTCGGCGATGTCGGCGGGGGTCAGGTCCACCACCCGCTCGGTCCCGTCCGCGCCGAGCCCGATATAGGCCACCCGCGCGGTATCGGCGGGCACGCCGCCGGTGAACGCCCCGCGCGCGGCCATCGCGGCCTCGAGCCGAAGCTGCTGGTTGAACGCCTTTTCCTCGTTCTCCGACGGCACCTTGCCCGACTTGTAGTCGTAGATCGCGAGCCGTCCGTCCGCGCGGCGGTCGATCCGGTCGGCGGTGGCGCGCAGCGTCAGCCCCGCGGGCGGGAACACGGTTTCGCCCTTGGTCTCCAGCGCCATCGGCTCGGCATAGGCGCGGCGCGCGGCCTCGCCGGTCACGAAGGCGGGGGCGGCCTTCTCAATCGCGGCGCGCCACAGATGCCGGGCGACGGGCCATTCCGACGCGGCGTCGAGCGCGGCGGCGGCGATGTCCAGCAGCAGCGGCACTGGACGGTCGGGCAGGCCGCCGGAGGTGGCCTCCACGAATTGCCGCACGATGTCGTGCAGGATCTCACCCTTCAGACGCGCATCGGCGGCGGGTCGCAGCGGATCGAGCGGGGACAGGCGAAGGACGCGGCGGGCGTAGACCGCGTAGGGGTCGCGGATCAGCCGCTCGATCTCGGTCACCGACAGCTGGCGCGGCCGCACGGCGGCGGGCGGGGCGGGGGCGGGACGGGGGGCGGGCGGTTCCGGCGCGGCGGGACGGTCGAGCGCCTCGGCCCGCGCGAGCCACTCGGCCCCGCGCCCGCGCATCGCGGCAAGCGCCGCCGCCGGTTCGTCGCCAGATCCCGACAGGAGGTTCGTCAGCCGGTTCAGCCAGCGGGCGGGCACGGTCTCGGTCTCGGCATTGCGGACGGCGCGGCTGAGCCAGACCTCGGGCGAGGCCGCGGCCTGCTGGAAGTCGTGCGCCGACAGCCCCGTGCGCCGGTCGGGCAGCCGCAGGCCCGCCCGCGCGCGCAGGGCGCGGCTCAGCCACGGATCGGCGGTGTCGCCCGCGGGCCATGTGCCCTCGTTCAGCCCGCCGAGGATCATCAGGTCGGCGCCCTGTACCCGCGCCTCCATCGCGCCCCAGATCATCACGTCGGCATGGGGGCGGGCGGGGTTGCGAAGTTCCTGCTCGGCGAGGATCGCGGTCACCATGTCGCGGTAGTCGAGCGCGGTCATGGTCCCGCCGGCCTCCGCGTCGGCGGCGAGCGCCCGCATCGTCGCCTGCGCGAGCTGCCCGGCCTCCGCGGCCCAGAGCTGGCCGGCGCCTTCGCCGCCGGGGCCCCGGGCCAGTGCCTGCGCGAGGTCGAGATGGCGGGCGACGTGGTCCTGCATCGGCGCGGCCGGCTGGCGCGGGCCGAGCGCGGCACCGATCAGCCATTCGGCCCAGTCGCCGTGCCCGTGCGTCGCGGCCCAGTCGCGGATGCGGCCGGGGTCGGGGTGCAGGCCGCCGCCGCGCAGGACCGAGAGTTCCAGCCCGGATACACGGAGCATGTGCGGCCCCCGGTCGGCGCCGGAATGGGTCAGCGGGTGTTTCAGGACGGCCAGTAGATCGACCGCGTCGCCGCGCCCGGCCATCAGCGCGGCGGTCAGGGCGAGGAACCGTCCGGGCGGGGTGTCGTCGAGCGGCAGGCCCGCGCTGTCGTCCGGCGTCAGCCGCCAGCGGTCGAGCGCGGCGGTCACGGCACGGGCCAGCGCCCGGTCGGGGGTGACCAGCGTGGCGCGGCGGCCCTCGCC
>WVSL01000006.1 GCA_015689685.1 Rhodobacterales bacterium HKCCE2091 | reverse complement strand
ATCGCGGCGGCGTCGAGGGCGGCGGTCTCGGTTTCGGACATCAGCTTCGGTCTCCCGTGTTCAGATGAGCGGGATGTAACCGCCATCGACGGGGAGTTGCGAGGGGGGAACCGACGGGATCCGCGTTTCGCCACTTCTCGCCATCGGGCAGACATCGAGGGGCACGGGGGAACGAAAACGTAGCGGTGTCGAGGCCCGGTCGGGTTATCCAGCCCTCGCACACGGGTAATCCACAAAGATAACCACAGGCCGAAAACCGGCCCCGCGGGGCAACGCGGGGCCGGTTCCGGTCAGGCGGCTTGCTGCCGGGCCACGAGCGGCTGGCGGCGGAAGCGGCCTTCGGGGTCGTGACGGGCGCGAAGCTCGGCCAGCCGCGCGGTCACCTCGGGCGACAGGGTCGCGGGACGCGCGCCGGGGTTCTCGAGGTCGGCCTCGCCGACATAGGCGCCGGTGACGTAACCCGCGGCATTGGCAGACAGGCGGCGGAGCCAGGACAGGTTGGCAGCGTCCTCCTCCTCGTCTTCCCACACCGCGTAGACCGCGCCGAAGACGCGGCCGACCTGCGAGAACGCGCTGATCGGCGGCACCGGCCCGGCATTCGAGCGCAGGACCACGAGCCCGAAGCTCCGCCCCGACGGTGTCGCGGCGAACCCGGCGACCATCCGCGACAGCGCGGTTCCGAGCGCCCGGTCGGACCAGTAGCAGTCCACCGCGTAGCGGCTTCCCTTCGGCGTCGACGAGGCGGTGCCCTCGTAGAGCGCCTCGAACGGGGTCGGCATCGGCCCGATCACCGCCAGCGCACCCTCCGGCGCGTCGCGGGTGAAGGCGGCGCAGGTCGCCGCGGCCTCGGCGTCGCTGGCGGCGAAGACCGTGGCGATCGCCGCGATGGTCGGGCCGTCCGGCGACTGCTCGATCTTGGCGGTGAACTCCACGTTCGCGGGCGCCCGCGCCACCGCGCGCTCGGCCCAGTCGGCCACCGCCTCCGCCGCCGCCGCCGGGTAGACCCGGATGACGGAGGTCAGGGCACGCGGGGCCTCCTGCAGGCGCACCCGGTAGCGGGTGACGATGCCGAAGAACTCCGGCCCGGCGCCCCGCGCGGCCCAGAACAGGTCGGCGTGGTCGGTCTCGGTCGCGGTGACGAGGCGGCCATCGGCAAGCACCACGTCCACGGACAGGACGGAATGGCAGGCGATCCCCCATTCCGCGCCGTTCCAGCCGATCCCGCCGCCGAGCAGGTAGCCGCCCATCGGCACGCTGCCGCAGTGGCCGACGGGGAAGGCGAGCCCGTGCCGGTCGAGTGCCGCGATCAGCCGCGCGTTCGTCACCGCCGGGCCGATCTCGGCGACGCGGGCCGCGGCGTCGATCCTGAGCGAGTCGAGCGCGCCGAGGTCGATCACCATCTGCGCGCGGACCGCGATGCCGGTGAACTGGTGGCCGCCGGTGCGGGCCGAGACGCCGAGATCGTGTTCGGCGGCATAGAGAACCGCCGCCTGCACGTCGGCGGCATCGGCGGCGCGCACGATGACCTGCGCCGTGCGCGGGGGCTTGCGGCCGTTCCAGACCAGCGCGTCGCAGGCAGCGGCATGGTCGGGGTCGAACCGCGTGATGACGGTGCCGCGAACGCGGGATTTCAGCTTGTCGTATGTCATTTTCCAAGACTCTCGGTGAGGGATGCGGCCGCCGCCTCGGCGCCCGGCCCGCCCCCCTGTTTCAATCGAGCCGCCGGGCGAACGGGCCCGGCCGACTGCGGCGGGTGATGCCGCGGATCGGCGGGGCGCACATCTTCAGACTTCCTGCCGGGAAGCCTCAGGAATGCTCAAAGATGGCTCAGGCGACCGACTTGCCGTCGCCGGGTTCCTGCAGGTCGAGCCCGCGCGCGACCACGAGCCGGATCCGGCCCCGCCCCACGCGCTCGATCCGGAGACAGGTGCAGCGTTCCTCCAGCCGCTTCCGCAGGAGGATCAGCCGCGCGTCGATGTTCTCGGAATGGCTCACCACCCGCAGGGCGGGGTCGATGCGCAGTTCGCGGGTCGTGAACTCGGTCCGCCCGGTGGCGTGATGCTCGGTCAGGAGCCGCCAGAGGATCGCCCCCGCGACCCCCTTGATGAGGTACTCGTTGCCCAGGAACACGCTCTGGTCGAAGGCGAAGTAGCGCAGTTCCAGCCGCCCCGCCGCCTCGGGGCCGCCGGCGAAGGGCGTCACCTCCGCCGTGTCGTCCTCCGCCCCGGTGAGCTTGGCCATGAGCAGCCCGAGATGCGTGGCGATCAGCACCAGCGCATCCTCCTCGCCGTAGCCGAACCGCAGGATGGTGTCGTCCTCGGCGAACAGGACGGCGGCGACATGGCCCTCGGACCGGACCGGGATCGCGACCTGGCTGCGCGGCGCGCCGAGGCCGGGGAACGGGATGCGCCGCGGGTCGGCCGCCAGCACCCCGGTTTCCCGCGCCGCGTCCCGCACGGTTTCGCCATACCGGTAGTCGCGGGTCATGTGGCCGATGCGGATCGGCGTGTCGAAGGCCGCGGCGACCCCGATCACGCCCTCGCCCGCCCCGACCTCCGCGCCGACGCCGCTGGTCGGGTAGCCGCGCGAGGAGACGGTATAGAACCGCCCGGTATCGCCCTCGGCCACCAGCACCATCGACCAGCGGATGCCGAATTCACGCTCCATGCACAGGGTCACGCAGTCGAACAGCTCGTCCAGCTCGGCACAGGCCGACATCGCCTCGAAGCTGCGGCGGGCGGCGGCCACCATCGCACGCGGCGGCGCGGGCCGCTGACGCACCGGCCCCGGCACCGCCTCGATCGCCTCGACCCGGAACACGTCCGAGCCGAGCAGGCGGAACACGTCGCTGACCCCGTGATGCGAGGCGATCCCCGACAGCTTCGCCTTCATGCTCTCGAACAGCGGGCCGTCGGTGCGGGTTTCCTCGTAATGCAACGACAGCCGGTATTGCGCCAGCGTGTCCGGGTCCATCACCTGGACGATCGCCCGCCGCGTCGCGAGCAGGTTGGCCCGGGTCTTGTTGAAGAACTGGTAGGACAGCGCGACCCGCTCGGGATCAACGTAGTGGACCTGGCTGATCATCGACACGTTCGGGATGCCGTCGGTATCGGTGGTCGCGATCAGCGAGGCGATCGCCCCTTCGAGCGCGGGACGGATCGAATCGACGCACAGCATGGTCATCGCGTCACCTCCGCCCCGGCACCCGGGCCCGGCGTCTGGGTGAAGACCCGCGCGGGGACGAACTCCACCGCGACGAGGTCGTTGGGATCGCAGGGCGCGTAACCCTCGGCCTGTGCGGGGGAATACCCGATCTCGACCATCCCGTCCCGGAACAGGAGCTGCTGGCGGTCGATCTCGGGCTGGTCGTCCGAGGCGGCGTCGCACAGCTCGGCCCGGTCGGCCTTCACCTGGTAGGATTCGTGGTTGCGCGTGGCGGTGAAAGTGACGGCGACCGGCGCGCCCCGGCGCACCGCGTCGAGGAAGGCGGAATTCGGCGCCCGCACGACGAGGATGCGGAACACGCCCCCCGGCCGGACACGGCAGCCGAGCCCGACGCCGACCACGGCCGTGCCGTCGGTCGCCGCCGAGGCCAGCCCGACGCCGCAACCCGATTGAACGAAGGCCACCAGTTCCGACGAAACCGCGGCGGACGGCGGCCGCCCCCGGGTCCCTCCGGCAGACACAGTTTCCTCCAACCCCGTCGCTCCGCCCGTAAAATGCGACGCAAGATACGCCAGCACGGCCGTTCCCGGAAGCAAATTCGCCGCATTCGGCGGCCGCGGCGAAACCTCGTCTTAACGACGCGGCCCTACTGCCTGTCCGCTCAACCAGGACACGGAGAGATCCCCACATGTGGAAGACCCTTGCGATGGCCGGTGCGACTGCCTGCGCGCTGGCGACGGCCCTGCCGGCCGCGGCCGACCAGGGCATCACCGACGACGAGATCCGCTTCGCGCAGGTCGCCGCCTTCGACGGCCCTGCCGCGGCGCTCGGCACCGGCATGCGCGAAGGCATCCTGGCCGCGTTCGCGGAGGCGAATGCCGCCGGCGGCGTCTACGGGCGGATGCTGGCGCTCGACACCTGGGACGACGGCTACGAACCCGACCAGTCCGTCGCGCAGCTTCAGACCGTGCTGGACGGCGACGGCCATATCGCGCTGATCGGCCCGGTCGGCACCCCGACCACCCGCGCCACGCAGCCGCTCGCCACCGAGGCCGGGTTCCCCATGATCGGCGCCTTCACCGGCGCGGGCTTCCTGCGCGACACCAGCCTCGGCAACGTCTGGAACCTCCGCGCGAGCTACGGGGCCGAGACCGAGGCATGGATCGCGCACCTGGTCGACGACCTCGGCATGACCGACATCGCCATCCTCTACCAGGACGACGGCTTCGGCCGCGTCGGGCTCGACGGCGTGACCGAGGCGCTGGCCCGCCGCGACATGACCCTGGTGGCCGAGGGCACCTACCTGCGCAACACCACCGCGGTCCGCGGCGCGCTGCTCGACATCCGCGCGGCCGAACCGCAGGCGGTGGTGATGGTCGGCGCCTACCGGCCGATCGCCGAGTTCGTCCGCCTCTCGCGGCAGCTTCGGTTCGAGCCGACCTTCGTCAACATCTCCTTCGTGGGCTCCCGCGCGCTGGCGGACGAACTGGGCGCCGACGGCGAAGGCGTCATCATCAGCCAGGTCGTCCCGTTCCCGTGGGACGCCTCGATCCCGGTGGTCGAAAGCTACCAGTCCGCGCTCGCCGCACACGATGCCGCGCTCGCACCGGATTTCGTGACGATGGAGGGCTACCTCGTCGGCCGAATGGCCATCGCCGCGCTGGAGGCCGCGGGCCCCGATCTGACCCGCGAAGCCTACCTCGATGCGCTGTCGTCCATGACCTCGGTCGATATCGACGGGCTCGAGATGCAGTTCGGACCGGGCGACAACCAGGCGCTGGACGTGGTGTTCCTGACCCGGATCAACGCCGACGGCAGCTTCTCGCCCGTCCCGACCGGCGGCTCTTCCTGACCACACGGACACACGACACGGGATGCCGCCGGCAGCGGCGGCATCCCAACGCAATCGCTACCTGAAGGAGACAGCGGCGTGATCCTCGAAATCCTCGGCAAGATCGTCGTTCGGCTCGGCCTTATCCTCGCCGTGCTCGCCGGCATCGTCGGCTTCGCGATCGTCACCGCCACCGGCAGCTTCCGGTCGGTCTCCGGCAACATGACGGAGTTCGAGGACATCTGGCTCGCCGATCTCCAGCTTCGTGCGGGCGAGCTGGCCGAGGTCAGCCACCTCCAGGCTTCCTTCGCCCACCTCGTGGAGGCCGGCACACTGCCGGAGATCGAGGCCGCGCGCGCCGCCGCCCAGGCCTCCGTCGCCGCGATCCGGGACCTGAACGGCGCGGAGACCGGGGCCACGGCCGAGGTCGCGGCACTCGTCGACACGCTCGCCGCCGCCCGTGCCGCCGAGGTCGATGGCGCGCAGCGCATCGACGCCGCGACAGAGGAATTCGACGCGATCCTCAGCCGGATCACCGCGATCGTGACCGACCTGCAGGACCAGGCGCTGTTCGAGATGACGATCCGCGGCGAGGAAACCATCGGCGCCGTGGGCCAGTCGCTGGATACCATCGTGACGGGCGACGTCGCGCAGTTCGGCATCGCCCTGCAGGCGCGGGCGGCCGCCAACTCGCTTGTCGGCACATCGCTCGCGATCGCGGGCACGCGCGACCCGGCGCTCCGCTCGATCCTGTCCGACCTCGCCTCCTCCGCCGACGACACGCTCGACCGGCTCATGCCCTCCATCTCCGATGACGGCGCCCTCGCCGCTGCGCGCGAACCGCTGCACACCCTGCGCGAGGTTTCGGCCCGCGCGGGTGGGGCCGGGGCCGCCCGCGGTTTCACCGCCGAGATCCTCGCCGCGGGCAGCGAGGTCGACCGCGCGCTGGCCACCGCCGCCGACGAAATCGAGTTCGATCTCTTCCTTGCCGCAAGCGATACCCGCGACACGAACGAGGCCACGATCCGCGACCTGATTGACGTTCACCTCGCCCGCATCCAGTCGGCCGCCGACCTCTCGACCGCCGTCCGTGCCACGATCATCCATGCGCTGCAGGCCGCGACCGCCGGGGACGCCGGCATGGTCGCCCTGCGGCAGGACAACCTGACCGGGTCGGCAGAGGCGATGATGGGCATCGCCGCCGGGTTCGGGGACGAGGTCACCGCCTCGCTGGAACCGCTCGCCGCCGCCGCCGACCCCGACACGGGCATCGCCGCCCTGCGTGCGGCCTCTCTCTCCGCCGCCGCCGACGCGGCGCGCATCGCCACCGACGCCGACGCCGCCGTCAGCCGGATCACCGGCGAGGTCATCGCCGCGCTCGAAACCGCCGTCACCGGCATCGCGGACGGGACCGCCGACCTGTCGGGTGACATGCGGAGCGCCGAGGACCGCGTCGTCGGGCTTGGTGCCGTCGCGGGCCTCGCGATCCTGGCGACGCTGCTGCTGGCCTACTTCACGATCGCCCGCCCCGTGAACCGTGTCGCCCTCGCGACCGAGCGGCTATCCTCCGGCAACCTCGACGCGCTCTCGGGTCTCCGCGCCCGCAGGGGAGAGATCGGGCGCATGGTCCGTGCACTGACCGTGTTCCGCGACGGTCTCATCGAACGCGCGCGCATGGCAGAGGCGACCCGCGCCGCGAAGGAGGCCGACGAGGCCCGGGCCGCCGCGCAGGCCCAGGTGGTCGAGGTACTCGGCCGAAGCCTACAAAAGCTGTCCGAGGGCGATCTCGACGTCACGATCACCGAAACCTTCGAAGGCGAATACGCGGCGCTTCAGCGGAACTTCAACTCCGCCCTGTCGAGCCTGTCGAGCCTGCTTCTGAGCGTCTCGGAGACCGGGCTGACGATCCACGGCTCGGTCGACGGCATCGCCGGCTCCACAGTCGAGCTTTCGCGCCGGACCGAGAGCGCCGCTGCCACGCTCGCGGAGACGAGCGCGACGCTGAACGAGTTGACAAGCTCCGTCACCGCCACCGCCGAGGGCGCCCGCCGCGCCGATGAGATCGGCCAGCGCGCCCGAACCACCGCAGAGGAGGGCGCGGAGGTCATGCGCCACAGTGCGCAATCCATGTCCTCGATCCAGGCGGCATCGGAGAAGATCGCGCGCGTGGTGGGCGTGATCGACGACATCGCCTTCCAGACCAGCCTTCTTGCCCTGAACGCCGGCGTCGAGGCCGCGCGCGCGGGCGAAAGCGGTCGCGGCTTCGCGGTCGTCGCTTCGGAGGTTCGCGCCCTCGCCATGCGCTGTTCGGACGCGGCGCGGGAAATCAAGGAACTCATCGCCGAGAGCAACCAGGTGATCGGCGAAGGCGTCGCGGCCTCCGGCCAGGCGGGGCAGAGCCTCGACCGCATCGTCGCCGCGGTTGCCGAGATGGCGGACCAGATCACCACCATCGCGGGGCTCGCCGAAACCCAGGCCAGCACGATCACCGAGATCAACGCCGCGACGGGGCAACTCGACGAGGTCACGCAACGCAACGCCGCGATGTTCGAGGAGACCTCGGCCGAGACCACAGTCCTCGCCCGCGAAGCGTCGAGCCTCGGTGAGAAGCTGTCGGCGTTCCGTCTTCCGGGAAACTCGGGTGCGCCGGGACACCGGTACGATGACGGAACACGCCTTGCATCGTAAGGTCAGCTTATGCGCCCCGTGCCATGGCCGGGTTCGCTCCCGATGCGTGCGCCGCGTGGATCAGCAAGGCGGAGCTCGGCCCGATGACACCGGACGGAGACCGCCGGAATGATCCACGGGGCAGGTTAGCCTGCATGACCCGCGCGGATCACGGCGTCAGCATCACCTCGATCGTGCCGGCCGGCGGGGCCGACGGCGCGGGTTGGTAGACCGCGCGGCCACCCATCCAGTCGGCCATCGCCGCGGCGCGGCTGCGATCCTCGGGGTGGTAGTAGAGCACGCGGGCGCCGCTGGCCGCTCCCGGTGTCACAGATGCGGCGTCGAGCGCCGTGCCGAGGCCCGAGACGAGATCCACCGGCAGGTCGTTGCGGTCGCCGATCTGCGGAAGGCGCGGCCGTCCGGCGACGACCGCGGGCGCGGCTGTCTCGATCGTGACCGGACGGGGCGCGGGTCGGACGACCCCGCCGGACCAGGGACGCGGTTCGGGCATTGCGGCCGCCAGCAGCGCGGAGCGCGCAGCCGCCAGGACAGGATCGCTTGCAGGAACGCGGGCCGGTTCTCCGGTCGCGATCGCTGCCCTTGCCGTTGCCGGATCGGTTCCGATGGCCCGCGCGGTCGACAGGACGGGCGCGGCCGGAACGATGTCGAGCGCGAGGAACGCGGGTTCGCCGAGCATCGGCAGCGGCGGCTGGCCCGGTCTGTCGAGCGAGACCGAGACGAGGTCGGGTGCGGCGTCGGGCCGGTTTTCCGCTTCGCCGGGACCGATCATCGCGGCCGGCTTGGGCTGCTCGCCCGGTGTCTCGACGGAGGGTGGAACGAGGGCGGTGGGCAGGGCGGCGAGCGCGAGGCCCGACGGCGCAGCGGCGGGAAACGGCAGAGCGGTCATGGCCGCGATCCGCGAGACCTCCGGCCCCGGACGGTCGCCCGGCGCGGATTGCTCCGGCAGGAGGGCCGCCGCCGTCCGGAACGGCGCGGGCTCCGCGATGGCCGGAACCGACAGCGGCTGGAGAACGCTCGGATCGGGCGCCGCGACCGGCACCGGCGCGACCAGCGCCGCGACACGGACCGGCGCTGCATCCGCCGGAACCTCGGTCTCGTTCCCGGCGGCGAGCGGTGCGCGCGGGGTCATGCGACCGCCGACGCCGCCCCAAGTACGGGCCTCGGGCCCGGACGCACGGGACGCGGCCGGCAATGCCGCGAACCCGTCGATCTCCTCGGCCGCGGTGGAGGGGGCCCGAACCGCCTGGCGGCTTTCGGCCATCTTCCAGCCAAGCCAGATGCAGCCGAACAGGGCCAGCGCCACGGCCGCCGCGGGGACCAGCCCCCTGCCCCCGCGCGTCAGCGCGACGACGGCATGGGGGCGTTCGAGCGGCCGCGGCCCGTCCGTCCGCACCGATGGCGACAGCGCAGCGCGCGTCTCGAGCGCGGTGGAGAGACGGAAGACCCGATCCGGCGTGTCCGCCACGGCGTCCGGAGCAATATCGGACGGGACCGCTTCAACCGTCTCGTCCGTCAGGGAGGGGGCGTCAGGCTGAAGCAGGAACCGCGGAGGCTCGATCGGATCCGGGGTCTCGGCTTCGGCGTGGATAACCGGAGTTTCGGTCGCCTGAATGTCAGCTGGCGCTTCGCTCTCCGTCGCGTTCGCTTCGGTGGGGGCGGCGTCCTTCGTCCCGGCTTCCACCGCTTCGGCGGGCGGCGACGACGCGGCCCGGGTGGCGGGCCGTTCGGCCGCCCGGAACATCACCACGGGTTCCGGATCGGGTTCGGAGGGTATCTCGGCAACCGCGGGCTTTCCCGGCGCGGTCCGTTCGGCGCGTTCGGCCTTCGCCGCGGCGAGCCGTTCGGAGAAGGTCCCGATCACCTCGGGGCCGGTCCGGGGCGCATCGGCGCCACCGTCCGGGGCCGCCGTTCCGCCGATCAGCGCCGCTTCCGCGGCCTGCCGCTCGGCGACCTTGCGCGCGTCGGCCTTGCGCTTCAGCGCCTCGGCACGGCGCGCCGCGGCCTCTGCCAGGCGCTGTTCCCAGGCGGGCGAGCCGAGGTAGGATTCCACCTCGCGGCGCGCCTGCTGCACGGGGGTTTCCCCCGCCGATGTCTGCCTCGGCGTCGACATGCCTCCACCTCGTTTTCGGGACTTGTCCCTGCCCTACGGGTACAAGCTACCGTCTTCGCAGCGGAAAAAATTCGACTGATTGTGGATATTTTTGTGGCGACCGTGACATGGTCGCGGGCCGGGGCGGCGGCGGCAGGTGCCGCCGGAGGCCGCCCCGGGGCCTTGGTCAGGCGAAGATCAGCGAGTCCGCGGCGCCCCATCCGAAGACCGGGAGCGCGTGCGAAACCTCGGGTTCCGGTTCCGGCAGGGAGGGGGCCAGCGCCTCGGGCTGGCTGCCGCCGAAGCGCTGGAAGAACGGCTCGTACGCGGTCTCTACAGGGGTCGGAACCGGAAACGCGCCCCCCGAGGAAGGCGCGGACCCGGACCCGCTTCCCCCCGACGGGACCTCCGTCGTGTTGCCCTGCGAGCCCTGGTTCGACGAACCGCCCCAGGTCTGACCGCCGGAAGCCTGGCCGCCGGTGGACTGGCCGCCGGTGGACTGGCCGGACCCGCCCTGCCCCGCCGACAGTGTCAGCGACGCCGCGCTCATCCAGCTCGGCAACACGCCGGCGTCGACGCCGGTGACGTCCTGGCCCGGGCGCACGGTCAGCAAGTCGGTTTCGCCGCGGCCGAAGCGCGCGATGTAGGTGCTGACGTCGTTGTCGCCGTTGGTGTTCGGGGTGAACTCCACGCCCCGGCCCGCGTCGATGCGGATCTTGTAGTCGCCGGGCGCGACGTTGTTGAAGTGGTAGCTGCCATCGGCATCGGTGCGGGTGAACTGCACCACGCCGCGAGCATCGTCCCAGAGCCGCACGAGCAGCCCGCCGGACCCGGCCTCGCCGCGGTCGTCCACGCCGTCGCCGTCGCGGTCGACGAAGACCCGGCCGGAGACCGACCCGCTCTGGTTGGAGTTCTGGTTGCCGGACTGGCCACCGCCGCCGCCAGCGCCGCCGGAGGCCGGACGCCCCTCGACCACGCCGGCATCGACGTCGACGACATGGCCGCCCGCGACGACGACGATCTCGTCGGTCTGGCCGCGGTTGGCGTTGGTCCAGTGGTTGACGATGTCGCTGTCGATCGCCTCGCCGCCGCGACCCGCGGGGCTGAACAGCTGGTCGTCCTCCACGTCGACGCGGACGAAGTAGAGCCCCGGCGCGATGCCGGTGAAGGTGTAGTCGCCGTTCGCGTCGGTCTCGGTCGACTGGACGACGCCGCGCGTGGGCGACCAGAGCCGGATGACGTGGCCTTCGAGCCCGCTTTCGCCGGTCTCGCGCCCATCGGCGTCGGAATCGAGGAACACGCGGCCCGAAACCGCGCCGGTGCGGCCCGACGGGGCGGGTGCCGGCGTGGGGGCCGGGGCCGGGGCGGGCGATGCCGCGGCGGGCAGAAGCCCGGCGTCGATGTCGAGCGTCAGCCCGCCCGCGGTGACGCGGAACTGGCTGCTGAGCCCGGTCGTCGCGGTCGAGGACAGGATGTCGCTGTCGACGGTATCCGCCGCCTGGTTCGGGGTGACGAATTCCTGCCCGCGCTGGACGGTGACCCGCACGCGGTAGAAACCCTCGTCCACACCGGCGAAGACGTATTGGCCGTTGGCGTCGGTGGTGACCCGGTCGACCACTGCGCCGGACCGGCTGATGAGTTCCACCCGCAGGCCGGCGGCGCCGGTATCGCGGGAATCCTCGCGGTCGTTGTTGTTGGTGTCGACGAAGACGCGGCCGCGCACCTCACCGGTATCCGCGACCGGATCGGGCGCGGTCGGCGTGGAGGGGGCGGGCGCCGGCGCGGGGGCCGACGGTGCGGACGGGGTCGAGGGGGCCGGAAGCACCGCGCCGCTCGGGGCGATGCCCTCGGCGCGGGAGGTGGTCCAGGCGAGGTCGGCCATCATGCGCATGTCGGCGGTGCTGACGCCGGGCGGCGTCCAGCTGGTCGGCGGATGCTCCCCGAAGATGGTGGCATAGAGCGTCGCGGCACCGATGAAGTTGGCGTAGTTCGCTCCGTGGATGTTGTCGGCGGTCAGCATGTCCTCGACGGTCTGACCGTTGTCGCCGTTGCCGTATTTCGCGTGCAGCCAGTCATAGGCCTTGCGGTAGACGAGACCGACCGGGGAATAGGCGCCGTCGTTGGCGACGGCCGCGTTCTTGTAGGCGCGGTGGTAATCCTCGATGAAGGTGCCGGCGCCGTTCGGACCGATCTGGTTGTCCGGCGACCACAGGCCCCAGAACATCGGTTGCGCGCCGTTGGCCTTGGCGAGGTTCGACAGCTGCACCCCGGCGGAGTTCAGATCGCTGACGTAACCGCCGTTCATGATGACCAGGTCGTAGTTCCCGGTCCGGATTTCTTCCTGGGCGTTGATGCCCTTGGTGTCACGCCAGTGCTGTCCGAGCGTGCCGCCGCCGATCGCCGTGACCTCGACCGTGATGTCCTTGCGACCGATCTGTGCGAGCCGCACGAACTGGTCGTGGAAAGACATCGCCCCCCCGATCGACGAGTAGACGAAGGAAGTGGTGACGAAAAGGATGTTCAACGTGACGCCCCCGGGCCGTTTTCGATTGTTTTCCGAGTGCGTGCCGGTGTGAGGAAGCACGCGGGCGGCTGTTTGGGATGCCGATCCCGGATTCGTCAACCGGACGGATCGTTACAATTCGCGCAACGGTGCTTTCACGCGGGCGCAACAGTCCCGATCGGCAAAACCTCGCCGATAATCGGATGCTTAGGTGGCAACGATCGGCTGTTTTCGGCCCATGCCGGGGCGCGCTGGCGGTGGCGGAAAGCTGCCAATGTTTCCTTACGTTACGGAAGCGTGAGCGGACTTCGCAGTCATTCCGGTTATCGGATTCCGCCCCTTTCCTTCACCTACCGCGCCCATATGATGAGCCGGTCAGGGGGGCATCGGATGCACCGGATCAGGACCGAACAGGGACCGTCGAACCGGGCGGCGCGCCGGGAGTGAGCGGGCGCGATTTCAGCCATCCCGCCATCGCGGATCTGCGCCTGCGCGCCCGCCGGCGGATGCCGCGCTTCGCGTTCGAATACCTCGACAGCGCGACCGGCACGGAGGCCGGGGCGCGCCGGAACCGGGCCGCGCTCGACGCCGTGGGTTTCATGCCAGCGATCCTGCGCGGCGACCTGAAGCCCGACCTCGCCGTTCGCTTTCTTGCACAAGAATACACCCTGCCCCTAGTGATCGCCCCCGTCGGCATGGCCGGCGCGATCTGGCCCGGTGCGGAGGCGACGCTGGCCGCCGCCGCCGCCCGGCTCGGCATCGCCTGGTGCCAGTCCACGGTCGCCGCGGCGACGCCCGAGGATACCGGGGCGCTGTCCGGTCCCTACGGCTGGTTCCAGCATTACCCGGTTCGCGACCCGGACATCCGCGCCGACATGCTGCGCCGGATCCTCGCGGCGGGGTACGAAACGCTGGTGGTCACGGTCGACGTTCCCGCCGAAAGCCGGCGCGAACGGCAGCGCAGGGCCTACCTCGCGATGCCGCCGAAACCGACGCTGCGCATGGCGACAGAGATGGCGCTGGCCCCGGCCTGGACGCTGGCGATGGCGCGGACGGGGGCGCCCCGGATGCAGTTCGCGATGGATTACGCGAAGGGCAAGGGAAAGGACGCCTTCGAACACGCGGGCCGGATCATCCGCGGCTATCCCGACCGCGAGGACCTGAAGCGCCTGCGCGGGATGTGGCGCGGGCCGATGATCGTGAAGGGCGTGCTCGACCCCGGGGATGCGGCGTGGCTGAAGGCCGAGGGCGTCGACGGGATCTGGGTATCGAACCACACCGGCCGCCAGTTCGAGGCCGGACCGGCCGCGATCGCGCAACTGCCGCTGGTGCGCGAGGCCGTCGGCCCCGACCTGCCCCTGATCTACGACAGCGGGATCGAGGGCGGGCTCGACATCCTGCGGGCGATGGCGCTCGGCGCGGACATGGTGGCGCTCGGCAAGGGCTTCATGTTCGCGCTCGCCGCCTTCGGCGCGGACGGGATCGACCACCTCATCCACATCCTCGGCGCGGACATGACAGCGAACATGGCGCAGATCGGGGCCGCGTCCTACGCCGACCTGCCCGGCCGGCGGATCGACGTCGATCCGGCCTGACCACTCGCTTTTCCCGGTGTTTTCCGCTTAGATCGCCCGAGAAGCCGGAGACCGGCCGCCGCCGAGCAGACAGAGGCGAGACACGCACCCATGCCCCGCGCCCATCACACGATCATGTCGATGATGAAGAACGAGGGGCATTGCCTGCTCGAATGGGTCGCCTACCACCGGCTGATCGGCTTCGACAACATCTGCGTCTATACCAACGACTGCTCCGACGGCACCGACGCGATGCTGATGCGGCTGGAGGAGATGGGTCTCGTCACCCATCTCCGGAACGACGTTCCGGAAGGCGGCAAGCCGCAGCCGAACGCGCTTTCGCTTGGCGAGAAGGAGCCGCGCGTCACCGATACCGACTGGCTGCTCGTGATGGACGCGGACGAGTTCCTGAACGTGAAGTGCGGCGATGGCAGCGTCGGCGCGCTGCTCGACGCGGTGCCGCCGGGGACCGACGCGATCAACGTCACATGGCGCTTCTTCGGGTCCAGCGGCGTGACCGGGTGGGACGAGGGGCTGGTGACCGAGACCTTCACCCGCGCCGCGCCCGACGACTTCAAGAAGGGTTGGGGCGTCAAGACGCTGTTCCGCCCGTTCGAGCACATGAAGCTCGGCATCCACCGCCCGCACATCAAGGCGGTGAAGAAGAACCCCGACCGGCCCAAGGCGCTCACGGCGCAGACCTGGGTCAACGGATCGGGCGTGCCGATGGCCGACGACTTCAAGCTGTCGGGCTGGCGGTCGACGAAGCCGACGCTCGGCTACGACCTGGTGGAGCTGAACCACTACGCGGTGAAGAGCTACGAGGCCTATCTCCTGCGGCGGATGCGGGGCAACGTGAACAACAAGGAGGACAAGTACAATGCCTCCTACTTCGCGATCTTCGACCGCAACGAGATCGAGATCATGGGCGCCGCGAACCGGGCCCCTGCGGTCCGGGCGCTGATGGCCGACTGGCTGCGCGACCCGGAGCTGATGAAGCTCCAGCAGGCGGCGCTCGACTACCACGCCGGGCGCGTCGCGGCCCTGCGCGCCACCGGCGAATACGACGACTGGCTCGCCTCGCTGAAGGAGGCCGGCGGCAAGTCGATCGCGGAGCTGGAGACGGTGCTGTTCACGCTTCACCTGCCGAAGCGCTACCAGGAGGTCGTGAAGCACCTGCGCGCGAAGGGCGTGCCGGACGAGCTGATCGCGAAGATGATCAACGCGCAGCAGACCGGCCGGAAAAGCGCGGCCCGCGAGGCGCTGGCCAGGGTCGCAGACGGCGAGGAGGCGCCCGAGGTCGGCGACGCGCCCGGCGAAAGCGCCGAGGACGCGGCGAAGTCGCCCGAGGAACTCGCGGACGCGATCATGGCGCGGATGGAGGGCACGAAGAAGCTGCAGCGCGCGCTGGCCCGCGCCGCCGCGTCGGGCGATGCGCCGGTCCGGACGGTCGCCCTGTCCGATACCGCGAAGCAGAAGATCCTCGGCCTGATCCGCGAGGGCCGCCTGAAGGTGGAGCCCGAGGTTCCCGCCCCGGTCGTCCGCGCCGCGCGGCGGCCCGAACCGGCGGGGAACGGAAAGCGGGTCGTCGTCGCGACGATGAAGAACGAGGGGCCCTACGTCCTCGAATGGGTGGCGCATTACCTGAACCTCGGCTTCGACGGCTTCGCGCTGTTCTCCAACGACTGCACCGACGGCACCAACCTGATCCTCAACCGGCTCGACGCGATGGGGGTGGTGCGCCACTTCGACAACCCGCTCGGGCCGCGGATGGACCCGCAGCGCCGCGCCTATTCGCGCGCCAACCGGCTCGACATGGTGCGGGAGGCGTCGTGGGTGCTGGTGGTCGACGCCGACGAGTTGCTGAACGTCCACGCGGGCGACGGCACCGTGGACGCCCTGCTTGCCGCGGTGCCGGAGGATACCGACGCGATCTCGCTCAACTGGCGGCTGTTCGGGTCGGGCGGTGCGGCGCGGATGGAGGACGGCCCAGTCACCCGCCGCTTCACCCGCGCCTCCGGCACGCTCGATCCGGAAAACGGGCTGGTCTGGGGGTTCAAGACTCTGTTCCGCCCGCAGGCCTTCGACTATTTCGGCGTCCACCGCCCGCGCTTCCACAAGGACCGCAAGGTGACGAAGGACGAGGTGCTGTGGGTCAACGGCCGGGCCGAGGCGATCGGGGCGCAATACCTGCGCGGCGGCTGGCGGTCGAACGCCCGCAACGTCGCCTACGACCTCGGGCAGGTGAACCACTACGCGGTCAAGAGCCGAGAGGAGTTCCTGCTGAAGCGCCTGCGCGGCACCGCCAATTCCGGCGACCGCGGCAAGGTCGGGGCGCGGATCGACATGGACTACTGGGACAGGTTCGACCTGAACGCGCACGAGGATGCCTCGATCCGCTCCGGCGATCTCGACGCGACGCTCGACAGGCTTCTGGCCGACGCCGATCTCGCCGCCTTGCACCGCGCCGCGCTCGACAGCGCGCGACGGGTCATCGCGGACCAGATGCAGGACGAGGAACTGGCGGCCTTCGTCAGCGGCGAGTCGCTTCGGACGCGGGCGGCGGAATAGCCGCCGCCGTCAGCTCGATCTCGTGCGGGGCAGGAACGGCAGCGGCAAGACCTGCACGCCGTCCTCGATCAGGGCCTTCGCTTCCTCGCCCGTGGCCTCGCCGTGGATCTGGCGTTCCGGCGCGTCGCCGAGATGCATGGCGCGGGCCTCGCGTGCGAAGTCGCGGCCGACATAGGTGGAGTTCTCCTCGACCTTCCGCCGCAGGTCCTGCAACCGCCGTTCAAGCTCGGACCCCGGTTTCGACAGCGGACCGGAGGCCATCGGCTGCGCCGGTGCCTCGGGTTCCGCGGACCGGCTGCCGATCCGCGGCGCCATCACCGACTTCTTCACCTCGGTGCTGCCGCAGATCGAGCAGACGAGATGGCCCTGGTCGGCCAGCGCATCGAAATCGGCCCCCGAACGGAACCAGCTTTCGAAATCGTGGCCGTCGGCGCAGGTGAGGGAATACCGGATCATACCCGCCGTCACATAACGGTTACAGGCTGCAAATCAAGGGCTCCGGGCATCGCTCAGCGCAGGCCCGAAGGATCGAATTCGCGGAGGATCTGGCGCAGTTCGAGTTCCTGCACCCGCGCCGCCGCCTTCTTCGGCGAATACCATTTCCGCTTGCGCATCGACATCTCGGGCCAGCGCTCCTCGATCCGCGTGACCTCGAGCGGGAACACGGCGACGACGACCGGCAGGCTCGCCCCGTCCTCCAGCACCTTGGTGTAGGAATAGATGCCGATGCAGTCGTCGTGCGGGTTGCCCTTCACCCCGCCTTCTTCCCAAGCCTCCTGCGCGGCGGCATCGGCCGGGGTCAGACCGTCCATCGGCCAGCCCTTCGGGATGATCCAGCGGCGGGTATCGCGGGACGTCAGCAGCAGGACCTCGCACTCCGACTTGCGGCGGCGGTAACACAGGGCCGCGAACTGGGTACGGGTCTCTCTCTTTGGGGCGGCGCCGATCTGCAACGGCGCCTGGTATGTCCTTGGCTGACTCAAGTTCGTCCGGTCGTTGGCGGTACGCCTGCTCCGCCCCGAGCCTGACCGACGCCGCGCGATGCCGCAAGCGGAAGGGCGGGATCGTCCACAACAATCGCCGCTCCGGCTTGCTCCGCGCCCGGCCGCGGCTAACCTCGAAGCGAAAGGAGGACGGCATTGCTGCAGGACGCGCCGCTTTTCCTCGGCCACGACATCTACCGCGGGTCGAGCTACGGCCCCCGCCACCCGTTGCGGGTCCCGCGGGTGTCGACGGTCATGGACCTGTCCCGCGCGCTCGGTTGGCTGCCCCGTTCGCAGTTCCGGCGCAGCCCGCGCGCCAAGCCCGCCGCGCTGACGATCTGGCACACGCCCGCCTACGTCGCCGCGCTGGAGGCCGCGGAGACCGCGCAATGGGTCAGCGACGAGACCCGGGCCCGGCACGGGCTCGGCACGCTGTCGAACCCCGTCTACCCCGAGATGTTCCGCCGCCCCGCCACCTCCGCCGGGGCCTCGCTCTTGGCCGGTGCGCTCCTGTCCGGGCCGGGGGTGATCTACCACCCCGGCGGCGGCACCCATCACGGGCTGCCCGACCGCGCCGCGGGGTTCTGCTTTCTCAACGACCCGGTCCTCGCGATGCTGGCGCTGAGGCGCGAAGGTGTCCGGCGCATCGCCTACGTCGACATCGACGCGCATCACTGCGACGGGGTCGAGGCCGGTTTCGCGGGCGACACGGACCTCCTGATGATCTCGGTCCACGAGGAACGGCGCTGGCCGTTCACCGGCGCGCTCGGGGACGACGCGGGCGGCAACGCGCTGAACCTTCCGGTGCCGCGGGGCCTCAACGACAGCGAGATGGCCGAGATCCGGGAGGCGCTGATCCTGCCCGCCGTCGCCGCGTTCGAGCCCGAGGCGCTGGTGTTCCAGTGCGGCGCCGACGCGGTGACGGAGGACCCGCTGGCGCGGCTGGAATTGTCCAACAACGCCCACTGGGACGTCCTGCGCGGGCTCATGTCCCTGAAGGTGCCGCGGCTGCTCGCGCTCGGCGGGGGCGGCTACAACCCGTGGTCCGTCGGCCGGCTCTGGACCGGGGTCTGGGGCGTGCTGAACGGCCACGCCATCCCCGACCGCCTGCCACCCGCGGCCGAGGCAGTCCTGCGCGGCCTCGAATGGCACAATGCGCGGGCCGGGCGGACGCCGCCCGGACACTGGTTCACCACGCTGCGCGACGCGCCCCGCCCCGGCCCGGTCCGGCCCGAGATCCGCCAGCGGATCGACTTGCTCCGCGCCCGGCCCGCGGCGCGCGGGACTATTCCGATCAAAAAAGTCAGGATTGACCGCTGAGTCCTTTTGCGCCAGTCTGCCGGCAGTTCAACAGGAGACCCCGACGATGAGCTACGAGGCCCCGAACCTCTCCGACAGTCCCGATGCCGCGCGTTTCGGGCTGCCTGTCCACGACGCCCGCGGCCTGACCGGCGACGAAGGCACCGCGATGATCCTCCTGGACGGCAAGGCCTACACGCTCCGCATCACCCGCGCCGGCAAGCTGATCCTGACGAAATGACCGACGATGCCCTGCCCGGACCGGTGACCGGCCCCTGCATCGACGTCTGCAAGTACACGCGCGAGGGGCCGGAAGGCTCCGGCCACTGCATCGGCTGTTCGATGACCGAGGCGCAGAAGTCGAAGTTCAAAGCGCTCGACAGCAATACCGAGCGCCTCGCGTTTCTCACCGAACTCCTGGCGCAGCAGGACGAGATGGGCGGCTTCCGCCACTGGCCCGCGCCCTACGCGGCGAAGTGCGAGCGCAAGGGCGCGTGGCTGCCCGACATCGCCCGCGACCGCGCCGCCTGACGCGCCGCGCCGGTCAGGCGCGGGTCGCCCGCAGCATCCACGCGAACTTCTCGTGCACCTGCCCGCGGGCGATGGCGAGATCCTCGGTCAGGTTGTCGTCGTTCTCGGCCGCCACGTCGGCGAGCTTGGCGAGGCTCTTCGCCAGCTCTTCCTCGGCCGCGATCATGCCGTTCACCATGTCGTCGGCGGAGGAACCCGCGTCGCCCTCGGTGATCGAGGTCCGGTCCAGCACGTCCTTCAGCCGACCGATGGTCAGCCCGTCGAGCGCCCGCGCCCGCTCCGCCAGCTCGTCCTGGGCGGCGAAGTGGTCGGTGTAGATTTCCTCGAACATCAGGTGCAGCGACCGGAAGTTCGGCCCCTTCACGTTCCAGTGGTAGCACTGCGACAGCATCGTCGCGGCGATGGTGTCGGCAAGCGACTGGTTCAGCGCGTCGACGATGGCGGCGCGGGAATTCCCGGTAAGCTCGGCAGCAGTATTCGACATATCGGTCTCCATCCATGTCGTGGCACGGGACCGCCTTCCGCGGTCTTCGCACCCCTACATAGTCCGGATTCGCGAAAGGTTGAGTGACTTGGTCACCCGGCCCGCGCGGGCCGGGCGCCGGGTCTCAGCCGAGCTTGGGCAACAGCGCGTCGATCGACGCCTTCGCGTCGCCGTAGTACATCCGCGTGTTTTCCTTGTAGAACAGCGGGTTCTCGATACCGGAATAGCCGGTGCCCTGGCCGCGCTTCAGAACGAAGCACTGCTTGGCCTTCCAGACCTCCAGAACCGGCATACCGGCTATGGGCGAATTGGGATCGTCCTGGGCCGCCGGATTCACGATGTCGTTCGAGCCGATGACGATGGACACGTCTGTGGACGGGAAGTCGTCGTTGATCTCGTCCATCTCCAGCACGATGTCGTAGGGCACCTTGGCTTCGGCCAGCAGCACGTTCATGTGCCCCGGCAGGCGACCCGCGACGGGGTGGATGCCGAACCGCACCTCCTTGCCCTGCGCGCGCAGCTTGCGGACAAGCTCCGACACCGACTGCTGCGCCTGCGCCACCGCCATGCCGTAGCCCGGCACGATGATGACCGATTCCGCGTCGTTGAGCGCCGCGGCCACGCCGTCGGCGTCGATGGCGATCTGCTCGCCCTCTATCTCCGCCGCGGGGCCGGCGGTGCCGCCGAAGCCGCCGAGGATCACCGACACGAAGCTCCGGTTCATCGCCTTGCACATGATGTAGGACAGGATCGCACCCGAGGAGCCGACCAGCGCGCCGACCACGATCAGCAGGTCGTTCGACAGCGAGAAGCCGATCGCCGCCGCGGCCCACCCGGAATAGCTGTTCAGCATGGACACGACGACCGGCATGTCCGCGCCGCCGATCCCCATGATGAGATGGTAGCCGATGAACAGCGCGGCCAGCGTCATCAGGAACAGCGGGAAGAAGCCGCCGGAATTGAAGTACCAGACCAGGCACAGGAGCGAAAGCGCCGCCGCGCCCGCGTTCAGCATGTGACCGCCGGGCAGTTTCTCGGCCGCGGTGGTGACCTTGCCGGCCAGCTTGCCGAAGGCGATGACCGACCCGGTGAAGGTCACGGCCCCAATGAAGATGCCGAGGAAAAGCTCCACCCGCAGCACGTTGATCTCGGCCGCGGTCTTGTGCGCGACGATGGCCGCGAAGCCGCGGAAGCCCTCCGCGACGGCATGGGCGGCCTCGCCCGCCAGCGCCTCGGCCTGCGGGAACATGAGCCCCGCATCGGCATAGGCCGCGGTCACGCGACCGATTTCTATGTGCGCGTTGAAGCCCACGAAGACGGCCGCGAGGCCGACGAGCGAGTGCATCGCGGCGACGAGCTGCGGCATCTCCGTCATCTGCACCCGCGTCGCGACGTAGACGCCGATGACGGCGCCGCCCGCGATCAGGATCAGCGACAGGAGCCACAGGCCCGACCCCGGCCCGAGCAGGGTCGCGAAGACCGCCAGCGCCATGCCGACGATGCCGTACCAGACCGCGCGCTTGGCGCTTTCCTGGTTCGACAGCCCGCCGAGCGACAGGATGAACAGGACGACTGCGACGACGTAGGCCGCGGTGGTGAATCCGTATTCCATTGGTCCCTGCCCCGCGCCTTACGACTTCTGGAACATGGCGAGCATCCGCCGTGTCACCAGGAAACCGCCGAAGATGTTGATCCCGGCCATGAACACCGACAGCGCCGCCAGTAGGATCACGAGCCAGGAGCCCGATCCGATCTGCATCAGCGCGCCGAGGATGATGATCGACGAGATCGCGTTGGTCACCGCCATCAGCGGCGTGTGCAGGCTGTGCGCCACGCCCCAGATCACCTGGAAGCCGACGAAGACGGCCAGCACGAAGACGATGAAGTGCTGCATGAAGCTCGCCGGTGTCACCGCGCCCATGACCAGGATCGCGAGACCGCCGACAGCCAGCATGGTCACCTGACGCCGGGTTGATGCCTGGAACTCGGCGACCTCCGCCGCGCGTTTCTCGGCCGGGGTCAGCTCCTTTGGCTTCTCCTGCTTCGGTGCGGCGGCGATGGCCTGCACCTTCGGCGGTGGCGGCGGGAAGGTGATCTCGCCGTCGTGCACCGCGGTCGCGCCGCGGATCACGTCATCCTCCATGTCATGGTTCACGACCCCGTCCTTGTCAGGCGTCAGGTCGGTCATCATGTGGCGGATGTTGGTGGCATAGAGCGTGGAGGCCTGCGCGGCCATCCGGCTCGGGAAATCGGTGTATCCGACGATCGTGACGCCGTTCGGGGTCACGATCTTCTCGTCCGGCTTGGTCAGCTCGCAGTTGCCGCCGCGCTCGGCAGCGAGGTCGACGATGACGCTGCCGGGCTTCATCATCTCCACCATGTCCTTCGTCCACAGCACCGGCGCGGGCCGGCCCGGGATCAGGGCGGTGGTGATGACGATGTCGATCTCCGGCGCGAGCTCGCGGAACTTCTCCAGCTGCTTCTCGCGGAACTCGGGGCTCGATGGCGCCGCGTAACCACCCGAGGCGGAACTGTCCTGGCTGTCCTCGAAGTCGAGGTAGACGAACTCCGCGCCCATGCTCTCGATCTGCTCGGCGACCTCGGGGCGAACGTCGAAGGCGTAGGTGATCGCGCCGAGGCTCGTGGCCGTGCCGATCGCGGCCAACCCCGCGACGCCCGCGCCGACCACCAGCACCTTCGCCGGCGGCACCTTGCCCGCGGCCGTGACCTGGCCGGTGAAGAACCGGCCGAAATTGTTGCCGGCCTCGATCACCGCGCGGTAGCCCGCGATGTTCGCCATCGACGACAGCGCGTCCATCTTCTGCGCGCGGGAAATGCGCGGCACCATGTCCATCGCGATCACCGACGCGCCCTTGGACCGCGCCAGTTCCATCAGCGCCTCGTTCTGGCCCGGCCAGAAGAACGAGATCAGGAGCTGGCCGTCGCGCAGGCGCTTGGCCTCGGTCTCGGTCGGCGGGCGCACCTTGGCCACGATGTCGGACGCGTCGAACAGCTGCTTGGCCGTGGCGATGATCTCGACGCCCGCCGCCTCGTAGGCCGCATCGGGGAAACCGGCGGCGACGCCCGCGCCTTTCTCGATGGCGCAGTCGTAGCCGAGCTTCTGCAGGGCTTCGGCCGAGGCCGGCGTCATGGCGACACGCGCCTCGCCCGGTTCGATCTCTTTCGGGGCGCCGATTTTCACGTGGGTTCTCCCTTTGGCCCGAGTCAGCCCGTCCGGTGTAGCAAGCGACCTTTTATTGCACAACGGATTGCCGCAAGGTTCGAATGTTTCAAGGATCGGGGGGCCGGGATGGAGCTTGCAGGACGCCACGCGCTCGTCACCGGGGGCGGAACGGGGCTCGGCCTCGCCATCGCGACGGCGCTCTCCGCGGCGGGCGCGGTGGTCACGGTGACCGGCCGCGACGCCGCCCGGCTGGACCGTGTCGCGGCGGACGATCCGCGCCTGCACCCGCTGCCGATGGACGTGCGCGACGAGGCGTCCGTGCGGGACGGCATCGCCGCGGCCGCGGCGGCGCGCGGGCCGGTCGCGATCTGCGTCGCCAATGCCGGCATCGCGGCGGCGGTGCCGTTCGCGCAGGAAACCCTCGACCATTGGCGCAGGCTGATGGCGGTGAACCTCGACGGCGTGTTCGTCACGCTCCAGGCCGCGCTCGCGACGCTCGGCCCCGGCGACTGGGGCCGGATGATCGCGATGAGTTCCGTCGCGGGGCTTCGCGGCCTGCCGCGCGGCCCCGCCTACACCGCGTCCAAGCACGGGGTGATCGGGCTGATCCGCGCCATGAGCGAGGAATACATGGGCGGCCCCGTCACGTTCAACGCGCTCTGCCCCGGCTACGTCGACACCCCGATCGTCGACCGCGCCGCGGCCGGGATCGCCGCCCGACACGGCATGTCCGAGGCCGAGGCGCGGGACCGGCTGGCTAGCGCCAACCGGCACGGCAGGCTCCTGCAGGCGGAGGAGGTCGCGGGCGCGGCGCTCTGGCTCTGTTCCGACGCCGCGCGCAGCGTCAACGGGCAGGCTATCGCCATCCACGGCGGGCAGGTCTGACCGACTGCATACCATTGCATTCCGTCAAGTATTTCATTTCATTAGATTTTCCTTCCAACATGGCGCACCGCGTGCTAGGTCCACGGGATCGCCTCACCATGAACGCCCATGTCCGCCATCGCCGATCACCCGCTTCGCTACGCGCTCACGAACGAGCTGCACGCCCGGCCCTTCCCGGTCATGGGCTGCCCCGGGCAGGTCGCCTTCATCGCGATCAAGCCCGACAAGGCGCCGTCGATCCGGGACCGGGAACGTGACCGCGCGCACCTGATCGCGCTGCTCGACCGCCACGGCGTCGCCCATCCGCCCCCCGACGCGACGCACTATTCCGGCCAGATCGGCCGCTTCACCCTGAAATGGGAAAGCCACACGGAATTCGTGACCTTCACGGCCTTCGCCGAGGGCGCGGGCGAACGCGCCTTCGACCCCGCGGTGTGGGACGTGTTCCCGTCCGACTGGCTCGCCGCGGCGCCGGGGTCGCGGATCACGTCCGCGCATATCCGCATCGGCCCGATCCCCGGCGACGAGGCCGAGATCGACCGCCAACTCGCCGACTGGTTCGTGCCCGAAAGCCTCGCCGTCAGCCGGGTGCTCGACGATACCGCGCTCGTCGCCGGCGATTTCCGCATCGCCGCCACCGGGCACATGCAGTTCGCCGTCTTCGCCGCCGAAGGCACCGGCCGGCAGCGGATCGGCCGCATCGTCCAGCGCATCTGCGAGATCGAGACCTACAAGACGATGGCGATGCTCGGCCTGCCGCGCGCGCGCGAAATCGGCGCCGCGCTCGGGCCGTCGGAACAGCGGCTGGAACGGCTGACCGGCGACATGGCAGGCGACATCGCCCGGCCGGAGGAAGCGCTGGCCGAGCTGCTCGCCACCGCGGCGGAACTGGAAAACGCGCTCGCCCGCGCCGCCTACCGCTTCGCCGCCAGCCGCGCCTACGAGGCGATCGTGAACCAGCGCGTCGCGGTCCTGCGCGAGGAACGCTTCCAGGGGCGCCAGACGCTCGCGGAATTCATGATGCGGCGCTTCGACCCGGCGATGCGGACGGTCGCGGCGACGGAGCGGCGGATCCAGTCGATGATCGACCGCGCCACCCGTGCCGGCGACCTCCTGCGCACCCGCGTCGACGTGGACCGCTCGGCCCAGAATCAGGCTCTGCTGGAAAGCATGGACCGGCGCGCGGACCTGCAACTGCGGCTCCAGAAGACGGTCGAAGGCCTGTCGGTGGTCGCGATCAGCTACTACGCGGTCAGCCTCGCGGCCTACCTCGCCGCGCCCTTCGCGGAACGCGCCGGGGTGTCGAAGACGGAGGTGACGGCGGCGCTCGTGGTGCCGGTCGTGGCGGTGGTCTGGCTGGTGATCCGGCGGATCCGGAAGGCCATGCACTAGAGTGCGGCGACCGAGACCTCGGCAATCGCGGTCAGCGGCAGGCCGAGCGCCTGCATCGCTTGCAGCGACAAGCGGCTGCCCGATCCCTCCAGCCCGCCCGACGGGATCAGCGTCAGTGTCACCGATGTCCCGTTCTCGGCCGTGACCCGGCCCTCGGTGCGGCCGTCGACCAGCGGGGTCTCCATCCAGAGCCCGGTCACCGTCGCGTCGCCGAGCGTGGCGACGGTGGTCCCGAGCGGCCCGGACGCGGCGGGCGGCCCGGCCTCCTCCTCCGTCTCCTCCGCCAGCACGTCGGGCGCGGGGTCGGACGCGGGCGCGGGGCCGCCGCGGTCGCCGAGATTGCGGAAGAACGGCAGCCCGTTGCCGCCGCAACCGGCCAGCGCGAGGACGAGGATCAGGGGCAGAAGGCGTGTCATGGGCGGAAACCTAGGGCCAATCCATGCCCCCGTCCATCGCCCGCGCCTTGCACCGGCAAGCCGCCGCCTCTAGATCCGTCTGATGGACACCGCCCCGCTCATCGATCCCTTCGCACGGGCCATCAGCTACCTTCGGGTCTCGGTCACCGACCGCTGCGATTTCCGCTGCGTCTACTGCATGTCCGAACACATGACGTTCCTGCCGAAGAAGGAGCTGCTGACGCTCGAGGAACTGGACCGGATGTGTTCGACCTTCGTTCGCCTCGGCGTGCGGAAACTGCGGATCACCGGGGGCGAGCCGCTGGTCCGGCGGGACATCATGACCTTCTTCCGATCGATGTCGCGGCATCTCGACACCGGCGCGTTGGACGAGTTGACGCTGACGACGAACGGCAGCCAGCTGTCGCGCTTCGCGGGCGATCTGGCGGCGGCGGGCGTCCGGCGCATCAACGTCTCGCTCGACACGCTGGACGAGGACAAGTTCGCCCGCGTCACCCGGTGGGGCCGGTTGCCGCAGGTGATGAAGGGGATCGACGCGGCGCAGGCCGCGGGTCTCCGCGTCAAGATCAACGCAGTCGGGCTCAAGGGCTTCAACGAGGACGAGTTGTTCGGCCTGCAAGCCTGGACCGCATCGCGCGACATGGACCTGACCTTCATCGAGGTCATGCCGATGGGCGACATGGGGCCCGAGGAGGACCGGATCGGGCAGTACTGGTCGCTGAAGGACCTGCGCGCCCGCCTCGCGGAGCGTTTCACCCTGACCGACCTCGCGGAACGCTCCGGCGGCCCTGCCCGCTACGTCCGGATCGAGGAAACCGGCCAGAAGATCGGCTTCATCACCCCGCTCACCCACAACTTCTGCGAAAGCTGCAACCGCGTGCGCCTGACCTGCACGGGCGAGCTCTACATGTGCCTCGGACAGGAGGACATGGCCGACCTCCGCGCGCCGCTACGGGCGTCGAACGACGACCGGGTGCTGGAGAACGCCATCCGCGCGGCGATCGCGCTGAAGCCGAAGGGGCATGACTTCGACTATTCCCGGCAGGAAGTGGCGGGGCAGATGACGCGGCATATGTCGCATACGGGCGGATAGCTTTCCGGCCAGACGCTGATGCTGAAATGGCCGCCATGCGGACCAATCCGACATCCGCCGCAACCAAACAGACCGTACCTGCCAATGTCGGCACTTCTTGTTGACAGATGGAAGGCGCCTCAGAGAAGACTCTTGATCAACTTCTTAATGCTTTCAGAAGGATATGTGCGCGAGGATGAAGCCCACCATTTTGCGGTCGCGGGAATATGGAGCCAGTGCCGACGTGTTCTCGCTGGAGTATGGAGACAGGGCCGAACTGTGGTCTAATGACTTCGATTGTTTTTTGAATAGTCTATTGAAGGATAAAGAACTCTGCGCAAGGCTCTTGGATCATTTCGACAATGTCGGCGGCGCTAACTCCGACCCTAGTCATCCCTATGTCTTCCGCCACTTCTTGCAGTTGATGGAGCATTTTCCTGAGAGCCGTCACGCGGATCGCAGCACTGGGACTGTTTTGGCTTGCCAGCAACTATCAATCTCTCCGTCACTACGTCGTGATCTTCACGCTCGATTGAAAGGATTGTAGTGGGCTCAGAGCAGTCGCTCGCCTTTCTCCACCTTCCCCCCTCACGCCACCTTCAACCGCTGCTCCACGATCTCCGCGAACCAAGAGCATCCCGCCGGGATCGCCTCGTCGTTGAAGTTGTATTTCGGGTGATGCACCGACGCGCTGTCGCCGTTGCCGAGGAAGATGTACGCCCCCGGCCGCTCGTTCAGCATGAAGGCGAAGTCCTCGCCGCCCATGGTGATCTCGGCCTCGGCGCAGTCGCCCGCGACCGTGCGGGCCACGTCGGCGGCAAAGTCGGTCTCGGCGGGCGTGTTCACCGTCACCGGGTAGCCCGGGTGGATCGTCACGTCGGCCTTGCCGCCATAGGCCTGCGCCGTCGATTCCGCGATCAGCTTCAGCCGTTCGCGCGACATCTCCTTCACGTCCGGGTCCAGCGTCCGGATCGTGCCCTTCAGGCGCACGGTTTCCGGGATCACGTTGTAGGCAGTCGAGGCGGTCTCGAAAGAGGTCACCGAGACCACGCAGCTCCGCACCGGGTCGACGTTGCGCGAGACGATGCTCTGGAGCGCGATCACGATGTGGGACGCGATGACGGTGGTGTCGATGTTCTCGTGCGGCTTCGCGGCATGGCCTCCACGTCCGGTCACCACGATATCGAACTGGTCGGTCCCGGCCATGACCGGGCCGGGGCGGATGGCGAACTGGCCGACCGGCACGCCGGGCCAGTTGTGCATCCCGTAGACCTCGTCGACGCCCCACTTGGTCAGCGCGCCGTCCTCGACCATCGCGCGCCCGCCCGCGCCGCCTTCCTCCGCGGGCTGGAACAGGAGCACGACCGTCCCGTCGAAGTTCCGCGTCTCGGCCAGGTATTTCGCGGCGCCGAGCAGCATCGCGGTGTGGCCGTCATGGCCGCAGGCATGCATCGCGCCCTTGGTCTTCGACGCGTAGGGCAGCCCGGTATCCTCGAGGATCGGCAGCGCGTCCATGTCGGCGCGCAGGCCCACGGTCCTGCCCGACCCGTTGGACCGCCCCTTGATGACACCGACGACACCGGTGCGCCCGATCCCCTCCACCACCTCGTCGCAGCCGAATTCGCGAAGCTTCTCGGCCACGATCCCGGCGGTGCGGTGGACCTCGTAGAGGATCTCCGGGTTCTCGTGGAAGTCGCGGCGCCACTCGGTGATCTCGGGCAGCAGTTCGGCGAAGCGGTTCTTGACGGGCATGACGGGTCCTTTCAGGCGGGCATTCGTCGTTCGACGAGTTCGGCGAAGAAGCTGCACCCGTAGGGGATGGCCTCGTCGTCGAAACGGTACTCGGGGTGATGGCACATGGCGCTGTCGCCATTGCCGAGGAACAGGTAGGCGCCGGGGCGGGCCTCCAGCATGTAGCTGAAATCCTCCGACGGCATGATCGGTCGGGCGTCGCCGTCGACCTCCAGCGCGACGGCCTTCGCGGCCTCGACGGCGTGGGCGACCATCTCCTCGTCGTTGACCGTGACCGGGTAGCCCGGGTGCCATTCGACCACCGCGGTCGCCCCGAAGGCGCTGGCCACGCCCTCGACCGTGCGGCGGACGCGGGCCTCCATCTGCGCGCGTTCCTCGGGATCGAGCGTGCGCACGGTGCCGGACAGCTTCGCGGTATGGGCGATGATGTTCGACGCGCCGGAATCGGTCTGGAAGGTGCCGATGGTCAGGACGACGCGGTGGAGCGGGTCGACGTTGCGCGAGACGATGTTGTGCAGCGTGACGACGATCTGCGAGGCGACCAGCGTGGTGTCGATGGCCTTGTGCGGCTCCGCCGCGTGACCGCCGAGCCCGGTGACGGTGATGTCGAACTCGTCCGATGACGCCTGCAACGGCCCCGCCCGCGTGACGATGGTGCCGACCGGGATGCCGGGGCCGTTGTGTAGGCCGTAGACCTCCTGCACGCCGAAGCGGTCCATCACGCCGTCGTCGACCATCGCCTTGCCGCCGGCCCCGCCTTCCTCGGCGGGCTGGAACAGCAGCACGACGGTGCCGTCGAAGTTCCGCGTTTCGGACAGGTACTTGGCCGCGCCGAGCAGCATGGAGGTATGCCCGTCATGCCCGCAGGCATGCATCAGGCCGGGCGTCTTCGAGGCGAACGGCACGCCGGAGGCCTCGTGGATCGGCAGCGCGTCCATGTCGGCCCTGAGCGCGACCACCCGGCCCGACCCGTTCGCCTTGCCCCGGATGACGCCGACGACGCCGGTCCGGCCGACGCCTTCCACGACCTCGTCGCAGCCGAACTCCCTCAGCCTCTCCGCCACGATCCCGGCGGTGCGATGGACCTCGTAGAGAAGCTCGGGGTGTTCGTGGAAATCGTGCCGCCACGCGGTGATCTCTGGCAGAAGTTCGGCGAAGCGGTTCTTGATCGGCATGGGGCGCGTCCTCAGGCGGCGGGCATCCGGCGTTCCACGAGCTCGGCGAAGAAGCTGGTGCCGTAGGGAATCGCCTCGTCGTTGAAGTTGTACATCGGGTGATGGACATTCGCGGTATCGCCGTTGCCGACGTTGATGAAGGCGCCGGGACGGGCCAGCAGCATGTAGCTGAAATCCTCCGCCCCCATGCGCGGCGGGCGGCCCCAGGCGACCTTGCCCTGGCCCGCGACGGCCTCGGCGATCTCGGCCGCGATGCGGGCGTTCTCCTCGTGGTTCACGGTCACCGGGTAGCCGCGTTCGTAGTGGATATCGACCTCGCAGCCATAGGCGTCGGCGGTGGCGGCGACGATCTTGCGGATGCGTTCCTCCGCAAGGTCGCGCAGGCCCTCGTTCAGCGTCCGCACGGTTCCGGCGAGCCGCACCCGCTCGTCGATGACGTTGGTTGCCGCGCTCTCGGTCTCCATCACGCAGATCGACACGACGACGCTTTCAAGCGGGTCGGCGTTGCGGCTGGCGATGGTCTGAAGCGCCATGACGATGGCGGCGGCGCAGGGCACCGGGTCGATGGTGAAATGCGGCCGCGCGGCGTGGCCGCCCCTGCCCTTCACGATCACCTCCAGCTCGTCCGCCGCGGCCATGACCGGCCCCGGCGCGACGCCGAACTCGCCCACGGGCAGGCCCGGCTCGTTGTGCATCCCGTAGACCTCCTGGATGCCGAAGCGGTCCATCATGCCGTCGTCGACCATCGCCTTGCCGCCGGCCCCGCCTTCCTCGGCGGGCTGGAAGATCACGCAGACGGTGCCGTCGAAATTCCGCGTCTCGGCGAGGTACTTCGCGGTGCCGAGCAGCATGGCGGTGTGGCCGTCATGGCCGCAGGCATGCATCTTCCCGGCGGTCCCCGAGGCGTAGTCGAGCCCCGTCCTCTCGTCCATCGGCAGCGCGTCCATGTCGGCGCGCAGGCCGACGCAGCGGCCCGAGGTGTCGGTCTTGCCGCGGATCACCCCGACGATCCCCGACCGGCCGATCCCGGTCACCACCTCGTCCACGCCAAACTCGCGCAGCTTGGCCTCGACCAGCGCGGTGGTCTTGGGCAGGTCGTACAGGATTTCCGGGTTGGCATGGATCGTCCGGCGCCACTCGGTGATTTCGCCGTGAAGCTCGGCCAGGCGGTTCTTGACGGGCATTCAGTCCTCGCAGAGTTGATCGAGAAGGCGGGCCATGAAGGCCTCGCCCTGCCGGAACTGGTCCAGCGTGATGTATTCGTCGGGCTTGTGGGCCTGTTCGATGTTGCCGGGGCCGCAGACCACGGCGGAATAGCCTTCCTGTTGGAAGTAGCCGGCCTCGGTGCCGAAGCTGACCACGCCGGACGCGTTGCCGCCGGTCAGGCGGCGCACCAGCGTCTCGGCCTCGCCGTCCTCTTCCGGCGACAGGCCCGGCACATCCCACCTCGGCTTCATCTCGATCCAGGCATCGGGATGGATCGCGCGCATCCCCTCGCTGATCCGCGCCGCCTCGGCCTCCATCGCCGCGGCCCACTCGGCGTTGGAATCGGTCGGGATGCAGCGCGCGGTCAGGGCGAACCGGCAGTCGGCGGCGGTGATGTTGTGCGCCGTGCCGCCCTCGATCAGGCCGACATGGAGCGAGGTCCAGGGCGGGACGAACCCGTTCGACGGGTCGGCCGCGGCGGCGTTGGCCTCGTTCTGTTCGTTGGCCCACTGGATCAGCCGCGCGGCCTCCATGATCGCGGAGACGCCGGTGTGCTGAAGCGAGGAATGCACCTCGTAGCCGTGGACGTGGACATCGAAGCCGACCCCGCCCTTGTGGCCGTTCACGATCGCCATCTGGGTCGGCTCGCCGATGATCGCGAGCGAGGCCTTGGGCACCTGCCCGCGCATCGCGGTCAGCATCGGCAGCGCGCCGGCGAGACCGATCTCCTCGTCGCGGGTCAGGCAGATCTGGATCGGCCGCTTCAGGCCGCGTTCCAGCGCCGGGGCGACGATGCTCAGCGCCAGCGCGTCGAACCCCTTCATGTCGCAGGCGCCGCGACCGAACAGCTTGCCGTCGCGCTCGGTCAGGGTCCAGGGATCGCTGGTCCAGGCCTGGCCGTCGACCGGCACCACGTCGGTATGGCCCGACAGGATCACCCCGCCATCCTCGTCAGGGCCGATATGCGCCCAGAGCGAGGCCTTGCGGCCGGTTTCGTCGTAATCTCGCGTCACCGCGACCCCGAACTGGCCGAGATACTCCTCGACCCAGTCCACGAGATCGAGATTCGAGTCGCGGCTGACGGTGGGGAAAGACACGAGTTTTTCTAGCAGATCCCGCGCTGAAAGGGCGGTTGTCATGGGGCGTCTCCGGGGGATGTCCGGGCATGAGCCTGTTCCGCCTTCGCCGCGCCGTCAAGCCCGCCGCCCAATGCTTGGGCATGTGCCCATGCGTCACGCAGAATTGCCCGGATTGCCGCTTGCGGGGTCGGATTTTCATGCTACCGTTCGGCGTTAACGACAAGGACCCGTACCGCTACGAGCGACGGGCCACGGACAGGAGAGGGCGGCAGCGAATGCCAGACGGGGGCTTGGCCTCGGTCCTTGACGTCAAGGACCTCAAGACCGTTTTCCGCACGCGGCGTGGAGAGGTTCACGCGGTCAACAACGTGACATTCCACCTCGAGGCCGGGGAGCTTCTGGGCGTGGTCGGCGAATCCGGTTCGGGCAAGTCCGTCACCATGATGTCGCTGATCGGCCTCCTGCCGCAGCCGCCCGCCGAGATCCGCGGCGGCACCGTCCGGTTCGAGGGCAAGGACCTGCTCGCCTGCACCGAGGAAGAACTCCGCGCCGTGCGCGGCGCCCGGATCGGCTTCGTGTTCCAGGACCCGATGACCTCGCTCAACCCGGTGTTCCCGGTCGGCTTCCAGATCGTGGAGCCGCTGCGCAAGCACATGAAGCTGTCGAAGTCGAAGGCGCGCGACCGGGCGGTCGAGCTCCTGGAACTCGTCGGCATCCCCGACGCCCGCCGCCGGCTCGACGACTACCCGCACCAGTTTTCCGGCGGGATGCGCCAGCGGGTGATGATCGCCATCGCGCTCGCCTGCGACCCGCAGGTGCTGATCGCGGACGAACCGACCACCGCGCTCGACGTGACGATCCAGGCGCAGATCCTCGAACTCATCAAGGAACTGCGCCACAAGCTCGGCATGGCGATCGTCTGGATCACCCACGACCTCGGCGTGATCGCGGGCATCGCCGACCGGGTGATGGTCATGTACGGCGGCCAGGTCGTGGAACAGGGGCCGGTGAAGGAGCTATTCGCCAACCCCAAGCACCCCTACACGCGGATGCTGCTGGAAACCGTGCCGAGCGTGCGCGGCGACCGGGTGGAGCGCCTGCGGGTGATCCAGGGCCAGCCGCCGATCCTCGCGCAGGATCCCGACAGCTGCCCGTTCCGGCCGCGCTGCCCGTTCGCCTTCGAACGCTGCGCGCGGCAGAACCCGCCGCGGCTGCCGGTCGGCCCGGGCCACGACGCGGCCTGCTTCTGGAACGTCGACACGGGGGCGCCGCGGGATGTTTGACTTCGATTCCGCCCGCAAGCTCGTCGAGGTCGACGACCTCAAGATGTATTTCCCGATCCATACCGGCCTGTTGCGGCGCCATACCGGCAACGTGAAGGCGGTGGACGGCGTCAGCTTCGACATCTTCGAGGGCGAGACGCTCGGCCTCGTCGGCGAATCCGGGTGCGGCAAGTCGACCTGCGGGCGGACGGTGCTGCGGCTCTACGAACCGACCAGCGGCCAGATCCGGCTGGACGGGCGCGGGCTGGCCTGGGGCAACCCGGTGGCGCGGCGCGTGCGGAACAGGTCCGACCGGGTCGGCAACTGGGCCGCGGGCTTGGTCTTCACGATCGGCGCGGGGCTGCTCGTCGGCGCACTGGTCCGCGGCAGCGTCACCGGCGGCTGGGCCATAGCGGGCCTCGTCGCGCTGGTGATCGCGCTGACCCTCGCGGCGCTTTACGGGGCCGCCTACGTCTCGCGCAGGATGCTGATGTCGTCCGAGGGCGTGTCCGACAAGGACTTCGCCCCGAGCGAGGGCGCGCTCCGCCGCCTGCGCCCGACGATGCAGATGGTGTTCCAGGACCCGCAGGCCTCGCTCAACCCGCGCATGACGCTCGCGGGCATCATCGGCGAGCCGCTGTCGGAACACTCCGGCATGTCCGCGAAGGAACGCGAGGCGCGCATCTACGAGCTGATGGACGCGGTCGGGCTCAACCGCGACTTCGCCAACCGCTACCCGCACGAGTTCTCCGGCGGCCAGCGCCAGCGGATCGGCATCGCCCGCGCGCTCGCGCTGAACCCGAAGTTCATCGTCTGCGACGAGCCGATCGCCGCGCTCGACGTGTCGATCCAGGCCCAGGTGGTGAACCTGCTGGAAGACCTGCAGGAACGGCTCGGCCTGACCTACCTGTTCATCAGCCACGATCTCAGCATGGTCCGCCACATCGCCGACCGCGTGGCGGTGATGTATCTCGGCAAGGTGGTCGAACTCGCGCCCCGCGACGTGCTCTACGACGAGCCGCTGCATCCCTATACCCGTGCGCTCCTGTCCGCGGTGCCCGAACCCGACCCGGCCGCGCACGAGACCGCGCAGCGCGAGGTCCTGCAGGGCGACGTGCCGTCGCCGGCGAACCCGCCGAAGGGCTGCAACTTCTGCACCCGCTGCCCGCAGGTGATGGACATCTGCCGCCGGATCGACCCCGAGTACCTCGAGGTGCAGCCGCGCCGCTTCGTCGCCTGCCACCTCCACTACGAACACCAAGAGACCGCCGAAGCCACGGCGGCATGACCCAGAGGCTCGTCGAGCACACCAACAAGGAGAGGAAGACCAGAACCATGAAACTCAGACACATCCTGGCCGGAACGGCGGCCGCGGTCCTCGTGCCGCTGGCGGCCACCGCCGACGCGCACCTGACGCGCGGCGGCTCCGGTCACCTCAACATCATCTACTGGCAGGCGCCCTCGACGCTGAACCCGTATCTCTCGGGCGGCACCAAGGAAGTCGAGTCGGCCTCGCTGATCCTCGAATCCCTCGCCCGCTTCGACGAGAACGGCGAGATGGTACCGTGGCTCGCCACCGAGATCCCGACCGTGGAGAACGGCGGCGTGTCCGAGGACCTGACCTCGATCACCTGGACCATCGCCGATGGCGTCACCTGGTCGGACGGCTCGCCGCTGACCGCCGAGGACTTCATCTTCACCTGGGAATACTGCACCCATCCCGAAGGCGGCTGCGCGCAGTCGAGCTACTTCGACGGCGTGACCAGTGTCGAAGGCGGCGACGGCAACAGCCTGACCGTGACCTTCGACGCCCCGACGCCGTTCCCCTACACCGCCTTCGTCGGCGCCGAGAGCCCGGTGCTCCAGGCGGCGCAGTTCGCGGACTGCCTCGGCGCCCGCGCGCCCGAGTGCACCGAGGCCAACTTCGGCCCGATCGGCACCGGCCCGTTCGTCGTCACGGACTTCCGTCCGAACGACGTGATCGAGCTGGTCGCGAACGAGAACTTCCGCTTCCCGGACCGTCCCTACTTCGCGTCCGTGACCTTCAAGGGCGGCGGCGACGCGGCCGCGGCGGCGCGCTCGGTCCTCGAGACCGGCGAGTTCGACTACGCCTGGAACCTGCAGATCGACCCGACCATCCTCTCGGAGATGGAAGCCCAGGGCAACGGCACCGTCGTGACCGCCTTCGGCACCTCGGTCGAGCGGATCCACGTCAACATGACCAACCCCGACCCGGCGCTCGGCGACCTGCGCTCCACGGTCGAGGGCGGCCCGCACCCGTTCCTGACGAACCCGGTGATCGGCCAGGCCATGTCGATGGCCATCGACCGCTCGCTGATCGTCGAGATCGGCTACGGCGCCGGCGGCCAGCCGACCTGCAACGTCCTGCCCGCGCCTGAGGCCTATGCCTCCACGGCGAACGACGACTGCCTCGTGCAGGACATCCCGGGCGCGATCGCGCTTCTCGATGAGGCCGGCATCGTCGACAGCGACGGCGACGGCATCCGCGAGTACGAAGGCACTCCGCTGCGGGTTCTCTACCAGACCTCGACCAACGCCGTCCGCCAGGACACCCAGGCGCTGGTCAAGCAGTGGTGGGCGGAAATCGGCATCGACGCCGAGCTTCGCAACATCGACGCCTCGGTGTTCTTCGGCGGCGACCCGGCATCCCCGGACACGTTCCAGAAGTTCTATGCCGACGTGGAGATGTACACCAACAACTTCGCAGGCGTGGACCCGCAGGCCTACATGGCCAACTGGGCGTGCTCGGAAATCCCGGGCCCGAACACCCAGTGGCAGGGCTCCAACATCCAGCGTTTCTGCTCGGAAGAGTATGACGCCCTGATCGACGAGATGGCGCAGACCGCCGACCTCGCCGAGCGCGGCCGCATCGCGATGGCGCAGAACGACATGCTGGTGCAGAGCTACTCGATCATCCCGCTCGTCCACCGCGGCGGCGTGTCGGCCCATGCCAACAGCCTCGGCGGCGTCCGCATGTCGGACTGGGATTCCGAGCTGTGGAACATCATGGACTGGTACCGCATCCCCGAGTGATCGGGCGCGCGTGACCTGACGAAAGGCCCCGCCCGTCCGGCGGGCGGGGCCACCCCCCAAACCGAAGACTGCTGAACCGAGGCGCCGCTACATGCTGACCTACACGATCCGAAGATTGATCCTGGCGGTCCCGACGCTTCTGTTCATCAGCCTCGTCATCTTCCTGATCGTGAAGCTGTCGCCCTCGGACCCGACCGCCGGGCTGCCGCTGACGATCCCGCCCGAGGTGCGCGAGCAGATCCGCCAGAGCCTCGGCGTCAACGACCCGGTCTTCGTCCAGTACTTCAAGTGGCTGAAGCTGATGGTCTGGAACGAACCCCTGCACCTGATCGAAAGCTGGACCGGCTGGCAGGTCGGTCCGGAAGGCCCGCGCATCATCAGCTACCAGACCCGCTCGCCGGTGATGGACCTGATCATGCAGCGGATGCCGCAGACGCTCTGGGTCGTCGGCACCAGCTACATCGTCGGCATCCTGATCGCGGTGCCGATCGGGGTGATCTCGGCCTACCGCCAGTACTCGATCTTCGACCAGGTCGGCACCTTCATCTCGATGCTCGGCTTCTCGGTCCCGACCTTCTTCACCGGCGTGCTGTTCATCGTGATCTTCGCGGTCCAGCTCGGCTGGTTCCCGAGCGTCTACGACACCACCCACGTCGTCACCGACTGGGACAGCTTCGTGGTGCAGCTCAAGCAGATCATCATGCCGGTGATGGTGCTCGGGCTCTACAACGCCTCGCAGATCTCGCGCTTCATGCGCGCCTCGATGCTGGACAACCTCAACCAGGATTACGTCCGCACCGCGCGCGCCAAGGGGCTGACGGAAAAGGTCGTGGTGCTCGTCCACGTCCTGCGCAACTCCATGATCCCCGTCGTCACCGTGATCGCGCTGAACGTGCCGTCCGTGTTCGGCGGCGCGATCATCACCGAGCAGGTGTTCAAGGTGAACGGCATCGGTCAGCTCCTGATCATCGCGATCCAGGGCGGCGACATCCCCGTGGTGCAGACCGTCAGCTTCATCTTCGCGATCCTGATCGTGCTCTTCAACCTCCTGGCCGACGTCCTCTACGGCGTGCTCGACCCGAGGATCCGCTATGACTGACAGCGCCGACCGCCCGAACCAGCCGATGCAGACCGCGGGCGCCACGCCCGCCGGCGCCGCGCCGGTGATGGAGCTCGAAGCCTACCGCCCGCCGCGCAACCAGTGGTGGGACGTCTGGGACCAGTTCAAGTCGCACAAGGGCGCGATGGTCGGACTCGGCTTCTTCGTCTTCGCGCTGCTGTTCGTCTATGTCGGGCCGCTGATCTGGACCATCGACCCGACCTACATCGACATCCGGGCGCGGAACTCCGGCCCGTCGATGGCGCACCCGATGGGCGCCGACCAGCTCGGCCGCGACACGCTCGCGCGGATGATGACCGGTGGCCGCACCTCGATCGCCGTCGGCCTGACCGCGATGCTTCTCAGCCTCGTGCTCGGCACCCTGATCGGGGTGCTGGCGGGCTACTTCAAGAAGCTCGACGGCCCGCTGATGCGGACGACCGACCTGTTCCTCGCCCTGCCGCTGCTGCCGCTCCTGCTGGTCATCATCATGCTGTTCCGCGACCAGCTCCGCGCCGCCTTCGGGCCGGAAGGCGGGATCTTCGTGCTGATCGTGGTGGTCATCGGCATCACCTCGTGGATGCAGACGGCGCGGGTCGTGCGCGGCGACGTGCTGGCCCTGAAAGAACGCGAGTTCGTGCTGGCCGCGCGGTCCATCGGCACCCCGTCGAGCCGGATGATCCTGCGCCACATCCTGCCCAACGTCATGTCGCCGATCATGGTCTCGGCCACGCTCGGAATCGCCAACGCGATCATCACCGAAAGCGCGCTGTCGTTCCTCGGCCTCGGCTTCCCGTCGGACTTCCCGACATGGGGCCGGCTCCTGTTCGACGCGACCGACTGGCTGCAGCAGAATCCCGAACGGGTGATCTGGCCCGGCCTCGCGATTTCCCTGACAGTTCTGAGCGTGAACTATATCGGCGACGGCCTCCGCGACGCCCTCGACCCCCGGATCCGGGGCCGGTAACGCAGCGTCAAGCGCCGCGAAAACGCCTAGATTCATCTGGATTTCCAGCACCTCCCGACGCGGGGGCGCTGAAATTCCGCCACGATTCCCGCCTACCCGTTGGTCCAGGGAATAGAGATTACGGCGGGGATGGCCATGTTGCGTCAGGATTTCAAGGTGCTCGAAGTCGACTCCGGCGACGGTATCCGGATCGAGATCGGGGCCTCGCTGATCTTCCTGGCCTTCGTCATGGTCCACGTCGTCGGCGGGCTGGAGGAATTCCTGCTCGACGCGCTCGTCTTCATGGTGATCCTGCTGTCGCTCTACCTGCGCGAGGCGTTCCGCGCCGCGGTGGCCCTGCGCATGGGCCTCACCGTCGAAAGCGTCCGGCTGAACGGCGCCGGCGGCAGCATCGTCCATTCCAGGGCGACGCCGCTCCAGGCCGAAACGCTCGCCGCGGTCGGCCCGCTGGCCAGCCTCGGGCTCTGGGCGCTCGCCAGCCTCTTCCACGGCGTGCTTCCCTCGGGGCAACTGGCCCACTGGGTCGAGATCTTCGCCTTCGTGAACCTCTTTATCGGCATCGTCACGCTTCTGCCCGTGCAGCCCTTCGACGGCGGCCGCTTCCTGCTCTCGGCGCTGTCGCGGCTGGTCGGGCCGGGCTTCGCGCGGCGGGTGATGGGCGCGCTCGGCCTGCCGCTGTCGGTGCTCTGGCTGCCGGCCTGCCTGCTCGCCTTCCTGATCTTCGGGATGGTCCTGATCGCCCTGCCGACGCCGCGCGAACACTGGCAGATGCTGACCGGCCGCACCGCGGCCGAGGGCTGAGGCTCAGTCCCCGAACAGGTCGCCCTGCGACCGGGGCGGGAACTTGACCGGGCGCTTCGCCCCGCCGCCACCCGCGCCGCCCGGCGACGCCCCGCCTGCCGGAACTGCCGTCACCCGACCGTCCTGGAACTCGATCTCCAGGCTCGCCGCGCCCGCCGCGCGGCCCGCGCCGGTGACGATCTCCTCGCCCTCGCGCACCACCGCGTACCCGCGTTTCAACGTCTCGGTGTAGCCGAGGCTCTGCAACAGCCGCGACAGCGCATCCAGCCGGGCGCGGCGCGTCTCCGCCGCGGCGGCCAGCGCCCGGTCCAGCGACCGAAGCTGCACGGAAAGATCGCGCCGCCCCCGTTCCGCCCGGTCCGCGATCCGCCCGAACGACAGCCGCCCTGCCGCCTGGCCAAGCGACACCCGCCGCCGCGCCACGCCGCGTTCCAGCGCCGGGGTCAGCGCGGCCTCCACGCGGTCGAGCCGCTGGCGGTGCCGCCCGACAAGCCCCGACAGCGCCGGGCCGAGCCGTTCGCTCCAGCGGTCGAGCGTCTGGCGCGGCCCCTCGAACAGGGTCTCGGCCCGCGGCAGCCCGCGCGACAGGTCGCCGAGCCGCTGCCGCCGCGCCTGCAAGGCCGCGGTCGCCGCGCGCGTTAGCCGCCCGCCCTGCGCCTCGGTCCAGTTCAGAAGGTCGAGCCGCACCGGCACCGCCATCTCCGCGGCCGCCGTCGGGGTCGGCGCACGGCGGTCGGCAGCGAAGTCGATCAACGTGGTGTCGGTCTCGTGCCCCACGGCGGAAATCAGCGGGATCACGCTGTCGGCAGCCGCGCGCACGACGATCTCCTCGTTGAACCCCCACAGGTCCTCCAGGCTGCCGCCACCCCGCGCGACGATCAGCAGGTCCGGCCGCGGGATCGCGCCGCCCGGCGTCAGCGCGTTGAAGCCGCGGATGCCGCGGGCCACCTCGGCGGCGGAATTCTGGCCCTGCACCGCGACCGGCCAGATCAGCACCTTGCGCGGGAACCGGTCCCGCAGCCGGTGCAGGATGTCGCGGATCACCGCGCCCGTGGGCGAGGTCACGACGCCGATGACCTCCGGCAGGTAGGGCAGCGGACGCTTGCGCGCCTCGTCGAACAGCCCCTCCGCGGCTAGCGCCTTGCGGCGCTTTTCCAGCATCGCCATCAGCGCGCCCGCGCCCGCGATCTCCATGCTGTCGACGTTGAGGTTGTAGCGCGACTGCGGCCCGTAGGCGCTGAGACGGCCGGTGACGATCACCTCCATCCCCTCCTCGGGCTCGATCCCCAGCCCCGCCACCTGCCCCTTCCAGGTGGTGCAGTTGATGACGTTCCGGTCGTCCTTCAGGTCGTAGTAGTAATGGCCCGACTTGGCCTTCATCACCCGGCCGAGCTCTCCACGCACGCGAACACGCCCGAACGCGGATTCGAGCGTGCGCTTGATCGAGCCGGTCAGCTCCGAGACGGAGAATTCCGGCGCGTTCGATTGTGCGGCGCCGGGGCCGTCGTCGTCGATCAGATCGGACATGGCCGCGACCATGCCCGATCCTCTCGCCAGGTGGAAGTCAGGCCGCGCGGTCGTGGCGGCCCTCGGCGATCTCCTCGGCGATCTTGTCGCAGAAGGCATCGAGGTCGCCGGGGTTCCGGCTGGTGACCAGCCCCGCGTCGGTCGCGACCTCGGCGTCAATCCAGTCGCCGCCCGCGTTCTTCACGTCGGTCACGATGGACTTGTACGAGGTCACCGTGCGGCCCCGGATCACGCCCGCCTCGATCAGCAGCCACGGCGCGTGGCAGATCGCGGCGACGGTCTTGCCGGTGTCGAAGAAGTCGCGGACGAACTTCACCGCGTCCTCATTTGCACGCAGGATGTCGGGGTTGATCTGGCCGCCGGGCAGGACCAGCGCGTCGTATTCCGCCGTCGTCACCGAGGACAGGGCGCGGTCGACATCGACCGGGCGGCCCCAGTCGTCGCCGTCCCACCCCTTGATCTCGCCGGTCTCGGGCGAGATGACGTGGACGGTGGCACCGGCCTCGCGCAGCTTGTCGCGCGGAACCTCCAGCTCCGACTGCTCGAAACCGTTGGTGGCGAGGATGGCGATCTTCTTTCCGTTCAGGTCGTGCATCGGTCTTGCTCCCGTGTCTGGTTGCATCGCGTACACAACGGCGGCGCCCCCGCACGGGTTCCGGTCAGTCCCCGCCGCAGCCGCCGTCCCCGCCGCCGTCGCCGCCGCAGGCCCCGGCCGCGCTGTCGCCCCAGTAGTCGGTCGGGTCGAACTCGATCTCGATCCCGAAGTCGCCCGCGATCCCCGCCCGCCCCATCAGGATCAGGAAGCCCGAGGCGAGCCCAACCCCGAGGGCGACGAAGGGCAGCGCGGTGAAGGCCCCGATGGCGACCGCCCCGCCCATCCCGGCGATGCCGATGTAGCCGGCGATCCGCTCGCCCCGCCGGTTCCGCCGCCGCCAGATGCCGCGCGGCATCTCCTCGCCGAATTCCCGCCGGTAGGCCGCCTCCGTCGCCACCACGTCGTCCGAACCCTTCGCGGTCTCGCCGCCGGGCGTGTGGTGGATCGGCCGGCCGATGCTGGCGCAGAAGACGTCCCAGTAGTCCCGCGTGTGCTGCATGTGCAGGTGCCACACCGTGTCGACCGCCTCCGACGGCACCCGCCGCCCCTCGCCGAGCGCGACGAGGTAGATGAACCGCCGGTATTCCTCGATCGCCCGGCGCGCCGTCTCGCGCTTGATCCCGGCCTTCTCCGCGAGCTGCCCGGTGAAGCTCTGCCCCGATGCGTCCTCGGGCATGAAGTGATCGTGGATGATCTCCCACAGGTCGGGTCTGCTCAGGTCACCGGCCATCGCGGCGTTCCCCTCGGTTGTCGAAGTCCCGGCGCGAGGATAGACAGCTTCCGTGCAAGAAATGGGGCAGCGGCATGAATATCCTGATCCTCGGTGGCGGCGGACGTGAACACGCGCTGGCCTGGGCCGTTCTCCAGAACCCCAAGTGCGACAAGCTGATCGTCGCACCGGGCAACGCGGGGATCGCGCAGATCGCCGATTGCGCCGATCTCGCCATCACCGAACCCGCCGCCGTGGTCGATTTCGCCGCCGAGAACGCCATCGACTTCGTCATCGTGGGACCAGAGGCGCCGCTGGAGGCCGGGGTGGCCGATGCGCTCGCCGATGCCGGCATCCTCGCCTTCGGCCCCTCCGCCGAGGCCGCGCGGCTCGAAACCTCCAAGACCTTCACCAAGGAAGTCTGCGACGCCGCCGGCGCGCCCACCGCCGCCTGGGCGCGGTTCACCGAGGTCGACCCGGCGAAGGACTACATCCGGAAGCACGGCGCGCCGATCGTGGTCAAGGCGGACGGGCTCGCCGCCGGCAAGGGCGTCGTCGTCGCCGAGACCGAGGAACACGCGATCATCGCGGTGGAGGACATGCTGCGCGGGGCCTTCGGCGCGGCCAGCGCCTCGGTCGTGATCGAGGAGTTCATGGCCGGCGAGGAAGCCAGCTTCTTCGTCCTGTCCGACGGCGAGCGCGTGCTGCCGGTCGGCACCGCGCAGGACCACAAGCGCGTCGGCGAGGGCGATACCGGGCCGAATACCGGCGGCATGGGCGCCTATTCCCCGGCCCCGGTGATGACCGGCGCGGTGACCGCCCGCGCGCTTTCCGAGATCGTGGAGCCGACCATCGCCGAGATGGCGCGGCGCGGCACGCCCTACCGCGGCGTGCTCTATGCCGGGCTGATGATCGAGAACGGCGCGCCGCGGCTGGTGGAATACAACGTCCGCTTCGGCGATCCCGAATGCCAGGTGCTGATGATGCGGCTCGGCGCGCAGGCGCTCGACCTGATGCTCGCCTGCGCCGAGGGCCGCCTGGACGACGTCGCCGCGAACTGGGCCGACGACCACGCGATGACCGTGGTCATGGCCGCGGACGGCTATCCCGGCAGCTACGCGAAGGGCAGCGCGATCCGGGGGCTCGACGCCATCCCCGAGGATTCCTCGCACATGGTGTTCCATGCCGGGACCGCGCGGACGGAGGGCGAGTGGCGGGCGAACGGCGGCAGGGTGCTGAACGTCACCGCGCGCGGCGACACGCTGGATACCGCGCGCGACCGGGCCTACGCGATGGTCGACGCGATCGACTGGCCCGAAGGGTTCTGCCGCCGCGACATCGGCTGGCGCGCGCTCGGCGGTTCCTCCGGCGCGGACTAGGCGACGGCGACACCGCGCGCGGTCCATGCCCCGTTGACCGCGCTTCGGCCGCACCGATAATCTCGTCCCCGGGCGACACGGGGACCGGGGGGCAATCCGATGAAGGCAGGGCAGATCGTGACATGGGCCGCGGCGGGGTTCGTCCTCGTGGTCGGCGGCCTGGTGGTGATCGTCGTGATCCTCACCGGCCCGCCGCCGAGCGGCAACACCGGCAACGTCGTGCTGGCGTTCCTCGCGACGCTGCTCCTGCCCGCCGCCGCCATTCTCGCCGCGATCCGGGCGCCGCGGATGCCGAAACCGGCCGCCGCCGTGATCGCGGTGTCGGGTGCGCTGATCGCGGCCTACGCGCTCTTCGGCAGCTTCGAGGTCAACATCGTGCTCGCCCTGCTCGGGCTCGTCTGCATCGTCGGCGCGGGCATGATCTTCCGCGCCGCCGAACGCACCGACTAGGGGCCGCGCTCCGGCCTAGCGTTTCAGGCCGAAAAGCCCCCGGCGCGGGGCCGCGGTCTCGGCCTTGGCCTTCGCGGCGCCGCCCTCCAGCGTCACGCCGTGCCCGGCGAAGAACGCCCGCAGCCCGTCGTCCAGGAGACCCCGCCCCGAGGCGTATTGCGGCAGGTCGAAGCCGCCGCCGTAGTTCAGCTCGACCACCACCGGCCCGTCCGCCGTGATCGCGATGTCGGTGCTCTGGTAGGGGATCGCGCCGTAGATCGCCGCCGCGCGGGCGTTGACCTCCAGCACCTCGCTCCAGAACGGAAGCTCCATCCCGATCAGGCCCGGATGCTCCGGGTGGTCGTCGAGATACTCCATCTCGATCCCGCGCCGGGCGACCGTGCGCAGGCGGCCGGTCTCCACGTCGATGTCGCAGGCGAGGTTGCCGGGCCGCCAGAACGCATCGGCAATGTTCCCGCCCTGCGGCACCTTGATGACCGCGGCGGGGACCCGGACACCGGACGCGCCGACGAGGTTCACCATCCGCACCGTCGCCAGCGCCGAGGCGTGCCGCGAAAGCCCCTCGTGGTTGGTCAGGACGTGCTGAAGCAGGTAGGTGGAATCGCCGACGACCTCGGTGAAGAAGTCCGCGTAGGTCATCGGCGCGTGGCCGGCGCAATGGATATGGGTGGCGTCGTGGGCCTCGATCCGGAAGGCGCCGAAGCTGACCATGCCGCCGAGGATCTTGCCGAAGATCGGCCCGTCGCCGGCCTCCGCCAGCACCGATTTCAGCCCGGCCTCGTCCGCGACCTTGGCGAGGCCCGGGTAGATCCGCGGGCCGCGGTCGATCACCGCGACCGAGCGCGGCACCGGAACCCCGCCAAGTTCCAGCATGGCGTAGGCCATCGCCTTGTCCTCGGCCGCCTGGCTCCAGCCCGGATTGTTGATCTTGTTCGCGATCGGCCAGTGCAGCTCGTTCGAGATGAACGCCGCGCGCTCCGCGTCGCTGTAGCGCCCCGGGTGGAACAGGCCGAGCCGCACGTATTCGCCGAAGCTGATCTTGCCTGGCCCGGCGTGCAGCGCCTGGAAATCGCGCTGGATCGCGACGGGCGACTGGCCCGACGCCTTGGCGGCATGAACAAGCAGGTCCTGGTGGCTCGCGGCAAGGACGCTGTCGTAGGCTTCCCGGTCCCTTGTGGCGATGTTCATGGACGATTTCCCCTGATCGAGACGATTGTCGGCGGTTCGGGAAACGGTGTGACCAAGAAACGCGGCGAGATTGGGGCGGTTGCCGCCCGAAAGTGGGGCGCGGGGCGCGGTCCCGGCTGCACCGGCGGCGGCAATTACAACGCTTTCTGCGGCGGATTACACCTCGCGCCACAACGCTCGCTCCATCGCCGGGCGCCGAAACCGCCCCGAGCCGAACGGGGGGCCGCTGCCGCCTGCCCGGCCGAATACGACCAGACCCGATCCGGGCCACGGGGCCCGGACCTGACAGGAGCCAACAGAATGTCCGTGAAAATCCTCGCCGCCGCGCTCGGCCTCGTCCTTCCCGCCGCCATCGCCGAAGCCGCGCCCGCGGGTCTGGCCGTCACCGGCCAGGGCCTCATCACCGATGCCGCCGGGATGACGCTCTATACCTTCGACAACGACGCGCCGGGCGAAAGCAACTGCTACGACGGCTGCGCCGGTAGCTGGCCGCCGGCCATCGCCGCCGCGGGCGCGACCCCGGACGGCGACTACAGCCTCGTTCAGCGCCGCGACGGCGCCCTGCAATGGGCCTTCCGCGGCCTGCCGCTCTACACCTGGGCCGGCGACGCGAACCCGGGCGACCGCACCGGCGACGGCGTCGGCGGTGTCTGGCACATCGCGGTGGAGTAACGCCCCATCCCGCCGCGAGACGAAGGCCGGGCCCTGCGGCCCGGCCTTCACCTGCCCTCACTCGGCGGCGCTGACCTCGTCGTAGTCGCCCTGGGCCATTTCCTCGGCCTCGATCGACTCGAACAGGGCCTTGAAGTTGCCCTCGCCGAAGCCATCGTCGCCCTTGCGCTCGATGAACTCGAAGAAGATCGGGCCGATCACCGTCTTCGAGAAGATCTGCAGCAGGATCCGCGTCTCGCCGCCGTCCACGACGCCCTCGCCGTCGATCAGGATGCCGTGGCGCTTCATCCGCTCGATCGGCTCCTCGTGGCCGCTGACACGTTCCTTCGACTGCTCGTAGTAGGTGTCCGGCGGGCCGGGCATGAACTGGATCCCGTTCTCCGAGATCGCGTCGGTCGCGTCGTAGATGTTGCGGGCGCCGACGGCGATGTGCTGGATCCCCTCGCCCTTGTACTTCTTCAGGTAGTTCACGATCTGCCCGGTCTCGCCCCGGTCCTCGTTGATCGGGATGCGGATGCGGCCGCAGGGCGAGGTCAGCGCGCGGCTGAACAGGCCCGTGTACTTGCCCTCGATGTCGAAGAACCGGATCTCGCGGAAGTTGAACAGGTCGCCATAGAACCGGAACCAGGTGTCCATGTTGCCCTTGAACACGTTGTGGGTCAGGTGATCGAGGTAGTAGAACCCGACGCCCTCGGGATGGGCGGTGGAATGCCAGTCGAATTCCTCGTTGTAGGGCGAGGCGTCCCAGTACTGGTCGGTGAAGTAGATCAGGCTGCCGCCGATGCCCTTGATCGCGGGCCAGTCGACGGTCTTGCCGGGGCCGTCATAGGGCTCCGCGCCCATCTTCACGGCATGGTCGTAGGCGTGCTGCGCATCGACCACGCGCCAGGCCATCGACGGCGCGCAGGGGCCGTGCTCCTCGACGAAGGAGGCGGCGAAGCTGCCGGGCTCGGCGTTCAGGACATAGGTGATGTCGCCCTGCTTCCACAGCTCGACCGCCTTGGTCTTGTGGGTCGCGGCGTGGGAATACCCCATCTTCGCGAACAGGTCGCGCAGGACGTCGGGGTCGGGATGGGCGAACTCGACGAACTCGAAGCCGTCGGTGCCGGTGGGGTTCTCTGCGGAAATCGTGGCGCGGGGGGCGTCGTGCGGGAAGGGGCCCATGTGTCTGCTCCTCCGGGTGTCTGGGGCTGAGCCTTGAACATACACCCGGAGCGATGCGAAATGTGCGCGAAAGCGGGCATCGCGCCCTCAATTCTCGCGCGAAACTTGCATGATCGCGCCAGACGGCGCATGATTGCCGCATGCTGGACGAAACCGACCGCCGCCTGATCCGGGCGCTCCAGGCCGATGCGCTGATGACCGCGCAGGAGCTCGGGGCGGAGCTGAACCTGTCGGCCAGCCAGGCCGGGCGCAGGCGGCAGCGGCTGGAAGAGGCCGGCTACCTCACCGGCGCCCGCGCGCTCGCCGACCCACGGCGGCTTGGGCTCGGCGTGCAGGCCTTCGTCCAGGTCCAGATGGCGAGCCACGACCCGACCCGGACCGAGGCGTTCCACCGCCTCGTCCTTGCCCAACCCGCCGTCACCGCCGCCTTCACCCTGACCGGCGAGGCGGATTACCTCCTGCGGATCTGGTGTGCGGATTTGCGCGCCTTGCACGACCTCATCCACGGGATACTGTTGCCCCATCCCGCGGTCGCGCGCGTTCAGTCGCAGATCGTGATGGACCAGTTGAAACCCGACGCGCCGTTGCCCGTCTGACCACCCCGAGGCCCATTCCGAATGGACGGCTTTCTGCTCCAGGCCACGATCTACCTTCTCGCAATGGTCGTTGCGGTGCCGCTGTCGGTGCGGCTCGGCCTCGGCTCCGTCCTGGGCTACCTTCTGGCCGGCATCCTGATCGGCCCGGTGCTCGGCCTCGTCGGCGCGGAAACCGAGGATCTGCAGCATTTCGCGGAATACGGCGTGGTGCTGATGCTGTTCCTGATCGGGCTCGAACTCGACCCGCGGGGCCTGTGGGAAATGCGGCACAAGCTGCTCGGGCTCGGCGGGTTGCAGGTCGTCCTGTCGGTGCTCCTGCTCGGCGGCGCGTTCCTGTTCTTCGGCTACGACTGGCGCGTGGCGCTGGCGGCGGGGATGATCCTGTCGCTGTCCTCCACCGCCATCGTGCTCCAGACCCTGTCCGAAAAGCACCTGATGCAGACCAATGGCGGGCGATCGGCCTTCTCGGTGCTGCTGACGCAGGACATGGCGGTGATCCCGATGCTGGCGGTCCTGCCGCTTCTCGTCGTGTCCGGCGGCGGGATCGGCTTTTCCGAGGACGGCTCTATCCAGCGGACCACCGGCCAGGCCGAGGAGGAAGCCGCCCATGCCGCCTCCAGCCTGATCGGCCACCTGCCCGCCTGGGGCCAGACGATGGCCACCCTCGCCGCCATCGCCGCCATCATCCTGATCGGGCACTACTTGCTCGGCTACGTGTTCCGCTTCGTCCACCTGTCGCGCCTGCGCGAGATGTACACCGCCTTCGCGCTCGTGATCGTGGTCGGCATCGCCTACCTGATGTCGGCCGTGGGCCTGTCTCCCGCGCTCGGCACCTTCGTCGCCGGGGTGGTGCTGGCGAACTCGGAATTCAAGCATGAGCTCGAAGCCAACGTGGAGCCGTTCAAGGGCCTCCTGCTCGGGCTGTTCTTCCTCACCGTGGGCGCGGGGATCAACTTCGTCTTCCTGCTCCGCCACGTCGACACGGTGATCTTCATGACCCTCGGCGTGATGGCGGTGAAGGGGCTGATCCTGCTGGTCCTGGGCTTCCTGTTCCGCCTGCGCGGGCGGGATCTCGTGCTGTTCACGCTCGGGCTCGCGCAGGCCGGGGAATTCGGCTTCGTGCTGATCTCCTTCGCCTCCCAGACCCACGCCATCGCGCCGCCGCTCGTCGGCCAGCTCAACCTCGCCGTGGCGCTGTCGATGCTGCTGACGCCGCTGTTCTTCATCCTCTACGACGTGATCTCCCGCCGCCTCGCCGACACCGGGGAAGCCGCGCCAGAGACCGACAAGATCGACCAGACCGGCCCGATCATCATCGCCGGGCTTGGCCGGTTCGGGCAGGTGGTGCACCGCATGGTGCTGGCCTCGGGCCTGCGCACCGTGCTGCTCGACAGCGACATGAAGACGATCCGGCTGATGCGCGAATTCGGCTACCGCGCCTATTTCGGCGACCCCACGCGGCCGGAACTCCTGCACGCGGCGGGGCTGGACGAGGCGCGGGTCTTCGTCGTCGCGGTCGACGACAAGAAGGCCGCGGTCGATCTGGTGAAATACGCCCGCCGCCTGCGGCCCGATCTCGCGATCACCGCCCGCGCCCATGACCGGCTGCACGTCTACGAACTCTACAACGCCGGGGCGGATCACATCGTCCGCGAGATGTTCGATTCCAGCCTCCGCGCGGCCCGCTACGTGCTCGAGGACATGGGCTTCACGGAGTACGAGGCGCACGAGCTGGAAACCGCGTTCTACCACCACGACCGGCAGAACCTTCGCGAACTGGCGAAGCTGTGGAAACCGGGGGTGCCGCTGGACCGGAACCCCGAATACCTGGCCCGCGCGCGGGAACTGAACTCCGGCCTCGAAACCGCGCTGGTGACGCAGCTCGACGAATCCGAGCAGAACCGCTCCGACATCGCGGGCGGCCGCCGGCATCGCGGCGACGCGGGCGCGCTGACCGGCGCGGTGTCGCGGCGGCCGGGCGGGCTTCAGGCGGGGCGGAAGGTCGGGACCGACCCGGCGAGCTGATCCCCGCCGTCGGGCCCCATGGGTTGCGGGCGGGCGGCCTGCGCCGCCTGCCGGCATGTCACGAAGGCGGCCGCGCCCGTAACCGGGCGCGGCGCCGATCCCCGATCAGCAGGGACGGACGGTGTAGGTGCCGTCGCCGTTCGAATAGGCGCAGTTGCCGGTCGCGGTGTTGCGCGCGTAGAGCGTGCCGGCCGCGGCGCCCGCGACGCCTGCGAGGATGGTCCACTCCTCGTTCGCATCCAGCGCCTGGGCGGTCAGGACGCCGGCCGCGGCACCACCGAGAAGGCCGATGTTCGAACGGTCCTGCGGGGTGAGCTGGCACCCGGCGAGCAGGCTGGCCGATGCGACGGCGGCGAGAAGAACGTGCTTGGTCATGAGGTCTCCTTTCGACTCAATCTGACAGCAGTCCCACGGAAGATGCCGTGAAATTGCGCAAACCTAAATGTTAACGCACGCCATGAGCGAAAGGTTGCACGCGGGCCGGAACCTGTTGATCCCGAACGGGAATCCGGAACGAAAAACGCCGCCGCGCCGGTTGGCGCGACGGCGTGTTATTCGATAACAGCGCGGATCAGGCGGCGCGGGCCGTCAGCACCTCGTCGACGCGGCGCTGCGCACCGGCCTCGTCCATGCCGTTGACCGCCGCCAGTTCGCGGGTCAGCCGCTCCAGCGCGGCCTCGTAGAGCTGCCGCTCGGAGTAGGACTGCTCGCGCTGATCGTCGGCGCGGTGCAGGTCGCGGACCACCTCGGCGATGGAGATCAGGTCGCCCGAGTTGATCTTCTGTTCGTATTCCTGGGCCCGGCGCGACCACATCGCGCGCTTCACCCGGGCCTTGCCCTTGAGCGTGTCGAGAGCCTTGGACACGACCTGCGGATCGCTGAGCGGACGCATGCCGACCTCGGCCGCCTTCGCGGTCGGAACGCGCAGCGTCATCTTGTCCTTCTCGAACGAAATCACGAAGAGTTCCAGCTTGAGGCCAGCGATTTCCTGTTCCTCGATCGACACGATCCGGCCCACGCCATGCGCGGGATAGACCACGAAATCGTTGGGGCTGAATTCCTGCGACTTCCGGGCTTTGCTCATGTTTGTCGTCATCCTTGTGGCGCCTTGGCTCAGGCGAAAAAAACACCGGCGGAAAGCTGGCTTTCCACGTCGGGTGTTTTCATGGGTTCTGTTTCGTACGCAGGCGAGTGCGCCTGCCGGGCGGTCCTGACAGATTGTCTGCCCAGCATATGTAGCACAATTTCGCCCCATTTCAAAGCTGTCGCTGCGGGCGCTACCGAGAACTCTAAGCAAAACAAGGGATTTAGGGGCCCGAAGCCCCTTTTCGCCGCATCTGCGAACGGGTCCGGGGGCCCCGAATCGGGTCAGCCGCCCTCGCCCGGCGCCTCCGAGAACAGCTCCATCTTGCCGGGCTTGCCGTCCATCTCCTCGGCGTTCGGCAGCGGGTCCTTCCGGGTCACGATGACCGGCCACATCTCGGAATACTTGCGGTTGAACTCCACCCACTTCTCCATGTCCGGCTCGGTGTCGGGGCGGATCGCGTCGGCGGGGCACTCGGGCTCGCAGACGCCGCAGTCGATGCATTCGTCGGGGTGGATCACCAGCATGTTCTCACCCTCGTAGAAGCAGTCCACGGGGCAGACCTCGACGCAGTCGGTGTATTTGCAGGCGATGCAATTGTCGTTGACGATGTAGGTCATGGGCGGCCCCGGATAGCTCGAACGGGCTTCTGCTACGCAAGCCGGGCGGGGGATGCAAGCGGGGTTCAGCCCTCCGGGTCGCGGTCCCTCAGGTCATCGAGCGCGCGGCGGTCGCGCTTGGTCGGGCGCGGGCCGGCCGGGGCCGGTGCCGCGGCGGCCGGCGGGGTCAGGTCGTCGTAGAGCGCGCGGGCCTCCGGCGCCGGGCCGCGGCGGGTGCCGACGGCGAGGATTCGCACCACCCGGACCGCCTTGCCCTGCGGGAAGGTCAGCACGTCGCCGGGCACCACCTGCGCCGCGGGCTTGTCCGTGCGGTCGGAATTGATCCGCACCCGTCCCTCCGACACGACCTTCGACGCCAGCGAGCGCGACTTGAAGAACCGCGCCTGCCACAGCCACTTGTCGAGCCGGATGCGGGGGGCCGGCGCGTCCGTCAGGACTTGTCCCTGAGCCCCGCCAGCGCGCGGGCGAAGGGGTTGTCCGGGTCGATCCGGTCCTTCTTCTCGGGCCGGGCGGAATACTGGCGCGGGGTCTCGTCGCGGGGCTTGCCCTTCGGCCCGCCCTTCTGGCCGCGCGGACCGCCGCCCTTGCCCTTGGCCCGGTTGCCGCCCTGCTTGCCGCCACCCTCGCCCTGCCGGTTGCCGCGGCCGCCGTCGCGACCCTGGTCGCGCGGACGGCGCTTCGGCGCCCAGGTGAAGGTGTAGAACACCTCGGTTTCCGCGGCGGCCTCGGCCGGCGCACCGGCGGCCATCTCCGGCGGCACCGTCGGTTCGACCTCGTCCGGCATCTCGCCCGGGGCCTCCTCGGGCATCTCGTCGGGCTCCTCCGCCGGCATGTCGGCGGGGAGTTCCTCGGGCGTGACCGGCGGCGCCTCCTCGGGCATCTCGCCCGGCACTTCCTCCGGCGACGGCGTGTCGGCGCCTTCCAGCCCCGTGGGCGGCGCGACGGACAGCACGTCCTCGTCGATGGTCTCGGGCGCGTCGGTCGCGGCGGGTTCGGTCGCGGCGGCGGCGGCGGGCGTGTCCTCGCTCACCAGCGCATCCACCGGCGCGGGCTCCTCGGCCCGGACCTTCGCGCGCTCGCCGCGCTCGGCCTTGTAGCCGAGCCCGCCCATCAGGTCCGCGAACTGTTCCAGCGTCATGCCGGTGATCGACAGCATGTCCGCCGTCGCCTCGAACCCGCCCCGGCTGTCCCTCTGGCGCAGCATGTCGGCCAGCCGTTCCAGCATGTCGATGCGGATTGCGCGCGCGCCGGCGGGCCGGTAGCCCGACATCGCGTAGGCGCCCGGAACCGACTCCTGCTCGGCGGGAATGGTCACCAGACCCGGCGGCGGGCTCTCGGGGAACTCGCTCAGCCCCTTCGACAACGACCACAGCACCAGCCTCAGCCGCGTCGGCGCGGGCTTCAGCAGCGCGGGCAGGAAGATCGTGTACTGGCCGAAGCGGACGCCGTGCTTGCGCAGCAGGCCGCGCGCCTCCTGGTCCAGCTCCTTCACCTCGGAGGCCACGTCGGACCGCGGGATGATGCCGAAGCTTTCCACCAGCCGGAACGCGAAGCCGCGGGCGAGCCCGGTCACGGCCTCGTCCTTCTGCATCGTGGTCAGCGGCTCGAACAGCGCGGCCACCTTGCGGTCGATGAAGTGCTGAAGCCGCCGCTGGACCTTCTGGATCACCTCGGGGCCGGCCTCGTCGTCGACGAAGGCCTCGGCCACCGGCTTCAGCGGATCGGACCCGGCCGACAGCTTGCCGACCGCCTGGTCGCCCCACATCAGCCCGCCCTGCTCGGTGAAGTCGAATTCCGGGTCCGGCGCGTTGTAGATGCGGTCGGCGCGCAGATGGAACTCCGGGCCCAGCGCCGCCAGCGCGGCCTGGCGCAGCGTCTTGGCCTCGTCCGCGCCCGCCGCCGGATCGAGCCGGAAGCGGAACCCTTCGAGGCGGCCGACGAACTGGCCCTCGACGCTAACCTCTCCCTTGTCGGTCACCTCGGCCACGAGGCTCTCCTTCTGTTTCAGCCGCCGCAGGAGCACCGAGGTGCGCCGGTCGACGAAGCGTTGCGTGAGCGCCCCGTGGAGCGCGTCCGACAGCCGGTCTTCTACGGCACGCGTCGCGCCCCGCCAATGGCTTTCGTCATCGACCCAGCCGCTGCGCTGCGCGACGTAGGTCCATGTGCGGATATATGCCAGTCGCTTCGACAGCGTGTCGATGTCGCCCTCGGCCCGGTCGATCCGCTGCACGCGGGCGGCGAGCCAGTCGTCGGGGACACGGCCGAGATCGCGCAGGAACTCGAAGATCTGGCGCAACAGGCTCGCGTGCTCGGCGTGGCTGATGCCGCGGAAATCGGGGATGCGGCAGACGTCCCACAGAAGCTTCACGTCCGGCGCGCCGGTGATCCGCGCCGAGACCTCGGACGCGATCGCCTTCAGCGCCATCAGGTCGTCGGCCTCCCGCGCGCGGGACAGCCACTCGTCGGTCGCCGGCGCCTCCAGCGACGCGATCAGCCGCGCCGGCGTGCCGAAGTCGAGGTCCGAGTTCCGCCACATCAGCTTGCGGACCGGGGCGAAGCGGTGGGTGGTGATCGCCTCCACCACTTCGTCCCGCAGCGGCGGCGCCTCGCCGGTGACGCCGAAGGTGCCCGGTTCCGTGTGCCGCCCGGCGCGGCCCGCGATCTGGCCCAGCTCGTTCGGTTGCAGGTCGCGCATCCGGCGGCCGTCGAACTTCCTCAGCCCGGAAAAGGCGACGTGCCGGATATCGAGGTTCAGCCCCATCCCGATCGCATCGGTGGCGACGAGGAACTCCACGTCGCCGTTCTGGTACAGCTCCACCTGCGCGTTCCGCGTCCTTGGGGACAACGCCCCCATGACGACCGCCGCGCCGCCCTTCTGGCGCCGCAGAAGCTCCGCCACGGCATAGACATTCTCGACCGAGAAACCGACGATGGCGCTTCGGGCGGGCATCCGGCTTATCTTTTTCGAACCGGTGTAGCTCAGTTCCGAGAACCGCTCCTGCCGGGTGAACTGCACGCCGGGGACGAGTGCCGCGATGGCGCTCCGCATCGTGTCTGAGCCGAGGAACAGCGTCTCCAGCAGCCCGCGCGCGTTCAGCAGCCGGTCGGTGAAGACATGGCCCCGCTCCGGGTCGCCGCAAAGCTGGATCTCGTCGACGGCGAGGAAGTCGCAGCCGATCCCGGTCGGCATCGCCTCGACGGTGCAGACCCAGTAGGCGGCGCGCTCGGGGACGATGCGCTCCTCGCCGGTGACCAGCGCCACCACCGACGGGCCGCGCAGCGCCACGATCCGGTCGTAGACCTCCCGCGCGAGCAGGCGCAGCGGCAGGCCGATGACGCCCGTGCGATGGGCCAGCATCCGTTCGATGGCGTAGTGGGTCTTGCCGGTATTGGTCGGCCCGAGAACGGCCGCGATCCGCGCCTCTCTGCCCATGTCTGCCCGCCCTGTCCGGCTGAATTCCCTGCCCGGCGGGCCGGGCGACTAGAGCGCGCGGCCTTCGAGGTCCCGCTCGATCCGCACGATGGCCCCTTCTACGTCGGGCCGGTGGGGATGTATAGCCTGCGCCGCCCGGAACGCGTCCAGCGCGGTGTCCGACTCGCCCATGTCCTCCAGGATGATGCCGAGCCCGATCAGCGCGCCGAAATGCTGCGGGTTGCGCGCCAGCACCTCCTGCAGGTCGTAGAGCGCGGGCCCGGCGAGCCCGGCGCGGTAATAGGCGGTCGCCCGAGCATTCCAGCCCTCCGCGAATTCAGGGGCCTGGTCGACGACGGCGGTCAGGTAGGCGATGGCATCTTCCAGTTCGCCCGCCTCCATCGCCTCGACGCCGAGCGTGAACATGAGGTCGGCGCTGGCGGAGCCCGAGATCGACCAGCGCTGGATGATCTCCTGCTCCACGATTTCCCAGTTGAGCGTGTCGGGGTCGCCGAGGCGGTCGAGCAATTCGCCCAGGCGGTCATCCGCCTGCGCCCACGCGCCACCGGCGCAGAGCCCGAACACTGCCGCGACGACAAGGTTGAGAATGGAGGGCAAAGCTTTCATTCTGCGCGCAAGCTTAACACGACCTGCGGAGCGTGCCAGAAGACTCCGCGTAAAATTTTCGGGAGATATGCGATGTCGCAGGTGATCGACGCGGCCGTGGCCGCCCTGAGCGCGAAGCTCGACGGCGGATTCGACGGCTCCGCCAAGTTCGTGATCGAGGACGAGGGCGCGATCATGGTCGACGGCGGCGGCGTGCGCGCGGGCGACGAGGATGCCGACGTGACCCTCACCGCCGATGCCGCGACGTTCCAGGACATCCTCGCCGGCGATCTCAACCCGACCGCGGCCTTCATGGGCGGCCGGCTGAAGATCGACGGCGACATGGGCCAGGCGATGAAGCTCGGCGGAGCCCTGGGCTGAGGCCATGACCGACCCCGCGCCGGGACCGGAACCAGCGCCCTTCTTCTCGGAGGTCGCCGAAGGTCCGCCCGGCGTGCGCGCCTACTGGCTGCGCACCTCCGACGACGCCCGGATCCGCTTTGCCTACTGGGCCCCCGACGCGCCGCGCGGCACCATCCTGATGTTCCCCGGACGCACCGAGTACGTCGAGAAATACGGCCGGCTCGCGGGCGACTTCGGCGCCGCGGGCTACGCCATGTCGGCGGTGGACTGGCGCGGCCAGGGCCTCGCCGACCGGCCGCCGTTCCGCTACGACATCGGCCATGTCGAAAGCTTCGACCTGTTCCGCGAGGACGTCGCGGCGCTGCGCGCGGGGCTCGCCGCGGTCGGCGCGCCGCAGCCGTGGTTCCTGATCGGGCACTCGATGGGCGGGGCGATCGGCCTCCGCGCGCTGCATGACGGCCTGCCGGTCCGCCGCGCGGTCTTCACCGCGCCGATGTGGGGCATCGCCATGTCGCCGCTCGGCCGGATCATGGCGCGGGTCCTGAAGGCGGTGGCGAAGCCGCTCGGGCTCGAACGCCGCTTCACGCCCTCGACCGGCCCGGCCGCGCCGATGGACTTCGACGACAACCGCCTGACCACCGACCGCGACCAGTTCGACTACATGGAACGCCAGACCGCGACCCATCCGGAACTCGCCCTCGGCGGCCCGTCGATCCGCTGGTTCAGCGAGGCGCTGGCCGAAACCGCGGAACTGATGGAGATGGACGCGCCGCCGGTCGACTGCGTGACCTTCCTCGGCACCGAGGAGGCCATCGTCGCGGCGGCGGCGGTGAAGAAACGCATGGCCCACTGGCCCGGCGGCGAGTTGCGCGTCGTCTCGGGCGCGCGCCACGAGGTGCTGATGGAGGCCCCGGCCATGCGCGACCGCGTCATCACCGAGATCCTGGAATTCTTCGACCGCGACTGAGCGCGCGACGCCGGCCAGCGCCGCACGGGCCGGGCGTCAGGCCGGCGTCAGCACCCCGCCGTCCAGCCGCAGCACCCGGTCCATCCGCGCCGCGAGGTCGAGGTTGTGGGTCGCGATCAGTGCCGCCAGCCCCCGCCCCCGGACCAGCGCCATCAGCGCCTCGAACACCTTGTCCGAGGTCGCCGGGTCGAGGTTGCCCGTGGGCTCGTCGGCCAGCAGCAGCGCCGGGCGGTTGGCCAGCGCGCGGCAGAACGCGGCGCGCTGCTGTTCGCCGCCGGACATGGCGGCGGGGCGATGGTCCGCCCGCTCCGCGATCCCGACCTGGGCCAGAAGCTCCAGCGCATGGGCCTCGGCCGCCGCGCGGGCGGTGCCGTCGGCCAGTTGCGGCAGCACCACGTTCTCCAGCGCGGTGAACTCCGGCAGCAGGTGGTGGAACTGGTAGACGAACCCGACCTTCTGCCGCCGCGCCGCCGTGCGCGCCGCGTCGCCCGCGCGGGTCATGTCCACACCCGCGATCTCCACCCGCCCGGCATCGGCGGTATCGAGCAGCCCGGCGATGTGCAGCAGCGTCGATTTCCCCGCGCCCGACGGCGCGACCAGCGCCACGATCTCGCCCGCGCCGACCGTCAGCGTCGCGCCGCGCAGCACCGCGACCTCGTTCGGCCGCCCGCGGTTGTAGCGCTTCTCGACCGCGTCCAGCCGCAGCACCGGCTCACTCATAGCGCAGCGCCTCGACCGGGTTCATCCGCGCCGCGCGGCGGGCGGGAAAGATGGTGACGAGGAACGACAGCCCCAGCGACAGCAGCACCGCCGACATCACGTCGCCCAGTTCCAGCCGCGCGGGCAGCGCCGACAGGAACCGGACCGAGGGATCCCAGACCCCGCCCCCGGCGAGGAAGTTCACGAACTCGAAGATCGGGTCGATCCAGTAGGCGAATGCGCAGCCCATGATGACGCCCATCGCGGTCCCGGCCAGCCCCACCGACGCGCCGCAGATGAAGAACACTCGCAGGACCGATCCCTCGGTCAGCCCCATCGTGCGCAGGATGCCGATGTCGGCCGACTTGTTCTTCACCAGCATGATCAGGCCCGACACGATGTTCATGGTCGCGATCAGCACGAGGATCGAGAGGATCACGAACATCACGTTGTCCTCCATCGTCAGCGCCTGCAGGAACGCGCCGTTGGAATCGCGCCAGGACCACAGCGTCACCCGCGCGTCCGTGGCCTGCAACAGCGGCAGCGCCATCGCGTCCACCGCCTCGGGGTCGGCCAGCGTCAGTTCCACCGCGTCCGCCACGCCGTCGCGGTTGAAGTAGCTCTGCGCCTCGGCGAAGGGCATGTAGACCCGCGTCCGGTCGATGTCCCAGCGGCCCACCTGGAAGATGTAGACCACCTCGTAGGCACCGACGCGGGGGCTGGTGCCGAACGGCGTTCGGGCGCCGTCGGGGGAAATCAGGCGGATGGAATCGCCCACGGTCAGGCCCAGGTCGCGGGCCACGCCCGACCCGATCGCGACCCCCTCGGCGTAGCGCGACAGGTCGCCCTGCGCGACCTCCGGCTCCGCCACCAGCGGCACGTCGGCCAGGTCCTCGGCGGCCATGCCGACGACCTCGACACCCGCGTTCCAGCCGTCATGGGTCGCCATCACCTGCCCCCGGATCACCGGGGCGGCATGGATCACGCCCGGCACGGCGCGCATGTCCTCGGCCACCGCGGCGTAATCCTCGAGCGTCCGGTCGAGCCGCCCGGCATCGTCGTAGCGCGGCGTGCCCTGGACCGAGACATGGGGGTTCGCACCGAGGATGGTGCCGACGAACTCGTGCCGGAACCCCGACCGGACGGCCAGCGTGGCGATCAGCGCCGCCACCGCTAGCGCGATGCCGAGAAAGCTGATCCACGTCATCGCGGACACGCCGCCCTCGGCCCGGCGCGCGCGCAGGTAGCGCCACGCGATCAGGAACTCGAAGCGGGAAAACGGAGCGGTTCGGCCTGCCATCTTGTCCTGCCCGTACTGGTTGGCGCGGAACCTGCTGTCGAACCGCGCCGGGGTCAAGGCACGACCCCTCGCCGGTTATTGACTCGCGAGTCAATCAACCGGTTGCGTTACCGTGCGTCACGGTTAAGATCGGCCCCGGGGGAGCGAACGCGACCCCCCACCGATGAAGAACAGGATAACCTGCGAGCTCCAACAGAGAGATCACAAAGACATGACACTTTCCCCCAAGACCCTCCACCCCGCCGCGCTGGCCTACGCGCGGGAAGTCGCCGACGGGACGCTGTCCCGGCGCGAGTTCCTGACCCGCGCCACCGCGCTCGGCGTCGGTGCCGCGGCCGCCTATGGCCTGATCGGGATGCCGAGCCCCGTCCGCGCCGAGGCCCACGTCCAGCCCGGCGGCACGCTCCGCGTCCAGATGGACGTGCGCGCGCTGAAGGATCCGCCGACCTACGACTGGCCGCAGGTCGCCAACATCACCCGCGGCTGGCTCGAATACCTCGTCCAGTACAATCGCGACGGGACGTTCGAGGGCAAGCTGCTCGAATCCTGGGACGTGAACGAGGACGCGACGGAATACGTCCTGCACCTCCGCCCCGGCGTGACCTGGAACGACGGCACACCCTTCACCGCCGAGGACGTGGCCTACAACTTCGACCGCTGGTGCGACAGCACGATGGAAGGCAACTCCATGGCCTCCCGCGTCGGCGCGATCCAGAACGAGGCCGGCGACGGCGCGGCCGAGGGCGCGATCGAGGTGGTCGACGACCTGACCCTGCGCCTCGCCCTGTCGCGCCCCGACATCACGATCATCCCGACCGTGTCCGACTACGCCGCGGCGATCGTGCAGAACGGCTTCTCCGGCAACCCCGCCGACAACCAGGTCGGCACCGGCCCCTACCGGCTGGTGGACTACGAGGTCGGCGTCCGCGCGCTCCTGGAAAAGAACCCCGACCACACCTGGTGGAACGAGGGCAACGGCGCCTATCTCGACACCGTCGAGTTCATCGACCTCGGCACCGACCAGGCTGCCTACGTCGCCTCCGCCGAGGCCGGCGAGATCGACATGACCTACGAGACCGTGGGCGAATACGTCGACATCTTCAACGCCATCGGCTGGACCGTGTCCGAGGCGCTGTCGGCCAACACGCTCGTCCTGCGCACCAACCAGGCCCACGCGCCCTACGACGATGTCCGCGTCCGCCGCGCCATCGCGCTCTGCTGCGACAACAACGTGCTGCTGGAACTCGGCTACAACGGCCAGGGCACGGTCGCGGAAAACCACCACGTCTGCCCGATCCACCCGGAATACGCGGATATCGGGCCGGCGGTGCAGGACGTGGAACAGGCCCGCGCGCTGATGGAGGAAGCCGGCCAGCTCGACTTCGAGCACGAGCTGATCTCCATCGACGACAGCTGGCGGCGGCCGACCTCGGACGCGCTCGCGGCGCAGATGCGCGAGGCCGGGTTCAACGTCACCCGCACGATCTACCCGGGCAACACGTTCTGGAACGACTGGGCGAACTACCCGTTCTCCTCGACCGACTGGGGCCACCGCCCGCTCGGCGTGCAGAACCTGACGCTCGCCTACAAGTCCGGCGCCGCCTGGAACGAGACCGCCTTCGCCAGCGAGGAATTCGACTCGCTGCTGGAGGAAGCCTCCTCCATCGCCGACGCCGACGCCCGCCGCGAGGTCATGGCCCGGATCGAGCAGCTGATGATCGACGAGGGCCTCATCATCCAGCCCTACTGGCGCTCCAACTACCGCCACCACAACGGCAACGTGGTCGGCGCGGAAACCCACCCGATCAACGAGATCCACGTGCTGGATATCGGGTTGTCGGCGTGAGCCGGAGGGACTGAGACAGATCGAAGGCGGCCTTGGCGGGCCGCCTTTCTTGTGGGTGCGAAGCAGCATTCTCAAATTAGCGCAGCCTCCGCCGGAAAGGGCGGGAAGCGGACGCTTGCAGCGTGTACGAGCGGACTGTACTAAGGGCGGATTCCGGACCTTCGCTGTGTTGGCAAGTGGGATATTCCGCAAATTCTAGAGCCGACATTCTCGGATCATTGCATTTGCGCTTAACTTCATTGAGGCCGTTGTTGTGTTGTGAGCCTAGTTGACAAACAGAGTGGTTCGCCAAGCGACTACCATTTCTTTGCCGACGAGCATCAGAAAAACTGTTCTAGAGATGGGCTTGAATGGCATTGATCCACTCTAGAACTTCGTCGCGTGTGATCGCGCCGTCCTGATATTGCGAGCGCTGCCTTAGCTCGTCCGGAGTCATATTCCGAATAATGTGCGCGCAGATAATTCGTTTGCACGCGCTTTTACTTGTCCCATTGATGGCGGTGCCATCGTGCTCTTCAGGCTGGTAGCTGTATCCGTTCTGGTTTGCGTTGTTGCGCGCCTGAGTAAGATGTTGCGAAAGCTCATCAGCCATTTTCACAAAATCCAGATCAACGGCGGCTGGAATTATGACAAGACCACCTGTCAGCCGCCCAAGGGCATCGGGGTGGAAGTAGTTGTCCATGCTTCTCTTTTGCGTAAGGAATGCGGTCGTGTTTGGTTTTGCCTGCATGGCCGCAAGCCAATCAGTCTTTTTCTGAGCTACGGGCAGTGCAGCGTTAGTTCGATCGGAGTCTTGGATCATCACCTGAGGCACATTCAGTCTGTCGAGATAGCGCCTCTCAACCCAGTCTTGGAGCGTATTGTCACCTCCACCGATGGTCCAAAACACATACTGTTCATCAAACCCTGCAAGCGTGCCGTCCGAAAGCAGAACTTGGACCATGGATTGTAGTGCGTCGATGTCCGTCTTACCTTCTACAAGTACGGCCACCTTGATGCCCTGTTGCGCTAGCGGATCAGGAAGAACTCCCAAGGTAGCGGCGACTTCCTCATAGACGTTCTCACCCTCCGAGCCGCTTCTGACGCGCACGTCATCGGAAGCGGGATCGCGATCAACAAACCGGAGGCTTTCAAGCGGGATCAATGCAGCTAGAGCAGGTACATGGGTCGTTAAGATTACTTGGTCGCCAGCCTCTGAGAGAGCCCGAAGTGCGCGAATTATCTTTTCCTGACTTTCCGGGTGTTGTGAAGTCTCGGGCTCTTCAATAGCGTAAACCACCCGTCTCTGAGGTGCTTGTCCGGCTTGTGCATCTGCTCGACGCTTTTCAGCCTCCGCTTGAAAGAAGCTCATGAGAACCAAACGACGAACGCCAGAACCCCTTTTGTTCAGCGGAATCCCGTCATCAGCCTCAAGATCAAGCTTAAAGATGTTCTTCCACGGCGGCTTCTTGAATTTCGGTTCGAGTGTGTTCGCGATGGCAGGATACGACCCGCGGAGCTTGTCCAGAGTTCGCTGTGCGGTCTCCTGAGCCCGCCTATGCACTTCCGTGGTTATTGCTTCCAATTGCGGCTCTAATTCATCCAAAGCCCTTTCAATCGCTAGCTTCATAGGATTTTGAACTTCAGGGTCCTGGTCACTGCTTGGTCGATCCGACTGAAAGAGCGCGAATAACGGCATATATGATTGAAGCGATGTCCACACGGCTTTGCCGTTTTGATCGTTTAGCGGGACTAAACGCGACGCCCGGGCGAGCTCTCCGAAGGAGTCATAGATCGCTTGCCGCATAGATGGGTTTGCAGCTTGATTGCAGTTGTTTTCTAACCCGCGTTCTTTGACGATCGTGCGTAGCTCGGCTTGTGTTTTCTGAAGAACTTCGTCCGCACCTACGACAGTTGGATGCACGGCTTGTGCAAAGATCGTCGCCCTCGGTGTTTGGTTTTGGCAGTTATAGATTTTATGGATTTCGAGCTGTCCATCTTCGTTTAGAAGATGCTCTGCCGCGAGGGTCGTCAGCGCGTTAGAATCGAGGATCACTTCGGCCGGAAAGTCCTCAAAGACAACACCGATCCTTACATTTTTAGCGTCGCCGCCCTTACTCGCGTCACTCTGCTCAATCTTGATGACCTTGCCTTCAAAGAAGATGTCCAGTGCCTCAAGTATCGTAGATTTTCCAGCATCGTTCTTTCCGATGATCCCTGTAAGACCGGAAATCGGAATCCTTGTAAGTGTTTTGTAGGAACGGAAGTTCTCTAAAATAATCGTAGCAATTCTCAAGTGTTGGTCCCCGCTGTGAAATGCATTGTGTTACAGCGCCAAGCCCACGAGCTTGGACAAGTCTCGAAGAGTTATGTCGACACAACGACAACCGCCGAAGCAAGTTCTTCGACGTCAGAAACTTTATAGCAATTTTGGACGCTTGTCCCACATTGCGGTTGTAGTCGTGTGGGGAGTGCTGCCGGATGCATGAACGACAGGAATGCGAAAGCTGCATCGCGGCATTTCGACACCGGTCGCGAGGCCGCAATGGGCCAGTGGCGAGCCTCAGTCACGTTAAGCTTCAAATCGGTTCGGTCCCTTGCCCAACATCCCCCCTTGCCCCCACCCGCCCACAAGCGCACCCTCCCCCCATGCTCACCGGCACCTGCCACTGCCACGCCACGACCTGGCGGCTCGATGCGCTCCCCGACAGCGCCACCGCCTGCAACTGCTCCATCTGCGCCCGCTACGGCGCGCTCTGGGCCTATGGCTGGCTCGGCGAGGACCTCCACCTCACCGGCGAAACCCGCCGATACCGCCGCGCCGACAGCGGCGACATCGACTTCCACCATTGCCCGTCCTGCGGGTGCGTCACCGCCTGGACCGGGGCGCGGCCGCATCCCGATGGCCGCACCCGCGCCGCCGTCAACCTGCGGATGACCGACCCCGGCCCGATCCTCGACGTCCCCATCCGCCATTTCGAAGGCCTCGACAGCTTCACCGCGCTTCCGCCCGACCATCGCACCATCCGCGAGATGTGGTCCTGATGGTCGAGGGCGCCTGCCATTGCGGCGCCGTCCGCTGGCGCCTCGACCCGCCGCCCGAAAGCGTCACCGCCTGTAACTGCACCATCTGCCGCCGCTACGGCGTGCTCTGGGCCTACGGCCATATCGGCCACGAGATCCACGCGACCGGCGCGACGCGGACCTACCGCCGCGCCGATGGCGGCGCGATCGACTTCCACTTCTGTCCCGCCTGCGGCTGCGTCACGCATTACGTCGCCACCCGCCCGAACGCCGAAGGCAGGCATTGGACCGCCGTGAACATGCGGCTGGCCGATCCCGCGCCCTGGCTCGACCTGCCCATCGACCATTTCGACGGGCTCCACAGCTTCGACGACCTGCCCCGCGACGGCCGCACCCTGCGCGATCTCTGGTTCTAGCGTTTCACCACCCGGCGGCGGCCGAAGGCCCAGGTGCAGAACCGCCGGAGCCCCGACGCGGCCAGCGCCGCCACCGCGAACCCCGCCGCGGCGAAACCCCCGCCGGTCGCGGTCACCGGCACGGCGGGCCGGAAATCGTCCAGGGTCCGGGCGGCGAGATCCCGGTCGATCCCTCCCGCCATCACCGTCAGCCGATCCACCGGCCCCGCCCCGCGCATCCGCGCCAGGTCGTCCGACAGCGCCTCGTAGCGGGTCACGGTGCGGGTCATGTCGGCCTGCCGGCTGTCGAGGAACGGGTTGCCGGCGAGCGCCCTCAGCGCCTCGTCCCGGTCCATGCCCGCGCCCTCGGCGGAGCGGTCGAAATCGGCCACCACGACGCCCAGCTCGTCCACCGCCCCTGCGAGCCGCTGGAGGTATTGCTGCGAGTATTCCGGGAACTGCGCGAAGGCCCCCGCCCCGATCAGTCCCGCGACCAGCGTCACGATCCGCATCACCGCCCGTCCTGCATCCGCCTCGGGACGAACGTATCACGGGACGGATCGGTTGCGATGGGCTCAGGCCATGGTGGAGGCCACCGCCGCGGTGTCGAAATACTCGGCGTATTCGCACATGCGCCCGTCGCGCCAGCGCGTGACCATGACGATCGGGGTGCGGAACGTCCGGCCCGTGGTCCGGCTCCGCCACGAGGTCTCGCCCACCGCGACGACGCGGTCGCCCTCCGCGATGAACGTGTCGGCCCTCCAGTCGATCATCTCGTTCGCGCCGGTCAGCGCGTCCAGGTAGGCCCGCGCCCCGTCCCTGCCGACCCGCGCCTGCGGGATCTCGGTCGGGCCGGGCGAATCCAGCAAAGAGGTCACCCGGATGTCGTCGGTCATGATGTCGAACCAGCAATCGTAGCTGGCCCCCCGGCAGGCGCCCCAGTGTTCGATCGCTGCGGCAAGCGCCGCCCTGTTGTCGTCGGTCGTGGCCATGACGTGTCTCCAATTCCCTTCGTGAAATGGTCGGAGTATGCCACGAAACGCGGGCCGCGTCTGCGGTCGCGCCCGAGCGGCCCGTGCCGGTTCCGGTCGGCCGGAGGAGGGCGGGTCGTCGCGCAGCTTGTCGCCTCTGCGGAGGGCCGCGCGGTGCCTCGGAACATCCCCGAACATCGGACGGCACCGCCCCTCCCCGCTCGCATCGGGCGGAGGAAACGGCGATAACCGACAGATCCGTCGAAAATTCCCGACACACGCGTCGGAAATTTCCGACACCGGCGTCGATTTCCGGCCGCGTCAGACGCCCGCGTAGATGCCCTTGATCCGCTCCACGGCGGCCTCGGCCGACAGCTCCTCGCTCTCGCCGGTGCGGCGCGAGGTCAGCTCGACCACGCCCTTCTCCAGCCCGCGCGGACCCACGGTGATCCGCCAGGGCAGGCCGATCAGGTCCATGCTCGCGAACTTGGCCCCCGCGCGCTCGTCGCGGTCGTCGTAAAGTGGCTCCAGACCGGCGGCGGTCAGCGCGGAATAAAGGCTCTCGCACGCCGCATCGGTGGCGCTATCCCCTTGGCGGAGGTTGACAATTCCGCAGTGGAACGGCGTCACGCCCTCGGGCCAGATGATGCCCTTGTCGTCGTGCGACGCCTCGATGATCGCGCCGACGAGACGGCTGACCCCGATCCCGTGCGATCCCATGTGAACCGGCACCTGCTTGCCGTCCGGCCCCTGCACCATCGCGCCCATCGGCTCGGAATACTTGGTGCCGAAGTAGAAGATCTGCCCGACCTCGATCCCCCGCGCGACACGGCGACGATCCTCGGGGACATTGGCCCAGACCGCCTCGTCATGGGTCTCGTCGGTTCGGGCGTAACGTGATGTAAATTCAGCCAGAATCGCCGCGCAGGCCTCGTGGCTGTCATAGTCGATCTCGCGGTCGCCGAACTTCAGGTCGGTGATCTCGCTGTCGTAGAACACCTCCGATTCACCGGTCTCGGCCAGCACCAGGAACTCGTGCGTGTCGTCCCCCCCGATCGGCCCGCTATCCGCCCGCATCGGGATCGCCTGGAGCCCCATCCGCTCGTAGGTGCGCAGGTAGCTGACAAGGTGGCGGTTGTAAGCGTGAAGCGCATCTTCTTTCGTCAGATCAAAGTTGTAGCCGTCCTTCATGTAGAACTCGCGGCCCCGCATGACGCCGAAACGCGGGCGCACCTCGTCGCGGAACTTCCACTGGATGTGGTAGAGCGTCAGCGGCAAGTCCTTGTAGGACGAGATCGCGGAGCGGAAGATATCGGTGATCATCTCCTCGTTCGTCGGCCCGTATAGCATGTCGCGGTCGTGCCGGTCGCGGATCCGAAGCATTTCAGGACCATAGGCGTTGTAGCGCCCGGATTCCTGCCACAGGTCGGCGGGCTGGACCGTCGGCATCAGGAGCGGGATATGCCCCGCGCGCTGCTGTTCCTCGTGGACGATCTGCTCGATCCGCTTCAGCACCTTGAACCCGAGCGGCAGCCACGAATATATCCCCGCCGCCTGCTGCCGGATCATGCCCGCGCGCAGCATCAGCCGATGGCTCGCGATCTGGGCCTCGGCGGGCGTCTCCTTGAGGACGGGCAGGAAGTAGCGGGTCAGGCGCATGGGGATCTCTCGGTGCGTGGTCCGGGGGATCTCTAGGGGATTGCGGGGGGTGTCACAAGACGAACGGAAGGCGCACCGCGGGATCGGCCAGGGATCCAACCGGTCGGTCCCGCGACGGTCGGACGATCCCGTATGACACCCACGCTCGTACCGCTTGGGTCCTTCTGCGGGCGACACCGCGAACACCCGACACCGTGCGCCGATGGTGGGCCTGCCCCGGGTCCGGCATGAACCGCACCGCCGGCCATCGTTTTGTGATACTATGCCCTGCATCATGGGGAGATGCGCGATGTTTGATCTCGAAAGTTTCGTTTCGGATTGCAGGGACGCGGTCGAGGACGATCCCACGCACAAGGCGGTTTCAGAGGTGGTGGCGCGGGCGATGTCCGATCCGTCCGCCGTTCGCGATACACTCGGCGAGCCGACAGAGCCGGGGATACAGCCATCTACGAGTCGGACACCCTGACCATCCTGAACCTTGCGTGGAAACCCACGATGGTCCTGCCGCCGCACAATCACCAGATGTGGGCGGTGATCGGCATCTATGGCGGGCGCGAGGACAACATCTTCTGGCGACGCATCAAGGGTGATCCGGACGGGCGGATCGAAGCGGCCGGGGCGCGTTCGCTGCGGACCGGAGACACCTGCCCGATGGGCCCGGACATCATCCATTCGGTCACCAATCCGATCCCCCGCCTCACGGCCGCGCTGCACGTCTATGGTGGCCGTTTCTTCGAGACGGAGCGGAGCGAGTGGGAACCCGACGAGCTGACCGAGAAGGTGCTCGATGTCGAGACGTTGCGGGCCCGGTTCTCGAACTGACGCCCCCCCGCTGGCAACGCTAGGCTGGTCCCGAGCGGGCGTTCGGCCGACAGGTTCTGACCCGCTCTTCCCGCGACTGTCCGCTGTCAGAGCCCCTTCACCACCAGCTCCGCCCCCATCGCGCCGGCAAGTGCCTTCAGCCGCGCCTCCGTCACCTCGCCGTAGAGCGCACGTCCGTCGGCTGTCTTCAGCGTCAGTTCCAGCACGTTCTTCTTCGGGTAGTGCTTCAGCGCGCCGTGGTCGCCGGGGTTGTCGACGGTGAACATCGCGCCGAAGCGCATGGCGCGGCCGAGTATCTCGGCCTCGGTTACGTCCTTCTCCGGCAGGAGCGACAGGAGCGGTTCGAAGTTCGTGCCCTGGCGCGAGGACTTGTAGCGATGCAGGAGCGCGAGGCCGAGATATACCCGCTCACCGTGGGTCAGGCCGCCCAGGTTGGCGCGGGTCGCGTTGTCGAAGCAGACCTCCGCGCGGTAGTCGGGATGGGCGCGCCAGCTCACGTCATGCAGGAGACAGGCCGCGCGCATGACCCGGTGACGGGCGGGCGAGACGCGGTGGAACAGCGGCTCCACGAACTTGTGCAGCTTGCGGCCGAAGCCGGGTTTCCGCGCCGACATCGCCTCGGCGTGGCGGGCGGCCTCGATCAGCGGGTCGCGGTGGCGAAGCTCCTCGGACATCTGCTCGTAGAGCAGGCCCTCGCGGATGCCGTAGGAGGAAATCGCGACTTCCTGCGGGCGGAAGGTCCGGACCAGTTTCTTCAGCACCTCGGCGGCCAGCGGCACGAGCCGCATCCGCGCCTCGGAGGTGCCGGTCCCGGACCGCAGCTCGGCCACGTCGGTCGCCGCGATGTGGGCGATGGTGTCGAGGATCGCCTTGGGTGTCATGCGGTACTCGTGCAGCACCTTCAGCGGGTAACCCCGGCGTTCCATGTCGACCCGGGCGATGGCGCGCCACGACCCGCCGACGAGGAACAGCCGTTCCGGCCGGCCGGGGAATTCGGCACGAAGCGCCTCGATCCGGTCCTCGATATGGGCGCGGATGGCCTTCTTGCCGCCGTCGAGCCCCATCAGCTTCAGCGGCCCGAGATCGGACGTCCGCGAGCGCCCGACCTTGCCCCCGCCGAGGAGCTCGGCGAGTTCCAGCGACGAGCCGCCGATGTCGCACATCAGACCCTCGGCGCCGGGCCAGCCGAGCAGGACGCCCTGCGCGGACAGCCGGCCTTCCTCCGATCCCTCGACGACCAGCATCCGCAGCCCGGTCTCGGCCTCGACCTCGGCGCGGAACTCGGCCCCGTCCTCGGCGTCGCGCACCGCCGCGGTGGCGACCGTCACCAGCGGCGACACGCCCATGCCGCGGGCCAACGCCGCGAAGCGCCGCAGCTCCTTCAGCGCGCGCACCCGGCCCTTGGCGTTGAGCCGCCCGGTTTCGGCGAAGCCCTCGCCGAGCCCGCAGAGAAGCTTTTCGTTGAAGTAGTAGGCGGGCGACCGCGCCGCGCCGTCGAACACCACCATCCGGACGGAGTTCGACCCGATGTCGATAACGCCCACGCGGGCCAGCGCCCGGGCATCGGGGCCGTCGAACAGCGGTACGCCGAAGGGCCCCCATTCGGGATGATCCTCGGCCCCGCCCGGTCCCAGAATGGCGGCCTCTCCCATCATCGCGCCCTGCTTGGCACATGGGCAGGTCGGCGGTCAATCGTCGGAGTGCGTCAGCTCCGGAACGTCCGATGCACCGGCGGAGCCCCGCCCCGAGAGCGAGGGGTTCTCCATGAAGAAGCGGTGGCAGTTGAACGGGTTCTCGATCTGCGACAGGTCGGGCCGCGCGAAGGTGCCGTCGGCGCGCAGAACCCACGACTGCGCCTCGTCGCGCAGGTTCGCGGCCATGATCTGTTCGACGATCTGCGCCTTCACGGTCGGGTTGGTGCATTCGACCAGCGTTTCCACCCGCCGGTTGAGGTTCCGCCCCATCCAGTCCGCGCTGGAGATGTAGACCCGCGCCTGTTTCGACGGCAGCCCCTGGCCGTTGCCGAAGCAGACGATGCGGGAATGTTCGAGGAACCGGCCGACGATGGATTTCACCCGGATCGTCTCGGACAGGCCGGCGACCCCGGGGCGCAGCCCGCAGATGCCCCGGATCACGAGGTCGATCCGCACCCCGGCGCGGCTGGCATCGTAGAGCGCGTCGATCACGTCGGGCTCGATCAGGCTGTTGAGCTTGACCCAGACCTGTGCCGGGCGGCCGGCACGGGCATGTTCGGCCTCGGCGGCGAGACCGTCGAGGATACGTTTCTTCAGCGAAAGCGGAGAGATCGCGAGGTTCTCCATCCCCTCGGGCTCGGCGTAGCCGCCGACGTAGTTGAACACCTTGGTCGCATCGCGCCCGAGCGCGGCGTCGCAGGTGAACAGGCTGAGGTCGGTGTAGATGCGCGCGGTGATCGGGTGGTAGTTGCCGGTGCCGAAATGGGTGTAGGTCACCAGACGCTCGCCCTCGCGCCGGACCACGGTCGAGATCTTGGCGTGGGTCTTGTAGTTGATGAACCCGTAGATGACATGCGCGCCGGAGCGTTCCAGCTTGCGCGACTGGCGGATGTTGGCGGCCTCGTCGAAGCGCGCCTTCAGTTCGACCAGCGCGGTCACCGACTTGCCGTTCTCCGCCGCCTCGCACAGCGCGTCCACGATCGGGCTCTCGTTCGAGGTGCGGTAGAGCGTCTGCTTGATCGCCACCACGTTCGGATCCCGCGCCGCCTGGGCGAGGAAGCGGATCACCATGTCGAAGGTCTCGTAGGGGTGATGCAGCAGCATGTCCTTCTGCCGGATCGCCGCGAACATGTCGCCCTCGTGGTCCTGCACCCGCTCGGGCACGCGCGGGCTGAATGGCGGCCACTGCAGGTCGCGCCGCTCGTCGACGACAAGCTCCTTCAGCCGCACGAGGCCGATCATCCCGCGCACCTCGACGATCTCGTCCTCGGACACGCGCAGGTGTTCGACGATCTCCGACCGCAAATCCTCGGGCGCGCCGACCGACAGTTGCAGCCGCACGACCTCGCCCCGGCGGCGGCGCTTCAGCGCGGTCTCGAATTCCCGCACCAGGTCCTCGGCCTCTTCCTCCACCTCGAGGTCGCTGTCGCGCAGGATGCGGAAGGTGCAGGATCCCATCAGCCGGTAGCCGGGAAAGAGCGCATGAACATGCAGGAGCAGGAGCTCTTCCAGCGGCAGGAACCGGATCTGCCCGCTCTCGCCCGGCAGCCGCACGAACCGGTCGATCTGGCCCGGGATCGGCAGAAGCGCCCGCAGCACGTTGCCGTCGCGTTCCCGCTTCATCTGCAGCGCGAGCGAGATGCCCTCGTTCGCGATGAAGGGGAACGGGTGCGCGGGATCGATCGCCAGCGGCGACAGGATCGGGAAGACCTGGCTCAGGAAATACTCGTCGAGGAAGGCGCGGTCGGCCTCGGTCAGGCCCGCGCGGGTGACGACGTGGACGCCCGCGGCCTCCAGTTCCGACTTCATCGCCTGCCACGCCTGCTGCTGTTCCAGCATCAGCGCGCGGGCGTCGGCGTTGATGAGCGCAAGCTGTTCCGCCGCCGTCCGCCCGTCATCGGAAAGCGAGCCCTTGCCCTCGTGCGCCAGCCCGCGAAGGCCGGCGACGCGGACGGTGTAGAACTCGTCGAGGTTGCCCGCCGAGATCGACACGAAGCGCACCCGCTCCAGCAGCGGCACCCGCGGGTTGTCGGCCTCTTCCAGCACCCGCCAGTTGAAGGCGAGCCAGCTCAGTTCGCGGTTGAAGAAGCGGCGCGGACCCGAGATTTCCTCCTCGGGCAGCGTCTGGGGGGCGGGGTAGACATCGGTGAGGAAATTGGGCTCGGTCATGGCTTCGCGATATTGGCCTTGCGTGACGGGTTCATGACAAGTCGCCACCCGCCCCCGCGTCAAGCACCAGACGGGCGAGATCGCGGGTCGGTTTCCGGCCAAGCTCCAGCGCCCGCGCGTCCAGCGCCGCGATGAAGGCCCCGGCGGCGGCGAAGGACCGGTCGATCCGCCCGAGCGCGTAGGTCACGGTCGCGGGGGTGACGGCAAGGCCCCGGTCATGGGCCAGCTTCAGCATCACGGCCGACAACAGCGGCTCGTCCGGGGGCGACATCCGCAAGAGGCCAGCCTGCGCCATCCGGCTGGCGAGGTCGGGCAGGCCGAGATGCCAGCGTTCCGGCGCGTCCCACGCCGTCAGCAGGAGCGGCGCGCCCCGCTGTTCCAGCGCGTTGTGCAGGTGGAACAGCGCCTCCTCGGCGGCCGCGTCGCCGGCGATCCGCTCGGCGTTCTCCACCGCCAGCGCGGGGACGGACAGTAGCGCCTCGGTCCGGCCGGGCAGGTCGGCGGCGGCGATCACGGTGGCGTCGGTCAGCCCGGCCCAGACATGGGCGAGATGCGTCTTGCCCGCCCCCGGCGGCCCGGCCAGCACCATCTTGGGCAGGGGCCAGTCGCGCCAGGCCTCGATCCCCGCGACGGCGGCGGCGTTCGCGGGCGAGACGAAGAAATCCTCCCGCCCCATCGCGGCGCGGTGGGGCAGGTCGAAGGCCAGCTGGCGGCTCATGCCCCGGCCTGCGGCCCCGGGTCGTCGGAGGTTGCCTCGGGGATGCCCTCGAGCCCGCGGTAGAGAAGGCTCTGGCGGTATTGCTCGATGGCGAAGCGGGTCAGCACCCCGACGATGGCCGCCAGCGGCACCGCGACCAGCAGGCCGACGAAGCCGAACAGCGCCCCGAAGGCCGACAGCGAGAAGATGAGCCAGACCGGGTGCAGACCGACCGACGAGCCGACGAGGTTCGGGGTCAGGAAGTTGCCCTCGACGAACTGCCCGGCCTGGAAGATCGCGTAGACCGCGGCGATCCACCACCACTCGCCCCAGAACTGGAACAGCGCGAGCCCGATGGCCAGCACCCCGCCGATCAGCGCGCCGAGATAGGGGATGAAGGTCAGAAGCCCCGCGATCAGCCCCACGACCAGCCCGAAGTTCAGCCCGACGAGCGACAGGGCGATGGCGTAGAAGGCGCCGAGGATCAGGCAGACCGTGCCCTGTCCGCGCACGAAGCCCGCCAGCGTGCGGTCGATCTCGCGCGCGAGGCGGTGAATCGTCGGCGCGTGGTCGCGTGGCAGCAGGCTGTCGATCTCGGCCACCAGACGGTCCCAGTCCTTCAGGAGGTAGAACGACACCACCGGCACCACGACGATGAAAACCAGCACGTTGACGACGCCCGCGGCCGAGCTCAGCACGCTTTCCAGGAGTTGCCCGCCGCGCTGCTGGATCGCCTCGCCGATGCTGTTGAGCGACTGGCGCAGGGGCGATCCCTCGTCCACGGCGGACGGGAAATGGGTGCTGATGAAGCCCTGCAGGTTCTGGAAGATCGTCGGCGCTTCCTCGATCAGGTCGGCGGCCTGGCTGACCAGCACCGGCACCACGATCAGGATGATGAGCACCACGATCAGGAGCGCCACGAGGCAGATCACGATGGTCGCCCAGAGCCGGGAAAACCCGGCCCGTTCCAGCCGGTCGGCCACGGGGTCGAGGAAATAGGCCACCGCCCCGCCCACGATGAACGGCATCAGCACGGTGCCGAGCTTCAGCAGGAGCAGGAAGAACACCGCCGCGGCGATGCCCCAGTAGATCAGCTGTTGTCTTACGGGCAGCGCCATGTCGTCTCCGTTTCGATGGATAGATGCCCGACCCCGACGCGCGGTTCAAGCACGGGCGAAGAACGACAGGAGCCGCGACCACAGCTCCGGCTCGGTGTCGAAGTCGAAGGCGTGGCCCTGCCCCTCCGCGACCCACAGCTCCGGCGGGTTGCCCGCCGCGCGCAGCCGCTCGGCGAGCCGCAGGGTCATGGCATGGTCCCAGACCTCGTCGGCGGTGCCCACGGACAGGAACACCGGGCCGGGATAGCGGCCGATCTCGATCGGTGCGCCGGGCGCCAGCCGGTCGTCGCGGCCGGGCCATGTCCAGGCCCGGCGCTCGCCCGCGTCGCGGTCGCGGCCGGCGCGGAACGCGGCGATCTCGAAGGCCGGGATGACGTGGTCGGCCGCGGCATGGGCGGCGATTGAGGCGAAGGGCAGGTCGGCCCCGCCGATGGCCCCGACATGCATCGCGAGCTCGCCCCCGCGCGACCAGCCGAGAAGGTGGAGCCGCGCGACGCGCGGATGGTCGAGGATGCGCCGCCCAACCGCCGGGATGGCCGAGATGTCGACCCCCGCGATGTCGCCCGCGCCCCAGACGTCGCCTTCGCCGTAGGCATGGGGCAGCGCCGCGAGCCCGTGGGCGGCGAGGATCGCGGCAAAGCGGTGCGACCAGCCCGACCCGGCCCCCTCGGAGCCGTGCAGGATCATCACCGCGTCCACCGCGCCGGTTCCCGCCGGCAGGTAGAGCGGCCCCGCCCCGGCCACGGTTTCAAGCCCGATTGTCATGCCACGCCCCGATCCATCGCCCGACCTCCACCTTGTCGCGGTTGACTTTTCCCGCTCCGCGCCCACCTGCAAGGATATTTCTGACCTTTAGCATGGGGGTAAGGCGCGTGGCGGTGAAGGCCGTAGGAAAGTTTTTCGACCACGAGGCATCGGGCGGCATCCTTCTGATGGCGGCGGCGGTGCTGGCGATGATCGTGGCCAATTCGGGCCTCGCCGATGCCTACGCGGGCATCCTGACCAGCCAGGTCTCCCTGCTCTGGGAGGGCGAGGGGCTGGAGAAACCGCTGATCCTCTGGATCAACGACGGCCTGATGGCGATCTTCTTCTTCCTGATCGGGCTGGAGCTGAAGCGCGAACTGCTGGAGGGCAAGCTGCGCAACCCGCGCGACGTGGTCCTGCCCGGCATGGCCGCGCTCGGGGGCATGGCGCTGCCCGCGATCATCTACGTCGCGATCAACTGGGGCGACCCGGCGACGCTGGGCGGCTGGGCGATCCCGGCGGCCACCGACATCGCCTTCGCGCTGGGCATCCTCGCGCTCGCGGGTAGCCGCGCGCCGGCCTCACTCAAGGTCTTCCTGCTCACGCTCGCGATCCTCGACGACCTCGGGGCGATCCTCATCATCGCGCTGTTCTACACCGCCGAGCTGAAGGTCGATTACCTGCTGCTCGCGCTGATCCCGCTGGCGGGGCTGGTGCTGCGGCTGATGCTGGGGGCGCACCGGATGGCGCCGTCGCTGATCCTGGGCGCGATCATGTGGTACTTCGTGCTGAAATCCGGTGTCCACGCGACGCTGGCAGGCGTCATCACCGCGTTCTGCATCCCGCTGACCGACCGCTGGGGCAAGTCGCCGCTGCATTCGCTGGAACACGGGCTCGAACCCTACGTGAAGTTCTTCATCATCCCCGTCTTCGCCTTCGCCAACGCGGGCGTGGTGCTGACCGGGATGGCGCTGATGGACATGTTCCGGCCGCTGCCGCTCGGCATCGCGGCAGGCCTGATCCTCGGCAAGCAGATCGGCGTGTTCGGCATCACGATGCTGATGATCCGCATGGGCTTCGCCCGGATGCCCCACGGCGCGACGGCGCTGCATCTCTACGGGGTGGCCTGCCTCGCGGGCGTAGGCTTCACCATGTCGCTCTTCATCGGTTCGCTCAGCTTCGCGGACCCCGCGCTGATGAACGACGTGCGGCTCGGCGTGCTCGGCGGGTCGATCGTGTCGGGCATCATCGGCTACGGCGCGCTGATGCTGGCCGGGCGACCGGACCCGGAGGAAGCCGCGCCGCGGACCGAGGAAGAACGCGCGGCCGCCGCCCCCGCACAGTAGCGGCGGGGGCCGGCCCCGCCGCTTCGCGGGGCTGCCCCACCCTGCCCTCCGCCCCGCCTGCGCGCCGGGCGGGGGGCCGAGGACCTTGAAGCTAGCGTGAAGGGAGCCGCGTCGTGCTTCTAAGTCGGCACGCGCGGGCCGGGGTTATCCCCGGTTTATCCACAGGCCCGCCCACATGGGCGGGCCGCCGGGTTTCAGGCGGCGCGGGCGGCGCGGATCAGCTTCAGCACGTCGCGCGCGGCCTCGGGGATGTTGGTGCCGGGGCCGAAGATCGCCTTCACCCCCGCGCCCTTGAGATACTCGTAATCCTGCTGCGGGATCACGCCGCCGCAGACCACGATGATGTCCCCTGCCCCGGCCGCTTCCAGCGCCTTCACCAGCTTGGGCGCCAGCGTCTTGTGCCCTGCCGCCTGGCTGGAAATGCCCACGACGTGCACATCGTTGTCCACCGCGTCCTGCGCGGCTTCCTCCGGCGTCTGGAACAGCGGCCCCACGTCCACGTCGAAGCCGATATCGGCGAACGCCGTCGCGATCACCTTGGCGCCCCGGTCGTGGCCGTCCTGGCCCATCTTCACCACCAGCATCCGGGGGCGCCGGCCCTCGGCCTCGGCGAAATCCTCCACGTCCTTGCGGATCGCCTCGAACCCCTCGTCGCCCTCGTAGGCCGACCCGTAGACACCCGCCAACGTCTTCACCTCCGCCCTGTGCCGCCCGAAGGCCTGTTCCATCGCCATCGAGATCTCGCCGACGCTCGCCCGCGCCCGCGCGGCTTCGACGGCGGCTTCCAGCAGGTTGCCCTCGCCGTCCTTCGCCCGCCGGGTCAGTTCGGCCAGCGCGGCGTCGCAGGCGACCTGGTCGCGGGTGGCGCGGATCTTCTCCAGCCTTGCGACCTGGCCCTCGCGGACCTTGTCGTTGTCGATTTCCAGGATGTCGATCGGGTCTTCCTTGTCCTTGCGGTACTTGTTGACCCCCACGATCACCTCGTCGCCGCGGTCGATCTGGGCCTGCCGCCGCGCCGCCGTCTCCTCGATGCGGAGCTTCGGCATGCCGGAGATCACCGCCTGGGTCATCCCGCCCATGCCGTCGACCTCCTCGATCAGCGCCCAGGCCTTCTCCGCCAGTTCCGCCGTCAGCGCCTCGACGTAGTAGGACCCCGCCAGCGGGTCGACGACCTTGGTGACGCCGGTCTCCTCCTGAAGGATCAGCTGAGTGTTCCGCGCGATCCGGGCGGAGAAATCCGTCGGCAGGGCGATCGCCTCGTCGAGCGCGTTGGTGTGCAGCGACTGGGTGCCGCCGAGCACCGCGCTCATCGCCTCGTAGGCGGTGCGGATGACGTTGTTGTAGGGGTCCTGCTCCTGCAACGACACGCCCGAGGTTTGGCAATGGGTGCGCAGCATCTTGGATCGCGGGTTCTTCGGTTCGAACTCGTCCATGATCCTGGACCAGAGCAGCCGGGCCGCGCGCAGCTTCGCGGCCTCCATGAAGAAGTTCATGCCGATGGCGAAGAAGAAGCTGAGCCGCCCGGCGAACTTGTCCACGTCCATGCCGCGGTCGATCGCGGCGCGGACGTATTCGCGGCCGTCGGCCAGCGTGAAGGCGAGTTCCTGCACCAGGTTCGCGCCGGCCTCCTGCATGTGGTAGCCGGAGATCGAGATGGAATTGAACTTCGGCATCTCGTTCGCGGTGTACTCGATGATGTCCGCGACGATCCGCATCGAGGGTTCGGGCGGATAGATGTAGGTGTTCCGCACCATGAATTCCTTGAGGATGTCGTTCTGGATCGTGCCTGACAGCACCTTGCGGTCGTGGCCCTGTTCCTCGCCCGCCACGATGAAGCTGGCGAGAACCGGGATCACCGCGCCGTTCATCGTCATGGAGACCGACACCTGGTCCAGCGGAATGCCGTCGAACAGGATCTTCATGTCCTCGACGCTGTCGATGGCGACGCCCGCCTTGCCCACGTCGCCGACCACGCGCGGGTGGTCGCTGTCGTAGCCGCGATGGGTGGCGAGGTCGAAGGCGACCGACACGCCCTGCTGACCGGCGGCGAGGTTGCGGCGGTAGAAGGCGTTCGATTCCTCGGCGGTGGAAAAGCCCGCGTATTGCCGGATGGTCCAGGGCCGGCCGGCATACATCGTCGCCTTGACCCCGCGCGTGAACGGCGCCTCGCCCGGGATCTCGCCCATCTGCGGCAGCCCGTCGAGATCCTCGGCGGTATAGAGCGGGCGGACGGCGATCCCTTCCAGCGTGTTCCAGGTCAGCGTCTCGGGGTCGCGCCCCTTCAGCTCCGATTTCGCCAGCTCATGCCATGCGTCGCGCTTCTCCGTCATGGGTGGTTCCTTTTCCTCGTCCGTCCGCGATCGGGTTGGTCCCCAGATCGTCTATATACCGGATATTCCCCGGTGCATCGGTTTTGAGCCAGGCGATATCCGCGGCATATTGAGCCTGCATGTGCCGCCGGGCGGGGCCGTCGAAGGGCGCGAAGCGGCCGATGCGGTCGCGGACCAGCCCGGTATCGGCCCCGAGGTCGGCCAGCGCGCGGCGCATGTCGGCTGCCATCGGGGCGGCGTTGTGCCAGTCCCGCGTGCCCGACAGGCGCGGCAGGTCACGGGCGTAGAGCGCGGCGGCCACGGCCTCGGGGCGGGCGGCCATCGCCTCGTGGCTCCAGACCAGGACATCGGCGTCGGGGAAGGCGCGGGCGAGGTCGGTGATGACGGCGCGCCACGTCCGGGGCTGGCGCACCAGCCGCGCCAGCAGCGCCGGTTCCGGCACCGGCCCGCCCCGCAGGAGCGAGAACGCCAGCGCTGAGGCCCACCACGCGTCGTAGCAGCGGATCGCGATGCCGACCCTGCGGCAGCGGTCGGCGAAGGCCCCGGCCAGCCGGTCGGCGCGGGCGCCCGCGTCGGGATAGAGCCGTTCGGCCGCCAGCACCGCCCGCATCGAGCCGAGCATGTTCTCCTCCGACACCACCAGCCGCGTGACGCCCTCCGCCTCCAGCCGGGACAGCGCCAGACCGACGCGGCCGGCGGGCCGGGCGAAGCGCCGGCGCGCCCAGGGCAGCGCGTCCGCGGCCGACCCGCCGGCGCCGATCAGGCCATGGAACAGGTCCGACCGGGTGCGCCGCGGCCCCCAGTAGGCCAGCCCCGCGTCGCGCAGCGAGCGGCCTGACTGGCCGAGCATCCGTTGCAGGGTGGTGGTGGCGGTGCGGTGGGCACCGAAATGCAGGCTGACATCCATCGCGCGTGTCCCGGGCCGTCTGGTCGCGCGCAGTCTGCCCCGGACAGGGTGAACGGGTCGTGAACGGCCACGGTCCGGTTTCCCTTCGCTTTCGGCGCCCGTCTGCCTATATCCTTGGCAGACCGGAGACCGCATGACCCTTGCCCGCACCCTTCTTCTGACCCTCGCCCTCGCCCTGCCGGTGCTTCCGGCGGCGGCGCAGGACGTGTCCGACACCGATCCCGACGCGGTTCTCGACCCGCTCGCCCCCCGCGACGCGGCGGGGCTGGAGCTTGACGAGTTCCTCTGGGTGTCCCGCCCGATCGTGGTGTTCGCGGACACCCCCGCCGACCCGCGTTTCATCGAACAGCTCGCGCTGCTGGCCGACCGGCCCGGTCCGCTGCTGGAGCGCGACGTGGTGGTGATCGTCGATACCGACCCCGCCGCGCGGTCCCCGATCCGCCAGGCGCTGCGCCCGCGCGGCTTCGCCATCGTCGTCCTGGCCAAGGACGGCACCGTGGGCTTCCGCCGCCCCTCGCCGCGCGACGTGCGCGAGATCATGCGCGCGATCGACAACTTCTCGCTTCGACAGGAAGAACTCCGCAGCGGCGGCGGTTGAGGCCGGGTCCGGAGGGTCTCAGCCGTCCCCGCCCTGCGGGCGATGCGACAGCCACCCGCCGAGCGCGAACAGCACCAGCAGCGCCAGAACCGTCGCCTCGAACGGCGCGACCCATCCCTGAGAAATCGCGAAGACCCCGGTCGCCACGACGCCGATCAGCGAGGCCAGCCCCCCGGCCCACCAGTTGACGCCCGGCGACAGCTTCAGGAAGGCGGCGACGAGCCAGGTCCAGACCGCGAACCCCGCGATCAGCGCCAGTGCCGCGAGCACGAGCGTCATCGTCACCTCGGCCGGGTCGATATCGGGCCCGCCGCCGAAGAACAGCCCGCCCAGGACCACGACGACCGCGCAGGCCGCCGCAATGCCCGAGACGAAGGCGAAGAGGTGCACGAAGACCGTGCGCCCGGTCGGCGTCATTCGAACTCCATGATGACGTCGTCCACGGCGAGGCTGTCGCCCGCGGCGGCCTTGATCGACGCGATCCGGCCCTTCTTCTCGGCGCGCAGGATGTTCTCCATCTTCATCGCCTCGACGGTGCAGAGCGCCTGCCCGGCCTCGACCTCGTCGCCCTCGGCCACGTCGATCTTCACGATCAGCCCCGGCATCGGGCACAGGAGCAGCTTGGAGGTGTCGGGCGGCGCCTTCTCGGGCATCCGCGCGGCCAGTTCCGCGGCACGCGGCGCGCGGATCTGCACGTCCATGTCGGCCCCGCGCGTCCGCACCCGGAACCCGGCGGGGATCTTGCCGACCTTCAGCACCAGCGGCGCGCCGTCGATGTCGATCCGCGCCAGCGGTTGGCCCGGCAACCAGTCGCTCGTCACCCGCATCCGGGTGCCGTCGGCATGGGTCACGGTGGCGCCCTCGCGGTCCGGCGCGATGGTCAGTGCGAAGGACTGCCCGGCCATCGTCACCACCCAGTCCGCGCCGACGCGGCGCTCGTGGTTGCCGAGCCGGCCCGAGATGCGCGACCGCCGGATCTCGGCCAGCCGGTGCATCGCCGCCGCGGCGGCGGCGATCCGGCGCAGCTCGGGTTCCGGCAGGTCGACGCCCGCGAACCCGTCCGGCCATTCCTCGGCGATGAAGGCGGTGGTCATGTCGCCCGAGACGAACTTGGGGTGATCCATCACCGCGGACAGGAACGGCAGGTTGTGCCCGATCCCCTCCACCTCGAACCCGTCCAGCGCGACCCGCATCGCCTCGATCGCGCCCTCGCGGTCCGGCGCCCAGGTGCAGAGCTTGGCGATCATCGGGTCGTAGAACATCGAGATCTCGCCGCCCTCGTAGACACCGGTATCGTTGCGGACGGCGGTCTCCCCGACCTCGGCCTCGCCGTGCCAGGTGCCGGTCTCGGCCATTGGCCCGGCCGCGACCTCGACCGGCGGACGGTAGCGCGTCAGCCGCCCGATCGAGGGCAGGAAGTTGCGGTAGGGGTCCTCGGCATAAAGCCGGCTTTCCATCGCCCAACCGGTCAGCTTGATGTCGTCCTGGGTGAACGGCAGCTTTTCCCCGTTCGCGACCCGGATCATCTGTTCCACGAGGTCGATCCCGGTGATCAGCTCGGTCACCGGGTGCTCCACCTGGAGCCGCGTGTTCATTTCCAGGAAGTAGAAGTTCCGCTCGCCGTCGACGATGAATTCCACCGTGCCCGCGCTGGTGTAGCCCACGGCCTTGGCCAGCGCGACGGCCTGCTCGCCCATAGCCTTCCGCGTCGCCTCGTCGAGGAACGGGCTCGGCGCCTCCTCGATCACCTTCTGGTTGCGGCGCTGGATCGAGCATTCGCGCTCGCCCAGGTAGACGCCGTTGCCGTGCTGGTCGCACAGCACCTGGATCTCGATGTGGCGCGGCTGGGTGACGAACTTCTCGATGAAGATGCGGTCGTCACCGAAGCTGCTGGCGGCCTCGTTCTTGGACGACTGGAAGCCCTCGCGCGCCTCCTGGTCGTTCCAGGCGATCCGCATCCCCTTGCCGCCGCCCCCGGCGCTGGCCTTGATCATGACCGGGTAGCCGATCTCTCCGGCGATCTTCACCGCCTCGTCCGCGTCCGCGATCAGGCCCATGTAGCCCGGCACCGTGGACACCCCGGCCTCGGCCGCGATCTTCTTTGAGGTGATCTTGTCGCCCATCGCCTCGATCGCGCCCTCCGGCGGGCCGACGAAGGCGACGCCCGCGGCATCGAGCGCACGCGCGAAGTTCTTGTTTTCGGACAGGAAACCATAGCCCGGATGCACAGCCTGCGCGCCGGTCGCCTTGATCGCCTCCATGATCCTGTCGATGACGATGTAGCTCTCGGAGGCCGGCGGCGGGCCGATATGCACCGCCTCGTCGGCCATCTGGACGTGCAGCGCCTTGGCGTCGGCCTCGGAATGCACGGCGACGGTGGAAATCCCCATCCGGCGCGCGGTCTTGATGACCCTGCAGGCGATCTCGCCCCGGTTCGCGATCAGAAGCTTTTCGAACATGTCCCCTCCATACCCCGCCGGACGCCGTGTCCCGAATCGGTGAAAGGCCGGTCGGGGGCAAGCCCCGCCGGCCGTGTTCTATCGCCGCAGCGCCCCGCCGTCAGGCGGGACGGCGTGCGGTCAGCACAGGTTGACGTCGTCGCAGAGCGCGCCCGCGGCACCGCCGATGACGGCACCGGTGACCGGGTTGGCGTTGAGCGCCGCGGCGCCGAGACCGCCGATGACGGCGCCCGCCCCGGCACGCTCGATGTCGGTCGACATGCACGCGCTGAGGCCGATGGAGGCCAGCAGGGCGAAGATGATCTTGGGGATGTGACGCATGATGCGCGTTCCTCTGTCGATAGGTTCTTCTTATGCTGACAGATTAGCGCGATTGCGGGGTGCCGGAAAGGGCCGCCGATAATCTCGGCTGCCGGGCGCCGATGCCCCCGCCCCGCCGGAAACCGAGCGCCGGAGACAAAGAAGGGCGGTCCGCTGCGAATTCGCACAGACCGCCCGGTAGGGGAAGGGTAACACGTCTTGTCAAAGCCGGCGGTATCACTGCTGGGGACAGTTGCCGGATGCCCGAATATCGCATAGCGCAAGTGTTTCCAAAAGAGCAACTTTGCGAAAAGCTTATCTGATTGGCGATTATCCGCCGGAAGCGGCGCGAACATGGTCATCGCGCCTCCCAGTAGCCGTCGCCGTCGAAGACGTCGGGGAAGGTCTGGCGCGCGCGGTCGACGTCGATTCTCAGCAGCGCCTCGTAGCTCTCCGGGTCGAACGGGTCCTCGGCCGGGACCACCTCGCGGCCGAACAGCCAGCCGATCCGGCCGGCGTCGAGGTTGCCCCGCTCGAACGGCTCCTCGCCGAAGCTGAGCCACAGCGCCTCCAGGAACGCGGCGTCGGCGCGGCGGTCGGCCGGGCGGCGGTCGGCGTGGCGCTCGCGGCGCTGGATCGGGGTCGCGCCCTTGGGGTTCGCCCGCCTGATCGTGAACTGCAGGTCGGACCCGGGCAGACGGGACGGGAAGCCGCGATGCTTTATCATCGCGACCCCCGGTTTTTTCCCGTCAGGCCAAGGACATGGCCCGCGTTACGGGCGACGGCCCGTCGGGCTGTCGTTGGGCACGCCGGACCGGCCGCGATCGTAGACCGGCGGGCAGATGGCGACGTTCGCGCCGGCCACCGGGTCGGATTCGCAGACGTCGTCGCAGTTCGGACGGCGGCCGTAATCGTAGTTCGGGTTGTAGGCGTCGCCGCTCGGAACGCAGAGCGGATCGCCCGCCTTGCTGTAGAGCGGCGTGGCGCGTGTGACCGTGGGCGCGGGCGGTTGCGCACAGGCGGAAAGCACGATGGCGGAAATGCCGCAAACGGCGAACACTCGGATATGGGACATGAACGAACCTCGCTGGCAGAAACGGTCTCAGGATACTCTGTCGGACCGCATGCACAAAGAGGTTCAAACGCGACGGCCGAAAACCGCGCCCCGCGCAAGGCCCCCACGGGATATCCACAACCGAAACCGGCGATAATCCGCTGGACCGCCGGGGAAATCCGCCGGCTGTCCACAGGGCGGGACGACCCGGAACCGGATCGCTGCCCCTGCCCCGTCATGGCGCCGTCGACTGTCACAGCGGGATGTTGTCGTGCTTCTTCCAGGGCCGCTGCTGGCTCTTGGACCTGAGCATCGCGAAGGCCCGGCAGACGCGGCGGCGGGTGGAATGGGGCTGGATCACCTCGTCGATGAAGCCGCGTTCGGCGGCGACGAAGGGGTTGGCGAAGCGGTCCTCGTAGTCCTTCGTGCGCTGCGCGATCCTCTCCGGCTCGCCCAGTTCGGAGCGGTAGAGGATCTCCACCGCGCCCTTCGCCCCCATCACCGCGATCTCGGCGGTCGGCCAGGCGTAGTTGATGTCGCCGCCGAGGTGCTTGGAGCTCATGACGTCGTAGGCCCCGCCATAGGCCTTCCGGGTGATCACGGTGACCTTCGGCACCGTCGCCTCGCCGTAGGCGAACAGCAGCTTCGCGCCGTGCTTGATGACGCCGTTGTATTCCTGCGCGGTGCCGGGCAGGAAGCCGGGCACGTCCACCAGCGTCAGGATCGGGATCTCGAAGGCGTCGCAGAACCGCACGAACCGGGCGGCCTTGCGGCTCGAATCGATGTCGAGCACGCCGGCCAGAACCATCGGCTGGTTCGCCACCACGCCGACCGTCTGCCCCTCCAGCCGGACGAACCCGGTGATGATGTTCTTCGCGTAGTCCTCCTGGATCTCGAAGAAGTCGCCCTCGTCGGCCACCTTCAGGATCAGCTCGCGCATGTCGTAGGGCTGGTTCGGGTTCGACGGGATCAGCGTGTCGAGGCTGTTCTCCACCCGCTCGGGGTCGTCGAAGAACGGCCGCACCGGCGCCTTCTCCCGGTTCGACAGCGGCAGGAAGTCGAACAGCCGCCGGATCTCCGACAACGCCACCACGTCGTTGACATAGGCCCCGTCCGCGACCGAGCTCTTCCGGGTATGCGTCGTCGCCCCGCCCAGTTCCTCGGCGGTGACGATCTCGTTCGTCACCGTCTTCACCACGTCGGGGCCGGTGACGAACATGTAGCTCGAATCCTGCACCATGAAGATGAAGTCGGTCATCGCGGGGCTGTAGACCGCGCCGCCCGCGCAGGGGCCCATCACCAGGCTGATCTGCGGGATCACGCCCGAGGCGACGACGTTGCGCTGGAAGATCTCGCCATAGGCGGCGAGCGAGGAAACGCCCTCCTGGATCCGCGCGCCGCCAGAATCGTTCATGCCGATCACCGGGGCCCCGTTCTGCAGGGCCATGTCCATGATCTTGCAGATCTTCTTGGCGTGGGTTTCGGACACCGACCCGCCGAGAACGGTGAAATCCTGGCTGAAGACGTAGACCATGCGGCCGTTGATCGTGCCCCACCCGGTCACCACGCCGTCGCCGCGCGGCTTGTCCTGCTCCATCCCGAAATCGGTGCAGCGGTGGGTGATGAACATGTCGAATTCTTCGAAGCTGCCCTCGTCGAGCAGAAGCTCGATCCGTTCGCGGGCGGTCAGCTTTCCCTTGGCGTGCTGCGCCTCGATCCGCCTTTCGCCGCCGCCGAGCCGCGCCTCGGCGCGATGGGCCTCGAGCTCCTGCAGAATGTCCTTCATCACATGCCCTTCCGTCCCGTCCGTTTTTCAGGAACCTACCGAAGGTCCCCGGGCCAAGCCAGCGACAATTCCGCGCTGCCGCATGGTGCGCAAAACCCCCGCCGACCTCTGCATCCGCGCACATGGACAGCCGCGGGCGGCCTGCCTAGGGTCCGGCCATGACCGCCCGCCCCGCCGTCCGGTTCCTCGACCGGACAACCCCGCCGCACATCTTCACGCTGATCGCCATCGTCGGCATCGGTGCGCTGTCGATGAACGTGTTCCTGCCGTCGCTGCCCGCGATGGCGGACTACTTCGCGGCGGAATACCGGACCGTCCAGCTTTCGGTCGCGGTCTATCTCGGCGTCAACGCGGTGCTCCAGATCATCCTCGGCCCGGTCTCCGACCGCTTCGGGCGGCGGCCGGTGCTCCTGTTCTCGATCACGCTGTTCCTGCTCGCCACGATCGGCTGCATTCTCGCCCGCAGCATCGAGGTGTTCCTCGTCTTCCGCATGTTGCAGGCGGTGATCGCCTCGGGCCTCGTTCTCAGCCGCGCGGTGGTCCGCGACATGGTCCCGGCCGAGGAAGCCGCGAGCATGATCGCCTACGTCACGATGGGCATGGCGCTGGTGCCGATGATCGGCCCGGTGATCGGCGGGCTTCTCGGCGACTTCTTCGGCTGGCACGCGAGCTTCTGGCTCCTGCTCGCGCTCGGCGCGGCGGTGCTCTGGCTGACCTGGCGCGACCTGGGCGAGACCGCGACGGACCACCCGTCGAGCTTCCGCGAACAGTTCCGCGAATACCCCGAACTGCTGCTGTCGCCGCGGTTCTGGGGTTACGCGCTGACCGCAGCCTTTTCCGCCGGGGCCTTCTTCGCCTATCTCGGCGGCGCGCCCTATGTCGGGTCAGAGGTCTACGGCCTGACGCCGGGCCTGCTCGGCATCCTCTTCGGCGCGCCCGCGCTCGGCTACTTCTTCGGCAATTACGTCTCGGGCCGCTACTCGGTGCGGTTCGGCATCAACGCGATGGTGATCTGGGGTTCGGGCATCGCGACCGCGGGGCTGGTCGCGGCGCTCGCGATGTTCCTCGCCGGGATCGACGGGCCGGCGGTGTTCTTCGGCTTCATGACCTTCGTCGGCTTCGGCAACGGCATGGTGCTGCCGAACGCGACCTCGGGGATGCTGTCGGTCCGCCCGCACCTCGCCGGAACCGCCTCGGGCCTCGGCGGGGCGATCATGATCGCCGGCGGCGCGGCGCTGTCGGCGCTGGCTGGGTTCCTCCTGGAACACGGCACCGGGGCCTTCCCGCTGCTCTACGTGATGGTCGTGACCTCAGCCTGCGGCGTCGTCGCGATCCTGCTGACGGTCCGGCGCGAGGCCCGGCTGCTGCAACGCGCGGCGGAATAGCCGCGCGCCCGCCCCCGCCGGTCCCGGCTCAGGCGTTCTTCAGCGCGGCGCGGATCTTCTCGGCATTTGCCGCGATCACCTCGCGCTCCTCCAGCTTCCCCGGCGGCCGCAGCGGCACGCCCTCGTGCCGCGGCAGGACGTGGAAATGCAGGTGGAACACCTCCTGCCCGCCCGCGGCCTCGTTGAACTGCTGGATCGTGACGCCCCCGGCCTCGAAGGCGGTCATCGACGCGCGGGCGACCTTCTGCACCGTGGCGAGGCACGCGGCGAGCTGCGCCGGGCTCGCGTCCAGCACGTTGCGCGCGGCGGTCCGCGGGATCACCAGCACATGGCCGTCGGCGCGCGGCATGATGTCCATGAAGGCGAGCGTGTGGTCGTCGTCGTAGACCCGTTCCGACGGCAGGTCGCCGCGCAGGATCTTGGCGAAGACGTTGTCGCTGTCATAGGTCATCTGGCATCCCCCGGGGTCGCGTAACTCGCGCCGGCGATCCTAGCCGCCCCCCGCGGCGGGGCCAATGGCGATTTGCCCGCTTTCCGCGCGCCCGGCAGGGCGTTGACGGCGGCGGCGGCGGCGGACAAGTCTGGGCGGACCAGCGAAGGGGAAGGACGCCGCAATGGACATGAACGCCACCCGCGAGATCGCCGCGCCGAGACCGAAGGTCTGGGCCGCGCTCAACTCCGCCGAGGTGCTGCAGGCCTGCATCCCCGGCTGCGAGGAACTGACCGGCAGCCCCGAGGAGGGCTTCCAGGCCGTGGTCAAGCAGAAGGTCGGGCCGGTCAAGGCGACCTTCAAGGGCGCGGTCACCCTGTCCGACATCGTGCCCGAGGAAAGTTACCGCATCTCGGGCGAGGGCAAGGGCGGCGTCGCGGGCTTCGCCAAGGGCGCGGCGGTGGTGCGGCTGTCGGACACCGCGGATGGCGGCACCGAACTCGCCTACGAGGTCGAGGCGACGGTCGGCGGCAAGCTCGCGCAGCTCGGCTCGCGCCTCATCGACGGCTTCGCCCGCAAGATGGCCGACGAGTTCTTCGACCGCTTCCAGGCCCGGGTCGAGGACGACGGCGCGGCCTGACGGGGCGGCGCCGCTCGGGGGCATCGAGCCCCCTCGCGCCGAGTGTCCTCGCCGGACCGGCTCCGCAGGGGGCCAGCCCCCTGCACCCCCGAGGTACTTGGGAAGGCAAAGAGCCAGGGGTTTCGCTTCGGAGCCGCCGTCGCCTGAAGCCGCCACGGCGTGTCGACGGCCGGCGGGCAAGAGGAATCGCCGAGGGGCCCCGCCTGCGGGGATGCGGCTATTCCTCTTGAGCGGCGGACGGCGATGCGCCACGGCAAGGCTCGGGCGATGGCGGCTCCGGGGCGGAACCCCGGTTTCGCCTTGGTGAGCCCGAAGCCCCCTTCCCCCACGGCGGGGCGGCGCCGCGCGCCAACGGCGCGCCGCGGCGACGAGGGCTCGTCGAACGACGGGCGCGAGGAGGCGCGCCCGCCGCCCGGGCCGTCCCACGCCTCAGGCGAGCAGCGCCGCGATCTCGTCCTTCAGCTTCATCCGCGCCTTGCGCATGTCGGTCTCGGCGGCCTCGGACACCGGTTCCACCCCGGTCTCGGCGCGATGCACCGCGCGGTTCACGTCGTGGTATTCCTCGACCAGCTTCGCGAAATGCGCGTTCTCGGTCTTCAGCGCGTGGATCTTCTCGGCCTGGCCGGGGAAGTCGTCGGCAAGCTCGTGGGGCACGTGGGACATCGGGGCATCCTCCTTGGGGCGTTGGTCAGGCGATCATGGCGCGTCGCGGCCGGGGCCGCCTTGCGCTGGATCAAACCTCACTCCGCCGCCTGGCTCGGCGTGCCGCCATAGGCCGAGATCACCTCGTCCGGCGACAGTGCGCCGACCCGCCGGCACCCGGCCGGGAACACCTGGTCCTCGGCGAGAAGCCCCGGAACCGCCAGCACCGACAGCCCGGCATCGAGCGCGGCGGCCGCCGCCGCGGGCGTGTCGACCACCGCGATCGCCTCGCACGGGCCGCGGCCGAGCCGCTCCAGCGCCAGTTCCATGCCGTCGGGATAGGGTGCCAGCCGGCAGGCGTCGCCGCTCGTGACCACCGCGTCGAACTCGATCCCGCCCCGCGCCCGCGCCGTCGAGCCGAGGAGCGCGTGGACCGCGCCAGGCTCGGCCCGGCTGACGAGGCCGAGCGCCATGCCCGACCGCGCCGCCCAGGCCAGGGTCTCGCCCACGCCCGCGCGCAGCGGCACGCCGCTCGCCAGCCGGGCCGAGAACAGCCGCGTCCGGGTATCGGCCAGCCGCCGGGCGGCCACGTCGACGCCCATGTAGGCCGCGAACCGCGCCGCGAGCTGCCGGTCGCCGCCGGGGCGCATCAGCTCGGCATAGGTGTCCCAGCTCCAGTCCCATGCGAGACCGTGGGCCCGGAACGCGCCGTTCCAAGCGAGCCTGTCCTGCTCGGCACATTCGGCAAGGCTGCCGATGCCCCCGAACAGGATCGCCGTCAAAGACATGATCGTACCTCCGCCAGACCGTGGTCGCCCCGGCCACCCCGCATGTCCATGAAACGCACGGACTTTCTGCGGTGCGGCAGGGCCGGCTGCAGGGGGTTTGGGCGCAACGCGCGCGCGTTGCCCGATTTGCAGGCAGGGCTGGCGCGATGCGTCTCAGCCCTTGGTCTCGGGCACCGAGGGCGTGATGCGTCGGCGGTTCAGCACCGCTTCGCGCCAGGTGATGAAGGTGATCGCCGCGATGATGAGCCCGCCGCCGACGATCACCCAGACATCGACCGGCTCGGAAAAGACCAGCACCCCCAGAAGCGTCGCCCAGACCAGCTGCAGGAAGGTCACCGGCTGCGTCACCGTCAGCGGCGCGGCGCGGAAGGCGAGCGTCATCGTGAAATGCCCCGCGGTGGCGAAGCAGGCGACCCCGAACAGCCACATCAGCTGCACCGGCGTCGGCGGCACCCAGGTCGCGATGGCCAGCGGCGCGAGCCCGATGGTCACCGTGATCGACAGCATCGCCACCACCGCCGCGGGCTCGGTCTCGTCGGACAGGATCTTCGCGCAGAGATAGCCGATGGCGAAAACCGCCGCCGTGAACAGCATCGCGAAATGCCCGGGGTCGAGTTCCCGGAACCCCGGCCGAAGGATGATGAGCGCACCGACCAGCGCCGTGGCAATGGCGAGGATCCGGCGCAGGTGCAGGCGTTCGCCCAGGAAGATCGTCGCCAGCACCGTGACGTAGACCGGGTTGAGGTAGTTCATCGCCGTCACCTCGGCGATCGGCAGCCGGGTCATGGCGTAGAACCAGCAGATCACGCCCGCGGTGTGGGCGACGCCCCGGATAGTGAACAGCCGCCACAGCCGCGGCGTGAACCGGGTCCGGCGCAGGGCGGGGATCATCGGCAGCAGGAACACGAGCCCGAGCGCGTAGCGCAGGAACGCCGACTGCGCCGGTGGCACGTCCGGCCCGACCACCTTCACCAGCGCCGTCACGCCAAGAAAGCAGAGCCCGGTGATCAGCATCCAGAACACCCCGGCCAGCGGGGTGCGACCGGCGGGGCCTTGCGGATCCTCGGGGGACGGGTCGGTGGCGGGGCTCATCACCCCCGTGACAAACCGCATCGCGGCGGCGGCGGCAAGGCTCGGATGCCGAGGACCGGTTTGCCGGCGAAGGCCCACATCACGAGGCCAACGCTCACGTCCGGCACCCGCCGCGCGCCGGGCCGCGCGAACAGCGGCGCCAGCGCCCGCGCGCCATATCCCGGACCGAAGAAGATCACGAAGAACGACACCATCGCGCCCGTGCCGAAGATCCGCGCGTCCTCGTCGTACCGGGCCGGGACCGACCCGAGCAGGACCACCGTGTCGAGGAGGACATGCGGGTTGGCCCCGGGTCGGCGGGAGACAGGTCGCGATCGTCAACCAGGGCGGACCGGGCCCGGTATCGGCCGCGTGCAGCGCCTCGCCCCCTCCGCGCGAGGCGGCGGCGAAGACCCCGACCTCGACGGCGATCAGGATCGCGTCGCACAGCGCGCAGGCCAAGGAAACGGCGAAGACATGCGCCCGCCGGATCCCCTGCCGCAGCACGATGGCGGTCTGCGCCCCCAACCGCGAGGATGCGCGAGACTCCGGGCGAGACCCCGGCAGCGACGGTCGAGAGCGTGGAGGCCATCGGCCCCTCACGCGCCAGCGCGCCCGTCGGTGCAATGACAGGGACCATGCCCTGGCGCGCGGCGTGGCGCGGCTTATGACCGGCCCGGCGCCCGTTCGGCGCGCCCGCCGCCATGACATGGCGAGGGTACGCTGCCTCCCCCGCGGAAACGCGAAAGCGCCCCGGCCTCGTCGAAGGCCGGGGCGCATCCGGGGGCGTCCTGGTACGTCGCGACCGGCCGGTCGGGCCGGATCGGCGGTCAGCGGGTCGGCACGATCGGCACCAGCACCTCGCCGCCGCGGGCCGCGATGTCGCCGCCGCCCACCTCGACGCAGGCACCGCGGCCGCCGGTCCCCACGCCGTTGGACGCGAACCGGATCCGGTCGATGCCCGAGCGGTCCGAAACGATGGCGTCATGCACCACGCCGAGCGCCTGCCCGTCGGCACCGACCACCGTCAGCCCGTTGAACTCCGCGCTGTTGCCACCGGCGGAGCAGGACAACCCGTTCGATCCGCGCTGCGTGGGGTCGAACGCGGTCGGCGGGATCGGGAACGGCCCGCCCGTGCGCGGCTGCAGCCCGCCGTTCAGGATGTCGCCCACGGTGTCGACGGTGCCGTTCAGCGTCCCGCCGAGCCCGTCGCCCAGGAGCGCGCCGCCAAGCTGGCCGACGCCGTCACCGAGCCCGCCCGTGCCGTTGTTGTCGGCCGCGTTCAGCGCGTCGCCGAGGTCCTCGACCACGTCGGCCACCCCGCCCACGGTGTCGCCGAGCGGGCCGCCGATCTCGTCGCCGAGACCGCCGAGCGCCTCGGACAGGTCGGCGCGGCCCGCCTCAGCGCCGAGGATCACGATGACCATGGCGGCGGAGGTCGCCATGACCGCGCCACGGGCGCGCTGGAAGCCGGGGGTCTCGAGAAGGTCCTGGAAATTCTTCATCGTCTCTTCCTTTCTGAATCGGGTTGCTGACCCGGCTTCCCCCACGAGGCCGGAAGGCCGGGGGCGTGACGTCGGGGTGCTGCGGACCGGGGCGCGGCCGGCGCGTGCGCTGTTGAAATCTGTGCCGGCCATCGCCTCGGTCCTCCTGTTCGGTCACGCCCCCGGAAGGGCGCGGATCGGGCCCGGGGTCCAGGCATGAGGGGTCAATCGGAGCTGCTGCTGCCGGGTCCCGCCGGGTCGATCCGCACCACCAGCGAACGGCGGAAAACAGCCGGGATCCATCGCACTACGGTGCTTTCGTACCGAAGTACTATTCCGCGGCAGGGGGTCCTGCGGCAGGGCGGCGCCGGGTTTTCACTCCGCCCGCCCTCCCGCCGCGCCGCAGCGCGCCCGACCACGCGAGACCGCCCGATGCCGTTCAGAACACTGCTTTTCGCCGCCCTTCTCACGGGCGTCCTGTCCACCCCGCTGGCCGCCCTCCCGGCTGCAGCCGCAGAAACCGTGGCCGCCGCCGACCTCCCCGCGCTCCGCGACCGCGACATCCTCCGCGCCCTCGCCGCGCACGGCTACGCCATCGTCTCGATCCGCGACACCTGGCCCGGCCGAACCCGCATCACCGCCACCAACGGCTTCCACACCCGCGAAGTCATTCTGAGTCGCAGCACCGGGGAGGTGCTGAGGGATATGCTGGTGGAGTGAGGGGGGAGTGTCGGGGCGGCTGTCAGGTGCGGTCGGGGCGGGGGTATTGGGCGGCGATGCGCACTCTTTCCGCCCAGTCCAGACCTTCGATATCAACAATTTGCCGCGCCTCCGGGGTCTTCTCCAGCACGATCAGGCAGGAGGCATACCACCCCGCCGCATTCTGCCGTTTCGAGTGGCCGGGAGTGTCAGCGTGAATCTCGGCGCGGATCTCGTATGCCTCGCGCAACAGCTCTTCCGCCTTGTCCGCCTTCCCGGCCTTAAGCCAAACTGCGCCGACGTTCATTGCCACAGCAGCAATCTCCCCACGATGCGCGCCGCCCGCCCGCGACAGGTCCAAAGCTCGCTCCGCCGCCTCTGCACTCGCCTTCGCGTCCCCCTTCAACCGCCGTAGATAGCTCAGTTGGTTCCAGCAGGACGCCTGCGAGTTTGCCGCCTTTCCCTCCGGCAAGTCCGCCGCCACCGCCTCCGCTTCGATCAACCAGTCCGCTGTGGCGTCCAGATCGCCCGGCTTGTCCGATTTCGGCCCGGCCTCATGGCGCCGAATTTCCAGGATTGCCCGGTGCACTTGGCTTTCAACACGATCCGCGCTCTTCGCCCTGTGTTTCACGTTGAGAGCTAGCGCCCCGTCCAGCAAATCTTCTGCTTCGGTGAATTCGCCCACTTCGCTCAACGCCAGCCCGAGGTTGCCCATGACCACCGGAACTTCCCGCGCTTCTTCCCCAAGTCGCGCCCGCTTCAGTTCGAGGCTGGCCCGCCCTACAGCGATCTCGCCCGCCCGATCCTCCTGCACGGACAGGAAGACCCCGGCCTGGTTCAGCAACGTATCCATCGCCGCCCAACCCGGCTGACTCCATGTTCCGCGCCAAAGGCCCTCCGCCTTCTCCCAGACCGAAACCGCATGGGGCGTCAGCCGCTGGCACTCCGGCCAGGTGTCAGGATTCTCTGGCGTCCGCGACCCACCGGGATAGACCGAATCGAGAAGAGCCGCGGCTGCTCGCGCCGTCGCCTGCCCCTCCCCCGGCTGACCCAGCCGCAAGACCGCCGCCGTCAGCCGGTGCATCGCCTGCCCTGCCCCCGCCTCTCCCCGCAGGATAGACAGCCCCCGCAACTCCGCGAACGCTGCCCGAACCCGCACCGGGTCGCGCAGGAATCCCTGCCACCTCTCCGGAATTTCGTCCGAGCGGAGATGCCACCAGTCCCCGTCCGGCGCATCCGTGAACAGCCGTTCCTCCAACCCCTCCGGCGCGAACCACGCGCAGACATCCGCCACCCACTTCGCGTCGTCAGAAAGGGCCTCGTAACTCAACCGAACCGCCGCGCCGACACTGTCGGGATAGGCCTCGCTCCGGTTCGGTTCCTGCTCGATCAACAGCGCGATCTCGCGGCGCAGATTATCGAAGCTTTGCCCCTGCTTCGCCATCGCCCCCGCTATGATCAGCGCCAAGGGCAATCCGCCCAAGGCCTGCGCCAGTTCCAGCGCGTCCTGCCGCGAATGCCCCGCGGCCTGCGCCCCTGCCTCCTGCAACAGCAATTGCACCGCCGGACTCGTCAGGTCGCCTGAGGGCAGGACGCCCACTCTCATCGTTTCGAAGTCGCTGAAATCCCCGCTTGGGCGCGTGGTCAGGATGACCTCGACCCTCGGTCCCTGCGGAATGAAGGAACGGACGAGTTTCGCGTCCTCCACGTTGTCGAACACGAACAGCGCGGGTCGCTTCGCCTGCCTGATCCGGTCCAGCACGACGCCCGCGTGGGTTTCCTTAGCCTCGCTCGGCAGGTCCATTCCGAACGCCGTGTTCCCGAACCGCGCGAGCGCGTCCAGAATTCCCTCCCGACTCTGCGCCGGGATCCACGCCCCGCGCAGTCCCGACTGCTCCGCGTAGTGCCGCGCCAGCGTGGTCTTGCCCTGCCCGCCTCCGCCCTGAAGAACGACGCCGAGCTTCGGACCCATTCGGCAGGCCCGCAGCTTGCTCCGCAAGGTGCGCAAGTCCTCGTCGCGACCGACGACGTTGCGATGCTCGGGGAGGACGAGTTGGGGATAGGGGGAGCGGCTTACAATTCTCTTTGCGCGGTTTCGTACTGGAGACCAGATCGCCCCCAACACGACCAGGATCAGAGCAACTGCAAGGCCAGACACAATGCCGTCCCGCGTTCCGTCCGACAGGCCCGCCCAAAAGTCAGCCAGCAAAATCCGCACCCTTAACCAATCATCCGCGCCGTTCCGCGCGCCCGTGCACCGAAAAAAGTCTACCCGGTTTCTACCCGCTTTCTACCTCGTTTCTACCCGGGTTCTACCTGCCCCGAATCCACGAAAAACGGCCCGGCGCGGGGTGTTAACCCCCGACCGGGCCGGTTCACGAATTCCGCGGTTTCGGTGACGAAGGTTAAGCGGAGAGCTGCTCCATCACCTCGTCGGAGATCTCGAAATTGGCGGTGACGGTCTGCACGTCGTCGTCGTCCTCCAGCGCCTCGATCAGCTTCATCAGCTTCTGCGCGTCCTCGAGGCCAAGCTCCGTCGTGGTCGTCGGGCGCCACACCAGCTTGGTCGATTCACTCTCGCCCAGTTCGGCTTCCAGCGCGTTCGAGACCTCGTTGAGGTCGGTATCGGCGCACCAGATGACGTGGCCTTCCTCGGTGCTCTCGACGTCTTCCGCGCCTGCCTCGATGGCCGCCATCATCACCGTGTCGGCGTCGCCCGCCTCGGCGGTGTAGGTCACCTGGCCCTTGCGCTCGAACATGAACGCGACCGACCCGGTCTCGCCGAGGTTGCCGCCGTTCTTGCCGAAGGTCGAGCGCACGCTGGAGGCCGTCCGGTTGCGGTTGTCGGTCATCGCCTCCACGATCACGGCAACCCCGTTCGGGCCGTATCCCTCGTAGCGGATCTCCTCGTAGTTCTCGCCCTCGCCGCCGAGCGATTTCTTAATGGCCCGGTCGATGACGTCCTTCGGAACCGACGACGACTTCGCCTCCTTCACGGCCAGCCGAAGCCGCGGGTTCTTGTCCGGATCCGGATCCCCCATCTTCGCCGCCACCGTTATTTCCTTGGCCAGTTTGGAGAACAGCTTGGACCGCGCGGCGTCCTGGCGGCCCTTGCGGTGCTGGATGTTGGCCCACTTGGAATGGCCTGCCATGTGAAGGCTCCCGTAGTCGTGACGCGCGCCGGGCGCCGCATCGGCCCCGGCGGATTGCGCAGCTTTTATCCAGCGGAGCGGGCTTCGGCAAGCGGTCGCCCCCCCGTGGAGCCGCGGGGGATGGCCAGAGCGGCGCCGCGGCTCTAGCTATGTCCCATGACCGGTGACCAGATCCTCCTCTTCGCGCTTTTCGCAGGTGTCTTCGGCCTGCTTCTCTGGGGCCGCTTCCGCTACGACCTCGTGGCCTTCACAGCGCTGATGGTGGGGGTGGTGATCGGGGTCGTCCCGGCGGAACACGCCTTCGAGGGCTTCGGCCACCACGCGACGCTGGTGGTGGCGCTGGTGCTGGTGGTCTCGGCGGGGCTGGTCCGGTCCGGTGCCGTGCATCTCATCACTCGCACCCTGATCGACGCCACCCGGCCGCTCGGCGCACATATCGCGATCATGGGCTCGGTCGGCGGAGTCCTGTCGGGATTCATGAACAACGTCGCCGCGCTGGCGCTGCTGATGCCGGTCGACATCGCGACCGCGCGCAAGGCCGGCCGGTCGCCCGGGCTGTCGCTGATGCCGCTCAGCTTCGCCACGATCCTCGGCGGCATGGTCACCCTGATCGGCACGCCGCCGAACATCATCATCGCCCAGATCCGCGGCGACATCCTGGGCGAACCCTACCGGATGTTCGACTTCGCCCCGGTCGGCGCGGCGGCCGCCCTCGCCGGTCTGGTCTTCGTCGCGCTGATCGGCTGGCGTCTGATCCCGCAGCGCGATTCCGGGGTCGGCAAGGACAGGCTCTCGGGGCTCGACCCCTACATCTCGGAACTGACCGTGCCGGAGGACCACAAGCTCGTCGGGCAGATGCTGTCGGACCTGTCGGAGCCGGCGGAGAAGGCGGGCGTCGGCATCCTGGGGCTGATCCGCGACGGCCAGCGGCGGTTCGGGGCGGGGCGGAACCTGATGCTGAAACCGGGCGACGTCCTCGTGATCGAAGCCGAGCCGGACGCGCTGGACGAGTTCCGCACCGGCCAGTCGCTGGAGATCGTCGACGGCGACAACCCGGCCGCCGAGACGCTCGGCGACGAGGTGACGCTGATCGAGGTCGCGGTGCCCGAGGGCGCGCGGATCGCGGGCCGCTCGGCGCAGTCCATCGGGCTCGGCTGGCGGCGGCGGTCGGTGATCGTCGGCATCTCGCGCCGGGACAAGCAGATCACCACGCGGCTGCGGAAGGAGGTCGTGCAACCGGGCGACATCCTGCTTCTGCTCGTCCCGCGCGAGGCGGCGGAGGAGGTCGCGGACTGGCTCGGCGTGCTGGCGCTGGCGGACCGGGGGCTGAACGTGACCCAGGACACCAAGACATGGCTTGCGATCGGGCTGTTCGGCGCGGCGGTCGCGGCGGCCTCCTTCGGGCTGATCGACCTGCCGGTGGCGCTCGGGATCGTCGCGGTCGGCTTCGTCCTCGCGCGGATCCTGCCGCTGGCGGAGCTTTATACCCACATCGAGTGGCCGGTGGTGGTTCTGCTCGGCTCCATGATCCCGCTCGGCGCGGCGTTGCAGGACTCGGGTGGGACGGAACTGATCGCGACCGCGCTGGTGAACCTGACCGGCGGCCTGCCGGCCTGGGCGATCCTGACGGTGCTGATGGTCGTGACGATGACCCTGTCGGACGTGTTGAACAACACCGCCACGGCCATCGTCGCCGCGCCGGTCGGGATCGGGATGGCGCAGACGCTCGGCGTGTCGCCGGACCCGTTCCTGATGGCGGTGGCGGTCGCGTCCTCGGCGGCGTTCCTGACGCCCATCGGGCACAAGAACAACACGCTCATCCTCGGGCCCGGTGGCTACGGGTTCGGGGATTACTGGCGCATGGGCCTGCCGCTGGAGATCCTGGTGGTTGCGGTGTCGATCCCGATGATCCTGGTGGTCTGGCCGTTGTGAGAGGTGCGCAGCCCGCCCGGAACAAGGCCGCAGGCCGCCGGGCGAGCGCCGGCCCGTCCCGGCGGGCTGGCGCTTTGACTACCGCGCGCGACGCGGCATCTTCGGACGAAACTGCGCCATAAACTGCCCTGACCAGCCGTCGGGGGCGCCATCCCACGGGCCGGCGCTCACCCGGCTACCGCTACAGCGGCCAGATCAGCGGGATCGCGATGCAGACCACGGTGCCGAGCGTGATGTTGAACGGGATGCCGACGCGCAGGAAGTCCGCGAAACGGTAGCCTCCCGGCCCGTAGACCAGCATGTTGGTCTGGTAGCCGATCGGGGTCGCGAAACACGCCGAAGCCGCGACCATCACCGCGATCACCAGCGGGCGCGCGTCGACGCCCACGGCATCGGCGAGCCCGATGGCGATCGGCGTCATGATGACCGCGATGGCGTTGTTCGACACCAGCTCGGTGAAGAAGGTGGTCATGAAATAGACCGCCCAGACCAGCGCCACCGGCGGCAGGACAGACAGCCACGGGGCGAGCCCGCCGACGATCAGTTCCACCGCGCCGGTCGCGTCCAGCGCCGCGCCGATCGCCAGCATCGCGAAGATCAGGGCGAGCAGGCGGCCGTCGATGAAGCCGAAGGCCTCCTCGGCGTCGATGCAGCGGGTGATGAGCACGACGGCGACGGCGATCACTGCGAGCAGAAGGATCGGGGCGATGTCGAAGGCGGCCAGCACGACGATCCCGACCAGCGCCGCGATGGCGATCGGGGCCTTGGTCCGCCGATAGGCGCGTTCGGACGGCTGCGCCACGTCGACGAGGTCCATGTCCGCCGCCAGGCGCTCGATATCCGCGGGGTCGCCTTCGAGCAGCAGGGTGTCGCCGACCCGGACCACGAGATCGTCGAGCTTGTGGCCGATGTTCTGGTCCCGGCGGTGCGCGGCGAGCGGGTAGACGCCGTAGCGGCGGCGCAGGCGGAGCGAGCCGAGCGACCGGCCGACCATCCGGCATCCGGGCGTGATGAGCACCTCGACCGTCGATGTCTGGACCGAGCTCAGCTTCTCCACCGCGCGCAGTTGCCGATTGGCCTGGAGCCCCAGGACCTCGGACATCTCGGTGCGCACTACGACGCGGTCGCCGGCCTCCAGCACCACGGCGGCCATGTCGCGGCGGAGCGAGGCGTCGCCACGCAGCACGTCGATCAGTCGCACGCCGTCGCGGCGGAACAGGTCGACCTCCGTTGCGGCCTGGCCGACCAGCGCGGATCCCTCGGGCACGGCGAGCTCGGTGAAGAACTTCATCCCCCGCCGACCGCTCAGGAGCGAGGCCATCGACGACCGGTCCGGCAGCAGGCGCTGGCCGATGAGCGCGAGGTAGGCGAAGCCGGTCAGAACGACGACGATGCCGATCGGGGTGATCTCGAAGATCGTGAACGGCTCCAGCCCGCGCGACCGCGCCACCCCGTCCACGAGCAGGTTGGTCGAGGTCCCGATCAGGGTCAGCGTCCCGCCCATGATCGCCGCGTAGCTGAGTGGCATCAGAAGTTTCGACGCCGGCTTGCCGAGCACCCGCGCGATCTGGACGAAGACAGGGATCATGACGACGACGAGCGGCGTGTTGTTCATGAAGGCGGATGCGATGGCCACGGTCACCAGCAGCAGCGCGACGGCGAGCGCGGGGTTGTCGGCGGCCTTGGCCTCCGCCAGCCGCGTCATCCGGTCGAGCGACCCGGTTCGCACCAGCGCGCCCATCACGAGGAACATCGCCGCGATGGTCCAGGGCGCCGGGTTCGACAGCACAGCCAAGGCGTCGTCGTAGGGCAGGAGCCCGAGGATCAGGAGGATCGCGACGCCGCCGATGGCCACCACTTCGGTCGGATAGCGTTCCCGCAGGAACAGGATGAACATCGCGGCCACGACGAGGAGCGTGAGGATCGCCTCTGTCATGGCGGAAAGCGGCAGGTCGATCACGTCGTGAGTCGCTCCGGGCGGCTACTGCATCGCGGCATCATTCTCCGAAGGCGGCCCCGCCCGCAATCCCCTCTCGCGGGCGCGGCTGGACGAGGAAGAGGCCCGCGAACATTAGGCCGAGCGCCGCCCAGACCCAGGGCGAGTAGCTCTCCCCGAGCAGGATCCCGGCCCAGAGCACGCCGAAGCCGGTGACGAAGTAGCTGACCTGCGCCGCGAACACGGCCCCGGCCCGGCCGACGAGCCAGACGTAGCCCGCGTAGGCGAAGGCATGGGCGGTGGCGGTCAGCAGGATGGCGAGATCCGGCAGGCCCCAGGGCGGGCGCGGATCGATCCATTCGCCCGACAGGACCGCCGCCGGGCCCGCGATCAGCGCGCCGGTGATCGACGCGCCCGCCAGCACCTGCACCGGGTCGAGCCCGAAGGTGCCGAGCCGCGCGACGAGGTTGCCTTCGAGCGCGTAGAAGGCCGGCGCGATCAGGGCGATGGGAAGCCAGGCGACCATCGCGCGGTCCGGCAGGCTCGTTTCCGGCAGCGCGATCAGCAGGATCGCCGAGAAGCCGAGCGCGAGCCCCGCGACGCGGGCCAGCGTGAACCGGTCGTTTCCGAGCGCGATGGCCACCGGCAGCGCCAGCATCGGCACCGAGGAGATCACGATCGACAGGATGCCGGCCGGCAGGTGCACCGCCGCGGTGTAGCCCGCGACGTTCGGGAACAGCGTGCCGAGAAAGGCGATCATCGTGTAGAGCGCGAGGTGCACCGGTTTCAGCGACAGGGGTTTCCGCATCGCCACCAGCATCGCGCAGAGGATCACCGCGCCGAGCGTGAGTTGCCAGAACACGATGCCGATGTGCCGGTAGCCTTCGGACACGGCCATCTTGGCGAAGGGCTGCGTGATCCCCCAGGCCGCGCCGATCCCGATCAGGGCGAGCACCAGCCCGCCGCGGGCGGGTATCACGGGGTCGCCTCGGGCAACCGCCCGCCGACCCGGACGGGGGCCACGCGCAGCGCCTTGCCCGTCCTGTCGTCGGTTTCCACGAACACGCCCGACAGCGTCGCCTCGCCGTTCGCGGGCTGGAACCGGTCCTTCGGCATGCCCGTCACGAAGCGGCGCATGGGCTCGGCCTTTTCCATCCCGATCACGGAATGGTAGTCGCCGCACATGCCCGCGTCGGTGAGGTAGGCGGTGCCGCCCGGCAGGATCATCGCGTCCGCGGTCGGGACATGGGTATGGGTGCCGACAACGAGGCTCGCCCGGCCGTCGCAGAAGTGGCCCATCGCCATCTTCTCGGACGTGGCCTCGCAATGCATGTCGACGATCACCGCCGCCGCCTGCCCGCCGAGCGGATAGGGGCGCAGCGCGAGGTCGATGGCGGAGAACGGGTCGTCGAATGCGCGCTTCATGAATACCTGGCCGAGCACCTGGGCGACCACGACCTTCCGCCCGCCCGGCGCGTCGTAGACCCGCACGCCCTTGCCCGGCGCCGTCTTGGCGAAGTTGATCGGCCGCAGGATCCGGGGTTCGGTTTCGATCAGGCCGGTCATGTCACGCTGGTCGAAGGCGTGGTCGCCGAGCGTCACCACGTCCGCCCCCGCCGCCAGGATCGCGCGGGCATGGGGTTCGGACAGGCCGTTGCCCGAGGTCGCGTTCTCGCCGTTCACCACCACGAAATCGAGCGCCCAGTCCACCCGCAGGGCCGGAAGGCGCCCGGTGATCGCCGCACGCCCGGAGCGGCCCATCACGTCACCGAAAAAGAGGATACGCATCCGCCCGGATTATGCCCTGTCGCGGGCGCGGGCAAGAGGGGCGGCGGGTCCGTCCTCCGTCACCACGACGTCGAGCCGCTGATCGGTCGGCTCCACCGGCACCTCGGGCATCTGTTGCGCCGCGTAGGCGAAACCGATGGCCCGGACCCGGCCGGCAGCGCGCAGCTTCGCCAGCGTCCGGTCGTAGAACCCGCCGCCGTAGCCGAGCCGGTCGCCCGCGGCATCGAAGGCCACCAGCGGCACGATCAGGATGTCCGGGGTCAGCATCTCGCCCTCGGCCGGGATCTCCGCCCCGAACGGCCCCGCGGTCATCGCCGCGCCGGGGGACCATTCGCGGAAGGTCAGGGGCAGACCCTTGCCCGCGATCACCGGCAGGCAGATGCGGTTCGCGGCGGCAAGGGCGGTGATCGCGGGGCGAGGGTCGATCTCCGTCCGCATCGGCCAGTAGGCGGAGATCACGCGCCCCGCCACGTCGCCGATTTCCCGCAGGAGCGCCGCGTTCGCCGCCTCGTCCCGCCCGGTCCCGTGGGCCTCCGCCCGCGCCGCGAAGGCGCGCCGCCTGATATCCGCCTTGTCCATGTGCTCGATACTCGGCCCGCGAACGCGGGGGCGCACGCCGGAAAACGACGCTTCGCGGCGATGCGGGCCGGCGGGATTGATGCGGGCGACCAATGCCCATAGGCTGATCCCAGGCACTGCCCTGAACCGCGGGTGACGCGCGCAGCCCCCGGCACCGTCCGGACTGGCGCCCGCCCCGCCCGGGAATCGAAAGGGTATGTCATGTCCAACAGTCCCGCCCCCGCCCCGACCCTCGGTCGCGTCGCCGCCATGCTGCCGGTGCGCGACATCCACGCCGCGCTCGACGCCTACCGTGCCGTGTTCGGCTTCGAGAAGGTGTTCGAGAACGGCGACCCCGTCGGCTTCATGATCCTGCGCCGGGACGATGCCGAACTGCACCTGACCCTTCAGAAGACCCATCGCGCGCCGTCGTTCAACGTGGCGCACATGCTGGTCTCGGACGCGACCGAGACCTGTCGTCGATGCGAGGCGCAGGGCTTCAGGATCATCCGGGGGCTGGAGGACAAGTCCTACGGGCTCAGGGCCTTCGTCTTCGCGGACCACGACGGCAACCGGATCGACGTGGGCGAGGTATTGCGCTGAGCGGGGCCGCGCATTCGCGTCTTGCCGCGGCGCGGAAACCGGCCGAGATTGCGCCCCATGCTGACCCTCGATCACATCGTCATCACCGCCCCCGACCTCGCGACCGGCACCGCCTGGGCGGAGGAAAAACTCGGTGTCGCGCTCGCCCCCGGCGGGGAGCATCCGGCGATGGGCACGCACAATCGCCTGCTGTCGCTCGGCCCCGACGAATACCTGGAGGTCATCGCGATCGACCCGGACCTGCCCGCGCCGGGCCAGCCACGCTGGTTCGGGCTCGACGAGGTGTCCGGCCCGCCCCGCCTGTCGGCCTGGATGACGCGGACGGACGATCTCGACGCCGCGCTGGCGGCCGCGCCGGACGGGGTGGGCCGCATCCACGCGCTGGCACGCAGCGATTTCCGCTGGCGGGTGGCGATCCCGGAGACCGGGCGGACGCCACATCACGGGCTGTTCCCCTCGGTCCTGCAGTGGGAGGGCACCGCCCATCCCGCGCCGCGCCTGCCCGATCACGGCTTGCGCCTGTCGGAACTGGTTCTGCTGACGCCGGAGCCGGAGGCGCTCGAGTCCGCGTTGCGGCCGCTCTTTCCCGACCCGCGGCTGACGATCCGGGCGGCGGACGCGCCGGACATGGCCGCGACGCTTTCGGGCCCGTCGGGGACCGTCACGCTGTGATCCGCCGCGCGACCGCGGCCGACGCGGACGCCATCGCCGCGATCTGGAACCCTATCATCCGGGACTCCACGATCACCTTCACCACCGAGGAAAAGACGGCCGAGGGCCTTCGCGCGCGGATCGCGTCCGAGCCGGTGTTCGTGGCCGAGGACGGGACCGGCGCGGTGGCCGGCTTCGCGGTCTACTTCCCGTTCCGGGGCGGACCGGGCTACCGGTTCACGATGGAGCACTCGATCAACCTTGCCCCGGCCGCGCGGGGCCAGGGCATCGGCCGCGCGCTTCTTGCCGCGGTCGAAGGCCACGCCCGCGATGCCGGTGTCGTGTCCATGTTCGCGGGCGTGTCGGCCGAGAACGCGGCGGGCATCGCCTTCCATGCGCGCGCCGGCTACGCCGAGGCGGCCCGCCTGCCCCGCGTCGGCCACAAGTTCGGCCGGTTCCTCGACCTCGTGCTGATGCGGAAATTTCTGTGATGCCGCACGGGTTTTTCATCTGACGCCCCGCGGCGAACCCGCTACAAGGCCCCCATGTCGGTCTGGACCCGCATCACCCAGGCGCTTGCCGCGCTGGCTTCCGGCGAAGCGCTGTCGGCGGTGTTCGAACGCCTGCGCACCCCGCCCGAGCGGACCACCGCCTTCACCATCGCGGTGATCGCGCTGGCGGCGAAGATGGCCAAGGCCGACGGGCTCGTGACCCGCGACGAGGTGACCGCCTTCCGCGAGGTGTTCCAGATCGCGCCGGAGGACGAGAAGGCCGCGGCGCGGGTGTTCAACATGGCGCGCGAGGACGTGGCCGGGTTCGAGGAATACGCGCAGCGCATCCGCGCGATGTTCGCCGACGAGAGCGACGTGCTGACCGACCTGATCGAGGGGCTGTTCCACATCGCCTGCGCCGACGGGGCCTACCACCCGAAGGAGGACGCGTTTCTCGCCCGCGTCGCCGCGATCTTCGGGATGGACCCGCGCGGTTTCGAGCGGCTGCGCGCGCGGCTGGTGCCTGGGCAGGAGCCCGATCCCTACGACGTGCTCGGCGCGACGCCCGACATGGACCTGGCCGAGATCCGGCGGCGCTGGCGCGGGCTGGTGCGCGACAACCATCCCGACCGGCTGATGGGCCGCGGCGTACCGGAAGAAGCCCTGCGCCTCGCCGAGGCGCGGCTGACGGCGGTGAACCGGGCGTGGGAACGGGTGCAGGCGGACCGGGCGGCATCCTGATGCGGATCGCCACCTACAACGTCGAATGGTTCAACACGCTGTTCGGCGATGACGGCCGGATGCTGGACGACAACGGCCGGTCGGGACGGCACGGCATTTCGCGGGGGGAACAGCTCGGGGCGCTCGGCCACGTCTTCGCCGCCATCGACGCCGACGCGGTGATGGTGATCGAGGCCCCGGACATCAACCGCCGCCGCGACGGCCGCGCCGCGCTGGAAGGCTTCGCCGCCCGGTTCGGCCTGCGCGCCCGCGAGGCGCTGGCCGGCTACCCGAACGACACGCAGCAGGAGATCATCCTGCTCTACGACCCCGACAGCCTCGACGCCGATCACGCGCCGCTCGGCCCGCCGACGGGAAGCGCCGGGCGCGACGACGCGCCGAGGTTCGACGGAACCTTCCGCATCGACCTCGACATCGACGCCAAAGAGGACCTCGTGCGCTGGTCGAAGCCGCCGCTGGAAGTGGCGCTCACCACCGCGTCCGGCCCGATGCGGCTGATCGGGGTCCACGCGAAGTCCAAGGCCCCGCACGGCGCCACCGGCCCCGAGGAGATGATGGCGATCGCCATCGCCAACCGCCGCAAGCAGCTTGCCCAGTGTGTCTGGCTGCGGCAGCGGGTGGAACAGCACCTGGAGGCCGGCGACAGGCTCGCGGTGCTCGGCGATTTCAACGACGGTCCCGGCCTCGACGAGTACGAGGAACTGTTCGGCCGGTCCGGCGTCGAAATCGTGCTCGGGCGGGGGCAGCCCCGCGACATGCGGCTGTTCGACCCGCACGCGGCCCGCGCGCTGCAAAGCCGGGTGTCGGCGCAGCCGACGACGGCACGCTTCTTCCTGCCCGAGATCGGCCAGTACCTCGCCGCGCTGCTCGACTACATCATGGTCTCGCCCGCGCTCAGGCCGATGGCGCGGCGCTGGCGCATCTGGCACCCGTTCGACGACCGCGCCTGCTGGCAGGACGAGACCCTGCGCGAGGCGCTGCTGGTCGCGTCCGACCACTTCCCGGTGACGCTCGATCTCGAAACCGGCTGATCGCCGCACTATGTTCGAGGCCATGAAACGCATCGCCGCCGCCCTTCTCGTGCTCGCCCTCGCCGGCCCCGCCGCCGCGCAGGAGGCGGATGGCGACAACGATTTCCGCGACGGGCTGGACCTGTTCGGCGAGGGTGCGCGGCGGATGCTCGAAGGCTTCCGCGAGGAGATGGGCCCGCTGCTGGACGAGATGCGGCCGTTCTTCGAGGAAGAGATGCTGCCCTTCCTGCAGGAGCTTTCCGGCCTGATCGACGACATCTCGGCCTACGAGCTGCCCGAACGGCTGCCGAACGGCGACATCATCATCCGCCGCCGTCCCGACGCGCCCGACCTGCCCGACGTTCCGGGGGTGGAGATCGACCCCGACGGCGGCGTCGATCTCTGATCCCGGCGGGTCAATACATCCCGCCGTCGTCGTCATCCTCGTCGCGGTCGAGGTAACGCTGGACGGCGTCCGCGCAATCGGCGCCGCCGCACTCGACCTCGGTGAAGCCGACCCGCGCAATCCGCCGGACCTCGGTCCGCCCGGTGTCGTAGGTATAGGTCACGTCGAAGACCTCGTAGCTGCGGCCGCCGACCGTGACGGGGTCCGCGGGGCTGCGGCCGGTTTCGAAGCTGCGGGCGCGGAACACCGCGGAATCCGCGGAGCCGCCGAGCCCCGAATCCCCGCATCCCGCGACGACCGACACGGCGGCGAGCGCCGCGACAAGCAACGTTTTCTTCATTGAAATGTCCTCTCGATCCGAAATTGATTCCGTTTCAGTGCCGCCAGCATAGCACGCGCGCCGCGACGTCCCCGCGACCGGCCGATTGAACTCCGACCCGGCGCGGCACTATCTGTTACGCCAGACCCGCGACCAGCCGAGGATGCAGATGACCGCTTTCACCGCCCCCCGCCCCGTCCACGACGCCGATGCTTCCGCCGGGGGGGGCCGCAACCTAGGCGATCTGCCGGTCTGGGACCTGACCGATCTCTATGCCGCGCCGGACGCGCCGGAACTGGCCCGCGACCTCGACTGGCTGGACACCGAGTGCGCGGCCTTCGCCGCCGACTACAAGGGCAGGCTCGCGGACCTGTCGGCCGACGCCATGCTGACCTGCGTGCAGCGGAACGAACGGATCGAGCAGGTCGCGGGGCGGGTCATGTCCTACGCCGGGCTGCGCTACTACCAGAAGACGACCGACCCGGCGCGGGCGAAGTTCATGTCCGACTGCCAGGACCGGATCACCGTGGCGACCGCGCCGCTGGTGTTCTTCAGCCTGGAATTCAACCGTATCCCCGACGACGCGTTCGAGGCGCTGATGGCCGCGAACGCCGATCTCGCCCGGTACCGCCCGGTCTTCGACCGCATGCGCGCGATGAAACCCTACCAGTTGTCCGACGAGCTGGAGGAGTTCCTCCACGACCAGTCCAGCGTCGGCGCAGCGGCGTGGAACCGGCTGTTCGACGAGACCATCGCGGGCCTCACCTTCGACGTCGACGGCGAGACGCTCGGGATCGAGGCGACGCTGACGCTCCTGACCGAGCAGAAGCGCGAAACCCGCGAGGCCGCCGCCCGCGCGCTCGCCGCGACTTTCGCGACCCGCCTGCCTCTCTTCGCGCGGGTCCACAACACGCTGGCGAAGGAGAAGGAGATCGAGGACCGCTGGCGCAAGCTGCCGACCCCGCAATCGGGCCGTCACCTCGCCAACCACGTCGAACCCGAGGTGGTGGAGGCGCTGCGCAACGCCGTCGTCGACGCCTACCCGCGCCTGTCGCACCGTTACTACGCGCTGAAGGCGAAGTGGCTCGGGCTCGACACGATGGAGGTCTGGGACCGCAACGCGCCCCTGCCGATGGAAACCGACCGGATCGTCGGGTGGGACGAGGCGCGCCAGACGGTGCAGAACGCCTACGCCGAATTCGACCCGCGCATGGCCGAACTGTCCGAGCCGTTCTTCACCGACGGCTGGATCGACGCGGGCGTGACCGAGGGCAAGGCGCCGGGCGCCTTCGCCCATCCGACCGTCACCGACGCGCACCCCTACGTCATGCTGAACTACCTCGGCAAACCGCGGGACGTGATGACGCTGGCGCATGAACTCGGCCACGGCGTTCACCAGCGCCTCGCCGCCGGTCAGGGGGAGATGCTGTCGCACACGCCGCTCACGCTGGCCGAAACGGCATCGGTCTTCGGCGAGATGCTGACCTTCCGCCGCCTGCTGGCGAACGCGAAGGACGACGCGGAGCGCAAGGTCCTGCTGGCCGGCAAGGTCGAGGACATGATCAACACGGTGGTCCGCCAGATCGCGTTCTACGATTTCGAATGCAAGCTTCACGCCGCCCGGCGCGAGGGCGAACTGACGCCCGACGACATCGGCGCGCTGTGGATGAGCGTGCAGGCCGAAAGCCTCGGCCCCGCGTTCAACTTCATGGAGGGCTACGAGACCTTCTGGGCCTACATCCCGCACTTCGTCCATTCGCCTTTCTACGTCTACGCCTACGCCTTCGGCGACGGCCTCGTGAACGCGCTCTACGCGGTCTACGAGGAAGGCGACCCGGGCTTCCAGGAGAAGTATTTCGAGATGCTGAAGGCCGGGGGCTCCAAGCACCACAAGGACCTCTTGGCCCCCTTCGGCCTCGATGCCTCCGACCCCGCGTTCTGGGACAAGGGCCTGTCGATGATCTCGGGCTTCATCGACGAGCTGGAGGCGATGGAGTGACTGGCGCTGCCTCTAACGGGTCGATCGTTTCATCCGCCAGATCAGGAACGCGGTGATACCCCGATCCGCGCGGTCCTTGCGGGTTCAGGGCCGAGTTGCCGTTCGCCGTCGCGACCCCATATCAGGTGCGTGAAACCTTGCTCGGGAAGGGAAGGCCATTGAGCCGAACCACGGAAATGCCTCCATCACGCGGTGACATCTGGTGAACCTCTCCCTCTCGCGCCTTCCCCCCGGCCTGCGCCGGCACGCGCTCGACATCCGGCGCCGCGTGTTGCGGATGCTGGTCTGGATCCGGGCGCACGTCCCGCCCGGCCTGCGCTTCGTTCTGGGATTGCTCCTGATGATCGGCGGGCTCCTGTCGATCCTGCCGTTCCTCGCGTGGTGGATGTTCCCGCTCGGCGTCATGGTCGCGGCCCTCGACATCAAGCCGCTTCTGCGGCGCATCCGCGGCGGGTGATCCGGCGCTGACGGCGCGGCCCGGCCGGTGTAGTATCGCGGCCGACCGCCCCGCTGCTGCAGGATTGCCCGATGCCACCGCGCGACCCCGCCATCCCGATCGAGCTTTCGCCGCCGCTACGCCCGTTCCGGCCGGAGGACGCAGCCGTCGCCGCCGAACTGAACCTCGCCGCGTCCGGCGGCCTCGCCGAGATCGCGTGGCGCGACATGGCCGCGAAGACCGGCGAAACCTGGCAGGAGGTCGCGCGCCGCCGCCAGGTCGAGCGGCTGGACAGCGGGATGCTGATGGTCGTCGCGGAGGGCGAAGCCGGGGCGGAGGCGATGCTGGTCGGTTACCCGGTGCCGGATGAGCCCGAGGACCCGTTGGAGGCGCCGGACGTGTTCCGCGCGCTGGTGGAACTCGAGAACCTCGTGCCGGGCACATGGTACCTCAACATCCTCGCCACCGTCCCCGCGGCGCGGCGGAAGGGTCACGGCACCCTCCTGCTCGCCACCGCCGACGACATCGCACGGGCCGGCGGCCACGCGGAGATCTCGCTGATCGCCTCGGACGCCAATCCCGATGCGCTCCGGCTTTATGACCGCGCCGGCTACCGCGAACGCGCGCGGCGGCCGATGATGAAAGGATCATGGGACGGGCCGGGGGAGAACTGGCTGCTGCTGGTCAAGCCGCTCTGAACCCGTCGCCGGTCGCGGGCCCCCGCAACGCCGCCGCTGGTCACGGCTCGCGAACCGTCCCGGCAGCGGACCGGACGGCGCGAGCCATCACTTCAGCTGGCTGTCCTTCGACCCGCGCCGGTTGAAGCCCGGACGCGCCTCGAACCGGCCGTCGCGTTCCGAAGCGCAGTCGATGCAGAGCTTCACGCCCGGGATCGCCTTGCGGCGCGGCTCGGGGATCGGCTCGCCGCATTCCGCGCATTCGGCCAGGCTTTCGCCCTCGGGCCCGCGCCGCGCCTTCATGCGCCGAAGCTCGTCCCGGATCGAATCCTCGATCTGCTGTTCCACCGCGCCGTCGCGCGCCCAACCACCGGCCATCACGATGTCCTCCAAGCCGACCGGATGCTAGCACGCGGCCACGCGTCGGCAAGACGGCGTCGGACTAGTCGAGCTCCGTCCAGGGCCAAGGCTTCACCTCTGACGCCGCGGTCTGGTAGCGCGCCGCCTTGGCCAGCCAGACGCCGAGATCGGTGCCGAAATCCGCCAGCCGTTCGTTCGGCTGCTGCTTGTTGACCACGAGGATCACGAACTGGATCACCGTCACCACGGTCAGTACGGTCTGCGCCAGCGAGATCATGATCGCGATCAGCACCATGTAGAGCAGGCGTTGCCACAGCGGCTCCGCCGGCCCCGGATCGGGCTGTTCGCCGTGAATGCGCCCCGAGATCTTGTCCTCGTCCGTCATCGCCCCGTCCCGTCGTCGCCCCGTCTGCCGTTCGTGTCAGGCTACCCCCTCTCCCGCGCTTTCGCCACGGCGAAGACCTTGTCGATCATCGCCTGCGTCCCGCGGGAGAATTCCAGCGGGCAGGGATAGGGGGTGCCGTTCAGGAGGTGGTCGTTGAACGCCTCGACCTGGTGGACGTACTGGCGTTCGTTGGTGAACCGGAAGACGCGCATCTCCTCGCCCGCGATGGCGAGGTCGAGCTGCGGGCCGCCGGCGACCTGCGCGTTGAACGGGACCGTGACGCGAAGCCAGCCCTTGTCGCCTTCGAACACCATCTCCTGCCGCGGGGTCGCGCGCATCGCGAGGTGGAAGACGAAGCGCGTGTCGCCGGCATGGGCCTGGACCCAGGTGAACACGTCGACGCCCTTCTCGGTGATCATCTCGGCCCAGTCCGGCTCCGGCTCCAGCCCGGTGCAGAAGCGGAAGGTGCCGATCGGGTAGACGCCGATGTCGCGCAGCCCCCCGCCGCCGAGCGAGGCGTCGTTGCGCACGTTGTCGCCCTGAGGCAGCCCGTAGGTGAAGGCGCAGGTCACCGTGTGGATGTTGCCGAGCACGCCCGACTGCACGATCTCCTTCGCCTTGATCCATTGCGGGTGGTGGACGACCATGTAGGCCTCGGCGATCAGGTGGCCGGTGGCGTCGCGGGCGGCGATGAGGCGGTCGAAATCGGCCTCTTCCATGCCGATCGGCTTCTCGCACAGCACCGCCTTGCCCGCCTCGGCCGCCGCGACGGACCAGTGGACATGGAGCGAGTTCGGCAGCGGGATGTAGACCGCGTCGACCTCGGGATCGGCCAGCAGCGCCTCGTAGCTGTCGTGGATCGTGAGGCCCGGCGCGAGGTCGGCGAAGGGTTGCGCCTTCTTCGGGTCGCGGCTGGCGACGGCCACGAGACGCCCGTGGCGGGCCTCGTTGATCGCGGGCCCCATGATCGTCTTGGCGAAGTTCGCGGCCCCGAGGATGCCCCACCTGACGTGATCGGCCATGTCGCTCTCCCTGTCCTTCCGTTCGCGCGCAGCCTGCTTCCGCGCCCCGCGCGATGCAAGGCCCGAGCGCCGCGGCGGTGCCGGGACGAAGGCCTGCGCCGGTCAGCGCACCAGAACGCGAAACGGCCCCGCGTCGCCGCGGGGCCGTCTGGAAGGAGCCAGGTGGCTTCGCTCAGGCGGGCATCAGCCCGTCTTCCCGCGCCAGGTCCTTCATCTTCTTCTGCAGCTTCTCGAACGCCCTGACCTCGATCTGGCGGATGCGCTCGCGGCTGACGTCGTAGACGCCGGACAGTTCCTCCAGTGTCACCGGCTGGTCCTGCAACCGCCGCTGCGTGAGGATGTCGCGCTCGCGGTCGTTCAGGACCTCCATCGCTCGCTCCATCAGGCTCATACGGTGCTGGAACTCGTCCTTCTCCGCGTAGTCCTCGGCCTGGTTGGCGTCCTCGTCCTCGAGCCAGTCCTGCCACTGGGTGGCGCTGTCGCCCTCGGTGCCGACCATCGCGTTGAGCGAGGCATCCCCGCCCGACAGCCGCCGGTTCATCGAGATCACCTCGTCCTCGGTCACGCCGAGGTCATGGGCGATGCGTTCGACGTTCTCGGGGCGCAGGTCGCCTTCCTCAAGCGCGCCGATCCGGGCCTTGGCCTTGCGCAGGTTGAAGAACAGCTTCTTCTGGGCCGAGGTCGTGCCGAGCTTCACGAGGCTCCACGACCGCAAGATGTATTCCTGGATCGAGGCGCGGATCCACCACATCGCGTAGGTGGCGAGGCGGAAGCCCTTCTCCGGGTCGAACCGCTTGACGGCCTGCATCAGACCCACGTTGGCCTCCGAGATCACCTCGGCCTGCGGCAGGCCGTAGCCCCGGTAGCCCATGGCGATCTTGGCGGCGAGCCGCAGGTGCGACGTCACCATCTTGTGCGCGGCCTCGGTGTCGCCGTGGTCGACCCACGACTTGGCAAGCATGTATTCCTCTTCCGGCTCCAGCATCGGGAACTTCCGGATTTCCTGGAGGTACCGGTTCAGACCCTGTTCCGGGGACGGGGCCGGAAGGTTGGCGTAAGTGCTCAATGGCATCTCCCCTGTTGTCGTTCGGGCATGTAAACCCGGTTAACTTGCATTTGGGTGCTGTGGCGGGCGAATTCAAGATCCGGAGGCTACGTCCGCTTCGCTGGCTGTCCCGAGGTTAGACCGAAGATCTGCCGCACCGCAATTGACGATCCGTAAACCCGCAGTGCGCCACTGCACAAAATACAGGGCAGGTTTGCAGGTTTTTCGCAGGATCGCGCGGACGGATATGCCAGTCTGGTACCGAACCCCGCCGCAAGGACAGCGCCATGCCGACCCGATCCCTCGCCCGCCTCGCCGGCATCCTCTACGTCGCGATCATCCTCCTAGGGCTCGGATCGGAACTTGCCCTCCGTGGCCCGCTGGTCGGCGACGGGCCGGATGCGACGTGGGCCGCGGTCTCGGCGCATCCGACTCTGTTCCGCCTGTCGATCCTGTCCGACACCGCGCTCGTGGTCGCCGACATCGCCATCGCGCTCGTGTTCTTCCGACTGCTCAGGCCGGTGTCGGAGGATATCGCGCGGGCGGCGATGGTGTTCCGGCTGATGCAGGCGGCGGTGATCGCGGCGAGCCTGCTGGCGCTGGTCTCCGCCGCCACCCTCGTCGCCACCGCCCCCGCGCCCGAACCGTCGACGCTGGCCCGGCTGATCGAGACCCACGGCACCGGATATGACCTGGGCCTGATCCTGTTCGCGGTGAATACCGGGCTGATGGCCTGGCTGCTGGTGCGGTCCGGCCTCGTCCCGCGCTGGCTGCCGCCACTGCTCTGGGCGGCGGCGGCGGTCTACCTTGTAGGCGGGGTCACGCGGATCGCCGCGCCGGGGCTGAACGAGGCGATGCAGCCGGCCTATGTCGTGCCGGTGATCGCGGAGGTCGCGCTGGCGGTGACCCTGCTGCTCGGGGGACAGCGCGGGGCGGTGGTCTAAAGGCACCGCTCGAAACCACGCGCGGAACAAGGGCGAACCCAGCCGACGCGCGGCTCATCATTTCAAGAACAAGCCGAAACAGCCACACCCTACCCCCGCAACGCCGCCAGCAGCCCCGCCATGTCTTCCGGCAACTCCGCCTCGAACCGCAGCGCCTCACCCGTCACCGGATGATCGAAGCCGAGCACCGCGGCGTGCAACGCCTGCCGGGGGAAGCCGTTCAACCGCTCCGCCAGCGCCTCGCCGAACACCCTCGCGGACACCTTCCGCCGCCCGCCATAGACCGGGTCGCCCACCAGCGCGTGACCGGCATGGGCCATGTGGACGCGGATCTGGTGCGTGCGCCCGGTTTCAAGCCGGCAGGACACCAGCGCGACGACGCCGGCGAAGCTCTCCTCGACTGAAACCCGCGTTACCGCGTGGCGGCCGGACCCGAAGTACACCGCCTGCTTCTGCCGGTCGGTCCGGTGACGCGCGAGGCCCGAGGTGATCTTGACGGTCGCGCCCTCGAAACTGACGCCGCGCACGCCCTTCAGGCGCGGGTCGGCGGCATCGGGCACGCCGTGGCAGAGCGCGAGGTAGAGCCGCTCCGCGCTATGGGCCTCGAACTGGGCGGCGAGGCCGTGATGGGCGCGGTCCGACTTCGCGACCACGAGCAGGCCCGAGGTATCCTTGTCGATCCGGTGGACGATCCCCGGCCGCTTCTCGCCGCCGATGCCCGACAACGCACCGCCGAAATGGTGCAGGAGCGCGTTGACCAGCGTTCCCGACGGCGTGCCCGGCGCGGGATGGACGACCATGCCGGCGGGCTTGTTCACGACGAGAAGGTCCGCGTCCTCCCACACGATGTCCAGCGGGATGGCCTCCGCCACGGTCTCGACCTCGACCGCGTCCTCGAGCGCGATCTCGACCTCCGCGCCGCCGGCGAGCTTCGTCTTGACGTCCGTCACCACCACCCCGTCGACGCGCACCGCGCCGTCCGCGATCAGCTTGGCGAGGCGCGACCGGCTCAGCGCCTCCTCCTCTGGCACGGCCACGGCCAATGCCTTATCAAGGCGGGGTTCCGGGTCCGGGCCGATCCGGAGGGAAAGGATGCGGGCCATGGATGACTCTCCCGACGACGCCCCGGCCCTGCCGCCGGACCTGCGCTTCCTGAAGGGGCTCGTCACCGTGCTGACGGCCGTGATGATCCTCGGCGTGATAACGGTGGCCGCGCTGCTTGTCATCCGGCTGAACGACGACCCGCCGCCGATGGTCATCTCTCCCGGCGACTACGCGGTGCCGGACGGCGTCGCGGTGACCGGCTACAGCATCGCGGACGGCCACGTGATCCTGACCGGCGATGACGGGGTGATCCGGGTCTACGACGCGGAGACGGGGACACTCACCCGCGAGATCGGCCTGGGCGACTGACGCTCACGCCCCGCCCGCGGTGACGTGATTTGAACGTGTCCCGCGCATCGCCCATCTCGGTGTCATAGGAAACGAGAGCATTTCAGCACGAGTTTCGCCCCGGGCCGGCGCCGACGCGTTCGATTGTTCCAGTAGGGCCCGGAAAAGCGAAAGGGGTGCGGTCGGCCCGCGCCCCTGTTTCGATGGTACCGCCTCCCTGGCTTGAACAGGGGACCTCTGGATCCACAATCCAGCGCTCTAACCAACTGAGCTAAGGCGGCACTGGCGGGTCAGATACAAGCCGTGCGCGGTCATTGCAAGGGCCGAGACGGCAGGTCACGGCCCCAGATCCTTCCCCCATTCCTGCTCGATCACGTCGACCCCGAAGGAGTGCGCGGGACGGCTGTCGGTCAGCTCGAAGCCGTTCTTGGCATAGAGCGCGCAGGCCGCGCGGTGGCTTTCATGGGTCCAGAGTTCCAGCCTCCGGTAGCCGGTGTCGCGGGCGAAGCCGAGACAGAGCTCGAGCAGCCGCTGGCCGAGCCCCATGCCCCGCGCGGCCGGGTCGAGCAGGAACAGACGCAGCTTTGCGATGTCGGGCGCGCGTCCCTCGACACAGAAGACCGAGCCGAGACGCCGCGGCCCGTCCCATGCGATCCACGCGCGCTCGCGGGCCGGGTCGCGGGTCTGGATGAAATCGGCGAGGATCCCCGCGACGAGCGCCTCGAAACTCTCGTCGAACCCCTCGTCGCGGGCATAGAGCGTTCCGTGTCGCTCGATCAGCCAGCCGGCATCGCCGATCGCGAGGTCGCGGAACGCCACCCTGTCCGGGTCCGGCGGCGTCAGCGCGGCCTCCGCCGTCTCGAGCGCCTCGGCGACCTGCGCGTCCGTCCCCGGCGCCCGGCCCTCGAACCACCCGGCCACCTGCGACCGCGACAGGGCCTGCAGCGCCGCCGCCTTTTCCGACCCTGCGTCGGTCAACGCGAGGTCGAAGGCGCGGTGATCCCCGGCATTCGGGCGGCGGCGAACGAGACCCGCAGCGACCAGCCGGGCGATCAGCCGGCTGAGATACCCCTCGGTCAGGCCGAGCGCCTCGGCCAACGCCCGCGCGGTCCAGCCCGGCCCATGCGCGAGTTCGAACAGCACCCGCACTTCCGGCAGGCTCAGCCCCTTGTCGAGATACCCCTGGTCCAGGAGCCCGATCCGCCGCGTATGCGCCCTGTTGAAGGCCCGGATCCGGTCGATGGCATCCATCGCGCGCCTCACTTTCCTTTGGCAAGTGTTTGCGCAACCCGCCGCCGGATGCAAGATACGCCGCGTCTTGAAGGAGCCATCATGGGCATCGACCGCGAAAGCGACACCGCCGCGAACCTGCAGATCGGGCCGACCACGCTCGGGATGGTGCGGATCTACCTCGAAGGCGACGGGATCGACCTGCCGCTCGATTTCGATCCCGACGAGGCGGAGGAGATCGCCGAGGAATTGCGGGCGGCGGCACAGGCAGCGCGGAAGATGGGGAAGCGGCGCTAGGGTCGGGCCCGGTACCGCGGGTTCGCCGTTACAGCAGCGGGTCCCGGAACCCCCTGAGTCGGTCGGCGGCGGTGCGCGCGAACCGTAGCATCTGCGCCTTGCGCCGAGCCGGGGCGAGCTTCGTTTCCGGACCCATCCGCACGATCTCCGCGTCGTAGGCATCGGCGAGGATCAGGCCGGTTCCATCCGGCAGCAACTCCACCGGGAACTCCGCGTCGACGGCCCAGAAGAACCGGTCGGCCCAGTCGAGGTACCCGTCCCACTTCGCGTCGGCCATGAAATCGGCGCGGCAGGACTTGCACTCGATCACCCAGAACTCGCCCTTCGGCCCGAGCGCCATCAGGTCCACGCGCCGCCCGCGCTCCGGCACGAACTCCTCTACCGTCGCGAAGCCGTGGGTCGCGAGGTGCCGCGCGACGCCGCGGGCAAGCAGTTGCCCAGGCATCAGGACGGGCGGATCGGACAGCAGGTCGGACATCGGGGAAGGATGGAACATTACGCGAACGAAAACAAGTGCGGGAGTTTCCACGCGGCCCCTTGCCGAAGCCCCCGGCGCGGCCTATCTCGGGCGTCAGGCGGTTCTGCCCTTCTCGTCAACGGGGCACAATTCCGGTGGCCTTAAGCATTTCCGAGGGAGCTGGCTCTGACCGGACCGTGGTTCGGCTACCTGGCGCCCACCTGTAATCACAGGTCCTCGGGAATTCACGCCCCGACGGTTGGTGCGGTTCCGCCGCTTTCCCTTCAGCGATCGACGCGCACCGGCACGGGTTCGGCCAGCGCGACCTGCCCGAGACCGCGGCCGCCATCGTCCGAGGGTCGTTCGGCCATCATCATGATCCGCACGCCGATCTGCACCGACCCGAAGGTGATGGTGCAGAAGACAACGAACGCCGCCAGGGCGACGAACCCGCCATCGGTAATCAGCACGAGGTGACGCAGCCCGCCGAAATCCGCGACGAGCAGCACGGCGGCGAATCCCGCGGCGATCAGGAAGCCGACGAAGGCGTGGCGCAGGAGAAAGGCGATGTGGGCGGGCATTGGGAACCTCCGCAGGTAATGACCGGATGGTAGCTTCGCGGCCCTCGCCTGCAAGGGGCGCGTTGCCGCGGCCCCGTCGCGACCGATGCGTGCAGCGCGGCGCGGCCAGGTGACGGAGCAAGGGCCTGAAAACGCGCGATTCGCGAGCGGTGCGGCGGATTGCAAGCAGACGGTTTCGCGGGTGCGGCGGAAATTCGCCCGTCGGGATTGTCTCCGGATCCGGTGACAGTCGGTGCGATCTTTCCATCCGGGAGGTGCGCGGCCCGCCACCGCCGGCTACCACCGCGTCGCTTCACCTCGATTTCGTCCGCTACACGGCGTTTTCCGGCGGTTTTCGGACCTGACCTGGCAGCGGCAAGTCGATGTTTCCGATGTCATCCTGCGTTCGCAGGCCCTGTCATCCGACGATTGCTGGCACAGCGCCGGGCCGCCACCGCCCTGCCATCGTCCACCGTCACGAAACAATATTGCAACGGGTCGCACTCAACCGCAGGCAGAAAGCCGCCTTCGCCTCTTCGACCGTTGAGCAGCATTATCGGCCATGTTAACGTTTCCGTGAGAAGGAGACGTAACATGTTCAATTCGTTTGCGAAATACGTTTCGCGACTGGTCGCGGCGGGGGTTTTCGCGGGGATGGCCGGGTCGGCCTCCGCGACGGTGATCTCGTTCGACGACCTCGACTTCTGTCTGGAGCTGAACTGCACCCATGTTGAAGGCGGGTTCGAAGTGACCCCGGTCGGCAACGGTGATTTCGGCGACTTCACCACCGATGACGCGCTCCATTTCGACATTTCGCCGGGCTCGTTCATCCGCGCCGCGACGGTCGCCCGTCTCGACGGCAACCTGTTCGGCGTCACCGGTCTCGACGTGATCCCGCTCGGTCCGCTGACGACCTTCGCCGCGACGCAGCCCTTCGTCCGTTTCACCGGGCTCCGCAACGGGCTGCCGGTCGCGATGGTCATGGGTGGCGCCGGCTCCGGACCGTCCTTCAGCTTCGGCACCGGCTTCGCGAATATCGACAGCCTGCTGATCGAGGGCGTGCTCACCCCCGACATGGACCCGATCTTCGCGGACTACCACTTCGACATCGACAACATCCGGATCTCGGCGGTCCCGCTCCCGCTCGGCGGGGCGCTTCTCGCCTCGGGAATCTTCGCGCTCGGCCTCTACCGCAGGCGCGGCACGGCCTGAGCCGACATCGACGACACGTCCGGCCGCGCGTCCCGAAAGGGGCGCGCGGTTTTCCGTTGCGGGGCCGTCAGAAGGCTTCGGGCTGCGCCTCTCGCGCCATGTGGTCGAGCACCGCATTGACGAAACGGGGCTCCCTTCCCTCGGGGAAGAACGCGCGCGCGACCTCCACGAACTCGGTGATGACGACCTTGGGCGGGGTCTTGGCATCGACCAGTTCCGCCCCGGCCGCGCGGAACAGCGCCCGCAGCACCGGGTCGATGCGGTCGATCGGCCACTTCGCCACCAGCGCCCGGTCGGTCATCTGGTCGATCCGGGCCTGCCAGTTCACGGCATCCTCCAGCGTCCCACGGAACAGGTCGAGATCGCCCTCGGCCAGTTCCTCGCCCGCCACTTCCTGGCCGAAGCGGTAGCTTTCGAACTCGACCCGGACCTTGTCGAGCGGCTGGCCCGCGGCCTCCATCTGGTAGAGCGCCTGGACGGCATAGAGCCGCGCGGCCGAACGTGCGCGGCGGCTTTCCTCGGACGAGGGCCCATTCGGACGCGGCCCGCTCATGCCTGCTCCGACCCGCCGGCGATCTCGATCCGCTCGCCGCGGCCGCGGAAGCCGACACCGCCGCGGGGCTTGAGGAAGCGGCGCGACAGCGCGATCAGGTGCAGGGCCGCCGCCGCCGCACCGCCGCCCTTGTTCTGGCCGAAGCTGTCGGCGCGCACCGACGCCTGTTCATGGGTCTCGACCGTCAGGATGCCGTTGCCGATGCAGGCCCCCTCCAGCCCGAGAAGCGTGAGCGCGCGGCTGGAATCGTTGCAGACGGTTTCGTAATGCGTGGTCTCGCCCCGGATCACGCAGCCGAGCGCGACGAAGCCGTCGAAATTCGCCTGCCGGTGCAGGATGCGGATCGCGACCGGGACTTCGAGCGCACCGGGAACCTCGAACAGCTCGTACTTGCCGCCAACGGTGTCGATCATCGTGCGCGCCCCGGCCAGGAGCTCGTCGGCGATGTCCTTGTAGTAGGGCGCGACGACGATCCCGAGCTTCACCGGCTTGGTGAATTCCGGAAGCGCCAGTTCATGGTGGGTGACACCGGCCATCAGCCAAGCTCCGATATCTTGCGCGTCCCGGTGATGGTCAGCCCGTAGGCCTCGAGCCCGACCACCTTCGGTTTCGGCGAATTGGTGAGAAGGATCAACTCGTGCAGCCCGAGCGAGGACAGGATCTGCGCGCCGAGCCCGTATTGCCGCAGCGTCTGGGGCGACACCTCGTCGTCGACATGCAGCTTCATCGTCAGGTCGCGCAGCAGGACGACGACGCCACGCCCCTCGGCCGCGATCAGTTCCATCGCGTCGCCGAACTCGGATGCGCGTCCCCTCGGGCCGGTGCCAACGACGTCGAGCATCGGGTCGAGCGCGTGCATCCGCACCAGCACCGGCTCGGGCGTGGTGATGTCGCCTTTACTGAGCACGATATGCTCGCCGCCCTGGGTCGTGTCGGTGTAGATCCGCATGTCCCACTCGCCGCCGAACTCGCTCTGGATCCGCTGCTCGGACAGGCGGCGCACGAGGTTGTCGTGGCGGCGGCGGTAGGCGATCAGGTCGCTGATCGTGCCGATCTTGAGGTTGTGGCGCTGCGCGAAGGCGACAAGCTCCGGCAGCCGCGCCATCGACCCGTCCTCGTTCATGATCTCGCATATCACGCCCGAGGGGTTGAGCCCGGCCAGCCGAGAGATATCGACGGCGGCCTCGGTATGGCCGGCGCGGACCAGCACGCCGCCGTCACGGGCGCGAAGCGGGAAGACGTGGCCCGGGGTCGCGATATCGGCGGCGGTGGAACCACGGTCGATCGCGACGGCGACGGTGCGGGCGCGGTCATGGGCCGAGATGCCGGTGGAAACCCCCTCTCGCGCCTCGATCGATACGGTGAACGCGGTCTCATGGCGGGACGAGTTCTGCGAGGCCATCAGCGGCAGGCCGAGCGCGTCGATCCGCTCGCCCGGCAGCGACAGGCAGATCAGCCCGCGGCCGTGCATGGCCATGAAGTTGATCGCCTCGGGCGTGGCCATCTGCGCCGGGATCACCAGGTCGCCCTCGTTCTCCCGGTCCTCGTGATCGACGAGGATGAACATGCGGCCGTTGCGCGCGTCCTCGATGATCTCCTCGACCGAGGAGATCGCGTCGGACCAGTCCTGTTCGACGGGGCCCGGGGTCTCGAATGGGGTGGTGGTGCCGGTCATGTGGCCATCCTTCGCGCCTTCGGCGCCCAGATAGCGATTGCGGCGCGAAATGACCAGACGCGGAAGGCGTCCGGGGCGCACAGCCGATCTCCGTCCCGGCACAGCGCCGGGCCGCCCGGGGATCAGTCCGTCGGCGGCGCGAAGAACCCTTCGGCAGGCACGATCCCGGCGAGGCCCGCGGCGGCGCACCAGTCGCGTTCGAGCGCCGTCGCGGCGACGAGCACGACGCCGTCGCGCGGGACGCGGGCACCGGTGACGAGGCCGCTCACGCTGTCCCGCACCACCCGCCATGACGCGGTGATGTCGGGCGCGCGGGCGGCGGCGTCGAGGCGGCCGGGATTGGCGGCCAGGACGTCCTCGGGCCCCGCGGGGGCATAGATGGCGGCGAGCCGTCCGGCGGGCAGGTCGGTAAGGCGTTCGGCCACCGGCGCGGGCAGGTCCACGCGCCGCGGCCGCAGGTCGAGCGCGTTACCCGAGAACAGGAAGGCCACGATGTCGTGCCCCGCCGTGGCCCGGATCGTGGCGTAGGTCCGGTAGGGCAGGCCGAGCCGCTTCGCCCGCGCGACGCGGGTCCGCACCACCTCCAGCGGTAGCGTCGGCAGGAGCGCCGCGCGCGCCTTGGTCCACGCCACCTTGCGGAAACCGTGGCCGGGTTCCATCGACGGGCCGTTGTTGTGTCCGATACCGCTCATGCCGTTGTCTCCAGTTCCTGTCGCAGCCGGTCGGCGACCGGCGCGAGCTGCTCCCGCGGCTGCACCGCGATCCCCGCGAAGACCGGCGGCTCCGCCATGTAGCGGGCCGAGGTCAGGTCCCCCTTCTCGTGCAGGGGCACGACGTGGATATGGGCGTGCGGAAGGTCGGTGCCGGTGGCGAAGAACGCCACGCGTTCGACGCCGTGGATCGCCTTCAGGCTCCGCGCCAGCCGCTGCGAGAGCGCCATGACGCGCGCGGCCAAAGTCTCGGGCAGGTCGTCGAAATAGGGGTAGTGCGCGCGCGGGACGATCAGGCAATGGCCCTCGCGGATGGGCATGTGGTCCAGGAACACCATCAGGTCAGCGTCCTCGTGGACCATCGCGACCGGCGCGGGGTCCGCGGCGATGGCGCAGAAAGCGCAGGTCACGCGCGCGCCCTCTCGACCCCGGCCCGCGGAGCCTCCGCAAGCGCCGCATCGCGGGCAGCCTCCAGCGTCGCGAACCTGCCCGCGCCGTATCCGGTATGCCGCCAGACGTGTCCGTCCTCGGGATCCCGGCGGCACTCGACCCGATCGAACCTTCCGCCGGCCGCCCGGACGACCACGCAGCGCGTGCCGGTCGCACCCTCCAGGCTCAAACGGACCACCGGCTTCACCCGCCCCACTCCGCCAGCCGCGCGACGTAGCGGGCCAGCGTGTCGATCTCCAGGTTCACCGCGTCGCCCGCCGCCACCCCGCCCCAGGTCGTGACCTCCTTGGTGTGCGGGATCAGGTTCACCCCGAACTCGGTGCCGTTCACCTCGTTCACCGTCAGCGACGTGCCGTTCAGCGCGACCGAGCCCTTCGGCGCGATGAACTTCGCCAGCGCGTCCGGCGCGCGGAAGGTGACGCGGGTCGAATCGCCCTCGTCGGTCATCGCCAGCACCTCCGCCACGCCGTCGACATGGCCCGACACGATATGCCCGCCGAGCTCGTCGCCCACCTTCAGCGCGCGTTCGAGGTTGACCCGGGCGCCCTCGGCCCAGGCCGACAGGTTGGTCTTGGAGATGGTCTCGGCCGAGACGTCGACCTCGAACCAGTCCGGCCCCGTCGCCACCGCGGTCAGGCAGACGCCGTCGCAGGCGATCGACGCGCCGATGGCGATGGTCGACGTGTCGTAGCCGGTTTCGATCCGGGCGGTCAGGTCGCCCGCGCGGCGAAGCGACGCGACGCGGCCGATATCGGTGATGATGCCGGTGAACATGGGCCCCCGCTTGCGGTTTCCCCCGAGGTAATCCCTGCGGGCCGCCGCGGCAAGCGGGCCCATGTGCAGGCGACCCGGCTCGGGGTATGGTCCGGCATGGACCGCGCGTTCCTGTTCCTGCAGGGCCCCCACGGCCCGTTCTTCGCCCGGCTCGCCCGGCAGCTCGGTGCCGCGGGCGCGGAGGTGCTGCGGGTCGGGTTCAATGCAGGCGACCGGGCGTTCTGGCCGCGCCACCTGCCCTATCGCGCCTTCACCGCCGATCTGTCGGACTGGCCCGCGACCTGCGGCCGGATCATGGACGAGACCCGCGTCACCGACCTCGTGCTCTACGGCGACACGCGGTTCCAGCACGCCGCCGCGGTGACGGAGGCCCGCGCCCGCGGGCTAAGGATCCACGTCTTCGAGGAAGGCTACCTGCGGCCCTACTGGATCACCTACGAACGCGACGGGTCGAACGGGCATTCCCGGCTCATGACCCTGACCGACGCCGCCATCGCCGCGGTTCTCGACGCAGACGCGCCGGACCTGCCGAACCCGCCGGCGACCTGGGGCGCGATGCGGGAACACATCTTCTACGGCGCGGTCTACCACGGGCTCGGGCTGGTCGCGAACCGCCGCTACCGCGCCGTGCGGCCGCATCGCGACCGGTCCGTCGCGGCCGAGGCGCGGCTCTACCTCAAGCTCCTGGCGCTGATGGCGCCGCACCGGCTGGAACGCGCACTCGCCACCCGGCGGATCCGGCGCGGCGGGTTTCCCTATCACCTCGTCCTCCTGCAACTCGCCCATGACGCGAGCTTCCGCGACCACGGGCCGTTCCCGGACATGGAAAGCTTCCTGTCGGAAGTGATCGACGGCTTTGCCCGCGGGGCGCCCGCGCACCATCATCTCGTCTTCAAGGCGCACCCGCTGGAAGACGGGCGGGTGCCGCTGCGCGCCGCCATCGCGCGGCTGGCCCATGCGCGCGGTGTCGCCGGGCGGGTCCACTTCGTCCGCGGCGGCAAGCTCGCCCGGCTTCTCGACGAGGCCCGTACGGCGATCACCGTCAACTCCACCGCGGCGCACCAGGCGCTCTGGCGGGGGATTCCCGTGAAGGCCTATGGCCGGGCGATCTACGCGCGGCCGGGGTTCACCTCGGCGCGGCCGCTCGACGGATTCCTCGCCGCGCCCGATCCGCCGGATCCCGCCCGTTACCGGCGGTTCCGCGCCTACCTGCTGGCCACGAGCCAGGTCCCCGGCAGCTTCTATTCCGCCGCGGGTCGTCGGAAAATCCTTCGCCGGATCAGTGACATGATGCTCGCGGAGGCCGATCCCTACGCCGCCGCCGAGCGTGGCAATTCAGCACCATCCACATTCATGACACTGGTGAAGTAGTTGAAACACTGGCTTGATTTCGATCCATCCACTACGCTCCGCCACAATAATAAAGAGGCAGTTTCAACCGAAGGAGCCACCATTGCGTAGCATGGCCTCCCCCAGGGTGCGGGTCACCGCGCTCTTGCTTGTCGCGCTTACGGTCGCGGGTTGCGGCCTTCCGCGCCTCGGCCCCACCCGCAACGAGATCTTCGCGAGTTCCGTCCAGCGCGAGGGCGACGCCTTCGTGGTGGAGGTGAACGAACGGGTCATCGCCGCGACCTCGGTCGCGGAGGCGCTCGGCTTCTCGTCGACCTTCGTGAACGGCGGCGCCAGTTCGACCGAGGTGATCCGCCCCGGCGACATGCTCTCGCTCACCGTCTACGAGAACGTCCAGGACGGGCTTCTCGCCGGCGAAGGCGCGAACGCAGCGATGATCGAAGAGGTCCAGGTCGACGACTCGGGCCACATCTTCATCCCCTATGCCGGCCGCGTCCGCGCCGCGGGCAACACCCCGAACGCCCTGCGCGAGATCATCACGCGCAGCCTGAACGAACAGACCCCCGACCCGCAGGTGATCGTCCGGCGGATCGCGGGCGACGGGTCCACCGTCACCGTCACCGGCGCGGTGTCGAGCCAGGGCATCGTCCCGATCGAACGGCCGACGCGGATGCTGTCGGGCGTGCTCGCCGCCGCCGGCGGCGTGGCCATCGAGCCCGAGATCGCGCGGATCACGGTCGTTCGCGGCGCGCATCGCGGCACGATCTGGTTCAACGACCTCTACACCAACCCGCAGCTCGACATCGGGATGCAGGGCGGCGACCGGATCCTGGTCGAAGAGGATACGCGGACCTACACCGCGATGGGCGCCACCGGCCAGCAGGCCCGCGTGCCGTTCGACAGCCAGACCATCTCGGCGATGGAGGCACTGGCGACCGTCGGCGGCCTCAACCCCTCGCTCGGCGATCCGACCGGTGTCTTCGTGTTCCGAAACGAGCCCGAGGAAATCGCCCGGAACGTGCTCGGCCGGACCGATCTCGTCGGGATGCAGCGGGTGGTCTACGTCATCAACCTGACCGAGCCCGTCGGCATCTTCGAAGCCCGCGACTTCGTCATCCGCGACGAGGACACGATCTACGTCACCACCGCACCCTTCGTGCAGTGGCGCCAGATCCTGTCGGCCTTCTCGGGCACCCTGTCCACGGCGAACTCGATCAACAACCTGACCGAATAGCGCCGGAATGATCCAGGCAGACAACGAACGCGCGCCGCGAAACCGGCGCGCGTTCCATTTCAATGCGGGCTTCCTGACCCAGGCTCGCGTGCGCCGGATCCTGTCGCTGGCGGGTTATGACCTAAGCCTCGGCAAGCCGGGGCCGGAGGATGACGTGGTGGTCTGGGGGCGTTCGCCCTATGCCCCCCGGGGCGAGGCCGCGGCGGAGGCATCCGGCGCGCACCTCGTCCGGGTCGAGGACGCCTTCCTTCGGTCGCTTCACCCCGGACGCGAGGGCGAACCGCCACTCGGCCTCGTCATCGACCGGAGCGGCATCTACTTCGACGCCTCCGCGCCGTCGGACCTCGAAACCATCCTCGCCACGCACCCGCTGGACGATACCGCGATCCTGAACCGCGCGCGCGAGGCGGTGGCGCGGATCCGCGACGCGCACCTGTCGAAATACGCCGCGACCGACCCGGACCTGCCCGCACCCGACCCCGGCTACGTGCTGGTGATCGACCAGACCGAGGGCGATGCCTCGGTCCTGCATGGCGGGGCCGACGCGGACACCTTCCGCGAGATGCTCTACTGGGCGGTCGAGGATCACCCGGGCAAGACCGTCCTGGTGAAGACCCATCCCGAGACCGACAGCGGCCACCGCCGCGGCCATTTCGCGGCGCAGGACCTGGAGGCCTACGGCGGCCGCGTGCAGGCGATTACCGGGCCGCATTCGCCCTGGCGGCTGTTCGAGGGCGCGGCGGCGGTCTACACGGTCACGAGCCAGATGGGGTTCGAGGCGATCTTCGCCGGGCACCGCCCGGTCGTTTTCGGCCAGCCCTTCTACGCCGGGTGGGGCCTGACCGACGACCGCCGCCCGGTGCCGCGCCGGGGCCGCGCGCTCAGCCGGGCGCAGCTCGCCGCCGGCGCACTCCTGCTTTACCCGACATGGTACGACCCCTACCGCGACCGCCTGTGCGGGATCGAGGAGGTGATCGGCGCGCTGGAAGCCCAGGCCCGCGCCTGGCGCGAGGACCGGGCGGGCTATTCGGCCTGGGGCCAGTGGACGTGGAAACGCCCGCACCTGCGCGCCTTCTTCGGCGGTCACGGCGATTTCGGCTTCGCCCAGGACACGGCCGCCGCGCTGGCGTCCCGGCGTCCGCTCCTGATCTGGGCGGGTGCCGCGACCGAGGACCTGCGCCGCGCCGCCGAGGACGCGGGCCTGCCGCTGTTCCGGATCGAGGACGGGGTGCTGCGATCCCGCGGGCTCGGCGCGAAGCTGGTCGCGCCGCTGTCGCTCGTTCGCGACGATCTCGGCATCTACTTCGACCCCTCGCGCGAAAGCCGGCTGGAACGGCTGGTGGCGGAGGCCGCGGAGTTGCCGCCGGAACGGCTCGTGCGGGCGGAGGCGCTGGTGCAGGCGATCCTCGCCGCGGGCCTGACGAAATACACGACCGGCACCGCGACCGACCTGCCCGATACCGGCGGTCGCGACATGGTGCTGGTGCCGGGACAGGTCGAGGACGACGCGTCGATCCGGCTCGGCGCGGGCGAGGTCCGCACCAATGCAGCCCTCTTGGACTGGGCGCGGGCGGAGTTTCCCGACGCCTTCATCCTCTACAAGCCCCATCCCGACGTGGAGGCGGGGCTCCGGATCGGTCGGGTCGCGCCGGAGGTCCTGGCCCGAAGCGCCGACCATGTCATCGAGGGTGCGGACCCGGCGGCACTGCTGCCCCACGTCGCGCGGGTGGTCACGATGACCTCCGGACTCGGGTACGAGGCGCTGTTGCGCGGGGTGCCGGTGACGACGCTCGGCACGCCGTTCTATGCCGGGTGGGGCCTGACCGACGACCGCGGCCCCCGCCCCGCCCGCCGCAATGCCCGCCCGTCACTGGCCGCGCTCGCCCACGCGATGCTGATCGCCTATCCGCGCTACTTCGACCCGGTCACGGGCCAGCCCTGCCCGCCGGAGGTCGCGGTGGCCCGGCTGGCGGCGGGCGAGGGCTTCCGGCCGCAGCGATGGCTGCGCGCGCTGGCACGTTTGCAGGAATGGAAGGGGCGCCTCGGCTTCCCGCGCGTGGTGCGCTGACGCCGCCCGAGGCTGGACGCCGGGCCGGCCGGCCGCGATGATGGCGCGGGAACCGGCAGGCGGGCCGCACTTTCGGGGGGTCGACCAATGGGGCCGACGGGGTCATCGGGCCGAAAAGACAGGGGATCGCGCGTGCTGATCTACGCCTTCGCCGCAATCGTCGCAGCCGCACTTGGCGCGTTCGGCATCGTCTGGGCCTACCAGCGCTACGCGATCTACACCGTCCCCGAAACCTACGTCACCCCGGCCGAGGCGGGGTTCGACGCCGTGCGGGAAGTCCGGTTCCCGACCGAAAGCGGCGGCGAGGCCCATGCCTGGGTGATCGACCCCGGACCGGGCCACCCGGTGATCCTCGCGTTCCAGGGCAACGGGGCGCGGACGGCGACCTCGATGGAGCGCCTGATGCTGCTGGTCGAGGACGGGGCCGGCGTCGCGATGCTGCGCTACCGCGGGTTCGAGGGGCTGCCGGGCGAGCCCTCCGAACTCGGCTTCGCGGAGGACGCGCGCGCGCTTTACGACGCGCTTGACGACGTCATGGGCCAGGACGTGCCGCCCGAACGCCGCGTGCTTTACGGGTTCAGCCTGGGCGCCGGGGTCGGCAGCCGGCTCGCCGCGTCGCGCGACTTCGCGGGCGTCATCCTTCAGGGGGCCAGCGACCGGACCTGCCGCTACTACACCCGCCACCTGAGGGGCTTCCCGATGTGCCGGTTGATGTGGCGCGAGCGCTACGACCTGGTCGACCACGTCGTGAACGCCGAGGCGCCGGTGCTGGTCGTTCACGGCACCTACGACGCCACCGTGCGGACGGAGGAAGCCCGCGCGCTCTACGACGCCGCGCCGAACGGCCATGCATTCGTGGAACTGCCGGGCGGGCATGTCGATCTCGACCGGCACGGGCTGGACGACGTGCTGCGGGACTTCGTGGAAACGGTGGCTCCCGCCCCGAACTGACCTAGCCGCGGGAGTGGACGAGCCGCGGCGGCTGCGGCGCGGTGCGCGCGGGCGGCTCCTCGTCCCGGCCGAGGGCTTCCGCGATCAGTTCCGCCAGGTGCACGACGTGTTCGCCTTCCAGCATCGACTGGTGGTCGCCGCCGATCATCACGATCTCGAACCTGCCCTCGGGCACCAGCGCCGACCAGCCGAGGCTCGGGTCGGTCTCGAACGCGGCCTTGTGGACGGCGCCGGACGGATCGGCCTTGAACAGCGTCACCGGCGCGGTGATCGGCCCGCCCTCGTAGCGCAGCGCCGCCGTGCGCCAGACCTTCTTCATCACCTCGAAGCGGTACATCAGCGGGCTGATCCGCCGCAGGAGCCACAGGAACCGCGCCCGCACCAGCCGGTCGCGGAGCGTGGCCTTGGTGCGGGTGACGAGGTGGCCGACCCCCTTCGTCCGCAGGAGCCGGACCTCCTGCGCGATCCGGCGCCCCGGCCCGAGCCGCACGTTCGGCACGAAGTCGGTGGCGAAGCCCGGCGCGTAGGTGTCGAGCACGACCAGCCGCGAAACGCTCTCTCCGTTGGCTTCGAGCTGCCGCACCATCTCGTGCGCGGTCAGCGCGCCGCCGGAATAGCCCGCGATCAGGTAGGGACCGGTCGACTGGTGGGCGCGCATATAGCGGATGTTCTCCGCCGCCATCTCCTCGATGGTCTCGTGCGGGGCATGGCCCATCACGCCGCGGGTCTGGAAGCCGATCAGCGCCCGGTCGCGGCCGATCTGCTGGCCGAGCTGGAACAGGTTGTTCACGTTGCCGCCGACGCCGCCGACCACGAACAGCGCGGGCCGGGCACGGGGACCGCCGGGTCCGGGGTGGATGACTGTGGTGGTGTCCCAGTCCTCGTCCGGTTCGGTTTCCATGTCCTTGCCCTCGATCACCGTGAAACGGTCGCCGACCACGCCGGCGAGATCGCGCACGGTCTGGTTGGCGAACAGGGTGGAGATCGGCAGGTCCTGCCCGAACTCCTTGCGGATCCGGTCGAACAGCCGGACGGCCAGCAGCGAGTGGCCGCCGAGCGCGAAGAAGTTGTCCTCCGCCCCGACCGATTCCAGCCCGAGGATCTGGCGCCAGATGGCGGCGATGCGCCGTTCGGCCTCGGTCTCCGGCTGGCTGCCGCGACCGAATTCGACGACCGGCGCAGGCAGTTGCCGCCGGTCGACCTTGCCGTTCGCGTTCAGCGGCAGCGCGTCCATCAGCGTGACGAACGCGGGCCGCGCGAAATCCGGCAGGTGGTTGCGCGCGTGCGCCTTCAACTCGTCGGTGGTGATGCGGACGTTGCTTTCGGCCACGACGTAGGCCGACAGCACCCGGTCGAGCTGGCCATCGGGCACCACCGCCGTCACCGTCGCCTGCCGCACGCCCGGATGCGCCTCCAGCACGGCCTCGATCTCGCCCAGTTCGACGCGGAAGCCGCGGATCTTCACCTGCGTGTCGATGCGGCCGAGGAAGCGGATCACCCCGTCGCCGGGATTGAGCGCGAGATCGCCCGAACGGTAGAGCGTCAGGTCCGGGTCCCATGGCGCGCGGATGAACTTCGCGGCGGTCAGCTCGGGCCGGTTCCAGTAGCCGAGCGCGAGGCCCCTGCCCGCGATGGCAAGCTCCCCCTGGACACCGGTGGGCACCGGCCAGCCGTCCTGCCCGAGGATGAAGATCTGGGTGCCGGGGATCGCCGGGCCGATCGGCAGCGCGCGGCCGGAATCGAGGTCTGCGGCGGTGATGCGGTAGGCGTTCGTCACGTTGCTTTCGGTCGGGCCGTAGCCGTTGATGACCGTCACACCCGGACAGGTCTTCATCACCTTGGCAACGTGCGAGGGCGAAACCACGTCGCCGCCAACGATCACCTGCCGCACCCTGGCGAAGGCGCGCGGGCGCATGTCCGCGACGGCGTGGAACAGCCCGGAGGTCAGCCACAGCGTGTTCACCCCGTGGCTTTCGATGGCGTCCGACAGGTCGGCGATGGAAAGCTGGCCCGCGGGCGGCACCACGACCGTTCCGCCGTGCAGGAGCGCGCCGAAGATGTCGATGATCGAGGTGTCGAAGGCGAAGGCCGAGGAATGCAGCGTCACCGTGTCCGGGCCGAGATCGACCCAGTCGGTGTCGACCAGCATCCGGATCACCGACCGGTGCGGCAGCATCACGCCCTTGGGCTTGCCCGTGGTGCCCGAGGTGAACATGACATAGGCGATCGACGCTCCCGTGACTTCCGCCGCCGGGGCCGTGCCGGTTTCGGGGAAGTCGGCATGGGGGATCGCCGTGACCCCCGCCGCCTCGACCACCGGGAGCGAACCGAGGAGGATGCGGATGCCCGTGTCCTCCGCGATGAAGGCGAGCCGTTCGTCGGGCAGCGCGGTGTCAAAGGGGACGTAGCCCGCACCGGCCTTCAGCACCGCCATGACCGCGACGATCAGCGACAGCGACCGCTCCGAGGTGATCCCGACGAGATCGCCCGGCCCGACGCCGAGAGACGCGAGCCAGCCGGCCAGCGCGTCGGACCGCGCGTCGAGCGTCGCGTAGTCCATCGCCGCGTCACCGAAGCGCAGCGCCACCCGGTCGGGATGGCGGAGCGCGACCGCGCGGAAGACCTCGGTGATCGTCTGCGGCCCCGCCGCGCCGGGGTCGTCGAACGACCCGCTGGCGGGGATCGCGCGGGTCGCGGCATCCGCGGCGAGGAGCGTGCCGACGGTGATGTCCGGCGCGGCATCGACCCGGTCCAGCATCGAGGCGAGGCCGGCGGCATGGGCCGCGATGGTCGCCTCGTCGTAGAGATCCGAGTTGTAGTTCCACGCCAGTTCCACCCGGCCGGGCATCTCGAAGATGTTGATGAACATCTCGAAATGGTGGTGACCGGTCGGGTTGACGTCGATCTCCAGCCCGAGGTCGGCGAAGGTCGTGCCGGAATCCGCGAGGTTGTCGATGTTCACCGCGATCGGCACGATCGCGACGCGCGAGGCGTCCCGTGCCAGCCGCAGATCGCGCATCAGCGCGCCGTAGGTATAGTTCTGGTGGTCCAGCGCCTCGCCGAGCGCGTGGCGGAGACGGTCGGCATGGGCGGCGAAATCCGCCTCCCGGTCGAGCCGGGCGCGGAACGGCAGGAAGTTCACCCCGTGCGCGACCGCGTTGTCGAGCCCGTGGGACACCTGCCCCGAGGATGGCAGCCCCATCACCACGTCGTCGAGACCGGTGATCCGGCCGAGGTAGAGGTGCAGGAGCGTGAACAGGAGGGAACGCGGCGAGATGCCGATGCGGTCGGCGAGCGCGCGCAGCCGCCGTTCCTCCTCCGCGCCGAGCCTCTGGGTGACGCGCCGGGAATTGGTGGTCTTGACCCGCGGGCGCGGACGGTCGGTCGGCACCTCCATCTCGGGGACGCCGGCCGCGAACTGCCCGACCCAGTAGTCGCGGTGCCGCGCGGCATCTGGCGTGGCGAGCCAGTCACGCTCGGCCGCGACGAGGTCGACGATGCTGGCAGGCGGCGGCAGGTCGGCCGCCGTGCCCTTCGTCTCTGCCTCGTAGAGCCGGGCGAGGTCCCCGACGATGACGCCGAGCGACCAGCCGTCGCAGAGGATGTGGTTCACGAACAGCATCAGTTCGTTGCGGTCGTCGGCCTGCTTCAGAAGGACGGCGCGCAGCACCGGGCCTTCCTCGAGGTTCATCACCTTGCCCGCGATCCCCTCGAGCACCGACTGCCGCGCGGTGTCCTGCGCGGCGGCGTCGAGACCGCGAAGGTCGCGGGTTTCTATGGCCAGCGTGCGTTCGGGCCAGATCGTGACCTCGAGCGCCTGCAGGTCGACGGTGGCGCGCAAGGCGTCGTGCCGGGCCAGGACCGCGCGCAGGGCCGAGACCAGCGCCGTTTCGTCGAGCGCGCCGTCGAGATGCAGGCTGACCGACAGGTTGTAGGCGACCGAGCCCTCGGGATCGACCAGCATCACGGCCGCGATCTCCCGCTGGCCCTCGGTCATCTCGATGGTCAGCGGATCGCGGCGGCGGGGCGCGGCGGCGGTCCGGGCCGGTGCGGGGGCCGACGCGGCGGCCTCGGGAGCATCGCCCGCGGTCGCGCCGTGGTCACGCAGGAAGGCGGCCAGGGCCGACAGGGACGGCGCCTCGAACAGGGTCGCGATCGGGACCGACATGCCCATGTCCTTCTTCACCCGGCCGAACATGCGGACGGCGTTCAGCGAATGGCCGCCGAGCGCGAAGAACTCGTCGTCCGGGCCGATGCCGGTGACGCCGAGGATGTCCTGCCAGATACCGGCAAGCTTCGCCGCGACCGGGTCGGCGATGGCCGCGCCGGATCCGGCGGCGGCCGACGCCTCGGCGCGCTTCGGCACTTCCTCCATCGCCAGCCGCACGAGGTCGAGCGACACCGGCGACACCACGAGCGCCCGGTCGGGATGGGCGAAGACGCGGGCGAAAAGCTCCGCCGCCTCGGTCCTCTTGATCCCCGTCGACAGGAGCTGCGCGGTCAGCGGCGGGGTTTCGGCCATCGGCGCGAGATCCCCGCCCGGCACGGCGCGGAGCGAGAAGCGTTCGATCATCGCGACCTCGGCGCCGTCGGGCGCGATCAGCACCACGTCGAAGGCGACGAAACGGCCGGGCTCCTGCGCCACGATCACCGCCCGCGCGGTCAGGGACGCGGGCAGAGGCGCGGAGAAGCGTGCCGCGGCGAGCGACATCGGCACGTAGACCTTCCCGGCGCGATCGGCCTCGGGCAGCAAGTGCAGGCCCACGGTCCAGGCCATGTCGAGCAGCGCGGGGTGGGCGGGGTGTTCCGCGACCTCGGCGGCGAAAGCGGGGTCGAGCGCGAAGTCTCCCTCCGCCGCGATGCCGGAGCCGCGCAGTTCGCCGATGTTGTTCCAGCGCGGGCCGAAGGCGATCAGGTCTTCCTGCGCCGCGTGGCCGCCGGCATCCAGAACCGTGCCGACCGGGGCCGACAGCGCGCCTTCGGGCGCCCCGACCGACGCGGGGCCGATATGCAGCCGGACGTGTTCCGCCGGATCCTCGGGGCCGACGCGGCTGAGGATCGTCAGGTCGCAGCCCTCGCCCGCCGGTTCCGCCCGCGCGATGACCCGCCGGGGCAGCCCGTCGGCAAAGATCATCGGCTGTTCGAAGCCGAGATCGCGCAACTCGGTGTCCCGGTCGGGGTAAAGTGCGGCGGCTACGGCGAGCGCAAGGTCGACATAGGCGGTGCCGGGCAAGACCGGCGCTCCGCCGACGACGTGTTCGATCAGCCGCCAGTCGGTGTCGGGGTCGAGCAGAGAATGGAACTCCACCACGCCACCACCGGCCTCCACCCGGTCGCCCGGCAGGGCGGCCGCGCCGGTTTCCCCGGCGCCGTAGGCGCGGGCGGCCATGCCGGTGTCGCGCCACACGCCCCAGGCGATGGAAAACCCGTCGGGCCGGGCCTCGGCGATGGCCTCGAGCGCGGCGTTGGCGCCCGCGTAGTCGGCCTGCCCCGCGCCGCCGATCACGACGGAGGAGGACGAGATGACGGCGAAGACATCGAGCGTTCCGGCCGGGAACAATTCGTCGAGCAGCCGCGCGCCGTCGAGCTTCGGCGCCATCAGCGCGCGGGCCTCGTCCAGCGTCTTGGCCGACAGCGGCCTGTCGTCGATCATGCCCGCGCCGTGGATGACGCCGTTGACCGGGCCGAAGCGCGCTTTCACGGCCTCGATCGCCGCCGCTAGGCTGTCGCGGTCGGTCACGTCGGCGGCGACGCTCATCACCTCGCCACCGGCAGCCGCGATCTCGGACGCGAGCACCGAGTCTTCGGTGGCACTGCGGGACAGGAGCGCGACCTTCGCGCTCGCGGTTCCGGCGAGCCAGAGCGCCAGTTGACGGCCGATCCCGCCAGTGCCGCCGGTCAGAAGGTAGACGCCGCCCTCGCGCAGCCGCGCCGGAAGACCTTCGGGCAGTCCTGCGGGTGCGGCGTGGCGGTCGCGAAGGTGCCGCGCGCCGGGGCGGAGCGCGACGTGATCCGCGCCGCCGTCGCCTGCCGCTTCGGCCAGCAGCGCGGGTGCCAGCGCCGGGTCGGCGGGCAGGTCGACAAGCGTCGCGGTCAGCCCCGGAACCTCGCGCGGGGCGACCCGGACGAGACCGAGCAGCGCCCGGCCCTCGGGGTGTTCCGCCGGTTCCCCGGCCAGCGAGACGGAGCCGGTCGTCGCCAGCGTCAGCCGTCCGCCGCAATCGGCGATCTGCATCGCGCGGGCAAGGCAATAGCCCGCGCCGAAGGCGGCAGGATCCCCGAGGCCCCAGAGCATGAGGATGTGGGCGGGCGGCGTTCCGAGTGCATCGAAGAGCGCCTCGTAATCATCCGCCACATCGGGGCGCAGCGTCGCCGCGTCGCCGTCGAGCGCGAAGCCCTCGCCGCGCCGGACGGTCACGACCCGGCGCGCGGCGCCGAGCGCGGACAGGACCGCGGCCGAAAGTTCGTCGTCCCCGGCGAAGACCAGCCAGTCGGTACCGGCGAGGTTCGGCGCGGGCAGCGAGGATCCGTCCCGCCAGCCGAGCGCCTCGACCCAGTTCGCCATGTCCGGCGTGCGGTCCAGCACCAGCGGCAGGTCCTCCGCCACCTCTGCCGTCGCGCCCTTGCCCGGCGCGATCCAGTGCCGCGTCTTCTCGAACGCGTAGGTGGGAAGCGACACCCGGCGGCCGCCGCCCGCCCCCGGCAGGCGGTCGAAGTCGAGCGGCCAGCCTTCGGCCCAGAGCCCCCCGGCGGCCGCAAGCGCGACGCCCGGTTCGGGGTCGGTGTCCCGCGGGCGCGGGGCCGAGGGCAGGATCGCGCGGGCGGGGTGCGGAACCTCCGCGGCCTCGACCAGCGGGCCGAGCGTCTGTCCCGGGCCGACCTCGATCACGACGGTATCGGGCTCCGACAGTGCCGCCGCGACCGCATCCGTGAAGCGGACGGTATTGCGCAGGTGCCGCACCCAGTAATCGGCGCTGGTGAAGTCGCCGGCCTCGCCCCAACCGCCCCGCAGGGACGACACCATCGGCACCTTCACCGACCCGAAGGCGACGCCCTCGAACCCCTTGCGGAAGGTTTCGAGCTGGCCTTCGAGTTGGCGGGAATGGGCCGCCACGTCGATGTGGATCCGGCGCGCCTCGTGGCCTTCGGCGGCGAGCCTGACCTCCAGCGCCTCGATGTCCGAGACCTGGCCCGAGACGACGGTAGTGGTGGCGGAGTTGATCGCGGCGATGTCGAGCGTGTCGCCGAGCCAGCCGCGCGCCTCGTCCGCCGGAAGCGGGACGGTGGTCATCGCGCCCTCGGGCGCGGCGTCCATCACCTTGCCGCGCAGGGTCACGACCTTCAGCGCATCGGCCAGCGGCAGCGCGCCCGCGACCACGGCCCCGGCGTATTCCCCGACCGAATGGGCGAGGATCGCGTCGGGCGCGACGCCCCAGTGGTCCCACAGCTTGGCGTAGGCGTATTCGAGGATGAACAGCGCCGGGATCGCGTAACCGGACCGGCCGAGCTTGCCGCGGGCCTCCGCGTCGTCGAGATCGCGGTCGAACATCATCTCGCGGAGGTCGGCGGGCGCGTCGGCCGGCAGCGCGGCGAAGCAGGCGTCGACGGCGGCGGCGAAGACCGGTTCGGCGGCCAGCATCTCGGCTCCCGCGCCGGGGTATTGCGCGCCACCGCCGGGGAACAGGAACACCACGCGCGGCTTCGACGCGGCCGCGGTGCCGCGCCGCTTCACGCCGCTGACGCGGGCGGCAAGCGCGGCGTCCAGCGCCTCGCGGCTGTCGGCGGCGATGGCCATGCGCTCGGGGAAGACCCGGCGGCCGTGGCGGAGGGTGAAGGCGATGTCCGCCGGGCCGGGTGCGTCGGGGTCGTCGAGGAACCCGGCCCACTGGCCCGCGATCCCGTCGACCGCTGCGGCGGAATGGGCCGAGAACGGGTAGAGCCGCCACTGGCCATCCTCCGCCGAGGCCGCCGGCATCGGCGCTTCCTCGACCACGACATGCGCGTTCGTGCCGCCGACGCCGAGCGAATTGATCGCCGCGCGGCGCGGACCCGCCGGGGTCCAGTCCCGGCCGCTGGCGACGACTTCGAACGGCCCCGACTGCCAGTCGTAGCGGCTGTTGGGTTTCTCGAAATGCAGGCTTGCCGGCAGGCGCTTGTGGCGCATCGCCTCGATCACCTTGATGAGGCTCGCCGCGCCCGCCGCGGTGTCGAGATGGCCGATGTTGGTCTTGACCGAGCCGATCCCGATCGCGCCCTGTCCGGCCTCTCCGTAGACCTGGCCGAGCGCCGAGAGCTCGATCGGGTCGCCGATCGGCGTGCCGGTCCCGTGCGCCTCGATGTAGCTGATCGACCCGGGGTCGACCCCGGCCAGCGCAACGGCCTCCGCCGCGGCCTCGGCCTGGCCGTCGACCGATGGGGCGAGGTAGCTCGCCTTGCCCGCGCCGTCGTTGTTGATCGCGGAGCCGAGGATCACCGCCTTGATGTCGTCGCCGTCCGCGACCGCGTCCTCGTAACGGCGCAGAACCACGATCCCGGCGCCGGAACCGAACACCGTGCCCTGGCTGCCGTCGTCGAAAGCGCGGCAGAGCCCGTCGGGCGACAGGATCTCGCCCTCGGCGTAGCGGTAGCCGACATGGTGCGGAAGCTCGATGGTGACGCCGCCAGCCAGCGCCATCTCGCATTCCATGTTCAGGAGCGCGTTGACCGCCTCGTGGACCGCGACCAGCGATGTCGAACACGCGGTCTGCACTGCGACCGAGGGGCCGGTGAGGTTCAGGAGGTAGGACAGCCGGGTGGTCAGGAAGTCCTTGTCGTTGCCGGTATGCCGCAGCAGGAACAGGCCGATTTCCTCGACCAGGTCGGGGTTCGTCAGCAGGTTGAACGGCAGGTAGGCCTGCATCCCCGACCCGGCATAGACGCCGACCCGCCCGTCGAAGTCCTCGGGCATCCGGCCGGCATCTTCCAGCGCCTCCCAGGCGGTTTCGAGGAAGTGGCGGTGCTGCGGGTCGAGGATCTGCGCCTCGCGCGGGGAGAAGCCCCAGAATCCCGCGTCGAAGCATTCCATGTCGGGCAGCGGGTGAGCGACCGGCACGTAGGCCGGGTCTGCCAGCGCCTTGCGGCTCACGCCCTGGGCCAGCAGATCCGCCGTGGACAGGCGCACCGAACCGGTCCGGCCCTCGTCCAGCATCCGCCAGAACTCGCGCACGTTCCGGACGCCGGAAAAGCGTCCGGCGCGGCCGATGACGGCGATGCGGGTGTCGGGGGCGGATTCGGTCATTGTTACGCTGACTATCTCTACTTTCCGGTGCCTGCGAGGCCCATTACCGCCGCCCCATCCGTTTGAGCCTTGCGGCGGCGCGCGCGGCGCCGCGGTCGGCGGCGGTCGGGGCCGCCGGCCCGTCGCCCTGCCCCGCGCCAAGATGATCGGCGAGCGAGCGGACGGTCGGGAAGCGGAACATGTCGGTGATCGCGATATCGCGGCCAAGCGCCTCCTTCAGCCGCCGCTGCACCTGCACCACCAGCAGCGAGTGCCCGCCGAGGTCGAAGAAATTCGCCGTCAGCGGCACCGCCTTGAGGCCGAGCGCCTCGCCCCAGATCTCCGCGATGCGCGCTTCGGTCGCATCCTCGGTCTCGGTCTCCGCGTCGGAGAAATCCTGCCCGAAGGCATCGGGCAGCGCCTTGCGGTCGATCTTGCCGTTCGGCGTCATCGGGAAGCGGTCGAGGACCACGATGGCCGAGGGCAGCATGATCTCGGGCAGCCGTTCGGCCAGCGCGGCGCGCAGGTCCGCCGGATCGGGCTTCGCCCGCGGATCGGTGGGGGTGACATAGCCCGCGAGCCGGGTGTCGCCCGGACCGACCTCCACCGCGCGGACCACGGCGGATCGGACGGCGGCCTGGTCGGCCAGCGCAGCCTCGATCTCGCCAGTCTCGATCCGGTGGCCGCGGATCTTCACCTGGCCGTCCATCCGGCCGAGGAAGTCGATGGCCCCGTCCTGCATCCGGGCGAGGTCGCCGGTCCGGTAATGCCGGGTGCCGCCGATGGTCACGAACCGGTCGGCGGTCAGGTCCGGGCGCTGCCAGTAGCCGTCCGTCACGCCCGCCCCGCCGATCCAGAGCTCACCTTCCGCGCCTTCGGGCAGGACCCGTCCGTCCGCGGTCCGGATCGACAGGACCGTGCCCGTAATCGGCTCGCCGATCGGCACCGGGCCGGGGCCGAGATCGGACAGTTCCGCGACCGAGGACCAGATCGTGGTTTCGGTCGGGCCGTACATGTTGAACAGCCGCCCCGTCATCGCGCCGCGCAGGTCCCCGGCAAGGTCGCGCGGCATCGCCTCGCCGCCGACCATCAGCGCCTCCAGCTTAGACAGGGCCGCGCGGCCGGGCGCGTCGGCGGTCAGGAAGGACGCCATCGAGGGCGTGCATTGCAGGTGCGTGATGCCGCGGCCGACGATTTCCTCGGCGACGGAGGCCTTGCGGTGCACTCCGCCCTCGGCTTCCAGCGCCTCCTTCAGGCGCGCGATGTGAGGCAGGTTCTCGAGCACGACATCGGTGTCGATGCCGAAGTCGATCAGGCAGCCGACCTCGTCCGCGCCGATGGCGGCAACCTTCTTCACGATCTCCTTCGCCGTCTCGGGCGTGCCGAAGAGCCCGCTTTCGCGGTAGTAGCGTTCGAACGCGTGGTCGAGCAGCTGGTCGAGATCCTCCTTCGACAGCTCCTCCTTCTCGAACATCTCCTGCGGGCTCATGCCCGAGGCGTCGGCGCGCTGCACGATGGTCGGGAAGGTCCAGGCGGCCCGGCGCACGAGATCAACGGCGGACTTGAGATAGCCTTTCATCGGCCCGCGCGCGGTCTCCCGCACGAAATCCTCGTCGTCGGACACGAAGGTGTGGAGCATCAGCACGACATGCCCGTCGCCCGGATGCCCGGCCTCGCGCCATGCGACGCGGTAGGCGCGGATCTTGTCGGCGACCTCGTCGAAGGTCTGGCCCAGGAGATGCGTCAGCACCCCGCAGCCGAGCCGCGCGGCGGCGGCGAAGGTCTCGGGGTTTCCGGCGGCGGTCAGCCACAGCGGGATCTGGCCGTTCACCGGGCGGGGATGGATCTCCACCTCCACCGGGTTGCCGTCATGGCCGGGGAAGCTGCGCTTCTCGCCCCGCCAGAGCGCGCGGAGGTCCTCGACCGCGTCCAGCATGATCTCCTTGCGGTTCTGGAACGCGTCGGGGCGGATCAGGAAGTCGTTCGGCTGCCAGCCCGACGCCAGCGCCACGCCGGCGCGCCCGTTCGACAGGTTGTCGACCAGCGCCCAGTCCTCGGCCACGCGGACCGGGTGGTGCAGCGGCAGGACGCAGGATCCCGCCCGGATCTGGATGTGCTTGGTCAGGCTGGCCACCGCCGCGGAACTGATTGCCGGGTTCGGATAAAGCCCGCCGAAGGCATGGAAATGTCGTTCGGGCGTCCAGATCGCGGCGAAGCCGTTGTCGTCCGCGAACTTCGCGCCCTCGAGCAGGAGCCGGTAGGCGTGGTGCCCCGTCCCCGCCGCTTCGGAGGCGAAGTAGAACAGCGAGAAATCGGGTGACTTGCCCTCCCCCGCGCCGTCGGTCTGGAGGCAGAGCGTCGCCCCCCGCGCGAGCGTCCACAGGATCTCCAGCACCGAGATGTCGAAGCTGACCGAGGTGACGGCGAGGAGCCGCGCCTGGTCCGAGAACGGCAGGCGTTCGTCCATCCCCGCGAAGAAGTTCAGGACGGCGTGGTGCGGCACCATAACGCCCTTGGGCCGGCCGGTGGAGCCGGAGGTGTAGATCAGGTAGGCGAGGTCGCCATCCGCCGGCGCGGGGGCCGGGCCGGTCGCGTCGGGCACTACCAGCGTCGCCGGGTCGATGCCGTGCCGGCCCGCGATGTCCGGGGTGGACACGACGAGCGGCGCGGCGCTGTCCGCGATCATGTAACCGATGCGGTCGGCGGGGTAATCCGGGTCGAGCGGCAGGTAGGCCGCGCCGGTCTTGAGGATCGCGAGCATCGCGACCACGAGGTCGGCGTTGCGGTTCAGGCAGAGTCCGACGACCGTGCCGGGCCCGGCCCCGCGCGCGGCAAGCGCCCCGGCCAGCGCCGTCGCCCGCGCGTCGAGTTCCGCGCGGCTGAGGCTCACCGGCCCGGCTTCGAGCGCCGGGGCGTCGGGCGCGGTAGCGGCCTGTCCGGCGATGACGGCGTGGATGCTGGCCCCGGTCTCTGGCAGCGTGCCGGACCAGGCGGTTTCCGCCAGCGCGCCTTCGGGTGCGAGCGGCAGGGCGGAGACGGCGGCGGAGGGATCCGCCGTGCAGTCGGCGAGGAAGGCGTCGAAGGCGCGGGCGATGCGCGACAGCGCCGCCTCGCCAATCCGACCCCGGCGCGCGCGAAGGAGGCCCGGCGAGACCATCAGGTTCGCCGTGCCGAGCGGGACGGAGCCATCGGCGGCCGCGACCACGCGGAGGATCTCGGCCGCGACCCGGCGATCCTCGGGCGTGGGCAGGCGCAGCGGCAGGTCGGCGGCCATCGGCGCGGGGACGGCCCGGGCCCCGGCCACGGCGACCGCGAGTTCCGTCACGGTCCCGCCCCTCGCCAGCGCCACCGGAACCAGCGGCGACAGCGCCGGGTGCCCGGGATCGCCGCGATGGATCGCGAGCGCGACCCGATCCGACCCGGTCAGTTCCGCCACCCAGGCGGCCCATGCCGCCGCCAGCGTGTCGGGATCGACGGAAGCGGTGAGCGGTGCGGTGATCTCTGCCGTATCGGCGTCGTGCGACAGGGCGAAGGGCGGCAATGCCGGGGTCGCGCCGGTCAGGGCGGCGGTCCAGCGATCCTCGGCCGCGCCGACATCCTTCGGCGCCGGACCGCCCGTGGGCACGGGCGCCAGCGCCGCACCCGGCCGAAGCCCGGCCGCAGCAGCGTCGACGCGCGTGCCGGACAGGTCGCTCAGCCCGGTGAACCGCACCGCGCCGTCCCCGAAGGCGATGGTGACAGCGTCCCCGTCCGCGGCCAGGACGCTGCCCGGAGCCCCTGCCCCCGCGACGTGTTCCGCCCCTCCGACGACGACCATGCCCGAAGGCGCGGCGAGTTTCGGCAGCGCAAGCGGGTTGGCGTATCCGCCGAAGTCGAGCGCGCGGACCAGCCGCTCCGCGGTGGCGGCACCTGCCGCGGGGTCGATCACGCCGAACCCGTCGGGCCGCTTCGCCCGCGCGTACCAGCCGCGCTGGCCTTCGAGCGGAACCGGCGACGGCGTGCCTGCAATCAGCACAGGCAGCATCTCGCGGAACGCGTCCAGCCCGGCCTCGTAGCAGCGGGCGTTCAGGCTGAAGGCGGTGTCGGTGTCACGGACGTGGAACCCGGCGCGGGCGAGCGCGCCGCCGGCATCCACGGCCTCGACCATCCGGTGCCAGGTCACGCCGTGGTCCGGCCGGCCCTCGAGAATCGCCCAGGCCGGGACGTTCAGACCCGACATCGCGGGTAGCGGGCCATCGTGGAAGTTGATCGCCATGATCCGCGGGCGCGCGACGAGATCGGCGGGCAGGACCGTCAGGTTGGCGACGGAGAACAGGTAATCGAACGCCAGATCCCCGAGCACCGGGGCCTCGGGCGTGCCGAGATGCGGCAGGCCGGACCGCTCGGCCCAGTCCGCGATCTGCCCGTCCGAGGTGACCACGCCGGCGATGGTGCCGCCGGCCTCGCGGAATGCCTCCGCGCACTGGATCAGCAGGGTTCCGTTGCCGCAAAAGACCGCTTTCACTTCGTACAATCCATCATGTCGCCTTCGGATCCTCCGCCGGGGTCAGGCCCCGGCGGATGTCGGTCGGTATAGTGCCATGTCCGTGTGGCAATATTTGTTCATGCGCCCGGGGAGTCTGCAACCGGACAGGACGCCACAATGAAATCAGATCGTTTCCGCCCGCGCGGCCGCCGCGGCCCGCCCCGGCGAGGCGAACAGCGGTTTCGGGCCGTAGACCAGGAACAGGGCGGTCGCGAACAGGAAATAGGCGATCGAGAACAGCAGGAACGTGGTCGGCCCGCCCGTCGTCGGCGCCACCGGCAACACCAAGAGCGTGATCTGGAAGATCACCTGCATGATGAAGACGAGAAAGCCGCTTTCGGTCCGCGCGTAGAGGAAGGAGCAGGTCAACGCCACCGCCGTCTGCGCGATCAGGAGCGAGCCGATGTTGAGCCCCGGCAGCACGCCGATCTGGGTCAGCACCGCAGGATACCACCAGAGCGCCCAGTAGAACCCGATCACGAGGCCCGCGATGTAGGGCGTCGACCGCCCGGCCATCTTTCGCAGGCAGTAGCTGATCCACACGAGTTCGCCCACGAGGCTGCCGAAGGCCAGCCGGATAAGCACGTCGAACCGGGTCGCGACGTTCAGGTTCAGCTCGATCAGGCCGAGCCCGCGGCCGGTGACGATGCCGTAGCCGGCGAGGAACACGAGCGCGAAGAGCGGGCAGAGCAGCAGGGCGAAGGCATACCAGCCGATCGGCCGTTTCCAGACCAGCATGGGCCGCACGACGTAGAGCACGCCCTCGATCCCGCGGAAGGTGAACACGATGACGAACACCGCGATTCCGAGCAGCAGGAACCGCCCGTAGGAAAACAGGCTCATCGGGATGACGCCGTTGGCGACCCCGAAGGTGAACACGAAACTGATGACGACGACGAGGTGCAGGAACACCGCCAATTCATGTCTGCGCAGGAATTCCAGCACGAACTTCTCCCCTCACTGTGAACGCTGGCTGGCCGGAAGGTCAGGTCTCGGCCAGGATCATGACCCACTTGATGCCCGCCCAGGTCACCGTCTCGTAGCGGCGCATCCGGAGACCCGCGGCCTCCAGCAGGGCCCGGTGGTTGTGCGAGAAGCTGTCCTCGGTGCCGTGGATGCGCGAGGACGGGTCGTTGTCGAGATCGTGGGCGGGGTCGACCGGTTCGACGATCAGTGCGCCGAGCCCGCCCTGGTCGCGCAGTAGCACGAGCCATTCGGAAATCGTTTCGGGCGCGATGTATTCCATCACGCCGCCATAGCTCATCAGGACGGAGCCCGGCCCGGCGTGCGTCGTCAGCCATTCCGTCGCGTCGGCGGCGACGAAGTCGAGCCGCGGGTTGCCGTCATAGGTTTCCCGGTCGCGGGCGACGATCTTCTCGTTGATGTCGACGCCGACAAGTTTCGGGATGTCCGGCACGCGGTCGGCAAGAAGCGACAGCGCGCGCCCGTCGCCGCAGCCGATCTCGATCAGTTGCGAGACCGGCTTCTCGGCCGCGAATTCCGACAGCCATCCCTGGATCGGCGCGTGGGGGCCGTTCCAGAACGCCATGAACCGGTCCGAGTGGCGGTCGTAATACTCGATCGGCATGTGCCGCGCCCTCCAGCGGCCGGTCAGCGCGCGCTGAACCTTGAGCTGGTCACCCTCGGCGTTGAGCCGGGTGATGAGAGTGTGGGCGATCATGCGTTTGACGCGGGGATGCGGGCCGGACATGTCGCCGGCCTCGACCTCGGCGCGCAGGCGGGGCAGCAGCGCGGTGGCGGCGAGGCCGGCCACCGATTTGATCATCGAGTCGTGGGGTGCCATTCAATCATCTCCGGGTGGAGCACTGGAAACAGGTCATTCTCGCTTGCCGTCGCGACGGCGCAATGCAGGTATTCACGACCCAAGTCCGCGAACCTCAGGACGGTTCCGCGCAGCGGGTCGGGGGCCTTGAAACCGGCAGGCCAGCCGTCGTGCAGGTGAAGCGCGATCGACCGGGGTTCGAGCGCCATGCCCTGCCCGGTCAGCTTCATCAGCGCCTCTTTCGCGGTCCAGAAGGCGAAGAACCGGGCCTGCCGCGCGGCGGGCGGCAGGGCGGCGAGCACCGCCTGTTCGGCCCCGGTAAAGACCGTCCGGCCAAGCGCCAGCGGGTCGAGCCCGTCATGGGCGATCTCGATATCGACACCGACCGGCCCCGGCGCGATCGCCAGCACCGCGAGGTCGCGGCTGTGGGACAGGTTGAAACCGGGCGTCTCTGCCCCGGCGAGACCGGGCTTGCCATTCTCGCCCTCGGTCAGTCGGACATCCCCGGGGGCGGTGCCGAGAACCGCGCCGAGTTCGCGCCGCAGGAACCCGCGCCCGCGGACGTAACGGTCGCGGTGCAGGTCGAACCGGAACCGCGCGGCGCGGTCGGTTTCCCCGGGCGACAGCCAGCCCCGTGCCTCCGCCAGCACGACATCGTCGTCGACGTCGAGTCGGCAGAGCGTCAGCCGGACCGGGTCCGGCGCGACGCGGGGGCTGGCCATCGCGGTCATTCCGCGGCCTCCGACCGCGGCTCCTCCAGCGCGGCGAGGAATTCTGCGGCGAAGGACTTCACCCGCGGCCCGTTGATCATGTCGAGGTGCGTCCCCGGCACGACATGGCGCAGGAACTCGCCGCTGGTGGTGAATTCCCGCCAGCCGAGCGCCTCGTCGTAGGCCGTCGCGGCCCGTTCCCACGGCGTGACCGGCTCGGTCGCGAACATGGTGATCGGGGCCATGATCGGCCCGCCGCGATACTTCTCGGCCGCGGCCCACCAGGCATCCTGCATGATCCGGAACCGGTAGCTCGACAGGCTGATCCGCTTGGTCAGCTCGAGGATCGGGCCGCGCAGGAAGGCGCTGCGGAACCGGGCCTTCGCGCGCTGGAACAGCGTCGTCAGACCCTCGTCGCGGAGGACGAGCAGTTCGCCCTTCACCCGCGATCCGATCGAGGCCGAGAAATGCGGCGCGAACCGCTGTTCGAAGCCCGGCGCATCGGTGTCGATGATGACGAGCCGGCTGACCTCCTCGCCGAGCGCCTCCAGCTGGCGGGCGATTTCCAGCGCGGTGTAGGCGCCGCCGGAATAGCCCGCGATCTGGTAGGGTCCGTGCGCCTGGTACTGGCGCATGTAGCGGATGTTGTCGGCCGCCATCTCCTCGATCGACTGGTGCGGCTTGTGCCCCATGATCCCGCGGGTCTGGAAGCCGATCACCTGCCGGAACCGGCCGAGTTCGCGGCCCATCTCGTAGAGATTGTTCACGTTCCCGCCGACGCCGCCGACGATGAAGATCGGCTTCAGCGGCCGGTCGCCGCCCGGGCCGGGATGGATGACGGTGGTCGAATCCCACTCTCCGTCGAGCCCGACGGTCACCACCGGCGCCTTGCGGGTCAGCACGATGGGCTCCGCCCCGCCGGCATCGCCCGCAGGCGCCAGTTCCGCGGCGAGGTCGCGCACGGTCTGGTGGCGGAACAGGGTCGAGATCGGCAGGTCGCGGCCCATCTCGTCCCGCACCCTGTCGAACAGCTTCACCGCCAGCAGCGAATGGCCGCCGAGTTCGAAGAAGTTGTCGTCCATCGCGATCTCGCGGCCGTCGAACAGCTTCGACCACATCGCCGCCAGCTTCGCCTCGGTCGCGTTGGCCGGGCGCAGGTCGCGCACGGTCTGCTCGGGCTCGCCCAGGTCCATGCGCGCCAGCGCAAGACGGTCGAGCTTGCCGTTCGGCGTCAGAGGCAGCTTGTCCACCGGCACGATGCGGTTCGGTACCATGTATCGCGGCAGCATGGATTCCAGCCCGCTGCGCCAGCCCGCCGGGTCGGCCTTGGTGCCGGGTTCCAGCGTGACGACGGCGACGAGGTGGACCGAGGGCTTGCCCTCGTCCTTCAGGAACGCGGCCGACTGCACGATGCCGGGCTGCGCGCGCAGGGCGGATTCGATCTCGCCGGTCTCGATGCGGAACCCGCGCAGCTTGATCTGCCCGTCGGCGCGGCCGAGGATCTCCAGCGTCCAGGCGCCTTCCTCGTCGCGGATGAACCGCGCCATGTCACCGGTCCGGTAATAGGGCGCATCGTCCATCGCGGGCAGCGTGATGAACTTCTCGGCGGTCAGGTCGGGGCGGTTGAAATAGCCCTTCGCCATCCCCGCGCCGCCGATCAGGAGCTCGCCCTGAACGCCCGGCGGCACCGGGCGCAGGGTCTCGTCCACGATCACGAGGTCGGTGTTGGCGATCGGCAGGCCCGCGCTGACCCGCCCGCCGTCGAGCCGGCGGCGCGTGGACCAGACCGTGGTCTCGGTCGGGCCGTACATGTTCCAGACCGCGCCGACCCGTTCGTCGAGCGCATCGGCAAGGTCCTGCGGCACGGCTTCGCCGCCGATCAGCACGCGGGCCGACTTGCGGCCCTTCCAACCGCCCTCGATCAGCATCCGGTAGGTCGCCGGGGTCGCCTCGATCACGTCGATGCCCGCGCACTTGTCGATGAGCGCCATCAGGCGTTCCGCCCGCCGCGCGTCGTCGCGCGTCGCCAGCACCATCGTCGCGCCCGTGGTCAGCGGCAGCCAAAGCTCCAGCCCCGCCATGTCGAACGAGAAGGTTGTGACGGCCAGCACCCGCTCGCCTGCCTTCAGCCCCGGCGCCTCGGCCATCGTGCCGACGAAGTTGACGAAGGCCCGGTGCGGGATCGCGACGCCCTTGGGCTTGCCGGTGGAGCCGGAGGTGAACAGGACGTAGGCCAGCGATTCCGGGTCCAGCCGGACCGCGGGCGCGGTCTCGTCCGCCGACAGCGCGTCGACGTCGAGATCGAGCAGCGGTTCGGACCGGCCCGCGAAGATCGCCCGCGACCCGGCCTCGACCACGATCACGCGGGCCTCGGCGGTGTCGACGTAGTAGTTCAGGCGGTCCGGCGGGAAATCCGGGTCGAGCGGTACGTAGGCGGCCCCGGCCTTCAGCACGCCGAGGAAGGTTGCAATGGTGCGCGGCCGCCGGTCGAGCGACACGCCGACGAGATCGCCGGGCACCACGCCACGCGCGACCAGGCTGTTGGCGATCCGGTTCGACAGCGCGTCGAGCGCGGCGAAGTCCAGCGCCTCGTCCGCGGCCTCGACCGCGATCGCGGCGGGGGTCTTCGCGGCCTGCGCCGTCACGAGGTCGTGCAGGCAGACCGGCGGGATTTCCACGACCGGGCCGTGCATCACCGGCGCGAGGTCCGCGATCTCGGACGGGCTGGCCGACAGGACATCCTCGATCGGCATGTCCGGCGCGGCGACGGCGCGTTCCAGCACCTCCACGTAGCCGTCCATGAACCCTTCGATGCTGGCCTCGTCGAACAGGGCGGACTGGTAGGTCCACTCCGCGTCGATGGTGTCGCGGCGGTCGGTCAGGTTCAGGAAGATCTCGAAGTTGTCCGACAGGCGCGGGTTCGAGTAGTAGCGCGCCTGCACCCCGGCGAAGTCCAGCTCGTCCGCGCCGAGTGCCGGGTCGAGGTTGAACAGCATCGTCGTCAGCGGCGTCCGCGACAGGTCGCGCGGGATGTTCAGGTGCCGGACGATGGCGCCGTAGGTCATCTTCTGGTGTTCGCGCGCCTCGAGCACGCGGGTGCCCACGGCCTTGACGTAGTCACGGATGCTGCTGCCCCGGTCGAGACGGCTGCGGACCGGCAGCAGGTTCACGCAATGGAACACGAGGTCGTCCATGTCGTAGGCCTGCTGGCCCGCCGCGGCGATGGCGACCGACAGGTCCGACGCACCCGAGCGCCGCGCGATGTAGAGCTTGTATGTCGCGAACATCAGCGAGAACAGCGTCACGCCCATCTTCGCCGCCGCCTTGCGGAGCCGCGCGACGGTCTCGGCCGGGATCTCGAAATCCATCCGACCGGCGGTCACGTCCCGCTCGATCGCGCGGGGGCGGTCGGTCGGCATCCCGACCGGGTCGGGAAGATCGGCGAAGGTCTCGGTCCAGTAGTCCTTGCCCGCCGTACCGTTGTCGCTCTCGAACCACTCGGCCTCTGCGCGGCTGTAGTGATACGGGCTCTGGGCCGGGGGCACCCGCGCGGGTTCGTCCCCCACGATGGCGTTGTAGTGGCGGCAGATGTCCCGCAGGAGCGTGCCGCCGGACCAGCCGTCGAAGACGATGTGGTGGGCGGTGAACACGAGATCGACCGCCTCGGGGCCGGAGACGAGGATCCGGTAGCGGATCAGCGGGCCGCGGGTCAGGTCGAAGGGTTCGGCGGTCTCGGCCGCGATCACCGCGGCGATGCGGGCGTCCGGATCGGGGCCGGACACGTCGACCTCGCGGATGTCCGGCGCCTCGGTGCCGATCATCATCGCAAGCCCGTCCGGCGTGAAGCTGGCCGACAGGGCGTCGTGGCGGGAATGGGCGTCGCGGACGGCCTGGATCAGCGCCTCGATGTCGATGCCCTTGCCGCGGAGCGATACGGTGTAGCCCTCGTTGTATCCGGTCTCCAGTTCCGGCGTGATGCTGATCGCGGTCCAGATTTCCTGCTGCGCCTCGGTCGTGGGCACCCGCAGCTTGCCGATCGGCCGCGCCATCTGCGCCGCGATCCGGGCCTCTCCGTCGGGTAGCGACAGGCGCGGCGGCGGGGCGGTCAGCGGCGTGCGGTCGTAGGCCACGGCCTCGCGCCCGACCAGAAGGCCGGCGCCGCGCATTTCCAGCGCCGCGTCCTTCATCGCGTCGATGGCGTAGTCGATGTCCTCGTCGTCGTGCGCCGCGGTCAGGTAGGACGGGAAGCCTTCCAGCAGGAACACGCCGCGGTCGCGCAGACCGGCACCGTAGAGTCCGCCGAATTTCTGGTCCTCGCCGATGCGCAGGTACATGAGCGAACCGCAGTTCGGCAGCTGGAACGGCATGTCGTTCTCTTCGAACCAGCGGTCCATCGTGCCGGCCAGGCGGTCGCCCTTGGCGTTGATCGTCTTCCAGAACAGGAGCGGCTGCGACTTGAGGTACTGCAGCATCGCCCGCATCGCGGCCATCGCCAGCGGGTGCCGGACGAAGGTGCCTGCGAAGAAGGTGACCGGCGCCTCGGGGAAGCTGTCGTCGCCGTACTGCCACTGGCCGCCGTCGAAGGTGTCCATGTAGTGGGCCTTGCCCGACACCACGCCCACGGGCATCTCGCCACCGACGACCTTGCCGTAGGTCACGAGGTCGGCCTCGACCCCGTAATAATCCTGCGCACCGCGCGGGCCGAAGCGGAAGCCGGTCACGACCTCGTCGAAGATGAACAGCGCGCCGGCGCGTTCGGTGATCTGGCGGACCGAGCGGATGAACTCGGCGGGGCGGAACTCGGGGCGGCGGGACTGCACCGGCTCCACGATCACGGCGGCGACGCTGTCGGCGTTCTTGCGGATCCAGTCGAGCGACTGGGCGGTGCCGTAGGGCAGCACGACCACGTTCTTCACGCTGTCGCGCGGCACGCCCGGCGCCAGCGGCAGGGTGCGGGGGCCGTCCTTGCCGTCGATCCCGCGGACCAGCACCTCGTCGAAGTTGCCGTGGTAGTCGCGCTGGAACATCACCACCTTGTCGCGGGAGGTGACGGTACGGGCGAGGCGCATGGCGGCGTAGACCGCCTCGGACCCGGTGACGACGAAGCTGGCGCGTTCGTTGCCGGTCAGGTCGCAGAAGAGCTGGGAGGCTTCCATCGCCACGAGGTGCTGCGGACCGACCTCGAAACCCTGGGCCATCTGCTCGGCGATGGCCTTCGTCACCACGTCGTTGGTGTGGCCGATGAAGCCGGGGCCGAAGCCGTTCAGAAGGTCGATATACTCGTTGCCGTCGATGTCGATCAGGCGCGAGCCCTTCGATTTCGCGCTGACGATCTGGTAGACGAGTTCCTTCCACAGCCGATTGAACCCCGACGCGGTGCGCGGGTCGGCATGGACCGGGCGATACTTCGCGGTCAGTTCCTTCGACTTCGCCGTCTTCGCGTTGAAGCGTGCGACCAGCTTGTCGATATGCGCCTGCTGCGCGGGTGAAAGCTGGTCGGCCTCCTTCGCGATCTTCGTCATCGGCGCGGAGGACGGGCTTGCCGCGGCGGATTCGTCGTCCTCCGGCTTCTCGATCCGCGTCATCTCGGCCACGGGCGTCTTGTCAGACGGCTGCGTGGCGGCAAGCGTGCCGTTGGCCTCGATATGCGCAGACAGCGCGTCGATGTTCGGGAACCCGTCGATCAGCTGGCGCAGGGTGACGGTGACGCCGAAGCGGTCGGTGATCTCGCGCGTGGCCTGCGTCAGCAGGAGCGAGTCGAAGCCCAGTTCGAGGAAGGTGGCGCCGCCGTCCATGTCGGCGGGGTCGATGCCCGAGAGGTCGGACAGCATCTCGCGCACGGCGGTTCCGGCATCGGCGGGCGCGGCGGCCGGCGCGGCCTCCGCCGTCACGGCATCGTCGGCCCCCGCCTCCGCGATCACGGCGGCTGCGGTGGCGGCGCTGACATCCACCGGCTCGACCCAGTGGCGCTTGCGTTGGAACGGGTAGCTCGGCAGGCCGCGCATCCGCGGCGCCTCGGGCCGGCCCTCGTCGATCCGGGACCAGTCCACCGGCCAGCCGGCGGCCCAGAGACCGCCGAAGGTCTCCAGCATCGTGCGGTGGCTGTCCGCGTCCTCGGCCTGCGCGTGCGGCAGCGACGCGAGCGCGGGCTGCGCCCGGCCGCGGTCGGGGTTCTGCCCGGCGAGCGTGGAGAGGGTGCGCCCCGGCCCGCTTTCGAGGAACATGTGCCGGCCCTCGGCCCACATCACCTGGAGCGCGTCGTGGAACCGGACCGGGCGGCGCATGTGCATCGCCCAGTAATCCGGGTCCGTCGCCTCGGTTTCGGTCATCCAGTCGCCAGTGACGGTGGACAGGATCGGGATGCGCGGGGCACGAAGCTCCAACGCCGCCACGGCCGCGCGGAACGGCGCGACCGCCGGTTCCATCATGTGGCTGTGGAAGGCGTGGCTCGTGTGCAGGCGCGACACCACAAGCCCGTCGGCCTCGATCCTCGGCAGGATCGCGTCCGCGGTCTCTTGCGGGCCGGCCAGCACCACTGCCTTGGCGCCGTTGACGGCGGCAAGGTCCAGACCGGAATTCAGGTAGGGCAGGACCTCCTCCTCGGAGGCCCGGACGGACACCATGACGCCGCGCGGCAGGTCCGCCATCAGGCGGCCGCGCAGGGCGATCAGCTTCAGCGCGTCGCGCAGGTCCATCACGCCCGCGATGGTGGCGGCGGCGAATTCGCCGATGGAGTGGCCGATCATCGCATCGGGGGCGACGCCCCAGTGACCCCACTGTTTCGCCAGCGCGTAGGAGGTCGCGAAGATTGCGGGCTGCGCGAGGCTGGTGTCCTTCAGCCGCTCGGTCATCTCGTCGCGCTGGCTGTCCGGCGCGTGGATGATCGACAGGAGATCGACGCCGATCTCGTCCTTCAGGATCTCGGTGCAGAGGCTGAGCGCCTCGCGGAAGACGGGGGCCTTTTCGAACAGGTCGCGGGCCATGCCGACATGCTGCGCGCCCTGGCCGGGGAACAGGAAGGCGAGCGCGTCGCGGCGGTCGGCCTTCGACGGCTTGCCGCGATGGGCCTCCGCCGCCTCGGCGAGATCGGCCATGTCGTCGGCGAGGATCACGGCGCGGTGGCCGAACTCGCGCCGGCCGTGGCGCAGGGTGGAAACGACGCGGGCGGGGTCGGCCTGCGGGTTCGCGCGGGCGAAGGCAGCAAGCCGGGCGATGCCGTCCGTAACCGCCTCGGGCGCGGAGCCGGAGACGGGGAACAGGAACGGGCCCTCGGACGCGGGCACGACAACCTCGGCTTCGGGGGCCTCTTCCAGCACCATGTGGATATTGGTCCCGCCGACACCGAAGGCCGACACGCCCGCGATCCGTTTTCGCTCGCTCCGCGTCCAGTCACGGCGTTCCGCGACCGGGAAGAAGGGCGAATGCTCGAAGTCGATCCGGGGGTTCGGCGCGGTGTAGTGCAGCATCGGCGGGATGACGCCGTGCTTCAGCGTCAGTGCGGCCTTGATGAGCCCGGTCACGCCCGCGGCGATATCCAGGTGGCCGACATTGGTCTTGGCCGAGCCGAGCGCACAGTAACCGGTCTCGCCCGCATCGGCGAAGGCGGTCTGGAGTGCGGTGAACTCGATCGGGTCGCCGAGCGGCGTGGCGGTGCCGTGGGCCTCGACGTAGCCGACCTCGCGCGCGGTGACGCCGGCGGCGCGGTGCGCGGCGGCGATGACCTCGGACTGCGCGCGGATCGACGGCGCGGCGTACCCGGCCTTGTCCGACCCGTCGTTGTTGATCGCGTGACCACGGATGACCGCGATCACCTCGTCGCCATCCGCCAGCGCGTCCTCGAGACGCCGCAGGACGACGAGCCCCGCACCATCGCCGAACACGGTGCCGGTGGCCTCCGCGTCGAAGGTGCGGCAGTGCCCGTCCGACGACGCCATGCCGTCGGGCAGGTACATGTAGGGCCGCTTCGACGGGAAGGTGACGGAGACGCCGCCCGCAAGCACCATGTCGGCCTGACCAGACCGCAGCGCCTCGCAGGCCTGGCCGACCGCCACGAGCGACGTGGAACAGGCGCACTGAACCGTCACCGCCGGGCCGCGCAGGTTCAGCTTGTAGGCCACGCGCGTCGCTATGAAGTCCTTGTCGTTGCCGAAGAGCGTCGCGAAGTCCTTGACCGGGTAGCCTGCCGCCAGCATCCGCGCCGCGCCAGGGGCGGAGACGAGGTTGTTCAGCAGGTAGCTGTTCTGCGACGAGCCGGCGAAGATGCCGATGCGACCTGGGAAACGCGCGGGATCGTGGCCCGCATCCTCCAGCGCCGTCTGCGCGACCTCGAGCAGGATCCGGTGCTGCGGATCCATGCGGTCGGCCTCGCGCGGCGGGATGCCGAAATGCTTCGCGTCGAACATGTCGGCGTCCTGCATGACGCCGCGCGCGAGGACATAAGGCGAATCCGGGTCATCGGCCCGCGGGTCGATGTCCAGTTCCTCTTCCGAGAAGTGCGAGATCATCTCGCGCCCGTCGAGCATTCCCTGCCAGAGCGCGTTGACGTCGCCCGCGCCCGGGAAGCGCCCGGCCATGCCGACGATGGCGATCAGGTCGCTCTTCTGCGCCTTGCGGGTTTCCGCCGCGACGACGCCACGCGCCTCGGTGCCGCCCGAGAGGTGGCGGGCAAGCGTGTCGATGGTCGAATGCAGGAAGAAGTGCGAGATCGGGAAGGTCTGGCCGAGTTCCCGCTGAAGCTCTTCGTGGACCCGCGCGACATGCAGCGACGACGCCCCGAGGTCGAAGAAATTCGCCTGCCGGTCGAGATCGGCGGCCTCGGTCCCGAGCGCCTCGGCGAAGCGGGCGGCGATCAGGCTCGCGATCCGGTTCTCCTCCGCACCATTTCGGGCGGGTTTCGCGGATTTCAGGGCCTCCGCGCGGATCGCTTCCAGCGCGCGGCGGTCGGTCTTGCCGTTCGGGTTGATCGGCAGTTCGTCGATGTGGCGAAGCTCCGCGGGCCGTGCGGCCTCCGGCAGCTTCTCCGCCAGCGCCTTCCGCAGCGCGGATTCGTCCACCGCCTCGTCCGAGACGTAGAAGGCCACCAGCCGCTTGTCGGCGCTGTCGCCCTGCGCCACCGCGATGACCGCGGCGTTGCGGATCGCGGGATCGGCGGTCAGCGCGGCCTCGATCTCGCCCAGTTCGACGCGGTTGCCCCGGATCTTCACCTGCTGGTCGGCGCGGCCGAGGAAGTTGAGCGTCCCGTCGGCATCGGCGGTGGCGAGATCGCCGGTCCGGTAGAGCGTGATCGTCTCGTCCCACGGGGCGGCGACGAACTTCTCGGCGGTCTGTTCCGGCCGGTCGTGGTAGCCGAGCGCGAGTCCGCGGCCGGCGACGCAAAGCTCGCCCTGTTCGCCCTGCGCGACCGGCATCAGGTCGTCGCCGAGGATGTAGACCTGCGTTCCGTTCACCGCGCGGCCGATCGGGATCGGGCGGCCCGACGCGATGTCGGCGTCGCTGATCGGATGGGTCGAGGTGAAGGTGCCGGTCTCGGTCGGGCCGTAGCCGTTCACGAAAGCCACGTCGGAGCAGATCGACCGGACCTTGGCGAGGTGCGCGGGGCTGACCACGTCGCCGCCGACCATGATGAGCCGGGCGTTGCGGAAGCAGCCGGGCCGCGTGTCCGCGACCACGTTGAAGAGGCCCGAGGTCAGCCAGGCGGTATTCGCGCCGCCGGATTCCAGCGCGTCGGCCAGGTCGGCGACGGAGAGCATCCCGTCCTTCGGGATCACGATGGACCCGCCGTTCAGGAGCGGCGCGAAGATGTCGAGGATCGAGGCGTCGAAGGCGAAGGCCGAGGCGTGCAGCATCGCCGTTTCCGGCCCGAACTCCGCCCAGTCGATGTCCTTCAGAAGCCGGATCGCGGACCGGTGCGGCATGACCACGCCCTTCGGCGTGCCGGTCGTGCCGGAGGTGTACATCACGTAGGCGGGGCTTTCCCCGGTCAGCTCCACTTTCGGCGCGGTGCCCTCGACCGGGAAAGCGGCCGTCGGAACGGCGGTCACGCCATCAAGCGCGGCGACGGGCGCGCAGTCGCCGAGCAGGACCCGGAGCCCGGTGTCGCCCGCGATGAACGTCAGCCGGTCGGCCGGAAGCGCGGTGTCGAGCGGGACGTAGGCCGCCCCGGCCTTCAGCACGCCCAGGACCGCGACGATGAGTTCCATCGAACGGCCGGAGGCGATGCCGACGAAGTCGCCCGGCGCGACGCCGAGCGCGGCGAGGTGCCCCGCGAGCGCGTCGGAGCGCGCGTCGAGCGTGGCATAGTCCATCTCCGCGCCGTCGAAGCGAAGCGCGACCCGCCCGGAATGGTCGGCGGCAACCGTGCGGAAGACCTCAGGAATCACCTGGCAGCCAGCCGCGCCCCGGTCCTCGATCCGGCCGCTGGCCGGATCGATCCCTGCGGGCGCCGCCGCTTCGCGATATTGTCCGTCATCTTCCATCAAGGCCACCAGTCCGGCATCGACAATCCTGATACGCTCGTTCCAGGACGCGGGCACGGAATGTTCGGCCGAAAGCCCCGCGCCCGCAACAAAGACCCGACCGGGTCCGGTCCTGTTCGGGCGCCCGTCCGCGTCCACGAGCAGTATTTCCGATCCCGGCAGCGCCGCGCCGAGCGGGAACGGCCCGCCCGCGGCAATCATTTCGGGAGTGATTCGTGCGGTGAAGCACGGGCCCGCGATGCCCTCCACCCGCCGGCCCAGGAGCAACATGGGCTCGGGCGCGGCATCGGCAAGGGCCGGGATCGGCAGCTCCTCGCCGGCTCGCGCCAGCACCAGGATGGCGCGCAGGTCGGCGAAGGCGTGGCGGTCGATGTCGAGGATCTGCGCGGCCTCCGCGGCCTCGATCACCAGCACCGTGATCCGCGCCTTGCGCAGCAGCGCGGCGAGCCCCGCGGGCCCCGCCTGGGTCGGCAGGACCAGCGTCGCGCCGGTGGCAAGCGCGCCCCAGATTTCCAGCGCCGCGACATCGGTGCCCGGCGCGGCGCTGAGAACCACGCGGTCGCCGGAGCCGAGTTGCAGGATCGAGCGCGCCTCCGCGAAGCGGCTGATCGCGAAGTGATCGTAGGTGGCGAGGACACCCGCGGTCTCGGTCGTGACGGCGATGGCGTTGGCGTCGATCTCCGCCGGGGCCGCGGGGGCCGCGCGGGTCTCCGTGATCGGCCGCGCGAGCGCGTCGATGGACAGGACGGTGGCATCGGGGTTGGCGGGCAGGGCGACGGCGGTATCGGCCACGACGACATCGGCCGCCGCGCCGGCGCCCGGCGCCATCCGGTAGGACGCGCCGCACTTGAGCGCGGCCAGCGCCGCCGCGACCGCGTCGATAGACATCGGCAGGTCGAGCGCGACCCGGTCCCCGGGCTGGACCCCGGCGGCGCGCAGCCCCTCTGCCATGCGTTCGGAAAGTTCGTCGAGTTCGCCGTAGCTGAGACGTCGCCGCCCGTTCTCCGCCGCGATGGCCTCGGGGCGGGACGCGGCCTGCCGGAGGAAACCACTGACGATGTTTTCGAAAGGCGTAGACGGTTCGATCATAACGGGCACTGACTATTCCATGACGGGGGAGGTGAGCGGGTTCAATTCCCGTCATCACCCCGTCCGGTTAACACAAAGATACGAGTGACCGCCTGACCGGCTACCCAAATCCCTCGGGGGCAACTTAAGGGATCCGGGGGGCTTTCCAAAGGACTTTCCGCGGAACTCCGCCGCTGAACCCGGATCCCGGACAATTCTGTTGACGTGGCGTGCAGTTATTGCCTTGCGGCGACAATCGGCGGGCACGCCCCGGCATCCGGCCATCTTTCTGACACGATCCTGACACGGCCCCGCCACGGGGGCCGAGAATCGGGCCGGAGGGTCAGGAACGACTCAGGCGCTCGGTTCCGGCTCCAGCCCGCCGTCCTCGCCGGTCGACTTGGCGCGGGTCTTGGTCTTGGGGATGGCCGTGATCGATGACCCGCCGGCACCGCTGTCGGCATCGTCGTCCTCGCCGCGGTTCAGCGGCTCGCCGGCGATGACGCGGGTGATCTCGGACCCGGTCAGGGTCTCGTATTCCAGCAGGCCCTGGGCCAGCCGTTCGAGATCGTCGCGCTTTTCGGTCAGGATGCGCTTGGCGGTCTCGTAGCCTTCGTCCACCAGTTCGCGCACCTTGTCGTCGATCGCCTTCTGGGTGATCCCGGAATGGTTCGATCCGCCGCCGTAGTTGCCGAGATAGCTCTGCTGTTCGTTGGCGTAGTCGACGTAGCCCAGTTCCTCGTCGAAGCCGAACTGGGTCACCATCGCGCGTGCGATCTTGGTCACCTGCTGGATGTCGCTGGCCGCACCGGAGGTCACGTTCTCCTTGCCGAAGATCAGCTCCTCGGCCACGCGCCCGCCCATCGCCATCGCGATCTTGGACTTGTACTTGGTGTAGCTGACCGAAAGCTGGTCGCGTTCCGGCAGCGACAGCACGAGGCCGAGCGCACGGCCGCGCGGGATGATCGTCGCCTTGTGGATCGGGTCGTGCTGCGGGACGTTGAGGCCGACGACGGCGTGACCGGCCTCGTGGTAGGCGGTCAGCTTCTTTTCGTCCTCTGTCATCACCATAGACCGCCGTTCGGCGCCCATCATGACCTTGTCCTTGGCGTTCTCGAAATCCTCCATCGTCACGAAGCGGCGGCCGACACGGGCGGCCATGAGCGCGGCTTCGTTCACGAGGTTGGCGAGGTCCGCACCGGAGAAACCGGGTGTGCCGCGGGCGATGATGCGCAGGTCCACGTTCGGGCCGAGCGGCACCTTGCGGGAATGGACGCCGAGGATCTTCTCGCGGCCTTTGATGTCGGGGTTCGGCACCTGCACCTGGCGGTCGAAGCGGCCGGGGCGCAGCAGCGCGGGGTCGAGCACGTCGGGGCGGTTGGTGGCCGCGACGATGATGATGCCCTCGTTCGCCTCGAACCCATCCATCTCGACCAGAAGCTGGTTCAGCGTCTGCTCACGCTCGTCGTTGCCGCCGCCGTAGCCCACACCACGGGACCGGCCCACGGCGTCGATCTCGTCGATAAAGACGATGCAGGGCGCGTTCTTCTTGGCCTGCTCGAACATGTCGCGGACGCGGGACGCGCCGACGCCGACGAACATTTCCACGAAGTCGGAACCCGAGATGGTGAAGAACGGCACGCCGGCCTCGCCCGCGATGGCGCGGGCCAGCAGCGTCTTGCCGGTGCCCGGAGGGCCGACCAGCAGCGCGCCTTTCGGGATCTTGCCGCCGAGGCGGGAAAACTTCTGCGGGTTGCGCAGGAACTCGACGATCTCCTCGAGCTCTTCCTTGGCCTCGTCGATGCCCGCCACGTCGTCGAAGGTGACGCGGCCGTGCTTCTCGGTCAGCAGCTTTGCCTTCGACTTGCCGAAGCCCATAGCGCCGCCGCGGCCACCGCCCTGCATCCGGTTCATGAAGAAGATCCAGATGCCGATCAGCACCAGAACAGGCAGCCACAGCGACAGCACGCTCAGGAAGCCCGACTGCTCCTGCGGGCGCGCCTCGATCCGCACGTCGTTGGCCAGGAGGATCTCGGTCAGGTCGCTTTCCTGCGGCTTGATCGTCAGGAAGGTCCCGTCCGAGGTGGTGAACTGCACGTCCTCACCGTCGAGCACCACCGAGTTCACCGATCCGTTCTCCACCTCCGAGATGAAGTCAGAATAGGGAACCGTCCGCTGACCCATGGTCGACTGGCCACCCGAGAACAGGTTGAAGAGCGCCAGGATCAGGAGGAACAGGATGACCCAGAAGGCGATGTTACGCGCATTACCCAAGGTGAGATCTCCTCAATGCAGGCGCCAAGAACGCGTCGCCCGCTCCGCTCGACAACATAGCCACTGAACTCTCAAGTTCAATGCGAAAGGCCCGGTGCGGCAAAGGGTGGCCACAGCCGGGCGGTCCATCCCCCGGACTGCCCTGCAAATGGGGCGGCAACGAGGCGAGAGCCGTCCCAGATCGCGGGTGTCGTCTCCAGCGACCGGCGCGGCACGCCGAGGCCGCGCCAGTCCGGCAATTCCGCGACACCGTCCCCGAGCGCCGCGACACGGAGCCCCGCCACAGCACCGGCGGGCGGGGTCAGGAGCCAGCGATGATCCCAGTGGGTCGGGCGGCGCGGCGCGGCGGGGGTGGCGGGCGCGGCGGCGGCGGGTTCGCGCTGGAACCGCAACATCCCGTCCCCGGCCACCGCGATCACCCCCGAAAGCGTCGCCGTCTCGCTCGCGATAATCGCCTCGCGCCAGCGGGTTAGGTCATCCCTGCGCGGCTTGTACGGCGCGCCGGAATACCACCGGACGACACGCGCAAGGACGCGGGTGGCGAGCGCCCAGGGCAGGTCCGCGAACCAGTCCGCATCCGCCGTCAGATCGCCGAGCGACGGGCTCATCCGGGCCAGCGCCTGGACCTCGGCATGGGCCAGGACCTCGGCCTCGCCGCGCATCAGGTCGGCGGTACGCGCGAGCCGGTCCGGCGTCAGCCCGAGATCGCTCAGGGCCGCCATCATCCGCCGCGCCCGCACCCTGTCGAAGCGCGGGTCGTCGTTCGACGGGTCCTCGGCCCAGTCCAGGCCGCGCCCGGCGAGAAACCCGCGCAACTCGTCCCGCCCGGTGGCGAGAAGCGGCCGATGCCACGGCGGGTCGGCGGCGGCCATCCCCGCGAGCCCGTCCACGCCCGACCCGCGCGCGAGCCGCAGCAAAACGGTCTCGGCCTGGTCGTCGCGGGTGTGGCCGAGAAGGACGGGGGCGTGGCCGAGCTCTGCCGAGAGAGCGGAGAGCAGCGCGCGCCGCCCTTCGCGCGCGGCGGCCTGCAGGTTCCCCTGACCGTCCCAGGACCAGTGCAGCACCCGGTGCGCCGCACCCAGGCCACCGGCGTGGCGGGCCACCAGCGCGATCTCGTCCTCCGCTCCGGCGCGCAGATGATGGTGGACGGTGGCGGCGGTCAGGCGATCCGCGCCGAAGACATCCGCGGCGAGGTGCAGAAGCGCGACGGAATCACCGCCGCCGGAACAGGCGACGACGACCGGCCCGGCGCCGTCGGTGATGGCGGGTCCGAGAGCGGCCCGGAGGCGCGCCCCGAGCCCGTCACCGGTCAATTGCAGGAAAGCCCCGCCATCGCCCGTTGCGCATCCGCGACGGCGGGCGTGCCGGGGTAGCGGCGTTCGACCTCGGCCAGCGTCAGGCAGGCTTCGGAAACCTGTCCCAGTTCCGCGAGCGCGGTGCCGAGCCGGGTCAGCGACATCGGCGCGCGCGGGCTGTCGGGGCTGCCGGAGAAGCCGTCGAGATAGGCCCGGGCCGCCGTCGACCAGTCGCCGTTCGCCGCCGCGGCCTCGCCGCGCAGGAAATGCGCCTCCGCCGACAGCGGGCCGCCGGGATAGGTTTCCGTGAAGGCGCCGAAAAGCTGTTGCGCGGTCGCGTAGTCGCCCGCGTCGTAGGCCGCCTGCGCGCGGTCGAAGTCGGATTGCTCGGCCACCGCGAGTTCTCCGCCGCCGCTTCCGGTTGCGCCGCCGCCGAACGACCCGCCCGCCGGCGGAAGCGCCGTCGCCGCGCCCTCGACCGCCACACCGCCGAGCGACGGGGTTTCGCCGAGCGAGCCGATGTCGCAGTCGCTTTCCAGTTCGCAGAGCCGGAATTCCAGGTCCCCGATCCGGGTTGTCCCGTCCCGCACGACGCTGTCGATGCGAAGCTGCAGCTGCTCCGTCAGGCCGGCGAGGCGGCGCAGTTCGGCCTCGATCGCGTCCTGCCGCGCCTGCACGTCGCCCCCGGGCACCGCGGTCTGCGGTCCGCCGGTGGTCGACAGCTGCTGGTTCAGGCGCTGGATCTCGACCCAGAGCACCGAAAGCTCCTGCCGGATGTCCGCGAGCGTGGCCGCCCGGTCCTGTGCAAGGGCCGGGACGGGCACGGCGAAGAGCGCCAGGGCGAAGGCGAGACGGCGCATTGGGATCAGACCCCCGGACCCGCGGCCAGAACGGTCACCGCGCGGCGGTTCTGGTTGTAGCAAGCTTCCTCGGAACAGATCGCCAGCGGCCGCAGCTTGCCGTAGGACACGGTGCGGAGCCGGTTCGGGGACACCCCGCGCGAGATCAGATACTGGTAGACCGAGTTCGCGCGGCGTTCGCCGAGACGGAAGTTGTATTCCTGCGTGCCCTGCTCGTCCGCGTGGCCTTCGATCACGGCGGTGTACTCGGGGTTGTTCGCCATCCACTGGGCCTGACCGTCGAGGATCGCGCGGGCCTCGTCCGACAGGGTGTAGACATCCACCGAGAACAACACCCGGTCGCCGATGGTCTGGTTGAAGTACGCGACCGAGTTCGGGTCGGTCGGACCGCCCGCGCCGGGGGCACCCGCGCCGGGACCGTTGCGGCCGAAACCGCCCTGGCCACAGGCCGAAAGGCCCAGGACGGCCAGGAGCAGGAGTGTGCGGGACAGGACTTTCATGTGCTCTTCCTCGGGATGATTTGGTTTTGCGCCGATTCTACCATGCGCGGGCGGGCTTGGAAATGCGCGGTTACTGGCCCTGCCGCGGCCCCCAGGCGGGGTCCGAGGCCATGCCGGGCGAGGCCACGCGCTGCAGGTTCCGGCCCGAGATGTCGACCGAGTAGAGCGCCGGGGCGCCGTCCGCGCCCGCCGTCTCGCGGGTGAACATGATGACCCGTCCGTTCGGCGACCACGTCGGCCCCTCGTCGAGGAAGGACGAGGTCAGCAGACGTTCCTCGGACCCGTCGGTGCGCATGACGCCGATGTGGAACCGCCCGCCGCTCTGGTAGGTGAAGGCGATCAGGTCGCCGCGCGGCGACCAGACCGGCGTGGAATAGCGCCCGTCCCCGCGGGAGATCCGGCGCGGCTCGCCACCGTTTGCGTCCATGACGTAGATCTGCTGCGTCCCGGTCCGGTCGCTTTCGAACACGATCTGGCTGCCATCGGGCGAAAAGCTCGGGCTGGCCTCGATCGAGGGCGAGGTGGTCAGCCGGGAACGCGCGCCGGTGGCCAGCGTCTCGACGTAGATGTCGGAATTGCCGCCCTCGGACAGCGAGAACACGATCCGGCCGCCATCGGGGGAGAATCGGGGCGTGAACGCCGATGCGCCCTCGGCGGTGGTCAGCGGCCGGGTCGAGATGCTGCCGAGGTCCATGTAGTAGACCGTCGGGAACCCGTCCTGCAGCGCGGTATAGAGCACCGTGGACCCGTCGGGCGAGAACCGCGGCGACAGGATCAGGTTCTCGTTCCCGGTCAGGAACTGCACGTTCGCGCCGTCGTAGTCCATGATCGCGAGCCGGGTCAGGCGGGCATCCTTCGGGCCTTCCTCGGCCACGAAGGCGACGCGGGTGTCGAAGTAGCCGGTCTCGCCCGTGATCCGTTCGTAGACCTGGTCCGCGACGGCATGCGCCATGCGCCGCCAGCTGTCCGGCGCGCCGACGAACTGGAGCCCGTCGCCGAGCGGCTGGCCCGAGAACACGTCGAACAGGCGGAAGCGCACGACGAGCTGGCCGTTGGCGGCAAGCTCCACCGAGCCGGTGATGAGCGCCTGCGCGTTGATCGCCTGCCAGTCGGCGTATTGCACCGCGGCGTTGAAGTTCGTGACCTGCGAGATGTAGGCGTCCGGCGGGATCTCGCGGAACAGGCCGGTGCCGCGCAGGTCGGCGGCGATGACGCGGGTGATGTCCTGCGCGGCGTCGGTCGCGCCGGAGTTCTCGGCGACGAAGGTCGGGATCGCGAAGGGCAGCGGTTCGATGACGCCCTCGGTGATCTCGATCCGCAGGGGACCGGGGCTCTGGGCCGCGGCCGCGAACGGCACGAGGCAGAGAGCGGCGAGCAGGATGGTGCGGAACTGGCGGAACATCAGGGCCTCATTCCTTCGGGGATTGTGAACGTGATCTCGGCGGGCCGGCCGGTACCGGCATAGCCCGGCGGCAGGCTGTAGCCGTCCTCGCCGCAGCGGAGAACGGCGCGGCGGGCGGCTTCGAAGGCGAAGTGCGCGTTCGGGTCATCGGGTGCGATGTAGCCCGTCGGCGCGACGGAGTCAGGGATTGGCCGGCCGTCGGCATCGAATTGCACGGAAACGTTGACATCGGCCGTCCGCGCGGCGGGCGGCAGGCTGCCGGGATTCCAGCAGCGCCCGATCTCGGCGATGGTCGGCAGGTCCTGCGCGGCAAGCGCGGCGGGCCAGAGCGCGGCGAAGATGGCGAGGGTCCGGGTCATCTGAGCCGCATCCCCTCGGGATTGAACACCATCTCGACCTCGCGCCAGTGCTCGTAGCTTTCCGAGGGCAGGCTGTAGCCGTTGACGCCGCAGCGGATGATCGCGCGGCGGGCGGCCTCGAACGCCTGCGTGGCCGCGGTCTCGGACCCGCCGGAACGCTCGATCAGGCGGATGGAGCCGGCATCGGGCCGGCCGTCCGGCAGCATCGACACACCGACCGTGACGGTGGTCTGCAGCGCCTCGGAACTCAGCGACCCGACGTTCCAGCACCCCTGCACGGCGATGCGGAACCCGTCGCGCTGGCCTTGGGTCAGCGGCGGGCCGGCGGGCGGGGCCGGGGCGGTCTCGGTGTTCGCGGCGGCGACGGCGGCGGCGATGGCATCGGCCTGCGCGTCAGGCTGCGGTTGCGGCTCGGGCTCGGGGTCCGGTTCCGGCGCGGGTTCGGGTTCCGCCGCCGCGGTCTGCGGCTCGGGCTCCGGCGCGGGCCGGTTCGGGCGCGACGGCGGCCGGATCGACGCCAGCGGCGCGGAGGACGGGTCCTCCGCCTCGGTCACGATCTGGGTCGCGGCCTCCTCCGGCGCGGTCTGCTCCACCTCGGGCTCGGCCACTTCCGCCGGTTCCGGGGTGGGATCGGGCTGTTCCACGACCTCGGGCGCCACCTCCACGTCGGGGGGCGGGGCCGGCGCGGGGGTCGGCGCGACCCGCGGGGCTTCCTGTGGGGTCGGCGTATCGGATTGCTCCGCGCTCGGGTCGCCAAGCTCGGGCGGGGCGAGGATCGCCACGTCCTCCGAAACGCTGGCCTGCGGGGTTTCCAGCGGCTCGGTCGGCTCCGGCGCGGTTTCGGGTGCGGGCGGCTCCGCGGCCTCGGGCTGGCTGACCTCGGGCGCGGGCGGCTCGGGCGCCGGGGCCTCCGGCTGCGGCTCGGGCTCGGCGGGCGGGGGCGGCGCGGCAGGTTCCGGCGGCGGCTCCACGTCCGGCGCGGTGCCGGGCAGCGTCATCGCCTCGAACTCGGCGTTCGACAGGATCGTCACGCCGGTCACCTGGAAATTCTGGGGGTCGGTCCGTGTCAGCTTCGGCGACAGGATCAGCACCAGGAGAAGCGCGAGGTGCAGGCCCGCCGAGGCATAAAGCTCCCGCGGCATCTCCATCTCATTCGCTCCCCCCGGCAAGGTCCGGGCCGCCCGCATCGGTCACGAGCCCGATGTCGCGGAAGCCGCCGCGGTTGAGCGCACCCATCACTTGCATCACCTGCTCGTAGGGGATCGCCCCGTCCGCACGCAGGAAGATCTGGTTCGACTCGCGCTCGCCGGCGATGGCGGTGAGGCGCTGGATCAGCTCGTCGCGCGACACCTCCGTGGTCTGGATCATCACCTGCCCATCGGCGGTCAGGGTGACCGTCAGCGGCTCCTCGTCCGACGAGGGCAGCGCCTCGGCCGCGGTCTCGGGCAGTTCGATCGGCACGCCCACGGTCATCAGCGGGGCCGAGACCATGAACACGATCAGGAGCACCAGCATCACGTCCACGAAGGGCGTGACGTTGATCTCGGACATCGGCTGCAACCCGCCCCGGCGGCGTCCCCGCCGCCGTCCGCCTGCCGCCTTGGCTGCCGTGGTCATCGCCATCGCGTCAGTCCAGCTGCCGGCTGAGGAGGGTCGAGAACTCGTCGGCAAACCCCTCGTAGCCCGAGATCAGCCGGTCCGCCTGCCCCGACAGGATGTTGTAGAGGATGACCGCCGGAATGGCCGCGAGAAGGCCGAGGCCGGTCGCCAGCAGCGCCTCGGCGATGCCGGGGGCGACGACGGCGAGCGAGGTGTTGCCCGACTCCGCGATTTCCTGGAACGATCGCATGATGCCCCAGACGGTGCCGAAAAGCCCGACGAAGGGGGCCGTAGCGCCAGTGGTGGCAAGGAAGCCGAGCCCGTTGGTCAGGCGTTCGTTTTCTCGCGCGATGGCCACGTCCATCGACCGGTCCACGCGCTGCTGAACGCCGGGGATCAGCGCGCCGTCGTCGCGGATCGACCGCCGCCACTCGGTCATGCCCGCCACGAAGACCCGTTCGGATGCGCTGCGCGGGGCCTCGGCGATGGCATCGTAGAACTCGTCCAGCGGCTCGCCCGACCAGAACGCGGTGTCGAAGGCCGCGGCGTTGGCGCGGGCGCGGCGGTACATGCGGAACTTGGTGAAGTAGATCGTCCAGACCCAGACCGAGGCGGCCAGCAGGGCGATCATCACCAGCTTGACGATGAAGGTGGCGCGGAAGAACAGCGCGAGGAACGAAAAGTCCACGCTCTGCGCCGCCTGTAGCGCTTCAGTTTCCATACTCTGCCCGTCCTGTCTGCCCGGCGGCACCATTGCCCCGGGGGCGGGTTGGCCCCGCTCCGTTGGGGGCGGCTTATATCAGCCTTTCCACGCGCCCGCCAAGAGCACCCGTCTCACGCCCCCGTGACGTCACAATACTGCGCGATCTTTCGCCGGACGTCCTCGGGCAGGCGGGCCGGGCGGCCGCTGTCGGACAGGCAGACGACCTGGACCTTCGCGGCGAACAGCGTCTCCGCCCCGCGTGCGACGGACTGGTCGAGGTCGAACCGCGCGCCGGTCAGGCGGGTGATCCCGGTGGTGACGGTCAGTTCGTCGTCGTAGCGGGCGGGCGCGAGGTAGTCGGCCTCCAGCCGGCGGACCGCGAAGGCGATGCCCCCGGCCTTGAGCGCCGCTTGGTCGATCCCCGCGGCGCGGACCAGTTCGGACCGGGCGCGTTCGATGAACTTCAGGTAGTTGGCGTAGTAGACGATCCCGGCGAAGTCGGTGTCCTCGTAGTAGACGCGGATGGGCCAGTGATGGGTCATGCGCGCGAGAGTGTCGGAGGAGACGGGGGAGGTCCAGCGGGGGATGGATTGGTGGAGCCACCCGATCTGCGGCGACCCGTGCGACGAGCCGCGCGTCGACGGGCCGCGGGTCGGCGATCCTCCGGTGCGGCTATTGCGCTTTATGCCGGACGAGTCCGGCGGACCTGTCCGGTAGGCACGGACCCATGAAGTTCGGCGGCCTGGCGGCCTTGATTCCGCGCGTTCAGGAGCCGTTCCGTTTCCGGCCCGTTCCCGCTAGCCTCGCCCATGCACCGCAACCGGAGACCCCGCGATGACCGAGAAGGTCAAAGGCCCCGCGTCCTACTTCCCGTCGATCGAGAAGACCTACGGCAAGCCCGTCGAACACTGGCTGTCCCTGATCTCCGCCCGGCCGGAGGAGAAGCACATGGAGACGGTCGCCTGGCTCAAGTCGGAACACGGGCTCGGCCACGGACACGCCAACGCGCTCGTCGCGCATCACCGCGCCGGGTCGTAGCGGTCAGTCCGGCAGCCGCGCGGCCATCCTGAGCGCGTGGCTCGGGTCGTCCGCCACGACCGGCATCACGGGGTCGTAGGCCGCGCGGATCACTTCCGCGACGCCCGAGCGCAGCAGCACTGGTCCTTCCTCGCCCGCCTGGGCAAGCGGCGAGGTTTCCGCGAATGCCGTATCGGACCACAGGAGGATCGTCTGCACCGCCTGGCCGAACGCAACCGCCTCCGCGGGAAGCCCGGACATCGCCGCATCCATCCGCACGAACACGAATGCCGCCTTGATCGCGCCTGCCGCGTCGAAGCGGAAGCTTCGGTACTGGTTCGCTCCCGCCGCCTGCAGCCGGGGCACAAGGGTATCGAGCTCGTCCAGGACATGACCCAACTGCGGGGTGTCCAGAAGCTCGTGCCAGTCGCGGATGAAGAAGATCATCAGGTTCGCGCCGAGCTCCGGGTCGGTTTCGGCCAGCGGATGGTTCGCCAGCGTCGCGATTGCCTCGATCGCCCCCTCCATCACCGACAGCGTGGCGTCCTCGACCCCGATCACCATCGGCGCGATCGGCCGGCCCCATCGCGCGAACCGGTAGCTGCCGTCTGAACGGGTGAAGAACGCGGCGACAGCTTCGGGCGTCACGGCCGGTTCGCCTCGACGTAAAGCCGCAGGGTCTCGTCGGTCGCGGCGTGGCCCCACAGCCGTTCGGTTCCGTCGCGCCCGATGATCGCCGCCCCGACGGCCCCGTCCGCGATCCGGATCGCCCACATCCCGAACGTCACGTGGCACTGGTGCGCCATGCAGCCCTTGCCGATCACCCAGTCGCCGTGCCGGAACGCCGCGTCGGAGACGAAGACGTGGTCGGACAGGTCCGAGACTTCCTCCGCCGTCATCACCGTTTCCAGCCGCGCGCGTTCCGCCAGGTCGTCGAACAGCGCGTGCGGGTGCTGGCCGAGCCATCGCAGCACGTCCTCCCCCGCCCCGGCCGGGTCGGGCCGCCCGGTCACGGCATGTTCGGTCGACGCCAGCACGGCGCCATCGAAGCGGTAGGTGATCATCGGCACGGTCGCGTCGGGGTTGGACATGTCGAGTTCGATCAGCCCCGGCAGCACGCGCACGTCCAGCACCTGCGACGTGCAGGTACCGAAGGCATCGCTGGCCGCGAGACCCGCCGCGCTGACCCGGACGACCTGGTGGACAGGGTAACAGCCGTTACCGCCGGTCTCGACCCGGACGAGGAGCCAGTCGTGGCTTTCCCCCTCCATGCCGTAGCCCGCGAGGATGGCGAGCCTCGCGCCCCAGAGATCGTTCCTCAACTCGCCCTCGAAGGCGAGGTAGTTGTCGATGTCGCCGCCGACGACCTGGACCTGCCCGAACCGGGTGTCGAAGACATGGTAGGACCCTAGCTCCACCTGCGCGGCGACGGGGCCGGCGAGAAACGCCGTGACGAGACAGGCGAGGCGCATGGCGAACACTCCGGGCAGACACCGCCGGACCGTCCCGGCGCCCGGTGCAGCCTGCCCCGCCCGCCGCCGAACGATCAACCCCCGGCCCGAAACGGGCCACGACGCACCCGCAACCACGCAGTCACGGTGAGTGAAACCTTACCCCTGGTCAGCCCTTGCTCAGAATACGGGCAGACAAGGCGTAGTATTCGCTTTGATCGCCATATCGCCCCGTGATATCCAGATAATTGAAAGGGTGTCAGCGATTTCGACATCCGTTTCCGCCGTTTTCGCGGTGTTTTTCCCGTGCGCCCCCGGGCGCAGACATTTGACAGGTGAAGCCATGTTGTTTTCGCTCGGCCACGGCGGCCATATCGTCACGGATACCGCTCCGGCCCCTGAATCCCTCGCCACCGAGGGTCATTCCCCGACCAGCCCGGTGGAAAGCGTCGTCGACGGCGAGACCGCCGAGACTGCGCTCCTGAGCGCGACCCGCTTCGGCACCGAAACCGCCCCGGCGGCGACCACGGCCGCCACGGCGGGCGGCGCGTTCCGATACTTCTTCCACGACGCGGACGGCTTCCCGACCAGCGCCACGATGCTTGCCGCCCTCGACGAACTGGCCGAGAGCATGGTCGAGGGCGGACCGGTTCCGCCCTTCGCCAGCCTGCCGCCGATCCTGACCTATTTCGGCCAGTTCATCGACCACGACATCACCGCGAACACCGACCGCGAGGTGATCGGGATTTCCGAGATCGACGGCGACTTCGGGCCGATGGACCGGGACGACGTGATCGCGCAGGTCGACAACCTCCGCGACGGGTCGCTCGGGCTCGACAGCCTCTACGGCGACAGCGTCGGACAGGGGCCGTTCGCGCAAAAGCTCGCGGGCCTGATGCGGCACCCGACGCTGACCAAGAAGATGCGGCTCGGCGTGTCCTCCGCCACCGCCGAGGGCCCGCCCGCCAAGCCCGGCGATCCGGCGACCGACCTCCTGCGGCTCGGCTTCCTGCTCGACCGGGGCGCGCTGACCGTGGCCGAGCTCCAGGCGCTCGACCCGGCGCTTCGCGGCAACTTCCTCGAAGCCGACGGCGTGACCCCGATCCGCCAGCGCGCCATCGTCGGCGACGGGCGGAACGACGAAAACCTCGTGGTCGCGCAGCTGCAGGTCGCGTTCCTGCGCTTCCACAACAAGCTCGTCGATCTCTGCGACAGTTTCACCGAGGCGCGGCGGCTGACCCGCTACCACTACCAGTGGTTCGTCGCCCATGACTACCTGCCGAGCCTCTGCGACAACGCCGTGCTGGACGAGCTGCTCCAGAAGGGTTCGCCGCTCTATTCCGGGTTCTTCGGCGATCACGGCCCGTCGATGCCGACCAAGATGCCGATGCCGCTGGAATTCTCCGTCGCCGGTTTCCGCTTCGGCCATTCGATGGTCCGGGAAAGCTACGACCACAACTCGGTGTTCGGGAAGGCCGAGCCGGGCAAGCCGAACCTGATCCCGGATGCCGCGCCGTTCGATCTCCTGTTCGCGTTCACCGGCAACGGGCGGATGGCGGGCACCGGCAGCACGCAACTGCCCGACAACTGGGTGATCGACTGGGCCCGCTTCGTCCACGCCGAGACCCCGGAACGGTCGGCCCGCGCCATCGACACCAAGCTCGCCCCGCCGCTCGGCAACATGCTCAACGAGCCCTCGGGCGTGTTCAAGCACCTCGCCAAGCGGAACCTCCGCCGCGGCTACCGGCTGAACCTGCCGAGCGCCCAGGCCTGTATCGACGCGATCAACGCCAGCGGCCATTTCCGCCATGTCGACACGCTGACCCCGGCGCAGGTAATGGACGGGCGCACCATCGCGGGCGCGGATTTCGGCACCACGACGCCGCTCTGGTTCTACGTCCTGCGCGAGGCCGAGCTGGTCGGCGGCGGGCATCTCGGGCCGCTCGGCACGCATATCGTCGCCGGAACCATCCTCGGCCTGATCGTGAAGGACCCGTCGTCCTACTGGAACGACACCACGGCGGGGCACCGCTGGTCGCCCTACGGCTTCCGGCCCTCCGACCCGATCGACAGCCTGAAGGCGATGCTGCGGTTCACCGGGCAGCTCTGAGAGCGACAGACGGGAACGCGCCGGGGTATCCGAAACGGCCCCGGCGCGTTCTGTTGAAGGCGGTTCCTGCGAAATCGCCTGTGCCGAACTCGCTAAGGCCCCGTTCACTCCTCGAACAGCCCGCCCTGCCGCGGCGCCTCCGGTTGCGGCAGGCCCAGGTGTGCCCAGGCCTTCTGCGCCAGCATCCGGCCCCGCGGGGTCCGCTGGATCAGGCCCTGCTGCAACAGGTAGGGCTCGATCACCTCCTCGATCGCGTCGCGGGCCTCCGACAGCGCGGCGGAGATCGTCTCGACCCCGACGGGGCCGCCGCCGTAATTCTCCGCGATCAGCCCGAGATACCGCCGGTCCGCCCCGTCGAGACCGAGGCCGTCGACGCCGAGCCGGACCAGCGCGGCATCCGCCAGCGCCCGGGTGATCCGCCCGTCGCCCTCGACCAGCGCGAAATCCACTACCCGCCGCAGGAGCCGCCCGGCGATCCGCGGCGTCCCCCGCGCCCGGGCCGCGATCTCCGCCAGCCCGTCGGGGTCGGCGTCGACGCCGAGCAGGCGGGCGTTGCGCGTCACGATCTCGGTCAGTTCGGCGGGTGTGTAGAACTGGAGCCGGACGGGGATTCCGAACCGGTCGCGGAGCGGCGTCGTGAGCAGACCAAGCCGGGTGGTGGCGCCGACCAGCGTGAACGGCTGCAACTCGATCCGCACCGTCCGCGCCGCCGGTCCCTCGCCGATCACGAGGTCCAGCTCGAAATCCTCCAGCGCGGGATAGAGCACCTCCTCCACCGCCGGGTTCATGCGGTGGATCTCGTCGATGAAGAGCACGTCGCGCGCGTCGAGGTTGGTCAGGATCGCGGCGAGGTCGCCTGCCCGCGCCAGAACCGGGCCCGAGGTCATGCGGAAGTTCACGCCGAGCTCGCGGGCCATGATCTGCGCCAGCGTCGTCTTGCCGAGGCCCGGCGGCCCGTGGAACAGGACGTGATCCATCGCCTCGCCCCGCCGCCGTGCGCTCTCGGTGAAGACGCGCAGGTTTGCCCGCGCCTCCTCCTGCCCGATGAATTCCGACAGTTGCTGCGGGCGCAGGGCACGGTCGGGCGCGTCCTCGCCGGGCAGGCGGTCGGGGCGGAGATCGGGGTCGGGTCCGGTCATGTCAGTCCTTCGGCGCCAGCGCCTTCAGCGCGGCGCGGATCAGGGCGGCCGTGGTCGCATCGGGGGCTTCGCCCGCGGCGCGCGCCACGGCGGCGGCGGCTTCCTGCGGGGCGTAGCCGAGGTTCGTGAGCGCCGACAGCGCCTCCGCCTGCGCGGCGGCGGAACCGGGCAAGTCGGGTTCCACCAGCGCATCGGGCGCGCGGGCGGGACCGGCCGGTTGCGGCGCAGCCGTGGCCGCCGGGCCCGGCCCGGCGCCGCCCATCCCCATCGCGGCCGGCGCCTTGTCCTTCAACTCGTTCACCACCCGCTGCGCGAGTTTCGGGCCCACCCCCGGCGCGGCCCTGACCGATCCCCAGTCGCCGAGCGCGATGGCGCGGGCCAGGGCCTCGGTCGTCAGCGTGCCCAGGATCGCCATCGACGCCTTCGCGCCGACGCCCTGCACCGTGGTCAACAGCCGGTGCCAGTCCCGCTCCTGCGGGGTGAGGAACCCGAACAGTTGCATCAGGTCCTCGCGCACCAGCATCTCGGTCCAGATCTCCGCCTGCGTTCCCGGTGCGAGTGCCGCGAGCGTGCGGTCGGAGCAATGGACGACGTAGCCGACGCCGCCGACGTCGATCAGCGCGTGGTCGGCGCCCTTCAGCGCCACCAGCCCGCGAAGACGCCCGATCACGATGCCGCCCGCACCGCCGCGGTGAGCCGCGCGGCGCCACCGGACAGGAAGACATGCGCCAGCGCGATCGCCAGGGCGTCGGCGGCGTCGGCACCCTCGGGTGCAGCGCCGGGCAGGGTCAGGCGGACCATGTGGCCGATCTGGCGCTTGTCGGCATGGCCGACGCCGACGACCGCCTTCTTGACCGCGTTCGGCGCGTATTCGGCTACCGGCAACCCCGCCTGCGCCGGCACCAGAAGCGCGACGCCGCGCGCCTGCCCGAGTTTCAGCGTCGCCGCGCCATCGCGGTTCACGAAGGTCTGTTCGACCGCCGCGGCATCGGGGGCATGGGCGCGGATCACCTCGGTCAGGGCGACGTGAAGCTGCAGGAGGCGGGCCGCGAGATCGCCCGCGGCGCTTTCGCAGGTGCCGCTCGCGACATGGGACAGGCGGCCGGCACGGGCTTCGATCACGCCCCATCCCATCCGCCTCAGACCCGGATCGATTCCGATGACGCGCATCTGCCCCACGCTCCTGCCGTTGTTTTTCTGCAGCACTAGCACGAAAGGCGAACACTGGCCAGCACCGAGCCGTTTCCGACACGGCGAAGACGGATTGCGACGGCGCTGCCCAATCCGGTGGCACATGCGGTCGAAAAGCGTCACGGGCATGTCTGGAAGCGACATCGGGCAAGCCGGATTTTCCATTTATTGATAACGGTTTGTCCCGATTTCTACCATGCGTTCAGAAATCGTCAGCCATGCAAAAATCGCCTATTGATTCAGCACCGCGGGAGGTCTACGTGCGGCCTGTTGCTGCCCCGTCGGGCGGCCCCACCACACCAGGATCGGAAAGGAACTCCGCATGGCCTCGGTCACCAATCGCCCCCTCGGCGCTGGCTTCAGCGCCATCAACGTCCTTGCCGGTCTGACCGGGCGCATCGCCGCATGGCACGACGCCCGCGTCACCCGCAACGCGTTGTCGAAACTGTCGGATCACGAGCTCGACGATCTCGGCCTGGTCCGCGGCGACATCGATTCCATCGCCGACGGTCAGACCCGCTTCTGATCGCGACCCCCGGAACACGTCGAAGGCCGGTCCCTTACGGGCCGGCCTTTCTCGTTTCCGGGAATCGCACCGCGCAGGAACGCGGTGCGTCGCGCGCCGCTCAGAGGCTGCGCAGGACCAGTTCGGCGTCGATCATCCGCATCGCCGCCCAACTGGACACCGGATCGGGCGCCAGGATCGTGGCGGCAAGCTCGCTGTAGCGGCTGTTTTCCAGCATCAGCTCCAGCCGGGCGTTGTAGCCGTCAGCCCCGAGGTAGTAGAGCAGGAAGCCCTTCACCACCACGACGGCGACGAAGCCCGCCAGCATGGCGCGCCAGGGAAAGTGGAAGCGGAGGCGGGAACGGCTGCGCGGCACCAGAAGGCCATCGGCGCGCTGCACGTAGGTCACGCGACCGCCGTTATAGGCACGGTTGATCCGGCCGATCCGAGCCTCGAAATCGCGAATTTGGTCGGACATAGAAGGGCAACCCGTTTGTTCCGTGTCGCCCCCACCATCTGTGAAGGTAACACGACAGGCGCCTTGAACAAAGCTAAACCCGGGTCAGGCAGAGGCTTGTCCAGTCACCAATCTGTTTCCCGGAGCGCAACGCGAACCCCGCCGTCTCGTAGGCGGCGCGCACTTCATCGGCCTGCGGGTTGAGCAGGCCGGACAGGATCGCGTGCCCCCCGGGGCGGCAGGCGGCGGCGATATCGGGAGCCAGGTCGATGAGCGGACCCTTGAGGATATTGGCGAAGACCAGGTCGAACGGCGCGGCGGCCTGAAGCTCCGGGTGGTCGAGCCCGGTGGCCTCGATGCACTGCACCCGGCCCGCAAGCCCGTTGGCCGCCACATTCGCCTCTGCGACCTCGACCGCCACCGGGTCGATGTCGGAGGCGAGGATGGCCTCCGCCCCCGGCCAGACATGCGCCGCTGCCATCGCCAGCACCGCGGTCCCGCAACCGATATCGGCGACGCGGTCGGCCCCCACGCCCGCGTCGACCAGCGCATCCAGCGCCTCAAGACAGCCCTGCGTGGTGCCGTGGTGGCCGGTGCCGAACGCCATCGCGGCCTCGATCAACAGGCCGATCCGGCCCTCGGGCAGCTTGTCGGCGTCGTGGCTTCCATAGACGAAGAACCGCCCTGCCTCCACCGGATGCAGTTCGCGCCGGACCACCGCGACCCAGTCGGTCTCGGGCAGTTCGGACACCGCGAAATCCTTCGCGCCATGCGCCGCGGACAGGAGCGCGAGCCCGATCCCGTCCGGTTCCTCGGTGAAGTAGCCGCCGACCTCCCACAGGCCGGAGCCGTCCTCCACCTCGAACACGCCGACGCCCGTGGGCGCGGGATCGAGATCCTCCAGGGCCTCGCCGAGCGCCTCGGCGGCCGCCTTGCCCCGAAGGGTGGTGAGCGCGGTCCAGGTCGTCATTCGGCGGCCTGCGGCAGCGGCCGAACCAGCAGGGTTTCGTGCCCCGGCTCCGGGTGGCGCGGAACGAGGAGCGACAGGCCGAGCGAGATCATCGCCATGCCCGCCGCCGTCAGGTAGACGGCCATCGGCGAGTGGATCCAGACGTAGCCGAGCAGCGCCGGCAGGAACACCGCCGCGATGTGGTTGATGGTGAACGCCACCGCCGCGGTCGGCGCGATGTCCCCCGGCGCGGCGATCTTCTGGAAGTAGGTCTTTATCGCCAGCGCGAGCGAAAAGAAGATGTGGTTCACGACGTAGAGCCCCGCCGCCAGCCCCGGCCCCCAGTTGTACCAGTAGAGCCCGGCATAGAGCAGGAAGACGAGCGTCAGCCCGACATACTCGAACACCAGCGCCGCGCGTTCGCCGAAGTACGCCACCGCCTTCCCGAGCATCGGCGCGGCAATCATGTTCACGACCAGCGTGGCGAGGAACAGCGCGGTGATCTGGTGGACCTCGTAGCCGTAGCGCTCGACCATCATGAAGCCCGCGAACACGGTGAAGATCTGGCGCCGCGCGCCCGACATGAACTGCAGCGCGTAATAGAGCCAGTAGCGCCGGCGCAGCACCATCTTGCGAGTCTGCGGATGCGGGCTTTCGAACTGCGGGAACAGCAGCAGCGCTGCCCCGGCCAGCAGGACGGTGGTGCCGCCCGCGGTCCAGTAGACGAAGGAATAGCTGAGATCGAACCGCCGCCAGGTCAGCACGATCAGCACGTAGGCCACCAGCGTCGCCGCCGACCCGGCGGACAGAAGCCAGCCGAGCGTCTGCGGCGCCCGGGCCTTGTCGATCCATTGCAGCTGGAGCGACTGGTTCACCGTCTCGTAATAGTGAAATCCGATCGAGCTGAGCAGCGTGACGATCAGCAGCCCGGTCAGCGACGGGAACTGCGCCGTGACCGCTGTCGCGATGCCGAGCAGCAGGAGCGCGGTCAGCCCGAGCATCTGCTCGCGGATGAAAAGCAGGAGGAAGATCACGCCGATGGCGAAGAAGCCCGGGATCTCCCGCACGGTGTGCAGCCAGCCGATATCCGCGCCGTCGAAGGCGGCGGCATCGACGACGAAGTTGTTCAGGAGCGCCGACCACGTCGCGAAGGAGATCGGCATCGCCACAGCCATCAGCGCGAGCAACGCCACCGGCTGCCGCCAGCGCGGCAGGTGCGCGGCGTCGGCAAGCGACATGCGATGGGCGCGGTCTCCGATCATGTGGGTTGTGTAGGCCCGCGCCGGGGGAATGGACAGATCTGTTTCTGTGCGCTGGCGCAGGGAAGCGGGTCATCTCCGGCCCGCCCGCGTCGCCGCTATGGCCCCGGCCGGATCAGGCCGGAACGTAGGTCAGCCGCACGATGCCCTCATCCATCCGGACGCAATCCTTCAGCCGCAGATCGGGCCGGACACCCTGGAAGAACGGCGTGCCGGAGCCGGTCACGACGGGGTGCAGGTAGATGCGGAACTCGTCGATCAGCCCGAGCGCCGCGAGGCTCCCCGCGAGGCCGGGCCCGGTCACGTCGATATCGCCCTCGCGCTGCGACTTCAGCTCGCGGATCGCCGCCTCGATGTCGCCCGACACAAGGCTCGCGTGCGGACCGACGGAACCGAGCGTGCGCGACACGACCCACTTGTGCTGCCCGCGCCAGGCGTCGGCGAAGTCGCGTTCGGGCGCGCCCCATTCGGGCCGGTCGTCATCCCAGTAGCGCATGATCTCGTACATGCGGCGGCCGTGAATCATCCCCGAATGACCGCGCACCTCGTCGATGAAGTGCCTGAACAGCTTCGGCCCGGGCGCGAAGGCGGTGTGGTCGACGTAGCCATCCAGCGACTGGTTCATCCCGAACACGAGCCGTGCCATCCCGTCGCCTCCCCCCGCGCCGCCCGCGATGGCGCAGCCTAGCTTGCCAAGACGTTCCGGAACAGCCAGGGATCGCTTTCGTCGATGTCCTCGGGGAACTGCTGCCAGCGGTCCTGCAACGGGGTCCAGTCGGTGTAATGCGCCTCGACCGGGCCGAGATACGGGCGCTGAACCTCGAGGCACCGGGCATGGTCCATCTCGTCGGTCTCGACGATGCCCGCGTTCGGGTTCTCCAGCGCCCAGACCATCCCCGCGAGAACCGCGCTCGTGACCTGGAGCCCGGTCGCGTTCTGGTAGGGAGCAAGGTCCTTCGTCTCCTCGTTCGACAGCCGCGAGCCGAACCAGAGCGCGTTCTTCTCGTGCCCGTAGAGCAGCACGCCAAGCTCGTCGATGCCCTCCACGATCTCGTCGACGTCGAGGATGTGGTGCTTCGTCTGCTGCTTGCCGGACCCGAACATCTCGTGCAGCGACAGCACCGCGTCGTCGCAGGGGTGATAGGCGTAGTGGCAGGTCGGCCGGTAGCTCGGCGCGGCGGGCGAGCCGACGGTGTAGTAGTCGGAAATCGAGATCGCCTCGTTATGGGTGACGAGGAAACCGAACTGCGGCCCCGGCGTCGGGCACCAGGTATGGACGCGGGTGATCGCGCCCGGCCGGTCGAGCCAGATCGCGGCGCGGCAGCCCTCGTCGTGGCGGTAGCCGTTCTCGGGGAACCAGGTCTCGTGCGTGCCCCATCCGAGCTCCGCGGGCTGGAACCCTTCGGCGATGAAGCCCTCGACCGACCAGGTGTTGACGAAGACGTTTCGCGGCCGGGGCTGGCGGCGCGCCTGGGTGTCCCGCTCCGCGATGTGGACGCCCTTGACCCCGAGATCCCGCATCAGCGCGGCCCATTCCTCGCGGCTGCCCGGCGTTCCCGCATCGCGGCCAGTGTCGCGGGCCAGTGTCAGCAGGGCCTCCTTCACGAACCACGAAACCATGCCCGGGTTCGCGCCGCAGCAGCTGACCGCCGTGGTGCCGCCCGGGTTGGCCGCCTTCTCGTCCCGGACCGCCTGCCTGAGCGCGTAGTTGGACCGCGCGGCGTTGTCCTCGGTGCCGAAGTAGAACCCGGCCCAGGGCTCGACCACGGTGTCGATGTAGGGCACCCCGATCTCGCGGCAGAACCGCATCAGGTCGAGCGACCCGGTATCGACCGACAGGTTCACGCAGAAGCCCTTGCCGGGTTCCAGGTGGCGCCCGAGCACCTCGCGCAGGTTCTCCGGCGTCAGCGCCTCGGTCTCGTATCGCAGGTTGTGCTGGCGCAGGAAGTTGTGGTTCGCCGGGTCCGGCTCGATCACCAGGAACCTGTCGGCGTCGAACTCGAAGTGACGCTCGATCAGCGGCCAGGTCCCTTTCCCGATGGATCCAAAGCCGATCATCACGATGGGGCCGTCGATCCGGGCGTAGACGGGGTATTCCTGGCTCATGGTGCGCTCCTGACTGCTTTCGGAATGCCTAGCCGATCCCGAAAGCGTTTGGAACTGCCGCGCGGGGTGCGGCCGCCCGCCGAGCCTGACGAAACGTGGTTTCCGATGTCCTGCGACAACGCTGCGCCCGGCCGAAGCCGGTATGCAGGCCAGCGACGCCTTGCACCGGATGCAGGCAGGAACATATAGTGAACGACCATGCCCAGAACGCTTCAGGAAAAGCTCGCGATCCTGTCGGACGCCGCCCGCTACGACGCCTCCTGCGCGTCCTCGGGCACGTCCCGGCGCGACAGCCGCGACGGCAAGGGCCTCGGGTCCGCCGGGGGCTCGGGCATCTGCCATGCCTACGCGCCGGACGGGCGCTGCATCAGCCTCCTGAAGATCCTGATGACGAACTTCTGCGTCTACGACTGCGCCTACTGCGTGAACCGGGTCAGTTCGAACGTCGAACGCGCCCGGTTCACCCCCGAGGAAGTCGTGACGCTCACGCTCGAATTCTACCGGCGCAACTACATCGAGGGCCTGTTCCTGTCCTCCGGCATCATCAGGTCCCCCGACCAGACCATGTCCGACATGGTCCGTATCGCCCGAACCCTGCGCGAGCGCGAGGCCTTCCGCGGCTACATCCACCTCAAGACCATCCCCGACGCGGCCCCCGAACTCGTCGAGGAGGCGGGCCGCTACGCCGACCGGCTCTCGATCAACGTGGAGCTGCCGACCGACGCCTCCGTCGCCGCCTACGCGCCCGAGAAGAAGCCCGAGCAGATCCGCAAGGCGATGGGCGAGGTGAAGGACCACCGCGCCGCCTCGCTCGACCGCAGCCACCGCGGCAAGCGGCCGGGGCGGTTCGCGCCCGCGGGCCAGTCGACACAGATGATCGTCGGCGCGGACGGCTCCACGGACGCCACCATCCTCGGCCAGTCGTCGAAGCTCTACGGCAGTTTCGGCCTCCGCCGGGTCTATTACTCGGCCTTCTCGCCGATCCCCGACAGTTCCGCGAAACTCCCCCTCGTGACTCCGCCGCTCCAGCGCGAACACCGGCTCTACCAGGCCGACTGGCTGATGCGCTTCTACGGGTTCGATGCGACCGAGATCACCGCCGCCCGCCCCGACGGCAACCTGGAACTCGACCTCGACCCCAAGCTGGCCTGGGCGCTCGCCCACCGGGCGCTGTTCCCGGTGCCGGTGCAGACCGCCGAGCGCGCGCTGCTGTTGCGCGTCCCGGGCTTCGGCACGAAGACCGTCGACCGCATCCTGAAGACCCGCCGTTACCGCACGATCCGCTACGATGACATCCGCCGGATGGGCGCGAACCTGAAGACCGCCCGGCCCTTCATCGCCCTGCGCGACTGGTCGCCCGGCGCGCTCACCGACAGCGAGACGCTCCGCGCCCGTTTCGCCCCGCCGCCGGAGCAGCTCCGGCTGCTCTGATCTTCTTCATCCCGGAAATATTCCTCGGGGGTGAATGCGGCGAAGCCGCAGAGGGGGCAGACAGCCCCCTGCCACCGAGGCCCCTTGGTTCGACGATGCCCACGATCGCCCTGCCCCGTCTCCACACCGATACCGCCTGGCGCGATGCCGCGCGCGGGCTTCTCGCCGCGGGGGTCCCGCCCGAAGACGTCCTCTGGGCCTGGGACGCGCCGGATCAGGCCGACCTTTTCGGCACCACGTCCGCGCCGCCGCCCGCCGGCACCGGCATCACGGTGCCGAAATCCTTCCTCGACCTCGCGCGGCGCGTCGTCTGGCACGCCGATCCGGAACGGTTCGCGCGGCTCTACGCCTTCCTGTGGCGGCTCCGGGAGTCGCCCCGCCTGATGGCGGACGCTGCCGACGCGGATCTCGCCCATCTCAACCGGATGGCGAAGGCGGTGAACCGCTGCGCCCACAAGATGACCGCCTTCGTCCGCTTCCGCGATCTCGAGGCCGAGGGCCCGCGCCGCCACTTCGCCGCCTGGTTCGAACCGACGCACCACACGGTCGAACCCACGGCCCCCTTCTTCGCCAGGCGCTTCGGCGACATGGACTGGATCATCGCGACCCCGGACATCACCGCGCGGTTCGAGAACGGCGCGATTTCCTTCCACCCCGGCCAGCCCCGGCCCGACCTGCCCGAGGACGCGGCGGAGGAGCTCTGGGGCACCTATTTCCGCAACATCTTCAACCCCGCGCGGGTGAAGGTGCGGATGATGCAGTCGGAGATGCCAAAGAAGTACTGGAAGAACCTGCCCGAGGCCCGGCACATCCCCGACATGATCGCGCGCGCCGAAACCCGAGCGCGCGAAATGGCCGAGGCCGCCCCGACCCTTCCGCCTCTCCGCGCCGCCCGCATCGCGAACCTTCGACCCGCGCCGCGCGTTGAGGCCCCGATGACCTTCGAGGATCTCAGGAAGCGCGCCGAGGCGGAAAGCCGGGAAACCCTGCCCGGCTACGGGCGTATCGTGCTCGGCGAGGGGCCGGAGGACGCCGACCTGATGATCGTCGGCGAACAGCCCGGTGACCACGAGGACCGCGAGGGCCGTCCCTTCGTCGGCCCCGCGGGGCAGTTGTTCGACCGCATCGCCGCCGAGGCCGGGCTCGACCGGGACGCCGCCTACGTCACCAATGCCGTGAAGCGGTTCAAGTTTCGCCAGACCGGCAAGCGCCGCCTGCACCAGCCGCCGAACGCGGGCGAGATCCAGCACGCGAAATGGTGGCTCGACCTCGAACGGGAACTCGTCAGGCCGAAGCTGATCCTGTCGATGGGCGCCACCGCGCTGCAATCCCTGACCGGCAAGCGCGACGGGCTGATGAAACGGCGCGGCAGGATCGAGGAGACCGCGGCCGGGCCGGTCTTCGTCACCGTCCACCCGTCGTACCTGCTGCGCCTGCCCGATCCGTCCCGCCGCGAGGACGAAACCGCGCGGTTCCGCGAGGACCTGGAAGCGGTGGCACGGCTGGCGGCCTGACCGCTCGCAGCGCATCCTTGTCCGGCCGGCGGCAGCGCGACGATCGCCCCTCCGGCCATTCTCCGGTCACGTCACACGAACCGGAGACACGCCATGTTCATCGCCATCGTCGATTTCCACGTCGCACCGGACGCGCGCGACACCGCGCTTGACCACCTCCTGTCCGAGGCCCGGACGGTCCGCGCCATGCCCGGCAACCGCTGCTTTCGCCCGCATCTCGACCCGGCCTCCGGCACCCATGTCGGCGTGCTGCACGAATGGGACGACGCGGAAAGCTTCGCGGCCTACCTCGCCTCCCCCGGTTTGGCCGCGAGCGGTGCGGTGCTGCGGCCGATGATGACCGCGCCGCCCTCGTCCCGCCGCTACGACGCGAGGCTCGTTGAAACCGTGGCCTGAGCCGGTCAGGCTCGGGCCATGACCGCGCCCGACGCATACTGCTTCCACCAGCAGCTCGACCCCGCACCCGCACGGGAGTTCCGGTTCGACCGGCACTACCTGCTCTACGCGGCCGAGGGCGCGTTGCGGCTGGAGGCCGGCGGGCGGCGGTGGACGCTGCCGCCCGCCCGCGCCGCGCTGATCGCGGCGGACCTGCCGTTCACCGTGACCCTGACGCAGCGGGTGACCGCGGCCTCGGTCCTGTTCGCGCCGGGCTTCGGCACGCCGCCGGCGCCGCTGTCGGTCTTCGCGATGACCCCGCTTGCGCGGGCGCTGGTGGCGGAGGTCTCGGGCGTCGGCGCGGATCACGGGCCGCTGCCCGACCACGACGCCACGATGTTCCGTGCCCTCTTCGCCGCCGTCGCCCGCCTGGCGCGGACCCCGGAGCCGACCTCGCTGCCAGTTCCGCGCACCGACGCGGTGGCCCGCGCATTGGCGCTGATCGAGGCGACGCCGGAGGATCCGCCCGACGCCACCGCCCTCGCCCGCGCCGCCGGGCTGACCCAACGTACGCTGGCCCGCCGGTTCCGGTCGGAACTCGGCATGACCCGCCGGCAGGCGATCCAGCGGCTGCGGATGATCCGGGCCGTCGAACGCCTTGCCGACCCCGCGGAACCGGTTACCGCCATCGCGTTCGGTCTCGGCTACGCCTCGCTTTCCGCCTTCAACGCCGCCTTCCGCGACTTCGCGGGGCAAAGCCCGACCGACTACCGCCGCGGGTTCCGACCCTGACACCGTTACCCCGAAACGGAAAAGGGCGCCCCGTTCCCGGCGCGCCCCTGTCCCTCGTGTCCCGTTTTCGGGATCAGTTCTTGGCGTAGTATTCGACGACCAGGTTCGGCTCCATCATCACCGCGTAGGGGACGTCGCCGAGGCCGGGGGTGCGGACGAAGGTGGCGACCATCTTGTTGTGGTCGACATCGAGGTAGTCCGGCACGTCGCGTTCCGGAAGCTGGACCGCTTCGAGCACGGTGGCGAGCTGCTTCGACTTCTCGCGCACCTCGATCACGTCGCCTTCCTTGACGCGGTAGCTGGGGATGTTGACCCGCTTGCCGTTCACGAGGACATGGCCGTGGTTCACGAACTGGCGCGCGGCGAAGACGGTCGGCACGAACTTGGCACGGTAGATGACGGCGTCGAGGCGACGCTCCAGCAGGCCGATGAGCTGTTCACCGGTGTCGCCGCGCAGGCGCTCGGCCTCGGCGTAGATGCGGCGGAACTGCTTCTCGGTCAGGTCGCCGTAGTAGCCCTTGAGCTTCTGCTTGGCGCGAAGCTGCAGGCCGAAGTCCGACATCTTGCCCTTGCGGCGCTGGCCGTGCTGGCCGGGGCCGTATTCGCGCTTGTTCACCGGGGACTTCGGGCGACCCCAGATGTTCTCGCCCATCCGGCGGTCGATCTTGTACTTGGCAGACGTGCGTTTGGTCACGGCTGATCTCCTTCTGCATGTTGCGAAGGGCGTTGTCCTTTCCCCGGATTTGGCCGGGGCGACAGGCATCCCCTTGCGGGGGCCGCCAACACCAATGAACCGCCTTTCGGGACGGAGCGCGCCGGATAGTCGCTTCCCGCCCGGCTGTCAAGCGCGCGGGCGGCGGGGCGTCAGAAGTTGAAGGTGATGTTGACCGAGCTCAGCACCTGGCCTTCGGGCTGGCCGACGAATTCCTCGGTCAGGTAGGTCGCCCCGGCGAAGACGCCGAGCGGCCCGATCTCTGTCGCGACCCCCGCCCGCAGGCGTCCGCGGAACGGTTCGATCTCGTAGCCGAGGCTCTCGGGCAGGTAGACGGAGCTTTCGACCCAGGCGGCGTCCGCCCCGAGGATCAGGCTCAACCCGCTCGGATCCTCCGACCGGACGCCAACGTAGCGCTGGCCGGTGTTCACGTCGCGCAGCATCAGCGCGCCACGGCCGAATTCGCCAATGGTCAGGTCGGCCCCGACGCGGGCGAGGTTTTCAAGGCCGCTCTGGACCTCTGCGAAGGGGCGCAGGCGCCCGAAACCGAGGTTGTATTCGCGCCCGAACTCGACCGTCGCATGCAGGAGCCACTGGTCCTCGATCTCGAACGGACCGGTGGTGACGGGATCCCATCCGAACCGGTCATGCAGGCTGCGCTGGAAGTTCCGGAGGCCGGTCTGCTCGCCGACTTCGGCGAGGTCGACCCCGGCCGAAACCTCCGTCCCGTTCCAGTCGAAATGGGTGTGCAGGCCGAAGGACAGCGTGCCGGCGAACAGCCGGTCGCCGGGCGCCGGGTTGGCCGTGTCGGCAGGCGTGATGAGGTTGGCGCGGAACCGGTATTCGAGGATGTCGAACGGTCGCGACGGCAACTGGCCGGTCCACTCGGTGCCGCGAACCCAGTTGAGCGTCAGGCCGCCGGTACGCCAGCGGTCTTCCTGGTCGATGACGTCGTTGGTCAGGAACCGCCCGAAGCCGAGCGTGCGATGTTCCTGCGCGACCGCCGGGGCGGAGCACAGCATCGTCGCGACGGCGAGAAGGACGGCGGGAAGGCGCATCAACGGGGCCTGCGTGGCGAACAGGGTCTTCACCATATCTAGCGGAGGCCACCGATAATGCGAGTGCTTTCCGCCCCTATCCGCACTTCGAATATCCGCAATTGTTGCAAGTCAGGCAGCCCTCGGCCATCCGCATGTCGTACTGGCCGCAATTCGGGCAGGCCGGGCCCGGCCGGTTGCCCAGGTTCACCACCTCGGCCTGCGGGTCGGACTTCAGCCCCATGCCCTCGCCTTCGAGGAAACCGATGGCGATCATGTGCCGCTCGATCACCCCGCCGATGGCCGCGAGGATCGACGGCACGTACTTGCCCTGCATCCACGCGCCGCCGCGCGGGTCGAACACCGCCTTCAGTTCCTCGACCACGAAACTCACGTCCCCGCCGCGCCGGAACACCGCCGAGATCATCCGCGTCAGCGCCACGGTCCAGGCGAAGTGCTCCATGTTCTTGGAGTTGATGAACACCTCGAACGGCCGCCGGTGGCCGTTCAGGATGATGTCGTTGATGGTGATGTAGAGCGCGTGTTCGCTGTCGGGCCATTTCAGCTTGTAGGTCTGGCCCTCCAGCGCCTGCGGCCGGTCCAGCGGTTCGGACATGTAGATGACGTCGCCGTGGGGGACGGCGGGTTCGTGGTCCGCGTCGGCGGTTGCCTCCGGTGCCTCGGGCTTCTCCTCCGCGACGCTCAGCACGCTGCCGGTCACCGCGTTCGGGCGGTAGGTCGTGCAACCCTTGCAGCCCGAATCCCACGCCTGCATGTAGACGTCCTTGAACGCCTGGAAGTCGATGTCGGCGGGCACGTTGATGGTCTTGGAGATCGAGGAATCGACCCAGTCCTGCGCCGCGGCCTGCATCCTGACGTGGTCCGAGGGCGACAGGGTCTGCGCGTTCACGAAGTGATCGGGCAGCGGTGCATCGCCGAACTTCTCGCGCCACAGGGCAACGGCGTAGTCGACCACCTCCTCCTCTGTGCGCGAGCCGTCGCGCTGCAGGACCTTGCGGGTGTAGGCATAGGCGAAGACCGGCTCGATCCCGCTGGAAACATTGCCCGCGTAAAGGCTGATCGTGCCCGTGGGCGCGATCGACGTGAGCAGCGCGTTGCGGATCCCGTGGGTCGCGATGGCCTCCCGCACGTCCGCGTCCATCCGCTGCATGTTTCCACTGGAAAGGAAAGGCTCGGCCTCGAACAGGGGGAAGGCACCCTTCTCCTTCGCAATGTCGACACTGGCAAGATAGGCCGCCCGCGCGATCCGTTTCATCCACGCGCCGGTCTGCGCCGCCGCCTCGTCGGACCCGTAGCGCAGGCCGACCATCAGAAGGGCGTCGGCCAGGCCCGTCACGCCAAGCCCGATCCGCCGCTTGGCCTGCGCCTCCGCCGCCTGCTGCGGCAACGGGAAGCGGCTCGCGTCCACCACGTTGTCCATCATCCTGACGGCGGTCGCGACGAGATCGTCCAGTTCCGCCCCGTCGATCCCCGCACCGTCCTCGAACGGCGCCGTCACCAGCCGGGCAAGGTTGATCGAGCCGAGCAGGCAGGCGCCGTAGGGCGGCAGGGGCTGCTCGCCGCAGGGGTTCGTCGCCGCGATGGTCTCGGCATAGGCCAGGTTGTTCATGCCGTTGATCCGGTCGATGAAGATCACCCCCGGCTCGGCGTAGTCGTAGGTCGCGCGCATGATCCGGTTCCACAGGTCCCGCGCCTCGACCGTGCGGTAGACCTTGCCGCCGAATTCCAGGTCCCAGGACGTGTCGGCCTTCACCGCCTCCATGAAGGCATCGCTCACCAGGACCGACATGTTGAACATGCGCAGCCGCGCCGGGTCGGCCTTGGCGGCGATGAAATCCTCGATATCCGGGTGATCGCAGCGCATGACCGCCATCATCGCGCCCCTGCGGCTGCCGGCCGACATGATCGTGCGGCACATCGCGTCCCAGACATCCATGAAGCTGAGCGGCCCGGATGCATCCGCCGCCACGCCCGCGACCGCCGCGCCCTTCGGCCGGATGGTGGAGAAGTCGTAGCCGATGCCGCCGCCCTGCTGCATGGTCAGCGCGGCCTCCTTCAGCGCGTCGAAGATGCCGCCCATGCTGTCGGGAATCGTGCCCATGACGAAGCAGTTGAACAGGGTGACGGACCGGCCGGTGCCGGCCCCCGCCACGATCCGCCCGGCAGGCAGGAAGCGGAAGTCTTCCAGCGCGGCATAGAACCGGTCTTCCCAGGCCTTCGGGTCGGTCTCCACCGCCGCCGTCGCGCGCGCGATTCGCCGCCAGGTATCCTCCACCGTCGCATCCAAGGCGGCGCCATCGGCCTGCTTCAGCCTGTATTTCATGTCCCAGATGGCTTCGGAAATCGGAGCGGCAAAGCGGGTCATGGCGATCTCCTCGGGGCGAGCCCCGAGAATACGCTCAGAGCGCCGATCTCACAACCGCTTGCCGCCGCCGTCGTGGCCGCTACCCTATGTAGGGTGAACCCGGCCGCAGATTCTGTTGAAAACCCTGTGGCCGGATCGGTGGACAAACCTGTGGAAAACCCTTGGGCAACCTGAATCTGATCAAGCTTTGCGTGGGGATCGACAGCGTCGAGCAACTGGAGGCCTGGCGCGCCGCCAACCCCTCGCCGCTCCCCGGCGGGCTTCATCGTCACGTCACCCGGATGTGGCCCAAACGCGAGGCGGAGGTGCTGGACGGCGGGTCGCTCTACTGGGTGATCCGCGGACTCGTCCTTGCCCGCCAGCGCATCCTCCGCTTCGACGAGGTCACCCGCGACGACGGCATCCGCCGTTGCGGCATCGTCCTCGACCCCGAGCTTGTCCGCGTCACCCCCGTCCCAAAACGCCCGTTCCAGGGCTGGCGCTACCTGAAGGCGTCCGACGCCCCTTCCGACCTGTCGGAAACCGCTGCCCGTGACGACCTGCCTGCGCCCCTCGAACGTGCACTGGCCGACATCGGCGTGGTCTGACCCACGACTTCTCTATCCCTCAAATATTCCCGGGGGAGCCGAAGGCGGGGGCAGAGCCCCCTCTACCGTCAAATCCCCAGGACGCCCTTCAGTCGCTCGAGCTCCGCCCGTTCCGCGTCGCCCCAAATCGCCCCGCGGGCGCGGAACAGAACCGCCTGGCTGCGGTGGATCAACCCGTCCGTCAGCGGCTTGAGGTGGTTCGCGCGCAGGGTCTCGCCGGTCGAGGTGATGTCCGCGATGGCCTCGGCGGTCAGGTGGCGCACGGTCGCCTCGGTCGCGCCCTGGCTGTCCACGAGCCGGTAGTCCGCCACGCCCGCCTCGCGCAGGAAATCCCGGACCAGCCGGTGGTACTTCGTCGCGATCCGCAGGCGATGACCGTGACCGGAGCGGAAGTCAGCGGCCGCCGCGTCGAGGTCGTCCAGCGTCTCTACGTCGACCCAGGCCGCCGGCACCGCGATCACGAGGTCGGCGAAGCCGAAGCCCAGTTCGGCCAGTTCCTCCACCGCCTGGTCCCAAGCCGGGATGCGGTCGCGCACGAGATCGCTTCCGGTCACGCCGAGATGGATCCGCCCCGCCGCCAGTTCCCGCGGGATCTCGCCCGCCGACATCAACATGACGGTCAGGCCCGCCGTCCCCGCCTCGGCGGCGTATTCGCGGTCGTTGCCCGAGCGCCGCATCTCGATCCCGCGGCCGGAAAACCAGTCGAACGCCTTCTCCATCAGCCGCCCCTTCGACGGCAGGCCGAGCTTCAGGGTCATGTTGGGCCCTCCCGCAGCTCCAGCGCGATCTCGGGACGGATCACGCCGCCGACCGCCGGCGCCTCGACCCCGCCGATCCGGCGGGTCAGGGCATCGTAGCGGCCGCCCGTGGCCACCGGCGGCAGGTCGGGACGGCCCGGTGCGACGAAACCGAACACGAACCCGTCGTAGTATTCCATGCTGGTGCGGCCGTAGCTGGCCTCGAACGCGAGCGAGGCGGGGTCGAGACCGCGTGCCTCCAGCGCCGCCATCCGCCGCCCGATACCGGTGACGGCGGGGCCGATGCCGGGCAGGTCCACCGACATGTCGGACAGCGCGGCATAGGCGTTTGGCAGCGTCTCGCGGAGCGAAAGGATCGCGTCCAGCACCTCCGCCTGCGCCTGCGGGATCGGCGGTTCGGCCGCGTCGGCGGCGAGAATGTCGAGCCGCGCACGCACGTCCGCCGCGGTCCGGAGCCCGATTTCCGGCCCGGCCTCGGCCATCAGCGCCTCCGCCCCCCGCGCCTTCAGCGCGGCGACGAGCGCCCGGCGCGGGGCCGACGCCTCAGTTCGGCCGGCGAAGCGGTCGAACAGCGTGCGGAACCGGCGCGGCCGCCACAGGTGCCGCCTGAGCGCGCGCTTGCGGCGCGGGGTCGTCGACAGGCTTTCGACGGCCGCCAGAAGCACCCCCATGTCGCCCGTCACCGGCGCGAGGCCGAGCGGCGACAGGAGGCCATGGAACAGCGCGAAGACCTCCGCGTCCGCGGCGGCGGCATCGCCCTCGGAGAACAGCTCGTACCCGACCTGCAGGTATTCCCGCGGCCGCCCCGATCCGGTCGGCGGCATCCGGAACACCTCGCCCAGGTAGCAGTACCGCGCCGCACCGCGCCCGTTCGACAGGTGCTGCCGCACCACGGGCAGGGTGAAGTCGGGGCGCAGCATCAACTCGCCCCGGTCCGGGTCTGTGGTGGTATAGGCACGCGCCCGGATGTCCTCGCCATAGAGGTCGAGGAACGGCCCGGCCTCCAGCAGGAGGTCGGTTTCCACCGGCACCGCGCCGGCCTCCGCGAAGGCGCGGGCGAAGCCCTCCGCCTCCTCGCGTATGCGGGATTTCTGGGTCACCGGTGCCGGGCCAGGATCGCCCGGACCTCGGACACGAGGTCGGCCACCGGCACCTCGGTCTGTGCCGGCTGCGCCTTCCATTCCTCGAGGCTGGCTTCCTCCGCGATCTTCGCACCAAGCACCAGGTCCTTGACCTGCACCACGCCCCGCGCGGCCTCGTCGGACCCCTGGATGATCGCCACCGGGCTCTGCCGCTTGTCCGCGTATTTCAACTGGTTGCCGAAGTTCTTGGGGTTGCCGAGATAGACCTCGGCGCGGATGCCGTCCGCGCGCAGGGTCGCGGCCATCGCCTGGTAGTCGGCCATCCGGTCCCGGTCCATCACGGTCACGATGACCGGCCCCTCGGCGGTCCCGCCGATCCGCCCCGTGGCGCGCAGCGCGGCCAGAAGGCGGTCGACCCCGATGGAGACACCCGTCGCCGGAACCTCCTGCCCCGTGAACCGCTTCACGAGGTCGTCGTACCGCCCACCCCCCGCGACCGATCCGAACTGGCGCGGCTTGCCGTCGTCTCCGGTGATCTCGAAGGTCAGCTCGGCCTCGTAGACCGGGCCGGTGTAGTAGCCGAGGCCGCGCACGACGGACGGGTCGATGACGATGCGGTCGGGGCCGAAGCCCTGGGCGTCGAGGAGTTCTGCGATCTGAAGCAGCTCGTTCCGTCCCTGCTGACCAAGCGCGGAAGGTCCAGCCAGATGGAGGAGACGAGTAAAGACCTCAGATGGATCGTCAGGCTTGTGTGGATTAGCCCCGGGCAAGAAATCCATCAAGATCCCGGCTTGCTCGTCCGACAATCGAGCACCAACAGTGAAGTCGCCGCTCTCATCCCGGCGTCCAGTTCCAAGCAGTGCTCTAACACCGTCTCTTCCCAATCGATCGAACTTGTCGATGGCCCTAAGAACAATGCCACGCACCAATTCGTGCTCGTCACCTGCAAGCCCTGCAACTTGCATTACCCCATCCAACACCTTCCGGTTGTTCACCCGGATGATGTAGTCGCCGCGCTCGATCCCCACGGCCTCCAGCGTCTCCGCCAGCATCGCGCAGATCTCGGCGTCCGCCGCCACGCTGCCCGACCCGACCGTATCCGCGTCGCATTGATAGAACTGCCGGAAGCGCCCCGGACCCGGCTTCTCGTTCCGCCAGACCGGTCCCATCGTGTAGCGGCGGTAGGGCGACGGCAGGTCGTTGCGGAACTGCGCCGCGACCCGCGCGAGCGGCGCGGTCATGTCGTAGCGGAGCGCGAGCCAGCCGCCATCCCCCTCCTGCCATGCAAACACGCCCTCGTTCGGGCGGTCGACATCGGGGAGGAACTTGCCGAGCGCCTCGACCGTCTCCACCGCGCTTGTCTCAAGCGGGTCAAAGCCATAGCGGCGGTAGACCTCGGCGATCTTCGCCAGCATCTCCTGCCGCTCGACGACCTCCTGGCCGAAATAGTCGCGGAATCCCTTCGGCGTCTCGGCCCGGGGACGGGGCTGTTTCTTCTGTTTCGCCATGATCTGCCGGTCCCTCGTGCCACGGGCGCGCCCCATGTAGCCGAGGGCCGGTAAGGGGGCAAGGCGAGGGTGCCGGCAAAAAAGTAAAGCGGCCGCGAGGGCCGCTTTGACAAGCAAGTGTCACACTAACCCCAGAACTCGCCACTGCACCGGAAATCACATACCTTCGGGCGCTTCGAGGCGCCTCTGTTAATTTGACCGGGTAGCAAAATTCGCTAATCAATGGAAGAGGATTATCAGGTTCTTTGCCGGATCAGGGACAATCCCGCGCATGTCCGGCGGGCGTATGGCGCGAAATCGGGCAGTGAAGTCAGCCCCTTGTGCAAGGATGCAACAGGAGATGGGAAACTCCGTCGAATTCGAGACCCACATCGCCCACCTGGAGCGGATGGTGGAGGAACTGTCCGATGTCGTCGCCCGCCAGGACGACGAGATCCGCAAGCTGTCGGCGCGGGTGGAGCTTCTGATGCGGCGGGAGGCCGAACGCGAGGCGGCCGATGGCGGCGTCCTTCCGATGGCCGATGTCAGGCCGCCGCACTGGTGAGCGGACGCGGCCGGCCGGACCGGATCAGCAGCGCCGCGATCACCGCGATGTTCAGGAGGTTGAAGGCAATCCCGTTGACGAAGGCGAGCCTGTAGCTGCCCGAGAGGTCGTAGATCAGCCCCGACAGCCAGCCGCCGAGCGCCATGCCGAAGATCGTCGCCATGAGCACGAAGCCGGTCCGCGCCCCGGCCTCCTTTGGCGGCAGGTATTCCCGCACGATGATCGCGTAGGACGGCACGATCCCGCCCTGGCTGAGCCCGAACACCATGCTGACGAGGTAGAGAGAAGTCAGCCCGCCCGCGGGCAGGTAGAGGATCAGCGCCAGCGTCTGCAGCGTTGAGCCGATCAGGAGCGTCAGAACCCCGCCGAGCCGGTCGGCCAGCAGCCCCGAGATCAGCCGCGACACGACCCCGCCCATCAGCATCAGCGACAGCATCTCGGCGCCGACCGCCGGGCCGAAACCGAGGTCGGTGCAATAGGCGACGATGTGGACCTGCGGCATCGACATGGCCACGCAGCAGCCGATGCCGGCCAGGCCGAGCAGGAGCGTCAGCGTTGTCGGCGAGAACCCGGTCGCCCGCGCCCGCGCGGCCTGCGCGGCGGCGGCGGCGGTATGGGCTTCCTCGGGCAGCCTGCGGCGCAGAAGTTGCGCGCCCGGGACCATCACCGCCAGGGCCGCGACGGCGAGCGCGACATAGGCCGCGCGCCAGCCCGGCCCCTCCAGCAACCCGCCCAGGATCAGCGGCCAGATCGCGCCGGACAGGTAGTTGCCCGACGCGGCGATGGCGACCGCGATGCCCCGGCGCTTCAGGAACCAGTGCGAGATGTCGGCGATCAGCGGCCCGAAGGAGGTCGCGGTGGCGAACCCGATGACGAGTTGCAGCGCGGTCAGCGACCACAGCCCCGGCGCGAGGCTCGCCAGCCCGAACCCGGCGGCGAGCGCGACCCCCGCCCCGGTCAGCGCGGTGGCGATGCCGTAGCGGTCGACGATCCGTCCGATCAGGAAGTTCCCGAGCGCGAAGCCGATCATCGTGGCGGTGTAGGGCAGCGAGGCGTCGGCGCGGCCGAGCGCGAATTCCTCCTGCACCAGCGGCAGGACGATGATGACGGACCACATGCCCACGTTGCCCACCAGCGCGATGGCAAGCGAGATCGCGAGGCGCGTCCAGGACGCGGCGGAGTCGTGGGTTGTGACCATGCGCGGGACCGTATGCCTCCGCGCGGACGGTGTATAGGGCGGCTAGATCGCGGCTTCGGCGGTGATGTCGGGCCCGGTGTGAAGGACCGCGGCGAAGGCCGCTCCGGCAAGGATGCCGGCGATCAGGCCGGCAAAGAACAGGTGTCGCATGGGGACCTCGTTACGCTACGCACGGGGATCATCATGACACGGATCTAGGGCGGAATTCCGCTCGATTGGACGTCGTTCGGGAAACAGACCGTTTGCCGGTCTACATCTCCTCGACCGTCATCACACCCGACAGGCTCTTCAGCGCGCTGCGGATTTGCGGATTGACCGGGAAGTCGTCGCCCAGGAGCACGTCGACCTCGCCCGGCAGGTCGGGGGCCATCAGGCACAGGTGGACCGGCCCGCGGCCCTTCATCTTGGCCTCGGCCTTCGTCCGCTCCAGCAGGCCCGCGACGGCGGCGATGCCGGCCTGCTCCTCGATGAACACGCGCAGGCCGGTGGCGATCTCGCTCGCCACGCTGTCGTCGATCGGCTGGACCGAGCGGCCGAGCAGCTTGAGCTGGTCCGCCTCCATCGTCGCCTCGACCTGGATCACCACGTTCGACCCGGTCTCCAGGTGCTGGCGGCTGGCCTCCAGCGTTTCGGAGAAGATCGTGACCTCGTAGAGCCCGGTCGGATCCGACAACTGCACGAAGGCGAAGCGGTTGCCGCGCTGGCTCTTGCGTTCCTGGCGCCCCGACACCGCGCCGGCCATCCGCGCGACGAAGGCGCCGCCCGCGGCCTTCTGCTCGACCTCCTTCAGGGTCAGGCAGCCCTTGCGCTTCAGCGCGCCCATGTAGTCGTCGAGCGGGTGGCCCGAGAGGTAGAAGCCGATCGCGCCGTGTTCGCCCGCCAGCCGCTCGTTCGGCAGCCAGTCGTCGCGCGGCACGAGGCGCGGTTCCGGCAAGTCCTCGCCCGCCTCGCCGAACAGCGACACCTGGTTCGACGCCTTCTGTTCGTGGATCGCGGCGGAATAGGCGGTCAGCGCGTCGAGGCTGTCGAAGACGCGCGCGCGGTTGCGGTCGATCTCGTCGAAGGCCCCCGCGCGCGCCAGCATTTCCAGCGACCGCTTGCCGATCCGCTTCAGGTCCACGCGGCGGGCGAAGTCGAAGAGCGTGGAGAAGGGCTTCTCCCCCCGCGCCTCCACGATCATCCGCATCGCCTCCACGCCCACGTTCTTCAGCGCGCCGAGGGCATAGACGACCTTGCCGTCCTTCACCGTGAAGGTCGCGGCGGAGCGGTTGACGCAGGGCGGCACGGTCTCGATCCCGAGCCGGTCGACCTCCTGCTTGTAGATTCCGAGCTTGTCGGTGAGGTGGATGTCGCAGTTCATGACCGCGGCCATGAACTCCACCGGGTGGTTCGCTTTCAGCCACGCGGTCTGGTAGCTGACAACCGCGTAGGCGGCGGCGTGGGACTTGTTGAAGCCGTAGTTCGCGAACTTGTCGAGTAGGTTCCAGACTTCCAGCGCCTTGCGGTCGTCGACGCCGTTGGCTTTCGCACCGGCGATGAACTTCGGCCGCTCCGCGTCCATCGCCTCCTGGATCTTCTTGCCCATGGCGCGGCGCAGAAGGTCGGCGCCGCCAAGGCTGTAGCCCGCCATCTCCTGCGCGATCTGCATCACCTGTTCCTGGTAGACGATGATGCCCTGGGTCTCGTCGAGGATGTGATCGACCGAGGGGTGCAGGTGGTCCCGTTCGCTGATCCCGTTCTTGACCTCGCAATACTTCGGGATGTTCTCCATCGGGCCGGGACGGTAGAGCGCGACCAGCGCGACGATGTCCTCGATCGTCGTCGGCTTCATGCGCCGCAGCGCATCCATCATGCCCGAGCTTTCAACCTGGAACACGGCGACGGTCTTGGCACTGGCGTAAAGCTCGTAGGTGCGTTCGTCGTCGAGCGGGATGGCGTTGATCTGGTTCTCCGTCCCCGGCTCGGGCGTGTAGAGTCGCGATCCGTCGGGCGCGACGTGGAGATCCCGACCCGAGGCATGGATCAGGTCGATGGCGTTCTGCACCACCGTCAGCGTCTTGAGGCCGAGGAAGTCGAACTTCACCAGCCCCGCGGGTTCGACCCACTTCATGTTGAACTGGGTCGCCGGCATGTCGGACCGCGGGTCCTGGTAGAGCGGCACCAGTTCGTCCAGCGGCCGGTCCCCGATCACGACGCCGGCGGCGTGGGTGGAGGCATTGCGCAGAAGCCCCTCGACCTGCTGGCCGTAGGTCAGAAGCCGGTCGACGACCTCCTCCTCCTTCGCCGCCTGCCTGAGCCGTTCCTCCTGCGCCAGCGCCTGTTCGATGGAGACGGGCTTCACCCCCTCCACCGGGATCATCTTGCTGAGCTTGTCGACCTGCCCGAACGGCATCTGCAACACGCGGCCCACGTCGCGCACGGCGGCCTTCGACAGGAGCGCGCCGAAGGTGATGATCTGGCCCACCTTCTCACGCCCGTATTTCTCCTGCACGTAGCGGATCACCTCCTCGCGGCGGTCCATGCAGAAGTCGATGTCGAAGTCGGGCATCGACACCCGTTCGGGGTTCAGGAAGCGTTCGAACAGCAGGCTGTAGCGCAGCGGATCGAGGTCGGTGATTGTCAGCGCGTAGGCCACGAGGCTGCCCGCGCCCGACCCCCGACCCGGACCCACGGGAATGTCGTGTTCCTTCGCCCACTTGATGAAGTCCGCGACGATCAGGAAGTAGCCGGGAAAGCCCATCCCCTCGATGATGCCAAGCTCGAAGTCGAGCCGCTTCTCGTACTCCTCCACCGGCGCGGCGTGCGGGATGACGGCGAGGCGTGCGGCGAGCCCCTCCTGCGCCTGCCGGCGCAACTCCTCCACCTCGTTGTCGGCGAAGCGGGGCAGGATCGGCGGGTGTGTCCGGGCGCGGAAGGCGCAGCGCCGCGCGATCTCCACCGTGTTCTCCAGCGCCTCGGGCAGGTCCGCGAACAGCGCCGCCATTTCCTCGGGCGTCTTGAAGTAGTGCTGCGGGGTGAGTCTGCGGCGCGGCGCCTGCTGGTCGACATAGGCGCCCTCGGCGATGCAGATCAGCGCGTCGTGGGCCTCGTACATCTCGGCCTTGGGGAAGTAGACGTCGTTGGTGGCGACCAGCGGCAACTTCCTTGCATAGGCGATCTCGACATGGCCGGGTTCAGACAGCGCCTCGGCCTCGGGCAGGCCGCCGTCGCCGGGATGGCGTTGCAACTCGACGTAGAGCCGGTCGGGGAACGCCGCGGCCAGCTTGTCGGTGAGCGCCTCCGCCGCCGGACGCTGGCCCGCGCGCAGGAGCCGCCCGAGCGGCCCGTCCGGCCCGCCGGTCAGGCAGATCAGGCCGTCCGAATGGGCGTCGAGTTCCTCGACCGTGACATGCAGCGGCCCGCCGTCCCCGCGCAGGTAGAGCGCGGTGTTGAGCTTCATCAGGTTACGGTAGCCGGTCTCGTCCTGCGCCAGCAGCACGATCGGCGCGGGCGGCGCCGCGCGTTCGCCCGGTGCGGGCGTCGCGGCCAGCAGGTCGACCTGGCAACCCACGATCGGCTGCACCCCCGCCTTCGCCGCGGTCTCGCTGAATTCCAGCGCGCAGAACATGTTGTTGGTGTCGGTGACGGCAAGCGCGGGCATCCCCATCGCGGCGGCCGCCGCAGGGAGCTTCTTCACCCGCATCGCACCTTCCAGCAGCGAGTACTCGGTATGGACGCGGAGATGGATGAATCGCGGGCGCTGGCTCATGGCCGCGACCCTAGACCGGAAACAGACTGTTTGGGAACAGGTCGGGCCACAGCATCTTGTGGGCAGGTCGTCTCGTGCCCCATCATCCAGCCTGCGGGTCGGGGCGAAATCCTTGCCCGTCAAGAAGTTAACATGATACTTCGGCGCATGGCTCAACAAACCGACCCGATGCTGGACAGCCTTTTCGGCGCGCTCGCCGACCCGACCCGGCGGGCGATCCTCGCCCGGCTCGCGGACGGTCCGGCACCGGTGAAGGAACTGGCCGAGCCGCACGGCATGGCGCTGAGCTCGTTTCTCAAGCACATCTCGGTCCTGGAACGCGCCGGACTACTCGTTTCGGCCAAGCGCGGCCGGGTCCGCACCTGCAGGTTGAACTCGGACGGGTTCCGCCCGGCCGAGATCTGGCTCGCCGCCCGTCGCCGCCGCGACAGCGGCCGCATCGACACGCTGGCGAGCCTCCTGAATGGCCTGCGCACACCGGCGGACTGAACTCCGCCGGATACCCACCGACGATCCCCGCTTCCGCGCCCAATTCCCGGGCACTTGCCGCACCGACAGGCAGGTTCGGGGTCATCCGGGCTTGCAATGCCGCCGCCGGGGCGCTTTCCTGAGCTTCGGTCGATGACAACGCGGGCCGCCCTCTACGCCGCATCGAGGGACGGAAGACCACCTGCGCCAGGGGTAACGCGGCGGACAGAAGCATGATCGTGCGGTTTCTGCTCAACGGAACCGAGACCGAGGCCGACGCCGCGGCGACCGAAACGCTGCTCGACTTCCTGCGGGAACGGAAGGGGCTGACCGGGACCAAGGAAGGCTGCAACGAGGGCGACTGCGGGGCTTGTACGGTGATGGTCACCGACGCCACGGGGTCGAAGGCGCTCAATTCCTGCATCCTGTTCATGGGCCAGCTCGCCGGAAAGGCGGTCCGCACGGTCGAGGGTGTCTCGGGCCCCGACGGCACGCTGCACCCGGTCCAGTCCGCGATGGTGTCGCATCACGGCAGCCAGTGCGGCTTCTGCACGCCGGGCTTCGTCGTGTCGATGGCCGTCGCCCACCTGAACGGGGAAACCGACCACGACGACCGGCTTGCCGGCAACCTCTGCCGCTGCACCGGCTACGCCCCGATCGTCCGCGCCGCCGAGGCCGCCAGCGCCGAGCCGGTGCCGGACTGGATGTCCGCCGACGCCGAGGCACTGACCAGCCCCTTCCTTTCCACCGGACCGTCCTTGGACGGCGCGTCCGCGGAGGCCCCATTCGTCCCGACCTCCGCCGACGCGCTCGCGGAGTGGTTCGTCGCGCATCCCGACGCCACGCTCGTCGCCGGCGCCACCGATGTCGGCCTCTGGGTCACGAAGCAGCTTCGCGACCTGTCGCCGGTGGCCTTCCTCAACCAGTGCGACGACCTGAAGGGCATCGCGGTCGGCGACGGTGAGATCCGGGTCGGCGCGATGACCAGCGTCAGCGACTTCGGCGCCGCCATCGCGCCGCATCATCCCTCGCTCGGGGAACTGATCCGCCGCTACGGCTCGGTCCAGGTGCGCAACGCCGCCACCGTGGGCGGCAACATCGCCAACGGCTCGCCCATCGGGGACAGCCCGCCCGCCCTGATCGCGCTCGGCGCAACCCTGCACCTGCGCCGGGGCGGCGACCGTCGCACGCTTCCGCTGCAGGACTTCTTCCTCGACTACGGAAAGCAGGACCGCCAGCCGGGCGAATTCGTGGAGGCCGTGACCATCCCGCGCCAGCCCGACCGGCTGCGCTGCTACAAGCTGTCGAAGCGGTTCGACCAGGACATCTCGGCGGTCTGCGGGTGCTTCAGCATCACGGTGGAGAACGACACGGTCGCCGAAGCCCGGATCGCCTTCGGCGGCATGGCCGGCATCCCGAAACGCGCCGCGGCGGTCGAGGCCGCGCTGACCGGCCGCCCCTGGACCGCCGACACCGTCACCGCCGCCCTGCCCGCCTTCGCCGAGGATTTCCAGCCGCTGACCGACATGCGCGCCTCGGCGGAGTACCGGCTCCGGGCGGCCACCAACATGCTCGCGCGCTACTTCCACGAGGACAGCGGCACCGCGGCCAACGTGCTGGAGGTCGCGCCGTGACGGTTGCCAAGCCCCTGCCCCACGACGCCGCCCCGCTGCATGTCACCGGAGCCGCGCGCTACGTCGACGACATCCCGGTGCCGGCCAACACGCTGCACCTCGCCTTCGGGCTCAGCCGCAAGGCGCGGGCGCGGGTTTCGCTGGAACTGTCGGCCGTGCGCGCCGCGCCGGGGGTCGATCTCGTCCTGTCGGCGGCGGACTTCGACACCGTCCCCGACTGCTCGCCCTCGGCCCATGACGAGCCGCTGGTGGCGCTCGACGAGGTGTTCTACGCCGGCCACCCGCTGTTCATCGTCGCGGCCCGGAGCTACGGTGCCGCCCGGCGCGCCGCGACCCGCGCGGAGATCGTCTACGAGGAACTGCCCGCGATCCTCACCGTCGACGACGCGATGGCCGCCGACAGCCGGTTCGAGGACGGCCCGCGCATCCACACGAAGGGCGACGTCGACGCCGCGCTCGCCGCCGCGCCGCATGTCGTGGAAGGCAGCATCGACATCGGCGGGCAGGAACACTTCTACCTCGAAGGCCAGGCCGCGCTCGCCTTTCCCACCGACGACGGCGGCGTGATCGTCCATTCCTCTACGCAGCACCCGACCGAGATCCAGCACAAGGTCGCGGAGGCGCTCGGCATCCCGATGCACGGCGTCCGGGTCGAGACCCGCCGCATGGGCGGCGGCTTCGGCGGCAAGGAAAGCCAGGGCAACCACCTCGCCATCGCCTGCGCCGTCGTGGCCGCGCGCACCGGGCGGCCCGCCAAGATGCGCTACGACCGCGACGACGACTTCGTCATCACCGGCAAGCGCCACGACTGCCGGATCGACTACCGCGCGGGATTCGACAACGACGGCCTCTGCCTTGGCGTCGACTTCCTGCAACTGGTCCGCTGCGGCTGGTCGATGGACCTGTCCCTGCCGGTGGCCGACCGCGCCATGCTGCACGCGGACAACGCCTACCTCCTGCCCGCCGCGCGCATCACCTCGCACCGGCTGAAGACGAACACCCAGTCCGCCACCGCCTTTCGCGGCTTCGGCGGTCCGCAGGGGATGGTCGGGATCGAACGGGTGATGGACCATGCCGCCCATGTCCTCGGGCTCGACCCGCTCGACGTGCGGCGGCGGAACTACTATCGCGAGGCCGGCGGCGGCGACGAGGCCGCGCCCGGGCCGAAACCCGCGATGGCCGCCTGGGCGCCGATGCCGACGACCGACCTGAAGGGCCGCGGCTCGATGAAGATCGAGACGCCGATGGGCGGGTCGCGGCGCTACAAGGGCACCCATTCGCCGCGTCCGAAGGAGCTTCCGAACACCACGCCCTACGGGATGGAGGTCGAGGATTTCATCCTGAACGCGATGACCGACCGCCTGGTCGAGACCTGCGACTACGCCGCGCGGGTGGAGGCGGTCGCCGCGTGGAACGCGGCCAACCCGGTGCTCAAGCGCGGCATCGCGCTGACGCCGGTGAAGTTCGGCATCTCCTTCACGCTCACCCACCTGAACCAGGCCGGGGCGCTGGTGCATGTCTACAACGACGGCTCGGTGGTGCTGAACCACGGCGGCACGGAGATGGGCCAGGGCCTGTTCCAGAAGGTCGCGCAGGTCGCGGCCGACCGGTTCGGCCTGCCGATGGAGGCGGTGAAGATCACCGCGACCGACACCGCCAAGGTCCCGAACACCTCTGCCACCGCGGCCTCCTCCGGGTCGGACCTGAACGGGATGGCGGTGAAGGCGGCCTGCGACACGCTCAGGGACCGCATCGCCGAGGTGGTCGCGCCCGAACTGCAGGCGGAGCCCGCGTCGATCCGGTTCGAGGAAGGGATGCTGCGCGCGAACGGCGCCGAGATGCCTTGGGCCGAGGCCGTGACGAAGACCTACCTCGCCCGCGTCTCGCTGTCGGCCACCGGGTTCTACGCCACGCCCAAGATCGCGTGGGACAGGATCGCGGGACGGGGCCGGCCGTTCTTCTACTTCGCCCACGGCGTCGCGTGTTCCGAGGTCGTGATCGACACGCTCACCGGCGAGAACCGGATCCTGCGGACCGACATCCTGCACGACTGCGGCCGCTCCCTGAACCCGGCCATCGACATGGGCCAGATCGAGGGCGGCTTCGTTCAGGGCGCGGGCTGGCTGACGACCGAGGAACTGGTCTGGGACGGCTCCGGCGTCCTGCGCACCCACGCGCCGTCGACCTACAAGATCCCGGCCTGCTCCGACCGGCCGAAAGTGTTCAACGTGGCGCTCTGGGACGGCGAGAACCGCGAGGACACGATCTACCGGTCCAAGGCCGTGGGCGAACCGCCGTTCATGCTCGGCATCTCGGTCCATTCCGCGCTCGCCGATGCCTGCGCCGCCTGCGGCCCGAACTGGCCCGACCTCCAGGCCCCCGCGACCGCGGAGGCGGTGCTGGCCGCCGTGGGGAGGGCGCGGGGGTGATCGCCTCTCAGGCATATTCCGGTCGGGCGCAACCATTCCTCGATGCGATCGCTGCGGCCGTATTCTCGGATCAGTGGGTCCGGGACTGGATAGTTTCCGGGACCTGGGCCGAAGCCGGTTACACGGGTGCCAGTTCCCTTCACGATGTCCAGGCAGCGCTTCGTCCCGGAACGCGCCAGCCCTTCTACTGCAATTACTGGTGCGGGAAGGATTCCCGGTGCACGTGTCGCATACCGGATAGCAAGGCCCTAGAAACGGACGCGATCTTCTTTCTTGCGGCCACGGACCGGCGCCTTGCCATCCACGTCGAATTCAAGCGTCCGGGGGAAGCTCTCAGCTTCGGGCAGGCCGAAGGCTATCCGTTGCGGGCTGCATGCTGGTCGGATCGATCGAAATGCCCGCGCCGGGTCGTTCCCCACGATGACTGGCTCACGGCGATCTTCTGCGCGGATGAAGAACTGACGAACCACTCCCTGCTCCCGTTCCAGCGCAGGATCGGCCATTCGCAGGCTGCCGCGATGATCCCGGGATACCCGTTATGAGTTTCGACCGCGCCACGCTCGACCGGACCATCGCGGCGAACGGGCCGGTGATCCGGGTCGTGCTGGCGGAGGTGCGGGGATCGGTGCCGCGCGGGGTCGGGACGGCGATGCTGGTCTGGGCGGATGGGCAGAGCGGGACGATCGGCGGCGGCGCGCTGGAATGGGAAGCCGTACAGCGGGCGCGGCGCATGCTTCCGGGTGAAAGCGACCGGCAGGTCTGGTCGCTGCCGCTCGGCCCGTCGCTCGGTCAGTGCTGCGGCGGGGCGGTGGTGCTGCTCGCCGAACGCTACGCCGAAACCCCGGCAGAGGACGCCTTCCCGCTGGCCCGGCCGGTGACCGCGCGCGGCGCGATGCCGACGAGCGTGGCCACGGCCCAGCCCGCCGACGCCCGCCTGATCGACGGCTGGCTGGTCGAGCCACTGGCCCGACCGGTCCACGCGGTCTGGATATGGGGCGCGGGGCATGTCGGCACCGCCCTCGCCGCCGTCATGGCCCCCCTGCCCGATACCGCGATCACCTGGGTCGACGAACCCGGGCGGCTGCCCGCGACGGCGCCGGAGGGTTTCACGCTCCTGCCCGCGCCCGACATGGCCCGCGCGATGACGCTGGCGCCCCGCGACGCGCACCACCTGGTCCTGACCTATTCCCACGACATCGACCTCGCGCTTTGCCACGCCGCTCTGACCCACGGCTTCGCCACCTGCGGGCTGATCGGATCGGACACCAAGTGGGCGCGTTTCCGGTCGCGGCTGAGGTCACTCGGGCACTCGGATGCTCAAATTTCAGGCATTGACTGTCCGATAGGCGATCCGGCCCTCGGCAAGCACCCGCAGGCGATTGCGGTCGGCGTTGCCGCCCGGCATCTCAATCGGGTGAACGGCCGGGCCGAGGCGCCCGTCCGCGCGGGGGTGGGATGACGGCACTTCTGGAAATCGACGGCCTGACCAAGGCCTATCCCGGCGTCGTGGCCAACGACACCGTGTCCTTCGCGATCCAGCCGGGCGAAGTCCATGCGCTCCTGGGCGAGAACGGCGCGGGCAAGTCGACCCTGGTGAAGATGATCTACGGCCTCGTCCGCCCCGACAGCGGGCGGATGGGTCTGAACGGCGCCGATTTCACGCCGGAGAACCCCTCCGCCGCCCGGCGCGCCGGTGTCGCGATGGTGTTCCAGCACTTCTCTCTCTTCGAGGCGCTGACGGTGGCCGAGAACGTCGCGCTCGGGATGGAGGATCCGCCGCGGATGCGCGATCTCGCGGCCCGTATCCGCGAGGTGTCGGAAACCTACGGCCTGCCGCTCGACCCCGCGCGGCTCGTCGGCGACCTGTCCGCGGGCGAACGCCAGCGGGTCGAGATCATCCGTTGCCTCCTGCAGGACCCCAAGCTCCTGATCATGGACGAACCGACGTCGGTCCTCACCCCGCAGGAGGTGGAGATCCTGTTCCACACGCTCCGCAAGCTGTCGGCCGAGGGCACCGCGATCCTCTACATCAGCCACAAACTGGAGGAGATCCGCACGCTCTGCGACGAGGCGACGATCCTCCGCCTCGGCAAGGTGGTCGGAACCTGCACGCCGCGAGAGGTCTCGGCGGCCGAGATGGCCGAGATGATGGTCGGCCGCGCCCTGACCCCACCCTCGCGCGCCAGCGCGGAGCCGGGCCCGGCGCTGCTGGAGGTGCGGAACCTGTCGCTGCCGCCGCGTTCGGCCTTCGGGACGCCGCTGCGCGACATCGGGTTCACCGTCCACGCGGGCGAGGTGCTCGGTATCGGTGGCGTCGCGGGCAACGGGCAGGACGAGCTGCTCGCCGCGCTGTCGGGCGAGGTTCCGGCGCCGAAGGGTGCGATCGCCTTCGACGGCACCGACATCGGGACCGTCGCCCCGGACGCCCGCCGCGCGATGGGGCTGCTGACCGCGCCCGAGGAAAGGCTCGGCCATGCCGCCGCGCCGGACATGAGCCTGGTCGAGAACGCGCTGCTGACCGCGCGGCGGCGCAAGACGCTCGACCGGAAGGGCTTCATCGACTGGGGCGCGACGCGGGGCTACGCGGAACAGGTCATCGCGGCCTTCGACGTGCGCACCCCCGGTCCCGAGGCCCCGGCCCGCGCGCTGTCGGGCGGCAATCTACAGAAGTTCGTCATGGGCCGGGAAATCGACCAGGGCCCGCGCGTGCTGGCGGTGAACCAGCCGACCTGGGGCGTCGACGCCGCCGCCGCGGCCGCGATCCGGCAGGCGGTGCTCGACCTCGCCGCGGGCGGCTCCGCCGTCATCGTCATCAGCCAGGATCTCGAGGAACTGCTGGAGATCTCCGACCGCTTCGCCGCCCTCAACGAGGGCCGCCTGTCGCCGCCGAGAAAGGCGCAGGGGCTGACCATGCAGGAAATCGGCCTGATGCTCGGCGGGGCACACGACATGCACGACGTGGAGGAAGGCGCCCATGCTGAGGCTTGAGAAACGCCCGGCCCCGTCGCAGGCCTGGGGCATCGGCGCGCCGATCCTCGCCGTGGTGCTGACGATGATCGCGGGCGGGCTCATGTTCGCCATCCTGTCGCTCCCCGACGCGGGCCTCGCCGCGGCGCGCGAGGCGGGCGAGATCGGCTTCGGCGAGTACGTCTTCGGCCATATCCCGGTGATGATCGCGCGGGGCGCGGAGGCGATCCGCACGATCTTCTGGGATCCGCTGTTCCACGAACGCTTCGGTCCGTTCCTGCGCGGCCAGCTTCTGGTGAAGGCCGGGCCGCTGATCCTGATCGCCATCGGCCTGTCGCTCGGCTTCAGGGCTGGGATCTGGAACATCGGCGCGGAGGGTCAGTACATCATCGGCGCGATCTGCGGGGCGGGCTTCGGGCTGGCGTTCTATCCGTCCGAGAGCATCCTGATCTTCCCCGGAATGATCGTCGCGGGGGCCATCGGCGGATGGCTCTGGTCGATGATCCCGGCGATCCTCAAGATCGGGTTCCGCACCAACGAGATCCTCGTCTCGCTCCTGCTCGTCTACGTCGCCGAGTCGATCCTCGCGCTGGCCGCGACGGGGTTCCTGAAGAACCCCGAGGGCCGCGGCTTTCCCGGCAGCCGCAACCTCGCGCGTCACCCCGGCACCGACAACCCGGAACTCATCGCGGGCACCGGCATCCACATGGGCGTCGTCGCCGCGCTGATCGCGGTGATCGCGGCCTATGTCGTGCTGAACCGCCACATGTTCGGCTACCAGGTCAAGCTGACCGGCCAGGCCCCGCGCGCCGCCCGGTTCCACGGCGTCGATCCGAACAAGCTGGTGATCGCCTGCATGGGCATCTCGGGCGCGCTGGCGGGGCTCGCGGGACTGTTCGAGGTCTCGGGCCCCGCGGGCCAGATCTCGATCGACTTCAACGTGGGCTACGGGTTCACCGCGATCATCGTCGCCTTCCTCGGCCGCCTGCACCCGGTCGGCATCCTGCTCGCGGGGCTCCTGATGGCCCTGACCTATGTCGGCGGGGAACTGGCGCAGACGCGGATGTCACTGCCGGCCTCGGCGATCCAGGCGTTCCAGGGGATGCTCCTGTTCTTCCTGCTCGCGCTCGACCTTTTCACCAACTACCGCATCCGCGGCCGGCGGCGCGAGGTGGCGGCATGAGCGTCACGTCCGAATTCGCGCCTCGCGACCTTCCCTGGACCATTGGCGGGCTGGTGCTCGGCTTCTTCGTCGGCCTGATCGTGACCGGGATCGTGATGCTGCTGATCGAGGGGTTCTGGATCTTCCTCGTGATCGGTTTGCCGATCCTCGCCCTCCAGGTGCTCCTGACGCTCGGGGTCGAGAAGATCGTCCGGCGGTTCCGGCCGGAGCGGCAGCCGGCGCCCGACGGTCCGCCCGCCCACTGGGTCCGCCGCTATTCGTTCCTCGCCGGGGTCGTCGTCGGCATGATCTTCGCCATCGTCGGTTCCGGCGGCAGCATCCTGGGGCCCTCGGCATGAACATCATCGACGCGGCCCTCATCGCCACGCTCATCGGCGCCTCCACCCCGATCCTCCTGGCCGCCATCGGCGAACTGGTGGTGGAGAAGTCAGGCGTCCTCAACCTCGGGGTCGAGGGGATGATGATCGTCGGAGCCATCGCTGGCTTCATCGCCTGCGTCACCACCGGATCGCCCGCGCTCGGTTTCGTCATGGGCGCGGTCGGGGGCGCGGCGCTGTCGGTGATCTTCGCGGTACTGACCCAGTATTTCCTGTCGAACCAGGTCGCGACCGGCCTCGCGCTGACGCTCTTCGGCCTCGGGATCTCGTCGCTCATGGGCGAGAGCTACACGGGCATCAACCCGCCGATCACGCCGAAGCTGTTTCCCGAGGCGATGCGCGACATCCCCTGGGCCGGGCCGATCCTGTTCGGCCATGACCTCGTGGTCTACCTGTCGGTCGCGCTGGTCGCCGCCGTCGCCTACACGCTCGCCCGCACCCGGCTCGGCCTCATCATCCGCGCGGTCGGGGAAAGCCACGACGCCGCCCACGCGCTCGGCTACAAGGTCGTCCGCATCCGGTTTCTCTGCATCCTGTTCGGCGGCGCCTGCGCCGGGGTCGGCGGGGCCTACCTGAGCCTCGTCCGCGTCCCCTCCTGGACCGAGGGCATGACGGCAGGCGCGGGCTGGATCGCGCTGGCGCTGGTGGTGTTCGCCTCGTGGAAGCCGTGGCGGGCACTGCTCGGGGCCTATCTCTTCGGCGGCATCGCGGCGCTGCAACTGAGGCTCCAGGCGCAGGAGGTGGCGGTGCCGGTCGCGCTGCTCGACGCCTCGCCCTACCTCGTGACGATCATCGTGCTCGTCATCATCTCGTCCGACCGCGGACGTGCCGCATTGAACGCGCCCGCGGCGCTCGGCAAGGTGTTCCATGCCAGCAGCTAGGGGCAGCGATGACACGCGCCGAGATCATTTCGGTCCTCGACGGCTACCATCCGCGGATCGGTCGGAAGGTGGCGCTGGCGCTCTATGGACTGATCGTCGTCTCGGCGCTGGCCATCGCGGTCGAAACGATGCCGGACCTGCCGCCGGGCCTTCATGCCGGTCTGAAGGCGCTGGAGATCGTGATCCTCGTCACCTTCTCGGTGGAATACCTGCTGCGGCTGTCCTGTTCGCACCGGCCGTTGGCCTACGCGTTCAGCTTCTGGGGGATCGTGGACTTCATCGCCATCGTGCCCGCGGTGCTGTTCCTGTTTCCCGACATCGCGTCGGTGCGGGCGCTGCGGCTCCTGCGGCTCGCACGATTGCTGAAGCTGTTCCACGCCAGCGCCGCGCTCGACCGGATCGCGCACGCCTTCACCAAGAACCGCGACGAGCTGCTGATCTTCAGCTTCATCGCGGCGGTGGTGCTCTACCTCGCGGCGGTCGGCATCTACCATTTCGAGCACCGGGCGCAGCCCGAGGCCTTCGGCTCGATCCCGCAGGCGATGTGGTGGGCGCTCGCGACGCTGACCACCGTGGGCTACGGCGACGTCTACCCGGTCACGCCGGGCGGGCGGATCTTCACCGGGCTCGTGCTGCTGGTCGGCATCGGCATCGTCGCGGTGCCGGCCGGCCTTCTCACCGCGGCGCTGCTGGAACGGCGGCCGCGCAAATCCGAACAAACCAGGTCTGACAAGGGGGACCCTACATGAAGAAACTCACAACGCTGCTTGCCGCCGGCCTGATCGCCGCCGGTGCCGCGGCCCAGGCGCAGGATGATCCGTTCACCGTCGGCTTCATCTACGTCGGGCCGATCGGCGATCTCGGCTGGTCCTACGAACACGACCAGGGCCGGCTCGCGGTCGAGGAAGCCTACGGCGACCAGGTCCGCACCATCTACCAGGAGAACGTGCCCGAGGGCGCCGACGCCGAGCGCGCGATCACGAACATGATCCTCGACGGCGCCGACATGGTCTTCACCACCTCGTTCGGCTACATGGAGGCGACCAACGCGGTCGCCGCGCAGTTCCCCGACGTGCTGTTCGAACACGCCACCGGCTACCTGCGCGAGACGCCCAACGTCTCGACCTACTCGGCGCGCTTCTACGAGGGCCGCGCGGTGATCGGGCACATCGCCGGTCACATGACCGAGTCGAACATCGTCGGCTACATCGGATCCTACCCGATCCCCGAGGTCATCCGCGGCATCAACTCCGCCTTCATCCACGCCCGCCAGGTCAACCCCGACGTCGAATTCCGCGTGGTCTGGGCCTACACCTGGTTCGACCCGGCGGCCGAGGCCGACGCCGCCCGCGCGCTGATCGCGGAGGGCGCAGACGTCATCATGCAGCACACCGACTCCACCGCGCCGCAGACCGCCGCGCAGGAAGCCGGCATCATCTCGTTCGGACAGGCCTCCGACATGATCCAGTTCGCGCCGACCCCGCGCGTGGCCTCGATCGTCGACAACTGGGCGCCCTACTACGTCCGCCGCGTCGGCGAGGCGATGGAGGGCACCTGGGAATCCACCGACACCTGGGAAGGCATCGGCCCCGGCATGGTCGAGATCGGCGAGATGACCGACGCGATCCCCGAGGAGGTCCGCGCCTCGGCCACCGAGCTGATGGAAAGCATCGCCTCGGGCGAATACCACCCCTTCACCGGCCCGCTGAACCGCCAGGACGGTTCCGCCTGGCTGGCCGAGGGCGAGGTCGCCGACGACGGGACGCTCGCCGGGATGGACTTCTACGTCGAGGGGCTGACGGGCGACATCCCGAACTGATCCGGCACCGCGACGGAACCGAACCGGGGCCCGCGCAACCGCGCGGGCCCTTTTCGTCGGCGCATCGTGCGGGTTGCCAACACCGCCACCCGCATTAGCCTGTTCGGGCAAGACCCCCGCGCGAGGCGACGGCCCGATGATCTCGTCCTACTTGTGGAAGATACGCCTGTTCCTGCGCCAGGTCTGGGTCCGCGTGCTGGCCTTCGCGGTGCTGGCGCTGGCGGCGACGGCCCTCGCCCCGCTGCTTGCGCCGCTCCTGCCCGAGGGTCTGACCGAACGGTTCGACGACCGCGCGGTGGAGGACCTCCTGAAGATCCTCGCCTCGTCCATGCTGGCGGTCACCACCTTCTCCCTCTCGATCGCGGTCAATGCCTTCGGCCTTGCCGCGCAGACCGCGACACCGCGGGTGACGAAGCTGCTGGAGGAGGACCGCACGACGCAGAACGCGCTGGCCACCTTCCTCGGGGCGTTCCTGTTCAGCCTCCTCGGCCTCGTCGCGCTGAACGCGGCCTATTACGGCCCCGGCGGACAGACCGTGCTTTATGGCGCGGCGATCCTCGTGATCGCTCTGGTGATCTTCGCGCTGATCCGCTGGATCGGCCACCTGATGCGCTTCGGCCGGATGGAGGACGCGCTCGACCGGGTCGAGGCCGCGACCGCGGCGTCGCTGTCGCGCAGGCTTTCGTCGCCCCGGTTCGGCGCCCGGCCGGCCCCGGACGAGCCGCCCGCCGGGGCCCACCGCGTGACCTCGGACCGGACGGGCTACGTCCAGCACGTCGATATCGCCGCCCTGTCCTCCTGCGCCGAGGACCTCGGCGCGGACCTCTACATCACCCGGATGCCGGGCGACTTCGTCCATGACGGCGGCGGGCTTCTGCGGGTCGCGGGCGCGGCACCGGACGAGGACGCCCGCGCGCGGCTCCGTTCCGCCTGGACCATCGGCCATGACCGGGTGTTCGACGACGACCCGCTCTTCGGTTTCGTGGTGATGGCCGAGATCGCGTCGCGCGCGCTGTCGCCGGGGGTGAACGACCCGGGCAGCGCCATCGGCGTGATCGGTCGGACCACGCGGCTGCTCCTGCGCTGGCGGGACCGGGAGGAGGCGGAGATCGAGCACCCGAGGCTCTACCTGCCCGGTATCGCCCCCGGTGCCGCCCTGACCGAAGCCTTCGCGCCGATCGCCCGCGACGGCGCCGGGCTGATGGAGGTCCAGACCCGCCTTCAGGACGCGCTCGCCGCCCTGTCCCACGGCCATCCCGGCGCCTTCGCCGCCGCCGCCGCGCGGATTTCTGGCGATGCCGTCGACAGGGCCCGCGCGGCCGGCGCGACGGAGCGCGAGATGGAGCACCTGGAAGACCTGCGGCTGACCGCCGACGATTCCTCCGATACCGGCGATCACCACGTCTGACGGGTTGCGCCCGGACCGGCCCCATGCCATCCCGCGCGCGATCATGGACCACGATTTCATCATCATCGGCGGCGGTATCGCCGGCGTCTCCGCCGCGGCCCGGTTGGCCGCCATCGGGCGGGTGCTGTTGCTCGAGGGCGAGGCCGCGCTCGGCTACCACGCGTCGGGCCGGTCGGCGGCGCTATTCGAGGAAAACTACGGCCTGCCGACCACGGTGGAGCTGAACCGCGCCAGCAGCGAGTACCACGAAACTGTCGATGGCGGGGTGCTGAGCCGGCGCGGGTTCCTGCTGGTCGGGGCGCATGACGACGCCCTGTTCGAGGCCGACATGGCGACGCTCGCGATGCGCGAGATCGCGGTCGAGGACGCCATCGCGAAGGTGCCGATCCTCGACAGCGCGATGGTGACCCGGGCCGCCTACCACGCCGATGCCTGGGACATCGATACCGACCGCCTGCTGCAATCCTACGCGCGGGCGGCGCGGTCGAACGGCGCGATCCGCCTGTCGGCTCGGGTGGACTCGATCGCCCGCACCGGCACCGGCTGGCGCGTCACCGCGGCGGGCGAAGGCTTCGAGGCGCCGGTCGTCGTGAACGCCGCGGGCGCCTGGGCGGACACCGTCGCGCTGATGGCCGGGGTCGCCCCGCTCGGCATCGTGCCGCATCGCCGGTCGATGGCGCGGATCCCCGCCCCCGGCGGCTTCGAAGTCTCGGCCTGGCCGATGGTGCTCGGGCCGGGTGAAAGCTGGTACGCCAAGCCCGATGCCGGCGCGCTTCTCGTTTCGCCCGCCGAGGAAGACCCGATGGAGCCGCACGACGCCTGGGCCGACGACATGGTGCTGGCCGAGGGGCTCGCCCGCTACGAGGCCCACGTGACGGAACCGGTGACGCGGCTACTCGCGTCCTGGGCGGGCCTGCGCAGCTTCGCGCCCGACCGGCAGCTCGTGATCGGGTTCGATCCCGACAACCCCGGGTTCTTCTGGCTCGCCGGACAGGGCGGCTACGGGATCCAGTCCTCGCCCGCGGCGAGCCGGCTGGCCGCGGACCTCATCGGCGGGACCGCACCGGAGCTTGCGCCTGACGTCGTCGCCGCGCTCGATCCCGCGCGTCTCAGGGCATGAGGACCGACGCGCTGCCCGATGGCCGCATAACGGCCCCGGCCGCGGCGCGGAATGCCGAGCCGATCGCGCAGGTGCTGCTCGCCCATGCCCCGGCCTCCGGCCGCGCGCTGGAACTGGCCTCCGGCACCGGCCAGCACGTCGCGCTGTTCGCGCACCTGACGCCGGGGCTGACCTGGCAGCCGAGCGACCCGGACCCGGTCCGCCGCCGGTCCATCGCCGCGTGGATCGCCCATTCGGGCGCCGCCAACATCCTGCCGCCGAGGGACATCGACGCCTGCGCGCCGGGTTGGGCGGCGGCGGAGGGACCGACGGACCTGATCCTGGTCGTGAACCTCCTGCACCTCGTGTCCCGCCCCGCGGCGGAAACCTTGCTGGACGAGGCCGCAATGGCACTCGCGCCCGGTGGCACGGCGCTGATCTACGGCCCGTTCCTGCGCGATGGCCAGGCCACCAGCGACGGCGACGCCGCCTTCGATGCCAGCCTGCGCGCGGCGGACCCGGCGACGGGCTACAAGGACATCGAATGGGTGACGGACAGGCTGACCGGCGCGGGCCTGACCCTGGTCGCGGTCGAGGAGATGCCGGCGAACAACCTCTGCCTCGTCGTCAGAGCTTGACCGCCACGTCGCCCACGGCGATCTCGCCGTCCTTCGTCACCCTGGCGTAGATCCCGCGCATCCGGTTCGACCGGCCCGGCCCTGTGTTCACGAATACGCAGGCGTCGCGGCCGTAGCGGGCGATGAACTGCGCGCAGCCGTTATGCGGCACCGCCGTCACTTCGAACTCCGCCGAGCCGATGGCGAACCGCGTGCCCGGCGGCATGTTCGACGGCGACAGGTCGAGGTCGAGGAACAGGTTGTCGCCCGCGGGGGCCCAGTTCTCCACCCCGCCGGCGATGGCGCGGATCACGGGGCTCGACATCATGCAGACCTGCACGTCCGGGTGCGGCTTCCCGTCCTCGGTCTCCATCCAGCAGCCCTTGGCCCAGTGGTCCCCGGCGATACCCCCGGCGGCACTGACCGCGACCCGGTCGGGCGTGTCCCGCAGGCCGTTGGAGGGGCGCGAGACGATCAGGTCGAGCCGCCCGCGGTCCTTCGGCACGGCGGCGATCCGCGGCAGCTCCGCTTCGAGCTCCGCGCGGGTCCGCGGCGTCACGATGGCCTCGATCTTCACGTCCTTCATGTCGCATCCCCCATCCGGTGCCCGAACCGGCCCATCCATGGCCGTCCCGGTGCGCCCCGATTAAACGGTGTCGCGCCACCGTTTTCCATGCGTTTCCCGCCCGCCGGGATATTCGGACCCGCCACGGGGTTCAGGGCGACCGCGCTGCCCGTTTTGCAGGCGGCGAAACGCTGAAACAGTAAACGTGAACGCCAGACCGTTGAAACGAATCGGATAATCACGAAACTTTGTTGCGGGTGTGGGAACCGGGCCAGCATATTTCAGGCCCCGGAGTGAACACCCGTGTCTTGAGCGAATGGGTGTTTTGATGTCCGATATGACCGTCGCACGAGGCTGGACCTCGTGGTCCAGCGGTCGCTTCCCGCGATTCCTGGTAATCTGCCTGCTGTCCTTCATCACCGCCAGCGTAGCGATCAGGTTCGGGATAAAACTTCTCAACGGAGGGGATTACTGGACCCTCGGGGACTGGCTCATCAACTACGCGGGCGGGTTCACGCGGCGGGGCCTCGCCGGGACCGTCACGCTGGTCCTGAGCGACTGGACGGGGATCAGCCTGACATGGACCGCGGGCATCCTGATGCTGATCGCCTACGCGCTGATGGCCGCGCTCTGCATTTACATGTTCAGCGAGGTTCGCACCTCGGGGCCGGTGCTCATCATGATGCTGTCGCCGGTCCTGCTGCTGATGCCGTTCTACTATTCCAAGCTCGCGATGGTGAAGGAAACGCTTGGCTTTCTCGTGCTGGCCATGTGCGCAGCGGCGATCTTCTCGCGGCGGCGGGAATGGGTCTGGCTCGCGTTCGGAGGCTACGTCTTCGCCTGCTTCTCCCACGAGGGGATGGCGTTCTACGTCCCGTTCCTGCTCGTGTTCGCGTGGCTCTTCGCGCAATCCGGGGTGCTGTCGCGGCGCGGGGCGCTGAATTTCGCGGCGGCGGTCACGGTCGTGGGCGCGGCGGCGCTCCTGCTCAGCGCGATCTACCCGGGCCACGGCGATTCCGCCGCGATCTGCGCCTCGGTGCTCGAACGCGGGGCGTTGCCGGACGTGTGCCGCACCCATGCCGACCTCGAAGCCACCGGCCCGATCCCGTGGCTTGAGGCGAGCGCGGCAGACGGGATGGCCTTCGCCTGGGCGCACCAGATCGAAACCGGGGTCTGGCGGCAGTACGTGCTCGGCTATGGGCTCGCCATCCTGCCGTTCTTCCTGTTCCGCCTCCGGGACGACGCGAGCCAGCGCACGCAGGTCGCCGTCTACGCCGCCATCGCGCTCAGCGTTCTCGCCTTCACGCCGCTTTTCGTGGTCGCGAGCGACTGGGGCCGCTGGATCGCGATGGACGTGTTCGCCCTGACGATGATCGCGCTGGCCGCGCTGCGGCTCGACCTGATCGAGCCGCGCCCGGTTCCGGTCGGGCCGCTGTTCCTCGTCTACGGCTTCGGCTGGAGCCTGTGCGACTACGGCCGCGGGCTCGACCCGGGGCTGTTCATGACGATGTCCAACGTGCTCGACCGGGCGATGTCGTTGCTCCAGTAGGGCCGGCCGTTCAGCCGTCCTTCCGAATCGCGGCGTTTTCCGGGTCGTAGGGGCTGTCCTGGACGATTTCCGCGTCCCAGAGCTTGCCCTGCATCCGGACCTTCAGCTTCTGCCCCGGCGTGGCGAGGTCGGGGGAGACGTAGCCCATGCCGATGGACTTGCCGAACACGACGGAATAGCCGCCGGAGGTCAGGCGCCCGACCTTGGTGTCGCCGTCGTAGAGCGCCTCGCGGCCCCAGGGGTCGGCGTCCTTCGGCCCGTCGATCAGCAGCGTCACGCATTTCGACCGGATGCCCTTGGCTTCCAGCTCCGCCTTGCCGCGGAAGTCCTTCGACAGGTCGACGAAGCGCGGCAGGTCGGCCTCCAGCGGGGTCGCGTCGCGGCCGAGCTCGGTCCCGAAGGCGCGGTAGGATTTCTCCTGCCGCAGCCAGTTCTGCGCCCGCGCGCCGACGGGCGTGATCCCGTGCGCCGCGCCGGCCTCCATCAGCCGGTCCCACAGGTGGTTCTGCATCTCGATCGGGTGGTGGAGTTCCCAGCCGAGTTCGCCCGTGTAGGCCACGCGGATCGCCAGCGTCGGCACCATGCCAAGCTCGATCTCCTTCGCCGACAACCAGGGGAAGCGCTTGTTCGACAGCGCGGTTTCCGGCTCGGTGTCGTAGATCATCGCGTTCAGCACGTCGCGGGAATTGGGCCCGGCCAGCGCGAACACGCCCCATTGCGTCGTCACGTCGTGGATCGAGACGTAATCCCCGCCCGCCGACATGAAATCCTCCGCCGACTTTCGCAGGTAGTCGGCGTCGTAGGCCGCCCAGGCCCCGGCGGAGACGAGGTAGTAGTCGTTCTCAGCGCGCCGGACGATCGTGTACTCGGTCCGCGTCGTGCCGGCCCCGGTCAGCGCGTAGGTCAGGTTGATGCGCCCGATCCGCGGCAGCTTGTTGCAGGTGAACCAGTCGAGGAAGGCGGTGGCGCCGGGGCCGGAAACGGTGTGCTTCGCGAAGGCGGTCGCGTCGATCAGGCCGACCTCCTCGCGCACGGCTTTCGCCTCCTTCACCGCGTACTCCCACCAGCCGCCGCGGCGGAAGCTGCGGGCGTCGTAGTCGAAATCCTCGGGCGCATCGTGCGGGCCGTAGTAGTTCGGCCGTTCCCAACCGTTCACCTGCCCGAACTGCGCGCCGAGCGCCTTCTGCCGGTCATAGGCCGGCGCGGTCCGCAGCGGGCGCGCCGCGCCGCGCTCCTCGTCGGGGTGGTGCAGGACGTAGACGTGGGAATAGCATTCCTCGTTCTTGCGCGCCGCGTACTCGGTCGTGACCCAGGGGCCGTAGCGCTTGGGGTCGAGGCTTGCCATGTCGATCTCGGCCTCGCCCTCGACCATCATCTGGGCGAGGTAGTAGCCGGTGCCGCCGGCGGCGGTGATGCCGAAGCTGAAGCCCTCGGCCAGCCACATGTTCCGCAGGCCCGGCGCCGGGCCGACCAGCGGGTTGCCATCGGGGGTGTAGCAGATCGGACCGTTGTAATCGTCCTTCAGCCCGACTTCCTCGGAGGACGGGATCCGGTGGATCATCGACATGTACTCCTCCTCGATCCGGTCGAGGTGGAGCGGGAACAGGTCGGCGCGGAAGCTCTGCGGCACGTCGTAGAGGAACCGCGCGGGGGCGCCTTCCTCGTAGGGGCCGAGGATCCAGCCGCCGCGTTCCTCGCGGACGTACCACTTGGCGTCGGCATCGCGCAGGACCGGGTGTTCGCCGTGGGTCTTGCGGTATTCCACCAGCGCCGGGTCGGGCTCGGTCACGATGTACTGGTGCTCAACCGGGATCGCGGGGATCTTGATGCCGAGAAGCCGCGCGGTGCGCTGCGCATGGTTGCCGGTGGCGGTCACGACATGCTCGGCGGTGACCACCTGCTGCTCGTCGGAGGGCACGAGGTTGCCGCCGCGCTCCACCATCTTGGTGCAGGTCACGCGCCACGCCTCGCCGGTCCATTCGTAGCCGTCGACCTGCCAGCGGCGCTCGATCTCCACCCCGCGCTGCCGCGCGCCCTTCGCCATCGCCTGGGTCACGTCGGCGGGGTTGATGTAGCCGTCCGTCGGGTGGAACAGCGCGCCGATCAGGTCCTCGGTGCGGACCAGCGGCCAGCGGTCCTTGATCTCGGCGGGGGTCAGGAACTCGTAGGGGATGCCCACGGTCTCGGCGGTGGACGCATAGAGCTGGTATTCGTCCATCCGCGCTTGGGTCTGCGCCATGCGCAGGTTGCCCACGACCGAGAAGCCGGGGTTGAGGCCGGTTTCCTCTTCCAGCGTCTTGTAGAACTTCACCGAGTAGTCGTGGATGTGGCTGGTGGCGTAGCCCATGTTGAACAGCGGCAGCAGACCCGCGGCGTGCCAGGTGGAGCCCGAGGTCAGCTCGTCCCGCTCCATCAGCACGACATCGGACCAGCCGGCCCGTGCGAGGTGATAGGCGATCGAGGTGCCGACCGCGCCGCCGCCCACGACCAGGGCTTTCACATGGGATTTCATCGCCGCCGCCTCCGTTGCCAACGCCACCCTCTCTAGCCAGAGCGGACCCGAGCGGGCGTGAGCAATTCGACCGGGCGGCGTGCAAAAGCGACATGGGGCCCGGACGCCGCGGGTCTTCCCTTCGTCACGCGCGAACCCATATCCTTCCGGCGAGTGCGGAAACGGAGAGCGACGACATGGGATACGTCAAGACGGCGATGCTGCTGGCGCTTCTGACGGCGCTGTTCGGGCTGGCCGGTTACCTGATCGGCGGAACCACGGGCATGGTCATCGCGCTGGTGATCGCGGCGGGGATGAACGTGTTCTCGTGGTGGTCCTCCGACACACTCGTCCTGCGGATGCACAACGCGGTGGAAGTCGATGCGCGCGCCGCGCCGGACCTCGTGCCGCTCGTCCACCAGCTCGCCGACCGCGCCGGGCTGCCGCGGCCGAAGGTCTACGTCATCCAGACCGACCAGCCGAACGCCTTCGCCACCGGCCGGTCGCCGGATCACGCCGCCGTCGCCGCGACCACCGGGCTCATGCAACGGCTGACACGCGAGGAACTCGCCGGCGTGATGGCGCACGAACTGGCGCACATCAAGCATCGCGACACGCTCCTGATGACGGTCACGGCGACACTGGCGGGCGCGATCGGGATGCTCGCCAACTTCGCCTTCTTCTTCCGCGGAGGCAACGGGCGCGACAACCCGCTCGGCTTCATCGGCGTGATCGCGACCGTGTTCCTCGCACCCCTGGCCGCGGGGCTGGTGCAGATGGCGATCAGCCGGTCGCGCGAGTACGAGGCCGACCGGATCGGTGCCGAGATCTGCGGCCAGCCGCTGTGGCTCGCCGCCGCGCTCCAGAAGATCGCGGGCTTCGCCGCGCGGATCGACAACGACAGCGCCGAGCGGCACCCGGCGACCGCGCACATGTTCATCATCAACCCGCTTCACGCGCTGGCCCGCGACCGGCTGTTCGCGACCCACCCGGCGACCGAGAACCGCGTCGCGCGCCTGCGCGAGATGGCCGCCCGGTCGGGCGCACCGCGCGCGGCGGCACCGGCATCGGCACGGCGCGCAGGCCCCTGGTCGTGAGCCGTGGAACCCGGCGGCCCGCGCCGGGTTCAGCCAGAGCCACGAGGGAAGGACCCACATGCAGATCTTTCGCTGCCCGGCCTGTGCCGGGCCCGTCTTCTTCGAGAACCTCGCCTGTTCCTGCGGGCAGGCGGTGCATTTCGACCCCGAAGCGCAGACGATGGTCGCCGAAGGCGACGATTGCGGCAACCGCTCCAGCATCGGCTGCAACTGGCTGGCCGAAACCGACGGGCTGTGCCGCTCCTGCGCGATGACCGAGACCGTGCCGGACATCGAGACCGGCGACAACCTGGAGCTCTGGTCGCGCACCGAGGCCGCGAAACGCTGGTGCCTCGCGGGGCTCGGCCGTTGGGGCTGGTTCACGGCGTCGGACCCGGGCGCGCGGCCGGTGTTTCGGATGCTGTCGGAGGTCGTCGCCGGCGGCGAGGACAACGTGGTGATGGGCCATGCCGACGGGGTCGTGACGATCAACGTGACCGAGGCAGAGGACGCCGTGCGCGCCGAACGCCGCGCCGACCTGGGTGAGCTCTACCGCACCATGATCGGCCACATGCGCCACGAGATCGCGCATTTCCTGCATCTTCGGCTGTCCGAGAACGAAAACTTCCTCGCCGCCTTCCGCGACCTCTTCGGCGACGAGCGGGAGGATTACGCGGCGGCGCTGGAACGGCACTACGCCGATCCTGCACCGGGCGGCGGCACGCATATCACCAGCTATGCCTCCGCCCACCCGCACGAGGACTGGGCCGAGACGACGGCGCACATCCTGCACCTCGTCGACCTGCTCGACAGCGCGGCGGCGGCGGGGATCGGACTGCCCGACCTGCCGTTACAGGGGTACGATGCCTATGCGGAAACGGATCCGGAGCCCGTGATCCAGCAGGCGGTGGACGTCGCCATCGCCATCAATCACGTCAACCGGGCGGTGGACCTTCCGGACCTTTACCCCTTCGTTCTCAGCGATGCCGTGCGGGCGAAGCTCGGCTTCGTGCACGGCGCGCTCAGGGGTCAGCCCGCGCCCTGACCGGGCGCGGGTCGCGCGTTGTCAGGCGAAGAGGTTCTCGGGCGCGGCGTCGAGCTTGGTCTCGTAGCGCGTGCCCAGGTCGGCGAAGAGGTTGTCGGCAGCGCGATCGACCTGCGGCAGGTCCCATGCCGCCACGCGGCGGGCACGGAAGGCGCGGTACTGATCGAGGGATTTGTCGGCGCCGGGAAGAACGGCTGCGTCGAAATCGGCGGCATCGACGAATGCGTGGGAAAAGTCGAGCATTGCTGCTTCCTCACTGGTTACACTTCACACCACCCAATATCGCCATCCTATTCGACTAAAATTGGGCGGTCGCGCACTCATTTGGAAACGGTTCGTTTACCGTGCCGCCTCGTCGAGAAGCCGCACGCGGCCCCCCGAAGAACAGTCACAAAAACGTCCCCTTGATGTTCCATGCCGGAAGCAGGTCCGAAATCAGCCCGGCTTCGAGACCGGCCGCGATCTCGACGGGCAGCCCGTTCCATTCGGACTGCCCCGGCACGGCAAAGAGAACGCGGATCGAATGACCGTCCGCGAGGTGCGAAGCGATGAGCGCCTTGATCCGGGAACTGGTACGCTGCCCGACCGGTCCGCGACGGTAGTCGGCCATGCGTGCCGCAAGCGGGCGGCGGGTGACGCCGACATATACCGCGGAATCCTCGAGCACGAAGACGTAGACGCCGGGTTCCGCAGGCGCGGGACGGTCCAAGGTCGGATTGCCGTTTTCCAGCACCCAGTCCGCGCCGTATGTGAAGCCGTTCTTGAGAAGCCGCGCCCAGTGCCGGTCCGGTTCGTCTTCCTCGGGCGGTGACGTAGCGACTGCCTTCACCACCGGGTAGTTCGCCCGCTTCCAGTGGCCGTACTGGGTGTTCGCGGTCTTGGGGTTCAGGCCTTCCTCCACCGCGGCCGCGACTACGTCCTTTCGTCGTGCCATTTGCCCGGCGAACTCGGTAAGTTCGTCCACGAGATCCCAGACCCTTCCGGTCAGGGTTCCGGGCGACGGCCGTTTCACAGCATCCCCGGCACCACCAGGTCCGGTGGCCGGTGGCCGTCGTCGAAGGTCTTGATGTTGATGATGACCTTCTCGCCCATCTCGATGCGGCCTTCCTCGGTGGCGGAGCCCATGTGCGGCAGCAGCACGACGTTCTTCAGCTCCCGCAGCCGCGGGTTGACCTCCGATCCGCGTTCGAACACGTCGAGCCCCGCGCCCGCGATCTCGCCCGCGCGCAGCATCCGCGTCAGCGCGTTCTCGTCGATCACCTCTCCGCGGGACGTGTTCACGATGACCGCGGTCGGTTTCATTAGCTTCAGCCGCCGCGCGTTCATCAGGTGGAAGGTCGAGGGCGTGTGCGGGCAGTTGATCGAGATCACGTCCATCCGCGCGATCATCTGGTCGAGGCTGTCCCAGTAGGTCGCTTCCAGTTCCGCCTCGATCTCGTCGTGGACGCGGCGGCGGTTGTGGTAGTGGACCTGCATCCCGAACGCCTTCGCCCGACGCGCGACGGCCTGCCCGATCCGACCCATCCCGAGGATGCCGAGCCGGGTGCCGCCGATGCGCCGGCCCATGTAGGCGGTCGGCGCCCACCCGTCCCACTTCCCGGCCTGCATCACCGCCAGGCCCTCGGGAATGCGCCGGGTGCAGGCGAGGATCAGCGCGAGCGTCATGTCGGCGGTGTCCTCGGTCACCACGCCGGGCGTGTTGGACACGAGGATGCCCCGCTGGCGCGCCGTCGAGACATCGAGATGGTCCACCCCCGCGCCGTAGTTCGCGATCAGCTTCAGCCGGTCGCCGGCGCGGGCCAGCATCGTCGCGTCGATCTGGTCGGTGACGCAGGGCACCAGCACGTCGGCGCGGGTCATCGCCGCCACCAGCTCCTCTCGGCTCATCTTGCGGTCGTCGGAGTTCAGCTCGACCGTGAACAACTCCTTCATCCGCGTCTCGACCGCCTCCGGCAACCGTCGCGTGACGACAACACTCAAGCCCCGTCCTGGCATCTGCCCCGAACCCTCCGCTGGCATTCGCACCTTTCCCGTGACATTTTCAGGTCGCGGGCAGGCGCGCAAGCGCGCCAGCCGAAAAGCGCGGGCGACAGACCGGCGCAGGACGAGCCGAGCGGTGACCAGATGAAACGGATGCAAGCAGGCGTCCTCTCCCTCCTTCTCGCGGCATTGCTGGCCGTGGGCGCGGCGGCCGACGAGGCCCCGGCCCCGAGGCCCGAGCCGCCGGCCCGCGCGGCGGAGGAAGCCCCGGTCGAACTGGTGGCCGCCTCGTCCGAGGAACGCTCCGCCCCGCGCGTCGGCCCCGAAACCGGGTTTCCTCTGCCCCGCTACGTCTCGATGGATGCGGCAGAGGGCAACGTGCGGCGCGGCCCGTCGCGGTCCCACCGGATCGACTGGGTGTTCACGCGCCGCGGGATGCCGCTGGTCGTGGTGGCGGAATACGGCCACTGGCGCCGGGTCGTCGACCGCGACGGTCAGGGCGGCTGGATGCACTACGCGCTCCTGTCGGGCGAACGCACCGCCATCGTCGAGACCGACATGGTCGAACTGCGCCAGCGCCCCGATACCGGCGCACCCGTCCGCGCCCAGGCCGAGCGCGGGGTGATCGGGCGGCTGCAGGAATGCCGCGAAGGCTGGTGCCTGATCTCGACCGGCGGCTACCGCGGATGGGTGCCGCAGAATGCGCTCTGGGGCACCGACCCCGGCGAGGTGATCGAGTAGGCCCCGGCCTCAGGCGACCTTGTCGAGCCCACGACCCTTCAGCAGCGCCTCCACCCCCGGCATCCGGCCCCGGAACGCGCGGTAGAGCGCGTCGGCCTCCTGCGAGCCGCCCGCCGACAGGATGTGCGCCTCCAGCTTCGCGGCCGTGGCCGGGTCGAAGGCCCCGCCCGCTTCCTCGAAGGCCGCGAAGGCGTCCGCGTCCATGACCTCCGACCACATGTAGCTGTAGTAGCCCGACGAATAGCCGTCGCCCGCGAAGACATGGGCGAAATGCGGCGTCGCATGGCGCATGACGATGGCCGACGGCATCCCGATCCTTGCCAGCGTCTCGGCCTGCGCCTGCATCGGGTCGGCCGGGGCCGGTCCGTCGTGGAAATCGAGGTCCACGAGGGCGGAGGCGACGTATTCCACCGTCTGGAACCCCATGTCGAAATCCCGCGCCGCCAGCAGCCGGTCCAGCAGCGGCTTCGGCATCGCCGCGCCAGTTTCGGCGTGGCGGGCGTGCTTTTCCAGCACCTCGGGCACTTCCAGCCAGTGTTCATAAAGCTGGCTCGGCAGTTCCACGAAATCCCGCGCGACAGAGGTTCCGGACATCGAGCCGTAGGTCACGTCCGACAGCATCTGGTGCAGCGCGTGGCCGAATTCGTGGAACAGCGTGCGCGCGTCGTCGTAGGACAGGAGCGCCGGATCGCCCTTGGCGAAGTTGCAGACGTTGACGACCACCGGCCGCACCTCGCCGCCGAGCTTGCGCTGGCTGCGGAAGGCGGAACACCAGGCGCCCGACCGCTTCGACGACCGCGCGAAGTAGTCGCCGATGAAAACCGCCATGTGCCGGCCCTCGCGCGTGACCTCCCAGGCGCGGGCGTCGGGGTGGTAGAGCGGCACGTCGAGCGGCCGGAATTCCAGCCCGAATAAGCGGTGCGCGCAGTCGAACGAAGCCTCGATCATCGCCTCCAGCCGGAAGAACGGCTTCAGCTCGGATTCGTCCAGGTCATGTTCCGCCCGCCGCCGTTTCTCGGCGTAGTAGCGCCAGTCCCAGGCCTCCAGCGGGCCGTTGATCCCGTCGTCCCGCAGCATCGCCTCGAGCACCGCGGCGTCGGCGTCGGCCTGCGCCTTCGCCGGCGCCCAGACCTGCATCAGGAGATCCCGCACCGCGTCCGGCGTCCCCGCCATCTCCGGTTCCAGCTTGTAGGCCGCGAAACTGTCGTAGCCGAGCAGCTTCGCCCGCTCCTCGCGCAGCGCGAGGATCTCGGCCGCGATCGCCCGGTTGTCGGTCTCGCCGCCATTGGCGCCCCTGCTGGTCCAGGCCCGCCAGGCGGTCTCGCGCAGGTCGCGCCGGGGCGAGAACTGCAGGAACGGCACGATCAGCGAGCGGTTCAGCGTCAGGACGGGCCCCTCGGCCCCCGCGTCCCGGCCCGCCGCCCGCGCCGCGGCCACGACGAAACCGGGCAGCCCCTCCAGATCGTCCTCGGCCAGCGGCATCGACCAGCCAGATTCGTCGGCGAGCAGGTTCTGGGTGAACTCCGTCCCGAGCACGGCGAGCCGCGACTTGACCTCCGTCAGCCGCGCCTTCCCGGCCTCCGGCAACCCGGCCCCGGCGCGCTGGAAATTGCGCCGCGTCAGGGTCAGGAGCCGCATTTCCTCGTCGGTAAGGCCAAGCGCCTCGCGCCCTTCCCACAAGGTCTCGATCCGGTCCCAGAGCGCGGCGTTCGACACCACCTCGGAGGCATAGGCCGACAGCTCCGGCGCGAACCGGCGCTGCAGGGCCTGCCGTTCGGGCGTCGCGTCGGACCCGGCGAGGTTGAAGAACACCCCGGCGACCCGGTCGAGCTGCCGGTCCGCCATCTCGAGCGCCTCGATCGTGTTGGCGAAGGTCGGGGGCTCGGGATTGTCGGCGATCGCGGCCACCGCCGCGCGCCCCTCGGCCAGCGCCGCCTCCATCGCCGGGGCGAAATCCGCGTCCCCGATGCGGTCGAAGGGCGGGATCTCGAACGGGGTGGTCCAGTCGTCGAGCAGCGGGTTGGTCATGTCGGGCCTCCTGTCACCGCGACAGTTAGGCACCGACCGGGGCCTTGCGCCACCCCCGGCGCGGATCCGCCGCGGCCCGACCGCCCCGCCCCTTCTTCATTCCGGAAATATCCCCGCCGGAGGCAAAGGCGGCGAGGAGGGCTCGATGCCCTCATCGCCGCCCCGCCCGCAACCGGAGTTCCAGCCGCCGCAAAAGCAGGGACAGCGTGATCGTCATCGTCAGGTAGACCAGCGCGACCACGTTGTAGGTCTCGAAATACCGGAAATTGCCCGCCGCTGTGACCTTGCCCAGTTGCGTGATGTCCAGAACCCCCACCACCGACACGAGGCTCGAATCCTTCACCATCGCGACGAAGTCGTTGCCGAGCGGCGGCAGGATCATCCGGAAGGCCTGCGGAAAGACGATGTGCCGGAACCGGTTCCAGCGGTTCAGGCCGAGCGCCTCGGCCGCCTCGATCTGCCCGGTATCGACCGATTGCAGACCGGCGCGGAACACCTCGGCGATGAAGGCGGAATAGGCGATCGACAGCGCCATGATCGCGCGCCAGAGCAGGGGAAAGTCGCGGGTACGGATCGGCTCCAGCCCGACCTGCCCGGTCAGCCAGTTCCAGCCCGCGACCAGCGCCGGGCCGATCACGAAGGCGACGTAGAGCAGCAGGACCAGGATCGGGATGCCGCGGATGATCTCGATGTAGCCCCGGGCGGCCTGGCGCGCCCAGGCCCGCGGCGAGAGCGACGCGAGCGCGAGGCCGAGCCCGATCAGCGCCGCCGTGGCGAAGGACACGACGGTCACGAAGACCGTGATCCCGATCCCGCGGCTCAGCGTGTCGAGAACCTGCCGGTAGCCCGGGTCGGCGAGGATCGCGGCATAGGCGGCGGCGCCAAGCAGCGAGACCGCCACGAGCCACCAGGGAAAGTCCCGCCCGGGCGGGGACGGGCCGATCACCGCGCCGACCCCGCCCGGTCGCCGCGCGGCACGGCGCGCACCGCCATCCTCGTGTCAGGCGCGCGGCAATGGCCCGCGCGATCCCTGCTCAACCGCCGAACTCGTACTCCACGAACCAGCGCTGGTTCAGCGCGTCGAGCGTGCCGTCCTCGCGCATGTCGGCGATCGCGGCGTTGAACGGGCCGACGAGGTCCGATCCCTGCGGGAAGATGAAGCCGAAGTCCTCGGTGCCGAGCGGCTCGCCCACGATCTTCAGCGCGTCGGGGTTGGCGCGGACATAGCCCTCGCCGCCGGTCGAATCCGTCAGCACCATGTCGACGTCCTCGGCCAGGAGGCCCTGCACGGCGGCGCCGAAGGTCTCGAAGAACACGATCCGCGGGTTGGCCTCGTCGCCGTCGAGCACGTCGTAGACCCCGACGTAGAACGGCGTGGTCCCGGCCTGGGTGCCGAACAGGAAATCCTCGCCGGCTGCGAAGCTTTCGGCATCGGCGAAGCGGTCCTCGTCGGCGCGGACCAGCATCATCATCTGGCTGGTCATGTAGCTGTCGGAGAAATCGACGGCTTCGGCGCGGTCCTCGCGGATGGTGATCCCGGTCATGCCCATGTCGAACTGGGCCTCCGACACCGCGGGGATCATCGCTTCCCACGAGATCGTCTCGTAGACCGGGGTAAAGTTCAGACGCCCGGCAATCTCGGCCATCGCGTCGTATTCCCAACCGATCGGCTCGCCGCTGTCGGGATCGACGAATTGCAGCGGCGGATAGGCGTTCTCGGTGGCGATAACGATCTCGCGGCCCCCGAGGTCCGGCAGGTGCGCCTCGGCATGGGCGGCGGTGGCGGTCAGGACGGCGGCAAGGCCGAGGATGAGGCGGTGCATGGCAGCGGACTCCCTGTTGGTCGCGCCGAGTATGGCGGGCCTGTCGCGCGGGGCAAGGGCAATGCTTTGCCCCGGCGGCGCGGCGATCCCCACCGGGATCGCGGCCGGGCGCGGGCGTCGGATCAGGTGCCCCCGCAGACCGGGCAGGCCGGGTCGCGGGCGATGCGGAGCGACCGGGTTTCGGCATGAAGCGCGTCGTGGATCAGCATCCGGCCCCGCAACCCCTCGCCCGCGCCGGTGAGTTCCTTCACCGCCTCCAGCGCCATCATCGACCCGACGACACCCGGCAAGGCCCCGATCACGCCGGTCTCGGCGCAGGTCGCGGCCCGGTCGGGCGGCGGCGGGTCGGGAAAGACGCAGGCGAGGCAAGGCGCGCCGCGCGCGGGATCGTAGAGCGTCAGTTGACCTTCCCACGCGGAAATCGCACCCGCGATCAGGGGCTTGCCCGCGTCGACCGCAGCGCGGTTGACCATCGCGCGGGTGTCGTAGCGGTCGGTACCGTCAAGGATCAGGTCGTACTCCGCGAACAGTTCCGGCGCGATTTCGGCGGTCAGGGCGCGGTGGTAGGGGCGGACCTCGACGAAGGGGTTCAGCGCCGCGATGGCGGCCTGGGCGGAAAAGACCTTCGGCATTCCCTGGCGGTCGTCCGAATGGATCACCTGGCGTTGCAGGTTCGACAGTTCCACTGCGTCGGGGTCGATCACGCCGATCCGGCCGACGCCCGCAGCGGCGAGGTACAGAAGCGCGGGCGCGCCCAGACCGCCCGCGCCGACCACGAGAACCTTCGCCGCCTTCAGCTTTCGCTGACCGGCACCGCCGACCTCGGGCAGGGTGATGTGGCGGGCGTACCTTTCCAGTTCGTCATCGGTGAAGGCCGCCTTCGGCGACGCGGCGGGCGCGCGGGCCTCCTGCGTGGCGGTGGCCTTGCGGCGCACCACCTGAAGGATCGCGCGGTAGGCGAGCGCCAGCGCCCCGAGCACCCCGAGGATCAGCCAGGGCGCGGCGGAGCCGCCGAGACCCTCGCGCATCGGGTGGCCGTCGGGCAGCAGCAGGTGAAGCGAGAGCACGGCCACGTAGAGCAGCCCGAGCATGTAGAGCCGCGCCGTCCACGGCACGCGGAAGGCGGGGCCAAGCGCGATGATCCCTGCCACGACCAGCAGGAGGAGAAGGCCCATCAGCGGGTTCCGGTCGATCCGAATCCTTGTGCGCCGCGCACGGTCTGGGACAGGGCGGCCACCGGAACATAGGCCGCACGCGCGACCGGCGCCACCACCGCCTGGGCGATCCGGGTGCCGTGACCGATGTGGTAGGGTTCCGCCCCCATGTTGCAGAGGATGACGCCCAGCGGCCCGCGGTAGTCGCAGTCGATGGTGCCGGGCGCGTTCAGGATCGTGACGCCGTGAGTGATGGCTAGCCCGGAGCGTGGGCGGATCTGCATCTCGAACCCTTCGGGGATGGCGACGCGCAGCCCGGTCGGAACCACCATCCGTTCCCCGACACCGAGCATCAGCCCGTCTTCGCGATCCTCCTGCGAGAGGTTGGCGCGAAGATCGGCCCCGACCGAGCCGGTGGTGGCGTAGGCGGGCAGCGGCACATGGGTGTCGGCCCAGTCCTCGCGCGTGATCTCGACGGTGACGTTCATGTCGGTCTGCATTCCATCCAAACTCCGAAGATTCGCTTAACGCCGGCGGGGCGAGACACCCGCGGCGCGCGCCTATCGTGGGGCGACGGCCTCGGCGATGCGGGCCGCAAGCCGTTCCGCCGTCTCGGTTTTCGACATCCGCGGCCAGTCCTCCACGCCCTCGGCGGTGACGAGGTGAACCTTGTTCTCAGACCCGCCCATGATGCCGGTCCCGGCGGAGACATCGTTCGCGACGATCCAGTCGCAGCCCTTTCGCGCCCGTTTCGCCGTCGCGTGGTCGACCACCGATTCGGTCTCGGCGGCGAACCCGACGACGAGCCCGGGGCGCCCGGAGGACATCCCGGCGACGGTGGCGAGGATGTCGGGGTTCTCCGCGAAGTCGAGGGCCGGCATCCCGCCCGCGGTCTTCTTCATCTTCTGCGCGCCGGCGTTCACCACGTGCCAGTCGGCAACGGCGGCGGCGAAGACGGCGGCATCGGCGGGAAGCGCGGCGGCGACCGCGTCTGCCATCTCGCGCGCGGTCTCGACCCGGATCACCTCCACCCCCGCGGGGGGCGGCACGCGTGCCGGACCGGTGACGAAGCTGACCCGCGCGCCGAGATCGCGCAGCGCGGCGGCGAGCGCCGTGCCCTGCGCGCCCGAGGACCGGTTCGCGATGTAGCGCACCGGGTCGATCGGTTCATGGGTCGGGCCCGAGGTCACCACGACGTGCCGGCCCTTCAGCGGCCCGTCCGACAGCGCGGCGTCGATCGCGGCCACGATCTGGGGCACCTCCGACATGCGGCCCGGCCCGTATTCGCCGCAGGCCATGTCGCCGTCGACGGGGCCGACGGAAAGCACCCCGTCACCGGTCAGCGCGGCCAGGTTCCGCTGCGTCGCCGGGTGCTGCCACATCCGCACGTTCATCGCCGGGGCGATCAGGACGCGCTTGTCGGTCGCCATCAGGACGGTGGAGGCGAGATCGTTCGCGAGACCGTTCGCCATCTTCGCCATCAGGTCGGCGGTCGCGGGCGCGACCACCACGAGGTCGGCGGCCCGGCTCAGCTCGATATGGCCCATCTCGTGTTCGTCGGACAGGTCGAAGAGGTCGCGGTAGACCTTCTCGGCGGCGAGCGCGGACACAGAGAGCGGGGTGACGAATTCCTCGCTGGCGCGGGTCAGGACCGGCACGACCGATGCGCCCCGGCGGCGGAGTTCGCGGATCAGTTCCTGCGACTTGAAGGCCGCGATACCGCCGCCGATGATGAGAAGTATGCGCTTGCCCGCGAGCATTCTGCCGCTCCTGCCCCTGTCGTGGCGCACGTTAGGCCCGCCGGTCGGGCGGGGTCAACGCGCGAGGGCCGGCGTCACCGGAAGGCGGCGCAGGGGTCTTCCCGTTCCGCCGGGGCGGTGATCATCACCACGTCGTAGGGGGCGGGGCCGCGCGGGTCCTCCTCCAGCAGGCCGAGGCTCGCCACCCGGACCTCCGGCGCGGCGACGGCGACGAGCGCGGGGATGCCCTGGTCGCGCCGTGCGTGGCCGTTGCCCGCGATCACCACCACCGGGCCGCCGGTCTCTTCCAGCGCGGTGAGGGCGGTGCGGGCGAGTTCCGCGTCGCGAAGCCGCTGCGCCTCCACGAAACCCGGCAGGATCTCACGCGGGACGGCCTCGCAATGGGCGGCGAACTGTTCCTCCTCGCGCGCGGCCTGTTCGTCGGACGGCAGATGGGTGTCGAGACCGTAACGGGTGGCACCGTCGCCGAAGACGGCGGCCGCGCCCTCACCGAAGGCGCGCTGCGCGGTTTCACGCGGCACCTCCGCGCCGTAGACTGGAATGCTGGCGCCATAGGCCATTAGCGGGGCGTAGTAGTCGAAATCGGGCCAGCCCGAGGAACCCCAATCGAGCGCCTGTTCCAACGCCGCCACGTCGCGCGCGAGCGGGCCGGCGACGAGCATGGCCTCGTCCTTCGTCAGCATCTCGAACACGATCGCGGCGGGATCGAGACCGTCGAGCGCGATCAGTTGCAGGTCGTGGTGGTCGGGATTGTCGTGAACCTCGCCCAGGATCACGATATCGGCCCCGGAAAGGGGCGAAAACGGCGTCTCCGCATGTGCGGCGACTGCCATCGAAAGCGCGAGCGCGGCGAAACGCATCGGTATCCGGTTGCGCATTCCCTGCCTCCGCCCGTTCGACCGGATCAGCCTAGGGTCGCCCGCCGGAGCCGGTCAACGTGGAACACGGTTGCCGCGTCAAGCGTCCAGGAGCGCGCGGACCTCGCCCGAACGGGCTTCGAGCGTGCGGCGCATCTTGGTGAAGGCCGCGGCCTCCAGCTGGCGCACCCGCTCCTTCGACAACCCAAGCTCGGTGCCGAGGCTTTCGAGGGTCCGCGGCTCGTCGGTCAGCTTGCGCTCGCGGACGATGAACCGCTCGCGGTCGTTGAGGTTGCCCATCGCGGAAGCGAGCCAGCGGCGCAGGGCAGCGTTGTCGTGCTCCGCCTCGACCAGTTCCGCGGCCTGGACGCCCTCGTCCTCCAGCGCGTCGATCCACTCGCGGCCGTCTTCCTCGGTGCTCTGGGTCGCGTTGAGCGAGAAGTCGGAACCGGACAGCCGGCCCTCCATCATCTCCACGTCGCGGAGCGGCACGCCGACCTCCATCGCGATCAGCTGGCGAAGCTGGTGACGGTCGAGAACCTCGCCCTCGGCCATCGCCTCGCGCTCCAGCCGCGCCTGCACGCGCCGCATGTTGAAGAACAGGGATTTCTGGGAAGAGGTCGAACCGGTGCGCACCATCGACCAGTTGCGCATCACGAAATCCTGGATCGACGCCTTGATCCACCAAACCGCGTAGGTCGAGAACCGCACGCCGCGGTCGGGGTCGAACTTGTCGGCGGCCTTCATCAGCCCCAGTCCGGCCTCCTGGATCAGGTCGTTCATCGGCGCGCCGTAGCGGCGGAACTTGGCGGCCATGGAGATGGCGAGACGCATGTAGGCGGTCACGAGCCGGTGCAGCGCTTCCTCGTCACGACGGTCGCGCCAGGCGTAGGCGAGTTCCAGTTCGGTTTCGGCGTCGAGCAATTCCGCCTTCATCGCGCGGCGGGAAAACGACTGGTCCTGTGCGTCCTGCAGTGCCATCCTCTACTCCTCGGTCCAGTTGCGACTGAGCGGCCCCCGGGCGGCCCCATCCTGAAGAATTACGCATCCAGGTGACGTTTGGTTCACCAACAAGGAGGAAAAAGTGCGCCTGCCCCCGATCACGCTGGTCTCCGGTGGCGCCGCTTCGGGCAAGTCCGCCTGGGCGGAAACGCAGGTTCTGGCGACCGGTCTGGCCAAGGTCTACGTCGCCACGGCCGTTCCCCGCGACCGCGAGATGAAGGCCCGGATCGCGACCCACAGGCGGGGACGGGCGGGCCAGGGATGGCGCACGCTCGAAGTGCCCGTCGCGGTGCCGCAGGTGCTGGCCGATCTCGACCCCGAGGAAATCGCGCTGGTCGATTGCACCACCTACTGGCTGTCCAACCTGCTCGGCGCGGGGCGCGACCCGGTGCGCGACGTCGCGGCGCTGATCGAGGTGCTGGAGCTCAGCCCCGCACCCATCGTGGTCGTCACCTCCGAGATCGGCCAGGGCATGGTGCCGAAGGACCCCGCCGCCCGCGCGTTCCGCGACCTGCACGGACAGATGAACCAGCGGCTGGCCGAAACCGCGGATCTCGTGGTCATGGTGCAGATGGGTCTGGCGCAGGCCTTGAAGGGCACGCTGCCGTGACGCCACCTCTCGATTACGCCGCGTGATCGGACCCGTTCCAAAACGTGGATTGACCATGCCGCGGGTGCGACGTCAGATCGCCGCATGACATACACGCTCCATATCGGCGACCGCGCCTATTCGAGCTGGTCGCTGCGCGGCTGGCTCCTGATCGAGAAGTTCGGGCTGTCGGCGACGCTGCGGATGGTGACCTTCGACACCGGCGACGTCGCGCAGCAGATGCAGGTCGCGGCCCCGGCGCGCACCGTGCCGACCCTGGTGCTGGAGGACGGGACCCCGGTCTGGGATTCGCTCGCCATCGCGGAGGAACTCGCCTCGCGCCATCCCGATGCCGGGATCTGGCCCGCCGATCCGTCGCTGCGGGCGGTCGCCCGGTCCCTCGCCGCCGAAATGCATTCGGGTTTCGGCGCGCTGCGGGGCGACTGCCCGATGAACCTGCGCACCGCCTACACGGACTTCGCCCCGTCGGACGCCGTCATCGCCGACCTTTCCCGGCTGGAGGAGATCTGGTCCTTCGGGCTCGACCGTTCCGGCGGACCCTGGCTCGCCGGCGAGTACTCTGCCGCCGATGCCTTCTACGCCCCGGTGGCGGGCCGGATCGCGGGCTACGGCCTGCCGGTCGGGGACGCGGCGCAGGCCTATGTCGAGCGCCACCTGTCCGACCCGGCCTTCCGCCAATGGCGGGCGATGGGACTGGTGAGGGGCGAGACCCTGCCCTGGTACGCGAAGGACAACGCGACCGGCCCCTGGCCCGGCCCCGCCCCGCGTCCGGCGAAGGCCGTGACGGACGGCCCGGCCGAGAACGATGCCTGCCCCTACTCCGGCAAGCCGGTCACGCATTTCCTCGAGATGGACGGCCGCGTCTTCGGCTTCTGCAACGCCTTCTGCCGCGACAAGACCGTGGCCGATCCCGAGGCCTGGCCGAAGTTCATGGCGCTGGTCTGAGCGCTTGAAGGCCGGAAGGTTACCGCCAAGCGAGCCCGGTTAACCCTTTGCTAACCACGTCGGGCGCAGGCTCCGGCCATGCTGGATGCCGGCCGACCCGACAGCATTGCGCTGACCCATACCGTCGCCTTCGAGGGGCTCGAGGCGCGGCGGGTCGAGGTGCAGTGCGCGATGACGCCAGGCCTGCCCGGCTTCTCCGTCGTCGGCCTGCCCGACAAGGCGGTGTCCGAGGCGCGTGAGCGGGTGAAGGCGGCCATCGCCGCGATGGCTGTGTCGCTGCCGTCGAAGAAGATCACCGTCAACCTGTCCCCAGCGAACCTGCCCAAGGAGGGCAGCCATTTCGACCTGCCGATAGCGCTCGCCCTGCTCGCGGCCATCGGGATCGTGCCGCGGGAAAGGGCATCCGAGGCGATGGCGCTCGGCGAACTGACGCTCGACGGGCGGCTGAACCCGATCCTCGGCGCGCTTCCCGCCGCACTCGCGGCGGGCGAGGACGGGCGCGCACTGCTCTGCCCCGCCGCCAGCGGCGCGGAGGCCGCTTGGGTCGGCGCGACGCCGGTCTATGGCGCGACGGATCTCGCCGGGATCGTGGCCCACCTGACCGACCGCACGCCTCTTGAACCCATGCGCCCGGGCGAGGTGGCGGCCCTACCCTCCGACCGCGACTTCGCCGAGGTGCGGGGGCAGGAACGGGCCAAGCGGGCGCTGGAGATCGCGGCGGCCGGGCGGCATCACTGCCTGATGATCGGCGCGCCGGGATCGGGAAAGTCGATGCTGGCGGCGCGCCTGCCGGGGATCCTGCCGCCGCTCAGCCCGGCAGAGGCGCTCGAAACCTCGATGGTGCATTCGCTCGCGGGACTCTTGACCGAGGGCGGAATCTCCCGCGTGCGGCCGTTCCGCGAACCGCACCACACCGCCTCGATGGCCGCGATCATCGGCGGCGGGCGCGGCGCGGGGCCGGGCGAGGTCAGCCTTGCCCATAACGGCGTCCTGTTCCTCGACGAGTTCCCGGAATACCAGCGGCCGGTTCTGGAAACCCTGCGCCAGCCGATCGAAACCGGGCAGGTCGTCGTCGCCCGCGCGAACGCCCATGTCTCCTATCCCTGCCGGTTCCTCCTGATCGCCGCCGCGAACCCGTGCCGGTGCGGGCAGCTCTACGACGCCGACCTCGCCTGCGGCCGTGCGCCCGTCTGCGGCGAGGACTACCTCGGCCGCATCTCCGGCCCGCTGATGGACCGGTTCGACCTCAGGCTGGAGGTGCCGCCGGTCTCCGTCTCGGATCTCGACCTGCCCGCCTCCGGCGACCGGTCCGCGGCGGTGGCGGCCCGCGTCGCGGCGGCGCGGCAGGTTCAGGCCGACCGGTTCGCCGCGCTCGGCGTGGCGGCGCGGGTCAATGCCGACGCGGAGGGCGACCTGCTCGACACCATCGCGAGACCGGAGACCGCGGGACGCGAGATGCTGCTGGACGCGGCCGAGAAGTTCCGCCTGTCGGCCCGCGGCTATCACCGCATCCTGCGGGTCGCGCGCACCATCGCGGACCTGGAAGGCGCGGAGATCGTCGCCCGCCCGCACGTCGCCGAAGCCCTGAGCTACCGCCTGATCGCGGGCCCGGCGGGCTAGGCGGCGTCGGCCTCGGCCCCGGTCGTCACCGCCGCGACGAAGCGGCCCGCCTCGGCGATGGCCGCACCCGCCTCGGGCAGGAAGGGTGCGAAGAACTGCCAGACATGCGGCGTATCCGGCCATTCCGACAGCGTGACGCGTCCCCCGGCGGATCGCAGCACCTCGGCCATCCGGCGGGAATCGTCGCGCAACACCTCGGTCTCCGAGCACTGGATCAGGACCGGGGGCGGCGCGTCGAACCGGGCGAAGAGCGGAGACAGACGCGGATCGGATCGGTCCGTCCCCGGCGCGGCGAAGGCGACGAGATCGTCCAGCCGGTGCGCCGGCAGCATCGGGTCCGCCTTCGCGTTCGCGGTCATCGACGCGCCGCCTCCGGTCAGGTCGGTCCAGGGCGACAAGGCGACGACCCCGGCCGGCCGGATGCCGTCCGCGCAAAGCGACGAGAGCAACGATAGCGCCAATCCACCCCCGGCGCTGTCCCCCGCCAGCACGATCCGCCCCGGCGCGACGCCGGAGGCGACGAGCGCTTCGAACGCCGCGCGGGCATCGTCCTGCGCCGCGGGGAAGGGAGCCTCGGGGCCGAGCCGGTAGCTCGGCAGGACGATCCTGGCCCTGGCCGCCTGCGACAACCGCGCGGCGAGGCCGCGATGGCTGCGCGGCGACCCCGCGACATAGCCGCCGCCGTGAAAGTAGAGGATGTGCCTGCCGGGCACCGCGTCCCCGGGCGTCAGCACGAGGGACGGCACGGGGCCATCGAGGTGCCCCTGCTGCATCCCGCGCGGCACCCCGCCGAGAACGAGGCCCGCGATCTTCATGTCCCGGCGCAGCGGCGCGGGGTCCGCGATGCGCGCGAGGCGGGGCTTCGCCAGCACCCGCAGCGCGAGGGTCAGGGCGGAGAGCCGGCGGCTCACCCCGCCGCCCTGCGCTCGATCGCCTCCCAGATCCGGCCGGCGACATTGACCCCGTCGAACCGCTCCAGTTCCTGGATGCCGGTCGGGGAGGTCACGTTGATCTCCGTCAGCCAGTCGCCGATCACGTCGATGCCGACGAAGACCTGGCCCATCTCGCGCAGGCGCGGGCCGATCCGGGCGCATATCTCCCGGTCGCGGTCGGTCAGGCCGACGGCGACGGCGGTGCCGCCGACATGCAGGTTCGACCGTGTCTCGCCCTCTGCCGGCACCCGGTTGATCGCGCCCGCGGCCTCGCCGTCGACGAGGATCACCCGCTTGTCGCCCTTCGACACGGCGGGCAGGAACTTCTGCGCGATCAGGGGCTCCCGGCTGATCGAGGTGAAAAGCTCGAACAGCGAGTTGAGGTTGCGGTCTCCGGGGCCGAGCCGGAACACCCCGGCGCCGCCGTTGCCGTAGAGCGGCTTCACGACGATGTCGCCGTGTGCGGCCTTGAACGCCTTCAGCGCCGACAGGTCGCGGGCGATCAGCGTCGGCGGCGTGAGGTCGGGGAAGTCGAGGACGAGCAGCTTCTCGGGCGAGTTGCGGACCCAGAACGGATCGTTGACCACCAGCGTTCCCGCCGGCTTGAGCCTGTCGAGGAGATGGGTAGTGGTGATGTAGCTCATGTCGAAGGGCGGGTCCTGGCGCAGCAGGACCACGTCCTGGTCCGCGAGGTCGATCTCCGCCTCCTCGCCGAGCGTGGCGTGGTCACCCTGCACCCGCTGTACCTCCAGCGGCCAGCCGCGGGCCAGGACCCTGCCCTCGCGATAGGCCAGCCGGTCGGGCGTGTAGTAGAACAGCCGATGGCCCCTTGCCTGCGCTTCCTCGGCGAGGCGGAAGGTGGAATCGGCATCGATGTTGACGGAGGAGATCGGATCCATCTGGATCGCGACCGAAAGGGACTTGGGCATCGGTTCTCCACCGGCGAATTGCGACTGCCGCAGTCATCGCAAGCGGAGACGGCCGGCGCAAGCGGCCCGCGGGGTCAGGCCATGATCGCGTTCGGGATCCGGTCGATGCGGCCCATCCGGTCGACCAGCGCGACGTCGAACCGGGAATTGGTCGACTGGCCGGTGGGCAACCGGCCGAGGTATTCCGACGCGGCGTTGTAGATGCGGCCGATCTGGCGTTGCGTCAGGTGCAGCGCGGCTTCTGCAAAACTGCCGGATTTCTTCACCTCAATGAAGATCACCTCGCCGTCCTTCTCGGCGACGAGATCGAGTTCGCCGTACTTGCCGCGCCAGCGACGGGTGAGGATCGCGTGACCCTCGGTCTCGTAGAGACGGGCGACCTGGTCCTCGGCGGCGATGCCGGCCTCGTAGTTCGTCCGGCCCCTGATGCGTCTCTGGCTCATGTCCCGTCTCCGTCCGTTCCGCCGTCCCGACCCATGTCAAGGGCCATCTGGTAGACCTGCCGCCGCGGCAGGCCGAACCGTTCCGCCACCTCCGCGGCCGCGTCCTTCACCCGGAGCCGACCGAGCGCCCCCCGGAGCGCGGCTTCAACCGCGGCCTCGTCCGGCGCTACCGCGGCCCGCGGTCCGATCACCATCACGACTTCGCCCTTCAGGGTCCGCCCGTCGATGGCCGATGCGATGTCGGCCAGCGTTCCGCGGATGACCTCCTCGTGGCGCTTGGTAAGTTCGCGGCAGAGCGCCGCGCGGGTTTCCTCACCGAACACTCGCACGAGAAATCCCAACAATTCATGAACGCGCAGCGGGCTTTCGTAGAGGATCAGCGTCGCCTCCGACGCCGCCTGTTGTTCCAGCCATGTCTCCAGTCTCGCACCCTTGCCCGGTGGAAATCCCGCGAACAGGAACCGGTCCGACGGCAGCCCCGACACGGCGAGCGCGGCCAGGACGGCCGAGGGGCCGGGAACCGCATGGACGGCGTGCCCCGCCGCGATCGCCTCCTGCGCGAGCCGGTAGCCCGGGTCCGCGACCAGCGGCGTTCCGGCCTCGGAGGCGTAGGCGAGCGCGGCGCCTTGGGCGAGCAGGCCGAGCAGTTTCGGCCGCGCGCCCGGCCCGTTGTGGTCGTGGTAGGCCAGCAGCGGGCGGTCGCCGAGCGGGATGCCGTGGATCTCCATCAGCTTCCGCGCAGTGCGGGTATCCTCCGCCGCCAAGGCGTCCGCCGTCCGCAGCACGTCGAGCGCCCGGAGCGTGATGTCGCGCGCCGCGCCGATGGGCGTCGAGACGAGGTAGAGCCCCGGTGCCAGCGTCGGCGCAAGCCCCGGTTCCGCCCGTGCCGCCGGGCTGCTGTCGGCGGCGCCCCGCTCCCTCGACGATTTGCGCATGGCCCCCGACCCCCAAGTCGTTTACAAGCCCCGCGCCAAGCAACTACGGTCCGATCGGACCCGACCCAGACGGCCCAGGGAGAGAGACCAGGATGATCCGCAGATTTTCGTCCTTCCGCAACCGCATCCGGATTCCGCTCGCGCTGGCCGGTCTCGCGCTGCTCACCGCCTGCCAGGTCGGGCTGCCCGGCGGCAACGGGCCGCGCATCGGCGGCGGGACGGTGAATGTGGCGCTCCTGGTGCCTTACGGCTCCGCCTCCTCCGGCGACGACCTGGTCGCCCAGAACCTCGAGAACGCCGCGCGGCTCGCGGCCTCGGACGTCCAGGACATCGACATCCGGATCACCGTCTACCCGACCGCCGGCAACGCCGAGCAGGCCGCGAGCGCGACGCAGCAGGCGCTGAGCGAGGGCGCGGACGTGATCGTGGGGCCGCTGAGATCCGACGCCGCCTCCGCCGCAGGCCTGGCAGCGCGCGGGCGCGCCTCGGTGCTTAGCTTCTCCAACAACACCGAGGTCGCGGGTGGCAACGTCTTCGTGCTCGGGAACACCTTCAGTTCCACCGCCGACCGGCTGGTCCGCTACGCCGCCGCCCAGGGCCGGAGCCGCATCCTCGTGCTGCACGCCCAGAACCTCGCAGGCGAAGTCGCGCGCGACGCGATCCTGTCCGCCGCCGCCCGCAGCGGCGCGTCGATCGCCGGCACGGTGTCCTACGAGTTCTCCGCCAACGGCGTGGTGGAGGCCCTGCCCGCCGTGATGGCGGCGGTGCGCGACAACGGCGCCAACGCGATCTTCATCACCTCCGACACCACCGGCGCCCTGCCGCTCTTCGCGCAGCTTCTGCCGGAGAACGGGCTCGATACCTCGGCGGTGCAGGTCATCGGCATGACCCGGTGGGACACGCCGCCGCAGACGCTGGAACTTCGCGGCCTGCAGGGCGGCTGGTTCGCCCTGCCCGACCCGAATGCCAGCGCCAGCTTCAACGCCCGCTACGCCGCCGCCTACAGCGCACCGCCCCACGTCCTTGCCGGGCTCGGCTACGACGCGATCCAAGCAGTCGCCAACGCGGTCCGGCAATCCGGCGGACTTGGTTCGAATGATCTGGTATCGAACGCTGGCATTGCCGGGGCGAACGGGGTATTCCGACTGAACCCCGACGGAACCAACACCCGCAGCTTGGCCGTCGCAGAAGTGATCGACGCCCAGGTGACCATCCGTGACTCCGCCCCCGCCAGCATCGGCGGCCCCGGTTTCTAAGACGAATCCGAGCTTCCCGAGCAAGCCCGCGCCCGCGGGCGCCCTGATCTGCGACGCCGCGTCGATCTTCGACACCGACGCGGTGCAGGCGGAGCTCGACGCCGCGCTCGACGGGCTGACCGACCAGTCCGCGATCCGGCGCCGGACGGTCGAGGTGCTGAACCGCGTCCAGGCCAGCGGTCGCGAGGCCATCGCCGCGGCCTTCGAGGCGCAGCCGCTCACCGCCCGCCGGGTGACGCGGGCCTACGCGCAGCTGACCGACGGGCTCGTGCGCAGCGTCCTGTCGGTGGCGCGCAACCGGCTTCATCCCAACCCCACGCCGACCGCGGCCGAGATCATGGCGGTGATGGCCGTGGGCGGGTACGGGCGCGGCGAGATGGCGCCGTTCTCGGATGTCGACCTCCTGTTCGTAGCGCCGTGGAAGCTGACCCCCTGGGCCGAGAGCGTGATCGAAAGCTCGCTCTACATGCTGTGGGACCTGCATCTGAAGGTCGGCCATGCCAGCCGCACGGTCCGCGACTGCGTGCGGCTCGGCAAGGGCGACATGACGATCCGCACGACCTTCCTCGAGATGCGCCGGATCGAGGGCGACGCGGGGCTGGCCGAGACGCTCCAGTCCGCGCTCCGCAAGCAGCTTTTCGCGGGCACCGCCGCCGAGTTCATCGAGGCCAAGCTGGCCGAGCGCGCGGACCGCCACAAGAAGCAGGGCGGCCAGCGCTACATGGTCGAGCCCAACGTGAAGGAGGGCAAGGGCGGGCTTCGCGACCTGCAGACGCTCTACTGGATCGCCAAGTACATCCACGGCGTCGACACGGTGGCCGAGCTGGTCGATCTCGGCCTGTTCTCGCGCGAGGAATTCGAGGCCTTCGACGAGGCCGAGCGGTTCCTCTGGTCGGTGCGCTGTCACCTGCACCTGATCGCCGGCCGCGCCACGGACCAGCTGACCTTCGATCTCCAGGTCGAGGTCGCCGCGCGCATGGGCTATCACGACCAGGCCGGGCGGCGCGGGGTCGAGTACTTCATGCAGGACTACTTCCGCCACGCCACCCAGGTGGGCGAGCTCACCCGTATCTTCCTGACCGGGCTCGAGGCGAGCCATCTGAAGAAGGAACCGGCGATCCTGGGTTTCCTGCGCGCGGGCCGCGCGCCGCGGAAGAAGAAGCTGAAGCCGGGATTCGAGGTGCGCCAGGGCCGGCTGACCTACGCCGACGAAGCGTCGTTCTTCGAGGACAAGCTGAACATCCTGCGCATCTTCGAGGAAGGCCTGCGCACGGGCTACCTGATCCATCCCGACACCATGCGCGCCGTCGCCGCGCGGCTCGGGCTGATCGACGAGGACATGCGCCGCGATCCCGAGGCCAACCGCATCTTCCTCGATCTCCTGCTGAAGCACGGCAACCCCGAACGGGGTCTCAGGCGGATGAACGAGCTTGGCGTGCTCGGGGCGTTCCTGCCGGAATTCGCGCCGATCGTCGCGATGATGCAGTTCAACATGTATCACAGCTACACGGTGGACGAGCACACGATCCAGGTCGTGTCCACGCTGGCGCAGATCGAGCGCGGCGAGCTGGTAGAGGAACTGCCGATCGCGAGCCGGATCCTCAAGGCGGGGGTGAACCGCAAGGTGCTCTATGCCGCCTGCCTGATCCATGACCTGGGCAAGGGGCGGAAGGAGGATCACTCGATCGTCGGCGCCCGCATCGCGCGGTCCATGTGCCCGCGGCTCGGGCTGAAACCGGCCGAGTGCGAGACGGTGGAATGGCTGGTGCGCTACCACCTGCTCATGTCCGACACGGCGCAGAAGCGGGACATCGCGGATCCGCGCACGGTGCGGGATTTCGCCAAGGCGGTGAAGACGAAGGAGCGGCTGGACCTGCTGACCGTCCTGACGGTCTGCGACATCCGCGGGGTCGGCCCGTCGATCTGGAACAACTGGAAGGCGACGCTCCTGCGCGGGCTCTACCGTGCCACGGCGACGGCGCTGGAAACCGGGCTCGAGGACCTCAACCGCGACAAGCTGGAGAGCGAGGCCAAGCGCGCCCTGCGCGAGGCGCTCGACGGCTGGCCGAAGCCGGACCTGCGGACGGAGCTGTCGCGTCATTACGGCCCCTACTGGCAGGGGCTCGACCTGAAGGCGCAGATCACCTTCGCCGAACTGCTGCGGGATCTCGACGCCTCCGAGGTGCGGATCGACGCACGGCCCGACAAGGACCGCGACGCGACCCGTATCTGCTTCGCGCTCGCCGATCATCCCGGCATCTTCTCGCGGCTCGCGGGCGCGATCAGTCTGGTCGGCGCGAACGTGGTCGACGCGCGCACCTACACGTCGAAGGACGGTTTCGCGACGGCGGTGTTCTGGGTGCAGGACGCCGAGGGGCATCCCTACGAAAGCTCCCGTCTGCCGCGCCTGCGCCAGATGATCGAGCGCACGCTGAAGGGCGAGGTGGTGACCTCGCGGGCGCTGGAGGGGCGCGAGAAGATCAAGAAGCGCGAGCGCCCGTTCGACGTTCCGACCACCATCACCTTCGACAACGAGGGGTCGGAGATCTACACGATCATCGAGGTCGACACCCGCGACCGGCCCGGCCTGCTCTACGACCTGACCCGGACGCTCGCGGCCAACAACATCTACATCGCCAGCGCGGTGATCGCGACCTACGGCGTGCAGGTGGTCGACAGCTTCTACGTCAAGGACATGTTCGGCCTGAAGCTCTACGCGAAGTCGCGGCAGGAAACGCTCGAGGCGAAGCTGCGGCGCGCGATCGAGCGGGTCGCGGAGCGCGCCGGCGCCTGAGGGCGCGCCGGCCGGGGGCATCGAGCCCCCGCCCGCCGCCGTCCTCGCCGGACCGGCTCGAAGGAGCGCTCGCGCCCACTCGAACTCCCCCTGAAGGTATTTCCGAAGGCAAAGAGGCAGGGCGGTTCCGCGGCAGCGACCGGGTCGCCCCCGTCCCCTCCACCGTGCCGTGCCGCGCGCGGGTCCGCGCGCCGCGGCGACGAGGGCTCGCCCTGTGGCGGGCGCGAGGAGGCGCGTTCCGGGCCGCGGCGAGGATCCCTTCCCTGTCCCGCGCGGAGCGGATAGACCTCGCCGGACGCTGATCGCCCGGGCCCTCCATGCAACCCATCCGCCTTCTCTCCAGCTTCATGACCGTCGGGCTCTGGACCCTCGCGAGCCGCGTTCTCGGCTTCGCGCGCGACATCCTGATCGCCGCCTTCATGGGCTCCGGCCCCGCGGCCGAGGCCTTCCTCGTCGCCTTTTCGCTTCCCAACATGTTCCGCCGCTTCTTTGCCGAGGGCGCGTTCAACACCGCTTTCGTTCCGCTGTTCGCGAAGAAGCTGGAGGCCGGGGAGGACGCGATCGGGTTCGCGCGGCAGGCGTTCTCGGCGCTTGCGCTGGTGCTTGTGGCGGTCACGGTGCTGGCGATCGTGTTCATGCCCGCGCTGGTGCTCGCGATGGCATCGGGTTTCGCGGGCGACGTCCGGTTCGACCTGACGGTGGACATGGGGCGGGTCGCGTTCGCCTACATCTTCTTCATCTCGCTCGCGGCGCTCCTGTCGGGCGTCCTGAACTCGTCGGGCCGCTTCGCCGCCGCTGCCGCGGCGCCGCTCCTGCTCAACGTCATCCTCATCGGCTGCCTCCTGCTCGCCGATGGCGGCGTCGGGGCGTCGCTCGGCTACCTGCAGGACTTCTCGCTCGGGGAGGTGCCCGCCCTGCCCTACGGACGGCTCCTGGTCATCGGCGTCCTGTTTGCGGGCTTCGCGCAGTTCGCGCTCGTCTGGTGGGCGGCGGCGCGGTCGGGGATGGTGCTTTGGCCCACCCTGCCGCGCCTCAGCCCCGAGATCCGGCGCCTCGCCATCATCGCCGGACCCGCGATGCTGGCGGGCGGGGTGGTGCAGATCAACCTTCTCGTCGGCCGCCAGGTGGCGAGCTTCTTCGACGGGGCGATCGTCTGGCTCGGGCTCGCCGACCGGCTCTACCAGCTGCCGCTCGGCGTGGTCGGCATCGCCATCGGCGTAGTTCTGCTGCCGGAGCTGTCCCGGAGGCTGCGCGCGGGCGACGAGACCGGCGGCCAGGCCGCGCTCAGCCGCGCGGGCGAGATGGCGCTGGCGCTGACCGTTCCCGCCGCCGTAGCGCTCGTGGCGATCCCCGGACCGCTCGTGTCGGTCCTGTTCGAACGCGGCGAGTTCGGCCCCGAAGACACCGCCAGGACCGCGCTGGCGCTCGCCGTCTACGGCGCCGGCCTGCCGGCCTTCGTCATGCAGAAGGTGCTGCAGCCGATCTACTTCGCGCGCGAGGACACCCGCACCCCGTTCCGCTACGCGCTGGTCGCGATGCTGGTGAACGCGGTCGTGGCGGTCGGGCTCGGGCTCGCCATCGGCTATCTCGGCGCGGCGATCGGGACCACGGTGGCGGGGTGGGCGATGGTCTGGCTCCTGTCGCGGGGGCGCGACCGGATGGGCGGCGCGGCGGCCTTCGACGACCGCTACCGCACCCGCGCGGTCCGGATCGTGGCGGCCTCGCTCCTGATGGGCGTGGTGCTCTGGCTGCTCGCCCGGCTGCTCGGGCCGGCGCTGGCATCGGAGGGCTGGCGCTACCTCGCGCTCGCCGCACTCGTCGGGACCGGCGGCGCGGCGTATTTCGGCTTCGCCGCCGCGCTCGGCGGGATGCGGTTCTCCGAGCTTCGCGCCTCGCTCCGGCGCTAGCGCTGCCTGAGCCGTGCCAGCACCCGGCTCCAGCCGCCGGGGCTGACCACGAAGGACAGGAGGAACCCGGCGACGAAGCCCGAGAGATCGGCGACGATATCGCCGAATTCCCCTGCGAAGAGCGCGAATAGAAGCTGCACCCCGAGCAGGATCGCGATCAAAGAGAACGCGCGGTACTGGTTGCCGCCGGTGCTGCCGAGCCGGACCCAGAGGATGAAGGAGAACGCGCCGATCAGGCCGTAGACGCCGGGATAGCCGCCGATCAGCGGGTAGCCCGAGTTCAGGACCAGCACGAAGGCAAGCCCGCCCACCAGCGCCGAGACCCAGAAGATCGCGAGGAAGGCGGCGGCCGAGAACACCTCCGCCACCATCTTCCCGAGCGCGAGGACGAAGACCACGACGAAGATCGCGTGGACCGCGCCGGAGTGGATCAGCGGGTAGGTCACGAAGCGCATGAGTTCCGCCGGCGGGAAGGTGGCGTTCTGCACCATCCAGGTCCAGACCGCATCGAGCACGCCGTAGTTCTCCACCGCGGCCAGCCGCCAGCCCACCCCGCGTGCGCCGCCGAGAAGCCCCGAAGAGGCAAGCTGGAACATCCCTTCGAGCCCGCCGATGACGACGGCGAGCGCCACGACCGCGGGCGGGATGGCGTTGAACGGCGAGGCGTCAGGGTCGTGCATGGCGGCGCTCCGGTTGACGGCGGTCGGTGGCATGGGTATGCGACCCCGGCTGCCAAGGCCAGAGCCACCGCCGACAAAGGTTTCCAGAATGACCGACACGACACCGGAGACCCATTTCGACCGCCGCGTGTTTTCCGGCATCCAGCCGTCCGGCGGGCTGACGCTCGGCAACTATCTCGGCGCGATCAAGCACTTCGTCGACATGCAGGACGAGGGCGGCTACCCGACGATCTACTGCATGGTCGACATGCACGCGATCACCGCGAAGTTCATCGACCCCGACACGCTCCGCCGCAACACGCGGGAGCTTTGCGCGGGCTTCATCGCCAGCGGCATCGACCCGGAGAAGTCCATCCTGTTCAACCAGTCGCAGGTGGCCGAGCACGCGCAGCTTGCCTGGATCTTCAACTGCGTGGCGCGGATGGGCTGGATGGGCCGGATGACCCAGTGGAAGGACAAGGCGGGCAAGAACGCCGAGAATTCCTCGCTCGGGCTGTTCGCCTACCCCGCGCTGATGGCCGCCGACATCCTCGTCTACCACGCGACCCATGTCCCCGTGGGCGACGACCAGAAGCAGCACCTGGAACTGACCCGCGACATCGCGGCGAAGTTCAACCACGACTACGGGCAGGAATTCTTCCCGATCACCGAGCCGGTGATCCGGGGCGCGGCGACGCGGGTGATGAACCTGCAGGACGGCACCAAGAAGATGTCGAAGTCCGATCCGTCCGACCGGACCCGGATCAACATGACCGACGACGCCGACACGATCGCCAAGAAGATCCGCCGCGCCAAGACCGACCCGGATCCGCTGCCCGAAACCGTCGACGGGCTTGAGTCCCGGCCCGAGGCCCGGAACCTCGTGAACATCTATGCCGCGCTGGCCGATACCACGCCGGCCGCGGTGGTGGCGGAACATGCGGGCGCGCAGTTCGGGGCGTTCAAGGTGGCGCTGTCCGATCTCGCCGTCGACCGGCTTGCCCCGATCGCGACCGAGATGGCGCGGCTGATGGACGACCAGGCCGAGATCGACCGCATCCTCGCCCGCGGTGCGGAACGGGCGCGCGAGATCGCCGCGCCGATCCTGAAGAAGACCTACGAGATCGTCGGCATGGTCGGCGCCTGACCCCGAGCGGGAACGGTTCGGTCGAATTCGATCTTTAGGATTCCCTTTACCTCTGGGGCGCATACCGATCAGGCGGGGCGTTCGACCAGAGGGAGTATCATGGCGTCGGATATGTCACCGGAACTGGCCGTCCCGATGCCGTCGCTCCGGGCGGATCGCGTGTTTTCCGGTATCGCCGCCAAGCTCGCCGGCCAGCTCCAGGACGTCATAGGGATCGAGGACGCGTCGAGCTTCATGGCCGCCGTCGGTTCCGCCATCGCAGCCGAAATCGACGGGCGCTATTCCGCTGTCTTGGCCGACGGGCCGGTCGCATCGGGCGACCTCGCGCGTGTCCTCGTCGACTTCAAGGCCCGGATCGGCGGCACCTTCGCCGTCCACGCGGTGTCAGAGGACCGGATCGTCCTGACCAACACCCGCTGCCCCTTCGGCGACGAATCGCGCGGACGCCCGGCGCTCTGCCAGATGACCAGCAGCGTGTTCGGCCATCTCGCCGCGAAGCACCGGGGCTACGCCCGCGTCACGGTCGAGGAAGCGATCTCGCTCGGCCATGAGGGCTGCCGCGTGGTCATCGACCTCGTCCCCTGCGATCGGCGGGAGGGCCATGAATACTTCGCCTGAAGCCGCCGCCCTCGCCGTCCTGTCGGAAGCCTATCGCCTCGCGCCCCACCCGACGTTCATCATCGACACCCACGGCACCGTCGCCGCCGCCAACCGCGCCGCCCTCCGGCTCTGGCCCGAGGTGGAGTGCACCGACCTCGCCGACAGCCTCGATACCGACCCCGAAGCGCTCGGCGAAATGATCGACCGCGCGACCGGCAGCACCGTCCCGGTCCTCGCACGGCTCGACATGACGCAGGCGACGCTGTCGGTCAGGCTCTGGCGGCTCGCGCCCTTGCCCGGCCTGCCCGGACCGCTCCTCGTCATCCAGGGCGACAGGTCGCAGGAACTCGCCGGCCGGTTCCTGCGCGCCGAGCAACTCGCCAGCGACGCGCAGAAGCGCCTTCGCAAGACCATCGACGCCCATGAACGCCTGGCCGAGATGGCGCGGATGCTCAAGGAACGCGCCGACAGCGACCCGCTGACCGGCACGCTCAACGCCCGCGCCTTCGCCGCCGCGGTCGGCAAACGGCTGTCCGAGGCGCCGGGCGCGCTCGTCTACCTCGACCTCAACCGCTTCAAGCCCGTGAACGACCGTTTCGGCCACGCCGCCGGGGACGCGGTGCTGAAGGCCATCGCCGAAAGGCTGTCCGGCTGCCTGCGCGGCCGCGACCTGGTCGCACGGATCGGCGGCGACGAATTCGCGGTCTGGGTCGACGGCGCCTGCCCCGACGACTGGTCGGGGCTGCACACGCGCATCGCCCACGCGGTCTCGCGCCCCGTCGCATGGCGCGGCAACGGGCCGGGCGCTGCGGTCGAGCTTGTAGTGACGGCCGCGATCGGGACCGCCTTCGCCCCGGCGGAGGGTCGGGCCTACGCGGCGCTCCTGGCGCTGGCCGACTCGCGGATGTACGCGGGCAAGCCCGCCGGTTCATTCGCCCGCGGCATCGCGGGCTGACCGGTATCGGGGCTGGCGCCGGGGCCCGTGTCGGGCAAGATGGCCCGGCAGAAGGAGGCCCCCCATGACCTATCGCGCCCCCGCCGGCACCTGCGTCGGCCACGTCCACCTGAAAGTGTCCGATCTCGACCGCTCCATCGCGTTCTACCAGGACGTGCTCGGGTTCGAGCTGCAGATGCGCTACGGCGCGCAGGCCGCGTTCCTGTCGGCCGGCGGCTACCACCACCATGTGGGGCTCAACACCTGGGACAGCCTCGGCGCGCCGCCGGCCCCGGCCCGCGCGCCAGGACTCTACCATTCCGCGTTCGTGTTCCCGTCCCGCCCCGACCTCGCCCGCGCCGTCGCCCGCGTGATCGAGACCGGGCACGCGCTGACCGGTGCCTCGGATCACGGGGTCAGCGAGGCGGTCTACCTCGACGATCCCGACGGCAATGGTGTGGAGCTGTATCGCGACCGCCCGCGGGAGGACTGGCCGCGGGACGAGGACGGCGCGCTGGTCATGTTCACCCGCCGGCTCGACCTCGACGAGCTCCTGTCCGAGGCGGGACGGTGACCTTGCGGAAACCGCTGAGACCGGCCTGTTCGCAATTGCACAGAACCGGGGCGACTTTCCGGTAGACTTAGCAGAACTGACGGTCTAATACTCAGCCTCCACCATCCAACCACCCAGTTTGCCAGGAGCCTCAATGACTACCTGTATGAAAGCCTCGTCGGCCAAGCCGGCACCGGGTGCGGACGTGTCCGAAGCGGGCAAGGGGACCCGCAAGCCTGCCACCGACGGAATGACCTACCAGCTCGGCTTCACCAGCGCTGGATCTCTCTGACGATCGCGACCATGCTCGCCGCCGCAAGAAACGGAGGCGCGCATGGCTGTCGGTACCAACATCAAGACATATTTCGGCGGCGAGTGGCATGACGGGGACGTTCCCATCATGCGCGCCGCCGACCACGGGTCCTGGCAGGGCACGACCGTGTTCGATGGCGCCCGCTACGTCGACGGCATGGCCCCGGACCTGCGCGCCCATTGCGACCGCGTCGTGCGCTCGGCGCAGGCGCTGTCCCTGCAACCGTCCGAGACCGGGGCGGAGATCTTCGAGATCGCCTGGGACGGGCTGAAGCTCTACCCGAAGGGCACGCCGGTCTACATCCGGCCGATGTTCTGGGGCGTCGCCGGCGGCTACATGGGGATCATGGCGGGCGACGCGCCTGCGGGCTTCTGCATCTGCCTGGAAGAAATCCCGATGGCCCCGCCCGAGGCCGCCGCGCGGCTGACCACGACCCGGTTCCACCGCCCGGTCCTGACCGACAACGTCTGCAACGCCAAGGCCGGGTGTCTCTACCCCAACAACGCCCGGATGCTCGCGGAGGCGCGGGCGAAGGGCTACGACAACGCGCTCGTCTGCGATGCCATCGGCAACGTCGCCGAAACCGCCAGCGCGAACATCTTCATGATCCGCGACGGGGTCGTGTTCACCCCGGTCGCGAACGGCACCTTCCTGTCGGGCATCACGCGTGCGCGCCACATCTCCAACCTCCGGGCGGACGGGGTCGAGGTGGTGGAAACCGTGCTCGGCTACGACGATTTCCGCGCCGCGGACGAGGTGTTCATGTCCGGCAATCTCAACAAGGTCACGCCGGTGACGGAGTTCGACGGCACCAGCTACCAGGTCGGCCCGGTCACCCGCCGGGTGCGCGAGCTCTACTGGGACTGGGCCGCGACCGACGCCGCCTGAACCTGTTGCCTCGCCCCGGGTTTCGGGTGCATCCTCCCGCCCCGGGAGAGGGAGAGCCACATGCGGAAGTTCCTGGTCGTCCTCGACGACAGCCGCGAGTGCCTGAACGCGATGCGTTTCGCGGCCATGCGCGCGGCCAAGACCGGCGGCGGGGTGGAGATCCTCTCCGTCATTCCGCCGGACGAGTTCAACCACTGGATCGGCGTGGGCGAGGTCATGCGCGCTGAGGCGCGGGAGCGGATCGAGGCGCATTTCAACGTCTTCGCGAAATGGATGCGCGACCGGCAGGGCGTCGACCCGGAACTCGTGATCCGCGAGGGCGAGACGGTCGAGGAAATCCTCGCCCAGGTCTGCGACGACCCGGAAATCGGTGTCCTCGTGCTCGGTGCGGCATCGGGCAAGGGCGGGCCGGGCCCGATCGTCAACGCTCTGACGAAAAGCGCCGGCGCCCTGCCGATCCCGATCACCATCGTTCCGGGCGAGCTGTCGAAGGAACAGCTGGAGCAGATCACCTGAGCCACGCGGCGATCCCGGTCCTGCTGCTGCACGGCGCCGGCGGCGGCCCCGGCGACCCGATCCTCCGCCGCCTTCGCCAGGCGCTCGGCCCGTCCGTCTGGATCCACGCCCCACGCCTCGGCCCGCCGGACCCGGCGGCCTGGGACCGGCGGATCGCCCGCGCGCTCGACACGATGGCACCCGGCGCGGTTCTGATCGGTCATTCCCTCGGCGCGTCGCACCTCCTGCGGGTTCTGGCAATCCGTCGTCCCGGGTTCCGCGCGCGGGGTGTCGTCGGGCTCGCCGCGCCGTTCTGGGGCCTCGCCGACTGGGATGCGTCGGGATACGCGTTCCCCGAGTGCGGCGCGCGGCGGCTGCACGGTATCGGCCGGATCGAGCTTCTCCGCTCCGCGGACGACGAGGTGGTGGGCACCGCGGATGACGATGCCTGTGGCCGCGCCCTGCCCCGCGCCCGCATCACCCGGACGGAGGGAAACGGCCATGACTTCGCCAGCGGTCCGCTCGCCCCGGTGTCGGGCACGGTGATGCGGGCGATCGGCCGGCAGAGCGCGGTTTAGAACCATTCCAAACAATTGACTTCACCTGCCCGGAGGCGCATATCGGGGGTCAACCAGACAGGGGCCCTCGATGTTCATCCAGACCGAATCCACCCCGAATCCCGCGACGCTGAAGTTCCTGCCCGGCCAGGCCGTGCTGGAAACCGGAACCGCGGATTTCCCGACCGCCGATGCCGCGGCGGACTCCCCGCTCGCCAGCCGGCTGTTCGCCGTCGACGGCGTGACCGGGGTCTTCTTCGGCACCGATTTCGTCACCGTGACGAAGGCCGACGCGAAGGAATGGGACCACCTCCGCCCCGCCGTTCTCGGCGCGATCATGGAGCATTTCCAGTCCGGCGCCCCGGTGCTCGGCGGCGACGAGGCCGGCCGCACCGGCCACGGCGAGGCCTTCGACGCCGAGGACGGACAGATCGTCGGCCAGATCAAGGAACTGCTCGACACCCGCGTCCGCCCGGCGGTCGCACAGGACGGCGGCGACATCACCTTCCACGGGTTCGACCGTGGCGTGGTCTACCTGCACATGCAGGGCGCCTGCGCCGGTTGCCCGTCCTCGACCCTCACCCTCAAGATGGGGATCGAGAACCTGCTGCGGCACTACATCCCCGAAGTGACCGAGGTTCGCCCGGTCGCGGTCTGAGGGGTTCATGCCGGGGCACGCGATGCGGGGCCCGGGCGTTCATCGATACGCAGTTCATCCCCGCCCGGTGAGCGCCCTGCGATCGCCGGGCGTTGTCGTTCCGGGCGTGCGTGACGGCGACGGCGCGCGGTCCGGGGTCGTCCCTGTTGGCCGGGACACCGATAGCCGTACCGGTGCGCCCGCGCCACTCGACCGCTGCCACGGGGATTGAGCGCGGGACCGCGCCGCTGTAGTGCCTCCGCCCATGTCCGTCCTTCTCGCCTTCGACTGTTCCGCCGCCCATTGCAGTGTCGCGCTCCTGTCCGGCGGCCGGGTGACGGCGGAGGCGCACGCGGAGATGGCGCGCGGGCAGGCAGAGGCGCTGATGCCGATGATCGCGGACCTGATGGCGGAGGCCGGGATGCGCCGGGGCGACCTGTCCGCCATCGCCGTCGGCACCGGGCCGGGCAACTTCACCGGCCTCAGGATCGCCGTCGCGGCGGCGCGCGGCATGGCGCTCGGGCTGGCGCGGCCGGCCATCGGCGTGACGGGGTTCGCGGCGCTCGTCGAGGCGGAGGGCGCCGGGACGGGCCGGGTCCTCGTCAGCCTTCCGGCTCCGCGCGACCAGGTCTACCTGCAAGTGTTCGACACCGGCGCGGCGGCGGCGGAGCCCTTGCTCGCCATGCCCGATGCACCGCCCCCGGTCGCGCCGAAGCTGGTCCTTGGTGCCGCCGCCGATCGCATCGCCGCCGCCCTCGGCGGTGAAACCGGGGCGCGGGTCGCCGCCCTCGCGCGCCCCGCAAGTCCCATCGCGAGGGTCGCGGCGCGGATGCTTGAGGCCGGCGGCGACATCCCCCGGCCCGCTCCACTCTACGTCCGCGCGCCCGACGCCGCGCCGTCGCGCGACGCGGCGCCTGTCATCCTGCCGTGACCCACGCGATAACTGGGACGGAGATGGCGGCGATCCATGCCGCCGCCTTTTCCCGCCAGCGCCCCTGGTCGGCGTCGGAATTCGCGGCTCTCCTGTCCGACCGGACCACCCGCAGCGCGACGGTCCCGCATGGTTTCGGCCTGATCCGACTGCTGCCGCCCGAGGCCGAGATCCTCACGCTCGCTGTCCATCCCGATGGCCAGCGACGGGGCGCAGGCCGCCGGATCCTCGACAACCTGATGGAGATGGCGGCCGGCGCGGGGGCCGAACGGATGTTTCTCGAAGTCGCGGCATCGAATGCCGCCGCCCGCGCGCTCTACGCCGCCGCGGGTTTCGTCGAGACCGGAACACGCCCGCGCTACTACCGCTATCCCGACGGAACCGCCGAGGACGCGGTGCTGATGGAGACGCGCCTTCGCACAGGTGCCGCGCCGCCCCTGCCCAAATCCTGACCAACTGGTCAATCGGGCGGCGGACGGTGCCAGAAACCGGTTGACCACCCCGCGCGGCTTTGCCCTTATCGCATTCGGGATCCATAAAAACATCCAACCGCGGATGTCGGACGCGCCCGCGTTCACGCCGCGACCAACCGGGAGTGAAACCATGAAAATCCTTTCCCATCTCGCCCGCGGCACCGCCGCGCTCGCGCTCATGGCCGGCGCGGCGATGGCCGATCCGGCGGTCATCTTCGACCTCGGCGGAAAGTTCGACCGGTCCTTCAACGAGGCCGCCTATAACGGCGCGCAGCTCTGGGCCGACGAGACCGGCGGCAGCTACGGCGAGATCGAACTGCAGAACGACGCGCAGCGCGAACAGGCGATCCGCCGTCTCGCCGAACAGGGCTACAACCCGATCGTGATGGCCGGCTTCGCGCATGGCTCGGTGCTCGACGCGGTGGCCGGCGATTACCCCGACACCACCTTCGTCATCATCGACGCGGTCGTGGACCAGCCCAACGTCCAGTCGATCGTGTTCCAGGAACACGAAGGCTCCTACCTCGTCGGCGTGCTGGCGGCGATGGCCTCCGAAAGCGGCACCGTCGGCTTCATCGGCGGCATGGACATCCCGCTGATCTCGCGCTTCGCCTGCGGCTATGCCCAGGGCGTCGTGGCGACCAACCCCGACGCGACCGTGCTCGCCAACATGACCGGCACCACCCCCGCCGCCTGGAACGACCCGGTGCGCGGCGGTGAGCTGACCCGTGACCAGATCGGCCGCGGCGCCGACGTGGTCTACGCGGCGGCCGGCGGCACCGGCGTCGGCGTCCTTCAGGTCGCGGCCGACGAGGACATCCTGTCGATCGGCGTGGACAGCAACCAGAACTACCTGCACCCGGGCCAGGTCCTGACCTCGATGCTCAAGCGGGTCGACGTGGCGGTCTACGAGGCGTTCAGCACCGGCGAGGAGATCGAGCCGGGCCTGACCGTCCTGGGTCTCGCCGAGGAAGGCGTCGGCTACGCGCTCGACGAGAACAACGAGGAACTCATCACCGCCGAGATGCGCGAGGCCGTCGACGCGGCGCGCGAGCAGATCATCGCGGGCGAGATCGAGGTTCACAACTTCACCGACGACGGCTCCTGCCCGGTCGACATGCAGTGACGACACGGCGCCGGGGCGGGCCACGCGCCTGCCCCGGCACCTCCGCCGCGGACGCGACAGGCGTGATGCGGCACGACGACCCGAACGCCCGACCGGAGTGAGCCCATGACCACGCCGCCGCCCGCCATCGAGCTCAAGGGCATCTCCAAGGCCTTCGGTCCGGTCCAGGCGAACAAGGACATCTCGCTGTCCGTCCGCCCCGGCACGATCCACGGCATCGTCGGAGAGAACGGCGCGGGAAAGTCCACCCTGATGTCGATCCTCTACGGCTTCTACAAGGCCGACGCGGGCGAGATCTGGATCAACGGCAAGCTCACCAGCATCCCAGACAGCCAGGCCGCGATCCGCGCCGGCATCGGCATGGTCCATCAGCATTTCAAGCTGGTGGAGAACTTCACCGTGCTGGAGAACGTCATCCTCGGGGCCGAGGACGGGCTGCTGCTCAGGCCCTCGATCGCGAAGGCGCGCGGGCTTCTCACCGAGCTGGCCAGCGAATACGGGCTCGACGTGAACCCCGACGCGGTGGTGGAGGACCTGTCGGTCGGCCACCAGCAGCGGGTGGAGATCCTCAAGCAGCTCTACCGCGAGGCCGACATCCTGATCTTGGACGAGCCGACCGGCGTTCTGACCCCCGCCGAGGCCGACCAGCTGTTCCGCATCCTCCACCGGCTGAAGGAGGAGGGGAAGACGATCATCCTCATCACCCACAAGCTGCGCGAGATCATGGAGGCGACCGACACGGTCAGCGTCATGCGCCGCGGCCAGATGACCGCCACGGTCAAGACGGCCGACACGAGCCCGCAGGAACTGGCGGAGCTGATGGTCGGCCGCAAGGTGCTGCTGCGGGTCGAGAAGACCCCGGCGAAGCCCGGCGAGACGGTGCTGGAGGTCGAGAACCTGCGCGTCACCGACAGCCAGGGCGTGGAGCGGGTGAAGGGCATCTCCTTCGACATCCGCGCGGGCGAGATCCTCGGTATCGCGGGCGTCGCGGGCAACGGGCAGTCCGAGCTGCTGGAGGTCCTGGGCGGCATGATCGCGGCCTCGGGCGGCGAGATCCGGATGCGGGGCGAGCCGATCGACCTGACCGGCCGCCACTCGGACGGCCAGTCGCGCCGCCGCCGGGGCATCGCCCATGTCCCCGAGGACCGGCAGGTGGAAGGGCTCATCATGCCCTACGAGGCGTGGGAGAACGTGGCCTTCGGCTACCACACCGACCCGCGCTACAACACCGGCATCCTGATGAACAACGCGGCGATCAAGGAAGACTGCGCCGACAAGATGGAACGCTACGACGTGCGGCCGCCGAACCCGCGCCTGCCCGCGCGGAACTTCTCGGGCGGGAACCAGCAGAAGATCGTCGTCGCGCGCGAGATGGACCGCGAACCGGACCTGCTGCTCGTCGGCCAGCCCACGCGGGGTGTCGACATCGGCGCGATCGAGTTTATTCACCGCCAGATCGTGGCGCTCCGGGATTCAGGCAAGGCGGTGCTGCTGGTCAGCGTGGAGCTCGACGAGATCCTCGGCCTGTCCGACCGCATCCTCGTGATGTTCGACGGGCGGATCATGGGCGAACGGATGGCCGAAGCCACCGACGAGAAGGAACTCGGCCTGATGATGGCGGGCATGACCAAGGGCGCGGCCTGAAATGCGGCAGGCGGGCATAGCCGCGGCGGCGATGGCGCTGGCCTCGGTCCCGACGGCCTGGCCGGCCTTCGCGGGCACGACCCGGATCTGCGATTTCCCGACGCTGCCGCAGGCGGTGCTCGACTATCCCGACACCGGCGCGGCGAGCATGTCGGTCGGCAACCGCCCCGCCGCGGTGATGGAGGTCCTGTCCCCGGTCGACGGGCCGGACAGCGCGGTGATCGACGGCTACGAGTTTTCCTTCGTGCTGCACTCCTCGACGATGACGGTCCGGCTCGACGGCGAGGTCGTGGCCCAGGAACGCGGCACCTGCGTCACCCGCACGGCGCAGGTCAACGACATGCCGCTGATGCTCGGCCAGGCGCCCGAGGCGCCGGCGGGCGATACCGGGGCCTGGGAAATCGCGACCTCGGTTTCGCCCTTCGACGACAGCACGACGGTCGTGCTGCGGCTGGAAAGCGAGGACGAGGTCGAGGACCGGTTCGGCTTTCCCCTGCGCCCCGTGCTGATGCTCCGGTGCCAGGAGAACACGACGAGCTTCTACATCATGGCCGCGGGGCATTTCCTGTCCGACACCGGCGGCCGCGGGCGGGTGGACTACCGGATCGATTCCCGGCCGCGCGGGGTGTGGTCCCTGCGCGCGGCGAATTCCAACCAGGCGCTCGGGCTCTGGACCGGCGACCAGGCGATCCCCGTGATCCGGGACCTGATGGGCGGCGACCGCCTCGCCGTCCGGCTGACCCCCTACAATGCCAGCGCGCTGCAGTTCGATTTCCCGATCTCGGGGCTCGACGCCGCGATCGCCCCCCTGCGCGAGGCCTGCGGATGGTGACCGCGGCGACGCAAGACAGAAAGGCCTGACCCAATGGACCGGATGCCGAACTGGGCCGACGTGATCCTGATCCCGCTCATCAGCGTGATCCTCGCGCTGATCGTGTCGGGGCTCGTGGTGATGCTGATCGGGGAAAACCCGTTCCGGGCCATGTCGGTGATGGTCAACGGCGCGCTCGGCTCCGCCTACGGGTGGGGCTACACGCTGTTCTACACGACGAACTTCATCTTCACCGGCCTCGCCGTCGCGGTCGCCTACCACGCGCGCCTGTTCAACATCGGCGGCGAGGGGCAGGCCTATGTCGCGGGTCTCGGCGCCGCACTCGCCTGCCTCTACGTGCCGTGGCCGCACTGGACCATCGCGTTGGTCGCGGTGATCGTGCTGGCCGGCCTGTTCGGCGCGGCCTGGGCGGCGATCCCGGCCTGGCTTCAGGCCAAGCGCGGCAGCCATATCGTCATCACCACGATCATGTTCAACTTCATCGCGGCCTCGCTGATGGTCTACATGCTGGTGAACGTGTTCCGCGTGCCGGGTTCGATGGAACCGGCCACCTCGATCTTTCCGCCTGCGACCCACCTTCCGAACGCGGGCGAGTTCGCAGGCTTCCTCGGCTTCCGGCCGTCGACGCCGCTCAACGTGTCGTTCTTCGTGGCGCTGGTCGCCGCGTTCCTCGTCTGGGTCCTGATCTGGCGCACCCGGCTCGGCTACGAGATCCGCGCCTTCGGCCATTCCGAGACCGCCGCCGTCTATGCCGGCATCAACCCGACGAAGATCATCATGATCACCATGCTGATCTCGGGCGGGCTGGCCGGGCTGATGGCGACGAACGCGGTGATGGGCGAGGCCGAGCAACTCCGGCTCGACTACGTCCAGGGCGCGGGGTTCGTCGGCATCGCAGTGGCGCTGATGGGCCGGTCGCACCCGGTCGGCGTGATCCTCGCAGCGCTCCTGTTCGGGATGCTCTACCAGGGCGGGGCGGAACTGGCGTTCGAGATGCCCGCGATCAGCCGCGAGATGGTGGTGGTGATCCAGGCGCTGGTGATCCTGTTCACCGGCGCGCTCGACAACATGGTGCGGATGCCAATGGAGGCGCTGTTCCTGTCGCTCCGTCGCCGCGGCGACGCCCCCGTGCACGGTGCCGCGCCCGCCCCCAAACCGACCCGCAGCGACCACGCCGCTGACGACGCGCGGACGGAGTGAGCGCGATGATCGAAACCTGGCTTCCGAACCTGCTTCTGGCCTGGGGCGTGCAGTGGCTCGGCGTCCTGTCGCCCGGGCCGGGCGTGGCGCTGATCCTGACCGTCGCCACCACGCGCGGCCGCGGCGCCGCGCTTGTCACCTGCCTCGGCATCGCCTGCGGCGCCTTCTGCCTCGCCCTGATCGCGGTGATGGGCCTCGCGGCGGTCCTGGCCGACATCGCCTGGGCGATGATGGCGGTGAAGCTCGCCGGCGCCGCGTTCCTCCTGTGGCTGGCGTGGAAGTCGTTCGGCAAGGCCCTGCACCCCGGTAAGCTGCCCGCCGTCGCGGCCGAGCCCCGGCGCGGCAACGCGGCGCTTCTGGGCTACACGATGCAGATGTCGAATCCGAAGGCGATCCTCTACTGGATCGCCGCCACCGCCGTCGCCGGGCTGGAAACCGCGCCCTGGCCGGTCATCGCGCTGTTCCTCGTCGGGGGCATGGTCAATTCCTTCACCGGTCACGGGCTCTGGGCCGTCGCGCTGTCCTCGCGCCCGTTCCTGGCCGCCTATGCCGGCGCCCGCCGCTGGATCGAGGGCGCGCTTGGCGCCTTCTTCACCTTCGCCGCGTTCAAGCTCGCCACGTCGAGGACCTGAGACATGGATTTCAACACCCTTCTCCAGCTTCTCGACAGCACCGTCCGGCTCGCGACCCCGCTTCTGCTGGCCTGTCTCGCCGGGCTCTATTCCGAACGGTCGGGCATCTTCGACATCGGGCTCGAAGGGAAGATGCTCGCCGCCGCGTTCTTCTCGGCCGCCGTCGCCTTCGTGTCCGGCTCCGCCTGGGTCGGGCTCCTGGCGGGGATATGCGCCTCCCTGCTCCTGTCGGGGCTGCACGGGCTGGCCTCGATCACCTTCCGCGGCAACCAGCTCATTTCGGGGGTGGCGATCAACTTCCTCGCCGCCGGCCTGACCGTCGTGATCTCGCAGACGTGGTTCAGCCAGGGCGGGCGGACACCGGCCCTCACCGATCCCTCGTCGCGCTTCGGCCCGGTCGACCTGCCCTTCGCCCGCGCGATGGAGGCCCGATACGACGCCGCCCGCGCCGCCGATCCCGGCCATGTCGACCTGACCGGCCTCTACTGGGAAGTGCTGTCGGGCCACTCGATCCTCGTCTACCTCGCAGCCCTCGCCGTGCCGCTGACATGGTGGCTGCTGTTCCGCACCCGCTTCGGCCTGCGCCTGCGCGCCGTGGGCGAGAACCCGGCCGCGGTGGACACCGCGGGCGTCTCGGTCGTCGGCCTGCGCTACGCGGCGGTCGCTATCTGCGGCATACTCTGCGGCATCGCGGGCGCCTACCTCGCCACCGGCCTGTCGGCGGGCTTCGTCCGCGACATGTCGGCGGGCCGGGGCTACATCGCGCTCGCTGCGCTGATCTTCGCCAAGTGGCGGCCGTGGTACGCGCTCTATGCCTGCCTGCTGTTCGGCCTTCTCGACGCGGTCGGGAACCGGTTCCAGAACCTGGAGCTGTTCGGCATCCCGATCCCGGTCCAGTTCATGCAGGCCCTGCCCTACATCCTCGTCGTCGTGATCCTCGCCGGTCTCGTCGGCAAGGCGATCCCGCCGCGGGCGGGGGGCGAGCCCTACGTGAAGGAACGCTAGCGACACCGGCGGGCGGGCCGCTTCCAATGTCCCGGCCGTCGCGCTAAACCCGACCCATTCCCACGCGAGAGGCCGAGCACGCGCCGATGCAAATCTACCTGCCCATTGCCGAGGTGAGCGTGAACGCGTTCCTGCTCCTCGGCATCGGCGGGCTGGTGGGCATCCTGTCGGGCATGTTCGGCGTCGGCGGCGGGTTCCTGATGACGCCGCTCCTGTTCTTCATCGGCATCCCGCCGGTGGTGGCGGTGGCGACCGGGGCAAACCAGATCGTCGCCTCGTCGGTCTCGGGCCTGCTTGCGCATCTCAAGCGCAAGACGGTGGACATCCGGATGGGGCTTGTCCTGACCTTCGGCGGCGTCATCGGCGCCGGCGCGGGGGTGCAGGTCTTCGCCTTCCTGACCCGGATCGGCCAGGTCGACCTGCTGGTCCGGCTCTGCTACGTCGTCTTCCTCGGCATCATCGGCGGCCTGATGTTCGCGGAATCGCTCCGCGCCCTGCGCCGCAGCCGGAACGCGACACCGGGCAAGCCCCCGCCCCGCCGTAGCCGCACCTGGATCGAGAAGCTTCCGTTCAAGATGCGGTTCCGCACCTCGGGGCTCTACATCTCGGCGATCCCGCCGATCGGCATCGGGTTCTGCGTCGGCGTCCTGTCCGCGGTCATGGGCGTCGGCGGCGGGTTCATCATGGTCCCGGCGATGATCTACCTCCTGCACATGCCGACCAAGGTGGTGATCGGCACGTCGCTCCTGCAGATCATCTTCGTCACCGCCTTCGCTACCATGATGCACGCCGTCACCACCCATTCCGTCGACATGGTGCTGGCGGTCCTGCTTCTGATCGGCGGTGTCGTCGGCGCGCAGTTCGGCACCCGCATCGGCACCCGGATGAAGGCCGAGCAACTCCGCATCCTGCTCGCGCTCATGGTGCTCGCGGTGTGCGGACGGCTGGCGATGGACTTGCTGCTGGAACCGTCCGAGCTCTACTCGGTGGAAATGGCGGTGCCGGCATGATCCGCGCATTCGCCCCCCTGCTCGCCGCCCTCTGCCTCGCCGCCCCCGCCGCGGCGCAGGACGAGGGCATCGTCGCCGGTCTCAGCCAGGACGAGATCTCGATCACCGCGAACTTCAATGGCTCCGAGATCCTCGTGTTCGGCGCGGTCAGCCGCAACGCGCCCGCGCCCGAGGATCCGCTCCAGGTCATCGTCACGGTCGAGGGGCCGGACCTGCCGGTCACCGTCCGCCGCCAGGACCGGCGGTTCGGCATCTGGGTCAACGCCGAGGCCGCCGAGATCGACGCGGCGCCCACCTTCTACGCCATCGCGACCACGGGCCCGTTCGACGAGATCCTGACCGCGACCGAGGACCTGCGCCACCGCATCTCGATCCCGGTCGCCATCCGCGCGGTCGATGTCGGGGTCGAGAACCAGGTCGCCTTCACCCAGGCGCTCGTCCGCATCCGCAGCGAGGCCAACGACTACCAGCTTCTCGAAGGCGCGGTCACGCTCCGGCAGGAAACGCTGTTCGACACCTCGATCCGGCTACCCGCGAACCTCGTGGAAGGCACCTACCGCTCGCGCATCTTCCTGACCCGCGATTCCCGCGTCGTGGCCAGCTACGAGACCGACATCGCGGTGCGCAAAGTCGGGCTCGAGCGCATCATCTACAGCCTCGCCCACGACCGCCCGCTGGTCTACGGCATCCTCGCCCTCGTCATAGCGATCGCCGCCGGATGGGGCGCCTCCACCGCGTTCCAGCTGCTCAGGCGCTGACGGGTCCCCTGGGTCCGGAGTGGCGAACGCAAGGATCTCTTGCGCCGAGGGCGCTCATTTAAGGAGTAGGCAGGCCGCGGGCCCCGGACGGGGCGTTCTCATCCACGGCCCACGAAGGGCATCTTCGTCGCCATCACCGTATGGAACAGCACGTTCGCCTCGGGCGGCAGCGAGGCCATGTAGAGGACCGACCGCGCCGCGTCGGCCACGTCCATCGAGGCGGGCAGCGGCTTGCCCTCGGCGCGCAGCCGGTCCTCCAGCGCCTCCACGAGCGGCGTGCGGGCGTTGCCGATGTCGATCTGGCCCACGCAGATGCCAAGCTCCCGCCCGTCCAGCGCCAGCGCCTTCGTCATCCCGGTCACGCCGTGCTTCGTCGCGGTGTAGCAGACCGACCCCTCGCGCGGGGTCTGGGCCGAGATCGACCCGTTCATCACGATCCGCCCGCCGCCCTGCGCCCGCATCTGCGCGAAGGCCGCGCGGGCGGCGTTGAACATGCCGGTCAGGTTCACCGATACGCTCCGGGTCCAGTCCGCGGGGTCGATCTCGTCGATCGCGCCCTGCGGGGTGAAGATGCCGGCGTTGTTGAACAGCACGTCGAGCCGCCCGAACCGGTCCACCAGCGCCGCGACGGCACCTTCGACCGCGGCGCGGTCGGTCACGTCCGCGGGCAGGACCATCGCCGCTTCGTGCCCCGCCGCGACCTCCTCCAGTTCCGGCTTCCGCCGCGCCAGGAGACCCACGGCCCATCCCTCGGCCAGGGCCAGTTCCGCGACCGCCCGGCCGATGCCCGAGGACGCGCCCGTGACCAGCATCACCTTCATGCCTCTTCCTCCCTTTCCAGCGTCAGCGGCGCCACCGCGGCGTCGAGGTCGTCGATGGACAGGGGCGCGCCGGGCCGTGACAAGCGGTAGCGCGTGACCCAGTGGAGCCGCGTCGCCGCCCGCGTGATCGCGACGTAGGCGAGCCGCTTCCACAGCGCCTGCCCCGCCTCTTCCCGCCCGGACCGCGCCGCGGCCCACAGGTCGGGGGCGAAGACCTGCACCTCGTCCCACTGCGATCCCTGCGCCTTGTGGATCGTCACCGCCGCCCCGTGCAGGAACGCCGCGCCCATGCGGGCAGCGTAGGGAATGAACGGCTCCTCCTCGCCCGGTTTCTCGATCTTCACGATCGAGGCAGCGCCGATCCGCGGGCTTTCGGCCCCCATGACGTGCAGGCGCGAGAACCCCGGCTTGTTGCCGGGTCCGAGGTATATCACCTGCGCGCCCTTGATGAGGCCCCGCGCCTCGAGGTCGATACGCTTCTTGCGGTGCTTCACCGGCAATTCGATCCCGTCGCAGATCAGCGGCTCGCCGGGCAGAAGCCGATCCTCGGGCGCGTCGTAGGCGGCCCGGAAGGCCGCGATCAGGCGGATGCGGGTGGCGTTGCGCCAGACCAGCACGGGCGAGCGCGCCATCAGGCCGGATTCCACCCGCTGCGACACCACCACCCGGTCGTCGCGGCGGGCCGCGTCCTCCACCATCCGCTCGAACGCCTCGAACGACAGCGCGGGATCGCCGAGGGCGTGGGCGAGGTCCAGGATCGGGCTGTCGGCCTCCTGCCGGTGGATGCGCTCGAGATGAAGCCGTGTTTCCGGCTTCATCCGGTCGAACACCATCTCGCCGGACTGGCCCACGGGGGCCAACTGCGCGGGGTCGCCGAACAGCAGCAGCATCGGGAAGATCTCCTGCAGGTCCTCGAACTGCCGTGCGTCGAGCATGGAGCTTTCGTCGACGAAGCCGATGTCCAGCGGTTCTTCCCGCCGCTTCCAGCCGGTGATGAAGTCCGACCCGCGCAGCCCCGCCGCCGCCAGCGCCGCGGGCACCGACTTGTGGGCCTGGTAGACGGCGAAGGCGCGGTCGAGCGCGGCTTCGGTCAGCCCCTCGATCTCGGGCTTCTCACCCTGCCCCGCGAGCCACTCCGCGACCTTCTCGTATTCCGGGTCGTAGACCGGCGTGTAGAGGATGCGGTGGATCGTGGTGGCGGGAACGCCTCGGTTTCGCAGGACGCTCGCCGCCTTGTTCGTCGGCGCCAGCACCGCGACCGTGCGCCGTTCGCGCCGCCGACGGCCTTCCCAGTCGCCGGACACGAGCTCCACCCCGGCGGCCTCCAGCGCCTTCACCAGCTCCGCCAGCAGGAGCGTCTTGCCCGACCCCGCCTTGCCGGTGACGGCCAGCACGCGGGACCGGCCCTCGGCCATCGGCGTCAGCGTCTCCGCGTCGAGGTCCACCCCGTGCCCCGCCAGCGCCTCCGAGATGCGGTCGTAAGCCTCGGCCTGGTCATCCGAGAATGTCAGCGCGGGAACGGCCATCAGACCGGAACGGCGACGACGGCGGCACAGTCGCCGGGCTGTATCAGACCCGGCACGTGGCGCGCGGTCAGAAGCCCCGCGCGGCCCGCGCGCAGCGGCGCGGGGTCGCGGCCCGTGGCCTCTATCGGCCAGACCAGCGCGAGTTCCTGCCCCTCCGCGACCTCCGCGCCGAGCGGCACCAGTGGCTCCATCATCCCGGCCGTTTCGGCGAAGGTGAAACAGGCGTCGTCGGGCATGTCGAGCGACCGCGTCTCCGCCGCCGCGATCTCGCCCGCGAGGATGTCGCCGTGGATCAGCACGTTCCGCAGGCCCCGCCGCGCGATTGCCACGGTCTTGGGCCGGGCCATGCCCGCACCGCCGAGTTCGGTGGTCACGAAGACCTTGCCCGCGCGCTCCGCCGCCCCGTCGAACATGCCGCTGTCGTCGATTTCCAGCATCCGAACCGTCCAGGGCGCCCCGAAGGCGCGGGCGGCGGCGGCGCAGGCGGCGTCCTGTGCCCGGTCGGGCAGGACGTGGCTGGCGGCGAAGGGCAGGAAGTCGAGCGTCCGCCCGCCGGAGTGGAAATCGAGCACGATGTCGGCCATCGGCAGGAGCGTGTTCACCACCCAGGCCGCGATCTTCTGCGTCACTGTCCCGCGCGGGTCGCCCGGGAAACTGCGGTTCATGTTGCCGCCGTCGATGGGCGAGGTCCGCCGCCCGGCGGCGAGCGCCGGGGCGTTCAGGCCGGGGATCAGGATGACGCGGCCGCTGACGTCGGCGGGGTTCACCGAATGGGCGAACTCCGTCACCGCGATCGGGCCCTCGTACTCGTCGCCGTGGTTGCCGCCCGTGACCAGTGCGGTCGGTCCGTCACCGTTCCGCACCACGCAGATCGGGATCATGACGTGCCCCCAGGCGCTGTCGTCACGGCTGTAGGGCAGGCGCAGGTGGCCGTGGAATTTGCCGTCGCGGTCGAAAGGAACGGTCGGCGTCATTTCACGAACACTTCGCGCGGCAGGGTCGACAGGCATTCCACGCCGGTCTCGGTGATGAGGATCGGCTCGGTGATCTCGATACCGCCGTCGTCGAGCCAGAGCGCGGGCATGAAATGGAAGGTCATGCCCGGTTCCAGCACCGTCCTGTCGCCGCGCCGGAAGCTCATCGTGCGCTCGCCCCAGTCCGGCGGGTAGCTGAGGCCGATGGCGTAGCCGCAGCGGCTGTCCTTCTCGAAGCCGAGCCGGTTGAGCGTTCCGTTGAAGGCGTTGGCGATGTCCTCGCAGGTATTGCCGGGGCGGGCCTGTTCGAGCCCCGCGTCGATCGCCTCCACCACCGCCTTCTCGGCCTCGCGGTACTTCGGCGGGACGTGGCCCAGGAACAGCGTGCGGGACTGCGGGCAATGGTAGCGGCGGTGGCAGCCGGCGATCTCGAAGAAGGTCGCCTCGCCCTCGCGCATCGGCGTGCCGTCCCAGGTCAGATGAGGCGCGGTCGCGTCCATGCCAGAGGGCGTCAGCGGCACGATGGCCGGGTAGTCGCCCCAGTGCCCCGCGGCGCCAGTGGTGCCCGCGTGCAGGATCTCGGCCACCAGCGCGTTCTTCGGCAGGCCGACCTCCGCGACTTCGAGGATCCGCTCGTGCATCGCCTCCACGATCCGTGCGGCACGGCGCATGTACTCGATCTCCGCGGGCGACTTCACCGCGCGCTGCCAGTTCACGAGCCCGGTCGCGTCCTCGAACGCGGCCTCGGGCAGCTCGGCGCGCAGGACGTCATGGGCCTTGGCGGAGTAGTAGTAGTTGTCCAGCTCCACCCCGATCCGGTTGTCCGCGCCGCCCCGGTCGCGGAGGATCGCGGCCAGCGTCTCGTGCGGATGCTTGTCGGGGTTCTGCACGTAGGTGTCGTCGTAGCCGGTCACGTCCTCGTCAGGCATCCAGACCGTCCGTAGCGCGCCGAGCGCGTCCATCCCACGGCCCCACCAGAGCGGGTTGCCGTCGTGACCGAGCAGGACCGCCTGGTGGACGTAGAAGGACCAGCCATCGTAGCCCGTCAGCCAGGCCATGTTGGACGGGTCGGTGACGATCAGCCAGTCGAGACCGCGCCGGTCCATCTCGGCACGCGCGCGGGCGATCCGGGCCTCGTATTCCCGCGTGGGGAAGGTGTCGATCGGGCTGACCATGCGGTCAGCCTTGCCGCCCCGGGGGTGAAAAGGCAAGGCGGCCGGGGGGTTCGCACCGCCCGGCCGCCATTCGCGTCCCTCAGCGAAGTCTCAGGCGTTGGCCTGCCCGACCGCGTGGGCCTGGTAGAGTTGCTGCGCGGTGTAGTTGCCGTTCGGAACCGTGTAGCCGCGCTCCAGCAGGATCTGCTCCAGGATCACCACGTTGTCGACGTTCTCGCGGGTCTGCCGGGAATTGTTGCGGCTCGCCGCGGCCGCGTCGTGGTTCTCGGTGTACATCGCGATCACCTGGCTGTCGCCGAGCTGGCTCCACTGCGAGTAGGCGTAGTCGGCCCAGGCGGTGTTGCTGCCGAAACCCTGGTTCCCCGGCGGGTGGCGGTGATGCGGGTCGAGCGGGTAGAACCAGGACCAGTCCACCGTCGCGGCAGGGCTGTCGGGCTCCGCGCCCTGGGCGTCGGTGTCCGGGGCCTGGCCGTAGCTCGTCGGGAACTCGGAGCTGTCGGCCGTGCGCATGTAGTCGATGTTGTCGGTCTGAAGCTCGGACCCGACGTCACGGGCGAAGTCGCCCGTGCCGCCGCCGATCACCTCGTTAAGGGCGATCCCCATCGCCACGCAGGCGCTCAGCAGGGTCAACCATTCGATCGTTACGAAACCGTCTTCGTTCTTCCAGAAGGAGCTGAGCATCGGGGTATCTCCATCACCACCTAATCTGGAACCCTTATCCCCCGGATTCGGTGCTAATTTTAGGAGACACTTGGGATTATTGGAGAAACTCTTGGCCGATAACCGGGCGGATTGCGCGCAACCCGCCGCAGTTGCGGCGAGGTTGCGGCGGGCACCCGGCGGGATCAGTGATAGAGCCCGCGGATCTCTTCGGCAGTCATGTTGCCTGCGGGGATGTCGATCCCGCGTTCGTACATGATGCGCTCGGACACAGAGAGGTAATCGGCGAAGGTGCGCTGCTCGGCGCTGCTGTTGTTGCCGATCCGGGCGAACTGGTACTGGTAGTTGTAGCTGGCGACGAGCTGCGCGTCCGAATAGTGGCTCCAGTCGTCGTAGGCGGTCTCCGCCCAGCCGTAGTCGAGCCAGGGCGACAGCGGCTGGTAGAACGTCCAGTCGTAGCTGCCAGGATCGTCTTCGTCGAAGGGATTGGTGTAGTCGTAGTCCGACCGGAGTTCCTCGCCGACCCCTTGGGCGAAGTTGCCGCTGGCCGAAGAGATGGCGGCGGCGGTGGTCAGTCCGAGGGCAGTCGCGGCACCCGCGATCACGACCCAGTCGATGGTGATGGCACCGGAATCATCCCGGAGGAAGGTCTTCAGCATACTCGTACCCAAAACACTGGTTACACACCCCACCTTCCTGCCGCCCCGGGTGGAGCGAAGTTTGGAAGAATTCGTGACGATTTGGCGAAGACTGCGCCCCGATTTCTCCGCATTCGCGGACCCGGCGCGTCACCCCCCGAAACGACGACGCGCGCCCCTTTCGGGACGCGCGACCGCCGTAAGAGTCCTGGGGCGGGACTGTCAGTTGTAAGCGGCGCGGATTTCCGTCGCGGTGTAGTTGTCGGACGGAACCTCCATGTTCCGTTCGACCATGATCGTCTCGAGCACGGCCACGTAATCGACGTGGGCGCCTTCGTGGTAGCCGATCGTGCCGCTGTCCATCGTCGCCGTGGCGATGCCGTAGCTCTGGTTGTAGCGGTTCATGATGTCGTCGTCCTCGAGGTCCGACCAGCCGCTGTAGGTGCCGGACAGCCAGTTGGCGTCGTGGCGGCTGTCGTAGGTGTCGTAGGTCGAGAGGTCGACACCGCGCAGCGGGCCGGTGGCCGTGTCGCCGAAGGGCAGCGCGCCGGCGTCGATCGAGGCGATCTCGGCCGAGGTGTCGTTGGAAAGGTCTGCCGTGCCCTGCGACACGACGCCGAGCGCGGCGAGGCCGAGCATCACGATGGCGCCGGTCAGCACCACGAAGTCGACCGTCACGGCCCCGGATTCGTCGGTCAGGAAGTTCTTCGGCATGTGATCGTCCCTCGATTACCGATTACTGTCGGGACGTGGTTATCGGTCGGGTCGGCGCAAATTTGCGGAGAGATTTAGGTATTTTCGGCGCGGGGCTGCCCCAGTTTTTCCCGATTGCACCCGCCCCCCGCCTTGACGTTATGGTGCGGACACACAAGCCCCGGAGGATTGCCCATGCTCACCAACGACCAACTTGCCCAGTGGGACCGGGACACGTTCATCCACCCGTCCACCGCGCTCGGCCAGCACGCGCGCGGCGAGGTTCCGGGGCGGATCATGCAGACCGGCGAAGGGGTCTTCATCACCGACCGTGACGGCAACCGGATGCTCGACGCCTTCGCGGGGCTCTACTGCGTGAACATCGGCTACGGCCGCCAGCAGGTCGCGGAGGCCATCGCCGCGCAGGCGCGGGAGCTGGCCTATTTCCACGCCTATGCCGGCCATGCCACCGAGGCGTCGATCACGCTGGCGCACATGGTGCTGGAACGCGCGCCCGACCACATGTCGAAGATCTTCTTCGGCCAGGGCGGGTCCGACGCGAACGAGACCAACGTGAAGCTGGTCTGGTTCTACAACAACATCCTCGGCCGGCCCGAGAAGAAGAAGATCATCTCGCGGCACCGGGCCTATCACGGCTCCGGCCTGATGTCCGGCTCGCTCACCGGGCTCGCCACCTGGCACGTCAAGTTCGACCTGCCGCTCGACACCGTGCGCCACACCACCGCGCCCTACTACTTCCAGCGCGAGGACAAGTCGCTGTCCGAGGCGGAATTCGCGAAGAAGTGCGCCGCCGACCTCGAGGACCTGATCCTCACCGAGGGGCCCGACACCGTGGCCGCCTTCATCGGCGAGCCGGTGCTCGGGACCGGGGGCATCGTTCCGCCGCCCGAGGGTTACTGGGCCGCGATCCAGGAGGTGCTGAAGAAGTACGACATCCTCCTGATCGCGGACGAGGTGGTAACGGGCTTCGGCCGGATCGGCACGATGTTCGGCTCGCCGCAGCTCGGGATCGAACCCGACATCATGACCATCGCGAAGGGCCTGACCTCCGCCTATGCGCCGCTGTCGGGCTCGATCGTGTCCGAGAAGGTGTGGAAGGTGCTGGAACGCGGCTCGGACGAGCTTGGCCCGCTCGGCCACGGCTGGACCTACTCCGCGCACCCGATCGGCGCCGCCGCGGGGATCGCGAACCTAAAGCTCGTGGACGAACTCGGCCTCGTCGCCAACGCGGCGGAGGTTGGCCCCTACCTGACTGCGGGCCTCGCCGACGCGATGGCGGGCCATGCGAACCTCGGCGAGGTGCGCGGGATCGGGATGCTGTCCGCGGTGGAACTCGTGGCCGACCAGGACACCGGCGCGGCCTTCGACCCGGCCGACAAGATCCTGCCGCAGATCTCGGCGGCGATGGGGCGTCGCGGGGTGATCGCGCGGGCGATGCCGCTCTGCGACGTGATCGGTTACGCGCCGCCGCTCTGCCTGACCCGGGCCGAGGCCGATACCGTGATCGCCGCGACGAAGGACGCCGTGGCCGAGGTGCTCGGCTGACGGCGCGCGCGGGCCGCGCGGCCCGCGCACACCCCGCCCGACCGGAGGGAGGACGCATGGACGACGCCCCGACCTGCCCGAACTGCGGCTACGGTTTTCCCGCGCTCGCCCGGTCGACGCGGATGTTCGACTGTCCGTCCTGCGGCACCACGCTGTTCCGGGAGGCCGACGCGCTCGCGCCGATGGGCGACCACGGCGTGATGCACGAGGCGCCCATGCTGATCGGCCTGCACGACCGCGTCGACCTGCCCGGTGGTCCGGTCGAGGTGATCGGACATGTCCGGTTCGACTACGGCCGGGGCTGGTGGGACGAGCTCTGGGCGCTCGACGGCAACGGCGACGGCGTCTGGATCAGCCTCGACGAGGGCGATGTCGCGGTCGAACGGCCCGCCCCCGCGCCGAAGGGCCTGCGCGACGGGGCCCTGCCCGGCATCGGCTTCAAGCTCAGCGCCGGCGGTATCGACTACACCGTGACCGAGGCCGACCGTGCCACCTGCGCCGCCTTCCGGGGCGAGTTGCCGGAACTGATGGAGATCGGCGAGGTCCACGACTTCATCGACGCGACTGGCCCCGGCGGCGCGATCCTGTCGGGCGAGATGTGGGACGGCGGCAGCGCCTGGTTCCTCGGGCAATGGCTCGATCCCTTCGCGATCCGGGTGACGCGCGCATGACCCGCGCGGCGGAGCTTTCCGGCATCAACTGCACCCAGTGCGGCGCGGGGCTGTCAGTGCTCGGCGGCGGGCGGGTCCTGGCGCATGTCTGCGGCTATTGCGGCGCTGTGCTCGACGCGCAGGAGGATTACCGGGTGCTCGCCTCGATCGGCAAGCGCGACCACCCGTCGAGCCCGCTGGCCATCGGGATGACCGTCACGGTGTCCGGCGTCCCGTTCACCGTGATCGGCACGCTCGCGATGATCGAGCGATGGGGCGGCAGCGTGTCCCATTGGGTCGATCACCAGGTGTTCTCGCCCACCCACGGCTACGCCTGGCTGTCGTTCGAACAGGGGCAGTTCGTCTTCACCCGCAAAATCCGCGACCGGCCCTCGCCGCCCTGGATCACGCGCGCGCAGGTGGAACGCTCGGAAACGCCGCCCGTCGCCACGCTCGGCGGCAACCGCTACCGCTACTACGAAAGCGGCCGGGCGGTGATCGACTTCCTCGAGGGCGAGTTCAACTGGCTGCCCGCGATGAGCGACGCCAGCGACTACGTCACGCTGATGTCCGACGACGCGATGCTGACCTTCATCTCCAGCGGGTCGGAACGCGAGATCGAGCGCAGCGTGCTTCTCGACCGGGACGCGGTGGCGGCGGAAACCGGGGTCAGCCTGCCCTCCGCCGTCGGGACGCACCCGCTCGCGCCCTACAGGCCGTTCGCGAACGAAGGCTTCATGCGGGTGACGCTCGCGGTCTTCGCCGTGGCCTCTGTGGTCCTCGCTCTCGTCGTCGGCGGGGCCGGCGCGCGGCGGGTGATCGACACCGGCCCGATGCCCGTCGCGGCGCTGCCGGCCAGTTTCGATTTCGACGTGGCCGACGCCGCCCGCCTGACGGAGGTGTCGCTGGCGACCGACGTCAACAACTCCTGGGCCGTGTTCACCGCCGAGATCACCGGCCCCGACGGGCAGCCGGTGGTGGCGGGCGAACGCGCGACCGAGTTCTATTCCGGTGTCGAGGACGGCGAGCGCTGGTCCGAGGGATCGCGCCGCACGAGCTTCCGCTTCCGCCCGGCCGAGACCGGGGTCCACCGGATCACGCTGGAACTGGACGAGACCGGCGCCGACGCCGGCGGCGGCGGGCGGGTCAGCACCGTGTCGCTCCGGGTGACCGAGGGCCGCGGGACGGGGCTGTGGCTGTTCCTCTCCGCCGCGCTCTTCGCGCTCGGTGCCGCGGCGCTCTGGGCGCGGCGCGCGGCGCATCGCAAGATGCGATGGATGGGCACCGACTGGACCGACGAGGATTGACCCGATGACCCCGTTCCGCATCGTCTTCGCCGCCGGCTGTCTCCTCGTTCTCGCGGGGACCGGCTACCTGTCGTGGTACGGGGTCGGGCGGGAAAGCCGCGACCTCGCGGCGAGCGCGGCCAGCCTGCGCGCGGGTTCCCCGGGGGGCGGCTACATCGGCGGCACCGGGCGGGTGAAATGATGAAAGGAAGCTAGGCCATGTTCGAAACCATCGTGATCGCCGACGTCGTCTCAACGATCTTTTACACCATCCTCGCGCTGGTGCTCCTGTGGGTGAGCTGGAAGGTCATCAACTGGATGTCGCCGTTCTCGATCATCAAGGAGATCGAGGAGGACCAGAACACCTCGCTCGCCATCCTGATCGGGTCCGTGTTCATCGCCATGTCGATCATCATCGCCGCCGTGCTCCTGTCGTGACGACGGCCACGCCGGCCCCGCCGCCGGGGCCGCGGGTCGCCTGGCTCTGGGTGGCGACCTTCGCGGTCGCCGTCGCGGGGCTGGTCTACGAGCTGATCGCGGCGACCGTTTCGAGCTACCTTCTCGGCGACAGCATCCGCCAGTTTTCCTTCGTGATCGGCGTGTTCCTGTCGGCGATGGGCGCGGGCGCATGGCTGTCCCGGCACGTAGGCGACGCCACGCTCGGCTTCGTCTCAGCGCAGATCGGGCTTGGCGTGATCGGCGGGGTGACCGCGCCGCTCCTGTTCTTCGCCTATGCCTGGTACGGGTCGGTCGGGCTGCCGCTCTACGGGTCGCTGGTGCTGATCGGCGTGCTGTCGGGGATGGAAATCCCGCTCATCGCGCGCATCCTGAAGGAGATCGGCGCCGCCGAGTTCCGGTTCGAGAACGTGTTGACGGCGGATTACGTCGGCGCGCTCGCCGCCTCGCTCGCTTTCCCGCTCCTGATCGTGCCGCACCTGTCGCTGATCGCGGCCTCGCTCGCCTTCGGGGTGCTGAACCTGCTGGTCGGCGGCTTCACCCTGTGGCTGTTCCGAGACCGCCTGCCCCGCGCGATCTTCGCGCCCTGGGCCGTGACGCTGGCGGCGATGGTGCTGGCCTTCGGCGCGTCGGACCGGCTGGTGGCGGCGGTCGACGCGGCGCTGTTCGAGGACACGGTGATCCTGTCCGAACGCACCCCCTACCAGGCGATTTCGGTGACACGCTTCGGCGACCGGACACGGCTCTTCCTCGACCACTCGATCCAGTTCGACACGCTGGACGAGCACCGCTACCACGAGGCGCTGGTTCACCCCGCGCTCGGTCTCGCGCCGCGGGTGGCCGAGGTGCTGATCCTCGGCGGCGGCGACGGGATGGCGGCGCGCGAGGTGCTGCGCCATGAAGGGGTGGAGCGAGTGACGCTGGTCGATCTCGACCCGCGCGTGACCGAGCTTTTCTCGCGGAACGCCGATCTTGCCGCGCTGAACGGCGGCGCGCTGAACGACCAGCGCGTTACCATCGTCAACGCCGATGCCTGGGCTTTCGTGTCCGATGACACCACGGTCTACGACGTCATCATCGCCGACCTGCCGGACCCGCACAGCATCGGGTTGTCGAAGCTCTACACGGTGGAGTTCTACGCGCTGATGGCAGAGCGGCTGTCGTCCCACGGGTTGTTCGTGACGCAGGCGGGATCCCCCACCTTCGCGCGCGACGCGTTCTGGACCGTGGAACGCACGCTGGCCGAAACCCGCAACCCGGTGGCGCCGGGCGAGGGGCTGTCGACCCTACCCTACCACGTCTACGTCCCGAGCTTCGGGGACTGGGGGTTCGTCATCGCCGCCATGTCGGACCTGGCAGAGCGCGACCCGGACCTGCCCGGCGGACTGCGCTACTTGACGGCCGAGACCTGGCGCGCGGCGCGGGCCTTCGGCGCGGACCAGGGGCCCGAGGGCGCCGAGGTCAACTCGATCGAGGGGCACGCGCTGGTGCCCCTCTACACCGAGGGTTGGGACTACTGGTTCCGCTAGGCGGCGTTGAGGATCCCGCGGATCTCCGACACCCCGAACCGACCGATGGCATGACCCGGACCCGGCATCACGTTCATCCGCACATCCGCGCCGAGCGACTCGAACACCTCCGCCGTGCGGCGGGCGCGCGACAGCGGGATGTGCGGGTCGTTCTCGTGCAGGTCGAGGACCACCGGCAGGCCGGAGAGGTCGGTGTCGTAGTCGAACAGCTTGTCGCCGTGGCCGTAGAGTTCCGGGACCGGCCCGGTGCCCGCATCGCCGGTGCCGACGAGCGCGCCCGACAGGCCGAAGGCGGCGCGGACGCCGCCGCGGCGGGCGGCGTATTCCAGCGCGAGACAACCACCCTGGCTGAACCCGCCGATCGCGATGCGGTCGCGCGGTACGCCCTGCCCCGCCAGCGTTTCGATCGCCTGTTCCACCGCGGCGAGCCCCGCATCGATGAACGGGGCGAGGGTGTCATGCGGCGCGAGGAAGCTGACCGGCCACCAGGAATTGCCGGGCGCGGCGGGCGCGGCGAGGGCGAGATCGGGCAGGCCGAGCGCCTGCCCGAAATCGAGGATGTCCTCGGCCCGCGCGCCCCGGCCATGCACCAGCACCAGCCCGCCCGTGGCCCGGGCGGGGGTGGCACCGGCGGTCAGGACCGGGACGGTCACGCGACCTCCAGCGGCGGCAGGACGCGCTCGATCCGGTCCCGCATGCCTTCGTATTGCGGCGGCAATTTCAACGACTTGCCAAGCTCCGCCTGCGGTTCGTCGACGGCGAAGCCCGGCGGATCGGTGGCGATCTCGAACAGGACGCCGCCGGGTTCGCGGAAGTAGATCGCGTTGAAGTACTGGCGGTCGATGACCGGGGTCACGTTGTGGCCGGCCTCGGCGACCTTTTCGCGCCATTCGAGCTGGATGTCGTTCGTTTCGGCGCGGAAGGCGACGTGGTGGATGCTGCCCGCGCCCTGGCGGCCGATGGACGGCGCGTCGGAGCGGATCAGGTCGACCACGGAGCCCTTCGCCCCGCCCGGCGCGGAGAAGCGCAGACGCTCGATTCCATCCGTCTTTTCAACACCCTGCTCTTCGTATCCGAAGATGCCGGTCAACAGCTTGGCGGTCGGTTCCGGGTCGCGTTCCCAGAGAGTGACCGAGTGGAAGCCTCCGGTCTCGCCCGCACCCTCCACGATCTCCACCGGCGCCCCGTCGGGGTCGCGGAGGACGATCACGCGGTCGCCGAAGCGCTCGAAAGGCCCTTCGAAATCAATGGCTTCGCCGGCCAGGCGGGTCATCCAGGCGTCGAGATCGGTGGTGGTGTAGGCGTAGGCGCTGGCCATCCCCGGACCGGCGCGGCCGGGGCCGGCATCGGCGAAGGGGAAGAAGGTCAGGATGGTGCCGGGGCTGCCGCCGGCGTCGCCGTAATACAGGTGATAGGTGTCCGGCGCGTCGAAGTTCACCGTCTTCTTCACGAGCTTCTGTCCGAGAATTTTCGTGTAGAAATCAACGTTTGGCTGCGGCGGGCCGGAGATGGCGGTGACGTGGTGGATGCCGGGAATGGTGCGTGTCATTGGATCGCTCCTGTGGCTTCGAACCCGGGCGCTCGGCCCGTTCGACGCGTAATGTAGGTGGGAATCGGATGTGCACAAATCTGCAAAATCCCGCGATTCATGTGCGTAAAGGCGCAGGTAGAACACGGGTAGAACCGGGGTAGAAAGCGGGTAGAATCCGGGTAGAAAATTCCGCCCCCCGGATCGCGGTGGAAATCCCCGAAATCCCGCCCGTGGACAACGGCCATCCGCGCCATCTCGCCAGCGGGTTGCGGCGCGGTGCGGATGTGGATCCTTGCCGTGGACGTATGCCGGCCCCCCTGCCGGGCGCGCGCGGAGCGCGGGGCCGGGCGCGAAGGCCCGGCCCCGTCGATGTCAGAGCAGGACGCCCGCGTCGATATCCGCGATGTCCGCCGCGCCGACCTGGATCAGGTCGGTCTCGCCCCGGTTCCAGCGCGCGGAGTAGGACACGATATCGCTGTCCGTCGCGTCCGGCCCGATGTTCGGCGCCGAGAAGGTCGCGCCGGTCGGGATGTCGACCCGGACGTGGTACCCGCCCGCGTCGAGCCCCGCGAAGGCGTAGCTGCCATCGGCGGCGGTGCGGGTCGAGGTCACGAAGCGGAAGGCGTCGTCGAGCAGGCGGACGACGTAGCCCTCGCCGCCGGCCTCGCCGTCGTCGATGCCGTTGCCGTTCGCGTCGAGGAACACCCGGCCGAGGATCGAGCCGCCGGATCCTTCGGGCGGCGGCGGGGGTGGCGGCGGGGGCGGGGGCGGCGGGCCGTCGCCGCCCTGCACCCCGGCATCGACATGGGCCACGTCCTGGTTCGTGCCGACCGTGATCGCGTCGGTCTGGCCGCGGTTGAAGCGGTCCCAGTAGGTGACGATGTCGCTGTCCACCTTCGCGTCGGTCCCCTGCCCCGCGGCGGCGAAGACCTCGTCATCGGCGATGTCGACGCGGATGTAGTAGTCGCCGGGCGCGAGGTTCTCGAAGTGGTAGCGCCCGTCCGCGTCGGTTCGGGTCGAGGAGACGAACCGCTGGTTCGCGTCCATCAGCCGGATCAGGTAGTCGACCGCGCCGCCCTCGGCATCGTCGATGCCGTCGTTGTCGTAGTCGTAGAACACGCGGCCCGCGATCGAGGCGCCGGGGTAGTCGATCTCGGGCTCCGGCTCCGGCCCCGGTGGCGGCGGCGGGGGAGGAGGCGGCGGCGGGGGCGGCGGTTCGGGCAGGTCGAGCTCGATCACCGTGATCGGCGAGGACGGCAGCCAGGTGCCGGACTGGTTCACCTCGACCGAGGTGTTTGCGCCGTCGTCCCACTGGCCGGAGGCGTTCACGATCCGGGCGTAGTGCTGGATACCGCCCGCGTTGTCGAGGTAGTTCGGCCCCCAGTTGGTATAGGCCGCGGGCGTGCCGTCGGCGCCGACCCATGTGCCTTCGGACGCGGCGTCGGAGAAGCCGACATAGATCGCGTTGCCGTTCCAGAAGTTCGCCATGACGAAGGCGTTCTCGGCGGCGTCGTCGATCTCCACCAGCGTTCCGCCGAGCGCCTCGGCCTCGGCCTGCGCCTCGAGCCAGGTGTTGCCCGACGACCCGAGCAGGTAGAGCTTGCCGTTGTATTCGACCTGGGTCGGCAGGGCGCCGTCCTCGGTGATGGTCAGGCGGCCGATGTTCCCGAAGATCAGGTCGGCGTAGTAGATCTGCCCGTCCGGCCCCTGCTTGAAATGCGCGGGCGCGTAGGGGGCGGACGAGTTGTAGAGGTATTTCACGTCGCGCCGGTCGTCGGTGGAAACCGAGTAGACCTCGCCCTGCACGATGTCGGTGAAGATGTAGTGACCCTGCAGGCTTTCTGGCAGGTAGGGGCTGTCGATGATGTCGTCGGCCCCGGTGATCGCCTGGACCTGGTAGCCCGGTTCGGCGCTGGCATGGGCGAAGGCGCGGTAGGACGGCGTGATGGTGACCTGGCCCGAGTCCACCGCGGCGTAGAATGCCTGCGCCTCGGGCATGTCGCGGTAGCCCGGCGTCTTCAGGAGCGAGCCGTTGTCGCCGCCTTCGTAGAACGGCCAGCCGAAGTTGGCCCCGGCCGGGCCGGTATGGACGTCTTCCCACGAGTACCAGCCGGTATTGGCGATGAAGAGCTTGCCCTCCACGTCGAAGGACATGGAGTAGGGGTTGCGAAGCCCCATCTGGTAGACCTTGGCCTCGTTGGCCGAGAGATCGCCCCCGGCGTCGGAGACGAAGGGGTTGTCGGGCAGGCCCTGGCCGGTCAGCGGGTCGATCCGCAGCACCTTGCCCGCGAGGCTGCCCACGTCCACGACCGAGACGCTGCGCGGGTCGGCGATGTTGTAGGAGGTGCCGTCGCCGGTGGCGACGTAGAGCGCGCCGTCGGGGCCGAATTCCATCGCGCCGCCGGCGTGGCTGAGGCTGTCGACCTTGACGTAGTCCTGCTTGTAGAGCCCGGTCGCGGGGTCGATGTCGGAGGCGGGCAGGTTCACGTTCGACCCGGAGGTGGAATCGATCGCCCCGCCGCCCGAGATGTCCGACAGCGAGCTGCCGCCGGCGCCGAGGATGATCGTCGCGGATCCCGGCACGACCGAGGTGAAGCCGGTCGCCTCGTCGAGCGTGTAGCGCACGACCTGGGCGTAGCGGTTGCCCTGCCCGTCCGGCCCGGCATTGCCGCCCTGGCCCTGGGTCTCGGGCGGGTCGACGACGAAGTAGGCGTAGAGGAAGCCGTTGGTTTCGAACTCCGGGTGGAGCGCGATTTCCAGCAGGCCGCGGTCGTTGGTGTCGTTCACCTGCGCCGAGATGTCGAGCACGGTCGCCACCTGCGCGCCGGTGGCGACGTCGTACATCTCCACCCGGCCGCCCTTTTCGGCGACGAACATGCGGCTGTCGTCGCCGGGGACGAACTCGAACGCGATCGGCTGGCTGAGGCCGGTGATGAGCGTGGTCTCGACCACGTCGTAATCCGAGACCAGCGGCGGTTCGGTCACGGTCGGGCTCGGCGCCTCGTCGTCGAGGATGTCGATCCGCGTGGTACGCGGGAACAGGAGCGACCCGGAATCGACCCGGATCGCGGAGAAGGTGAAGGTCTCCGTCCCCTCGCCGAGCGCGTCGTCGTAGACCTGGATCGGCACCAGCACCCGCGTCGCGCCCGCGGGAATGGTGACGGTGCCGGAGGTCATCTCGGCATCGGCCCCCGACGCGGTGTCGGCGGTCGTGGCGTATTCGACGGTGACGGGTTGCGACGTGTCGCCGTCGCGGATGATGGCGACGTGGACCACGCCGCCGGTTTCGGGCACGCTGAGCTCGCCCGTTTCAAGGTAGATGCTGCCGGACACGGCCCCCACTCCCCCAGACTCGTTACAAACACGCGGCCCACCCCTGAGCCGCATGTCATATCAGGTGCGAATCGGTGGCGCGGTCAAGGGGAAGCGATCGCGGGGGTCGGCGGGTCAGTCGCGGCTGTCGGCGGGTTCTGGGCCGGTGTCGGGGCCGGTATCGGGTTCCGCCCGGGGTTCGCCGTCGTCGTCGAGCAGGACCCGGTGCGCGGCGCCTTCGAGGTCGTCGTACTGGCCCGAGCGCAGGGTCCAGAGAAAGGCCAGCAGCCCGAGCAGGCCGAGGCCGAGCGAGACCGGGATCAGGAGCGCGAGGATCGTCATCGGGCCACCCGTGCGGCGTTGAGGGAAACGGTGATCGAGGAGGCCGACATCGCCAGCGCGGCGAGGAACGGCGTGGCGAGGCCGACCAGCGCCACCGGGATCGCGACGAGGTTGTAGAGCACCGCGATCCACAGGTTCTCGCGCATCCGGCGGCGGGCGGCGCGGGCGGTCGCGACCGCCGTGGCGACGGGGGCGAGGCCCTCGGACAGGAGCACCATGTCGGCGGCCGCGCGCGGCGCGTCGAGCGCGGTGCCGGGCGAGATCGCGGCATGGGCGGCGGCGAGCGCGGCGGTGTCGTTGAGCCCGTCGCCGACCATCAGCACCTTCGCGCCCTGGCTGGCCAGCGTTTCCAGCACCAGCGCCTTGTCAGCGGGCTTCAGCCCCGGGCGGGCCTCGTCGATGCCGAGGTCGGCGGCGATGCGCGCAACCGGGCCGGGCGCGTCGCCCGACAGCATCAGCACCCGCAGGCCCTGCGCCTTCAGCGCGGCCACGGTTTCCGCCGCGGCGGGGCGGAGGGTTTCGCGGAACAGGATGTCGTGGCTGCGGCCCTGGCCGAGATCGAGTTCCACGCAGGTCGCGTCGGTTCCGCCGCCGTCCGCCTTGCGGCCGAGCCGGACCTCGCGCCCGGCGAGGCGGCCGCGCAGGCCGATGCCCGGCACTTCCTCGATGTCCGTGACCGGCGCGGGCTCCGCGCCGCGAGCGCGGGCATGGGCGGCGATGGCACGGGACAGGGGATGGGTCGAGCCTTCGGCCAGCCCGAGCGCAACCGACAGCGCCGGTCCGTCCGGCGCGGCGGTGATCTCGGGCGTGCCGGTGGTCAGCGTCCCGGTCTTGTCGAACACGACGGTATCGACCTCGGCCAGACGTTCGAGCGTGGTGCGGTTCTTCACCAGGAGCCCGGCGCGGAACAGCCGCCCGGTCGCGGCGACCGACACCGCCGGCACGGCGAGGCCGAGCGCGCAGGGGCAGGTGATGATGAGCACCGACACCGCGATCCCGGCGGCGATCCAGGCGTTGTCGGCGGCGAAGGCCCAGTAGGCGAAGGCACCGAAGGCGAGCAGGTGGACGATGGGGACGTAGGCCTGCGCGGCGCGGTCGGCGAGCGACAGGTAGCGCCCGCGCGCGGCCTCTGCCTCGGCGACCAGCGCGGTCATCCGGGCGAGCGTCGTGTCCTGCCCCGCGCGGAGGACGCGCAGGGTCAGCGCACCGGTCAGGACGGTTTCGCCCGCCTGCACCTCGGCCCCTGGCCCCACGGCCTCGGGCGCGCTTTCGCCGGTCATTGCGGAGCGGTCGAGATCGCTCGCGCCCTCGGTCACGGTGCCGTCGGCGGGCGCGCGCATCCCCGGCAGGACGCGGACGAGATCGCCGGTGCGGAGCTTCGCGGAGGCGACGGTCGCCGTCGTGCCGTCGGCCCGGACCACGAGCGCGCGGGGCACGTCGAGCGCGGCCAGCGCCTCGGCCGCGGAGCGCGCGGTCTGGCGACCGCGATGGTCGAGGTAGCGGCCCGCGAGCAGGAAGAAGGTCAGCGACAGCCCGGCCTCGAACCACGCATGGCCGGTGCCGCCCCAGAAGGTTTCGCGGAGCGACAGCGCGGTGGCGAGAAGGATGGCGAGCGCGATCGGCAGGTCCATGCCCGGACGCCCGGCCCGGAGACCGGCGACGGCGCCCTCGAAGAAGGGCCGCCCGGCGAAGGCGATGGCCGGCAGCGTGATGAGCGCTGACAGCAGGTGGAACAGCCGTTCGGTCGCCTCGGCCGCGCCGGACCAGACGGCGACCGACAGGAGCATGACGTTCATCATCGCGAACCCGGCGACGCCGAGCCGCACGAGGAGGTCGCGGCCGGTGCGGTCGGTGGTTTCGGTCAGGAGGCTCGGGTCGAGTTCCTGCGCCTCGATCCCGGCCGCGCGCAGGGTTTCGGCGAGCGCGGCGGCGGTGACGGAGGGCGCGGCGGTGACGGCGGCGCGCTTGAGCGTGAGGTTGACGCGGGCGGCGCTGACGCCGGGCACCGCGCGCAGCGCGCGTTCGGCATTGGCGATGCAGACCGCGCAGTGGATCTTCGGCAGGTGCAGCAGGATTTCCCCGGCCGCGGGCGCGGCTTCGGGCGCGGCGGCCTGTGCGACGCCGCCGCAGGCGCAGGCGGCGGTCATCGTGTCGACTCCGGGTGCAGGGCCATCATGCGGCGGAAGGTGGTGCCGTCCTCGGCGGTGGCGAGCACGTCGAGACGCCAGCGCCCCGGCCCCAGTTCCACCGGCGCGGTGTAGCCGGTGCCGGAATGGTGCAGCGACACCTCGAGATCCTGCGCCTCGGTGGTCGGGCGGCCGATCCGCAGGTCGATGGTTTCCGGCGTGACCGGGTTGCCGCCGCGGTCGGTGAAGTCGATATGCAGGATGTCGTCGCGGACGGTTGCGGTCAGGTCCCAGCCGAGCGCCTCCTGCGCCTCGCGGTTGGCGTCGAAGTTCTGGCCGGCAATGTAGGAGCTGGCCGTCTCGACCCCCGGGAAGGTGCGGACCGCGCTGACCGCGAGCAGCACGTTGACCGCGATGATGATGCCGAAGCCGCCGACGAACATCAGGGCGACGTGGCGTCCCGTGATTTCCCGCTTCATTCCCGGACCCCCGTTCCATTGAAGGTCGTGGCGACGTCGAAGGTGGTTCCGTCCACCACGTCCTCGGCCACGAGCACGATATCGGTATTGTCGCTTTCCGCAACCGCGCTGCCCGGCGGTGCCGAGACGTAGACGCGAAGCTGCGCCTGGGCGTCGGCGGGCACGGTGACGGTGTCGCCGTCCGCGCCCTCGATCACAACCGCGAGTTCGGGCGACCCGTCGAGCACCACGCGGAAGTCGCGCGGTTCGCCGTGCTTGTTGCGCAGCCGCACGTTGTAGACGTTGCGGATGGTGCCGTCGGACAGCGTGATGAAGATCGGGTTCCGGACCGGTGCGACCGTCATTTCGAGGTTCGGGCGCAGGAACAGCGCGAGGATCAGCGCGATCCCGAAGGCGGACCAGAGCGCGGTGTAGATGATCGTGCGCGGGCGCAGGATGTGCTTCCACAGGGACGGGGTCTCGCCGCCGGCCTGTTCCACCGGGATGTCGGACAGGGCGACGTAGTCGATCAGGCCGCGCGGCTTGCCGATCTTGTCCATGATCTCGTCGCAGGCGTCGATGCAGAGCGCGCAGGTGATGCATTCGAGCTGCTGGCCGTTGCGGATGTCGATGCCCATCGGGCAGACGTTGACGCAGGCCATGCAGTCGATGCAGTCGCCGGGTTCGCCCGCCGCGATCCGCGCCGCGACCGGGTCAAGCGAGGCCTCGGCCGCGGTTTCGGCGGCGACCGGGATCGGCGCGGGCGCGGCCGGGTCCGGCGCCG
>WVSL01000005.1 GCA_015689685.1 Rhodobacterales bacterium HKCCE2091 | reverse complement strand
GACGCTTCGTCGAAGCCCCGATCCCAACATCCTTCGGCATAAGATAAACCCTCCCATCCGTTTCCGTGCCCGCCGTCCCCCTCCTCCGGGGACGCGGGGCCGGATCACTTGAAACCGCTGCCGCCGCCGCCCGTGGGCGGGGAAACGAAGAAATCCCTGATCTGTTCGACCATCTGGTCCGCCGGCGGGCCCTCGCCCGGCGCGTGGCCGGTCGCGAAGGCGTTCCAGACGCCGCCGACCTCGACGCAGAGCACGGTCACGTCCGCCGACAGCGGCGGCAGGTCCCACCCCGAGATCGTCCAGGTCCCGCGCGAGGTGGAGGCCGCCTGCCCGTAGGTCGCGGCATAGGCGTCGAACGCCGCCTGGGCGCGGGCGATGCAGCTTTCCTGGTCGTTCACGCCGCCGAGGTCGATCGAGGTGAAGTGGTCGGCCGCCGCCGGCCCGGCCAGGCCGAGCGCCGCGGCCAGCGTCGCGCTTCGCAGGAGTCCGGTCATTCCGCCGCGATCCCGGTCACGTCCTGGCCCGAGGCCGCCATCACCGCCTTGACGATGTTGTGGTAGCCGGTGCAGCGGCAGATGTTGCCTTCGAGGTATTCCCGGATCTCGGTTTCCGACGGCGAGGGGTTCTCTGCCAGGAGCGCGGAGGCCGACATCACCATACCCGGCGTGCAGAAGCCGCATTGCAGGCCGTGGTGGTCCTGGAACGCCTGCTGCACGACCGAGAGCGATCCGTCCGCGTTCGCCATGCCCTCGATCGTCTTCACGTCCGCGCCGTCCAGATCCTGCGCGAAGGCGGTGCAGGATTTCAGCGCCTTGCCGTTCACGTGGACCACGCAGGCGCCGCACTGGCTGGTGTCGCAGCCGACATGGGTCCCCGTCAGGTCCAGCTTTTCACGCAGGAATTCGACCAGCAGTGTGCGGCCTTCCACCTCCGCAGAGACGGTCTTGCCGTTCACCGTCATCGTCACCTGGGTCATTCGTCTCTCCCTTGGTTGTGGCGGCATCCAAGCACGGAACGTCCGCGCGACGAAAGTAAATTCTGGTAGCGGATCGGGCGGATCCGTCATTCCACCTTTCGGTTGACTTACCCCTTGCATCGGAGTAGTTCACCCATATGGTTGAACGAAACGAAGCCGATCCCCTGTCCCGCGTCCTGAAGGCGGCCAGCGATCCCACGCGACGGGACATCCTGACCTTTCTTGCGCAAGAAGGCGCGCAGCGGGTGACCACCATCGCGGGCCGGTTCGACATCTCGCTGAACGCCGTGTCGAAGCACATCAAGGTGCTGGAACAGGCCGGACTGGTGAGCCGCCGCACCCAGTGGCGCGAACACCTGATCGAGGTGCGGATGGACCCGTTGTCGAAGGTCGACGCCTGGTTCGACGGGCTCCGGTCGATCTGGGCGATGCGGCTCGAAGCACTCGACCATGTTTTGCAACAGGAGGCTGCCCAAGATGACGACCGCGACTGACGACCTCACCCTCACCGTGACCCATACCTACGCCGCCGCGCCGGACCGCGTGTTCGACGCCTGGCTCGACCCTGCCGTGCTGCCCCGGTTCATGACCCCCGCTGCCGACATGTCGGTGACCGCCTGCACCGCCGACGCGGTCGAGGGCGGGCGGTTCGAGATCGTGATGCACAAGGACGGCGAGGACATGCCCCATGCCGGCACCTACCTCACCATCGACCGTCCGAACCGGCTGGTCTTTACCTGGGAAAGCAGGCACTCGGTGGCCGAGGGGTCGACCGTGACGCTCGACTTCGTGCCGAGGGACGGCGGGACGGAGTTGACCCTGACCCATGTGCGCTTCGCCACCGAAAGCAGCCGTGACGGACACGAGGCGGGGTGGACGGCGATCCTCGCGGAGCTTGAGCGCGTGCTGTAGCGGGACGGATACTGACGGCGGCGGGGGCGACCTCCCTGCCGCCGCGCTTGGTTTGACGTCTTGGGTGTGTTGGCGGCGCGATGCCTGCCGCGGAAAGTCGATCCTGAAAAAGACAGCGTGGCGGCAGAGTTCTTCTATAACTTCAGAGGTTCTGTTCGTCTCGGCACGCCCCCAAACCAGCAGCCTGACCCCCGTGCTGAGGGCACTACGCGATTAGCCTTTGGCTCCAAACCTCCAGCCACACAGATGCCGCCGGTCGGAGGAACGCGGTACGGCGTGGGCCGCTTTGGTCCGCTCTCGCAGCGAAGCCGCTCTTTCACCGGCTCTCGCGCCTAATCGAGGGCTAACCGGATGTCTCCGACGCAGGCGCCGCCCGCCGCCGTTCGCGCGGTTGCGGGCGGGTCGGGATCTCGGTCAGCAGGCCGCCGACGCCCATCCCGGCGATATCCGACGCGGTCACGTCGATCCCGCAGACCACCCGCTCAAGCACCCAGTCCGCGCCGTTCAGCGCGGGCGAACGCGCGCATCCCGGCAGGCCGATCACCGGGCGCTCCCCGAGCCTGCCGAGGAACAGGAGGTTGCCCGGGTCCACCGGCATCCCGAAGCGGATCAACTCGCCGCCTGCCGCGACCAGCCCCCCCGGCCCCACGTCCGCCGCGTCCGACGTGGCCGAGGCGGTCAGGATCAGGGCCAGGTCGGCCTCGACCTCCGCCAGGGCCGCCGTGACCGCGCCCGCCTCGTGCCGGACCGTGCGGAGGCGCGACAACTCGACCCCGAGCGCCTTCAACCGCCCCTCGATCGACCGCACGCCCTTGTCGTCCCGTCCGACCTCCGCACCCTTCAGATCGGTCACGATCAGCTCCGCCGTTGCCAGCACCGGCGCGACCCGCCGGATCGCCCCGCGCGCCGCATCCTCGGCCCGGGCAAGCGCGTCCTCGGCTACCGCGTAGGCGATGATCTTGACCGTCGCGACCATCATGCCCGTTGCGACGCGCTGCCATTCCGGCAGGGTCGCGAGCGTGATGCCCGGGTCGATGGCGTTGACCGCGGCGATGGCGGCGGGGTCGAGCGCCAGCACCCCCGGCCCGCCCGCCCGCAGGTTGGCCCGCCCGGTGAAGGCGGCGTCGCGGGTCAGCCCCTGCGCCTCCGGATCCGGCACCAGGGCGGCGGCGAGCCGCGCCGCGGCCGCGTCCTCGCCCACGTCGCCGGGTTCCAGCCGCGCGACGATGACCTGGTCGTGGCCCGCATCGGACAGCGCGGTCACGTCGTCGGCCGACAGCACGCGGCCCTTGCGCAGCCGACCGCCCGCCGTCTCCAGCGAATGGGCCAGGACCGCGCCTTCGGCCTTGGCCAGCGGGACGGGGCCGAAGATCATGCCTTGCGCAACGCGGCGGTGACTTCGGCCAGGATCGACACGGCGATCTCCCCAGGCCCCATCGCGCCGATGTCGAGGCCGACGGGCGCGTGGATACGCCCGATTTCCGCTTCCGAATGCCCGGCCTCGGTCAGCCTCGCCACGCGCTTCGCGTGGGTCCGGGTGGAGCCGAGGCAGCCGAGGTAGAAGATGTCCGAGGCAAGCGCCGCGCGGATCGCCGGGTCGTCCAGCTTCGGGTCATGGGTCAGGGTCACGACCGCCGTGCGGGCGTCGAGCCCGATCTCCGCCAGCGCCTCGTCCGGCCAGTCCTCGACGATGGTCTCACCGGGAAACCGGCTTTCGGCGGCGAAGGCCGGGCGCGGGTCGACGAGGATCGGATCGTAGCCCGCGATCCGCGCCATCGGCAGAAGCGCCTGGGCGATGTGGACCGCGCCGACGAGCACCATGCGCAGGGGCGGGTTGTGGACGTGGTAGAAAACGCCCTCCTCCACGCCCGAGGCATCCTTGCGGAACCGCTCGGCCAGCGCGGCGTCGTCCGTCCCCGCCAGGCGCCGTTCGGACCCGTCGAGCGCGGTGACATAGACCACCGGGCGCCGCGCCGCCCGCGCCGCGACGAGATCGCGCAAGGTCTCCACCGGCATCGCCGCGCCGACGGGTTCGACCAGCACCTTGATCGTGCCGCCGCAGGCGAGGCCCACGGCGAAGGCCTCGTCGTCGGAGACCCCGAATTCCAGCAGTTCCGGCTTGCCCGAGGCCACCGCGTCCATCGCCGCGACCACGACAGCGCCCTCGACGCAGCCGCCCGATACCGACCCCGCCATCTCGCCGTCGCCGGAAATCGCGAGCTGGCTACCGACCGGCCGCGGGGCCGAGCCCCAGGTCTGCACCACCGTCGCCAGCACCGCGCCGCGACCGGCCTCGTGCCACTCCAGCGCGCGTTCCGGCATGTTCTCGAACGTGCCCATCGGCCTCTCCCGTCCAACCCCCCAGGAAGATAGGCCCGCCCCCGCGCCCGCACCAGAGCCATCGCTTCGGAGCCGCCGTCGCCTGCGCAATGCAGGCCGTGCCGGTGGCTGGCGCTCAAGCGGAATCGCGGAGGCTCCGCCGCGCAGCGGGGGAAACCGCTATTCCGCTTGAGCGGCAGACGGCGGTGCGGCAGGCAGGGCAAGGGCGATGGCGGCTCCGGGGCGATGGCTCGCATCGCTTTGGTGGGCCCGGAGCCCCCTTCAACCAGGGATCTTGCGCCGTCAGGCGCTCAATCTACCGAACCCGTCACGCCGCCCGGAACACGAGGCTCGCGCCGTTCAGGCAGTGCCGGTCGCCGGTCGGCGGCGGGCCGTCGCCGAAGATGTGGCCGAGATGGGAGCCGCAGCGGCGGCAGTGGCACTCGGTCCGCACGGCCAGCAGGCGGCGGTCCTCCATCGTGCCGATCGCGTTCGGCAGCGCGCGGAAGAAGGACGGCCAGCCGGTGCCACTGTCGAACTTGTGCTCCGAGGAATAGAGCGCGAGGTCGCAGCCGCGGCAGTGGTAGATGCCTTGCGCGTAGTTGCCGTCGAGCGGGCTCGTGCCCGCGCGCTCGGTGCCGCCCTCGCGCATGACGTGGTACTGAAGGTCGGTCAGAAGGGCGCGCCACTCGGCCTCGCTGCGGGTGACCTCGAACGGCCCCTCGGCGATGTCGGCCCGTGCGCCGCGGCCGGTGAGCCCGGCGGTCAGCAATGCGGCGGCGCTGGCGAGGAAATTGCGTCTCATCATCATGGTTCCGTCTCCATCCTCCGGCGCGGAGACTAGCCGATGGCGGGCGCGAAGGCCCGTCACCATCCGATCCGGCGGGTTCACGTTCCGGTGAAAATGAGCCGGGGCCGGAGAGGCTGAAGAAGATGGCCGGGATCGGGTCGGGGAACACCGCGGAGCGGGCGGTTCTGCCGATCGAGGGCGACACGGACAGACCGGGCCAAGACCCCGTCCACCCGGTGTCCCGGGTTCACAAGGGGCCCGTGCAACCGCCACCCCGTTCCGGGTCGCCGTCAGCGCAGGTCGGTGAAGCCGACCGCGTCGAGGATCTGGTCCGACGGCGCGCCGGTGGGGCTGCCGCCAGCGGGCTCGACCGAGACCGCGACGGCGCCGCCCGCGAAGGCCGCCGTGATCTCTGGCGGCAGTTCGGTCCAGTAGTCCCCGGTCTCGCCGCGCGGCACCAGCCCGAGCGAAACCGGCGGCTCGTCGCCGGCCACCAGCCAGAGTTCGTAGTCGCTGCCCTCGGGCGGCTCCACGTAGTCGAACAGGATCAGGTGGAACACGCCGTCGTCGGTCGCGCCGACGCCGATCGTGTCGAAGGCGGGGTGGGTCAGGTCGGCGCGGAAATCGGCCACCACCGCGGGCTCGCCGGGCGCGAAGAACAGAACCGCCACGGCCAGCGCGGCGACGAGGACGCCCGCGCCGACCAGCCCGCGCAGCCAGCCCATGCCCCCCGCGCGGCGCTTCTGCAGCGGGAACAGCCGGTCCTCGATGTCGTCGTAGGTGGACCCCGGCGGCGCGACCTCGGGCAGTTCGTCGGTCAGCGCGGCGAAGCGTTCCTCCCACTCCGCGTAGAGCGCGCGCAGTGCTGGCTCGGCGGCCATCCGCGCCTCGAACGCCTCGGCCTCCGGGCGGTCCAGGAGGCCCAGGGCATACTCGGCGGCGAGGATGCCGTCGTCGTCGGTGTCGTCGGTCCCGGTCATCGCGACAGGCACTCTCTCAGCTTCATCAGGCTGCGCCGCAGCCAAGTTCGCACCGTGTTCAGCGGCACGTCGGCGGTTTCGGCCAGGTCCCTGTAGGTCCAGCCATCGAGGTAGCAGCGGCGGACCATCTGCGCCTTGTCGGCCTCGAGCTCGCCGAGGCACGCGGCTAGCGCCGCCCGTTCGCCCGAGGCCACGGCAAGCGCCTCCGGCCCCGGACCGGCATCGGCAACCGCGTCGGCCTCGTCGAGCGGCCGGCTGCCCGCCGCCTTGCGCGCCCGCAGCCGGTCGATGGCATGGTTCCGCGCCACCGCGATCAGCCAGGTCATCGGGCTCAGTCCGTTCACGCTGTATTGCCCGGCCTTGTGCCAGATCTTGACGTAGACTTCCTGCAACGCGTCTTCCGCCGCGTCCCTGTCGTTCAAGATACGGAGCGTGACGGCATAGAGTTTCGCCGACGTCGCATCGTAGAGCGACGCGAAGGCCGCGCGGTCGCCCAACGTCACTTGCGCCAGCCAGGTCTCGATCTCGGCTCTCGTCGCCATCCCCGCCTCGGCGCTGTCTCCCCGGAGCGGGAGACTAGCGCGGCACCGGGGGGCGTCCAAGGTCATTCTGGCCCCGCAATTGTCCGCGCAACCGGCGGCCCCGCGGGTTTTGCCGGTTCCCCTTGCGGCCCTCCACATTATGTTGCACCACCGGCGGGACTTGCGAACTCCCGAAAAAGAAGCCGGCGGCACCATGACGAACGAGCAGAAACCCGATCAGGAAATCTCGGTCCGCGAGACCTTCGGCATCGACAGCGACATGACGGTGCGCGGCTTCTCCGAGGCGACCGACCGGGTCCCGGCGCTCGACAGCACCTACAAGTTCGACCCCGACACCACGCTCGCCATCCTCGCGGGCTTCCGCAACAACCGGCGGGTGATGATCCAGGGCTACCACGGCACCGGCAAGTCGACCCATATCGAACAGGTCGCGGCGCGGCTGAACTGGCCCTGCGTGCGGGTGAACCTCGACAGCCACATCAGCCGGATCGACCTGATCGGCAAAGACGCGATCAAGCTGCGCGACGGCGTGCAGGTGACCGAGTTCCACGAGGGCATCCTGCCCTGGGCGCTCAGGAACCCCGTCGCCATCGTGTTCGACGAATACGACGCCGGCCGCCCGGACGTGATGTTCGTGATCCAGCGCGTACTGGAGCATGACGGCAAGCTGACGCTGCTCGACCAGAACGAGATCATCACCCCGCACAAGTCCTTCCGCCTGTTCGCCACCGCGAACACCGTGGGTCTCGGCGACACCACCGGGCTCTACCACGGCGTGCAGCAGATCAACCAGGCGCAGATGGACCGCTGGAGCCTCGTCGCGACGCTCAACTACCTGTCCCACGACGCCGAGACCGCGATCGTCCTGTCCAAGTCGCCGCACTACAACACCGAGAAGGGCCGCCAGACCATCAGCCAGATGGTCACCGTCGCTGACCTGACCCGGAAGGCGTTCATGAACGGCGAGCTGTCGACCGTGATGAGCCCGCGGACGGTCATCAACTGGGCCGAGAACACGGAAATTTTCCGCAATGTCGGCTACGCCTTCCGGCTCACCTTCCTCAACAAGTGCGACGAGCTCGAACGCCAGACCGTGGCAGAGTTCTACCAGCGCTGCTTCGACGAGGAACTGCCGGAAAGCGCCGCATCGATGAGCCTCGGCTGAGCCGCTCCATGCCGCGCGGCATCGTCGTCACCATCGGCGTCGTCGTGCTGCTGTCCTTCGTTCTGCCGGCGGTCGCGTTCGCCGTGCTCGGCGTGCCGAACGGCAGCTACGGCGGGCTGCTCGGCTTTCTTTCGATCCAGACCGCAGCGATCCTCGTGTTCGGATGTTTCGGGCTTCTGCTCCGGCGGAACCGCGTGCTCGGCTACGCGGTCCTGTGCGGGGTCGGCGTTGTCCTGGCGACCGCGCCGCTCATGCTCTGACGCAACACTCGCCCCCGAATTAACACACTGTTTCCCTTTCGTTCACCTAAAATGAACGTTTTGCGACGATCCTATGACATATTCGCATGGGCATCGGCACGCATATCGCACAGGCCGCCCTCCTCGCGGCCTCGCTTTCGACCGGACACGCATCGGCCGATACGGTCTCCAACCCGCTCTACTTCTTCGCAACCTGCGCCGGCCGCCTGTCGGCCGAGCTCTCGTACCAGTGGATGGTCTCCGACCCCGCCGCGGCCGAGACCGAGGCCGTACGCGCCGCGGTGCTCGACATCGTGGCCGCGCTGACGCCCGAGGGCGAGGGCCGCGGCGTCCTGAGCTGGCGGGTGGAGGCGCGGGCGGCGCATTCGGCGCTCCTGTCGCGGGCCGTGTTCCACTCCGACGACTGGGCGAGGTCCCGCGCGGACCAGGAAATCGCCCATTGCCGCGCCTACATCGTCGGCCCGGTCGCGCCCGTCCCGACAGAGGCCGAACCTGCCGACATCGCGCCCGGCGCCCCCGCGGTTCCCGCCGCGGTGGAGAACTGAGGCCCGGCCCGACCCCGATTGACCGTGACCCTGCCGCGTGACAGCGTCGCGGCCATGTTCACGCCCTCCCCCGCAGACATCGCCGCCGCCGCGAAACGCATCGCCCCGCATATCCGCCGGACACCGATCCTCGACCTGCCGGCCGGCGCGCTCGGCTTCGATCACACGGTGGCGCTGAAGCTGGAGCACCTGCAACTCACCGGCTCGTTCAAGATCCGCGGCGCGTTCAACAACCTCCTGTCCCGCGAGGTGCCGGAGGCCGGGGTGGTCGCGTTCTCCGGCGGCAACCACGGCGCGGCCGTCGCCTGCGCGGCGACGGCGCTCGGCCACCGCTCCGTGATCTTCGTGCCGAAACCGCTCGCCAAGTCGGAGAAGATCGAGCGGATGGAGCGCTTCGGCGCGGAGGTCCGGGTGATCGACAAGTCGTCTGCCGAGGTCATGGTGGATTACGAAACCCACGCCGCCGATACCGGCGCGCTGGCCGTCCATCCCTACGACGGCGCCTGGACGCTCGCCGGCCAGGGCACGGTGGCGCGCGAGCTGGAACGGGAGATCGACGGGCTCGACACGGTCCTCGTCGCCACCGGCGGCGGCGGGCTGATCGGCGGCGTCGCGGCATGGTTCGGCGACCGCGTGAACGTGGTCTCGGTCGAGACGAGGGGAACCAACACGCTCGCCCGCTCGCTCGCGGAGGGTCCGGAAATCGACGTCCGGGCGACCGGGATCGCGGCAAGTTCGCTCGGCGGCCCGGCCATCGGCGCACTGGCCTGGCCGATCCTGCGGGACCGGGTCCGCACCGCGCTGGTGCTCGAGGACCAGGCGGTGATCGAGGCCGGGCAACGGTTGTGGGAGGACGCGCGGATCACCGTGGAACCCGGCGGCGCGGTGGCGCTCGCGGCCTTGACCTCGGGCGCCTACAGGCCCGAACCGGACGAGCGGGTCGCGGTGCTGTTGTGCGGCGGCAACGCGACCCCCGGATGGCAACTGGGGTGGTGAGCAAGGCCGGCGCGGTGCTGGCGGCGGCGGCCGCGCTTTGCGCCTGCGACCCGGCCTTCGCCCAGACCGACGCCGAGACGTCCGTCCTGCCCCGCGTCATCGCGCATGGCTGCTTCGACCTCGTCCGCGATCTGAACGGCTGCGAGCAGGTGACGCTTCTGGCCTCGGAAACCGATCCGGACCTCGCCGACCTCCTCGTCTGGCCCGACCGGCGGAACCGGGACGCGGGCGGGCCGTTGCTGGTGGTTCGCGGTGCGGTGTTCAGCGGCCCGATGTGGGGTCAGGAACCGACGCTGACCCCCGTGGCGGGCGGGTTTATCCTGGCCTCCGGACAAAGCGCCATCGGCCGCTTCCCGTGGAGCGAGGGCCTGACGGTGCGCCATGATGGAACGGATTTCGTCGTCGCCGCCTACAGCTACGGGGCCTACGACCGGATGACCGGCGCGACGTTCACCTGCGACCTCGACCTCGTCACCGGCGAATGGCGGCACGAAACCGTGCGCCCCGACCCGGAGTCGGAGGATGCGCCGGAGGAGGTGACGGCGGCGTCCGGCAGGTTGGACACCGCGCCGGTCCGCTTGGCCGACTGGTCCGCCTTCGGCGCCATGCCGGCCCCCTGCAGCGCCGCGTCCGGCGGGCTCTACGCCGACTGACGCGCGCCGGGGGCGGCGCGGACCCGGTCGATGACCGCGACCGGCAAGGCGGGTTCGAAGGCCACCCCCGCTACCCTGTCCTTGCACCAGACGACCCGCGCCCGCACCTCCGCCCCGTCGAGGCTGAGCGTGAGGCGCGCGTCGGGTTCGGCGGAGGCAGGCAGGATCAGGCGCGCGCCGGAACACGAGATGTCGAGGAACCGCGCGATGCCCGGCCGCCCGTCGGCCCCGCGGATCGCGACCGTGCCCGTCAGGCTGTGCCGCTCCGCCCGTCGCTGCCGCCGCCGGCCGACGATCAGACCCGCCACGGAGGCGACAAGGATCAGCGGCACCGCGACCGCCGCGACGAGTCGCGGGTCGAGCGCGAGGCCGCCCGAACCGCCTGCCCCGCCGCCGCCACCGAGACCGCCACGCGCGCCGCCCGCGACCAGAACCTCGTCCCCGAGCGCTTGGGCCGTGCCGCCGGCCCGTCCGGTCGCGACCGGGCAGTCGGCGTCGGCATCAGCGTCGGGGACCCGAGCCGCCATCAGAACCCTGGCCGCGCCCGTCCCGCCGTACGCGCCCCCGGCGGACCCGCCGCCCGCGCCGCGCAGGAGCGACAGGACACCCGGCACCCCCGCCACCGCGCCGACCGACCCGCCGGCCGCACCGCAGGACGGCGCCGCCGACGCGGGCGCGCCCGTGAAAAGGAATACAGCGGCGAGGAACGCCAGCCTGCGCATGTGCCGGACCCGTTCGGTTGCACCTTCGCGGCCAGCCATAGCGCGCCGCGGTCAATCAAACGTTTACGGCCCCTGCCCCGCGCGCGGCGGATTGTCCTCGCGCCGCGGCGGGGTCATATAGTGCGCATGGCCAAGCAGTCGGACAATCCCGCCGAACCGTTCAAGAAGGCGCTCGCCGAGGCGACGCGCACGCTCGCCGACGACCGCGATCTCGGCGTGAGCTTCTCGGTCGACCCGCCGGGGTCGAGCGGCGACGGCCTGCGCCTGCCGCAGGTGAGCCGCCGGATGACCCGGGACGAGGTGCTGCTCGCGCGCGGAACGGCGGATGCGCTCGCGCTTCGCCACCGCTTCCACGACCAGGGCACCGCCGCCCGCTACGCGCCGTCCGGCGCGATGGCCCGCGACCTGATGGACGCGATGGAAACCGCCCGCTGCGAGGCCATGGGCGCGCGCGAGATGCCCGGCACCGCGTCAAACATCGACGCCAAGATCGGGTCCGAGGCGCGGCGCAAGGGCTACGGCGAGATCCGCAACGCCGCCGACGCCCCGCTCGCCGCCGCCGCAGGCTACCTGATCCGCGAATTGTCCACAGGCCGGAAGCTTCCCGCCGAGGCCGCCAACGTGCTCGACCTCTGGCGCGGGTTCATCGAGGAGCGCTGCGGCGGGACTCTGGAGAACCTGTCGGGCACCTTGTCGGACCAGACCGATTTCGCCCGCCTCGCCCGCCAGCTGATCGACGATCTCGGCTACGGCGACCAGCTTGGCGACGACCCCGACGATCTGGACGACGAAAGCGACGAGGACAGCGCGACCGAGGAAGATGACGAGCCCGAATCCACCGGCGAGGAGGACAGCGCCGAGGAGGACAACGAGGCCAGCGCCGACCGCAGCCAGGACGACACGCAGGACGCCGCCGAGGCGGAACTGCAGATGGACGACACCGGCGACATGGACGAGGCCGAGGAGCAGGAGATGCCCGACGGCGAGGCCCCGCTGGAGCCGCCGCCGCCCGCGCCCCATTCCGAGGCCGACCCGGGCTACGCCGTGTTCTCCACCGCCTACGACGAGGAAATCGCCGCAGAGGACCTCGCCGAGCCGCAGGAGCTGGAACGCCTGCGCGCCTATCTCGACCAGCAGCTCGAACCCCTGAAGGGCGCGGTCAGCCGGCTGGCCAACAAGCTTCAGCGGCGGTTGCAGGCGCAGCAGAACCGGGCGTGGGAATTCGACCTCGACGAGGGCATCCTCGATGCCGGCCGCCTTGCGCGTGTGGTCGCGAACCCGACCACGCCCCTGTCCTTCAAGATCGAGAAGGACATGGAGTTCCGCGACACCGTCGTGACGCTGCTCCTGGACAATTCCGGCTCCATGCGGGGCCGCCCGATCTCCATCGCCGCGATCTGCGCCGACGTGCTCGCGCGGACGCTGGAGCGCTGCCAGGTCAAGGTCGAGATCCTCGGCTTCACGACCCGCGCCTGGAAGGGCGGGCGATCGCGCGAGGACTGGCTGGCGGCAGGCCGCCCGCAACAGCCGGGCCGCCTGAACGACCTTCGCCACATCATCTACAAGTCCGCCGACGCGCCGTGGCGGCGGGTGCGGGACAACCTCGGGCTGATGATGAAGGAGGGGCTCCTGAAGGAGAACATCGACGGCGAGGCGCTGGAATGGGCGCATCGCCGGATGCTCGGCCGGCGGGAGCAGCGGAAGATCCTTATGGTGATCTCGGACGGCGCGCCGGTCGACGATTCCACGTTGTCGGTAAACCCCGCCAACTACCTTGAAAAACACCTCCGCGACGTGATCGCGATGGTGGAGAAGCGCAAGGCGGTGGAACTGCTGGCCATCGGCATCGGCCACGACGTGACCCGCTACTACGACCGCGCGGTTACGATCACCGACGTGGAGCAGCTTGCGGGCGCGATGACCGAACAGCTCGCGAGCCTGTTCGACACCGACCCGCGCGCGCGGGCGCGCTTCGTGGGCATGAAGCGCGCGGGCTAGGTCGCTGCGTCAGCGGAAGTAGCCGCGCCCGTCGCAGGCGGTGCAGGTCGGTTCGCTGTAGGGCGAGGCGAGGCTGCCGGAATAGCGTTTTCCCCGCCCCTGGCAGGCATTGCACATCGGGTCGGGCGGTCGCGGTCCCTGGTCCGGCGCGGGCCGTGACCTCGGTTTCTCCCGCGGGATACGTCGGGCGAAGATGAACCAGACCGCGACCGCGTTCAGTCCCGCGAACCAGAACCAGCCGCGCGGTGCCTCCCGGAACCAGTCGGCGGCGCCACCGACCATCAGGTCGACGAGGCCGAGACAGACGAGGCCGACCGCGATCCCGACCACGCGCCCCGGAACGACCGAAAGCGCGAGGCCCGCGACGCCCGCCGCCAGCGCCACGGCGACACTTCCCGAAGCCGCGCCGGCGACCAGTGCGAATACCGCCGCCGGAAGAAGCCCGGGGCGCATCCGCCGCACGATTTCCGCCAGACCCGCTGTCATGGCCCGCACCCTGCCACGATACGCGCCCGCCGCAACCCCGCGCACGCTGGACAATGGCCCGGCCGCGCGGCAACCTCCGCCGCGATGACTGACACCTCCCCCACCCGCTTCCAGAGTTTCGAGGCCGCGACCCGCCCCGCGGACGGCCCCCCGCGCCTCGCCGCCCTGCGCGAAGAGATGGAGGCGCGCGGGTTCGACGGCTTCCTCGTGCCCCGCTCCGACCGGTTCCAGGGCGAATACGTCGCGCCGCGGGACGAACGGCTCGCGTGGCTGACGGGCTTCACCGGCTCGGCCGGGTTCTGCGCTGCCCTGAAGGACCGTGCGGCCGTGTTCGTCGACGGCCGTTACACGCTTCAGGTACGCGACCAGACCGACGCCGACGCGTTCGAACCGGTGGCCTGGCCGAAAACGAAGCTGGAGGACTGGCTGGCCGAGGCCCTGCCCCGTGGCGGGACCGTGGCCTATGACCCGTGGGTCCACACGATGGAGGAGATCGCGCGGCTGGAAAAAGCGCTCGGGCCGAAACAGGTGTCCCTGCGGCCGACCGAGAACCTCGTCGACGCGATCTGGGACGACCAGCCAGATCCCCCGGCGGCCGAGGCCCGAAGCTGGCCCGAGGCCCACGCGGGCCGGAGCGCGGCGGAGAAGATCGCGCTGGTCTCCAAACCGCTGGCCGAGGCCGGGGAGGCCGCCTTCGTCCTGACGCAGCCGGACAGCCTCGCCTGGCTCCTGAACATCCGGGGCGGCGACATCGCCCATACGCCGGTGATGCACGGCTTCGCCATCCTGCATTCCGACGGGGGCCTCGACCTGTTCGCGGACGAGGCGAAGCTCGACGGCATCGACCTGCCCGCCAAGGTGCGGGTGGAACCGCCCGAGGCCTTCGCCGACGCGCTCGCCGCGCTGTCCGGCCCGGTCCGGCTCGACCCGGCGACGACGCCCGAGGCGATCCGCGCCGCGCTGGCGGAGGCCGGGGTCGAGGTCGCGAAGGGCGACGATCCCTGCAAGCTGCCGAAAGCGGTCAAGACGCCGGCCGAGCTTGCCGCCACCCGCGGCGCGCACCTGCGCGACGGGGCAGCGGTCGCGCGGTTCCTGCACTGGTTCGACGGCGCCGCGCCCTCGGGCAAGCTGACCGAGATCGATTGCGTCCGCGCGCTGGAAAGCTTCCGCGCCGAAACCGGGGCGCTGAAGGATGTCAGCTTCGACACCATCGCCGGTGCGGGTCCGCACGGGGCCATCGTCCATTACCGCGTCACCGCCGAAACCAACGCGCCCGTCCTGCCCGGCCAGCTGTTCCTGATCGACTCGGGCGCACAGTACGAGGATGGCACCACCGACATCACCCGCACCCTCGCCGTCGGCCCCGCCGGGGCGGAAGAACGGGCCGCCTTCACCCGCGTCCTCAAGGGCATGGTCGCGATCAGCCGCCTGCGGTTTCCCAAGGGCCTCTCGGGACGCGACATCGACGCGCTCGCCCGCGCGCCGCTCTGGTCCGCGGGGCAGGATTTCGACCACGGCACCGGTCACGGCGTCGGCGTCTACCTGTCCGTACACGAGGGGCCGCAGCGCATTTCGCGCGTGTCCGGCGTACCGCTGGAACCGGGCATGATCCTGTCGAACGAACCCGGCTACTACCGCGAAGGCGCATTCGGCATCCGGATCGAGAACCTCGTCGCCGTCAACGGGGCGCCCGCGATCCCCGGTGCCGACGAGGGCCGCGAGTTCCTGTCGTTCGAGACCCTGACATTCGCCCCGATCGACCGCCGCCTGGTCGACACCGCCCTGCTCGACCACGGCGAACGCGCCTGGATCGACGGCTACCACGCCGAGGTCGCGGCCCGGATCGGCCCGCATCTGGACGGCGGCGCGGCGGAGTGGCTGGCCCGGGCGACCGCGCCATTGTGACGCAAAACCGTTACCTGCACCGGGCAGACCTTGCCCGGATCGCCGAATATCAGAAAACTGGCCTCAACGAGGGAGGGACAGCCCCATGACCGATCACATCCGGATCCGGCCGGCCGAGGGCCTCTGGGTCGTCCGCACCGGCGGCGCCGTCATCGCGGAAAGCAGCGCCGCGCTGGAATTGTCCGAGGGCGACTACGCCCCGGCGATCTATTTCCCTCGCGGTGACGTCGCGATGGCGTTCCTCGAACGCAGCGCGTCGGGCAGTCATAGCCCCTACATGGGGGATGCAAGCTACTACACCGTGTCCTCGCCGGGCGAGACCCTGCCGGACGCGGCCTGGAGCTACGAAAGCCCGCTTCCAGGAATGGAGGCCATCGCCGGGCACATCGCGTTCTACACCAACCGGGTCAACGTCGAGAAACTTTAGGAACCGCCCGCAAGCGCCTGTTTCAGCTGTGCTCCTCCGCCGCGGTCGCGGCGAGGGCGCGGTTGTAGGCCTTCAGCGCGTCGACGTGGTACAGCGCGCCTTCCAGGGCCGGCGGTCCGTCGGACGGCGACAAGGCGACCACCGGCACGAAGTCGAGCCCGGTGCGTTCGAAGATCGGCATCGCCCGTTCCAGGGTCGAGCGGCCCTCCACGTAGACCCCCTGCTCCACCAGCGTCAGCAGCTTCTCGGCCGGCGGCGCGGCGTCGCTGTCCATCGGCCGCATCACCCGGCTGACGCGGAACATGCACAGGAGGTAGGCCTGCGGCCCGGCCGCGAGGTGGATGTTGCGGTGTTCGAGCTGCGTCAGGAAGAACGATCGGTGGACGAGCTTCGAGGTGACGGCGGTGGACATCGACACCGCCACCATCACCGCCAGCCCGGTCTGCCAGTCGCCGGTCAGCTCGAACACGATCAGCGTGGTCGAGATCGGCGCCCCCAGGACCGCGGCCGCCACCGCCCCCATCCCGGCCAGCGCGTAGAGCGTCTCGGACCCCGAGATGTCGGGAAAGATCTCGGTCGCGATCAGCCCGAAGGCGAGCCCGGTCAGCGCCCCGATCATCAGCGAGGGCGAGAACACGCCGCCGCCCATGCGCCCGCCGAGCGTGATCGCCGCCGCCGCGGTCTTGACCATCGCGAAGACGATGGCCTCGTGCAGGACAAGCTGTCCGGTCAGGGCGTCCGACGTGGTCTCGTAGCCGACGCCGATGATATGCGGGAACCGGATCGCGATGGCGCCGAGGATCAGCCCGGCGGCCGCGGGCCTGATCCAGCGCGGCACCCCGAGACGGCGCTGGATCTTCCCCGCCACCCGTTCCGAGATGAAGGTCGCGCGGATGAACACCACCGCGATCAGCCCGCTCAGGATCCCGAGGATGAGGAAGGCCGGCATCTCCTGGTAGAATTCGAGCGCGGTGCCGTCGCCGAGCATGAACTCGGTCATGTCGCCGAATTCCAGCCGGTTGATGACCGTGCCCGCGGCCGAGGCGATGACGATCGGTGCGAAGGCGTGGACGGCGAAATGGCGCAGCACCACCTCCAGTGCGAACAGGGCGCCCGCGATCGGCGCGTTGAACGAGGCCGACACGGCGGCGGCGACCGCGCAGCCGAGCAGGTCGCGCCCGGTGATTCCGTCGGCCTTGATCCAGTCCGAAACCCGGCTGGAGATCAGCGCGGCGAGGTGGACGACCGGACCTTCCCGCCCCGACGATCCGCCGGAGCCGAGCGTGATCAGCGAGGCGAGCGCCGATGCGATCCCCGCGCGGGTCTCGACCCGTCCCTCTGCCAGCGCCGCGCCCTCGATCACGTCGGCCACCGCCCGCACCCGCCCGTCGGGCGTGAACCGGTGCAGGATCAGGCCCACCACCAGCCCTCCGACCGCCGGGATCAGCAGGATCCAGTACCACGGCAGGCTCTCCGCGAAGGAATTGAGCATCCGCACGTCCTCGACCCCGTAGAGCAGGGTCTGCAGGCCCTCGATCCCGCGCCGGAACAGGAGCGAGGCGAACCCCGCGGCGATCCCGATCGCCAGCGCGATGAACCAGAACCTGATCTGCCAGCGCGTCTTCGCGACGACCCCGCCCCAGGCCGCGCGCGCATCCCGAAGCCCGGTATCGAACCGGTCCTTCAGGGTGGGGCGGCTGGCATCGGACATCGCGTCGGGCTCGTGCGGCAAAGAGTGGCCTCAGGTGTATCGCCGCGGGCAATCGGACGGAAGGGAAACCCGCGCCCGGGCCACCAGGACGCCTGACTCGAACCGAATGCTCCTGTCTCCACGCACCCCGACCGATCCCTCGCAGGGCAATGGCGATCCCGGAGGGGTTTCGCTTCGGAGCCGCCGTCGCCTGGGACCGGACGGGCGCGTCGGCGGCTGAAGGTCAGGAGGAATCGCGGTGGCTCCGCGCCGAAGGCGTGGAAACCGCTATTCCTCTTGAGCGGCGGACGGCGATGCGCCAAGGCAGGGCCCGGGCGACGGCGGCTCCGCGGCGGAACCCCGGTTTCGCTTTGGTGAGCCTGAGCCCTCTTGCCACGCTTGGTACCGCGCCGCGCGCCCCCGGGCGCGCCGGGCCGACGACGGCTCGCCGCAAGGCGGGCTTGAGGCGGCGCGTCACCCGGCCGCGAGGAGCGCCCGTGCGGCCTCCCGCGCGGCTTCGGTCACGGTATCGCCCGCCAGCATCCGCGCCAGTTCGTCGATCCGGTCCTCGGCCGACAGGGGCACCACGCGGGACAGGGTCGCGCCACCGTCGACGTCCTTCGACACCCGCCAGTGATGGCCGCCCCGCGCCGCCACCTGCGGCGAATGGGTCACCACCAGCACCTGCCCGTCGCCCGCCAGCGCCTCCAGCCGCTTGCCCACCGCGTCGGCCGTCGCCCCGCCGACGCCACGGTCGATCTCGTCGAAGATCAGCGTCAGGCCCTCCGCCCCGCGGGTCAGGCAGACCTTCAGCGCCAGCAGGAAGCGCGACAGTTCCCCGCCCGAGGCGATCCGGTTGAGCGGCCCCGCCGGGGCGCCGGGGTTGGTCGCGACCTCGAAGGTGACGGTCTCGTTGCCCTCCGGCCCCGGCTCCGCCGCGCCGATCTCGGTCCGGAACACCGCGCGGTTGAGCTTCAGGGGCGGCAGTTCCGCCGCCATCGCGGCATCGAGTCGCCCGGCAGCCGCCTCGCGCGCGGCCCGCAATGCGCCTGCCGCCTCCGCGTAGCGCGCCTCCGCGGCCGACAGCTCCGATCCCAGTTCCCCGATCCGCCCCTCGCCGCCGTCGAGATCCGACAGCCGCCTACGCAGTTCCTCCGCGAAACCGCCGAGATCGTCGGGCAGGACACCGTGCTTCCGCGCCAGCGCGCGGATCGCGAAGAGCCGCTCCTCGACCCGTTCCAGCTCGCCGGGATCGAAATCCAGCGCATCGGCGAAGCGCGCGACGCCATCCTGCGCCTCGCCCAGTTCCACCATCGCCCGTTCCAGCGCCGCCATCGCGCCGTCGAGCGCGCCCTCCGCCCCCGCGGCGAGACCGTCGAGCCAGCGCATCGCTTCGGCCATCGCGCCCTCGGCGCCGTCGGTTCCGAGCCCCTGCGCCGCGCGGGCGACGTCGAGTCGCATCCGCTCCGCCCCCTGCATGACCCGGCGGCGGGAATCGAGCGTCGCTTCCTCCCCGGGCTCGGGGTCGAGATCGTCGAGCTCGGCGACCGCGTGACGCAGGAAATCCTCTTCCGCCCGCATCTCGGCAAGCGCGGCCTCGGCGGCGTCCAGCGCCTGCGCGGCACGGCGTCGGTCGGCCCAGGCCGCTGCGACGGCGGCCTTCTCGGCGGCGAGGCCCGCGAAGTCGTCCAGCATCGCCCGGTGCCCGCGCGGGTCGAGAAGGCCACGGTCGTCCTGCTGCCCGTGCAGTTCCACCAGCGTATCCGACAGCGCGCGCAGGACTTCGCCGGACACCCGCCGGTCGTTCACCCAGGCGGTCTTTCGGCCCTCGCGCGAATTGACCCGGCGCAGGATCAGTTCGTCCCCGTCCGGCAGGCCGGCCTCGGCCAGAACCGCGCGGGCGGGATGGCCCGGGGGCAGGTCGAACACTGCCGACACCTCGCCCTGCTCCGCCCCTTCCCGCACGAGGTCGGCACGGCCCCGCCAGCCGAGCACGAAGCCGAGCGAATCGAGCAGGATCGACTTGCCCGCCCCGGTCTCGCCGGTCAGCACGTTGAGACCCGGCCGGAAATCCAGTTCCAACCGGTCGATGATCAGCATGTCGCGGATGTCGAGCGCACGCAGCATGGGCCGATACCTAGCGGCGCTGGCGCGTCAGAGCCAGTCGCCCCGCACTGTCTGCCGCCAGATGTCCCGCAGCCAGCCCTCGCCCGCGGCTTCGGGCGCGAGGTTCTGGCCGGTCAGCTGCCGGTAGGCGTCGTCGTAGAAGGGCGAGGCCTCGAAGTTGTAGCCGAGGATCGCACCGGCGGTCTGGGCCTCGTCGGTCAGGCCGAGCGAGAGATACGCCTCCACCAGCCGCATCAGCGCCTCGGGCGTGTGGCTCGTGGTCTGGAATTCCTCGACCACGACACGGAAGCGGTTGATCGCGGCGGTGTAGTGCCCCCGGCGCAGGTAATAACGGCCGATCTCCATTTCCTTCGACGCGAGCTGGTCGAAGGCGAGCTCGAACTTCAGGATCGCGGAGGCGGCGTAGGGGCTGTCGGGGTAACGCTCGATCACTTCGCGCAGCGCCTGGAGCGCCTGGTAGGTGAGACCCTGGTCACGGCCGACCTGGTCGATCTGGTCGTAGTAGCTGAGCGCCAGCAGGTACTGCGCGTAGGCCGCATCCTCGTCGCCCGGGTAGAAATCGAGGAACCGCTGCGCGGACAGGCGCGCGGCCTCGTAATCCTGGTCGCTGTAATAGGCGAAGGCCGCCATGATGAGCGCGCGCCGGGCCCAGTCGGAATAGGGATGCAGGCGCTCGACCTCGGAAAACAGCTCCGCCGCGTCGTCCGGGCGGCCGTTCTCGAGCTCGAACTCGGCCTGGTTGTAGATCGTCTCGGCGTCGAGCTGGTCCAGCGGGCTCGATGCACTCCGGCTCGCGCCGGAGAACAGGCCGGTGCCGAACAGCCCGCCGCGATTGCCCCCGCCGCTGCACCCGGCGACGAGCGCCGTGAGCGCGAGAACTGTCGCGATCCGCGTGAAACCGCCCCGACGGCTCATCCGATGATCCCTTCGACACACCACCCTAGGGGAATTAATCCCCGTTCGGACCGGGGTCTAGCACAAACGGCGAGCGGGTCACAACGAAGGCTGTCGGAGTTGCAGGCCGGGCGCATGCGCGACAACGGGCTCAGGCGACGTCGGCCAGATCCCGGGCGCAGAGCCCCGCCCCGGGCAGCCGTGCCGCCTGGGCCTCGGAACACTCGACGAAGCGGACCGCGCCCGGCGTGGCGAACAGCGCCCGGAGGAGCCTGTTGGTCAGCGCGTGTCCGGCCCGGTTGCCTTCGTAATGCGCGATCAGCGGTGCGCCCGCGAGCGCGAGGTCGCCGAGCGCGTCGAGCATCTTGTGGCGCACGGCCTCGTCGGCGTGGCGCAGCCCGCCGGGGCTGAGCACGGCCGAGCCGTCGACCACCACGGCGTTCTCGTAGGTCCCGCCGAGCGCGAGGCCGTTGGCGCGCATCGCGTCGATATCCGAGGCGCGGCAGAAGGTGCGGCTGTCGCAAAGCTCCCGCACGAAGCGGCCGTTGGCGAGGTTGGCCTCGCGGGTCTGGCGGCCGATCGCGGCATCGTCGAACTCGATCGAGAAGCGCATGGTCAGGCCGTCGCCCGGGCGCAGCTCGGCCCAGGCCTCGCCGTCCTCGACCCGCACCGGCTTCAGAACCTCGATCGCGTGGATCGCGGCATCCTGCTGCATCACGCCGCGGGCGAGGATGGCGCGCACGAAGGGCGCGGCGGAGCCGTCGAGGATCGGGACCTCGGGGGCGTCGATCTCGATCAGCGCGTTGTGGATGCCGGTGCCGGCCAGGGCGGCCATGACGTGCTCGACCGTCGATACCTCGACACCGTCGGCGTTCCGCAGCCGCGTGCAGAGCCGGGCGTCGGGCACGGCGTCGTAGCGGGCGGGGACGAGCGCGTCGCGGCCGAACCCGGCGATGTCGACGCGGCGGAACCAGATGCCGAAATGCGCGGCGGCCGGGCGGATGGTCATCCGCACGGGGCGGCCGGAGTGGAGACCCACCCCGGTGAATGCCGCTGCTGACCTGATCGTCGCCTGCACGTGTCTAACCCTAGCCTTGCCGTCCTGCGGGCCCATCTCACGTCCGTCGTTGCGGACGGGCCCAGTGGTTCAAGGATGGGATATGCGCGAGCGCGGGGTCGATACAATTCAAGCTTTGTAACCGTTTGCAACATTGCCGGGGATAATGGGCGAAACTCCGCTGCCGCAGCGCAGAAAGCATCACAGGCCGTTGTTTTAAATAATAAAAAGGCCGGCACGAGGCCGGCCTTTCCGTCACATATTTGATTCGCTCAATTCGCCTGGCGACGCAGGAAGGCGGGGATCTCGATCCGCTCCTGGTCCGGGTCCACGGCGTCGTGCTCGACCGGCGCGGGGCGGTGCGAGGCCATCGTCGGCTGCCGCCGCTCGGTCGGCGCGCCGAGATCCTCGTTATGCCCGGTCATCCGGTTGATGAGCGTGTTGATCCCGAACCGCGGGCCGCGGGCGTGATGCTCCTCGGCCTTCTGCGGCTCCGCCGGGGTGCCGGGGGTCCGCTGGATCGCTGCCCGGAGACGGGCGAGGCTTTCCGGCGAATGGCGGGACTGGGCGCGCGGCGCGACGAACTGGTCGTCATCGTGATGCGCGGCCTGCGCCGCGGCGGCACGGCGGGCGGCGGCCTGCGCGGCGATCGACGGCTGCTGCGTCTGGCGCACCTGCTCGGGCTCCGGGCGATAGGCCGGCGGCGGCACCTCGTCCGAGGCGTAGTAGGCGGCGTCTTCGGCCGGCTCCTCGATGCCCTCGAACAGCGACGGTTCCTGCGCGGCTTCCTCGTAGGCCGGTTCCGGCGCCGGCGCGGGGGCCGGGCGGGCGGCGGCCGGTGCCGCGACGGCGGCAGCCGCCGGGCGCGATGCCGGTTCGGGCTCGACGGCCTCCAGCATCACGTCGATGCCGGTCGCCACGACGCTGACGCGCATCTGGCCTTCCATCGCGGTGTCGAGGGTGGAGCCGACGATGATGTTCGCCTCCGGGTCGACTTCCTCGCGGATACGGTTCGCGGCCTCGTCCAGTTCGAACAGGGTGAGGTCGTAGCCGCCGGTGATGTTGATGAGAACGCCCTTGGCGCCCTTGAGGCTGATCTCGTCGAGAAGCGGGTTGGCAATCGCCTTCTCCGCGGCCTGCACGGCGCGGGCCTCGCCCTCGGCCTCGCCGGTGCCCATCATCGCCTTGCCCATCTCGTTCATCACCGCGCGGACGTCGGCGAAGTCGAGGTTGATGAGGCCCGGACGGACCATCAGGTCGGTCACGCCCTTGACGCCCTGGTAGAGCACGTCGTCGGCCATCGCGAAGGCTTCGGTGAAGGTGGTCTTCTCGTTCGCCAGCCGGAACAGGTTCTGGTTCGGGATGATGATGAGCGTATCGACGACCTTCTGCAGGGCCTCGATGCCGTCATCGGCCTGGCGCATCCGCTTGGCGCCCTCGAACTGGAACGGCTTGGTCACGACGCCAACGGTCAGCACGCCGAGCTCCCGCGCGGCCTGCGCGATGATCGGGGCCGCGCCGGTGCCGGTGCCGCCGCCCATGCCGGCGGTGATGAAGCACATGTGCGCGCCGGCCAGGTGATCGACGATGTCCTCGATCGACTCCTCGGCGGCGCTGGCGCCGACGGCGGGCCGCGCCCCTGCCCCGAGCCCCTCGGTCACGCGGGCGCCCATCTGGATCCGGCTGGTGGCCTTGGACTGCGCCAGCGCCTGCGCGTCGGTGTTGGCGACCACGAACTCGCAACCTTCGAGCTGCTGGTCGATCATGTTGTTGACCGCGTTGCCGCCAGCGCCGCCGACGCCGAAGACGGTGATACGGGGGCGCAGGTCCGGTTCGCTATCCGGCATCGTCAGGTTCAATGTCATTCGCTTGTCCGCCTGTTAACTGGTGGTGGCCCCCGGTCTGATGCCGCTTCGGCCGTCTTTTGCCTCTGATTTTGCTAGAAACTAGACGTTTTGGACTCCGCCGTCACGCGAATTGTGGCGAATTTGGCGCAAATCTTGGGGGTAACCGTGGGCGGTTGGCAGGATATCGCCGGTGAACACCGGATATAGCGGAAAGACAGGGCCAAGCCACGAAAAGGACCGGGCCACTCGGGCCCGGTTCGAGTCGAAATGTTCACGACGGCGCTGCTCGGCCTCCGTCCACACCTTTTCCACAGGTGCCTGTGAATAACCTATCAGGCCGTTGCCTCCGCGTCACGGTCCTTTTTCGCCCTACCAGTTGTCGCGGAACCAGCGGACGGCACGGCGGATAGACCGCGCGGGGGTGCGCTCGGCGGGAACCTCGAAGTCCCACCACTCGTCCTGCGGGTGCGCGGCGAAGAGCGCAAGCCCGACGCAGGCCGAGAACGCCGGCCCGCAGGCCGATTGCGGAAGCCCCTGCACCCGCAGCGGACGGCCGAGCCGGACCTGGTTGCCGAGGATGCGGCTGGCGAGCCCGTCGAGCCCGGGCATCTGGCTCGCGCCGCCGGTCAGGACGATCCGCTGCGACGGCAGGTGTTCGAACCCGGCCGCGTCGAGCCGCGCGCGGACGTCCTCGAGGATCTCCTCGACGCGGGGCCGGATCACCCCGATCAGCTCCGCCCGGCTGACCCGGCGGCGGTCGTGGTGCCAGTCGCCGGTATCGCTTTCGAGTTCGATCATCTCGCGGTCGTCCATGCCGGTCGCGACGACGCCGCCGTACCGGGTCTTGAGACGCTCGGCGGCAGACAGCGGGATGTGCAGGGCCTGGCTCACGTCGGCGGTGACATGGTGCCCGCCCATGCGAACCGTGTCCGAGAAGATCATGTGTTTCTTGATGAAAATCGAGATGCCGGTGGTCCCGCCGCCCATGTCGATACAGGCCGCGCCAAGCTCCTGCTCGTCCTCCACCAGGCTGGAAATCCCGGCGGCGTAGGGCGCGGCGGCGATTCCCGCGATCTCGAGATCGCAGCGCTTGACGCAGTAGAGCAGCGCCTCGACCGCGGGGCCGTCGACGGACAGGAGGTGGATGTCGCAGGACAGCCGGTTGCCGACCTGCCCGCGCGGATCGCCGAGCCCGGTGCGATGGTCGAGCGCGAAGTTCACCGGTTGCGCGTGCAGCACCTCGCGCCCCTCGCCGATGTCGGGCAGGTCGCAGGCGGCCAGCACGCGGGCCACGTCGGCCTCGGACACCGCGCTGTCGCCGAGCGCCACGTCGCCCGCCAGGCCGTAGGACCTGGGGCGGCCGCCGGCGAGGCTGACGATGACGTGGTCGACGCGCATTGCCGCCATCTTCTGCGCACCCTGGATCGCGGTGCGGATCGCGCGTTCGGTTTCCTGCACCGTGTCTATTTCGCCGAAGCGGACGCCGCGGGACCGGGTCGTGGCGGCGCCGATCACCCGGAACCCCGCCTGCCCCGCCATCGGCCCGACACCGTCGGCGAGATCCGGCGTGCCGTCGAACCGCAGCACGAGGGCGGAGATCTTGTAGCTGCCGATGTCGAGCACCGCGATGACCCCGCGCCGCAGCGCGTCCTGACGTTTCGCCCGCATTGCCCGCTGCGACTGGTAGAGCGTTCTCATCCCCGGTTGTCCCCCTGCCCCTGCTGCCCCTGCCTGATGAAGTCCTGCATCCGGCGCATCTCCTCCAGCGCGTGGGGCGTGAGCTGGAGCGTGAGGCGCTCGGGGTTGCGCATGTCGACGCGGACGACATCCCGCGCCAGAAGGTCCTGCAGGTCGTCGAGCGCGATCAGCCGGTCCAGTTCCGCCCGCGCGCCGTGGGCGGGCAGGAGGATGCGGCGACCATCGGTCAGCACCACGTCCCACCGGCGCTCGCCCACCCGGACGAGCCCGCGCAGCCGGTCGCCAAGCGGCGAAGCGGCCTCGAACAACTCGATCGCCTCCGCCGCGGCGAGGTCCGCGCCCTCGCCCGCGATCTGCGGCAGGGGCGGCGTGTCGGGCCGGTCGGACAGCGCCGCGACGAAGGTCCCGGTCTCGTCGATCAGAACCGCCCCGCCGCGCGTCTGCCAGACCATCGCGGGCTGGCGTTCCTCGATCAGGACGGCGAGGTAGCCGCTGCCGCGGATGCGCAGCTCCGCCCCGGCCACCCCGGGCAGCCCCGAGATCCGGGCGCGCAGCATGTCGAGGTCGAGTTCGAACGACGACACCGGCAGGTCGATGCCGAGCACGACGCGGATCTCGTCTGCCAGCGCCGGGCTCGCGCCCTCGATGCCGACCACGTTGACCTGGAACTCCGGCCGGCTCTCGATCTCGCGCCGGATCTCGCCGACCGTGTCGGTGATCCTGCGCATGTTGGCGGGGTCGGAGAACCAGAAGCCCGCGGCCATGAACACGGCGAAGACCGGCAGACCGACGCGGCAGAGACGGCGGAACCGCGGCACCAGCCACATCCGCTCGATCCGGTAGGCCCATCGCGAGGGCGCGGGGTCGCGGCGGCCGGGCCGCTGCGGGCGCGGCTGCGCCACGGGTCCGCGTTCGGCGATCAGAGGCCGCACGATCCGCCCTCGACCACCAGCCCGCAGAGCGCACCGATCGTGTCGCCCATCGCGGCGCGGGTCTCGGGGTGCAGGATGGAGATCACGACGGCCAGCGCCACCGATGCAGCGGGCAGGCCGACCCTGAGCAGCCGCGCGCCCCGCAGCCGGCGCATTCCGTCCATCACCTGTCGCATGACGCGTCCTCCACGATCCACCGGCAAAGCGCCCCGAAGCTCATCCCGACCGCCGCCGCGTGCTCGGGCGTCAGCGAGGTGGGCGTCATGCCGGGTTGGGTGTTGATCTCGAGTATCTTCAGGCCGTCGAGGCCACGGGTGTCGTCCCACCGGAAATCCGTGCGCGACACGCCGCGGCAGCCGACGATGTCGTGGCACCGCGCGGCCATCGACAGACAGGCCTCGGTGATCTCGTCGGGGATCTCGGCGGGGACGACATGGCGCGAGCCGCCGGGCTTGTACTTGGCGTCGTAGTCGTACCAGCCGTCGGTCAGGATCTCGGTCACGGCGAGGGCGCGGTCGCCCATGACGGAGACCGTGAGTTCGCGGCCCGGCAGGTAGGTCTCCACCATCAGGTCGTCCGGCAGGTCGTCGGCCAGGACCGGCGGCCCGTTGGCATCCTCGTGGACGATGTAGATGCCGACCGACGATCCCTCGCGGTTCGGCTTCACGACGTAGGGCGGCGGCAGGACATGGGCCGCCGCGATCTCGGACTTCGGCGCGATCATGCTTTCGGCGACCGGCAGGCCGGCGGCGCGGAAGGCGGCCTTCGACCGTGCCTTGTCCATCGCCAGCGCCGAGGCCAGCACGCCGGAATGGGTGTAGGGAATGCGCAGCCATTCGAGGATGCCCTGCACGCAGCCATCCTCTCCGAACCGGCCATGCAGCGCGTTGAAGCAGACGTCGGGGGACAGGTCGGCAAGGCGCGACGCGAGATCGCGGCCGGCATCGACCTCGATCACGTCATAGCCCTCGCCCCGCAGCGCGGTTGCGCACTCGCGACCGGTGGACAATGACACCTCGCGCTCGGCCGAGATGCCGCCCATCAGGACCGCGATACGGGGGGACGCCCTGCTCGAACGCTCACCCACTATCTGCCTCTTCCGCCGGGCCTTTTGGCAGCCCGTTTCGGTCAAAGTTCATACCGCCTTGCGGCAGGTTTCACGCCGCGGGCTCACCCACGCGCATGATTTCCCACTCTAGCGTGATCCCGGTGGCTTGGAAAACCCTTTTTCGGACCTCCTCGCCCAGTCCCTCGAGCTCCGCCGCCGTCGCCCCGCCCGCGTTCAGAAGGAAGTTCGAGTGCTTCTCGGACATCATCGCGCCGCCCTGCCGCGCGCCGCGCATCCCGGCATCGTCGATGAGTTTCCAGGCCTTGAGATCGTGCGTGTCGTCGGCCCGCCCGGTGGAGGAGAATCCGGCCGGGTTGCGGAAGGTGGAGCCCGCGGTGCGCTCCTTCGTCGGCTGGCTGGCGTCGCGCCGCGCGAGCTGCTCGGCCATCTTCGCCTCCAGCGCCTCCGGGTCGCCGGGATCGGCGCGCAAAGTGACCGAGATGACGACCGCGCCCTCCGGCAGGTCGGTCTGGCGATAGGCGAACCCGATCTCCGATGCCGGGATCGTGACGCGGGTTCCGTCGCGCAGGATCGCCGTCGCCTCGACGACCTGATCGGCCATGTAGCTGCCGTAGCAGCCGGCATTCATCTTCAGCGCCCCGCCGATGGCGCCGGGGATAGTGCGCAGGAAGGTGAGGTCCAGCCCCGCCGCCGCGGCCTTCCGCGCGACATGGGCATCGAGCGCGGCGGCTCCGGCGGTGACGGTCCTCTCCCCCGTCTCGATCCCGTTGAACCCGCGGCCGAGCCGGATGACGACCGCACGGATGCCGCCGTCACGGACGATCAGGTTGGACCCGACGCCCATCGGGAACACCGGCACGGCGGGATCGAGCGCGGCAAGGAAAGTCGAAAGGTCATCCGCGTCCTCGGGCTGGAACAGCCAGTCCGCCGGGCCGCCGACGCGGAGCCATGTCAGGTCGGCAAGCGGGCGGTCCGGGGTTAGGCGGCCGCGAACTGGCGGCATGTCGGCCGGGCCGGACACCGGGTCAGGCCACGCGCGAACGGCGGGCGACCGCCGCGCCGAAGAGCCCGCCCGCCAGCATCGGCGTCCCGGCGAAGAAGGCGATGTGGAACGCGAGGATCCGCAGCCATCCCCCCTGCACCGCACCCCAGGCCGCGAGCGCGACGATGGCGGCGAGGCCGAGACCGGCGATGACAGAGATGCCGCGCCAGCCGATGTACCAGCCGGCGGGGTAGCCGATGCCGAGCCCGAGCGCGAGCGTCAGGAGCGCCATCTTCGCGATCACCGGGTCGATCACGGCTGGCCTCCGAAACGGCCCCCGAACACGCTGCGGATCCAGCGGCCGAAGTAGAATACCGGCCAGCGCAGGATCGACGCACCGGCCACCAGCACGGCGATCCCCCACCAGGGCCCGAGTTGCAGCGTGACGTAGCCGAGGATCGGGATGCCGACCGCGATCAGGGCCCAGGCCGCGGGCCAGTGAAAGCGTTGCGGGCCGAGGCTGATGACGCAGCCGGTGACGGCCCAGAGACAGGCCATTGTGAGCGACAGGGGCATCACGTCCCTTCCTTACGACCGGCAAGCCGCCGGGCGAGGTAGATGAGCGGGCGCCGGAACATCGACAGCACCGCGAAGACGACGGCGACCGCGAGCCAGCCGTGCTGGACGCCGACGAACACAGCCAGCGGCACCGAGGCGAACAGGAGCGTCAGCCCCGGCGCGTATTGCAACCGCATCGGCAGCATCGCCGTGATCGCGGCGGCGACCACCCAGAGACAGGCGAGCGTCAGCGACAGGCTCATGCCGCGGCCCTCCGTCCGGGGGCGTTTCGGCGCGCCCGGGTCAACAGGCCTCCGCCCGCGCGGGCGGGCGTGACAACCGTTCCGGCAGCCCCTGCGCCCAGGCCGAGATCGTGCCGGCGCCGAGGCAGACGACGATGTCGCCTGACCGGGCCTGCTCACGCACCAGCCGTTCGAGATCGTCCTCGGACAGGATGGCGCGGGCGTGGCGGTGGCCGTGGCGGATCAGGCCGGCCACGAGGTCGTCTCGGCTCGCGCCCTCGATCGGGTCCTCGCCCGCGGCGTAGACCTCGGCGATGGCGACGACATCGGCCTCGTTGAAACAGGCGCAGAAGTCGTCGAACAGCGAATGCAGGCGCGAGTAGCGGTGCGGCTGGTGGACCGCGATCACCCGTCCGCCATCGGGGCCGATGGCCTGGCGCGCGGCCTTGAGGACCGCGGCGATTTCCACCGGGTGGTGGCCGTAATCGTCGATGATGGTCACGCCATCAACCTCGCCAACCTTGGTAAACCGCCGGTTAACGCCGCCGAAGGTGCGCAGGGCCTCGCGGATCTCGGCCGATTTCAGCCCCAGGTGACGGGCCACCGCGACCGCGGCCAGCGCGTTCGACACGTTGTGGTCGCCCGGCATCGGCAGTTCGCAGCCCTCGATCACCTTGTCCTCGGACTGCAGCGCGACGTCGAAATGCGCGGTGCCGCGTTCGTAGCGCAGGTTCACCGCGCGCACGTCGGCCTGGGCGTTGAAGCCGAAGGTCAGCACCCGGCGGTCGGTGATCCGCCCGACGAGCGCCTGCACCTCGGGATGGTCGGTGCAGCAGACGGCGAGCCCGTAGAACGGGATGTTGGAGACGAAATCGTAGAACCCCTGGCGCAGGTTCTCGATCGAGCCCCAATGCTCCATGTGCTCGGGGTCGATGTTGGTGACGATGGCGATGGTCGCGGGCAGGCGGTTGAAGGTGCCGTCGCTCTCGTCGGCCTCCACCACCATCCACTCGCCCTGCCCCACGCGCGCGTTCGAGCCGTAGGCATGGATGATGCCGCCGTTGATGACCGTCGGGTCCATGCCGCCCGCGTCCAGGAGGGTGGCGACCAGCGTGGTCGTTGTGGTCTTGCCGTGGGTGCCCGCGACGGCAACGTTCGACCGGAGCCGCATCAGCTCCGCCAGCATCTCGGCGCGGCGCACCACCGGCAGGCCCATCGACCGGGCCGCGTCGAGTTCGGGGTTGCCCGTCTTGATCGCGGACGAAATCACGATGACTTCGGCGCCCTGCAGGTTCTCGGCCCGCTGGCCGACGAAGATCTTCGCACCGAGCTCGGCCAGCCGGTCGGTGATCTTCGACGCCTTCAGGTCCGATCCCTGCACCGTGTAGCCGTGGTTCAGAAGCACCTCGGCGATGCCCGACATGCCGATCCCGCCGATGCCGACGAAATGGATCGGCCCAAGCGCCGTGGGCAGTTTGGTCGCTGCGTTCATTCCTGTCCCCTTCCCGCCAACTCTTCCACGATGCCGGCCAGCCGCTCCGTCGCATCCGGCACCGCGAGGCTCAGCGCGGCGTCTGCCATCCGCGTCGCGGCCCCGGGGTCGTCCAAAATCGCGGCGATATGCTCCGATAATGTTTCCGGCGTCAATCTGCTTTCCGGGATCAGGATCGCTGCCCCGGCGTCAACGAGCGCGCGCGCATTCGCGGTCTGGTGGTCCGCGGTGGCGGCGGCGAAGGGCACGAGGATCGCGGGCCGCCCGATCACGCAGAGATCCGCGACGGTCGACGCCCCCGCCCGCGCGATGACAAGCTGCGCCTCGGCGAATTTCTTCGGCACGTCGATGAACGGCGCGACCTCGGCGCGAATGCCGGCCTCGGCATAGGCCGCGACGACCCGCGCCTCGTCCTCGGGGCGGGCCTGGTGGGTGATGCTGACGCGCGACCGCAGCGGCTCCGGCAACAGCGCCAGCGCCGGGGGCACCCGGTCGGCGAGGATGCGGGCGGCCTGGCTGCCGCCGATCAGCGCGATCTTGAGTGGCCAGTCCCCCGGCGGGGTATAGGGCGAACCCGCGACCTTCAGCACCACCCCGCGCACCGGGTTGCCGGTATGGACCCCGTTCGCGCCCTTCGGCAGGTCCGTCGGCCAGGTGCCGCAGGCGACCACCGGCACGCGGCGGGCGAACAGGCGGTTCACCCGGCCAAGCACCCCGTTCTGTTCGTGGATCATCCGCGGCAGGCGCATCAGGGTGGCGGCCGCCATCGCCGGGATCGAGGGATAGCCGCCGAACCCCACCACGGCGGAGGGCCGGTCGCGGCGGAACTGGCCCATCGCGGCGATCACGCCGGAGCCGATGCGGAACGGAACCGCGAGCTTGGCCAACGCCCCGCCCCGCGCGAAGGTGGCGGAGGCCACCTTGCGGACCTCGACCACGTGGGGGAAGCCGCCGGTATAGCGCGCGCCGCGTTCGTCGGTCGACAGGACCACGCGCCAGCCCCGGCGCAGCATCGTCTCGGCCAGTGCCTGGGCGGGGAACATGTGCCCCGCCGTGCCGCCCGCGGCGATCAGGAGGAGCGGCGCCGTCATCCGCCCCGCCGTGACAGTAGGTAGTCGCGGATCTCGCCCTGGGGTCTCTGCCGGGTGAGGCACAGAAGCATCCCGACGAGGATGCCCGTCGCGATCAGGCTCGACCCGCCGTAGCTGACGAAGGGCAGCGTCATGCCCTTCGCGGGCAGAAGCCGGACGGCGACGCCGAGGTTGATGAAGGCCTGCAGCGCCAGGAGCGAGGCGAGGCCCGAGCCCGCCAGCCGGATGAACGGGTCACGCTCGCGCATCAGCCGGAAGAACGACCGCAGCGCGATGGTGCAGAACAGCCCGATGATGACGAGGACGAGGATCAGCCCGTATTCCTCCGCCGCGACGGCGATGATGAAGTCTGTATGCGCATCGGGCAGCGACCACTTCACCGCGCCTTCGCCGAGCCCCGCGCCGAACACCCCGCCCTCGCGGATCGCATTGGTCGCGCGGGCGAGTTGCGAATAGGGGTCGAGATCGGGGGCGAGGAAACCGTCGATGCGGCGGGCGAAATGCTCGGACGAGTTGTAGGCCAGGAAGCCCGCGCCGAGGATGCCGGTGCCGACCACGAGGATCAGCAGCATCGGCGCCCCGGCGACGAAGTAGATCACGCACCAGGCGAACAGGATCAGCGCGGTCTGCCCGAAATCGGGCTGGATCGCCAGGAGCCCCGCGACCATCAGCGTCAGCACGAAGGAGATCAGCTTGCCCGGCGGCCCCGCGGTTTCCAGGTTCGCGGCGACGAGCCAGGCGATGGTGACGGTGAAGACCGGTTTCAGGAATTCCGACGGCTGCACCGAGGCGAAGCCGAGCGAGTACCACCGCACCCCGCCGGATCCGAAATCGGTGCCGAAGAACGGCAGCAGCGCGAGCGCGACGAAGGCCCCCGCGAACCCGATGGTCGACAGCCGCCGCACGCTGGTCGGCGACAGCATCGACACGATCACCATCGCCCCGAGCGCCAGCACGCCGAAGAACACCTGGCGGGTCACGTAGTGGAACGGCGGCAGGTGGTTGCGCATCGCCAGCGGCGGCGAGGCCGCGAAGCCGAGCAGGATGCCGATCGCGAACAGCGCCAGGACGCAGCCGATCGTCACCCGGTCCACGGTCCGCCACCAGCGCGGCAGAACCGCCTCGCCGGAATGCACGATCACCGTGCCATGCGCCATTTCCGTCATGGAGCCTGCCCGTCTCGCCTCGTGTCTGCCCGGTTTTCCGGGTCTCGACCGAAAGCTTATCGCGATTTTCCACCCGGGGCCAGAGAAACCCGCCCCGGCGCCGGGACCGACCCCCGCATCTTTGCCTTGCAAATACCTCCGCCGGAGGCGCGGAGCCGCCCGAACGGGCGGCGACCGGCTTCGCCGAGCGCTCCCGGAACGGGGGCCCGAGGCGGAGACGCGGCCGCTCACCCCGGCGGCTGCCACAGTTCCAGCTTGCGGCCGTCGGGGTCGAGGATCCATCCGAACGCGCCGTAGTCGTGGCTTTCCCGCGGCTGCAGCTCCGCCACGCCTTCGCCCGCGGCCCGCGCGAGAACGGCGTCGAGGTCGTCGACGATCAGGTTGAGCATGAACGGCAGCCCGGACGGCGCGAGGTAATCAGACCCGTCCCCGAACAGCCCCAGGATCGAACGCGCGCCCTCGGGGAAGCGCGCCGCGCTGTCGGCGTGGAGGAAATCGAAGCCGCACATGTCGTTCGGATCGATGCCGAGGACGCGCGCGTACCAGTCCCGCGTCGCCTCCGGGTCGCGGCATGTCATGAAGACGCCGCCGATGCCGATCACCTTGCCCATGGCCGATCCCTCCGGGTTTCACCGGCCACAGCCTAGCACGTTTCCGGCGGCCCCGGGGTCAGGCGAGGCCGAGCACCCTGCGCACCTCGGCCGCGAAATCGTCGCCGCGCTGTTCGAAGTTGTCGTACTGGTCGAAACTCGCGGCGGCGGGGGCAAGCAGAACGGTGTCCCCCGGTTCGGCCTCGGCGGCGGCGCGGGCGACGGCGGTGGCCATGTCGGTGCAGATCTCGCTTTCGACCCCGGCGAGGTCGCGGGCGAAGGCCTCGGCCTCCCGCCCGATGACGTAGGCCTTCGCCACCGCCCCGGCGGCAGGTCCGAGCCGGTCCACCCCGCCCTCCTTCATCAGCCCGCCGCAGATCCAGCGGATACGCGGGAAGGCCGCCAGCGCCATCAGCGCCGCGTCCACGTTGGTCGCCTTGCTGTCGTTGACGAAGGCGACGCCGCCACGTTCCGCGATCAGCTGGCTCCGGTGCGGCAGGCCCCTGAAACTCGCGAAGGCCGCCTCGATCACGCGGGGCGCGAGGCCGAGCGCGCGGGTCGCGGCATAGGCGGCGCAGGCGTTCTGGTGGTTATGCGCGCCCGGAAGACCCGGCACGGCGCGGAGGTCGATGGACGCGACCTGCCGCCCCTTCCGGGTCTCCGACAGCCAGCCCTTGCGCGCCGTCACGTTCCAGCCCTCGCCCGCGATCTTGCGGGTGTTCGACACACGGATCAGGCGTTCGTCCCCGGGGCCCTCGGCCATCTGGTCGGCAAGATACCGGCCTTCGGGCTCGTCCACCCCGATCACCGCGCGATCCGGCCCGCCCTCCGAGAACAGCCGCCGCTTGGCCGCGAAGTAGCCGCCGATGCCACCGTGGCGGTCGAGATGGTCGGGCGAGAGGTTGGTGAAGACGGCGATGTCAGGCGTCAGCGCGCGGGCGAGGTCGGTCTGGTAGCTCGACAGTTCCAGCACGATCACCGCGCCGTCGCCGGGCGGGTCGAGATCGAGCACGCCGCGCCCGATGTTCCCGGCCAGTTCCGCCGCGGTCCCGGCCTCGGTCAGGATGTGGTGGATCAGCGCCGAGGTGGTGGACTTGCCGTTCGACCCCGTCACCGCGACCACGCGCGGCGGCGTGTCCATCATCGCCCAGTCGTCACGGCCGAGGGCACGGAAGAACAGCCCGATGTCGTTGTCCACCGGCACCAGCGCCTCCCACGCGGCCTCGATGGCCGGGTGGGCCCGCGGGTAGAGATGCGGGATGCCGGGAGAAACGACGAGGCTCGCGGTCTCGGCCAGCACGCCCGGCCGCGCGAGGTCGACGACCTCGAACCCCTCCGCCTCGCCCGCCGCGCGGCCGCGTTCGCCGTCGTCCCAGGCGATGACCTTCGCCCCCCCCGCCCTGAGCGCCCGCGCCGCCGACAGCCCCGACCGCCCGAGCCCGAGCACCGCAACCGTCGCATTCTCGAAACCCGGAACCGGGATCATCGGCCGTCCCCCATCGCCACCGCGAAAGACCTAGCCGCTCCGCAGCCGGCTTTCCAGCCAGTCGGCCCGCTCCCCGACCGGCAGTTCCGGCAGGATCGCGACCTTCCGGCCGAGCCCGGAAAGGCCGGCGGCGATATCCTCGTATTCCGCGATCGCGTCATCGAGCCCGTGGCGCCTGTCCTCGTCGGCCTCGAACAGCGCGGGCCAGGGCGGTGCGAGGAACACCGGGTCGTCGTAGGTATAGCGGGCGAGCAGCGCCTCCGCCTCGGGACCGTGACCCCTCCGGCGGAGCGCGAAGGCCGCATCCGGCACGCCGCGGTCGAAGAACACCGTCCCGATCCGCGCGCCCTCCCAGTCCGCCGCGGCAATCCTGGCGCAGAGGCGCGCGAACCGGTCGGCGTCGGCCCAGGGCAGCCCGGTGCCGCCCTGCCGCGTCTCCGCCCGGATCACCCGCCGCCCCGGCTCCCGCGCGACTTGGTGGCCGCGGGCGGCAAGCGCGTCGATCAGCGACGATTTCCCCGCGCCGGAACAACCCGTGATGAGGATGCGGCGCAGGCTCATTCTTCCTCGTCGTCGACCTCGAGCTGCCCCGACATCCGCCGCCACATGATGCCCCAGTACATGCCGATGGCCAGCACGACCGACAGCGCGACGAGCGCGATCCAGGTGTTGGTGGAGGGGTTGTCGAGGTCGATCCATCCGAAGTCGAACATGACCCAGACCACCGCCGCCACGAGCGCGAGCACGAGGATCGCCCCGAAGGTCCCGATCCCGCGCAGGACGGCGGTGAAGAACAGGACGTAGGCGATCACGAGGATCAGCCCGAACAGGACCGCGAGCGATGTCCGCGTCTCCCAGTTCTCGGACACCCACCTGACGTAGTTCCACTCCGACGGGTTGTACGTCACCGCGAGCAGGATGAAGGCGAAGAGCCAGCGCAGGAGGAACCCCATCTCACCGCACCTTCAGCGTCGCGAGGCCGATCAGCGCGAGGATCAGCGAGATGATCCAGAACCGGATCACGATCTGCGGTTCGGCCCATCCCTGCTTCTCGAAATGGTGGTGGATCGGCGCCATCAGGAAGACCCGGCGGCCGGTCCGCTTGTAGACGGCGACCTGGATGATGACCGACAGCGCCTCCACCACGAAGAGGCCGCCGACGATGGCCAGCACGATCTCGTGCTTGGTCGAGACCGCGATGGCGCCGAGCGCGCCTCCGAGCGCGAGCGAGCCGGTGTCGCCCATGAACACGGCGGCGGGCGGCGCGTTGTACCAAAGGAACCCGAGGCCGCCGCCGATCAGGCCAGCGGCGAAGATCAGGAGTTCCCCGGTGCCGGGAACGTAGTGGACGTCGAGATACTCGGTGAAGTCGACCCGGCCCACGGCATAGGCGATGACGCCGAGCGTGCCGGCCGCGATCATCACCGGCATGATCGCCAGCCCGTCGAGCCCGTCGGTCAGGTTGACCGCGTTGGCCGAGCCCACGATCACAAGCATCGCGAAGGGCACGAACAGCCAGGACAGGTTGATGAGCACGTCCTTGAACACCGGCAGCGCGAGCCGCATCGACAATTCGTCGGGATGCACCATCGAGGCGACGACGCCCGCCACGGCGGCGATCAGCAGGCCGAGCCCGAACCGCGTCCGGGCCGAGACGCCTTTGGTGGTCTGCCGGCTGACCTTGGCCCAGTCGTCGACGAAGCCGATCAGCCCGAAGGCGACCGTCACGCCGAGAACGAGCCAGACATAGGCGTTGTCGAGCCGCGCCCAGAGCAGGGTCGAGAGCGTCAGCGCGGCGAGGATCAGGAGCCCCCCCATCGTCGGCGTCCCGGCCTTGGTCAGGATGTGGCTTTCCGGCCCGTCATCGCGGATCGGCTGACCCTTGGCGTATTTCCGGCGCAACAGGTTGATGAGCGGACGGCCGAAGATGAAGCCGAAGATCAGCGCGGTGAAGAACGCGCCCCCGGCGCGGAAGGTGATGTACCGGAAGAGGTTGAAGAAATCCCCCCCGTCCGACAGCGCGCTCAGCCAGTAAAGCATGGGTGTCCGGGCCCCCTAGCCCCGTTCCGCGACCGCTTGCCCGAGCTTCCGCAGGGCATCGACGACGCGGGACATGTTGGAAGACTTGGAACCCTTCACGAGCAGGATGTCCCCTGCCCTGAGTTCCGACGGTATCGCCCGCGCAAGCTCGTCGGCGGTGTCGCAGTGCAGGCCGCGCTTGGCCTGCGGCAGCGCCGCGTCGAGATGCGCGGTCAGCGCCCCCGCGGTGTGGACGAGATCAATCGCCGCCATCGCCGGTTCCGTGGCGAGGCCCGCGTGCAGCCGCGGCGCGCTCGGGCCGAGTTCCAGCATGTCGCCGAGGACGGCGATGCGGCGGCCGCGCCCCTCGGGCTGCATGGCCGCCAGAACCTCGAGGCTCGCCGCAACCGAGGCGGGATTGGCGTTGAAGGCGTCGTCGATCAGTTCCACGCCGTCGTCGTCGGTCAGGTTCAGCGTGATGCGCTCGCGGGTGCCCCGACCCGACACCGGCCGCCACGACGACAGCGCGAGGTTGGCCCGCGCCGGGTCCGCCCCGGCCGCCGAGACCGCCGCCAGCGCGGCCATCGCGTTCATCGCGAGGTGCCGGCCCGGCACGCCGAGCTTCAGCAGCACCGGCGCCCCCATCAGTTCCGCCCGCGCCACGGTCGCGGCCTCGCTGACCTCCACCCGGTCGAGCCATGCCTCCGACCCCGGCGCGTTGCCGAAGCGCAGGATGCGGACGCCGCGCGCCCGCGCGTGATCGAGGAGAATCGGGGCGGTGGCGATATCGGCGTTGACGATCGCGGTTCCGTCCTCGGCCAGACCGTCGAAGATCGCGGCCTTCTCGCGCGCGATGTCCTCGACCCCGCCGAAGGCCTCCAGGTGGGCCGCTGCGACGTTGGTGACGATGGCGACGTGGGGCGCGGCCATGCGCGACAGCGGCGCGATCTCGCCGGGCGCGTTCATTCCGATCTCGATCACCGCGTAGCGCGCGGACGCGGGCAGCCGCGCGAGCGTCAGGGGAACGCCCCAGTGGTTGTTGTAGCTGGCGGCGCTGGCATGGGTTTCGCCCTGGTCGGACAGCGCGGCGCGGAGCATTTCCTTGGTCGTGGTCTTGCCCGCCGACCCGGTCACGGCGATGACCTTCGCCCCGGACCGCGCCCGCCCGGCGCGGCCGAGCGCCTCCAGCCCCGCCTGCACGTCGTCCACGACAAGTAGCGGCTTGTCCCCGCAGCCCTCGGGCACGCGCGACACCAGCGCCGCCGCGGCCCCGCGGTTCAGGGCCTCTGCGACGAAATCATGGGCGTCGCGGGCCGCGGTCAATGCGATGAACAAGTCGCCCGGACGGATCGTGCGGGTGTCGATGGACACGCCCGTCGCGGTCCAGCCGTCCGGGCCGTGCAAGCTGCCGCCGGTCGCCTCGCGCGCCTCTGACGCGTTCCAGAGCGCGGTCACGCCGCCCCCTCCAGCGCCGCGACGGCGAGGCTCGCCTGCTCCACGTCGTCGAAGGGATAGACCACGTCGCCGATGGTCTGGCCGGTCTCGTGCCCCTTGCCCGCGATCAGCAGCGCGTCCCCGGCCTCCAGCGCGTCGACGGCCACGAGGATCGCTTCGGCCCGGTCGCCGATCTCGGTCGCCTCGGGGCAGCCTTCGAGCACGGCCTGCCGGATCAGGGCGGGACTTTCGCTGCGCGGGTTGTCGTCGGTGACGTAGACGATATCCGCGTTCTCCGCCGCGGCCCGGCCCATCATCGGGCGCTTGCCCCGGTCGCGGTCGCCACCGGCGCCGAACACGACGACGAGCCGCCCCATGACGTGCGGGCGCAGCGCCTTCAGCGCGACCTCCAGCGAGGCGGGGGTGTGGGAATAGTCGACATAGACCGGCGCGCCAGACTTCCGCCGCGCGGCAAGCTGCATCCGCCCGCGCACGCCGGTCAGCTTCGGCAGCGCGCCGAACACGGCCTCGGGCGTGTCGCCCGCCGCGATCGCCAGCGCCGCGGCCTGCAGCGCGTTCAGCGCCTGGAACCCGCCGATCAGGTCCAGCCGAACCTGGTGGCGGTTGCGGCCGAAGCGGAACAGCACGTCCTGCCCGGTTTCGTCGAGGCGGCGGCCGGTGATCCGGATCTCCGCGTCCTCGGTCTCGCCGACCGACAGGGTGACGAGCCCGCGATCCTCGGCGATGTCCTGCGCGCGCCGCCCGACGGGATCGGACAGGTTGGCGACCGCGATGCCGTCCTCGGGCAGAAGCTCGGAGAACAGGCGGAGCTTGGCGGCCTCGTACTCCTCCATCGTGTGGTGGTAGTCGAGGTGGTCCTGGCTCAGGTTGGTGAAGGCAGCGGCCCTGAGGTGGACGCCCTCCATCCGCCGCTGGTCGAGCCCGTGGGACGAGGCCTCCATCGCGACATGGGTGATCCCGGCCTCGGCCATGTCGGACAGGAGCCTGTGCAGGGTCAGCGGATCGGGCGTGGTGTGGATGCCGGGGGCCGAGAACGCGCCCTCCACGCCGATCGTGCCGATATTCGCGGCCTCGTGGCCGAGCAGCGCCCAGATCTGGCGGGTGAAGCTTGCGACCGAGGTCTTGCCGTTGGTCCCGGTCACGGCGACGACGGTGCCGGGCTGGCGGCCGTACCAGAGCGCGGCGGCCTGGGCGAAGGCGGCGCGCGGGTCCTCGACCGCGACCAGAGCGGCCTGGCCGAGCGCGCCGGACGCGATGCGCGCGCCCTCGGGATCGGTGAGGATCGCCGCCGCGCCCTGCGCGATGGCCGCGGGCACGAATTCCGCGCCGTGGGCGCGGGTGCCGGGAAGCGCCGCGAAGAGGTGGCCGGGTTCCACCTTCCGGCTGTCGAGCGACAGGCCAGTCACGGCGACATCGCCCCCCCGCGTCGCGGTCAGGCCGAGCGCGGACAAGGCTACCCTGGATCGGCTCATCGCGGCCGCCCCCTCTCTCCTCAGTTCGAGCCGCCGGATACCCGATAGTCGCCGGCGGTTTCAATCTCCGGTGGCATCCCGAGCAGCGGCGCGACGCGGCGGATGAGTTCCCGCGCCACCGGAACCGCGGTCCAGCCGGCCGTGCGGCGGGTCTCGCGCAGCGCCACGACCGACGGCTCCTCCAGCGTGACGACGAGAACGTAACGCGGTTCGCTGGCAGGGAAAATCCCCGCGAAGGTGGCGCGCGTCCGGTCCTCGTAGTAGCCGCCCTCGGGTCGCGGGATGTCCGCCGAACCGGTCTTTCCGCCGACTTCGTAGCCCGGAACGTCCGCGATCGAGGCCGTGCCCTCGGCCACCACGTCGCGCAACATTCCGCGTATCGCCTGCGAGGTCAGCGGCGAGATGATGCGCTCGCCTGCCTGTACCTCGTCCGTCGCCACCAGGGTCGGTTCGACCAGCGTGCCGCCATTGGTGAGGCTCGCGTAGGCGGCGGCGAGGTGGACCTGGCTGATCGCCAGCCCGTGACCGTAGGAGATCGTCGCCGCTTCCAACTCGCGCCATTGCCACGGCAGGATCGGCGCTGCGCCCGAGGCCTCGACGAGTTCCAGCCCGGTCGGCTCGAACAGGCCGAGACGGCCGAGGAAATCCCGCTGGCGCTCGATCCCGATCATCGCCGCGATCCGCGCGGTGCCGACGTTGGAGGAGTTGACCAGGACATCGTGAACCGTCTGGGTCGGGCCGTAGTAATGGAAGTCGCCAATGGAAAAGCCCGACAGGCGGTAGGGCTCGGTCGTGTCGATGACCGTTTCCGGCCCGACAAGCCCCAGGTCCAGCGCCTGCGCGATGGTGAAGGTCTTGTAGACCGAGCCAAGCTCGTAGACCCCCTGCAACGCCCGGTTGAACACGGGGCTGTCCTCGGCCCGGCCCTCGGTCAGCGGACGGGGGCGGGCGTTCGGATCGAAGTCGGGCAGGCTCGCCAGCGCCACGATTTCGCCGGTGCGGGCGTCCATCAGCACAGCCGAGGCGCCGACCGAATCCATCAGCGCCATGCCGCCGGCCAGCACTTCCTCGACCGCGGCCTGGATGGTCAGGTCGAGCGACAGGCGCAGCGGCTCGCCCTCGCGCGCGGGGTCGCGGAGGAAATCGTCGAACTCGGCCTCGGTCCCTGCGACGCCGATGATCTCGGCGGCATCGACGCCTTCCTGCCCGAACCGCGCGCCGCCGAGCACATGGGCCGCGAGCGCGCCATTCGGGTAGAGCCGCATTTCGCGCGGGCCGAGCAGGAGGCCCGGTTCGCCGAGGTCGTGCACCGCCTGTTCCTGCTCCGGCGACAGGTTGCGGCGGATCCAGATGAAGCGGCGGGAGCCGGTGAAATCCTCCAGCAGTTCCGCCTCGTCGAGATCGGGGAAGATCCCGGCCAGGCCACGCGCGGCGGCGGCGGGATCGACGAGGTCGTGGGGGTGCGCATAGAGCGCGTGGGTCGTCAGGTTCGTCGCCAGCACACGCCCGTTGCGATCCACGATATCGGCGCGGGCGGACTGGATGTGTGCGCCGCCGGAGGCTGTCACCGGCTCCGCTGGTTCGGTCGCGGCGAGGCTCGACATCCGCATCCCCACGGTCAGGAAGGCGGCGAAAAAGCACAGCGCCAGCATCAGCAGGCGGCTTTCGGCGCGCTGGCGCAGGCGGTCGCGCTCGCCCTCGTGGCGGCGGGCGAGGTTCTCGCGCTCGATCGCGTCGGGGTTCTCGCCCCGCTCCCGCGCACGCAGGATCCGCGGCAGCGGACGGAGCGGCGTGCGGACGCTGCTCACGGCCGATTCTCCGGGCCAGAGGCGCTGTCCTGCAACAGGTCGGTTTCCGCGAAGACCGGCGGATAGGCGATCAGGTCGGGGTTGCCGAACTGCTCCGGCGTCATCGGCATCAGCTCCAGCCGCTCGAAGTTCAGCTCCGCCAGCTCGCGCAGGCGGTCGGGGCGGGTCAGGTAGGCCCATTCGTCGCGCAGGATCGACAGCCGTTCGCGTTCCTCGCCGATCTGGCGTTGCAGCCGGTCGACCTCGCGGATGGTTTCCTTCGTCTCGATGTTCTGGTCGTAGGCCCAGTATCCGAGGCCGATGACGGCGCCGGTGGCGAGAACGGTGACGAGACCGCGCATGTCAGAATACCTCCGGTATGTCGGGAAGCCCCAGTCGGGCGGGATCGGCCGCGCCGGGTGCGGCCCCGGTGCGGCGGGCGAGCCTGAGCTTGGCGGACCGGGCGCGGGGGTTGGCCTCGGTCTCGGTGGCGTCGGGCGCGATGGCGCGGCGCGGCGTCAGGTCGAAGGACGGCTCGCGGGCCTCGGCCTCGGGCGCGTGGCGCGACCCGCCGCCGCCCGCGCTGGCGCGATCCTGCAGGAACCGCTTCACGATCCGGTCCTCGAGCGAGTGGAAGGTGACGACCGCCAGCCAGCCGCCGGGCTTCAGCGCCCGTTCCGCCGCAGCGAGACCGTTCACCACCTGGCGCAGTTCATCGTTCACCGCGATGCGGATCGCCTGGAAGCTGCGGGTTGCCGGATGGCTTTCGCCGGGCTTCTTGCGCGGCAGGCATTTCTCAACGATCCCGGAAAGTTGCAGTGTGGAGCTGATGCGGCCATCGGTGCGCGCGGTGACGATGGCGCGGGCGATCCGGCGCGCGGCCCGTTCCTCGCCGTAGTGGAACAGGATGTCGGCCAGGAGCCCCTCGGGCGCGTCGTTCACGAGGTCCTCGGCCGACGGCCCCTCCTGCCCCATCCGCATGTCGAGCGAGCCGTCGCGCAGGAAGGAAAACCCCCGCTCCGCCATGTCGAGCTGCATGGACGACACGCCGAGATCCATCACCACGCCATCGAGCGCGGGGTGCCCCGCCGCCGCCGCCAGTTCGTCGAGCCGGTCGAAGGTGCCGGGCGCCGCGACCAGCCGTTCCCCGTACTCCGCCGCCCAGGGCGCGGCGAGTTCGAAGGCCAAGGGGTCGCGGTCGACGGCGATCACGGTTTCGGCGCCCCCGTCAAGCAAGCCACGGGCGTAGCCACCAGCGCCGAAAGTCGCGTCGAGCCAGACGCCGGAAACGGGCGCCACCGACTGCAGGATCGGCCCAAGAAGCACCGGGACATGCGGTCGCCGGTCCGGCTCCGTCATGTGCCATCTGTCCCGGCCTGCTGCGGCTGGCTGACCAGCGAAAGCGGATCGAAGAAGTCATCGCCCCGTCCCAGTTTCTCGTACAGTTTCTGAATGCGGTCGTCGGCCTTCGCCCCGCTCTCGGGCCGAAGGATGCGGAACTTGTCGCCGCGCCCGCGGAACAGCGCCTCGTCCTCGAGGCCGAGCTTCGCGCGGGCAGCGGGCGACAGGACGAGCCGGCCGCTGTCGTCGACCGTCATCTCGTCGCACTTCTCGTAGTAGTTGTCCTCCAGCATCTCGCGCGCCTCGGACCCGAGCGGCAGGTTCTGGATGATCCCGTCGATCTGGTCGAAGGCGTTGCCGGACAGGCAGTCGAGAAAATTCGCGGTCGGGTTGCCGTAGGCGATGAACAGGCGCGGGTTGCCGCCGGGCGGCATCCGGGCGTCGGAGTTCTGCAGCACGCGACGGAACTTGGCCGGGATCGCGACCCGGCCCTTTCCGTCGACTTTCACAAGGCTCTCGCCCTGAAACCGCTGCTCCACCGTCCCGATCCCCTGACAGGGTTCGCTTCAACGTCCCCCGTCAAAGCATTGCCTTTTAACGGAGAAACGGCGGATCGAGCTGCTGCCACTGCTCAATCCGCCGCCCTCATTCCCATCTCTGGGTGTCCGATCGCGCAGGCCACCTGGGGGGATGTCTGCTCGCTTGCGCGCCGGATCTCTTTGTTCGGCTATTGGAGATGCCTGTATGAAACCTGCTTTTTTTGTTTGTTTCCCTAGGCTTGTGGGCCTCGGGGTATCTCGCTTCTGCCGTGGAAGCTTTATGACACGACACTATCCCCCACGCCAACCCTTTTTTCGTCACTTCGCCCCATTTTCCGGGTCAGCGGGCCCCAAGGCAGCAAGGCGAAAGCGACCGCCGACGCGATTTCGCGGCAGATCCTGTGGAAGGGCCCGAAGGGGCCACCAGATCTTGTGGGGAGTCGGAAAGTGCCGGAAAGTGGCGTGTCGGCCCATTTTCTTCCGGACTACCCCCGGAAAATCCGCTTTCCGGGGGTCAGAGGGGACGAATCACCCGCGATTCAGGCCATCCCACCGCCGATGAATCGCGCGGCGAGCGCGGCATAGGCATCCGCCATCGGCCCTTCACCCGCCGCGATCGGCGTGCCGCTGTCCCCGGCGACGCGGGTTTCCAGCGACAGGGGCAGCGCCCCCAGGAACGGAAGGCCGAGCTTCTCGGCCTCGCGCTGCACCCCGCCCTCACCGAAGATATGCGCCTCGTGGCCGCAGTTCGGGCAGACGTAGCTCGACATGTTCTCGACCAGTCCGAGAACCGGGGTCTTCAGCACCTGGAACATGTCCAGCGCCTTGCGGGCATCCAGGAGCGCCACGTCCTGCGGGGTGGACACGACGATCGCGCCGGTCACCTTGCTGCGCTGGCACAGCGTCATCGCCACGTCGCCCGTGCCGGGCGGCAGGTCGACGATCAGCGCGTCGAGCTCGCCCCATTCGACCTGGGTCAGCATCTGTTGCAACGCGCCCATCAGCATCGGTCCGCGCCAGACCACCGCCTTTTCCTCCGGCAGCATCAGGCCGATCGACATCATGGTGACGCCGTGGGCCTTCAGCGGGATGATCGTCTTGCCATCGGGCGAGGCCGGCCGCTTGCTGACGCCCATCATCCTGGGCTGCGACGGGCCGTATATGTCCGCGTCGAGCAGCCCGACCCGCCGCCCCGCACGCGCGAGCGCGACGGCGAGGTTCGACGCGACGGTGGACTTGCCCACCCCGCCCTTGCCCGACCCGACCGCGAGGATGCGGTCGACCCCCGCGGGCATGATCGGCCCCTGCTGCGGCGTCGGGTGACCGCCGATCTTGAGGCTCGGCGGCTCCGGCTTCTTCGGCGCGGGGCCGTGGGCCGTGAGGATGACGCGAACCTCTACGGCCCCCGGCATCGCCCGGACCACCGCCTCCGCCGCCTCGCGGACCGGGCCGAGCCGCTGCGCCTGTTCCGGGCTTTCGGCCTCGATCACGAAGGAGACGGTGCCGCCGTCGACCGTCAGCGCGCGGACCATGTCCGCGGCGACGATATCGCGCCCGTCCGGCAGGCGGATGCGGGCAAGCTCTGATCGGACGGATTGCGGCGTGAGGGTCATGGCGTCTCCTTTCCCCCGGCATGTAATCCTTTTGCCGCCGGCCTGCACCCCGTCCCGCGCGGCCCCGCCCGAAATCCGAAATCCCGTGCCGAATGCACGCGAACACCCATGCGATTCCCGTATGCGCGGAGAGGTTTCAGAAAACTGTCACAATTGGAGAATAGAACGCGCTCCGCGCTCGAGCAGCGGCTCAATGCGCATCAAGCCATTGTTCTTGCTATTACATTTCTCGTTAGCGCCAACATCCAGCCTGTGGATGAACCCTACGTAACGTATGCGGATGCCGCATGGCGGCATTGCCGGACCCGGGGATTGTGCAAGTGCAGCATCGGCGTAAATTCATTCTCGACAGGGCCAACAGCGCCCGACGGTCCAAAGCGCTTCGACGCAGAACGGCGCAGGGATCGGGGTTGAGTAAACGAGAACGAGGTTGTGACATGGCATATGTTGCGAGCAGCCGGAAAGAGAGCCTGACGATCTTCGCCCGTCTCGGCGAGATGGTCGCGGCCTTCCGCGAAACCCTGGAAGCCCACCGGGTTTTCCGCCAGACCTTCAACGAATTGAACGCCCTCAGCGACCGCGAGCTGGCCGATCTCGGCATCGCGCGCTCGATGATCTCCCGCATCGCCTACGATGCAGCCTACGGCGAAGAGATCAACGCCACGCGCTGACGGCGACACGCTTACCAGGGCGCCCTCCTCCTCCCTTGGGCGTCGTGGGACCGCGGCCCCGCCCTCCTCCTCCCTTGGGCGGGGCCGCTTTAAGACACGGAATATGCACCGACCCTCCTCCTCCCTTTGGATCGGTGCATACGGCGGCCCTCCTCCTCCCTTGGGTCGCCGATTTCTCCGGAGCCTAGCTCCGGTTCGGTCCCTCCCTCCTCCCTCGAGGGGCTGATGACTAGGCGGCGGTGCCCTTCCTCCTCCCTGGGCGCCGCCGCCGTTTTATTTCCTACCCCCGCAAATCCTTGGGCGATCCCATCACGACGTAGGTCGTGATCGTCGCGATATGCGGCAGCGCGCCGAGCGTGTCGGTGTGGAAGCGCTTGTAGGCCACGAGGTCCGCCACCTCGACCCGGAGGATGTATTCCACGAGCCCGGTCACGTTGTGGCACTCGCGCACCTCGGGTGCCTCCGCCACGGCGGCCTCGAACCCTTCCTGCGCAGCCTTGGTGTGTTCCGACAGGCCGACCGTGACGTAGGCGAGGAATCCGAGCCCCACCTTCGCCGGATCCGTGACCGCGCGGTATCCGCGCAGGACGCCCGCGGCCTCCAGCGCCGCGACCCGGCGCGACGTCGCGGAAGGCGACAACGCCACCGCTGCGGCGAGGTCGAGGTTGGAGATCCGCGCGTCACGCTCAAGCACGCGCAATATCTGCCTGTCTTTCTGATCCAGAACCGTCATTCCTTGCGAAATCTTTCGCAGAACGCCGCAGATTGCAACGACATTGCGGGCCGGAATGCGTAAGGATCCCGGCATGATCGCCACATTGCCCGCCCTCGCCCTCTTCGCCATCGCCGCGACCATCACGCCGGGGCCGAACAACATCATGTTGCTCGCCTCGGGCGCGAATTTCGGGCTACGCCGCACGATCCCGCATCTCGCCGGCATCGCGCTCGGCTTCGGGGGGATGATCGCGCTGATCGGCTTCGCGCTGCTGAACGTGTTCGAACTGGTGCCGGGGCTCAGGACCGTGATCCTCGCGCTGTCGGCGGTCTACCTACTCTACCTCGCGTGGAAGGTCGCCAATGCCGCCCCGCCGAAGGAAGCCGAAGCGGAGGCGCGGCCGCTCACGTTCCTGCAGGCCGCCGCGTTCCAGTGGGTGAACCCCAAGGCCTGGTACATGGCGATCTACGCGCAGACCACCTTCGCCCCCGACGGCCCCGTGCTGGCCGGCGCGCTCCTGGTCGGGGCCGTCTTCGCGATCTGCTCGGTGCCCTGCACCACGATCTGGGCCTGGGGCGGCGTGCAAGTACGGCGCATCCTGTCGACACACGCGCGGCTACGCGTGTTCAACATCACGATGGCGCTTCTGCTGGTGGCCTCGCTCTACCCCGCGCTCACGCGCTGAGCCGGTCGGGCGCTTCCTGCCGCAGCACAGCGCCGAGCGATGGCCCGGATACCGGCCTGCGGGTCTTGGAGGCAAGATCGACGATCTCGCATTCGGGGTTGGTCGCCCGCGCCACCGACAGCAGCGAATGGCTCGCCCCCATCAGCGTTCCGAACCGCAGGCAGAACCGGTCGTAGCTTTGCCCGATCAGCATCAGCCGGGCCTGGGCCGGGCTCCGCGCGAGATCGCAGCGGCCCTCGTCGCCGCCGTAGCGGGCGATCCAGGCCCTTGCACGTGCGGGATCGGGTTCCAGAATCAGGGTCTTCATCGGCGCGTCCTCCCTAGGGGGCCAACAGCCCGCACTCGCCACGCTGACGTCGTGGTGCGCGACCGCCGTTCGAACGTCCGGTTTCACACCTTCGGTCTTCGGGCCCTGCAATCCACGCCCACCGGAAAATCGGAAACGGCAGCACTCCCCGCTGGCATAATTGGCGGGGGGCCTTTGAAAATCAACATTGACTTTTCAGGCATCCGAAAGACCGGCGCGAGACCGCCTGCCGCTAAGTCAGAACGGCACGTCACCGGCGGCATCCGCGGCCACGACGAAGCGCGCCACGACCTTCTTTTTGCCCGCCTTTTCGAACTCGATATCGAGCTTGTCGCCCTCCGACCCCGCGACTCGGCCATAGCCGAATTTCTGGTGGAAAACCCGCGTGCCGGTCTCGAAGGCGGGAATCGCCTCCGCGTCGATGACCATGTTCTTCGCTTCCTGCGGCTGGCGCATGGGCCGCGCGCCCTGCCGCTGCTGCAGCCGCCGCCAGCCCGGCGAGTTGTAGACATCGGCGCGGCTTGCCCGGTCGTGCAGGTCGGACCCGCGCATCATCGCGTCGACCGGCGAGGCGGAGGCGGACATCGACCCGCCGTGGCCGTAGAGTCCCGGCGGCGTCAGCACCTCGACATGCTCGGCCGGCAGCTCGTCGATGAAGCGGGACGGCATCTGGCTCTGCCACTGGCCGTAGACGCGTCGGTTGCCGGCGAAGGAGATCGTGCAGACCTCCTCGGCCCGCGTGATGCCGACATAGGCGAGGCGGCGTTCCTCCTCGAGTCCCTTCAGCCCCTCCTCGTCCATCGCCCGCTGGCTCGGGAACAACCCGTCTTCCCACCCCGGCAGGAACACCGCGGGGAATTCGAGCCCCTTGGCCGCGTGCAGCGTCATCAGCGTCACCTTCGGCTCCGCGTCGTCGCTTTCGTTGTCCATGATGAGGCTGACGTGTTCGAGAAAGCCCTGCAGGTTATCGAACCCTTCCAGCGCCTTCACCAGCTCCTTCAGGTTCTCCAGGCGGCCCGGCGCTTCGGGCGTCTTGACATTTTGCCACATTTCCGTGTAGCCGCTCTCGTCCAGGACGATCTCGGCGAGTTCGATGTGGCTGACCCCGCCCGGCGCGGGAATGTCGTCCTCGATCAGGTCGTCCGCGGGGCCGACCTGCCGGAGCGGGCCGTGCGCCATGCGCTGCCAGCGCTGCAACTGGTCGAGCAGCTTCTGAAGCTCCTTCGCACCCTTCCCTCCGAGCCCGCCTTCATCTAGCAGGATCTGCGCCCCCTCGGTCAGCGACACGCCGTTCGCCCGCGCCGTCTGCTGGATCGTCGCCTGCGCCTTCTCGCCCAGTCCGCGCTTCGGCGTGTTCACGATCCGCTCGAAGGCGAGGTCGTCGTCGGGGCTGACGACGAGGCGGAAGTAGGCCATCGCGTCGCGGATCTCCATCCGCTCGTAGAAGCGCGGGCCGCCGATGACGCGGTAGGGCAGCCCGATGGTCAGGAACCGGTCCTCGAAGGCGCGCATCTGGTGCGAGGCGCGGACGAGGATCGCCATGCCGTCGGCGCGGATCGGGTCCATGCCGCGCGTGCCGCGTTCCATAGCCTCGATTTCCTCGCCGACCCACCGGGCTTCCTCGTCGCCGTCCCAGTGGCCGATCAGCCGGACCTTCTCTCCGTCCTCGCCGTCGGTCCAGAGCGTCTTGCCGAGCCGCCCCTTGTTGGAGGAGATCACGCCCGACGCGGCGGCGAGGATATGCCCGGTGGAGCGGTAGTTCTGTTCCAGCCGGATCACCTTCGCGCCCGGGAAATCCTTCTCGAACCGCAGGATGTTGCCCACCTCGGCCCCGCGCCAGCCGTAGATCGACTGGTCGTCGTCGCCGACGCAGCAGATGTTGCGATGCCCCTGGGCGAGCAGCCGCAGCCAGAGATACTGGGCGACGTTCGTGTCCTGGTATTCGTCCACGAGGATGTAGCGGAACCAGCGCTGGTATTGCTCCAGCAGGTCGGGGTTCTCCTGGAAAATGCGGATGACGTGCAGAAGCAGGTCGCCGAAGTCGACCGCGTTCAGCGTCTTCAGGCGGTCCTGGTACTCGACGTAGAGCATCACGCCCTTGCGGTCGAAGGCCCCGGCCTCGGCGGCGGGCACCTTGTCGGGCGTCCAGGCGCGGTTCTTCCAGTTGTCGATGATCCCGGCCAGCATCCGCGCGGGCCAGCGTTTCTCGTCGATGTTGGCAGCGACGATGAGCTGCTTCATCAGCCGCTGCTGGTCGTCTGTGTCGAGGATGGTGAAGTTCGATTTCAGCTCCACCAGTTCGGCGTGACGGCGGAGGAGCTTGACGCAGATCGCGTGGAAGGTGCCGAGCCACGGCATCCCCTCCACCGCCTCGCCCAGGAACCGCCCGACGCGGTTGCGCATTTCCCGCGCGGCTTTGTTGGTGAAGGTGACGGCGAGGATCTCGTTCGGGCGCGCGGTGCCGGTCGACAGGAGATGCGCGATACGCGCGGTCAGCGCGCGGGTCTTGCCGGTGCCCGCGCCCGCCAGCATCAGGACCGGCCCGTCGAGCGCCAGAACGGCCTCGCGCTGCGCCTCGTTCAGCCCGTCGAGATAGGGCGCCGGCCGGGCCGCGACGGCGCGGGCGGACAGCGACGCGGCCTCGAATGCGTCGGATTCGTCATAACTGCTCATGACCGCGGAGCCTAATCCCATTCCTGCCTCACTTAAAGCTTTGTTCTGCTATTGTTCCATGTTTTTCTGCGAGGCGATTCGTTAACGATGGGTTAATGTTCGCCTCATGTTCGAGTTCGAGTTCATCCCGATCGTCTGCGGCCTGATCCTCGGCGGCGCGTGGGAGCAGACCGAGGCCTACGGCATTCACGCGGGCGACCACCGCATCCGCGCCGATTGCGTGACCGAAACCCATGCCGTCGAGATCGGCCTCGACGACCGGCGGTCGAGCTACGACAGCGTGCACCAGGCGATCTTCGCGGCGCACCTGACCGGGCGCGAGCCGATGGTGGTGATCATCGACACGAACGGGATCGAGGACGCCGCCGAGTACCAGGTCGAGACCGTCGCGCGGCTCGCCGGGGTGGAGTATCGGGTCTACGACCGCGACTACCTCCTGCGCGTCCAGATGACCGAACCCTTCCGTTCGCGCCTGCGCCTGTCACATCCCGTTACACCTGCCGCCTCTCACTAGACCGCACCCGCCGGAGACCCTTGCGTCCCGCCTGCCGCTCGGTGTTTGCTGCGTGTGCACAATCACGGGAGGCCCGACATGGCCGAGTTCAAGAAGATCCTCATCGCCAACCGCGGGGAAATCGCGATCCGGGTGATGCGGGCTGCCAACGAGCTCGGCAAACGCACTGTCGCGGTCTACGCGGAGGAGGACAAGCTCTGCCTCCACCGCTTCAAGGCGGACGAGGCGTACAAGATCGGCGAGGGCCTCGGCCCCGTCGCGGCCTACCTGTCGATCCCCGAAATCATCCGCGTGGCCAAGGAATGCGGTGCCGACGCTATCCATCCGGGCTACGGGCTCCTGTCCGAGAACCCCGAATTCGTCGATGCCTGCACCGCCGCCGGGATCACCTTCATCGGCCCGAAGTCCGACACGATGCGTGCGCTCGGCGACAAGGCCAGCGCCCGGCAGGTGGCGATCGCGGCGGGAGTTCCGGTCATCCCGGCGACCGACGTGCTCGGCGACGACATGGGCAAGATCGCCGAACAGGCCGGGGAGATCGGCTACCCGCTGATGCTGAAGGCATCCTGGGGCGGCGGAGGCCGGGGGATGCGGCCGATCAACGGGCCGGAGGAGCTGGAGGAGAAGGTCCGCGAGGGCCGGCGCGAGGCCGAGGCCGCCTTCGGCAACGGCGAGGGCTACCTCGAGAAGATGATTACCCGCGCCCGCCACGTCGAGGTCCAGATCCTCGGCGACAGCCAGGGCAACATCTACCACCTCTACGAACGCGACTGCTCGGTCCAGCGCCGGAACCAGAAGGTCGTGGAACGCGCCCCCGCCCCCTACCTGTCCGCGGCGCAGCGCGAGGAGATCTGCCTGCTCGGCAAGAAGATCGCGGAGCATGTCGGCTACGAATGCGCCGGCACCATCGAGTTCCTGATGGATATGGAGACCGGCGCCTTCTACTTCATCGAGGTCAATCCGCGCGTGCAGGTGGAACACACGGTGACCGAGGAAGTCACCGGCATCGACATCGTGCGCGCGCAGATCCTCATTGCAGAGGGCAAGAGCCTGATGGAGGCCACGGGCGTCGCCAGCCAGTATGACGTGGAGCTGTCCGGCCACGCGATCCAGTGCCGGATCACCACCGAGGATCCGACCAACAACTTCATCCCCGATTACGGCCGCATCACCGCCTATCGCGGCGCGACCGGCATGGGCATCCGGCTGGACGGCGGCACGGCCTATTCCGGCGCGGTCATCACCCGCTACTACGACAGCCTGCTGGAGAAGGTCACGGCCTGGGCGCCGACGCCCGAGGCCGCGATCGCGCGGATGGACCGGGCCCTGCGCGAGTTCCGCATCCGCGGGGTCAGCACCAACATCGCCTTCGTCGAGAACCTTCTGAAGCATCCGACCTTCCTGAACTACCAGTACCACACCAAGTTCATCGACCAGACGCCGGAGCTGTTCGACTTCAAGCCGCGGCGCGACCGGGCGACGAAGATCCTGCGCTACATCGCCGACATCACTGTGAACGGCCACCCAGAGACCGAGGGCCGGCCCCGCCCCTCGGCCGAGATCCGGCTGCCGAAACCGCCCGTGGCACGTGTCGATACGCCGGCGCCGGGCACCCGCCAGCTTCTCGAGGAACAGGGGCCGAAGGCGGTCGCGGACTGGATGAAGGACCAGGGCAGGCTTCTCATCACCGACACCACGATGCGCGACGGGCACCAGTCGCTGCTGGCCACGCGGATGCGGTCCTTCGACATGATCCGCGTCGCCCCCGCCTACGCCGCCAACCTGCCCGAGCTGTTCTCGGTCGAGTGTTGGGGCGGCGCGACGTTCGATGTCGCCTACCGGTTCCTCCAGGAATGCCCGTGGCAGCGCCTGCGCGACATCCGCGCGAAGATGCCAAACATCCTGACCCAGATGCTGTTGCGGGCGTCGAACGGGGTCGGCTACACCAACTATCCCGACAACGTGGTGCAGAGCTTCGTGGCGCAGGCGGCCGAAAGCGGCGTCGACGTGTTCCGCGTCTTCGACAGTCTCAACTGGGTCGAGAACATGCGCGTCGCGATGGACGCCGTTGTTGCCAGTGGAAAGATCTGCGAGGGGACGATCTGCTACACCGGCAACATCCTCGACTCCGACCGGGCGAAGTACGACGTGAAGTACTACGTCGACATGGCGAAGGAGATGGAGAAGGCCGGCGCGCATGTCCTCGGGCTGAAGGACATGGCCGGGCTCCTGAAGCCCGCGGGCGCGACGGTCCTGATCCGCGCGCTGAAGGACGCGGTCGACCTGCCGATCCATTTCCACACCCACGACACGGCGGGCATCGCCTGCGGCACCATCCTCGCGGCGTCCGATGCCGGCGTCGACGCGGTGGACTGCGCGATGGACGCGCTATCGGGCAATACCAGCCAGGCGACGCTCGGCACCGTGGTCGAGGCGCTGATGCACACCGAGCGCGACACCGGGCTCGACATCGCGGCCATCCGCGCGATCTCCGACTACTGGGAAGCGGTGCGCGGCAACTACGCGGCCTTCGAAAGCGGGATGCAGGCCCCGGCGTCCGAGGTCTACCTGCACGAGATGCCGGGCGGGCAGTTCACCAACCTCAAGGCGCAGGCGCGGTCCATGGGGCTGGAAGAACGCTGGCACGAAGTCGCCCAGATGTACGCCGACGTGAACCGGATGTTCGGCGATATCGTGAAGGTCACGCCATCGTCGAAGGTCGTGGGGGACATGGCGCTGATGATGGTCAGCCAGGGCCTGACCCGCGCGCAGGTCGAGGATCCGGCGGTCGACGTCGCCTTCCCCGACAGCGTCGTCGGCATGATGCGGGGCGACCTCGGCCAGCCGCCGGGGGGCTTTCCGCCCGCGATCGTGAAGAAGGTGCTGAAGGGCGAGAAGCCCAATCTCGAACGCCCCGGCAAACACCTGAAGCCCGTCGACATCGAGGCGACGCGGGCCGAACTGTCCGACGCCATCGGCGAGGAGATCGACGACGAAGACCTAAACGGATACCTCATGTATCCCAAGGTCTTCACCGACTACATGGCCCGCCACGCCGACTACGGGCCGGTCCGCACCCTGCCCACCCACACCTTCTTCTACGGCATGGAACCGGGCGAGGAGATCGAGGCCGAGATCGATCCGGGCGTGACGCTGGTGATCCGGCTCTCCGCGGTCGGCGACACCAACGCCGAGGGCGAGCAGCGCGTGTTCTTCGAGCTGAACGGACAGCCGCGCACGGTCCGGGTGCCGAACCGCAAGGTCGCGGCGACCTCCGCCAAGCGACCGAAGGCGGAACTCGGCAACCCCAATCACATCGGCGCGCCGATGCCCGGCGTGGTCGCCTCGGTGGCGGCACAGGCGGGAAAGAAGGTGAAGCAGGGCGACCTGCTCCTGACCATCGAGGCGATGAAGATGGAGACCGGTATTCACGCCGACAGGGATGCGACGGTGTGGGCCGTCCACGTCACGCCCGGCGCCCAGATCGACGCGAAGGACCTGCTGGTCGAACTCGACTGACCCCGGCGCCCGCGCCCTGCCCCGGCCCCACGGCGCGTGCCGCGGAGCGAATCGCCTGATTCCACGGCGGATTCTCGCCTGACGGCCATCTGGCGACGGTTCCGGAACAATCCGGCCGGCAGCCGCTGCTTGTAGCCGTTTCGTCGCCGCCGTGCCGGTCCGGCGGGCCTGCGACCACCGCGCGGGCATGGCTTTGCCACACCGCCGCCCGATTTATTCGAGATGATTAGCCCATGAAAACACTGGCCGCACATATCCACAGCTTCGCCCGCGCCGAGACCGGCGCGGTGACGGTGGACTGGGTGGTCCTGACCTCCGGCATCGTGGCGCTCGGCCTCGCGGTCATCACCGTGGTTTCCGGCGGCATGGCGAGCCTTGCCTCCGACACGTCGGACACGATCGCGGACACCCCGATCCGGACCCGCTTCGCCACGGTCACCTCGCTCTTCTCCGGCGACTTCTCAAACGGCGCCGGCGGCTGGCTCGGCGGCACCGTGACCTCGGTCGCCGGGTTCGGCGACGTGCTCCAGATCGGGCCCCAGGAGATGGCGGAGCTTTCGCTCAACGTCCCGCCGGGGTCGTCTCAGGCGACGGTGACCTTCGACCTGATCGCGGCCGACGACTTCGACGGCGACCCGGCGACCATCTTCATCAACGGCCAGGCCGTCGCGGTCTACGTCGACAACCACGGCAACATCACCACGAGCGAGAACGCGCCCGCCGGCATGACCGTCTCGGTGCAGCAGCAATACACCAACAACAACGTCGGCGCGGGCAGCCACGGCGCCGACAGCCGCGCGACCTACACGATCACCATCGACGACCCCGGCACCAGCCTGACCGTCGGCGTTCACTCCGACGCGAGCGCGGGCGTGAGCAACGAGTTCTTCGCCCTCGACGACGTCTCGGTGACGGCGCGCTGACCCGTGCGCGCGGATTTTCCGCGGCCCCGCATTTTCCTCTTGCAGCGCGCTTCGGCCCCGCCTAAACAGCGGCCTCACAGTGAGCGGGCGTAGCTCAGGGGTAGAGCATTACCTTGCCAAGGTAAGGGTCGTGAGTTCGAATCTCATCGCCCGCTCCATAGTGACCCGACCGGGTCGCAGGTTCGCGAAAAGGCCGCCCCCGGGTGGCCTTTCTGCTTTTCGGGCTCACGCCTCCGCCATCTCCGCGGCCACCGCGCGGATACCGTCCAGCAGCAGCGCCTGCCCCCGTGTCGGCACCCATCCCGCCCGCGTGGTCAGCCCGATCGGCCGCCCGCTCCAGGTCAGTCCGGTCGACAGGCGCACCAGCAGCCCCTTCGCCACCTCCGCCTCCGCCTGCCGGTCCGAGATGCAGCCGAGCAGGTCGCTTCGCGCCAGCAGCTCCCGCATCAACAGGATCGACCCGCATTCCACGATGCTTTCCGGCAGGTCCAGCCCCGCCCCCGCGAACAGCGCATCGAACTGCACGCGGGCGGGCGTTCCGGGGCGCGGAACGCACCAGGCGCGGCGCTGCAATTCGGCGACTGTGACATCGCCGCCGCCCGCAAGCGGGTGGCCGGGCCGGGCGAGCACGGTGAGGTGATCCACGAACAACGGCTCCTGCCGCACGTCGGGCACCGGCGCCGGGTCGCGGAGCGCGCCGAGGATCACGTCGATGTCGCCGCGCCTGAGCCCGGTCAGCATCTCGTCGTAGGGGCCATCCAGCACCGTCACCGGCTGACGCGGCCGGATCGCGCGGAACCGGGCCAGCGCCTCCGGCAGGACGACCGAGCGCGACAGCGGCAGCGCGCCCACGACGATGCGCCCGGCCTCCCGCCCCTCGGCCTCCGCGAGATCCGCCTCCGCCTGCTCGATCTCCGAGAACGCGAGCCGTGCGGCCTGCGCGAGATCGCGGCACGGGCGGGTCGCGACGATCCCGAACGAGGTCCGTTCGAACAACGCACGCGCGGCTTCCTGTTCCAGCTGCGTGATCGCCCGGTGAACCGTGGGTTGCGCCAGCCCGAGCGCGCGGGCGGCGAGCGTGAAGCTCTGCGCCTCCGCCACCGCGATCAGCGCCTGGAGCTGCGGCACCGTCGCGGTCACCGTCAGTCGTGGCGAGACCTCGGCCAGCGCGATGTCGAGCCGGTCCATCGCGCGCCTCAGCCGGGCCTCCAGCAGGCGGCCTCGGTCGGCCAGGAAGAACCCCTTCCGCGTCCGTTCGAACAGCGGCCCGCCGGCCTCGCGCTCCAGCTTGCCGATCGCCTGCGTCACCGCCGGCTGCGACACCCTGCAGATCTCCGCGGCATGGCTCGGCGACCCCGTCGCGGCCACTGAAAGAAAGACCCGGAAGTGCCTGAGACTGCGCGAAATCACAGCTTCGACAGCACCCGGTCGAGCCGCCCGATGAACTCCGCCTCCCCCGGCTCGGCGCCGGTATCCGCGACGATGTCCTGCCAGCGCGACGTCGCTTCGGCCATCAGGTTCGGCAGGCCGAGTTCCGTCACCGTCACCGCGACCTCCCGCATCTCGGCGGCGCGGCGGGTTCCGTGGACCATCATGCGTTCGAGGTTGTAGGTGGCCCGCCGCGCCCATTCCACCTCCGGGTCGGACGCCATGAGCGAGGCCAGCACCCGTTCCTCCACCCCGGCCCGCCGGGCGGCGAGGAAGCATTCGGCCATCAGCGCCTCCAGCCCCTTGATCATGACCGACCGCAGCATCTTCACCGACGACGCCTCGCCCACGGCGGTGCCGGCTTCCTTCGGCGACATGTCGAGCGCCTGCAGGACGGCGCATGCCTCCGCGGCGTGAGGCCCGGACACCAGCAGCGGGACCTTGTGCTTCTTCGGATGCACCGGCGCCATCACCGCGACATCGACGTAGCGCGCGCCCACGTCCTCCAGCACCTCCGCCGCCGCCCGCTTGCTGCCGGGCGAGCAGGAGTTGCAGTCGAACCAGAACGCGCCTTCGGGGATCCAGCCCGCCGCGGCCCGTGCGGCCTCGACCGCCCGGTCGGCGGTAACGACGCAGAACACCGCCTCCGCCCCCGCCAGCGCCCCGGCCGGGTCGTCGGACCCCGCCACGCGGTGGTCCCGGTACCGGTCCCGCATCGCGTCGCGGGTGACGGCATGGTCGGTCTTCACGTCATAGGCGGCGATCTCCTCCGGCCGCCCCTCGCCCCACCCGGAGACGAAGGCGGTGGCGGCTTCGCCGAAGCCTATGAAGGCTATTCTGGACGGTTTGGCGGGGGTTTCGGGCATTCGGGGGCTCCTCCTTCGGGCCCGGGCAGGGTGACATGGCGGCGCGTGTTTGCCCATGCCTCATAGCCGGAACTTATGCTGGAGGATGCGATTCAAATTTGTGCGGCGGGCGCTTTCGTGGGACGGTCGGGCCGAGGAGAGATCACCCGGAGGACCCCCCGAATGTCCAGTCCCAAGACTGCGCTCGTCATTTCCGCGCATGCCGCCGACTTCGTCTGGCGCTGCGGCGGCGCCATCGCGCTGCACGCGGAGAAGGGCTACGAGGTCACCGTCGCCTGCCTGTCCTTCGGCGAGCGCGGCGAGAGCGCGCGGCTGTGGAAGGAGGGCAAGGCCCTGCAGGAGGTCAAGGACATCCGCCGCGCCGAGGCCGAGGCCGCGGCCGAGGTCCTGGGCGTCAAGCGGCTGGAGTGCTTCGACCTCGGCGACTACCCGCTGGAGCTGTCGCGCGACGACAAGTTCCGGCTCGTCGACCTGATCCGCGAGGTCCAGCCCGCGTTCATGATGTCCCACTCGAAATGGGATCCTTACAACACCGACCACATGTACACGACCCAGGTCGCGCTGGAGGCCCGCATGGTCGCGCAGGCCTGGGGCCACAACCCCGGCCAGAAGGTGCTCGGCGCGCCGCAGCTCTACCTGTTCGAGCCGCACCAGACCGAGCAGATGGAATGGAAGCCCGACACCTTCCTCGACATCACCCCGGTCTGGGACAAGAAACGCGCGGCGATGGAGCACATGAATGGGCAGGTCCACCTGTGGGACTACTACACCCGCGTCGCGCAGCAGCGCGCGAACCACTTCAAGCGCAATTCCGGCGGCCAGTCCGGCGGCCGAGACTGCAAGTACGCGGAAGGCTTCCAGTCGATCTTCCCGCGCACCGTGGACGAGCTGTAAGGCGATGGCGGATCCCACCAACCCCGCCTTCGACATCGCCCATCTCGGCCATGTCGAGATGCTCACCGACAAGTTCGACGAGAGCCTCGACTTCTTCACCCGCATCTACGGGCTGAAGCTGTCGGGGATCGACGGCGACAGCGCCTACCTGCGGGCCTGGGACGACTACGAGTACCACTCGCTGAAGCTGACCCGCGCCGGGTCCACCGGCGTCGGCCATGTCGGCTACCGCGTCGCGAGCCCCGAGGCGCTGGAACGGCGCGTCGCGATCATCGAGGCCTCGGGCTACAAGACCCATGGCTGGACCGATGGCGACGCCGGCCACGGGCGGTCCTACCGGTTCGAGGACCCGTTCGGCCACGTCTTCGAAATCTACTGGGATACCAACTGGTTCGAGCCGCAGGTTGAGGCCGAGCGGGCGGCGCTGAAGAACACGGCAAGCGCCTATACCGGCGCCCCGCCGCGGCGGATCGACCACGTCAACCTGCTTGGCGAGGACGTGACCGCGTTCAAGACCTTCATGGAAGTCTGCCTCGGCAGCCGGGTGACGGAATACATCCAGCTCGACAACGGGCGGATCGGCGGCGTCTGGTTTTCCTGCAACAACAAGACCTACGACACGGTCTGTTCCGAAGAGCGCGGGCGCGGGCATGGCCGCCTGCACCACGTCACCTATGCCACCGACCAGCGCGAGGACATCCTGCGCGCGGCGGACATCTTCCTTCAGAACGGCGTGCATATCGAGACCGGGCCGCACAAGCACGCGATCCAGGGGTCGTTCTTCCTGTACGTCTGGGAGCCCGCGGGCAACCGGGTGGAACTGGCGAACGCGGGCGCGCGGCTGATCCTCGCGCCGGACTGGCAGCCGGTGGAATGGACCGAGGCGGATCGCAAGAAGGGGCAGGCCTGGGGGCTCAAGACGATCGAGACCTTCCACACCCACGGCACCCCCCCTGTGAAGGAGAGCTGACATGGCCGAAGTGGTTCGCAACATCGAACGCGCCGACAAGGGCGTGATCGAGAAGCTCGGCGCGGCGGGCGTGGCGACGGTTCACGAGGCGCAGGGGCGCACCGGGCTGATGTCGTCGCGGATGCGGCCGATCCAGATGGACAAGGGGATCGCGGGCAGCGCCGTCACGATCTCGGCCCCGCCGGGGGACAACTGGATGATCCACGTCGCCATCGAGCAGTTGCAGGAGGGCGACATCATGGTGCTGGCGCCGACCGCGCCCTGCGACATGGGCTATTTCGGCGACCTGCTGGCCACCTCGGCGATGGCGCGGGGCTGCCGGGCGCTGGTGATCGACGCGGGCGTGCGCGACACGCGCGACCTGCGGGCGATGGGGTTCCTCGTGTGGTCCACGGCGGTCAGCGCCCAGGGCACGGTGAAGGAAACGCCGGGATCGGTGAACGTGCCGGTGGTCTGCGCGGGCGCGGCGGTGAACCCGGGCGACGTGATCGTGGCCGACGACGACGGCGTCTGCGTGGTGCCGCGCGAAAGCGCGGAGACCGCCCTTGCCGGGGCCGAGAAACGGCTGGTCGCGGAGGAGGAGAAGCGCAGGCGGCTGGCAGCCGGGGAGCTTGGGCTCGACATCTATTCCATGCGCGGGAAGCTGGAGGCGAAGGGGCTGCGCTATAGCTGATGCTTATCGCGACCGCCCCTGCCCCGGCCCTGCATGGATGCAGGAAGAACGGGCCGCAACACCCCAGAAACGTGCGAAAATCGCCAGGTAGAAAGCGGGTAGAACATGGGTAGAAAGCGGGTAGAAACCGGGTATCTTTCCAGCGGCCGGCGGCACGCCGATGTCTGACGGCATCCCCTGTCTCTGGATGCGCGGCGGCACCTCGAAGGGGGCCTATTTCCTCGCCTCCGACCTGCCCGAGGGCCGCGACGTCCTCGACCCGCTCCTGCTGCGGATCATGGGATCGCCCGACCCGCGCCAGATCGACGGGATCGGCGGCGCGGACCCGCTGACATCGAAGGTGGCGATCCTGTCCCCGCCGTCGCGCGACGATGCCGACGTGGATTACCTGTTCCTCCAGGTCTTCGTCGACGAGGCGCTGGTGAGCGACAAGCAGGGCTGCGGCAACATCCTCGCGGGCGTCGGCCCGGCGGCGATCGAGCGCGGGCTGGTCTCGGCCACGGGCGACGAGACGCCGGTGCGGATCCACATGCTGAACACGGGCGAGGTCGCGACGGCCCGCGTGCAGACGCCGGGCGGCAAGGTCAGCTACACGGGCGAGGCGCGGATCGACGGGGTGCCGAACGGGGCCGCGCCGGTGCCCCTGATGTTCCAGAACATCGCCGGGTCGATGACGGGCGGAAAGCTCCTGCCGACGGGCAACGCGGTCGACGAGATCGAGGGGGTCGCCTGCACGCTGATCGACAACGGGATGCCGATCGTGGTGATGGCCGCGAGCGACTTCGGGCTGACCGGCCAGGAAAGCCGCGAGGCGCTGGACGGGGATGGCGCCTTGAAGGCACGGATCGAGGCGATCCGGCTGATCGCGGGGCCGATGATGGGGCTTGGCGACGTGGCCGAGGCCTCGGTGCCGAAGATGACGCTGGTGTCGGCGCCCGCGCATGGCGGGGCGATCAACACGCGGTCCTTCATCCCGCACCGCTGCCACGCCACCATCGGGGTCTTCGCCGCCGTCTGCGTGGCGACGGCCTGCACCCTGCCCGCCGGACCCGCCGCCGATCTCGCCGTGCTGCCGGGCGACGGGCGGTTCGCGGTGGAGCACCCGACCGGGGCGGCGGAGGTGCTGATCGAGACCGGCGCGGACGGGACGGTGACCGGGGCGGGCACGCTCAGGACCGCGCGGAAGCTGTTCGACGGCCGCGTCTTCCCGGTCTGATCGCCGGTCTGAGTCCTGGTTCGAGGCGGGTCGCACCGGACGCGGGGCCGGGCGCCGGGGTTTTCCCCGCGCTTCATGTGTGGCCGGGGCCGGGACGATGTGATACGGCCCCCGCGACCGGCGAGATGGCCGGCGCATTGGCCCGAAGGGGGGCACCGAGATGAGCATGCTGACGAGCCACGGCGCGGCCGTGGAAAGCGACCTGAGCCAGCGCTACGGGGTCAGCCCCGACGCGGTGCGCACGCTGATGGGCGCGATCGTGCGCGGCGGCGGCACCCAGGCGCAGTTCAGCCACCCCGAGCTCGGCGGCATGGGGCAATGGTCGCAGGGCGGGATGACGATGGTGGGGGACATGTTCAACACCGGGTTGCAGAACCTCGTGAACAACCTCTGCACCGAGATTTCCAACGCCTATTTCCAGGGCGCGTTCTTCCCCCCGCCGCCGCAGTCGCCGGCGATGCAGCACCAGGGCGGGCCGTCGTTCCAGGTGCAGGGCGGGTCGTTCGGATCGTGGTGGCCGGCGGAGCTGGGGCATCCCTCCTCGGCGGGCTCGCAGAACAACCTCAGCTACGCGATCTTCCCCGACAAGGCGCGGCTTGCCGTCAATCTCGGCGGGCAGGTCACGGTCTACGACACCGGCGAGCACCTGATCGGGGGCGTCGGCCAGCAGCAGTCGGGCGACGCGAGCTGGACCTTCACCAGCCAGTTCGGGACCGTCTACCTGAACCAGCTGCCGGTGGTGTCGGGCGCGGGCGCGGCCCCTGCCCCCTCGGCGCCGTCCTGGGAAAGCAACCCGGCCCCGGCCCCCGCGGCCGATCCGGCCCCGATGCCGGCGGCGGAGGCGGGCCAGGGCGACGTGTTCGCGGCGCTGGAGAAGCTCGGATCGCTGCGCGACGCCGGGATCCTGACCGACGACGAGTTTGCCACGAAGAAGGCCGAGCTTCTGTCCCGGCTCTGACCCGCGCTTGAGCCGTTCGCGCACGGGCGCTATGGGGTCCCGTGGACGTGAAGGGATGATTGCGATGCGCAAGGCGGAGATCGCGCGGAAGACCGCAGAGACGGAGATCGAGGTCCGGGTCGACCTCGACGGCACCGGCCAGCGCCGGATGGCGACGGGCGTGGGGTTCTTCGACCACATGCTCGACCAGCTTGCCCGGCATTCGCTGATCGACATGGAGGTCTCCGCCCGCGGCGACCTGCATATCGACGATCACCACACGGTCGAGGATTGCGGCATCGCGCTGGGCCAGGCGCTGGCCAAGGCGCTGGGCGACAAGGCCGGGATCCGGCGCTACGGGTCGTGCCTCCTGCCGATGGACGACGCGCTGGTGCGCGCGGCGCTGGACCTGTCGGGCCGGCCGTACCTGGTGTGGAACGTCGACCTGCCGGCGCCGAAGATCGGCACCTTCGACACCGAGCTGGTGCGCGAGTTCTTCCAGGCGCTGTCGAGCCACGGCGGCATCACCCTGCACGTCGACGCGCTGCACGGGATCAACGCCCACCATATCGCCGAGGCCGCGTTCAAGGCCGTCGCCCGCGCGCTGCGCGAGGCGGTGGAGCCGGACCCGCGGGCGGGCGGCGCGGTGCCGTCGACGAAGGGATCGCTGGCGGGATGACCACCGTTCTCGTCGATTACGATAGCGGCAACCTGCATTCCGCCGAGAAGGCCCTGAAGCGCATGGCTGCCGAGGTCGGCGCGGGCGCGGTCGTGCAGACCGCCGATCCGGACGTGGTTGCGTGGGCGGATCGCGTCGTGCTGCCCGGCGACGGCGCCTTCCCGGCCTGCCGCCGGGGATTGCAGGCGATCGCCGGGCTGGAAGAGGCGCTGCTGGAGGCGGTCGAGCGGCGCGGCGTGCCGTTCCTCGGCATCTGCGTCGGCATGCAGATGATGGCCACGGTCGGCCGGGAATACGAGGACGTGGCAGGATTCGGCTGGATCGCCGGGGAGGTGGTGCGGATCGCGCCGTCGGACCCCGCCCTGAAGGTGCCGCACATGGGCTGGAACGATCTCGTGGTGGAGCGGGCGCACCCGGTCCTGGACGGCATCGCGACCGGCGACCACGCCTATTTCGTCCATTCCTACCACATGGCGGTCGCGGACCCGGCGGACCGGCTCGCCCATGTCGATTACGGCGGGGCGGTCACCGCGGTGGTGGCGACGGGCAACCGCGTCGGCACCCAGTTTCACCCCGAGAAGAGCCAGGGCCCGGGCCTGAGGCTGTTGGCGAATTTCCTGCGCTGGCGCCCCTGAGGGGGCGTTCCGGGGCCGTGCCGCGCCGACCTCGCGCCCCCCGCTGGCGCGGGGAGCCCTCGGCCGGCGCCGGGGGTTCCACCCCCGCCGCGGCTGCGCCGCTCCCCCCGAGGTATTTCGGAAGGCAAAGAGATGGGCGCCGCGGGGTGGCGGCGCGGTCGTGGGTCCGGATGAGCGGCCCGGTGTGTTAGCTCCGGTGTGCCCGGCGTCAGTTCACGCGCTGCCAGCGGCCGCCTTCGCGGCAGGGCCAGCCGGCGGAGAGGCAGCCCCGGACGATGAGCGTGTTGCCTTCGAGCGTGAGGCGCGAGACGTAGTCCTGGTCGCGGTCGGGCGAGTAGATCATGCCGCGGAACTCGCCCGGCGTGGTGGTCGGGTTGGTGTCCCAGATGATCCGGCGGCCGACGTTTTCCGACTCCATCGCCGCGCCGGCCGCGTCGAAGGCGGTGACCAGCGTGCCGCAATAGGAGCCGCCGCATTGTTCCACCCTGACGATGCCGGAATTGCCGTTGTCGTCCGCGGCCGTTCGCCAGTCGCCGCGGATGTCCTGCGCCGATGCCGCGCCCGCCGCCAGCGCGAGTGCCATCGCGATCACGATGCGTTTCATGCCTGTTCCTCCCGTGTCTCCCTGCGGGAAACCGTGCTGCAAGCCGGGGCGGCGCGGCAAGGCTGACGTGGCGGCGGGTTGCGGAGACCGGCGGCGGGCCGCTAGATGCGCGGCGATGACGGAGTTGCAGGCCAGCCTGGATGCGATCGCCGCCCGCGCGGCCTCGGACGAGGACCGCGGGCGGGTGGCCGACTACATCCCGGAACTGGCCCGCGTCGATCCGCTGCGCTTCGGGATCGCGGTCGCCCTGCCCTCGGGCGCGGTGCTGAGCGCGGGCGATGCCGATGTCGCCTTCTCGATCCAGTCGATTTCCAAGGTGTTCACGCTGGCCATCGCGCTCGGGCGGCTGGGCGACGGGCTGTGGCGCCGGGTCGGGCGGGAGCCATCGGGCCAGCCGTTCAACTCCATCCTGCAACTGGAGACCGAGCACGGCATCCCGCGCAACCCGTTCATCAACGCCGGCGCGCTTGTCGTGACCGACGCGATTCTCGCCGGGCACAAGCCGCGCGATCTGTTGGGCGAGATCCTCGATTTCGTGCGCGAGGCGGCGGGCGACGAAGACATTCACATTAACCGGGCGGTGGCGGCGTCGGAGGCCGAGTGGGGCGCGCGGAACCGGGCGCTGGCGGAGTTCATGCGATCCTGGGGCAACCTGGAGCATCCCGTCGACCTCGTGATCGGGACCTACGTCCACCAGTGCGCGGTCGAGATGACGTGCCGCCAACTGGCCCGTGCCGGGCTGTTCCTGACCGGGGCGGAGGGCACGCCCGCGCTGGTGTCGGCGCAGCGGATCCGGCGGATCAACGCGCTGATGATGACCTGCGGGCATTACGACGCCAGCGGGGACTTCGCCTACCGCGTCGGCCTGCCGGGGAAATCCGGGGTCGGCGGCGGCATCCTGATGGTGGTGCCGGGCCGCGCCTCGATCGCGGTCTGGTCGCCGGGGCTGGACGAGACCGGCAACTCGAAGCTCGGCAGTCGGGCGCTGGAGGAGCTGGTGGCCGCGACCGGGTGGTCGGTGCTGGGCTGAGCGGGGTTTCCCGCGGAAGTCCGGTGGCCCGTTTCGCTGGCAATCCGGGACGCCCCGTGCCAAGGAACCGCCGGAATGACGGAGACCGGCCCATGATCCTCTACCCCGCCATCGACCTCAAGGACGGCCAGGCCGTGCGGCTCCTGCGCGGGGAAATGTCGGCGGCGACGGTGTTCAACGACGACCCGGCCGCGCAGGCGCGGGCCTTCGCGGATGCCGGGGCGGACTGGCTGCACCTGGTGGACCTGAACGGCGCCTTCGCGGGCGAGCCGGTGAACGGCGCGGCGGTGGAGGCGATCCTGGCCGCGGTCGGGGTGCCGGTGCAGCTCGGCGGCGGGATCCGCGACATGTCGACGGTGGAAACATGGATCGGCAAGGGGATCGCGCGGGTGATCCTCGGGACCGTGGCGGTGGAGAACCCGGACCTGGTGCGGGTGGCCGCGCGGGCGTTCCCGGGCAAGGTCGCCGTGGGGCTCGACGCGCGGAACGGGCGGGTGGCGACGCGGGGATGGGCGGAGGAGACCGACGTGATGGTGACCGACCTCGCCCGGTCGTTCGAGGACGCGGGCGTGGCGGCGATCGTCTACACCGACATCGACCGGGACGGCGCGATGGGCGGCCCGAACGTGGCCGCGACCGAGGCGCTGGCCCGCGCGGTGTCGATCCCGGTGATCGCGTCGGGCGGGGTGTCGTCGATGGCGGACCTGCTGGCGCTGAAGGCGACCGGCGTGATCGCGGGGGCGATCTCGGGACGGGCGCTCTATGACGGGGCGCTGGACCTGGGCGAGGCGCTGGCGGCGCTGGCGTGAGCTTCCTGGCGTAAGGCGCCGGGTACGAGGGTTTTTTTCGGAAAGTCGAAGGTGATTTCAAGGTCTTCGCTTGGTCCCTGCTTGTGGCATCGACGTCGCGTCGGGTGGCGAAGGCGTGCTGGTGACTGCGGGGCTTGCGGGGGTGTTCTGCCGGGGGCGTGGCACACCGGGGAACGGGGGTGACGTGGGTTCAGCCTCAACCCGGCTCGGAACCCGCGGGGTCGTGTCGGGGGGCGCAGAAACCTGACTTTCGAAAAGTTGACGTATGGGTAACACTTACCCATCGGCATTGCCCGAGTGGTTCTTAACGAGTGACGATTTTCCGTCGCCATCCGACATGATGGAGGCTGCCATGACACCGACTTACCGGACCGGACCCACCCCGAGGGGTTCCGGATCGCCCGACGGCATCCCGCGCTGCTTGCCCCCTTTGCAGCGTCCCGATGCGAGGGCCTGGCCGGAAGCGGTCGGACTGGCACGGGCAAGGGTGACGCGCTCGCGCGCCGCTATCAGGCGCCACGCGGGGTGAGGCCCGCGGAACGCCATGCCGGATGGTGAACCGGCCGCCGCAGACCTGACCCGCGGCGGCCGGTCGCCGGACCGGGCGCTGGCGACAGGACCCGGTTCCGTGCGACACCTGCACCGGAGCAGACCGGAGGGGCACCGCATCACGACATGGACGACGACTGGACCGATCCGCTGAAGGCCGACCCGGTCGACGAGGCGACGCGGAACCGCATGCGCCGCAGGCTCGCCCGCGTGCTGATCGCGGTCGGACTGTTCCCGCTGGCGCTCCTGCTGCTCGGCGGGGTCCTGGGCCTTTTCGACCCCTGCACCTACGGCCGCGAGGCGGACTTTTGCGGCGACCTCGACGATCCGCGGGTGATGGTGCCCACGCTGCTGCTGATGTCGGGGATGTACGTCATCTTCACCTGGCCGATCGCGCTGGCCGGCGTACTGTGGCTGCGACGGATCGGGCGGCAGGGCTGAGCCGCAGCTCCGCGATTGCACCCGGTCGCGTTTCCGCCTAGTCCGCTGCCATGCTGAAGACCCGCATCATCCCCTGTCTCGACGTGGCCGACGGCCGCGTGGTCAAGGGCGTGAACTTCGTCGACCTGGTCGACGCCGGCGACCCGGTGGAGCAGGCGCAGGCCTACGACGCCGCGGGCGCGGACGAGCTGTGCTTTCTCGACATCCACGCGACCCACGAGAACCGCGGCACGATGTACGACCTCGCGACGCGGACGGCGGAGCAATGCTTCATGCCGCTGACCATCGGCGGCGGGGTCCGGACGGTGGAGGACGTGCGGAACCTGCTGCTGGCCGGGGCCGACAAGGTGTCGTTCAACTCCGCCGCCGTGGCCGACCCCGACGTGGTGGCGCGGGCCGCGGACCGGTTCGGCAGCCAGTGCATCGTGGTGGCCATCGACGCCAAGACCGTCGCCCCCGGAAAGTGGGAGATCTTCACCCACGGCGGGCGCAAGCCCACGGGGATCGACGCGGTGGAATTCGCGCGGACGGTGGTCGCGAAGGGCGCGGGGGAGATCCTCCTGACCTCGATGGACCGGGACGGAACGCGCGCGGGCTTCAACATCCCGCTGACCCGCGCCATCGCGGACGCGGTGACGGTGCCGGTGATCGCCTCGGGCGGGGTCGGCACGCTCGATCACCTCGTGGAAGGCGTGACCGAGGGCCACGCGAGCGCTGTGCTGGCGGCGTCGATCTTCCATTTCGGGCATTTCACGATTGCCGAGGCAAAAGCGCATATGGCCGCGGCGGGAATTCCCGTGCGGCTCTGACCGGCGGATCAATTCGGCCGATCCCCGGCGGGAATTCCCGATCCGAATACGACGATGCCGGAATTGCGAATATGCGGAGACGCGCGCGGGCGCACCGCGCGCGCCGCCCGGGTCATCGCGTCAGCACTTGCCGAAGGTTTTCGAAACGACTTCCACCCCGGCGACCGAGATCGTCACCCGGACCCCGTGCGGGATCCCCCAGGTGGTGCAGATCTTCAAGCACGCCTTGGCGGCCTCGCCGTCGGGGATGTTGAACGGGATCGGAAGGCAGACCTTGCCGATGCCGAGCGGAAGGTCGAGACAGACCTTGTGGTTCGCCACCTTCAGCGAGATGCACTGCGCCAGGATCGACAGCTCGCCGGAATCGGCGAGGGCCGAGGAGCTGTCCAGCGATTCCAGCGCGGGGGCGGCCTGTTCCGCGTGGAAGGCACGGGCGGACTGGATAGTCTTGTTGATCGCGTCGTCGTCGAACTTGTGAAACTCGGTCATAATCGACCTCCTGAAAAAAACAGTTGAAAAATTACCATTCAAGACACGGACGGGTCCCGAAATAGGGGCGCCCGATATTCAATATAACGCAACGACCCGATTCCCGCAATTCGGCAAATTGCGGGTCCGGTAATGGGTTAGGCTGAATTGGAGCGGGCGGCCCCCTACCCCGGGCAATCCCCCGAGGCGTCCGCGAAATGCTTATCGCTTTGCACCAGCGTGCCGTCGCGAATGGCGATCGGGTCGTAGGGCGGCCGGTCGTAGGCGTAGGGGCTGGCCTGGGTCAGGGTGTAGCAGCCGGCGAACACCACGACCGATCCGTCGGTGCGCCGCGCCTCGATCACTGTCGGCACCTGCCAGTAGGTCGTCCCGGCGGCGCCCTCGGCGAAGACCTCCCCGGTGCGGACCTCGACATGGACGGTGTCGCCGTAGCCGTCCGCGAAGGGCCCGAACTCGGGCCTGTGGCCGTCCTCGAAGTAGCTCCAGGCGCGGGGATATTGCTGCGTGTTGACCGCGTTGTAGAGCGACCGGATCACCGCGTCGGGGGTGGAGCGGTCGTCGAGATAGGTGTCCTGCGCCATCGCCGGCGCGCCCGCGCAGGCCAGCAGCAGCGCAACTGCGTATCGTCCCGTCATGCCGTAATTCCCCTTGTCATCAATGATCGGAACGTGACGCGCCGCGGGCGTCGGGGCAAGCGGCTTGACAGGATCGTGTCCGCGCGCGAGGGAAACGCCATGTCCGATACGCTCGCCCGCCTCGCCGCCACCATCGACGCCCGCCGCGGCGCCGACCCCGACAGTTCCTGGACCGCGCGGCTGCTGGCGAAGGGACCGGAGACGTGCGCCGGGAAGTTCGGCGAGGAGGCGGTGGAGGCGATCGTGGAGGCGGTTAAGGGCGACCGCACGCGGCTCACATCCGAGGCCGCGGACGTGCTGTATCACCTCCTGGTCATGCTGGCCGCGCGAGAAGTGGCCTGGGCCGACGTGCTGGCGGAGCTCGAACGCCGCGAGGGCGTGTCTGGCATCGACGAGAAGTCGGCGCGCGGGGCCTAGTCGACGCCTTCGGTCACGGCGCGGGCGACCTCGGCCTCGATTGCGCCGAAGATGCGCATGACGTCGACCGGTGCCCCGGCCTCGACGCGCTTGGACAGCATGGTGACCGGGAAGATCATCAGCGAGGTGGTCTCGTAGCGCAGGCAGATGTCCCGCCCGTCGTCATCGTCGATGACGCACCAGTCGAACCCGTCGAGTTCGGACACCATGACCCGGCCGAGCGCGAGGCCAAGCGCCTGCCAGGCATCGGTATCGGCATGGTCGACACGGCCCGAGCGCACGATCTCGTCGAGGGTGAGCAGGTCCTCCATCCCCTCCTCGACCTGGCGGCCGCAGATCTCGGTGCCGAGATCATCGGCCACGAGCAGCAGTTCCGCGATCCGCGCGTAGTCGGCATCGGTGGGGGAAGATATGGTCTCGGCCTCGGTCATGGGGGCAACCTCGGCGCGCAATCCGGCAAGACTTGGACGGATCTCGGGAAAATTTCAGAGACGGGAGCCGATGTGGCCGGTGGCGAACCCGGCCTTCGCAAGCTCCCCGAACAGGCGCTGGTATTCCATCTTCGGGCAGCGGTCCTCGATCACCGTCAGACCGGCGGCGCGGGCCCTGGCCGCGGCCCCGGCATGGCGGACACCGATCTGCATCCAGATCACCTTCGGCAGCGGGTCGAGCGCGAGCGCGGCGTCGACGATGTCCGGCACCGCCTCGGGGCGGCGGAAGATGTCGATCACGTCGACGGGTCCTTCGAGGTCGGCGACGGAGCCGACCACGGTCTCGCCGAACAGGGTCTGGCCCGCGAGGCCGGGATTGACCGGGATCACGCGGTAGCCCTTGAGCCCGAGGTAGCGGGCGACGTAATGGCTCGGCCTCACCGGGTTCGCGGACACGCCGACGACCGCGAAGCTTTTCACCTCGCGCAGCAGGGTTCTTAGCATCTCGTCGGGGTATTCGCCGGCCATGCCGCACCCTTGCCAAAAAAACTGCCCGCGGCCAGAGGCTGCGGGCAAGTTACGGAACGAGGGACAGTGATGGACCTGCGGTGTTCCGAACCGCAGCGTCATGAGGTGTATCTAGGCTGCAACGGCCGCGGAAAAAGAGCCGGTCTCGAAAACGTGATCGATTGGCGGGTGTCAGCCGAGGATCGCGGGCCAGTTCGCCTCGCCCGCCGCGATGACGTCGGGCAGTTCCGACAGCCACAGTTCGCGGGCGTGGAGGTTGGCGTTGAGGTAGAGCCGGTCCTCGTAGACCGTCCAGGCCTCGGGCCGGGTCGCGGCGAGCGCGCCGCGGGATGCCGCGAAGGCGCAGTAGCCGCCGAACGCGGGCGCGTAGGCCTCCGGGTCGGCGAGGAAGGTGTCGCGGTTCGCGGCGCTGGCGAAGTGCCACGGCGCGCCCATCCAGTCGGCGGCGAACTCGGCCGAGCCGATCACCGGCTCACCCTCGGTGAAATAGGCGACGGGGTCGGCTCCGGAAATCGCGATGCCGTCGCGGGTGAAGACCGGCGGCTCGGAGGCGAGCGCCGGGCGCGCGGCGGACAGCACCAGCGGCGCGGCGAGGAGCGGGGTGGCGGCGAAAAGGCCGAGGGTGGCGCGGCGGGTCAGCATCGAAATCTCTCCCTGTCGTGAATGCGTCGAGAATGGCGTGGGCCGAACATGCGCCCCGACGCCCCGCCGCGCAAATCCCGATCAAGCGGATGTGAGCCGCCGTGCGCCTAGTCGAAGATGTCGTCGAGCAGGTCCGCGACCTCGCCAAGTGCCCGTTTCCACGTGGGTTTCCGGCGCTTGCGGCGTTCCCTGCGCGGCCGGTCGGGCCCCTGCCCGTAGGGCGCGTGTTTCACCTTGTGGGGGCGTTCCTGTTTCAGAGCCTTCATCTCGTGGATCGGCGCGCCGCAGGACCCGCAGGCCAGTTCGTGCCCGCCCCGCGCGGTCAGCTTCAGCATGGTCCGCTTGCCGCAATAGCAGCAGGTGGCGATCTTGGTATCCATTCAGGCGTCCTTCCGGGCGGCGTAGAGGGCGACCGCGGCGGCGTTGGAGACGTTGAGCGAGCCGAAATCGGCCGCAAAGGGGATCCGGACCAGCCGGTCGCACAGGTCCCGCGTCCGCTCCCGCAGGCCCGGCCCCTCGGCCCCGAGCACGAGCCCGATGGGCATGCCGGCATGTTCCGCGACGGCGTCGCCGATCTCGGTCCCGGCCTCTCCGTCGAGACCGAGCATGACGTAACCCATCTTCTTCAGGTCCTGCATCGCGTCGCCGAGATTGCCGACACGCAGGTAGGGCTGGCGTTCGAGCGCGCCCGAGGCGGTCTTGGCCAGCGCCCCGGTTTCGGGGGCGGAATGGCGGGCGGGCGCGATCACGGCGCGGGCGCCGAACACCTCGGCCGAGCGCAGGATGGCGCCGACGTTGTGCGGATCGGTCACCCGGTCGAGCAGCACCAGGCGCGGCGCCCCCTGCCCCGGATCGAGATCGCGGAGCCGGCCCCAGTCGAGCGGCTTCACCTCCATCGCGGCACCCTGGTGGACCGATCCGGGGTCGAGCGGCGCGGGGAACTTGCGGGGGTCCGCGATCTCGGGCTCGATCCCGGCCGCGGCGATGACCTCGGCCCCGATCCGGTCGGCGGCGTTCCGGGTCAGGATCAGCCGCAGCTTCTGCCGCCGCGGGTTGGACAGCGCGTCGCGCACGGCGTGGAGGCCGAACAGCCAGACCGTTTCCGCCCCGGCGCGCCGCCGGTCCCGTTCCTTGTCGACCACCCAGGCCGGTTTCTTCGCCACGTCGCCGTCTCCGATCTTCAGCCCGCGACTTAAGCCCCGCGCGCCCGCTTGCCAACCCGCACCGCGCCGCCCGCATTTCCTGTTGACCTCCTCCCGGCCGGTGGCTATCCCACGCCGCACGCCGGGCAGGTCCCGGCGCTAGGGCGACGGGCTGCAAGGTGCGGCAGCGGACTGTAACTCCGCCGGGGAGACCCACGCCTGGTTCGATTCCAGGGTCGCCCACCACTTCCCCCCATGTGTTGGTTCAGGGTCTTGGCGTCGCTCGGCGGCTCGATTAGCGTCCGCGCATGATCGCGATCCTGACCGCCGCTATCCTTGCCATCGCCCTCACCGTCCTGGCCGGCACGGTGCCCGACCTGGCGTGGCTTCCGGCCGCCGCGCTGGCGGCCTGGCTGGTGCTCGCCTTTCTCGTCCTTCGCCGGCGGGGCCGGTCACGGCCCGCCGATGCGCCGCGACCGGTGGTGGTCGACGGGTCCAACGTCATGCATTGGGACGACGGGACGCCGGACCTCGCGCCCGTCCGCGCGGTGGTGGAGCGGCTGACGGCGGCGGGTTACGCGCCCGGCGTGATGTTCGACGCCAACGCGGGCTACCTGTTGCGCGGCCGCTACCTCCGCGACCGCGACTTCGCCGGGCTGCTGGGCCTGCCGCGCGACCGGGTCATGGTGGTGCCGAAGGGCACGCAGGCGGATTCCTACATCCTGACCGCCGCCCGGGACATGGGCGCGGTCATCGTGACCAACGACCGCTTCCGGGACTGGGCGGAGCAGTTCCCCGAGGTGCGGGATCGCGGCCACCTGATCCGCGGCGGGTTTCGCGACGGCGCGCTGCGGCTCGCCCTGCCCGGGGATCCGCCGCTGGCGGGGAGCGGACCGGGGCGCTAGGCTCGGCCCGGCTGGATACGGGAACGGGGTGCCTCGGGTGGTGAGCCGGATCTTCAACGTCATGATCGTCGGCCAGAAGGGGCGGCTGCAATACGAGGCCGCGCTGTTCGCGGCCTCGCTCCGGGCGTTTTCGCCGGGCTTCACGGGGCGGCTCTTCGTGGCCGAGCCGCAGCCCGGACCGCTCTGGCCGCGCGATCCGCGGATGGACGACGACGGGGTGCGCGAGGTGCTCGACCGGCTCGATGCCGAGATCCTGCCCTTCGAGAACCGCGACTTCGGCGCGGCCTACCCGCACGGCAACAAGATCGAGGCCCTGGCCGCCCTGCCCGCGGGCGAGCCCTTCGTGTTCTTCGACAGCGACACGCTGGTGACCGGCGAGCTGACCGAGGTGCCGTTCGATTTCGACCGGCCCTCCGCGTCGCTCCGGCGCGAGGGCACCTGGCCCGAGATCGCGCTTTACGGGCCGGGCTATTCCGCGATCTGGCGAAGCCTCTACGACCGTTTCGGCCTGGATTTCGAAAGCTCGCTCGACCCGTCGCATCCCGACGAGTACTGGCGCCGCTACCTCTATTTCAACGCCGGTTACTTCTACCATTCCGACCCCGCGGTGTTCGGTCAGCGGTTCCGCGACTACGCGGTGTCGATCCGCGACGACCCGCCCGAGGAACTCGCCTGCCAGTCGCTCGACCCGTGGCTCGACCAGGTGGCGCTGCCGCTGGTGATCCATTCGCTCGGCGGGGGGCGGGACACGCTGCCGCCCGGCTGGCTCGACGGCCGCACCACCTGCCACTACCGGACCCTGCCGCTGCTTTACGCGCGCGAGGACGACGCCGTGGTGGCGGCGCTGGAGGAGGTCGCGGCGCCGAACTGGCTGAAGAAGGTGCTGAAGGCGTGGGAGCCCGCGAAGCGGATGATCTACCAGGGCCGCGGGGCGAAGGCGCGGGCGCTGTTCGACCGGGACAACCTGCCGCGGCGGGAACAGGCGATCCGCAACACGCTGAAGCGGGAGAAGCTCTGGGTTCGGTGAGAGCGGCCGGCGGCCGGATCCTGCCGCAGCGCAGCGACGCCGGTTGACAGGGGTCCGGGCGCGGCAGCAGGCTTGCCCGCAACGCACAGCCCGGAGGCCCCGATGATCCGCGCCCTTCTCGCCACCGCCGTCATGCTCGCCGCGACGCCCCTCGCCGCCCAGGAAACCTGGGAGACCGTCCCCGCCCCCGCCCCGATGCCTGACCCCGCCGAGACCGGCATGGCGCCGGTGAACGGGATCGAGATGTACTACGCGGCCTACGGTGCCGACGAGGGCATCCCGATCCTGCTGATCCACGGCGGGCTGGCGCATGGCGACATCTGGGGCGATGTCGTCGCCTCGCTCATGTCCGACCACCGGGTGATCGTCGCGGACACGCGCGGCCACGGACGGTCGACGAACGACGGCAGCGCCTATTCCTACGATCTGCTGGCGCAGGACTACCTCGCGCTGATGGACTACCTGGAGCTGGACCAGGTGCACCTCGTCGGATGGTCCGACGGCGCGAACATCGGCTACGCGATCTCGCAGGAGGCACCGCTGAGGCTCGCCAGCCACTTCGCCCATGCCGGCAACGTGACGCTCGACGGGATCGACCCGGCCGTCGACGGCGACCCGGTCTTCGGCAGCTATATCGAGATGATGGCGGAGGATTACGCCGGGATGTCACCGACGCCGGAGGGGTTCGAGGCGTTCCTCGGCGCGATCGTGGAAATGTGGTCGAGCGAGAAGCCGGACGCCTGGGAGGCGCTGGAAACGGTGCCGGTGCGGACGCTGGTGGTGCAGAGCGAGCATGACGAGGCGATCCTGGCGGAGCACGCGGAGCGGATCGCGGAGACGATCCCGGGGGCGGACTACCTCCTGCTGGACGACGTCAGCCACTTCGCGGCGTTCCAGAACCCGGGGACCTATGCCGCGGAGATCCGGAGCTTCGCGGACTGATCTTCCGTGGGGGTGGCCGGGCTCGACGAGCCGTTGGCCCGCCTCGCCCGGCCAGCGGGGCCAGCCCCGCACCCCGAGGTATTTGGAAGACAAAGACCGGGGCGGCGAAGGGTTCGGGGCGGGAGCGTATTCGGCAAGAGCGCCCGGGCGGCGGGCAGTGATGTCCCTTGAGCGGGGGCGGGCGTACTCGCCGATGGGGTCGCGTGTGGTATGCCCAAGGGGGGCGGCGGGGTCGGGTTGGCGTTGCCGCGGGATGTGAAGGGTCGGGGGTGCCTGTTGCGCCCGGCACCGGCCGGGACAGGCGGCGCATCGGGCGAGAATGTCCCGATGGCAGCGGAGGTTTTCCGGACGCGCCCATGCAGTTCCATCAGCGCAACGCAATCACGACCGCGCAGGGGACGAGATCGTGGGAGACGCACGCTGAAGAGCACTGGTCGGGGATGCGGAACCGGACAGGAAGAGCGCGGTGGCCGCGGCGGTGGCCACCCGAAAGGACGAATTGGTCGGTCGCCTAGGATCGGGCCGAACACCGCTCGCGCGTCGTGCTCCGACGACATTATCGAGTATTCAGCGGCTTGTTCGGTGAACCCTGCGCGGAAACGAACAAACCGAACGCTGTGAACAGGAGACCTGCTGACGCGTAAGACCCAGGCTCTACTGTGCGGCTCAGCCGGCGCTGGCCGGTTCGCCCTTGGACCGTTCGGCGTAGATCAGGAGCGGGCGGGCCTCGGAGGTCACGGCCTCCTCGTTCACGACCACTTCCTCGACCCCGTCGGTGCCGGGAAGCTCGAACATGGTGTCGAGGAGGATGTCCTCCATGATCGAGCGGAGGCCCCGCGCACCGGTCTTGCGCTGGATCGCGCGCTTGGCGATGGCCTTGAGCGCGTCGTCGGTGAACTTGAGCTTGGCGTCCTCGAGCTCGAACAACCGCTGGTACTGCTTCACCAGCGCGTTCTTCGGCGCGGTGAGGATGGTGACCAGCGCGTCCTCGTCAAGATCCTGCAACGTCGCGATGACGGGCAGACGGCCGACGAATTCCGGGATCAGGCCGAACTTCAAGAGATCCTCGGGTTCGAGCTCGGTGAAGAGCTCGCCCACGCCGCGGCTGTCGGGGTCCTTCACGTCGGCGCCGAAGCCCATCGCGGAGCCCTTGCCGCGCTGCGCGATGATCTTTTCGAGCCCGGCGAAGGCGCCGCCGCAGATGAACAGGATGTTCGTGGTGTCGACCTGCAGGAATTCCTGCTGCGGATGCTTGCGCCCGCCCTGCGGCGGCACGGAGGCGACGGTGCCTTCCATGATCTTCAGGAGCGCCTGCTGCACGCCCTCGCCCGACACGTCGCGGGTGATCGAGGGGTTGTCCGACTTGCGGGTGATCTTGTCGACCTCGTCGATGTAGACGATGCCGCGCTGCGCCCGGTCGACGTTGTATTCTGACGCCTGCAGCAGCTTGAGGATGATGTTCTCCACGTCCTCGCCCACGTAACCGGCCTCGGTCAGCGTGGTGGCGTCGGCCATCGTGAAGGGCACGTCGAGGATGCGGGCGAGCGTCTGGGCGAGCAGCGTCTTGCCGCAGCCGGTGGGGCCGATCAGCAGGATGTTGGACTTCGCCAGTTCGATGTCCGACTTGCCGGCCTGGTTAAGGCGCTTGTAGTGGTTGTGGACCGCGACCGAGAGCACGCGCTTGGCGTGCATCTGGCCGATCACGTAGTCGTCGAGGACGTCGCAGATTTCCTTGGGCGTCGGAACGCCGTCGGCGGACTTCAGGCCGGTGGACTTCGTTTCCTCGCGGATGATGTCCATGCACAGCTCGACGCATTCGTCGCAGATGAAGACGGTGGGACCGGCGATCAGCTTCCGGACCTCGTGCTGGCTCTTGCCGCAGAACGAACAATACAGGGTGTTCTTGCTATCGCCGCCGGACGAATTTGCCATGTCACCTACCTCGAACCTCTGGACCGGATGTCCCGGCCCGACCGTTGCCGACCCCCGTGCCGTGCGCTTTCGGATCAGCCTAGTGCACCGGCGGACCGGTCACAATGTCAAAATTCCCCGCCGCGGGGGCCCCTGCGGGTTACGCGGAGGGGGCTTCGGGCGTGTCGCGGTTCTCGACTATTTCATCGATCAGGCCCCAGGCCTTGGCCTGTTCCGGGTCCATGAAATTGTCCCGCTCCAGCGCTTCCTGGACTGTTTCCAGCGATTGCCCGGTGTGTTTCACGTAGATCTCGTTCAGCCGGCCCTTGAGCTTCTGCGTCTCGGCGGCATGGATCATGATGTCGGTCGCCTGGCCCTGGTAGCCGCCCGAGGGCTGGTGGACCATGATCCGGCTGTTCGGCAGCGAGAACCGCATCCCCGGCGCGCCCGCGGCGAGCAGCAGCGAGCCCATCGAGGCCGCCTGCCCCACCACCAGCGTCGAGACCTTTGGCTTGATGTACTGCATCGTGTCGTAGATCGAGAGCCCCGAGGTCACGACGCCGCCGGGGCTGTTGATGTACATCGAAATTTCCTTCGACGGGTTCTCGGCCTCCAGGTGCAGGAGCTGCGCGACGATCAGGCTCGACATGCCGTCATGCACCGGCCCGGACACGAAGATGATCCGTTCCTTCAGCAGCCGCGAGAAGATGTCGTAGGCGCGTTCGCCCCGGCTGGTCTGTTCGACGACCATCGGCACGAGGGTGTTCATGTAGAATTCGTGGGGATCGTTCATCTCGCCTGCCTCGCGCGCGATCGTTTGGATTGGTCCAGAGTCTTATGGTCCGGTCGGGGCGGCTGCAAGGGGCCGACGGCCCGCGGGACGTCCCCCGCGGGCAGCCTAGGGCGAAACCGGTTAGCGAAACGTGAAACCGGCGGGCGGGGTCAGCGGCATGTCGCCAGCACCCCGGCGAGCCCGCGCAGGAGCGCGGGGTAGAGCCCCGGCCCCGGTTCCAGCCCCGCGCCGAGCGGGTCGGCGACGTGGATCTCGGCCCCCTCGGCGAGGGTCTCGGCCAGTCGCGGGTCGAATTGCGGCTCGGCCAGGAAACAGGCGGGCGGCGCGTCCGAGAGCCCGTCGCGAAGGCCGGCGAGGCGGCCAGCGGACGGCGCCCCCGCATCGAGCGACGCGATGCTGCCGAGCGCGGCGAGACCGAAGCGCCGTTCGAAATACTGGTAGGCGTCATGGTAGGTGACGTAGCGCGGCGGGTCGCCGGCCAGCGTCTCCCCGATCTCCGCCGCCAGGGCTTCGAGTTCGGCGTCGGCGGCGTCGGCATTGGCGGCGTAGGTGGCGGCGTTGGCGGGATCGGCCTCGGACAGGGCGGCGGCGATCACCGGCAGCCAGGCGCGCGCGTTCACCGGGTCGAGCCAGGCGTGGGGGTCGATGTCGCCGTGGTCGTGGGCATCGTCGTGGTCGGCGTGGTCCTCGTCGTGGTCCTCGTCGTGGTCTTCGTCGTGGTCGTCCCCGTGGTCGTCGTCGCCGTGGTGGTCGGCCTCGTCGTGGTCGTGGCCGTCACGGGCGGCGTAGTGGACCGCGCCCTCCTCCACCGACAGGAGGTCGACGAGGACCGCGTCGGCGGCGAGGCCCGTGATTTCCCCTTCGGACAGAGGCGTGAGGCCGGGGCCCATCCAGATCACGAGGTCGGCGTCCTGCAGCGCGCGGGCCTGGGACGGGCGCAGGGCGAAGTCATGGGGGCTGACACCGGGCGGGACCATGAGCGCAGGCTCGGCCACGCCCCGCATCACCCGCGCGACGAGCGACTGGACCGGGGCGACATCGGTCACGACGCGCGGCGGTTCGGCGCGCGCGGCGGAGGCCGCTAGGACAACGGCCGCCACGGTGGCGGCGAAGAAAGGATTCGACATCGGGACCCCCGTCTGAGACAAGCAGGAGAACCCCTAGTAGATATGTTATAACATTACAATACCTGCCATGTCCGCCCACGGCTTCGAACGTCACGACCACAAGCGCTGCGTCGCCACCGCCCTCGCGGAGGCCGAGGCGCGTGCGACCGCGGAGGGCCTGCGGCTGACCCCGGTGCGGCGCCGCGTGCTGGAACTCCTGCTGGAGGATCACCGCGCGCAGGGGGCCTACGACATCCTCGCGCGGCTGCAGGCCGAGGGCCTGGGCGCGCAGCCGCCGGTCGCCTACCGGGCGCTCGATTTCCTCACGAAGAACGGCTTCGCGCACCGGATCGAACGGCTGAACGCCTATGTCGCCTGCACCGAGGGCGCGGGCGAACACGCGCCGATGTTCATGATCTGCAAGGGGTGCGAGCGGGTCGGGGAGATCGGCGAGACGGCGGCGGGCGCGGGCCTGAAGGCCGAGGCTGCGGCCGCGGGATTCGCGGTCGAACGGCAGGTGATCGAGGCCGAGGGGCTCTGCCCCGACTGCGCGGGGACCGGGGCATGAGCCTGATCGAGGCGCGCGGGCTCACGCTCGCCTACCGGCGCGAGACCGTGCTGAGCGACGTAACCTTCGCCATCGACCGCGGCGAGATCGTCACCGTCGTGGGGCCGAACGGATCGGGAAAGACGAGCCTTGTCAAGGCGTTGATCGGCGCGGTTCAACCGGTCTCCGGCAAGGTCGCGCGGACGCCGGGCCTGCGCATCGGCTATGTCCCGCAGCGGCTACACACCGACGGCACGCTGCCGCTGACCGTGCGCCGCTTCCTGTCGCTGCCGCACCGGGTCGGCTCGGAGGAGGCCGAGACCGCGCTGGCGGAGGCCGGGGTGCCGGGGCTCGGCCCCAGGGCGCTGGCGGAACTGTCGGGCGGGCAGTTGCAGCGGGTGCTGCTGGCCCGCGCGCTGATCGGACGGCCGGACTTGCTGATCCTCGACGAACCGACGCAGGGGCTCGACCAGCCCGGCCAGGCCGCGTTCTACCAGCGGGTGGAGGCGGTGCGGGACACGACCGGCGCCGCCGTCCTGCTCGTCAGCCACGACCTGCATGTCGTGATGAGCGCCTCCGACCGGGTGCTCTGCCTCAACGGTCATGTCTGCTGCGAGGGCCGACCCGAGGTGGTCGCCTCCGCGCCGGAATACCGGGCCCTGTTCGGCACCGGCACCCACGGCGCCCTCGCGCTCTACCGGCACGACCATGACCACGGGCACGATCACGGGCACGGGCACCACGATCACGGGAACGCACACGATGACCCCGCGGAACCGCGCCGCTTGAACGGGTGAAGAGCGAGAGGTAAGCATCCGCCATGCTTGACGATTTCCTGTTTCGCGCGGCGCTTGCCGGGATCGGTGTCGCGCTCGCCGCCGGCCCGCTCGGCGGGTTCGTGGTCTGGCGGCGGATGGCGTATTTCGGCGACGCGACATCCCACGCGGCGCTCCTGGGCGTGGCACTGGCGCTGGCGCTGTCGGGCCCTGTCTTCATCGGCGTCCTCGCGGTCTCGCTGGCTACGGCGCTGATGGTGTCGCGGCTGTCCGAGACCGGGCTTCCGGCCGATACCGGGCTTGGCGTGATCGCCCACGGCGCGCTGGCCTTCGGGCTGGTCGCGGTGTCGGCGATTCCCGGGCGGCAGGGCGACCTGACCGCCTGGCTCTTCGGCGACATCCTCGCGGTCACGCGCGGGGACCTCGTCATCGTCTGGGCCGGCGCGGCCGGTGTCCTCGCCCTACTGGCTTGGCGCTGGCAGGGTCTTCTGACCGCCACGGTGAACCCCGACCTCGCCCGTGCCGCGGGGCTCGATCCCCGGCGCGAGACGCTGGTGCTGACCCTGGCGCTGGCGCTGACCGTCGCGGTCGCGATCAAGGTCGTCGGTGCGCTCCTGATCGTCGCGCTCCTGCTGATCCCGGCGGGCGCCGCGCGGCCCCTGTCCCGCTCGCCCGAGGCGATGGCAGCGGGGGCGGCGGCGATCGGCGCGGCGGCCACGCTCCTCGGTCTCGGCATGTCGCTGCGGCTCGATACGCCTGCCGGTCCGTCGATCGTCTGCGCAGCTGCGGTGATCTTCGCCCTGACCCACGGCGCGCGCGCGCTGCGCCGCACATGACGGACCCGGTCGACACACTCCTGTCCCTGCTCCGGCTCGAACGGCTGGAGGAGGACCTGTTCCGCGGCCCCGGTTCGGGCGGCGAGACCGCGCGCCGCATCTTCGGCGGGCAGGTCGTGGCGCAGGCGCTGGCGGCGGCGTCGATGACCGTGCCCGAGGACCGGCCCTGCCACTCGCTCCACGCCTATTTCATGCGCCCCGGCGACCCGTCGCGGCCGGTGATCTACGAGGTCGACCGCGCCCGCGACGGCGGCAGCTTCACCACCCGGCGGGTCGTCGCGATCCAGTCCGGGCGGCAGATCCTGAACCTCGCCGCCAGTTTCCACGTCGAGGAACCCGGCTTTGCCCATGCCGATCCCGCGCCCGAGGCGCCGGCGCCGGAAACCCTGCCCACGCGGGAGGAGGCCAAGGCCGATCTTGCCGCCCGCGCCGACCCGGCGCGTCGCGCCGAGATCCTGCGGACCTCGGCGATCGAGGTCCGGCTGGTCGACCCGATCGACTACGCCGATCCGAAGCCCATGCCGGACAGCCACTCCGCCTGGATCCGCCTCGCCCGCCCGGTGACGGATGCGCCGGCATGGCTCGAACGCTGTCTCCTGGCCTACGCGAGCGACCTGCAACTCCTGGGCGCAACGCTGAGACCGCACGGCGAAAGCGGCTATACCGGGCGGGTGATGACCGCGAGCCTCGACCACGCGGTCTGGTTTCACGGGCCTGTGCGGTTCTCGGGCTGGCACCTGTATTCGATGCACAGCCCCTGGGCCGGCGGAGCGCGCGGGCTGGCGCGGGGCCAGATCCACGACCGGGACGGGCGGCTGGTGGCCTCGGTCGTGCAGGAAGGGCTGATCCGGCCGAAGACGCGGGGCTGAGCGGCCCCCTGCCCCGGCACCACCGGGCGCCGCCCCGCTCGCGCCCCCCGTACCGGGAAGCCCTCGCGCGGCGGCCGGCGCCTGTCGGCGCCGCGCCTCCGACCTGACGGCCGCGCCGGGAAACCCGGTTGCAATCCGCCGGGGCCGGGCCATGATCCTTGGGCAGGACAGGCGCGCAGCCGGGGAGAGAAAATGAGCATCGAGACCGTCGCCACGCAGCCGATCCCGGGTCAGAAACCCGGCACCTCCGGCCTTCGCAAGCAGACCCGGGTCTTCATGGGCCCGCATTTCCTGGAGAATTACGTCCAGGCGATCTGGACCGGGCTCGGCGGGGCGGCGGGCACGACACTCGTGCTCGGCGGTGACGGGCGCTACTTCAACGACCGCGCGGCGCAGGTCGTCCTGCGCATGGCCGCGGCGGAGGGCGTGTCGAAGGTGATCGTCGGGCAGGACGCGATCCTGTCCACGCCCGCGGCCTCGCACCTGATCCGGTCGCGCGGGGCCGATGGCGGGATCATCCTGTCGGCCTCTCACAACCCCGGCGGGCACGACGGCGATTTCGGACTGAAGTATAACGGCGCGAACGGCGGGCCCGCGCCGGAAAGCGTGACCGAGAAGATCTTCGCCGCGACGAAGACGATCACGGAATACCGCATCCTCGCCGCCATCGACGTGGACCTTTCCACCCCGGGCACGCACCGCATGGGCGACATGGAGGTCGAGGTCGTGGACCCGGTCGCGGACTATGCCGACCTGATGGAGACGCTGTTCGACTTCGACGCGATCCGGGCGCTGTTCGCGGGCGGCTTCACCATTTGTTTCGACGCCATGCACGCGGTCACCGGGCCCTACGCGAAGGCGATCTTCGAGGACCGGCTCGGCGCGCCGGCGGGCAGCGTGGTGAACGGCACGCCCAGCCCGGACTTCGGCGGCGGCCACCCGGACCCGAACCCGATCTGGGCGAAGGACCTCGTCGACCGGATGATGGGGCCGGACGCGCCCGATTTCGGCGCGGCCTCGGACGGGGACGGCGACCGCAACATGATCATGGGCCGGGGCATCTACGTCACGCCCTCCGACAGCCTCGCGGCGCTGGCGGCCAACGCAACGCTCGCGCCCGCCTATGCCGGGGGCTTGAAGGGGCTGGCGCGGTCGATGCCGACCTCGGGCGCGGTCGACCGGGTAGCGGAGGCGCTCGGCCTCGACTGCTACGAGACTCCGACCGGCTGGAAATTCTTCGGAAACCTTCTCGACGCAGGAAAGATCACGCTTTGCGGCGAGGAGAGCGCCGGCACCTCGTCGGACCACGTCCGCGAGAAGGACGGCGTCTGGGCGGTTCTGCTCTGGCTCAACATCCTGGCGCAGAAGAAGCAGCCGGTGGCGGAGCTGATGGCGGAGCACTGGGCGAAGTTCGGGCGCAACTACTACACCCGCCACGACTACGAGGCCGTCGACACCGGGATCGCCGACACGATGGTGGCGGAGATGCGGGTGCGGATGCGCGACATGCCGGGCCGCAAGGCGGCGGGCTTGAGGATCGAGAGCGCGGACGAGTTCGCCTACCACGACCCGGTGGACGGATCGGTGGCCGAGAAGCAGGGCCTGCGCTTCGGTCTCGAAGGCGGCGGGCGCGTGGTGGTGCGTCTGTCGGGCACCGGGACCGTCGGCGCGACGGTCCGGGTCTACCTCGAACGGCTGGAAACCGATCCGGGCAAGCTGCACGAGGATCCGCAGGAGGCGCTGGCGCCGATCGTGGCGGCGGCGGAGGCGATCACCGGGCTGAAGCAGCGGACGGGCCGCACCGCGCCGGACGTGATAACCTGAAGAGATGCGGCGAAACGCTGTCGATTTCGGACAGATCCCGGCATGAACCACCGGGATTTTGAGCGGATCATTTCACTGATCGCACATTCCGGCACACGGGGCCTCATTTGAGATCGCCGCGCTCCATCGCGTCGAGCGCGCGCGTCAGGGCGTCCTCGAAACCGGCGTCGCGAAGCGCCTGGAGCATGGTGTTGTTGAGCGTCATCGGCGTGGCGAGACCGTCGAGCGCCTCCGCCGCGCGCCCGGCGCGGTCCTTCGACAGCGCGCCGAGGTAGCTCGCCGCGAGATGCGCGACGTAGGCCTCCGCGGCGTCGGGTTCCCCGGTGCGGGCCGCGAGCCAGCCGGCGGTCGCGGAGATCGCGGGCAGAAGCGCGGACAGGACGGCGGAGGCGGCGAAGTGGGGGCCGATCGCGTCCTCGGACGGAACCGGGATCACCGGGTTCGCGGGACCGAACAAGGTGGCGGCGGGCTCGGGCCCCGGCCAGACCGGTAGCGGGCAGCCGCCGCTTTCGAGATGGCCGAGCGGGATCGTCACGGAGATGTCCGCCACTGGAGCGCAGGCGGCGGCGATGTCGGCGAGCGGCACACCGGCCATCACCGACAGGACCCGGTGATCCGGCCGCCACGGCAGGCCCGCGACGACGTCGTGCCAGCTGCCGGGGCGCAGGCTCAGCACCACCACCTCCGCATTCGCGACGACCTCGGCGTTCCCGGCCACCGCGATGCCGAGACCGGCGGCGGCGAGGTCCGAGGACACCGCCTCGTTCCGGCGCGACACCGTGACCGCGTGGCCGTTCCTCGCCGCCAGCCGCGCCATCGGCGCCGCGATGTGTCCCGTTCCGAGAAATCCGACCTTCATCCCTGCCTCCTTTTCCGGCTCCGACGGTGCCAGTGAAGGCGATACCGCCGCCGGGCGCAACGTGGCGGGCCGCCGATGGGACGCCGCGACTGGACGTGGCGGGCCGGAGGGCATAGCTCTGATCCCGAGACCTCCGACGGGACGCTGCAATTGGCCTACCACCTCGACCGCCCGTTCGACCGCGACACCGAGATGATCCTCGCCGGAGAGGCCGGGCGCGCGAACATGGTCTGGTTCATCGACTATTCCGACCGCAACACCCGCCGGGTCCGCGACCTCCTGGTGCGGACCGCGGGCCGCTTCGGCGCCGACGGGGTGGCGCTGTCGATCCGGTTCCTGTGCGGCGACACCGGCGAGGGCGGCGGCATCGCGGCGCGGGCGGCCATCGCGGCGTGGAAGCAGGGCCGCCTGCCCGAGATGCACCGCGCGCTGTTCTCGCGCCCGCCGGTCTATACCGAGGCCATCGTGCTCGGCATCGCCAAGGCGCTCGAATACGACATCGAGCGGTTCCGGGCGGACATGAACTCCGACGAGACGCTGGAGCGGATCGCGGCGGACGAGGCGTCCATCGCCGGCGCAAGCCCCGGAGCGCCGGTCCTGTTCATCAACGGCCGCCACTACCTCGACGCCTGGGACGAAACCGCGCTGATCGAGGCGGTGGAACGGCCGCTCGGCCAGAGGGTACGGATCGCGTCGACGGATTTCTTCGAATGGGCGGCCTCGGCCGGTCTGGTGCTGATCCTCGCGACGCTGGCGGCGCTGTTCATCGCCAATATCGGCTTCCACGACGCCTACGAACATTTCCGCGAGACGCCGATCGGGCTGACCGTCGGCGGCAACGGGTTTTCCCTGCCGCTTGAGGCCTGGATCAACGACGGGCTCATGGCCTTGTTCTTCCTTCTGGTCGGGATCGAGATCAAGCGGGAGCTCCTGGTCGGCGAATTGTCCGACCCGTCCCGCGCCGCGCTGCCGATCATCGGCGCGATCGGCGGGATGGTCGCGCCGGCGCTGATCTACGCCGGGATCAACTGGGGCCACCCCGACACGGTCCACGGTTGGGGCGTGCCGATGGCGACCGACATCGCCTTCACGCTCGGCATCATGGCGCTGCTCGGAGACCGGGTGCCGACCTCGCTGAAGGTCTTCGTCTCGGCGCTCGCCATCGCCGACGACCTCGGCGCGATCCTCGTGATCGCCCTGTTCTATGGCGAGGGCTTCCACATGGAGCCGTTCCTGATCGCCTGCGGCGTGATGGTGCTGATGATCGGGCTGAACGTCGGGCGGTTCTACGCGCGGACGCCCTACGTCCTGCTCGGGATCGTGCTGTGGTACTTCGTCCACGAGGCCGGGCTGCACGCGACGCTCGCAGGCGTGCTGACCGCCGCCGCGATCCCGTCGCGCCGGTCGGGCAGCGTCGAGGGCGTGGCGGCGCAGACCCAGGCGATCTTCGAGGCCGAGATGCGGGAGGACCGGGGCAACATCGCCGATGCCGCGGTGATGCGGCTTCAGAACGCGATCGAGCGGCTGCGCGAGCCGGGCTTCCACCTGCAGCACCGGCTGGAGAACTGGTCGAACTACCTGATCCTGCCGCTCTTCGCCTTCTTCAACACCGGCATCCTCGTGATGGGATCGAGCTTTTCCGCGATGGCGCCGGAGAGCATGGGCGTGATCCTGGGACTTCTGGTCGGCAAGCCGCTCGGCATCGTCGGGATCTGCTGGATCGCGGTGAAGCTGCGAGTCGCGCGGCTGTCGTCCGAGATCTCCTGGACCCAGATGGCCGGTGCCGGGTTCCTCGCCGGGGTCGGCTTCACGATGGCGATCTTCATCGCCTCCTCCGCCTTCTCGGGCGCGGAACTGGAATCGGTGAAGCTCGCGGTGCTGATGGCCTCGTCGCTCGCGGCGGTGACGGGGGCCGCGATCCTCTGGCACGCTGGCGCAAAATCGTCGGAGAACCTTGGCGCAGTGCCGGAAGGGGCTTGATCGGCGCGCGCTGCGGGGACAAGGATCGGGGCCATGCGACGCCTTGCCGCCCCTGCCCTGATCGCGAGCCTCGCCGGCCTGTCCGCCGGCGCGACCGGGAACGCGCCGCCGGTGGCGCCGGTCGACCCCGGGGGGTTCCGGGAGGTCGACCCGGACATGGCGGCGCTCGGGCAACTCCTGTTCTTCGACCCGGTGCTGTCGGGCAACCGCAACATCGCCTGCGCCACCTGTCATCACCCCGGCCTCGGCACGGCCGACGGGGTCGCCCTGTCGCTTGGCGAGGGTGGCACGGGGCTTGGCCCCGACCGCGTCGCGGACCCGTCGAACCTGCCCGAACAGCGCATCCCGCGGAACGCGCCGGGGCTGTTCAACCTCGGCCACGAGAGCTTCACGGTGATGTTCCACGACGGCCGGCTGGAGCTCGACGAGGCGCGCGAGAGCGGCATCCGCACGCCGCTCGGGACCGAGATGGAGATGGGCTTCGCCAGCGTGCTGTCGGCGCAGTCGATGTTCCCGGTGCTCAGCCCCGACGAGATGGCCGGGCATTATTCCGAGAACGAGATCAGCCAGGCGGTGAGGATCGGCCGGATCACCGGCGAGGGCGGCGCGTGGGACCTGCTGACCGACCGGCTGGAGGTCATCCCGGACTACCGCGCGGCCTTCACTGAGGTCTTCGGACCGGAGGACATCCGCTTCACCGAGGTCTCCGACGCGCTCGCCGCCTTCATCGAGTTGGAATGGCGGGCCGACGACAGCCCGTTCGACCGCTACCTGCGCGGCGCGGCCGATCTGCCCGCCGATGCCGCGCGTGGAGCGGTCCTGTTCTACGGCGAGGCCGGGTGTTCCTCCTGCCATTCCGGCCCGTTCCAGACCGACAACGGTTTCCACGCCACCGGCCTCGTGCAGTTCGGTCCCGGCAAGCGCGGGCGGTTCGAGACCCACCTGCGCGACGAGGGCCGGTATCGCGTGACGGGCGACCCCGCCGATCTCTACGCCTTCCGCACGCCGTCGCTCCGGAACGTCGCGGCGACCGCGCCCTACGGGCATGACGGTGCCTATCCCGATCTGCCGGGCTTCATCCGCGCCCATCTCGCGCCGCGGGCGGCTTGGGATGCCTACGACGCGGCGACGGTGCCGATCCCGGCGCTACCGGGCGAGGACCCGTTCATGGCGGCCCGCGATCCGGAGATGCGGGCGGCGATCCTGGGTGCGGTGTCCTTCGAGGACCGTGCCCTGTCGGAGGCCGAGATCGCGGACCTGGTGGCGTTCCTCGGGTCGCTGACCGACGAGGCGGCGCTGGACGGGCGGTTGGGCATACCGGAGACGGTGCCGAGCGGATTGCCGGTGGAGCGGTAGGGCCGGCTTGCTCGGGCCCCGTCGGGGCCGTCGCGCGCCGGCGGTGCCTCGCCGGCACGGGCGAAAGGGGGCCGTCTGCCCCCCTTCAGACCCCCGAGGATATTTTCAGGACAAAGACGATCAGGGGCCGAGCATGGCCCTTCCGTCGGCGCTCCGGATGAGCGTGGCGTGGCCGGGAGAGACATCGAACCAGTCGGACGGCGTGTCCGTGCCGGGCCATGTCACGCGGACTGCCGCGCCGCCGCTGTCACCGAGGCCGAGATGGAGCGGGAGGAGCTGGCCCGAGACATGGCCGCCGCCGACGAGACGCTCGACGGAGCGCACGTGCCCGTCCTGCCGGATCTCCACCACCGCGCCGATGGCGTCGCGGTTCGGGCCGTCCATCCGCAGGTCGAGGGACAGGGCGGCACCGGCGTCGGAGACGTTGCGCCAGAGCTCGAGCCCCGCGCGGCGGTTGACCACCACCAGATCGAGCCGCGCGTCGCCGTCGAAGTCCGCGAACCCCGCACCGCGGGCGCGGTCGGGCGTCGCCACGCCGGCCTCAGCCGCGACCTCGCGGAAGCTGCCGTCCGGCGACTGGATCAGGAGGTTGTTCGGATCGTCGAAGGCCATGTCCGGCATCTGGTCGACATTGCCCTTGGCGATGAAGAGATCCGCGAGCCCGTCGTTGTCCACGTCGGCGAATTCCGCGTGCCAGCCGGTGGAGGGCCGGCCGTCAGCGCCGGTATGGGGCCGGGTCGCGTAGGTGCCGATGGAGACCGGCGCGCGGACATAGGCGGTGCCCTCGGCGATCATCATCAGCTGGTCGCCCATCGAGGTCAGCATGACCTCGGGACGGCCATCGCCGGTCAGGTCGCGGCTGGCGATGCCCATGCCCCAGATCGAGACCTCGTCCCATTCCCCCGCCGCCACGCGTTCGTGCAGCGGGTCGAGATCCCACATCTGTTCGTAGCCGCCGCGGACGTAGTAGTGGCGGTCGTTCGACAGGCGCAGTTCGGCCCGGCCGTCGCGGTCGAAGTCGGAGAACAGCGCGGAGAGCGCGCAGAAGCCGGGTTCGAGAAGGGTTTCGGCATAGCCCTCGGGGCCGGGCCGGTAGAGGCCGTTCACGTCGCAGGCGAAGAACGGGCCGTCCGGGTTGGTGCGGTCGACGTAGTTGCCGATGGCGAAGGTCGGGCGGTCGCGGCCCGGTTCCCACGTCGCGGAGAACGCGGTCGACCAGCGGTCGCCGCCGTCGAAGCCCCAGGCCTCGTTGGCGCGGGCGAACCCGCAGGCACCGTCGCCGCGCAGGAGAAGGTTCTCGCCCACCCGCATCACCGCCAGGTCCACGTTGCCGTCGCCGTCGATGTCGAGCGGGTAGGCCCCGGTCACGCCGGTGATCTCGTCGATGACACCTCCGGCGAAGGCGAGCACATCGTCGGTTTCGTTCACGAACAGCCGCGCGGGGTTGGCGCCGCCCGCGGTGAAGATGTCGGGCCGCGCATCGCCGTTGCAGTCCATCAGCGCGACGCCGCCGCCGACGAAATGTTCCCACCCGCCGTCGTAGACGTGGGGCGGGCCGGGCAGCGCGCCGCTCGCGTCCTCGAACCGGATGTCCGCGGCGGCGGGTGTCGCGGCCAGCAGGAGACAGGCGGCGCGGATCATGCCGCATCCCCGGCGAACAGCGCCTCGGTCGATTCCGACAACGCCATCGCGGCACCCCCGAGCGCCCATCCGTATTCCCCCCAAGCATTGACCGCGATCCGCGGCGGCGGACGCGTGGTGTCTATGATGAGCCCGCGCATCTCGGCCATCACGTCCTCGGAGTAGAGGTAGTCGTAGCGCAGGCGCGCACCCGAGACGACGATGAGATCGGGGTCGAACAGGTTCACGACGTTGGCGAGGCCGAGCGCCATGAAGCGCCCGGCGCGGCGGAAGATCGTCCGCGCGGCCTCGTTCCCGGCCTTGGCCTGGTCGTGCAGGGCATCGAGGATCACCTGCGCCGACTGGCTGGCGCGGACCGAGAGGTCGAGCGCGGTGGAGGCCTCGCGCACCAGGGCGTAGTCCGAGATGTAGGCCTCGAGACAGCCACGCTGGCCGCAGCGGCAGAGCGCGCCGTCGAGCTGCACCTTGGTGTGCCCCAGTTCCATCCCCATGCCGCCGGTCCCGCGGTAGAGCCGGTGGCCGAGCGCGAGGCCCATGCCGATCCCCTGCTCGATCGTCACCACGGCGAAATCGGCGGTGTCGCGGCCGTGGCCGAACCAGAGCTCCGCGAGGGTGAGGAGGTTCGCGTCGTTGTCGACCCGCACCGGCAGGCCGATCCGTTCGGTCAGCGCCTCCGCGAGCGGGTGGCGGCCCGGCGGCAGCAGCGGCGACCATTCGGTCGAGCCGGTGTGGTGGTCGACGAAGCCCGGCAGGCCGACGCCGAGCCGCAGGAGCGCGGGCGGCGACGGCGCGGCGGCGGTCAGCTTCGCCACCAGCTCCGCCACCTCGTCGAGAAGCTTGCCGGTATCGCGCGACGGTTCCGCGCGGTCGAGCGAGGCGCGGCCGAGGGTGCGGCCGGCGAAGTCCATCAGGACGCCGGAATGGCGGAACTCGCCGAGTTTCAGCCCGATCACCGCCCCCGCCCCCGGCGCGATGCCGAGCGCGGTCGGCGGGCGGCCGCGCTGACCGAGGCGCACCGGACGATCCTCCTCGGTCAGGAACCCCTGCGCGATCAGGTCGGCGACGACGGAGGTGATGGTCGCGGCGGAGACGTCGAGACGGCGCGCGAGATCGGCCCGCGCGATCCGCCCCTCGGCGCGCACGGTTTCCAGGATGCGCTGACCGAGCGGGGCCGCGGCCGCACCCGGCTGGCTGCGGATCGGGCCACAGCCGCCATCGGGCGGCCCGTCGGGCGCGGCGAAGTCCTCTGGCCTCATTAGTTCATCCGTCGAAGTTAAAGTTCCTCCTCTGCCGGTCAATTGGGCACCCTTTCCGGGGGTCTGGCAAGGAAATTCTCGGTTCGCTGCGCTGCGGCACCTTTTCTATCGCACGAGATCCAAACTTATTTTGACAGGTGAAGATAAATACGGCAGTTTGCGAAACGAGCCGGACCGAAGAGGCCGGCCCGAGTTCAGGGAGGACCCTATGAAGAAACTTACACTGGCCGCCGCGCTGGCGACGGTCGCTTTCGTGCCCGCGGCCTTCGCGCAGGACATGACCGTTTGCGTGAGCTGGTCGAACTTCCAGGAAGAACGCTGGCAGACCGACGAGGCCGCCATCGTCGGCGCGCTCGACGCCGCCGGCGCGGGCTACATCTCGGCCGACGCGCAATCCTCGGCGGCGACGCAGCTGTCCGACATCGAATCGATGATCGGCCAGGGCTGCTCGGCGCTCATCATCCTCGCCCAGGACACCCAGGCGATCATCCCGGCCGTCCAGATGGCCGCGGACGAGGGCATCCCGGTCATCGCCTATGACCGCCTGATCGAAGACAGCCGCGCCTTCTACCTGACCTTCGACAACGTCGAGGTCGGCCGCATGCAGGCGCAGGCCGTGCTCGATGCCGCGCCGGAAGGCAACTACGTGATGATCAAGGGCTCGCCCACCGACCCGAACGCGGACTTCCTCCGCGGCGGCCAGCAGGAAGTCCTGCAGGCGGCGATCGACTCGGGCGCGATCACCATCGTCGGCGAGGCCTATACCGACGGCTGGCTGCCCGCGAACGCACAGCGCAACATGGAGCAGATCCTGACCTCGAACGACAACAACGTCGACGCGGTCGTGGCCTCCAACGACGGTACCGCCGGCGGCGTCGTCGCGGCGCTGACCGCGCAGGGTCTCGAAGGCATCCCGGTCTCGGGGCAGGACGGCGACCATGCCGCGCTGAACCGCGTCGCGCTCGGCACCCAGACCGTGTCGGTCTGGAAGGACGCACGCGAACTGGGCCGTGCGGCCGGCGAGATCGCCGTGGCGCTCGCAGGCGGCACCGCGATGAGCGATATCGAGGGCGCCGAGGAGTGGACCTCGCCGGCCGGCACCACGATGTGGGCCGAGTTCCTGGCGCCGGTTCCGATCACCGCCGACAACCTCGACGTGGTCGTGGACGCGGGCTGGATCGACCAGGAGACGCTGTGCCAGGGCGTCACCAACGGTCCCTCGCCCTGCAACTGACCTGACCGGCGCCGCGCCCGGTCGATCCGGGCGCGGCGTTTCCGCTTGGACGGGGACGGCTCCGCGGAGCGGTCCCCCTCGCAGGTTCCTGGACGCGAATTTGCCCGGAAGGCCCGCCACATGACCGACACCAGCACGGAGACCGGCGGCGACACGCGCCCCTCGCCGACCGCGCCGAAGCGCAGCTTCATCAACAGCTTGGAAATCGACCTGCGCCTGCTCGGCATGATCGGCGCCTTCGCGGTGATCTGCGTGATCTTCCAGGTGATGACCGGCGGGCTGTTCGACGGCCGCTTCCTCACCCCGCGCAACATCTTCACGCTTACGATCCAGACCGTCTCCGTCGCGATCATGGCGACCGGCATGGTCTTCGTCATCGTGACCCGACACATCGACCTGTCGGTCGGATCGGTGCTTGCCACCTGTTCGGCAATGATGGCGATGACCCAGACCGCGTTCCTGCCCGATCTCTTCGGCCTGCCGCTCGGCCACCCGGCGATCCCGTGGCTGTCGATCGCCGCGGGCCTGCTCGTCGGCACCGCGATCGGCGCGTTCCACGGCTGGCTCATCGGCTACCTGACCATACCGGCCTTCATCGTCACGCTCGGCGGCCTGCTCGTCTGGCGCAACGTGGCGTGGTTCCTGACCCGCGGCCAGACCATCGGCCCGCTCGACGATACCTTCCAGCGCTTCGGCGGGACCGGCGGCACGCTCGGCGAGACCTGGAGCTGGATCCTCGGCTTCGTCGCCGTCGCGGTCGCGCTCTGGGGCATCTGGAGCGCGCGGCGGAACAAGATCGGCCACGGCTTCCCGGTCAAGCCTGCCTGGGCCGAGGCGGTCGTCGGCGGCATCGTCGCGGTCGGCATCCTCGGCTTCGTCGCCATCCTGAACGCGTATACCCTGCCCCGCGGCGTGGTGCAGCGCGAACTGGAAAACCTGGGCTGCACCGAGGTCGAGACCTGCATCGTCGGCTACGGGCTGCCGATCTCTGTGCTCGTCCTGATCGTCGTCGGCATCGGCATGACCGTGATCGCGCAGCGCACGCGCTTCGGCCGCTACGTCTTCGCCTCGGGCGGGAACCCGGAAGCGGCGGAGCTGTCGGGGATCAACACGCGCCTGCTGACGGTGAAGATCTTCGCGCTGATGGGCTTTCTCTGCGCCCTGTCCGCCGTCGTCGCATCGGCCCGGCAGACGTTCCATTCCAACGACATCGGCACGCTCGACGAGTTGCGCGTGATCGCGGCGGCCGTGATCGGCGGCACCGCCCTGTCCGGCGGGATCGGCACGATCTACGGCGCCATCCTCGGCGCGCTCATCATGCAGTCGCTGCAATCGGGCATGGTGATGATGAACGTCGACGCGCCGCTGCAGAACATCGTCGTCGGCATCGTGCTCGTCGCCGCCGTGTTCGTCGACATCGTCTATCGCAAGCGACTGGGGGTGCGCTGATGACCGAGAGAACCGGAACCCCGCTGGTCGAGATGCGCGATATCTGCATCTCGTTCGGCGGCGTGCGCGCGGTCGATCACGTCTCGATCGACCTTTATCCCGGCGAGGTGGTCGGGCTGCTCGGCCACAACGGCGCGGGCAAGTCGACGCTGATCAAGATCCTGTCCGGCGCCTACCAGGCGGATTCCGGCGAAATCTTCGTGAACGGCGAGCACGCCCATATCCACTCGCCCCGCGACGCACGCCACTACAACATCGAGACGATCTACCAGACGCTCGCGCTGGCGGACAATCTCGACGCCCCGGCGAACCTGTTCCTCGGGCGCGAACTGGTGAACGCCTTCGGCTTCGTCGACGACGCGCAGATGGAGGCGGAGACGCGCAAGATCATGGCGCGGCTGAACCCCAACTTCCAGAAGGTGAAGGAGCCGGTCAGCGCCCTTTCGGGCGGCCAGCGGCAGTCGGTGGCGATCGCGCGGGCGGTCTACTTCAACGCGAAGATCCTGATCATGGACGAGCCGACCGCGGCGCTCGGCGTGCACGAGACCAAGATGGTCGCGGACCTGATCCAGGAGTTGAAGAAGCAGGGGCTCGGCATCTTCCTGATCTCGCACGACACGCGCGAGATGATGGAGCTGTGCGACCGCGTGTCGGTGATGAAGAACGGCAAGCTTGTCGGCACCGAGCGGGTCGAGGACGTGACCGAGGACGATATCCTGTCGATGATCATCCTCGGCAAGAACCCCAAGGCCGCGGCCTGAGATCGACGGCCGGAGGCGGGGGCGCTGCCCCCGCACCCCCGGGAATATTTGCAGGATAGAGAAGGGACAGAGGCGTGTACCTGGGACTCGACCTTGGAACCTCCGGCGTGAAGGCGCTCCTGATCGGGGCGGAGCAGGAGGTGCTGGCGGAAGCGGTGGCGCCGCTGTCGGTGTCGCGGCCGCATCCAGGCTGGTCCGAACAGGGCCCGGCGGACTGGGTGGCGGCGGCGAGCCGGGCGCTGGACGAGATCGCGGCGGGCCGCGACCTGTCGGGCGTGCGCGGGATCGGGCTGTCGGGACAGATGCACGGCGCCGTCTGCATCGACGCCCGCGGCGACGTGCTCCGCCCCGCGATCCTGTGGAACGACACGCGGGCGGCGGCGGAGGCCGCGGCGCTGGATGCCGACCCGCAGTTCCGGCGGATCACCGGGAACATCGTCTTTCCGGGGTTCACCGCGCCGAAGATCGCGTGGATGCAGGCGCACGAACCGGAACTCGCGGCGCGGATCGACAAGGTGCTGCTGCCGAAGGACTACCTGCGCTACTGGCTGACCGGCGAGGCGGTATCCGAGATGTCCGACGCGGCCGGGACGTCGTGGCTCGATGTCGGCGGGCGGCGCTGGTCGCGCGACCTTCTTGCCGCGACCGGGATGGCCGAGGCGCAGATGCCGGCGCTGGTCGAAGGCTCCGCCGTGTCGGGCGCATTGCGCGGGGACCTCGCGCAGCGGTGGGGCATGGGCGGCGACGTCGTCGTCGCGGGCGGCGGCGGGGACAATGCGGCGGCCGGGATCGGGGTCGGCGCAGTGGCACCGGGAACCGGCTTCGTGTCGCTCGGCACGTCCGGCGTGCTGTTCGTCGCGACCGAGGGCTTCACCCCGGATCCGGCAACCGCCGTGCATACCTTCTGCCACGCGGTGCCCGACACCTGGCACCAGATGGGCGTGATCCTCGCCGCGACGGACGCGCTTAACTGGGCGGCGCGGCTGGTCGGCAGGGACGCGGGCGCGCTGGCATCGGCGCTGACCGGGCCGAAGGCGCCGGACGGGCCGCTGTTCCTGCCCTATCTCAGCGGCGAGCGGACGCCGCACAACGATGCCAGGATCCGGGGCATCCTGACCGGCCTCGACCACGACACCGACGCCGAGGCGCTGACCCGCGCGGTGATGGACGGGGTCGCCTTCGGGCTGAAGGATTGCCTCGACGCGCTGGCCGCGACCGGAACCCGGGCGGACAGCCTGCTGGCGGTCGGCGGCGGCGCGCGGTCGGACGTGTGGCTGACGGCGATCGCCACCGCGCTCGGCGTGGAGCTCGCCATTCCCGAGGCCGGCGAGTTCGGCGCGGCCTTCGGCGCCGCCCGGCTCGGCCTGATGGCCGCCGAAGGCGCGGGCGCAGAAATCGCAGCCGCCCCGAAGATTGCCCGCCGCATCGCCCCCGACACGACCCTTTCCGGCGCCTATGCCGAGGCCCATGCCCGCTACCGCGCCACCTACCAGGCCCTCAAGGACATCTGACATGACCTACTTCGCAGACATCGCCCCCGTCACCTACAAGGGCCGGGACAGCGACGATCCGCTCTCGTTCCGCCACTACGACCCCGAAGAGGTGATCGGCGGCAAGACGATGGCCGAGCACCTGCGCTTCGCCGTCGCCTACTGGCATTCCTTCGCCTGGGAAGGCGGAGACCCGTTCGGTGGCCGGACCTTCGACCGGCCCTGGTTCGGCGACGGGATGGACCGGGCGCGGGCCAAGGCGGACGCGGCCTTCGAGCTGTTCCGCATCCTCGGCCAGCCCTATTTCTGCTTCCACGACGCCGACGTGCGCCCCGAGGGCGCGGACTTCGCGGAGAGCACGCGGAACCTCGAGGAGATCGTGGGCGTGTTCGAGGCGAAGATGGCCGGGACCGGCACGAAGCTTTTGTGGGGGACGGCGAACCTTTTCTCGCACCGCCGCTACATGGCGGGCGCCGCGACCAACCCCGACCCCGACGTGTTCGCCTACGCCGCCGCGACGCTGAAGACCTGCATCGACGCCACGCACCGCCTGAACGGCGAGAACTACGTGCTCTGGGGCGGGCGCGAGGGCTACGAGACGCTGCTGAACACTGACCTGAGGCGCGAGCGCGAACAGGCCGGGCGGATGCTGTCGATGGTGGTGGATTACGCGAAGAAGATCGGCTTCGGCGGGACGATCCTGATCGAGCCCAAGCCGCAGGAGCCGACCAAGCACCAGTACGACTACGACGTCGCCACGGTCTACGGGTTCCTGAAGGACTTCGGGCTAGAAGGCGAAGTGAAGGTGAACATCGAGCAGGGCCACGCGATCCTCGCCGGTCACAGCTTCGAGCACGAGATCGCGCTGGCCTCGGCGCTCGGCATCTTCGGGTCGATCGACATGAACCGGAACGATTACCAGTCGGGGTGGGACACCGACCAGTTCCCGAACAACATCCCCGAGGTGGCGCTGGCCTATTACGAGATCCTGAAGGCCGGCGGCTTCATCACCGGCGGCACCAACTTCGACGCCAAGCTGCGGCGCCAGTCGCTCGACGCCGAGGACCTGGTCGCCGCCCATGTCGGCGGCATGGATGTCTGCGCCGCCGGGTTCAGGCGGGCCTGGGCGATGCTGGAGGACGGCGGGCTGGAGGCCGCGCGGGCCGAACGCTACGCCGGTTGGGACGGAGCGGAGGCGCAGGCGATGCTTTCGGGTGACCTTGCGGCAATCCACGACCGGGTAATGTCGAGCGGAATCAACCCCCTGCCCCGCTCCGGCAGGCAGGAGCGGCTGGAGAATCTCGTCAACCGTTTTCTTGACTGAAAGGTCAAGACTGGAAATCTCCGATAATCGCGGTCCAACCTCGTGCAACTGTCACAAAAGGCGGCGAGGCTCGCGCCCGATGTCTTGACGATTCTGGGGGAAGACCACGATGAGCAATACCCGCGGCACGAACGGCGACGACAGCTTCACCGGCACGGACGCCGACGAGCGGTTCCAGACCCTCAACGGCGATGACACCGTCAGCGCGGGCGGCGGCGACGATGCTGTCTTCACCGGGCGCGGCGATGACAGCGTCGACGCCGGCGACGGCGACGATTACGTCGACCTGGGCTTCGGCGACGACACCGTCCGGGGCGGCCAGGGCGACGACGTGCTGCGGTCGCGGGGCGGATTCGACCTCGCGATCTATGACGGTGCGGTCGAGGATTACACAATCAACGTGCGTCCCGGCTTCACCACCGTTTCCTCCGCGCTCGAGGGCTTCGACCGGCTGTTCGGCTTCGAGGCGCTCTATTTCGCGGGAGACGACTACACGCTCTACATCGACGGGCGGAACAACGCGGTCCTCGCCGGGGACGACACCGCCGCGACGGGCGAGAACGAGGACCTGACGATCTCGGCCGCGTCGCTCCTGGCGAACGACCGGGACTTCGACGGCGACACGCTGACGATCACCGGGGTGTCCGCGACCTCCGCGGCCGGGGCCACCGTTACCTTCGACGGCACCAACGTCGTCTACATGCCCGGCACCGTGTTCGACGCGCTGGCCGAGGGCGAGACCGCGACCGACACCTTCACCTACACCGTCGACGATGGAAACGGCGGCACCAGCACCGCGACCGTCACCGTCACCATCACCGGGGAGGCCGACGCGCCCGCCACCACGGCCCGCATCAACGAGTTCCATTACGACAACGAGGGCACCGACACCGGCGAGTTCATCGAGGTCCGCGTCGCCGCCGGCGAGGACGTCTCGGGACTGAGCGTCGAGCTGTACAACGGCTCCAACAGCAGCCTCTACGACACGCTTTCCGTCGCTGGCGGCAGCATGACGAGCGACGGGACGTGGGATTACTGGGTGATCGCCCTGCCCGCGAACGGGATCCAGAACGGCGCGCCGGACGGGATCGCGCTGGTCGCGGGCGGTGTCGTGGTCGAGTTCCTCAGCTACGAGGGCGTGATGACAGCCGCCGATGGCTCCGCCGCGGGGATGACCTCGGGGGATATCGGCGTGGCCGAGGACGGCGCGACCCCGGTCGGCCACTCGCTCCAGCGCAACGAGGACGGTTCGTGGCGCGCGGCCGAGGCCAATACCAGCGGTCTCGACAACGACTACGTCGCCCCGCTCGACGCCCGGATCAACGAGTTCCACTACGACAACGAGGGCACCGATACCGGCGAGTTCATCGAGGTCCGCGTCGCCGCCGGCACCGATGTCTCGACCCTGACGGTCGAGCTCTACAACGGGTCCAACGGCGCACTCTACAACACCCTCGCGGTCGCGGGCGGCGTGTTCGGCACAGATGGCAGCTACGACTACTACGTCCTGAACCTGCCGGCGAACGGCCTGCAGAACGGCGCGCCGGACGGCCTGGCGCTGGTCGATGGCGGCGCGGTGATCGAGTTCCTGAGCTACGAGGGCAGCTTCACCGCCGTCGACGGCAGCGCGGCGGGGATGGCGTCGCTCGACATCGGCGTGTCCGAGGCCGGCGACACGCCTGTGGGCCAGTCGCTTCAGCGCAGTGCCGATGGCACCTGGCGCGGGCCGGAGGACAACACCAGCGGTCTCGACAATGACACGCCCGACGCGCTCGACGTGCGGATCAACGAGGTCCACTACGACAACGAAGGCACCGACGCGGGCGAATTCATCGAGGTCCGCGCCGCTGCCGGGACCGATGTCTCGGGCCTGACGGTCGAGCTTTACAACGGCTCCAACGGCACGGTCTACGACACCCTTTCCGTGTCCGCCGCCACCGCGAGCAGCGACGGGACCTGGGACTACTACGTCTTCGATTTCCCCTCCAACGGCATCCAGAACGGCGCGCCGGACGGCATTGCGCTCGTGAACGACGGGTTCGTGGTGGAATTCCTGAGCTACGAGGGCGTTATGGTCCCGGCCGAGGGCGCCGCCGCCGGACTTCCCTCGAGCGACATCGGCGTGGCGGAGGACGGCGGCACGCCGGTCGGCTTCTCGCTCCAGCGCAACGACGACGGCAGCTGGCGCGTGCCGGAAGCGGAGACCAAGGGCGCGGCCAACACGCCGGTTCCGCCCGCCCCGCCCCGGATCAACGAGGTTCACTACGACAATACCGGCACCGACACCGGCGAGTTCATCGAGGTCCGCGTGGCCGCGGGCGCGGATGTCTCGGGCCTGTCGGTCGAGCTTTACAACGGTAACGGCGGCACGGTCTACGGCACCACCGCGCTGACCGCCGCGACCTCGATGTCGTCGGACGGGACGTGGGATTACTACGTCATCGACTATCCGTCGAACGGCATCCAGAACGGCGCGCCCGACGGGTTCGCACTGGTCGAGAACGGCACCGTGATGGAATTCCTGAGCTACGAGGGCAGCATGTCCGGCGCCGCGGGCACCACCGCCGCGGGCCTCGCCTCCGATGACATCCTCGTGGCCGAGGACGGCTCCGACCCCGTGGGCTACTCGCTCCAGCGGAACGAGGACGGCACCTGGCGCGCGCCGGAGGCGGAGACGAAGGGGGCCGCGAACGACCCGGTGACGGGCGGCAACAGCTTCTCGATCGCGGCGACGGACGCATCGAAGGCCGAGGGCAACGCCGGCACCACCCCGTTCACCTTCACCGTCACCCGCACCGACGGCACCGGAGCGGCCAGCGTCGACTACGCCGTCAGCGGCGCCGCCGACGCGGCCGACTTCGGCGGCACCCTGCCGTCCGGCACGGTCAGCTTCGCCGATGGCGAGACCAGCAAGGTTCTGACCATCGGCGTGTCGGGCGACACCGATGCCGAGGGGCCCGAGGGCTTCACCGTCACGCTGTCGAACCCCTCGACCGGCACCATCGCCACCGCGACCGCCGACGGCACGATCCAGGACGACGACAACATCGTCACGATCAGCCAGATCCAGGGCACCGGCGGCGACAGCGCCTATGCCGGGCAGGTCGTCACCGTGTCGGCCATCGTGACCCAAGTCACCGTCCGCGGCTTCTTCCTGCAGGAAGAGGATGCCGACAGCGACGGCGACGCGCAGACCTCCGAAGGCGTGTTCGTCTTCACCAACGGGGCCAACCTGCCGACCGTGGGCGACGAACTGCTGCTTTCCGGCACCGTGTCGGAGTACTTCGGCGAGACCCAGATCGGCAGCGCGAGCTACACCGTGGCGAGCCAGGGCAACCTGCTGCCGACCCCGGCGACGGTCGTGATCTCGCCCGCGGGCTTCGACTACGAGACGGTGGAGGGGATGCGCGTCACCGTCACCTCCGACGGCACCGCGCCGCTGACCATCCTCGAGAACTTCAACTTCGACCGCTTCGGCGAACTGACCATCGGATCGGGCAACCAGATCCAGCCGACCCAGATCTACGACGCCCAGACCCAGGCGGCCGAGATCGCGGCGCTGACCCAGGCCAACCTCAACAACCGGCTGGCGCTGGACGACGGGTCGAACGAGTCGAACCCCGCCGCCTACACCTACTTCGCCAACACCACGGCGGGCGATGACGGCGACGGGATCGTGGACAGCGGTGACGACTTCTCGGCCGGGGTTCCGACCCTCAGGCTCGGCGCCGAGATCGTCGGCGACCTGACCGGGGTGATGAGCTACACTTTCAGCGAGTACAAGCTGATCCCCGCGGACGTGCTGGCCATCGACGAGGCGACCAATTCCGGCGCGCGGGAGGCGGCACCGCAGGATGTCGGCGGCGACATCCAGATCGCGGCGTTCAACGTGCTGAACTACTTCACCACGATCGGCTCCCGCGGGGCGCGGTCCGCCTCCGACTTCGCGCGCCAGTCCGACAAGATCGTCGACGCCATGCTCGGCACCGGGGCGGAGATCTTCGCGCTGCAGGAGATCGAGAACAACGGCACCGTCGCGCTCTCCGACCTCGTCGCCAAGCTCAACGCCGAGGTCCTCGCCCGGACCGGAACGGCGGGCACCTTCGACTTCGTCGACCCCAACGGCGGCGCGCCCGTCGGCTCCGACGCGATCGCCACGGCGATCATCTACGACGCCGGCGCGCTCGACCTCGTGTCCTCGGGGTTCGTTGTCTACGACGAGGCCTCGGCGGCGGACACCTTCGCCATCGCCGACGCGATCCAGGCCGCGCTCGGCCGGTCGGACGTGGGCGACTTCCAGCGGTCCCGCCCCTCGGTCGCGGCGACGTTTGAGGACCCGGCCACCGGCGAACAGGTCACGGTCGTGTCGAACCACTTCAAGTCCAAGGGCGCGAGCGGGCTCGACGATCTCGCCGCCGCGGCACAGGCGCACCTGGACGGGGGCGGCACCGCGATCACGCAGGCGCAGCTCGACGCGCTGCTGGCGGACCCGAACTTCGACCAGGGCGACGGCCAGGGTTTCTGGAACGCCGCCCGCACCGATGCGGCCGGGGAACTGGAAACCTGGATCACCGATGTCTACGGCGCGACGGATTACCTCCTGCTCGGCGACTTCAACGCTTACGCCCAGGAGGATCCGACGCAGGAGTTGCGCGATCCGGGCCTCGTCGACCTGATCGACAGCTTCATCGGCAACGCCGACGCCTACAGCTTCGTGTTCGACGGTCAGCGCGGCGCGCTCGACCAGGCGCTGGCCTCCACCGGCGCCGCGGACAACGTGACCGGACTGACGGAGTGGCACATCAACGCGGACGAACCGGACCTGTTCAACTATTCGAGCCAGTTCAAGGACCCCGCCTTCTACCAGCCCGGCGTGTTCGGCGCCTCCGACCACGACCCGGTCGTGATCGGCTACGACTTCGACGACATCGCGATCATCTGACCGCGGCCGACTGAACCCTCGCGCGCCCCCGGACGACCGATCTCCGGGGGCGCGGTTTTTCCTGTCCCCGTGCCTGTGCAGGGTCTAGATTGCGCGGGCACCGCAAACGGGGCAAACGGGACGGGATCATGGCCAGAGCACCTCAGAAAGACCGCGAGGACGCGACCCTCGCCCATATCCGGCGGACCGTTTTCCCGATCCTCTGGGGCGTGTTCTTCTTCTCGATGATCGTGAACGCCCTGATGCTGACGGGGCCGCTCTACATGCTCCAGGTCTACGACCGGGTGCTCGGATCGCGGTCCGAGGAAACACTCGTCGCCCTGTCGATCCTCGTCGCCTTCCTGTTCCTGATGATGGGCATCCTCGACTACGTCCGCGCCCGCGTGGCGGCGCGGGTCGGGGCCAAGGTCCAGGACGGGCTGGACGAACGCGTGTTCCGCGCGGCGCTGCAGAAGGCCCGAACCGACGGCGCGGCCCAGACCGGCTTACAGGATCTCGAAGCGGTGCAGCGGCTGATGACCTCGCCCGCGTTCCTTGCGCTGTTCGACATTCCCTGGACCCCGCTCTTCATCGCGGCGATCTTCGTGTTCCACCCGTGGCTCGGCTGGCTCGCCATCGGCGGCGGGGTGCTCCTGATCATCATCACCATCGTCAACCAGACCGTCACCCGCCGCCCCCTGCGCGAGGCCACCGTCGCGGGCCGTGGCGCCGACCGGCTCGCCGCCGAGATGCAGGGCGAGGCCGAGCTGATCCGCTCGCTCGGCATGGCCAACGCGGCGCTGGCGCGCTGGCGGACGGAGCGCGAGAACGCGCTCGGCCAGTCCGTCGCGACCGCCGACCGCGTCGGCGGCTTCACCACCCTGACCAAGACCCTGCGGCTGTTCCTGCAATCGGCGATGCTCGGGCTCGGCGCCTACCTCGTGCTGCAGAACGAGATGACCTCCGGCGCGATGATCGCGGGCTCCATCCTGCTTGGCCGCGCGCTCGCGCCGATCGAGATGACGATCGGCCAGTGGGCGATGATCGACCGGGCCCGGCAGGGCTGGCAGAACCTGCAGGAACTGGTGAACACCGTGCCGGTGGAGCCCAAGCGGCTCGCCCTGCCCCGCCCGGCGGCCAGGCTCGACATCCACCAGCTTTCCGTCGTCCCCCCCGGCGAGACTCAACCGACCCTGCGCATGGTCTCCTTCAAGGTCGAACCCGGCGAGGCCGTGGGCATCATCGGCCCCTCGGGCGCGGGCAAGTCGACGCTGGCCCGCGCGCTGATCGGGGTCTGGCTGCCCGCCGGCGGACAGGTCCGGCTCGACGGCGCGACGCTCGACCAGTACGACCCCGACGTTCTCGGCCGGCTGATCGGCTACCTGCCGCAGCGGGTCACGCTGTTCGGCGGCACCATCGCCGAGAACATCGCCCGGCTCGACCCGAACCCCGACCCGGACAAGATCGTCGAGGCCGCGAAGAAGGCCGCGGCCCATGACATCATCCTGAACCAGCCCAAGGGCTACGACACCCAGGTCGCGAACATCGGATCGCGCCTGTCCGGCGGGCAGATCCAGCGGATCGGCCTTGCCCGCGCGCTCTACGGCGACCCGGTGATCCTGGTGCTGGACGAGCCGAACGCGAACCTCGACCACGAGGGCTCGATGGCGCTGAACCAGGCCGTGCGGGGCCTGAAGGCCGAGGGCAAGTCCGCGATCATCATGGCGCACCGCCCCGCCGCGATCGAGGAATGCGAGAAGCTACTGGTGCTCGACGGCGGCATGGCGCGTGCCTTCGGCCCGACACAGGACGTCCTGAAGAAGACCGTGTCGAACTATTCCGAACTGTCGCGCCCGCCCCAGGGCGCCCCGCAACAGCCGGCCGCGCAGCAGCCGGCCGCGCAGCAAGCCGCCCCGCAACAGCCCGCCCCGCAGCCGCAGGCCGCGCAGCCCGTTGCCGCCAAGCCCGCGGGTCAACCCGCCGCGCCGCGCCCGCAGCGCCGGGAGGCCGGGCAATGAGCCGCCCCGCCTGGTCCGTCCGCCGCCCCGTCCTGCTCGGCATCGCCGCGCTGCTCGTGCTGATCGGCGGGTTCGGCACCTGGGCGTTCACGACTCAGATCGCCGGGGCCGTCGTCGCCTCCGGGCAGATCGAGGTGGAACAGAACCGCCAGGCGATACAGCACCCCGACGGCGGCGTGGTGGCCGAGATCGCGGTGCAGGAAGGCAGCGTGGTTTCGGCAGGCGACGTGCTCCTGCGGCTCGACGGCTCCGACGTCGCGTCCGAGCGTACGGTGATCCGCGGCCAGCTGAACGAGTTGCGCGCCCGCCGCGCCCGGCTTGAGGCCGAGCGGGACGAGGCCGACAGCGTGACCTTCCCCACCGCGCTCATCGAGGCCGCGGCGCGGGATCCCGAACTCGCCGACATCCTCGAAGGCCAGGACAACCTCTTCGTCGCACGGGCCGAGACGCTGGAGCGCGAGATCGACCAGCTCACCCGCCGGACGGAACAGATCGCGGCGCAGGTCGAGGGGCTGCAGGCGCAGCGCGTCGCCGCCGTGCGCCGGCAGGAACTGGTGGCCGAGGATCTGGAGGCGCAGCAGAGCCTGCTCGAACGCGGTCTCGCCCAGGCGGCGCGGGTGTTGCAGCTTCAGCGCGAGGAGGCCGATCTCCAGGGCTCCATCGGCGAGATCGACGCCGGCATCGCCCAGTCCGAAGGCCGCGTCACAGAGATCGAACTCGTCATCCTCCAGCGCCTGAACGAGCGCCGCGAGGAAGCGATCGCCGAGCTTCGACAGGTCCGCGCCGAGGAAGAGGAACTGGCGGAACGCGAACGGGCGCTCACCCGCAGGCTCGAACGCATGGACGTGCGGGCGCCGGTTTCGGGCGTGGTCTACGGTCTCACGGTGTTCGGCCCGCAATCGGTCGTCCGTGCGGCGGAGCCCGTGATGTACCTCGTGCCGCAGGACCAGCCGCTCGTTATCACCGCGCGCATCCCCTCGATCCACGTCGACCAGGTCTTCGCCGGGCAGGACGCCGGCCTGCGCTTCCCCGCCTTCGACACCCGCACCACGCCCGAGCTTTTCGGCACCGTCACCCGCGTCTCCGCCGACGCCTTCGTCGACGACGCGACGCGGGCGAGCTTCTACGAAGTCGAACTGGTGCTGAACGAGGGCGAGACAGAGCGTCTTTCGGGACAGGTCCTGTTGCCGGGGATGCCCGTCGAGGCCTTCATCCGCACCGAGGATCGCACGCCGATGGCCTATCTCCTGCGGCCCTTCACCGACTACTTCGGCCGCGCCTTCCGCGAAAGCTGAACGGCTCTCGACCGGCGTATCGCACCGCCCGTTGCCCGCTCGGCGGCCATGGATCGCGGTTGCCGGCCCTGGCTGGACGAGGTATCCAGCACGCATCGACATGACACTCCGACGTAACCGAACCGGTTGTCTAGCTGGAGGATATGTCATGTCTGACTGGAAGATCGTCTGGGACGGCGTTCCACTTCACCATCTCGATGAGACCATACTCGAAAGCCTCGAGGAAAACGGCTTCGGTCGCGATTGGCCGATGGAAGACCTGTGTTTCCACACCTGGCCCATGACCGGCGATTGGGATGGCCCCTGTGTCGTGCTCTACGGAAGACGGGACCACTTCCTCGCGACCCTGGTGGTTTCGCCGGACTGGACGGAGATCCTGCTGGAAGGCCCGTTGGCAGAGCTTCTGAATCCAACGCAATGACATCGAGGTGGGGCGAAGTCGTCCCCCTTTTCCTTTACCCCGGCGCGGTGAATACTCGACACGAGCCGCCACCGCAGGTCCGCCCCATGTCCCTTTCCGCCCGCCACGACCGCTTCGTTGCGCTTCATGCCGCCGGCTGCTTCATCATGCCGAACCCGTGGGACATGGGCACCGCCCGGATGATGGCCGCGATGGGCGCGAAGGCGCTCGCCACCTCGTCCGCGGCCCACGCCTTCACCCTCGGCCGCGCCGACCTCGGCGGCGTGACACGCGACGAGGCCCTTGGCCACGCGCAGGACATCCTCGCTGCCACCGACCTTCCGGTGAACGGCGATTTCGAGAACGGATTCGGCGACACGCCGGACGAGGTCGCCGAAACCGTGCGCCTCGCGGGCGAGATCGGCCTGTCCGGCTGCGGGATCGAGGACACGCGGGTGGCCGAGGGCGCGCCATCCTACGACTTCGACCTGGCGGTGGAGCGTATCCGCGCCGCCGTCGCCGGCGCCCGCGCGCTCGGCCGGCCCTTCGTGCTGACCGCCCGGGCGGACGGCGTGATGAACGGGTCCTACGACCTCGCGGAAGGCATTCGCCGGTTGCAGGCGTTCGAAGCCGCCGGGGCCGACTGCCTCTACCTTCCCGTGCCGCCGGGGCGGGCGGAACTGGAACAGGTGGTCTCGGCCGTTTCCGCGCCGGTGAACGCGCTGTCGGCGGGCCCGCTGCGCGACCTCCGGCTCGCGGACTTCGCCACGCTCGGCGTCCGCAGGATTTCCACCGGCAGCCAGGTCGCGCGGGTCGCCCATGCCGCGATCCGCGGATGCCTCGGCCCGATGCTGGTCGACGGCCGCTTCGACGCGCTCAAGACCGCGGCCCCGGGCGGCGAGATCGACGCGCTGCTCGCGGCGGGGCGTCCGGCGGACTGACCCCGCCGAGGGGCCGGATTTCCGAGAAATCGGCGCTTCACCACGTCTTAAGACTCGGCTCCTAGGGTGCGCCCACTTCGCAAGCGGGCTGCCCCCTGCCCGCCCCCCATGACCCGACGAGGATCCTACATGCGTCACCTGCACCTGGCCGTCGCCGCCCTGCTTGCCGCTTCTCCCGCCTTCGCCGACGGCGACCAGTTCGAACCCGCGATGCGCCACTTCCTGGAATCGGAGGTCAGCGCCTGGGCCGAGGCACCGATCCTGATCGACGCGATCCGCGACGCGAACGCCGCGCGCGGCGACCTCGACCAGGCCGCGATCGACGCGCTGGACGCCGCCTGGCAGTCGGAGGTCGGCACCGCCGACACGCCGACCATCGACCCGGTCCTGAACAACGCCGCCGCCGACTTCCTGCGCGAACACATCGCGATGTCGGGCGGCCGCATCACCGAGGTGTTCATCATGGACCGGCACGGCCTGAACGTTGCCGCCTCCGGTCTCACGTCGGACATGTGGCAGGGCGACGAGGAGAAATTCACGATGTCCTTCGGCCATGGCGCGAACGGCGTGCATATCGGCAACGTGGACCTCGACGAATCCACGCAGCGCTACCAGGGCCAGATTTCGGTCACCGTGATCGACCCGGAAACGGGCGAACCGATCGGCGCGCTGACCGTCGGCGTCGACGCCGAATCGCTGCTCTGACCCTCGGCCGAAGCGGGAGCACCGGGCATGGACACCACGCAGAACGACGCCGCACGCCGTGGCATCATCGGCCGCTCGGTCTTCGCGAAGATCGCCGTGCTGATCGCTGTCGCGACCCTTTCGGTCGCGACGGTGATCACCGCGCTCAGCGTCAGGATGCTGACCAACAACGTCCATGAGTCGGTCCGCGAATTCGGCACCGTCATGACCCGCGGCGCGGCGGCGGACAACGCCGCCGCGATCCGCTTCGGAAACACCGACGCGGTGACCGTCTCACTCGGGCATATCACGGAGAATTCCGAACAGCGTGCCGTCGCCCTTGCCGCGGTGAACGCCGCCGGGGACCTGCTGACCCAGCACGGCGATGCGGGCATCGATGAACTCGCCGAACTTGCCCGCGCCGCCGTCGAATCCGGCGAAGCGCAGGTCGCGGGCGACGGTTTCACCATCGCCTACCCGGCCGAGGCCGGGGGCGTCGCCGTGGGCGCGATCGCGGGCCACTGGTCGCCCGACGCCGACATCGCGAAGTTTCACCAGGCGCAGATCATCCAGATCGCCGTGGCACTGGCCGTCTTCGCGGCGATGCTCGGGCTCTCCGCGATCGCGCTCCGCCCCATCATCACCCGGCCCCTGGCGCAGGTCGGCAAGGTCATCGACGATCTCGCCTCCGGCGAATACGGCACGCCGGTACCGCACCAGTCGCGCGGCGACGAGGTCGGTGGCATTGCCCGCAACGTCGAGAACCTGAAATCGCGGCTGTCCGAAGCCGCCCGGCTCGAAACGGCTCAGAAGGCCGCGCAGGTACAGCAGCGCAAGATCGTGGAACAGCTGTCGGCCGCGCTCAAGACGCTCGCCTCCGGCGACCTGACGATCCAGATCACCGAGGACATGGGTTCGGACTACGAGGCGGTCCGCGTCGACTTCAACCAGACCGTGTCGACCATGATCGACATCATCGAAACCGTCCTCGTCAATTCGAACGCGATCAAGCTAAACGCCGAGGAAATCAGCATCTCGTCCGAGGATCTCTCCCGCCGGACGGAGAACCAGGCTGCCTCGCTCGAGGAAACCGCCGCCTCGCTCGACCAGATCACCTCCGCCATGCGCGCTTCGGCCGAGGGTGCGCGCGAGGTGGAAGAGATCGTTCGCCATGCCCAGACCACCGCGCAGCAAAGCGACGCGGTCGTGCAGGAGGCCGTGGGCGCGATGTCGACGATCGAGGAGAGCTCGCGCCAGATCTCGCAGATCATCGCGGTGATCGACGACATCGCGTTCCAGACCAACCTTCTCGCGCTCAACGCGGGCGTCGAGGCGGCCCGCGCAGGCGAAGCCGGCCGCGGCTTCGCGGTCGTGGCCTCCGAGGTCCGGGCGCTTGCGCAGCGTTCCTCCGACGCCGCGCGCGAGATCAAGGAACTGATCACCCAGTCGACCCAACAGGTCGAACGGGGTGTCGATCTCGTCGGGCGCACCGGGAACGAACTGCGCTCGATCATTGAGAACGTGACCAATATCTCCGAGCACATCGGGACGATCACCGCCAGTGCGAGCGAGCAGAGCGTAAGCCTCGCGGAAATCAATTCCGGCGTCACCCAACTCGACCAGGTCACGCAGCAGAATGCCGCGATGGTCGAGGAAGCGACGGCCGCCAGCCTGACGCTCCGCGAAGAGGCCGAACGCCTCGCCGAAAGTGTCGGCCTGTTCCGCCTGCCGCACCGAAGCCTCGCGACCGAGGCAGTCCCTACCCGTCGCGCCGGCTGATCGCGGAAAGTCCGCGCCGGGAGATCCACGGCGTGATATGATGCCCCCGGACCGCCTGCCCGGGGGCAATCATGGCCGAAGCCGTCTCGATTCTCGTCGGCACCACGAAAGGTGCCTTCATCCTCACCGCCGACCCTGACCGCAGTGACTGGAGGCTTACGGGCCCGCATTGCGGCGGCTGGTCGATCAACCACGTGATCGCCGATCCGGGCACCGGACATATCTGGGCCGGTGGCGGTAGCGACTGGAGCGGCGCCGGCATCTGGCGGTCGCAGGATGGCGGGGAAAGCTGGACCCTGTCCAAGCTCTCCAACGGCCAGATGGACCGCTGGCTGTCGGAGAACCCGGAGATGGCCACCCAACTGGGATTGCAGGCCGATCCGCCCGCCCCGTATTCCGGCCAGGTCGATGTGATCTGGTCCGTCGGGCGCGCCGGGGACCGTCTGTTCGCCGGTGCCAAGCCCGCGACACTGTTCGAGAGCACGGACGAAGGCGCGACCTGGGCCCCGGTCGAAGGCCTGTCGAACCACCCCTCCCGCGACAAGTGGGAACCGGGCGGCGCGGGCCTCACCCTTCACACGATCGTTTCAGACCCCGCCGATCCGGGAAAGCTGTGGCTCGGGATCTCGGCCGCGGGCATCTTCGCGAGCGAGGATGGCGGCGCGACATGGGACCGCCGCAACCGGCTCGCGAACGCGGAGCCCGCGGCGAACGGCCACGATCACGGCGGCGAGATTGGGCACTGCGTCCACAACATGGTCCGCGCCCCGGGCGACCGCGACCGGCTCTACCAGCAGAACCACCACGGCGTGTTCCGGTCCACAGATGGCGGCCGGTCATGGCACGAGATCGGCCAGGAACTGCCGTCGAACTTCGGTTTCCCCATAGCGGTCCACCCCCGCGACCCCGATCTGATCTGGGTCCTGCCACTGATGGAGATGGGCGGACGGTTCCCGCCCGGAGCGGTAGCCGCCGTATGGCGGAGCCGCGACGGCGGGGAGACCTGGCAAGCCTGCCGCAACGGGTTGCCGCAGCAGAACTGCTTCTTCACCGTGTTGCGGCAGGCGATGGCGACCGACACTTCAGAGCCCGCCGGGCTTTATTTCGGAACGAACTCCGGCAGCATCTTCGCCAGCACCGACGACGGGGAGAACTGGAGCGAGATCGCCCGGCATCTGCCAACCGTTCTGTCCGTGGAGACGATGACTCGCGCGTAGCCAACAAGTTGTGCACACCGATCACATCCTTGTCCTGCGCGCCGTGTGCTGCGTGCGTTCCGACTACCACCCCAGGTCTCCGAAAACGCGACAGGCCCGGTCCTTTCGGACCGGGCCTTTGAAGCGCGTTACCACTTACAGTGTTACTCGCAACTACCCCAGAACTCGCTAACAAGGTCTTAATAGCGGTTCCGGCCCCTGACCGGATAGCTGTCTTTTTGGCTAGGTTCTGGAGGGGACAACCGCGTGGTTTCCCCGATCCGGGAAACGGTGACGCCGCGGTGCCGCAATTGTTCGGAAACTGAGGAAACGCCACCGCCGGCTTCGAATCGTATGGCGCCGTGGCGGAGAAACTGCGCGGACACGGCAGCGCGAAGCCAGGCATCCAACCTGACTTGAAATCGCCAATCGGGCGGGAGTTGGGCGAAGCAGTGCCGCGAATGCGACGAGGCCCGGCCCCAGGGACTGGGCCGGGCCTCGAAGAGCCACACTCTGACCACTCGCTACGCGAACCCCGGGAAACTCTTTACATGCAAAACCTTAGGCAAAGTGAAGCTGTCTCGAATACTGTCTCAATGGTCAAAATCAGCGCCGATCGGCCCCGGAACCGGAACAATACCGTCTCATGCCTCACACAGGCGCGGCGGCTGCCACGCGGGGTCGCCCGCCCGCCCGCGCGCCGCGACGGCCCGTGCCGCGGCGGCCGACAGGTCGCGCGGACCATGCGCCGACATGCAATGGAATTCCCACTCGCAGCCACAGGCGGATTCGGCGAGGTGGACCACGATCCCGGTTTCCTGCATCGCCGCCGTCATCCTCCGTGCGAGGCCGAGCGGTCCGATCCGGACGGCGACGCTCGCCCCGGGCCGGGGCAGCACGTCGAAACCGCGCGCGGTCAGCGCCGCGCCGAGCCAGTTCGCGTTGCCGAGCACCTGCGTCCGGGCGGTCAACCCGTCCTCCGCCTCGGCGAGGTCGAAGGCCGTCAATGCTGCCGCGGCGGCCGCCGGGGATGGCGACGGTGCCGCGGCCTGCGGCCCGCCGCCCTGGCGGAGGGCATCCTTGAACGCGCCATGCCCCGACGCGGCAAACCCGGCGGAGGCGGCGAAGACCGGCGCGAGGCTGCCGGTCATGACATCGACCGCACCGAGCATGGATTGCGCCTCCGCGAGGCCGCGGCCCGACGCGCCGAGAAGGCCGAGGTCGCGGGTCACGTCGGCCATCAGCGTCGCCCGGTGCCGGTTGCACACCGCCTGCAACGCGGCGAGGTCGGTTTCCACGCCGGTTCCATCGTCCGCCGCCTCGACCGCGACCAGCAGCCCTGCGCCCGGCGCGCGCGCGCGCTGCGCGTCAAGCGCGGCGCCGACCGCCTCGGGCGTCATCGCGTCCAGCCGGACGGCCGCCGCCCGCGCCAGCACCGCCCCGTCTGAAAAGCCCGCCGGGGCCGAACGCGCCATCAGGACCCGGTCGCCCCGCCGCAGAAGCGCGCGCATCGAGGCGACCGCCGCCGACCAGCCGTCGGGAAAGACCACGGCCTGCGACAGGGACAGGTATTCCGCGATCCGGGTTTCGAGCGCCAGCGTCAGCGCCGTCAGCCCGGTCGCCGCCCCCGGCCCCGCGGCCTGCGGGCCGTAGCGGAGCAGCGCCTCTTTCGCCGCCGCGATCACCTGCTCGTGGGAGGAGAGGTTGAGGTGATCGCGGCGGGCGAAATCGGCGCCGGCGAGCTCTTGCCCGCCGGCGTCGCGGCCGGCTGCCCGTGGACCAGGGGCGCCGCCCGCGATGCGGGGTTCGAGAAGCAGGCCCGCCGCCGACTGGGCCCAGACCCAGTCCGCGACAGGAGTCCAGCGGTCGAGCAGGTCCGGAGCGCCGCGGTCGTAGTGGCGCGCGGCGAGATCGCCGCCGGCCCCGGGCAGGGTTTCGAGGTCGATCGCGGACATCTGCATCACCATCAGATCAGGCCGAGCGCTGCGAGCACCGGCTTCGGCGCGGCACCCGTCGGCGGGAGACCCGCCTGTTTCTGGACCGCGAAAACCGCCATCCTCGTATCCGGCCCGAACATGCCGTCCTCGGTCACGGCGAGCGGTTTCAACACCTGGTTGAGCGCCTGTTGCAGCCGCAGTACTTCAGGCCCGCGGTCGCCGATCGAGAGCGCCCGCGGCAGTACCACGTCCGTCGCGCCGCCGCCGAAGGCGCCTGCTTCGGCCCAGGACCGGACGAGCTGGTCCGAGGCCTCGAAATGCAGCGCGTCGGCGAGGCCGAAGGCATAGCCCCAGTAGAACCCGTGGCGGTTGAAGATCGGCCAGAGACGCAGGAGCGCGTCCATCACCTCGTCGGACCCGTCCGTCTCGGCCAGCCCGTCGATGGTCAGGTCGATGGCGATGCCCCAGGAGTGGTTGGAGATCACCGAATGCGAGCCGCGCACCTTCCGGCAGCCGAGCATCTCGGTGCAGCCGATCCGGTCGTAGAGGTCCGGCGTTTCAAGCGAGATATCGGTCACGATCGCGCGGAGGGCCCGGATCGCGGGTGCAAGGCCGGTCGCGGTGAAGGGACCGAGATCGGCGGTCTCCAGCATCTTGGCGAACCCGAGCGACTGCGGCGGCGTCGACTGGCCGCCGAAATACCCGCTCGGAAGCCCGATCAGCGCGGCGTTGATCGCGCTCCGTGCCGGGCAGAGATCGCCGTTCACCGAGGCCGGGTCGAGAACCGGGCCGTCGGTCTGGAAGTTCAGATCGGAATGTATCGACATCTTTCGCTTCTCCCCATCTTGGGCGGGCCAGCACACGCTCCGCCTGTCCCTTCAAGCTTCCGCGGTCCCCGCCATCGCAGCGTGAATATCGCGCCTGCATCGGGGAAAATTCGCGTGAAAAGACCGCGAATCCCGCAGGATCGCGTTTGCGGAACGGCGCGCCCATGCCACTCTCGGTGCAGTTCGGGGGCCTTGGGAGGTCGGGATGACGGAATGGGTGGAATCGGGCGGCACGGGCCGCGCCTATGCCGATTGGGAAGCCGCGGAGGCCGGGCCCGGCGCCGACGACCAGACGGTGCCCCTGTTCCTCGCCGTCTCGATCGGCGGCGACCAGGGGGATACCGAGGGCTCGGCCGCGCGCGCGGCCCTGACGAGCCTCCGCACCGGCGGGCTGATCCTCGCGGAGCACGAGGCCGACCGGCTGCTGACCGAGTTCCGCGCCGTGCTGCGGGCCGGGCTGATCGAAACCTGGGTTTTCCGGCTCGTCGGATATGCGCGACGCGGCGACATCCCGGCGATCGAGGCGCATCCCTTGGTCACGCTTCTTCATGTCGGCGCGCCGATGCCGCGGGACGCCGCCAGCCACCTGCCCGACCCCGACCCGACCTCGCGGTTGCCGAAGGGCACCGCCTTGCAGCCGCCGGTCGCGGTGGTGATCGACGACGGTATCCCGTTCCTGAACGCCATCTTCCGCAAGGGCGGCAGCACCGCGATCGAGGCGGTCTGGCTGCAGTCGGACCGGATGCCCCACCCCGTCCCCGGCGAGGAGGAGGTCGGCCTCGTCATCCGCAAGAATAAGATCAACGCGGCCTTCGCCGAGCAGGACGAACGCCAGGTCTACCGCGAGACGAACCTGAAGCTTCTGCCCATAACCGCCCGCGCGAGCACCGATTTCCGCATCAGCCACGGCGCCCATGTCATGGACATCGCGCTTGGCGGCGAACCCAACGTGCCGATCTTCGCGGTCCAGCTTCCGCCCTCCGCGGTCGCCGACACGTCCGGCCGGCTGAACGGCCGTTTCGTCGTACAGGGGCTGCGCTGGTCGATCCTGCAGGCGCTCAAGTTGAACCAGAAGGCGGGCGCCGGGCCGGTGGTTGCGAACCTGAGCCTCGGTTCGCTGGCCGGGCCGGGCGACAAGACCGGGTTCCTTGCCAGCTGGCTCGATTACGAGGTCCGGGCCTACCGGGTGATGACGGATTGCGACCTGCGCGTGGTCTGCGCCTACGGAAACTCCCACCGCGAGAAGCTCGCGGCGCGGGCGAAGGTGACGGCGGATGCGCCGATGCGTTTCGAATGGTGCGTGCAGCCCGAGGACTTCACGTCGAGCTTCATCGAGCTCCGCGTCGAAGAGGCCGACACCGCGGGCCTGTCGATCTCGGTCACGCCGCCGCGCGCCGGTCCCGCGACGCGGGTCTTCACCTGGGCCGACGCGCAGAAGGGCTGGCACTGGACCGGGCCGGACGGCACCCCGCTCGCCGCGATCCTGAAGCTGGACGAAAGCCCCGGCGACGGGCGCACCACGGCGATTCTCCTCGCCACCGCGGCCACGAATCGTCGGCGCGGCGGGCCGGCGGCGCCCGCGGGGGCGTGGAAGATCGAGGTCACGGGCGCGGGCCCGACGCTGGTCACCGCGCTCGTCCAGCGGGACGACACGCCGGCCGGGTACCGACCGTTCGGGCGGCAAAGCTGGATCGACTCGCCCGCGAGCTACATCTGGGATTTCCAGACCCGCGACTGGATCAAGCCCGACGAGGCGATCACCTCGAGCTTCGATCCGCGCCCCACGGTCCCGCCGAACGCCGGGCCGGTGACCCGCGCCGGAACCGCCGTCGCCCATGCCGGGGCGACCGCCGAGACCGTCGTCTTCGTCGGATCGGTCAAGCCGATTCTCGGGTTCCCGGACAAGCGCGTCTCGACGCTCTACTCCGCCGAGGGGATCCCGGCCGATGCCACGATCTACGGCATCCCCGCGCGACGCGACGGTGAAAGCGAGGGGCCGAACCTGACGGCGCTGGCCGATGACGGCTCGAACCTCTACGGCCGGCTCGGAAGCGGGGTGATCTCGGGTTCGATGACGCGGCTGTCGGGCACCTCGGTCGCCGCGCCGGCGGTGACGCGGCGCTACCTGATGCTCTACAAGGCACAATCGGATGCGCACATGCCGATCCCGGCCGCCGAGATACCGCTGTCGGACCTGCTGAGCGTCGCTCCGGCCACCGAGCGCGACCCGATTACCGGCTACGGCATCCTGAAGGATCAGCGGCCATACACCCTCGGGCGCGACTTATCCACATTGCCTCCGCCCGCTACCTTCCCGCCGCCGCCCACTTTTCCCTGAAACGAAACCGGCCGCGCAGGGCGGCCGGTGGATAACTCGGGTATTGTCTCGCGTCAGGCGAAGACGTCCTCGTTCTGCCATTCCTTCAGGGCCGCGTCCCACACCGCGGGCAGCCCCTGCCAGGTCGCGTTCGGCGCGGGGGTCCATGCGCCGGTCGGCTTGAGGTTTCCGCTGCCGGTCATCGCGTCGCGCCAGAGCGCGAGGGTGAAATCCTCGCAATCGTCGACCCAGGTATTGCCGCTGACATTGAAGGTCGGCAGATCGCCCTGCCCCGTGCAATGTCCGACGAAGCCGAGCGTGCAGGCCATGCCGATGAGCGCGCCGTGGGCGCTGTCGACCGGGAAATGCACGCCCGCGACGGTGCGGTTCTCGGCGATCCGGACCGCGAGGCGCAGGAGCAGCACCAGCCAGTCGGGACCGGGATCGGCGGCCTGCTGCGCCTCGGTCTTGGCCAGTTCGCCCATGAACCAGGCCGGGAAGGCGGGCGCACCCGGGGCCGCACCCGGACCCGCGGTGTAGCGGAGTGCCGCGAGCATCACCGCGAAGGCCATCGACTCGGTCGCATGGCCGGACGGGTAGCTCGAATGCCCCGGCGTCTGGATGATCGGTTGCACCTGCGGGGCAAGGTCGATCGGCCGCGGCACGGTGCAGAGATGCTTGATCCGCTGTTCCTGCGCCGCGACGGTGATGTAAAGCGCGTGCAACAGGATCGCGGTCCAGCGTTTGCCGTAGAGGTTCAGGTGCTGCTGCGATCCGAAGAAGGACAGCATGTCGCCCTTCTGCATCATGATCTCGTTCATCCGGTCCGAACGCAGGTCCGCGGCCATGCGCAGCCATTTCAGCTGCTCGCCGAGCGCCGCCAGGTCGGGCGGCGCGAGGGACAGGATCCGGGTGCGCGTCCCGGCCGCGCCCTGCGTGGCATAGAGCGCGATCTCGGTCCCGTCGGGCGCGACGTCGAAGAGCCCCATCGCCTCGCTGCCGAGCACGTTGATCCGCGCCGCGGGTTCGAGGCAGTCGAGCCGCCGGAGTTCGATCGACCGGTCGGCCGGCGGGCCGAAGGTGGAGGCCCCGGTCCAGTAGCCCGCGGGCGCGGGACCGCCGTCCCAGTAGCCGGTCAGCGCCTCGGCGGTGAAGGTCAGGCCGGAACTGAGCGAGCCGGATTCGCCGCCCTCGGCGTGGACGCCGTGGACCCCGTGCACGCCATGCACTCCGTGAACCCCGTGAACGCCATGCACCCCGTGCACGCCGTGTACCCCGTGAACGCCCAGACCGGCCATGTTTTCATCCCCCCATCGTCCGCCTGCCGAATTCTTTGTCAGAACAGCGGAAACCAGGGGTCTGCGGCAAGGGTTTTCTCGTGCCAAGGCGCGGGATTCACGTGCATTTCACGCGTACCGGCGGCATAGTCGGGAACGAGCGGACGGCTCGGATGGGTGACAACATGCGTCTGCAGACAGTCGGGGCATTCCGGCTTGTCGATGCCAGCGGCATCGACCGCACGCCGCGCGCAGCCAAGGCGCGGGCGGTGCTGGCGATGCTCGTCTCGGTTCCCGAGCGGCGGCGGGCGCGGCGCTGGCTGGAAAGCCGGCTCTGGTCCGACCGCGGTCCGGAACAGGCCGCGGGGTCGCTCCGGCAGGCATTGATGCAGATCCGTCGCGCGCTCGGGCCGGAATCGCACCGTCTCGGCGCCGACCGTGAATCGGTCTGGATCGGCGGGATCGAGACCGATACCGAGGCCGACGCGGAGGCGCAGGCGCAGGGCCGCGATTTCCTTGAAGGCTTCGACATCATGGACCCGGCCTTCGAGGACTGGCTACGGCAGGAACGCGCGATCCGCGGCGGGGTCGAACTGCGCCACCGCACCGAGACGACCAGCGCTGTCAGCGCGCCCGGGATGCTACTGTCCGGATCCGGCGGCGCGCTGCCCCTGATCCTCGCCCCCGGGATGGACGCGGCGACGCCCGCGGGGTTCCTCGGCCACGCCATCGCGGACGCGATCGGCGGGCTGGTGTCGGAATTCGCCGCGGTGGAGATCTTCGCCGCGGGCGAGAACGGCACCGAGATCACCCTGCCCGAACGCGGGTTCACCATCGCCGTCCATTGCCTGCCCGCCCCCGGCCAGAGCCACGTCCGCGTCGCGCTGAGCGACAGCCAGTCGGGCAAGGTCTACTGGTCGCGCGGCATGATGCTGTCGGGCGACGCCGCCGAAAGCCTGACCTCGGACGAGTTCCCGCAGATCGTGTTCCAGGCCGCCGATGCCGCCGTCGATGCCGCCGCCCGCCTGCCGCGCCAGCAGGGCGCGGAGATGGTCTGGGTCGACGCGAGGATGGCCCAGGCCATGCGGGCGATGTTCACCTTCGACCGGACCCGGGTGGCGGAAGCCGATAAGATCCTGTCCGAGGTGATCGACGCCGCACCCAATTCCCGCGCCTATGCCTGGCGCGCGCAGCTCTGCCAGATCGCGGCGGTGGAGCGCACCGGCGGCGACTGGCAACGGCTCGCGGACGAGGCCGACGAATACGCCCGGCGCGCGATGGAGTTCGGCGACAGCAACCCGCTGGTGCTCGCGCTCGTGTCGCAGATCCGGGTGATGCTGGACGGCGACCCGGAACTCGGCACCGCGCTGGCGGAGGGCGCGCTGGCCGCCAGCCCCCACAACGCGTTCAGCCATGCCGCAATCTCCGGCGCGCATCTTCGCGCGGGCCGGCTGGAGGAGGCCCTGGCCTCCGCGCGCACGGGCGCCCGGATCGCCGCCCGGTCGAGCTTCCAGCCCTGGTGGCAGGCGCTCGCAGGTCTCGCCGCGATGGCGCTTGGCCGCTACGACGAGGCAGGGTCGCACTACCAGGCCGCCTATGCCCGCGCCCCCGCGTTCCGCGCGCCGATGCGGCATCTCTACGTGCTGCACCGCGCCGCCGGCCGCCATGCCCAGGCGGAGCGGACGCTGGCCATGCTGCGCCGGCTGGAGCCGGACTTCTCGCTCCTGCGGGTGCGCGACGACCCCGCATATCCCGCCGCGACGCTGCGGCGGTCGCCGCTGATCGGCAAGGCGCTGGCCACCGCCGCCGAGTGACGCCCCGCACCCAAGCGGCGCGCGCGGACTTCATCGAAAATTAAGCCCTCTTGCCCCGCGGCGGCCCCAATCCGGCCAACCGGCGGCCCGCGGCGGCGCGGCACTCTTGCACCTGCGACGACCATGACCCCGGTTCCCTGCCATGTGTGAGATCTGCCAGTCCCTCGGCGCCCCCGCCGACGAATGCCCGAACGCCGAGGCCGCCGGCGCGACCATTACCGAGGTCGCGGGTGCCGACGCGGCGGGCGATACCGGCACGGTCTACGGCATGGCGGCGGGTGACGCGTTTCTCGGCGGGATCGGTCACATCGGCGACCGGGACTGGGTGGCGATCCACCTGGTCGAGGGCCAGACCTACGACATCGCCGCCGACGGGACCGGCGCCGCCGCGCTGATCGACCCGATCCTGCGGCTGCGCGACGGCAACGGCCGCCTGATCGCGGAGGACGACGACAGCGGGCCGGGGCGGAACGCGCTGATGACCTATACCGCGGCCGCGACCGGCACCTACTACCTCGACATCGGCGCGTGGGACGACGCCTATACCGGTGACTACATACTCACCGCCGCCATCGACGACGGCGGCATCGACAGCGGCACGCTCGACCAGATGGCGACCTTCCTGACCCACGGTTACTGGGGCGGGACCAGCCACAGCTTCGCCAATGCCGAGCCGATCAGCGTTCACCTCGGCGACCTGACCCAGGCCGGGCAGCGGCTCGCGATGTGGGCGTTGCAGGCGATCGAGGCGGTCGCGGACCTGCGGTTCGACGTGGTCGCCACCGCATACGAGGCCGTGATCGACTTCACCGACGACCAGTCCGGCGCCTTCGCGGGCTATTCCGGCTACGGCGGGCAGTCGACCAGCGCCTATGTCAACGTCAACTCCGGCTGGCTGTCGAGCTACGGCACACAGCTCGACGACTACACCTTCCTCACCTACATCCACGAAATCGGCCACGCGCTCGGGCTCGGTCACCAGGGCAGCTACAACGGCGCGGCGAGCTACCCGTCCGACGCGACCTTCGCGAACGACAGCTACCAGCTTTCGGTGATGTCCTACTTCAGCCAGTCCGAGAACACCTCGGTCTCGGCCAGCCTCGCTTACCCGGTCACGCCGATGGCCGTCGACATCGTCGCGCTGCAGTCCCTTTACGGCACCCCCGACGCCACCACGTCGCCGACCGCGGGGGCGACGGTCTACGGTGTCGGCCACAGCTGGTCCGATACTTACGCGGGATCGAGCCTTGGTGCCTTCGGCGGCTATCTCGGGCTGTTCTTCGACGCGGTCTCGGGCGGCAGCGACCCGATGGACTACCTCGACGGCAATCCCGGCTCCGCCATGACGATCTACGATGTCGGCGGGCACGACCTGATCGACTTCTCGAACGATACGCAGGCGCAGTCCGTGCGCCTGACGGCGGAGTCGATCTCGTCGGTTTACGGGCTGACCGGGAACCTCGTGATCGCCCGCGGAACCGTGATCGAGGATTACGCCGCCGGCTCGGGCAACGACAGCGTGATCGGCAACGGCGCGGGCAACACGCTTCGCGGCAACACGGGCAACGATACGCTGAGCGGCGGCAGCGGCGACGACACCTTGCACGGCGGCGCCGGGTCCGACCGGCTCGAAGGCGGGATCGGGATCGACTACGCCGCTTATTCCGAAGAGGCCGCGGGCGTGCTCGCCGACCTCGCCTACCAGGGCCAGAACGCGCTTGGCGCGGCGATGGACGTCTATGTCGGGATCGAGGGCCTGATCGGCAGCGGCTTCGACGACGAATTGCGCGGCAGCGACAGCGAGAACTGGCTTCACGGCGGCGACGGCGCGGACGTCATCTACGGGCGCGGCGGCAACGACGTCCTGGAAGGCGAGGACGGCGACGACATCCTCGTCGGCGGCGCGGGCAGCGACCGAATCGACGGCGGCGCCGGGATCGACCGGGCGTCCTACTGGATGGCCGAAACCGGCGTCCTCGCCGACCTGATCTTCCGCGGCATCAGCACCGGGGAAGCCTACGGCGACAGCTATGCCAGCATCGAGGACCTGCAGGGCTCCGCCCACGGCGACGACCTGCGCGGCAACCACGGCGGCAACCGGATCTGGGGCGGCGCGGGCAGCGACGTGATCTACGGACGTGCCGGGGCCGACGGACTCTGGGGGCAGGACGGCGACGACATCCTCGTCGGCGGCGTGGGCGGCGACCTCCTGGACGGTGGTGCCGGCCGCGACCGGGCCGCGTACTGGTCGGCCATCGCCCCGGTCACCGCCGACCTGATGGTCGAATCCGCGAACACGGGCGAGGCCGCGGGCGACCGCTACCGCGACATCGAGGACCTGCAGGGATCGGGCCTCGGCGACGACCTGCGCGGGGACAACGCCGCCAACCGCGTCTGGGGCGGTGCCGGGAACGATGTCCTGCACGGGCGCGGCGGGGCCGACGGGCTCTGGGGGCAGGACGGCGACGACATCCTTCTCGGCGGGTGGGGCGGCGACCGGCTCGACGGCGGCGCGGGGCGCGACCGGGTCGCCTACTGGACCGCGACCCAGGGCGTGACGGCCGACCTGGCCGACAGCAGCGCCAATAGCGGCGAGGCCACGGGCGACCGCTATTTTAGCATCGAGGATCTCCAGGGCAGCAACCATGCCGACACCCTGTCGGGCGACGGCAACGCGAACTGGATCATCGGCGCGAGCGGCGACGACGTGATCGCGGGGCGCGGCGGGGCCGACACGCTGACCGGCGGCGGCGGTGCGGATCGCTTCGTCTTCGAGGCTGGTGGCGCGGAGGACACGGTCACGGATTTCGAGGTCGGTGCGGACCTGCTCGACATCGCGACCTGGGGCGCGGGCGGCTTCGGCGACCTGGCGGTGACCGAGGTCCTGAACGCGGGGACGGGCCGCTACGACATCACGGTCGCCCACGGCGGATCGTCGCTCCTGCTGCTCGGCATCGAGGCAGGCGACCGGACGGCGCTCGACGGCGACGATTTCCTGTTCGCCTGACCCGGCGGCTTAGCCCACGCGGCTGCCCGGTACCACGGCCTGCGCCGCCGCGATGGCCGGAAGCAGCGTGGCATCCCCGGTCGCGAGGATCGGCCCCTCGCTCAGGTGCGGCGCGTAGCGGCCGCCCTCCCCGACCTGCACCGCGCCCCCCGCCTCTTCCAGGATCAGCACGCCAGCCGCGTGGTCCCAGGGCTTCATCCCCGCCGAAACCGCGAAGTCGGTCTGTCCCATCGCCACCTGCCGGTAGTCGTGGCAGGAGGCGCCGAGCGCCCGCACGAGGCGGAACCCGGAATAGGCGTCCATGAGCCGTCCGCGGTATTCCGGTGCATAGAGCCGCAGGCCGAGGAGCCCGGTCGCGGCCGCCGGAACCGGCGCCGCGCGGGTGCGAAGCGGTCGCCGCGTGCCGTCCGGCCGCCCGAACCACGCCCCCTGCCCCTTCGCGCCCGCGACCCAGTCGTCGTTCACCGGGTCGTAGAGCAGGCCGAACTGCGTCTCGCCCCGCTCCACCACCGCGACGATGACGCCGAAGACCGAGATGCCCTCGACGAAGTTGAGCGTGCCGTCGATCGGGTCGACGATGACGCAGGTCTCCGCCCCCTCGATCCGGTCAAGCAGCGCGGGATTTTCCGCCACCGCCTCCTCGCCGACCACCTCGACGCCGGGGAAGATCCGGCGCGCGATGTCCGTGATGGCCGCCTCCGACGCCTGGTCCGCGACGGTCACGAGGTCGTCCGGCGCGGACTTGGTGCCGATCTCGGCGGCGTCGAGATTGCGGAATCGCGGCATGATCTCGCGGCGCGCGGTTTCTCGCACGCCGTCGATCAGCGCGGCGATACTGGCCTCGGATACGGGCATCGGGGGGGCCTTTCGGTCAGGGCGGATCGTCCCCGGACAGACCCGTCCCCGCAGCGCCTGTCAAGCCGGACGCAGGACCTTCGCGAAGGCTGCCGCGATGCCCGCGTGATCGCCGAGCGGCAGGACATGGGCGACATACGCGTCGGGCCGCAGGATGACGGCCGCGCCCGAGGCGCCGATGCCGCGCATCGCGAAGATGTCGGCGCGGGGATCCGGGCAGAACACCTTTTCGTAGTCGACGAGACCGTAGCGGCCCTTCCGCGGCATGAGGGCCGGGGGAAGCGTGCCGAGGTCGACGTCCCGGTGCGGCGTCCGCAGGACCGCCCGCAGGTCGATCACCGCGTCCGGGTCGGCATCGTCGGGCGTATGAATCCGCAGCGGCGAATCCGAGTCGTCGGAAAGCCAGCGGCAGAGCGCGTCCAGCCCCTCCCCGCCCGTGTCCTCGAAGGCGAGCAGGCGCCAACGGCCGTCGGCTTCGAAGGCATGGCCAAGATGCATCGGCTTCGCGTCGCCGAGCCGGATCACCGGCGCGGAATGGAACCGGGTGCCGACCTCGAACCCCGATGCCAGCGCCTGGTGCCCGGTTCCGCCGGTCAGGTCGGAGGGGCCGTAGGTGATCGCCGTCCCGGCGGTGAACCGCCCCTGCTGCTGGAAGTAGCGCTGGAACTCGTCCGGATCCGCCCCCTCGCCGTCCGGCGTCATGCGCGGCTTGGCGGAGATCAGCCGCGCCATGTCCCTGTCGAAGTCGATGAGCTGCTGCGCCACCACCTGCCGCTCGGCCGAGTAGGACCGGAGCAGGTCGGGCGCGGCGCGTCCGGTCAGGACATGGGCGAGCTTCCAGCCGAGGTTGAAGGCGTCCTGCATCGACATGTTCATCCCCTGCCCCGCCTTGGGGCTATGGGTGTGGCAGGCATCGCCCGCGATGAACACGCGCGGGTCGTTGTCATCGTCGTGGAACGCGTCGGTCAGGCGCTGGCCGATCTCGTAGACGGACCACCACGCGACCTCCTTCACGTCCAGGGTGTAGGGTGCGAAGATCCGGCCCGCCGCGGCGATGAGCTGGTCGACGGTCAGGTTTCGCCCCGCGACCCGCTCGCCTTCGCGGAGCTTGTCCATCTCGATATACATCCGGACCATGTACCCGCCTTCGCGCGGGATGATGAGCAGGCTGCCCTCGCCCGCGGAATGGATCGCGCATTTCAGCCGGATGTCGGGAAAGTCGGTGACGCAGAGCACGTCCATCACGCCCCATGCCTGGTTGGCACTGTCCCCTTTCAGCTCGCGCCCGATCTCGCGCCGTACGACCGATCGCGCCCCGTCGCATCCGACGACGTAGCGCGCGCGGAACCGCCGGGGCTGCCCGCCCTGCTCGCAATCGACCGTCACGGGGTACTCCGCCCCGCGGTCGACGGTGATCCCGGTCACGGCGCAATCGTAGTCGGGGACGAGCCGCGACGGCGATTTCGCCATCTTTTCCAGGTAGAAGTCATGGACCCGCGCCTGGTTCAGGATGACGTGCGGGAACTCGGACAGCCCCTCCTCCACGTCGTCGATCCGGCCGGTTCGGGTGATCCGGGCAGGATCCGCCGGATCCGGCCGCCAGAACGCGGTTTCGCTGACCCAATAGGCCTCTCGCGCGACGCGGTCGGCGAAGCCGAATGCCTGGAACATCTCCATCGTCCGCACCGCGATCCCGTCGGCCTGCCCGATTTCCAGCGGGCCGGGCTTGCGTTCGAGCACCCGCACGGTGAGGCCCGGAAAGGCGCAGAGCTGCGTGGCGAGGGTCAGGCCGGTCGGCCCCGAACCGACCACGATCACATCCACGTCCTCGCCCGCTTCCAGGTCCCGCTCGGGCAGAAGCACCGGATCGCCAAGGCGCACGCCGTCGAGATGAAACTGCATCTTATCTCCTCCCCGGATCAAATGGTGTGTATGCATACTACTTTTCAGAACCCGCGCCAACATAAAAATAAGTATACTTACCAATCGGCCGCGAATAGGATCGCCCGCATGTCCGACGACGCCGCCCCACTCGCGATTTCCGGAATGGCCGGTCACCTGATCCGGCGGCTGCACCAGCGTTCCGCCCAGGTGTTCCAGCGCCATGCGCGGGCCGCCGGCGTCGACCTGACCCCGGTGCAGTTCGCGGCGATGCAGGCGATCTGCGCCCGGCCGGGTATCGACCAGGCCGGGGTGGCGGAACTGATCGCCTATGACCGCGCCACCATCGGCGGAGTGATCGAGCGGCTCCTGCAGAAGGGCCTCGTCGCGCGGCGCGTGAAGCCCGAGGATCGCCGCGCCCGCGTTCTGGACCTGACGCCCGAGGGCGAGGCGCTGCACCGGCAGTTCCTGCCCGTCGTCGCCGCGTTCCAGGACGAGATCCTCGACGGGCTCGACGAGGACGACCGCGCGGCGTTCAATGCCCTCGCGGCTCGGGCGCTCGACCTCGATGGCGAGGACGTGGAATCGGGCTAGGATCGATCGCAGCAGGCAACCCGGGGGAGGACGGAATGGCTACCGACGACACGGCGCGGAAACTCCAGGCGCAGGGCGTTCACCACATCACGCTGGTCGGCGCGGACCGCCAGACGTCCATCGATTTCTGGGAGGGGCTGCTCGGAATGCCGTTCATCTTCGAACAGCCCAACCTCGATGCGCCGGAACAGGGGCATCTCTACTTCGATCCGGGCGACGGGCGGCTGATCACCATCTTCACCAGCGAGGATCGCAAGCCCGATCCGCGGCGCACGCCGACCGATCCAGGCTGCGTCCATCACATCGCGTTCAACGTCAGCCACGCGACGTTCTCGCAGGTTGCGCGGCGGCTGGAAGCGCGCGGGATCGACCATTCCGGGCCGAAGGACCGCGGTTTCATGGATTCGATCTATTTCAAGGATCCCCTCGGGCTCCTGATCGAGCTTGCCTGCTACCGGTTCGAGCCGCCCGAAGGCTGCCGACATGCCGACGTGATGATCGAGGCGCACCGGATCCGCGTGGACCGCGGCGACGACCACATCGAGGAAGTCCACCTCGCCGACGCGATCGAACTGCTGGTGGAACGGCGGCAGTCGTCGCTGTCCTCCGACCGGACCGCGAAGAACCCCTACTGAGCCACCACCCACAGCGCCTCGGGCGGCAGGGCGATCCGCACCTCCGCCCCGGGCGAGAGGGATGCCGCAAGGTCCGGCGGCCAGAGCGCCGACAGCGCCACATCGCCGACCAGCAGGTCGACCGAGACCGAGGCGCCCAGAAAGCGGATCGCGGCGACCGTCGCGGTACGGGCATTCGCACCCGGACCGGGGCGGATGCGTTCCGGCCGGATCGTCAGGAGCCCCGCGCCCGGCGGCGCGTCCGCCGGAAGGACCAGGGGGCCGAGGGGCGAGTGGAAACGCCCCTCCTCCGCCCGCCCGGCGACGACGTTCCGCGCGCCCAGGAAGCGCGCGACGCCGGCTTCCGCGGGGCGGGCGAACAGCTTCTCCGGCGCCGCGACCTGTCGCAACCGCCCGTCGATCATCACCGCGATGGTGTCCGCCAAGGCAGCCGCCTCCTCGCGGTCGTGGGTGACGAGGATCGTCGTGATCCCGGTGCGGGCCTGCACGTCCGCGATCAGCCCGCGCATCTCGTCGCGCAGGTGCGGATCGAGGTTCGCGAGCGGCTCGTCCAGCAGTAGCACGCGCGGCTCCACGATCAGCGCGCGCGCCAGCGCGACCCGTGCCTGCTGGCCGCCGGACAGTTCCGACGGCTTCCGGTTTCCAAGATCCGGAAGGTGGACGAGATCGAGCATGGCAGCGGTGCGCGCCGCGATCTCCGACCTCGGAACGTGCCGCATCCTCAGCCCGAACCCGACGTTCTCCGCGGCCGTCAGGTGTGGGAAGAGGAGCGCATCCTGGAACACCATCGCCGCGCCGCGCTTCTCCGCCGGGGTCGCGGTGACCGGCATCCCGTCGAAGCTGATCTCGCCTTCGGCGGGGGCAAGCAGGCCCGACACGAGCCGCAGTAGCGTGGTCTTGCCGCATCCCGAAGGACCGAGGATCGCGGCGAGTCCGCCCGCGGGCAGCGACAGCGAAACCGCTTCGAGCGCCGCGGCCCCCGCGCCGGGATAGCGGAACGACACGTTCGACAGCGCGACTGCCGTCATCGCCCGAACCCGGCCAGCGCCGCGGACCGCCCGGTGAGGCGCCGAGAGGTAAGCACCAGGACGAGGATGCCCGGCAGGACGTAGACGACCGCGATGGCCCCGGTCACGTCGGCCCGCCCCGCGCCCGCGAAGGCGAACAACTGCAACGGCAGCGTCTGCACCCGCCCGCCCCCGATCACCAGCGTCAGCAGGTACTGGCTCCACGACACAAGAAAGGCAAAGAGCGCGGCGACGATCACGCCGGGCCGGATCGCGGGCCAGGTGACATGGCGGAGAACCTGGAACGGGCTCGCGCCGAGGCTGCGCGCCTGGTACTCGGCGCGGGTGTCGTAGCCTGCGAATACGCCGGACAGCACCAGGATCGTGTAGGGCAGCACCGGGATCAGGTGCGCGAGTGCGACGCCCGCCACGGTGTTGGTCAGCCCGAGCGGCAGGAACAACGCGTGCAGTCCGAAGACCGCCGCGATACCGGGGGTGAGGACGGGTGCGAGCACGAGGATCTCGACCGCCGCCCGGCCCCGGAACCGGTAGAGCCCGAGTGCACGGCCCGCGGGCAGGCCGATGACGAGCGACCCCGCCGTCGCTGCCCCGGCGATGGCAGCGGTCAGGCCGAGCCCGCGCAGGACGCCCGCGGTCGGCGACAGCGCGTAGGCCCAGGCGTCGAGGCTCCAATCCCGAGGCAGCAGGTCGGGAAACCGCCAGCCATGCGCGACGGACCATGTGGCGAGCGGCACCAGCGGCAGCAAGAGCGCGACAAGCAGCAGCGCGAGGAAGGGGCCCGGGAGGCGACTCATCGCGGCGCGGCCCGGAACGCCCGGAGGTAAAGCCAGAGGAGGCCGGCCGACACGAGCGCGATCAGGACGGACAGCGCCATAGCCTCGGGCCGCGCATCGAGATCGACATCGGTGAAGGCCCGCCACGCCAGCACCGGCAGCGCCTGCGGGTGGTTCTGCCCCAGCAGCGCAGGCACCTCGTATGCCCCGAACGTGAAGGCGAATACGAGCGCGGAGGCGGCGACGAGACCCGGGGCGATCATAGGCAAGGTCACGTGCCGGAACCGCTGCCACGCGGAGGCGCCGAGACTGCGCGCGACGGCCTCGAAATCCCGGTCGAGCGACTGGAGCTGCGCCAGAACGACGAGGCCGAGGAACGGCAATTCCTTCCAGACGTAGGTCAACAGGATGCCGATGGCCGCCGGGTCATGGACCAGCGCGGGAAACTCGCCCGGCCGCTCGATGGCCCCGAAGGCATGGGCGAGCCGGGCGAAGCTGCCGGATTGGGAGAACAGGTAGAGGATGCCGATGGCACCGACGAGGTGCGGGATGGTGAGGTTGAGCTGGAACAGGAACGTCACCGGCCCCCGCGCCACCCGGCGCAGGGCCAGCGCGGCCGGGACCGCCAGCAGTGCCGAAAGCGCGGTGGAGGCGCCCGCGATCCAGAGCGACAGGGCGAGCGACAGGCCGATGTCTTGGTCGGACAGGACGGCGCGGTAGGCATCGAGCGTGAACCCGGACAGGCCGGAGGTCGGGGTGATCCCGAGGCTGCGAGCGACCGCCATCGCGATCCCGCCAAGGAACAGGCCGCCGAGCACGACGAGCGCGGGCAGAAGCAGGAGCCAGGGCCGGGCCGCGCGCATCGGGTCCTAGCGACCCACGTTCTCGATCCAGCCGGCCTCGATCGCGGCGATCCACTCGGCCTGCAACTCCGGCAGCGCGGCGGCGGCAAGCTCGTCGTAGGGCACGACCGACGGGTGACTCGGCAGGTCCGCGAAGGCCTCGCGGATGCCGGGCGCGGCACGGGAAATCTCGATCCCCGGTGTCGCGCCCCAGACCTCGGGCCGTGCCTTTTCAAGCTGCGCCTCGGCGGAGAGGATGAGGTTCTGAAGCACGAGCGCCGCCGCCTTGTTGGGCGAGTTGACCGGGATCAGCGTGTAGTTCGTGTTCCCGATCGTGCCGTCCGTCAGCCCGTAGGACCGGACGCTGTCGGGGTAGATGCCGGCGTCGACGGCAAGGCCGAACTGTGCGGGATCGTAGTTGAAGGTGAACGCGACCTCGCCGTTCGCGAACATCTGGTCGAGTTGCGTGATCGCGGTCGGGTAGGTCCGGCCCTCGCGCCAGAGCGACGGTTCGAGGTCGTTCAGGAGCGTCCAGACCTGCGGCGCGATCTCGTCGTAGAGCGCCTGGTCGAACGGCCCGAGCAGCCGGTCGGCCCCGCCCGCGACGTGGTAGAAGACGTGGCGCACGAAGACCGAGCCGTTGAAATCGGGGGGCGCGGGATAGGTGAACTGCCCCGGGTTCGCGCGGATCCAGTCGAGTAGCGCGCCCATGTCGCGCGGCGGTTCCGGCAGGGTCGCGCTGTCATGGGCGAAGGCGAATTGCGCGCGGTTCCACGGCACCTCGCAGCCGTCGACGGGGACGCCGAAATCGTTCGCCACGGCGGGGTTCGACCAGTCCACGAGCGCGTCGTTCGGCAGGGTCGCGGTGTAGCCGCACCAGGCCAGGTCGCCCTGCCGCATGGTCCGGAAGTTCTCGCCGTTGATCCAGACCAGGTCGACCGAACCCGCGTCGGTCACGCCTGCCTCGACCTCGCCATTGACGATGTTCACCGCCTCGACGGTGTCGGTCAGCCCGACGCGGTTGAGGGTGATGTCGTATTCTTCTGCAAGAACCCCGCCGAGGTAGTCCGAGACGTAGCGGTTGATCGTGTCCGACCCGCCCCAGAGAAAGAAGTTGACCTCTCCGCCCCGCGCGGTCTCGACGATGGCATCCCAGTCCCGGCCGATGAGCGCGTCGCCATCCGCGGTATCAGCCCGGGCCGCCCCTGCGAGTGCCAGCACCACGCAGGTTGCCGCCGCTGCCGCCCTGATCTTCATGCCCTGTCCCCCGGTCATGTCCAGTCGGCCGGAGTTTCCCCGAAAAATCCCGTGGTGGCCAGAGGTTGCGGCGCCGGACCCGGCCACCCGGCGATCACAAGAACTTGACGGCAGGTCCGCGCACTGGAGCGGTTCCGCTGGACAAGACGGCCGCCGATAGGCTCAACTCCGCCCGAGATGGGGGGACAGGATGACGGGGACACATTCCGTGTCGCTCTGGGACGTGTCGGCCGAGGAACCGCCCCCGGCCGTGAACGACCCGGTTTCGGGGCGATACGATCTCGCGATCGTGGGCGGCGGGTATACCGGACTCTCGACGGCTCTGTTCGCCGCCGAGGCCGGGATGGACTGCATCGTTCTGGAGGCCGAGAAGATCGGCTTCGGCGGGTCGGGGCGGAATGTCGGCCTCGTCAACGCCGGGATCTGGATGGCGCCCGCCGCTCTGCGCGCGAAGATCGGCGAGGCGGCGGCCGCGCGGCTGCTCGACCGGTTCGGATCGGCCCCCGCCCGCGTGTTCAACCTGATCGAAACCCACCAGATCCGCTGCAACGCCACCCGCACGGGAACGCTGCATTGCGCGACGAGCGTGAACGGGCTCGCCGACCTGGAGGAGCGCTGGTCGGACTGGAACGCGCTCGGCGCGCCGGTGGAGATCAAGGACGCCGGGGAAACCGCGCGGCTGACCGGATCCGACGCGTTCGCCGGCGCCCTGCTCGACCACCGCGCGGGCACGGTGCAGCCGATGGCCTATGCCCGAGGGCTCGCTCGTGCCGCGCGCGGGGCCGGGGCGCGGATCGCCACCGGGGCCCGGGTGGAGCGGCTGACGCGCGATGCCAGCGACTGGCGGCTTTCGACCCGGACGGGCGAGGTTCGCGCGGCGCAGGTTGTGCTGGCGACCAACGCCTATACCGACGGGCTCTGGCCGGGTCTCGCGCAGGCCTACACCCCGATCGATTACATGCAGGTCGCGACCGCGCCGCTAGGCGATGCGGCGGCGGGGATCCTGCCGGAGGGCCAGGGGCTCTGGACCAACGGGCAGGTCATGATCTCCGTCAGACGCGACGCGGCGGGACGGATCGTGATCGGGTCGATGGGCCGGGTGATCGGCCCCGCCCGCGGTGGCCTGACGCGGCGATGGGCGGCGCGGCAGCTCGAACGGCTCTATCCCCGGCTCGGACCGGTCCGGTTCGCGCAGGCCTGGCACGGGCGGATCGCGCTGACGCCAGACAAGCTACCGCGCATCCTCCACCTCGCCGAAGGTCTCTACGCGCCGACCGGGTACAACGGCCGCGGCATCACCACCGGCACGATCCTGGGCGAGGCGATCGCGGGCCTTCTCAGCGGGCGGGACGATGCGTGTCTTCCCCTGCCCCTGTCCCCGCCCGCGCCCGACCGCGGCGCCCGGTTGCGCGCGCCGCTCTATGCCGGGGCGCTCGCGGCGCACCAGATCATGCTGTCGCTCTAGGCTGGACCCGGACGCCGCCGGGTCTATGCTGCGGCCCGACAGAAGCGGATCGGTGAAAGGACGTGCCGGAATGAGCGAGAACAGGATTGCCGTCGTGACCGGCGGGGCGCAGGGCATCGGCTATGCCTGCGGCGAGGCGCTGGCGGAGGACGGGTACACCGTGGTGCTCGCCGACATCCAGAAGGACAGCGTCCATGCGGCGGCGACGAAGCTCGGACGCGGCGCCGTCGGCCTGCCCTGCGACATGACCGGCGAAGCGCAGGTCGCGGCCCTGTTCGACACCGTCGCGCAGGAACTCGGACCGGTCTCGGTGCTGGTGAACAACGCCGGCGTGGCGGAGCCGGGCGACTTCCTCGACTACGACCTCGCGACATTCCGGAAGGTGCTGGAGATCAACCTCGTCTCCGCCTTCAACGCGACCCAGCGGGCGGCGAAGGCGATGATCGCGGCGGGGATCAAGGGCGCCATCGTCAACATGTCGTCGATCAACGCGCAGGTCGCGATCCCGGCGATCCCGGCCTACTGCGCGTCGAAGGGCGGGATGATGCAGGTGACGAAGGCGGCGGCGCTGGCGCTCGCGCCCCACGGGATCAGGGTGAACGCGGTCGGGCCGGGTTCGATCGACACCGCGATGATGGCCGGGGTGAACGCCGACCCGGAGGCCTACAAGCGCGCGATGTCGCGCACGCCGCTCGGCCGTCCCGGCACCGCGCGGGAGGTGGGCGACGTGGTGGCGTTCCTCGCCTCGGACAAGGCGAGCTACATCACCGGGGAAACCATCTACGTCGACGGCGGACGGCTCGGCCTGAACTACACGATGTAACCCGGCGGTCGCCGCGGCTCGGGCCCCGTCGGGGCCGTCGCCCCGGCGATGTCCTCGCCGGACAGGCGCGAGGGGGATTTTCCATCCCCCCCGCACCCCCGGGAAGGTATTTGCGAAGGCAAAGAACCGGGGGGTGGCGCCGCGTCGCGGGCGAGTTTTCTTCTGGCCTTGGGTTGAAAACGATTTCACAATTGCCACGGAGCGATCACGACCGGCAGGGAGGGCCGCAGCCACGGCTGCGCGAGGCGATGGTGCAGAAGGCCGCCACGATCCAGGATGTCGCCCGTGCGGCGCAGGTGTCGACCGCCACGGTGAGCCGCGCGCTGTCGAACCCCGGGCTGGTGTCGGCGCGGGCGCGCGCGGCGGTAGAGGAGGCGATCCGCGCCACCGGCTACCGGGTCAACCAGGCTGCGCGCAACCTCCGGATGCAGCGGGCCGGCGCGGTTCTCGTGCTCGTCCCGAACCTCGGCAACCCGTTCTTCTCGCGCATCCTGGCCGGCCTCTCGGCGGGTTTCGCGGGCAGCGACTACGTCGTCCTGATCACCGACACCGCCGACCGGCCCGAGGACGAGACCGTCATCGCGGGGCAGTTCCGCGACGGGCGCATCGACGGCGTGGTGACGCTCGACGGGACAATCCCCGCCGCCGCGCTGGATGCCTGCGCCGCCGCCGGGATGGACGGCCGCATCCTCTTTGCCTGCGAATGGGTCGACGGCAGCACCCTGCCCTCGATCCGCAGCGACAATCCCAAGGGCGCGCGGCTGGCGGTGCGGCATCTTCACGACCTTGGCCATCGGCGGATCGCGCACGTGACTGGGCCCGAAGGCAACGTGCTGACAGCCGCGCGGCGCGAAGGGATGCTGGCGGAGCGGGAGAGGCTCGACCTGCCGGCGCGGCCCGAATGGATCATTCGCGGCGACTTCTCCCTCGCATCCGGACACGAGGCGGCCGCGCGCATCGCCGGGATGATGGAACGGCCCACCGCGGTATTCTGCGCATCCGACATGGTGGCCTTCGGGCTCATCTCGGGACTGACGGAACGCGGGATCGACGTGCCCGGGGACATCTCCGTGATCGGCTTCGACGACATCGACATGTCGGAATACTACGTCCCCGCCCTGACCACGATCCGGCAGGACCGCCGCGAGATAGGACTTCGCGCGGCGCGACGGATGCTCGGCCTGCTGGAGCATCCGGGAGAGATCGGCGACGATCCCGGGGTCGACATGATCGACGTGGAACTTGTCGCGAGGGCGAGCACGGCGCCGCCGAAGGGGTGACTGGTGCTTGGTGAGAGATGTTCGCTTTATGGGAGCCTTCGTCACCTCCATGCAGAATATGTCCCCTTCGATGTTCAATAGGTGCAATGCCATTTCCGCTCTCAGAGGGACTCGCGGCCTCGACCGAACTCGGCATTTGCCGCAAAGCTGACGGGATGCGACTGGCAAATCGATAATCCCGCTTCACGATGAAATCCTCCCCGCTCAAGCTCCGGGTGCCGTAATCATTCCGGGGTCCCGCGCCTGAACGCATCGGGTTTCTCGCGGGCGCGGTCCTGCCCCCGCAGCTTCCCCTCACGCGCGGTTTCTCAAGGCCCCGCAAGTCTGACACCGGCCGACCCGTGAATTCTGCGTCAAACGCTCCCCTCCACCTTGACGCATCGCCAGCGGCGGAGGCTAGATTTCCGGTATTGGTGTCAAAGTGATCGGGACCTGCGAGGGGAAGGGGTTTGGACGCGAACGCTTTCGATGCGCGGCTCAGGCGGCTCGTGCGACGGATCGAGGCACACAGCCCCGACATTCCGCGCCCTGCCGACCTGCCGGTCCCCGAGGGTCTCGACGTCGCCGCGTCAGGGTTCGAGGCCGGCGCAACGGTCCAGGCGCAACTCGAGGCGATCGTGCGCTGGTACCGGCCCGTCCTCGAAATCGCGGATGACCGCTTTCTCCTGTCGGACCCGGACACAGCGGACGGCGACCTGCGCTTCGTGGACCCGAACAGCGCCGCCTCCGACCGGCTCCTGTCGACGCTGGAAGACAATCGCCATAGGATCGACCCGCGGATCCGCTCGGTCGGCCGGATCGAACTGAGGAACAACAGCCGCTTTCCCACGATGGTCGGGACGGGCTGGATCCTCGACAGTGAGCTCGGGGCCGACATCGTCGTGACCAATGCCCATGTCGCGCGCGAATTCGCGGAACGCGGCGGCGAGGGTTTCGCCTTCCGCCCCGGCGTGCCCGATTTCAGCCAGCGTCAGGCCGCGGTGATCGACTTCCGCGAGGAACTGCGGGACGGGCCGGCGCGGGAATTCCCGGTGACGGAGATCGTCTGGCTGTCGGAGAACCTTCAGCCCGACATGGCGATCCTGCGGGTCGCGGTGACGGCGGGAACCGACCGGATCGCGGGCCCGATCCCGTTGCGGACCGCGCCGGTCGCGCCGGATGACCTGCTGGCTGTGATCGGCTACCCGGGGTCCGGCAACGGGTACGACCCCGAACCGTTCCGCAAGGTCTTCGGCAGCCTCCTGATGCGAAAGCGGCTTTCGCCAGGCTACTTCGAGGCGGCGGTGGCAGGCGACATCACCTACGATTGCTCCACCTTGCCGGGCAGCAGCGGGTCGGTGGTGCTGGACATCCGGACCGGCGAGGCGGTCGGTCTGCACCATTCCGGCGCCGCCTTCGACACCAACTTCGCCGTGTCTGCGCCGGGCATACGGGCGGTGATAGCCAACCGGCCGTGGCGGCTGGAGACGGCCGCGCGCACCCTGCCGCCGTTGCAGGATGACGGAGCGGTAACGTCCACGTCCCCGGCCGTGGCGACAACGGGCGGGGGCAGCCTCGATCTCGTCGTGCCACTTCGTATTTCCATCAGCCTCGGCGATCCTGCATCGACTACGGCGACCTCCATCCAGTCCGTTACCGGGTGGGAGGCAGCGGAGGCAGCGGCGGCGCGTGTCCGGACGCATCTCGCCGGGCTTTCCGATGTCCTGAAGGTGCAGGCGGACCGGCTCTTCAGGGGCGGTATGCTGACCGAGGATTTCGGCGTCGTGGTATCGGTGATGCCCGGCGCGCGGGCAGACACGCTCGGTCTGCCACCGCGGCTGTCGGGGGTCGAGATCGTCACCGAACCCGCGACCGCGGAGACGATCGTGGAGACGCGACTCGGCCTCAGTACCGAGAGCTTCACCGGGCGTGTCGCCGGCTACAGGCGCGACCTGTCGGACCCGCGCTTCGAACTCGGCCCGGTGACCGACCGGATGCGGATTACGCTTCATGTCAGCCCGGAAGCCGGGTGGCCGGTCCTGAAGGGGTTCCTCGAGGACGACCGCTACGAGCAGTTGACCATCGGCATCTACCACATGACCGCGCCCCACGTCGTCGCGACGCTGCAGGACGCCGCGTCGCGCCGGCGGCCGCGCCGCCGCATCGACATGACCATCGACCGGCAGAAGGGCGACCACGCGACCCGGCCCGACGACATCGGGTCCGGCACCAAGGCGAACGACGTGCCGGAGCGCGAGACCATCGCGGCGCTGGAAGGCATCCTCGGCGACCGGTTCCGGTGGGCGCCCGCGGCGATCGGTTTCCAGAAGCTGTTTCCGTGGTCCTATCACATCAAGGTCGCCGTCTGGACCGACCGCCTGCGCGGCAACCGGCAGGAGGACAAGGCGTTCTGGCTGTCGAGCGGCAACTGGCAGTCGTCGAACGTGGCCCCGGTCGGGACCGGGCCGGGGCACGAGGTGACCCGCGACGAGGTGCGGGACTACAACCGCGAATGGGTGGCGGTGGTGGAACATCCCGGCCTTGCCGCGACCTTCCGCCACCACCTGGAACAGGACCTGAAGGACAACGCCGCGGCCGCGCTGTCAGAGGCGGTAACGGCCGGACCGGACGACCTGCTGGTGCCCGAGGAGCAGTTCGAACGGGTGCCGACGCTGGCGGAGTTCCGCGCCTTTCCGCCGCTCGTGCTGGACGAGGAGGTCACGGTCCAACCGCTGCTCACACCCGACAACTACCCCGAGGTTCTTCTCGGCCTGATCGGGGAGGCGCGGCACCGCATCTGGATCGAGAACCAGTCGATCCGCCCCTCCACCGATGTCACGCGGACCCCGGCGCATTTCCTCGCGCTGCTGAACGCGGTGCGGGCAAAGCAGGAGGCAGGTGTCGAGGTGCGGATGATCTTCCGCGAGGGTTTCGGCCAGGAACGCGACACGCTCCGCCGCCTGCGCGAGCTCGGCTTTCCCGTCGGGCCGGACCACGTCCGCTTCTTCGACAAGTGTCACACGAAGGGCATCGTGGTCGACGACGACGCCGTGGTGCTAGGCTCGCAGAACTGGACCGGCGGCGGCACCGGGCCGAACCGGGACGCGAGCCTGTTGATCCGCCACCCCCGCGCGGCGGCCTATTTCGCGGAGATCTTCGACTACGACTGGACCCACCTGGCACGGAACCGGATCGCGCGGGAAAGCCTCGCCGCGCGCCCGGTCCTGACGGTTCCCGCAGGTGCGGAAAGCCCGCCGCCGCCCGGCTACCGCCGCATCTCCGTCGCCGAGTTCCTTGGGGAGACCTGAGCCATGACACGCACGATGACCACCCGCCGCCGCCTCGCGCGCATCCTGACCGGCAAGATGTCAGAGACAAATGGCGGCGGCTGCCCCGAGGAGGTTCCCGGCTTCGACGTGCTGCGCGCGCTGACCACCGGCTTCGAAAGCTCCGACATCGGCGGGCCAGCACTGCTGACCGCGCGGCCCGACGGCGGCATGTTTTCCCGCGCGGGCCAGGCGGATGCCGAGCGGCTGCCGACGGCGAAACCCGAGAACGTGATCGGCCATGACAGCCGGGTGCAGGTGGTCGATACCGCGATGACGCCCTGGCGCTGCATCTGCCACCTCGAGGTGGAGTTCGACCAGGGGCCGATCGGGCTCGGCACCGGGTTCATCGCCGGTCCGCATTGCGTCCTGACCGCCGCCCATGTGCTGGTCGACCGGACGTCGGACGGCCTGATGGAGCCGCGCTTCGCCAAGCGGGTGCGGATCACTCCGGGACGGAACGGGCCACTTGCCCCCTACGGCTTCGTCATCGTGGACAACGCGGAGGCCGACATCCACTATCTCGGCAGGTGGGGGCGCGGCGCTCCGTTGCGCCATCTGACAGAGGACGACCGCGCCACCGATGTCGCGGCGATCTACGTCGACAAGATGGTCGGGACGGAGTCCTTCTTCGAGCGGATCGGGTATTTCGGGCTGAAGAGCGTGGGCGAGAAGAAGACGGACGGCAAGGACGAGGTCGACATGCTGCTCGCCAACAATGCCGGCTATCCGCAATCCTTCGGCAAGCCCTACGGCACGCTCTGGTACAACGCGGGGCGGCTCAGGCCCGCGGGCGACAACTTCATCGAATACCGGATCGACACCGAGGGCGGCCAGAGCGGCAGCCCGATCTACTATTACGACCGCAACGCCGACCAGCGGTTCGTCATCGGGATCCATACCACGGGCTACTTCGTGAACCGCGGCGTGCGCCTGTCTTCTGCGATCTTCGACAGGGTCGCGGACTGGGCGGAGTGGTCGCCCGAAACCTATACCCCCGCCCACAAGGAGACCGTGCAATCGTAAACCTTTCGTTAACTATTCTAACCAATGGAATGGGTAAGCCGGTGCGTAACACCGCAGTCACGCTGATACCGGCCGGCGGGTGCGGGCCATCGTTCCGATACGCGTTGGCCGGTCACGGAGAAGGGGACCGTGATTAATAGCTCGACCGATCTCGCGAATGACGAGGGCGGAATTTTCGCATCGGACATCGAACAGGTCATGGTCGCGGCCGGGTCGGCTGCCGCGGTCGCGACACGGGCACGTTCCTATTGCCTGCGCCTCAGCCCCTGGCTCTATTCCACCCTCGCCTCGGCGGTGCCCTCCCTGCCCGAATACGTCGGGTCCAGCGACCTTGCCGGAATCGCGGAGCAATACGCGGAGATCTGCGGCAGCGGCACCAGCGATGCGATCTCGGGCACCGCGTTCCGCACCACGCTCGGCGGGCGCGAAGGCCGCGTGTTCCAGTGGTGCCTGCGCGACCAGTCGGGCCGCGGCCTCGGCGTTCTCGCCCTGTCGTACTCTGAGGAAGGGTGGAACGACGTCGCCGAGACGGAGGCGTGCCAGTGGCTTTGCCGGTCCGCCGAGATCATGCTGGAATCCAGCTACGCGAAGATCTTCCTGGAGATCGACCATCTCGCCCTGCAGAAGCGCGCCCTGCAACTCCTGGAGATCTCCGAAACCGACCGCCTGACCGGCCTGATGAACGCGGTTGCCTTCGAGGAGAAGGTGCGCGAACGGCTCGCCGACCGACGCGGGCCGGCGGCGTTGATGCTGCTCGACATCGACCATTTCAAGTCGATCAACGATCTCTTCGGGCACCAGTTCGGCGACGACTACCTGAAGTGCGTCTCGCGCGCGCTGAAGCACAACCTGCCCGACACCGCGATCACTGGCCGGATCGGCGGCGACGAGTTCGCGATCTTCGTGGAGCTCCCGACCCGCGGGCGGGCCTATATCGACACGCTGATGTCGCGGCTTAGGGCCAGCGTCCTGCGGGCGACCGCGCCGCTCGGCAAGCCCGAGATCGGCCGCGTCAGCCTCGGCGCATCGCTCTACCCGCAGCATTCGGAAGACTTCCGCACCCTGTTCGAGCTCGCCGATGCGAGCCTCTACGCCACCAAGCGGTCGGGGCGTTCGGCGCAGACCCTGTTCGACCCCGACGTACACGACCGCTTCAACACCCGCGAGATGAGCCGCCAGCTCGCCCAGGCCATCGCCCGTGACGAGATCAAGTCCTGGTTCCAGCCGATCGTGCGGCTCAGCGACAGCGAGGTCGTGGGCTACGAGGTTCTCGCCCGCTGGCATCATCCCGAACGCGGGCTGATGACGCCCGACGCCTTCGACTCCGTCCTGAAGGACTACCGCCTCGCGGAGCGGATGACGCAGCGGATCGTCGCGAAGGCGCTGAAGGCCTACCGCAAGGTCGCGGCGTCGGGCGAGGGCCGCCTGCCCACGCTCAGCATCAACCTCACCTCCTTCGACCTGCGCAATCCCGAGGTCGTGTTCGATCTGCAGAACGCGCTTTCCGATCACGGATTCGCTTGGTCGAACCTCATCATCGAGGTGACGGAGAACACGATGCTCGGTGCGCCCGACGGGCAGATATTCCGCACCCTGCACGAGCTTCGCGCCCGTGGCGCGCGGGTCGCGCTGGACGATTTCGGCACCGGTTACGGCGGCCTGCAGCATCTGTCTGGCTGGCCCATCGACATCCTGAAGATCGACCGAAGCTTCGTCGCGCGGCTTCAGAACGGTCCGACCGATGCGGCCGTGGTCGAGGCCATCGTCGCCATCGCCGAACGCGCCGGCTTCGCGACGGTCGCCGAGGGGATCGAGACCGAGGCGCAACGCGATCTGCTGATCGAGATCGGGTGCGGCCAGGGACAGGGCTACCTGTTCGGCAAGCCTGTCTCGGCCGAGGTGCTGATCGAGCAGAGCATCGCACCCGGCCCCTCCTGGGATTACCCCGAAAGCGGCCCGCCTAGCGCGACATCGTGATCCGCACCGCGTTGGCGAGCGCGGGCAGCGCCACCGGTTTTCGCAAGAGGATGCCGGGAATGCCGCGGCCCTCCCGCCCCTCGAAATCCGAATAGCCGCTCAGGAACAGGGGTCGGATCGACGGGAACCGCTCCGCCATGCGCTCCGCCAGCGCGAAGCCGTCCATGCTACCCGGCATCACCACGTCGGTCACGAGAACGTCGAAGGCCCCGGCCGCGCGATCCAGCTCCGCGAGCGCGCTTTCGGCGTCCGCCGCACGGGTGACCTCGGCGCCAATCAGCGCCAGCGCCTCGGCGGTGGTGTCGAGGAACTGTTCGTCGTCATCGACAAGCAGGATGCGCACGCCTTCGAGCCGCGCGACCTCTCGCACGTCCTCCGCAGGCGCGTCGGTCGGGGTGACGGTGCCCGACAGCGGCAGGCGCAGCCGCGCGACCGTGCCCACGCCCGGCTCCGAGGTCAGGTCGAAACTGCCGCCGAGCCGTTCCGCGACCGCGGCGGTCACGGCAAGGCCCATCCCGGTGCCGCCATGATCGCGGCGGGTGGTGAAGAACGGCTCCCGCGCGCGGGCGAGGTGCCGGGGGTTCATGCCCGGCCCGTCATCGGCGACCTCGATCGAGAGCATGCGGTCGGCAACCGTTGCCGTCAGCCGGATCCGCGTTCCCCTGCCCGATTCCTTCATCGCATTCCGGGCGTTCAGAAGCAGGTTCAGAACCCCGCTGCCAAGGTCCGCCTCCGCGCAGTCGAGCGCCACGAGACCTTGCGGTAGCTCGCTTTCCAGCGCGATCCGGGCAGACAGCGAGGGGCTGAACAGCTCCACCGCGTCGCGCAGGACGGCGACCGCGTCCTCCGTCTTTCCGCCCACCAGCGGCTCCTTCGCCATCGTCAGGAGCCGCCGGGTCAGTTCCGCCCCGCGGTCGCAGGCGCGCAGGATGGTGGAGAACTGCCGTTCGGTCGACGCGGCGAGCCCGCCGGTCAGAAGCGCGGTGTCGGCGGACAGCCGGACCGACCCGAGGATGTTGCCGATCTCGTGCGCGATGCCACCCGAGAGTTGCGCCATCGCATCGAGCCTGTCCTGCCGCGCCAGCTTCTCCCGCAGGGTCCAGCCCTCGGTCTCGTCGGTGACGGAGATGAGCGCGATCGGCTCTCCGTCCTGCCCGAGATAGCGCGAGACCCGGAAATGCAGCGCGCGTTCGGCGCCGGTCTCGTCGAGATAGCCCGCGAACATGCCGCCCGGTCCGTCCCCGGCCAGAAGCCGCGCCATTGGCCGGGAGGCACCCGTCAGCGGCGCGCGGTCCTCGAGCGAATGGAACGGTGCGTTGGCAAGCCAGTCGGCGACCCCGTCGGCCGTCGCCAGCCCGGGCTGGTCATCGAGCGGGGTCAGCGGCGCCCGCGACAGAAGCGACTCGATCCCGCCTGCGGAGCGCGCATACATCTCGGCGCTCCGGTTGCCGACCACGCGGCCGTTCGGCGGCACCATGAACACGGCCGTCTCGATCCCGTCGAGCACCTGCTTCAGGCGGATCTCCTCCTCCCGCGTGCGGCGGTGCTCGGCGTTCCGGAACCGGGCCGAGCGCAGGACGACCACCCCGGCGACCGAGGCGATGACGATGGACAGGACCGCGAGCCGGGTATTGGCGTTGAGCAACCCGGCCTCCGTCACGCGAAGCGCGATGTAGGACAGCGCGACCGGGATCGCGAGCGCGAGGGGAAGCCCCCACCGCGCCACGACGCTGCCCGGCCCGCGGCCGAACAGTTCCCCGACCCACGTGCCGTCCGGCCGCGCCAGCAGGATCGCGACGTTGAGCACCAGGAGGCCGAACACGGTCTGCGGCGACAGCCCTTCGTAGATCGGCATCTGCAACAGGGCCTGCGCGTCGAACACGTAGCCGTCGACAGCGACGAGGGACAGGACGACGCCGCTGGTGGCGAAGAACTCGCGCAAGCCGACGCCCACGCGCGGCACCCATCCGAGAAGTCCCGCGGCGGCAGCGAGAAGGAGCCCGATCGCCGTCGCGAGCGAAACCCGGTCCCCGCCTGCGGTGACGGGCGCGCCGTAGACGACCGGCAACAGGATCGCCGCCGTCGCACCGACCACGACGAGCGCGGACAGGGCCTGCGACAGGCGCCGATGACGCGTCTCCAGAAGGCCAGCGGCCGCCAGCGCCACGATCCCCGCCGCTGTCTGCGGAACCATTGCCGGTAGATCCGGGCCGAACCGGTAGAGGCTGTCGACCCCGGCGGCGAACCCGAGACCAGTGGCCACCACCGCGAGCGCGATCAGGAGCCAGCGCAGTCCGCGCGCCCAGAGGTCCAGTCGGAACTCCGTCGCCGCCCTGGCCGTCCGTCGTTCCTTGTCCATCCGATGTCCTCCGCGCCAGCCGCTCCCGGGTCAGCCGCGCCGTTCCCTCGGGGTCAGGCTGCGGATCGTCGCGTCCAGGTCAAGCAGGCTCGCCGACTTGGTGAGCTTCGCCGACGCAAGGTGCAGGCCCTCCTGGAACAGGGGCGAGGACTGCACGATGGCGTGCCCCGTCACCAGGACGACGGGAATGCGCGGAAAGGCCTTTGTCACGTCGTGCAGCGCCGAGATCCCGCCGCCATCGGCCATCAGGATATCGAGAAAGACGATGTCGACCGGGTTGTCCTGAAGGGCCGGAACCACGGCATTCCCGCTTTCGACGGCGGAGACCTCATGGCCGAGTGCCAGCATCGCCTCGCAGAACGCGGCGCGATATTCAGGATCGTCGTCCGCGATGAGTACTCGTACCATTTGCGGCCTTCTGCGCCATTGAATTGAACTGGCCGTGTGATAGCAATGAAATAGTCGAATTGGAACTGTCGGGGGCATGTAATGGGCGGCGAAAACGCCGCGGCGAAGGACGACGGCCCGATCCCGGTCGTCGCCATCGGCGCCTCCGCCGGCGGGCTGGAACCGCTTGAGCGGTTCTTTTCCGAAGCGCCCCCGGAAAGCGGCTGGTGCTTCATCGTGTTCCAGCACTTGTCGCCCGACTACCGCTCGATGATGGACGAGTTGCTCGGCCGCCGGTCGCGCATGACCATCCGCCATATCGACGACGAGGCGGAGATCGCGCCGAACACGATTTTCCTCAACCGCCCCGGCCGCTCCGTCGTGCTGCGGGACGACAAGTTCCACGTCACCGATTTCGGGCAGGACGACACCCTGCCCCGCCAGCCGATCGACAAGTTGTTCGCCTCGCTCGCCGACCGCGACCCGAACCGGACCGCCGCCATCGTGCTGTCCGGTTCAGGCACGGACGGGTCGCACGGGGCGCGCACGTTCCACCTCTCGGGCGGCATGGTGATGGTCCAGTCGCTTGAGGAGGCCGCGTTCTCCTCGATGCCGCGGGCGACGGTCGATGCCGGGGCCGCGGACCGGGTGCTGTTCGTCTCCGACATGCTGCCGGAGCTTCAGCGTCTGTTCAGCGGCGAGTTGAGTTCCGAGCGGCCGGACACCGAGGAAGAGGAAGTCGCCATCGCGCGTATCCTCAAGCTTCTGGAACGAACTAACCACGTCGATTTCTCCGCCTACCGTCAGGTCAGCATCGGGCGGCGGGTGATCCGGCGCCAGCAGCTTCTCGGCCTCAAGAGCATCTCGGATTACGCCCGGCTCCTGGCGGCGAGCCCGCAGGCGATGGAGGAACTGTTCCAGGACCTCCTGATCGGCGTGACCGCCTTCTACCGCGACACGGAGGCGATCACGGCGCTGCGCCGCAAGGTGCTGGACCCGATGGCGCGGGGCGAGAACCAGGAAACGCCGATCCGCATCTGGGTGCCTGCATGCGCCACCGGCGAGGAGGCCTACACCATCGCGATGGAGATGTCGGAGGCGCTGGAAGAGGCCGGGTCGAACCGCAGGTTCCGCGTCATCGCGACCGACATCCACCGCCAGTCGCTCGACATCGCCTCGGCCGGGACCTACTCCGAGGAAGCGGTGGCGCGGGTGCCGGACCAGCTTCGCAACCGCTATTTCCTGCGCCAGCGCGACCTGTTCGTGGTCAACCCGCTGTTGCGGCAGAAACTGATCTTCTCCGCCCACGACGTGCTGAGCGACCCGCCGTTCATGCACCTCGACCTGATCTCGTGCCGCAACCTGTTCATCTATCTGAACGAGGAAGCGCAGGCGCGAATCATCTCGCTGTTCCTGTTCGGGCTGCGCAAGGAAGGCTACCTGTTCCTCGGCCAGTCGGAGTCGCTCGGAAAATTCTCTAGCGAGTTCCAGGAAGTCGACGCGCGGATGCGGCTGTTCCAGAAGTCGACCTCCAACTCGCTGCCGGAACGGACCATAGTGACCGAGGCGCGGCGGCGGATGACACCGCATTTCGGCCCCCGCACTCCGCCGCAACGGCCCGCGCGGGCGCCGGCCCAGATCACCGAGGTCGCGGAGCTTCGCAGCCGCGACACCCTGATCCGCAGCTACGACGCGCTTCTGAAACGCTACGCCCCGCCGTCGATCCTCGTCAGCATGACCGGCGCGGTCCTGAGCTGGTTCGGCGCCGCCAGCCGGTTCATCGATACGATGAACAACATGGCCGAGTGGCGGGTCGAGGACATCGTGCACCCGGACCTGCACTTCACCATCAACGTCGGCATGGAGAAGCTGCGGCAGGGCAATCTCGAACCCTACATGCGGCAGGTCGACGTGGAGATGGGCGACGGCGTCACCGAATCCGTCGTGGTGAAGCTCGAGGCGCTGGACGAGGTGCTGCGGACGCGGATCATGATGATTTCGTTCCTCGGCACCGGCGCGGCGGAGGGTGACGCGCCCCATGCCGATACGATCCTGCCCGGCGACACCGCAGTGCCGATCACGGCGGTGCCGGCGACGACCGAGGACATCACCCAGATGTCGAACCGCATCCAGCAGCTCGAACGCGACCTGCGGCTGACGGAGGAAACCCTGCAGCACGCGACCGAACGGCTGGAAGCCTCGGGCGAGGAGCTTCAGGCGTCGAACGAGGAGTTGCAGGCGTCGAACGAGGAGCTCCAGGCCTCGAACGAAGAACTGCAAAGCTCGAACGAGGAGCTTCACGCGGTCAACGAGGAACTCGTCTCGGTCTCGGCGGAGCACGAGCGGAAGATCGAGCTTCTGTCGGTCCTGAATCACAACACCGACATGGTGCTGCGGCTTCTCGGCGTCGGGGTCATCTTCGTCGACGGGAACGGGCGCATCCGCCGGTTCAGCGAACTGATCGGGACGGAGTTCCTGATGCAGACCCACGACGCGGACCGGCCGCTGTCTGTGGTCGGGCCCAGGTTCGATTTCGTCGACCTGCCGAAGCTCGTTGACGGGGTGCTGACAAGCAGCGAACCCGCGGACGCCAGGGGCGACTGGAACGGGCGCGACCTGTCGATCGAGGTGCATCCGATCACGACGGAGACGGAAGTGCTGGCCGAAGGCGGCGCGGTCATCGTCATCCACGGGCTGGCCGAGACGGGGAATGGCGCGGAGGCCGAAAACGGCCCCGACTGACCCCCCCTGCGGATCGGTCAGAATTCCTCCGGCGTGCCCGTGACGGGCAGGGTGAAGATCATCGTGGTGCCGTCGCCTTCCTCGGACTCGCACCATATCCGGCCGCCGTTCCGAGCGACGAACTTGCGGCAGGTGGCGAGGCCGAGGCCCGTCCCCTCCACGTTGTCGCGCCCCGGCAACCGCTTGAACGGCTCGAAGATGCGGCTGCGGTACTTCGCGGGAATCCCGAGCCCCCGGTCGGCGACCGAGACGGCGATCCAGCCGCCCGGGTCCCGGGAGCAACCGATCCGGATCCTCGGCGGTTCTGCCCCGGAATACTTGATGGAGTTCGCGACGAGGTTCTGGACCACCTGGCCGATCTGCGCGCCGTCGCACCAAGCCTCCGGCACGCCCTCGTCGAATTCCAGCGAAACCTCGGCCCCGGCGTCGTGAAGATCGCTGGTCAGCCCCGCGAGCGTATCCTTCACGATGGTCCGGACGGAGTTGAACGCGAAATCCTGCTTCTGGTCGTACTTGATGTGATCAGCGAGGGACTTGATCGTGCGCATCATCTGCCGGGTCGACCGGGTGAGCAGCTCGAGCCCCTCCTGCACCGCCTCCGCGTCGCCGGACGCGAGGTCCTCCTGCACCTGGCCGGCGAGGAAATGGACCGCCCGGATCGGTGCCTTGAAGTCGTGTACCAGCACCTCGACGAAGGTGGACAGGTCGCGGCGCTGTTCGTCGATCTCGAATTGGCGGGTGGCGGCGTGGACGCTGTTGACCAGCATCCGCTTCATCGCCACCTCGTCGATGCCGGATTTCGACAGGTAATCCGTCGCACCGAGCTGGATCGCGGATTTCGCGAGCGTTTCGTTCCCCTGCCCCGACATCATCAGGATCGCGGCGCGGGGACACCTGTAGCGGATGTCCCGCAGGAGCGACAGGCCGGTGACCCCGGGCAGCAGGTGATCGAGGAAGACGGCGTCGAGGTCGGGGTCGGCGAGGTCGAGCGCGTCGTCGGCCGTCATAGCCTCGACCACCTTCGCGGCGACCCCGGCGCGCGCGATCAGCCGCTTGACGAGCTTCCGGTCTCCGGCGTCGTCATCGACCACGAGAATGCGAAGGTCCTGCATGTCCGGCCCCCTCAGATCGACATGTCGGGAAGATCCGCGGTGCGCCAGAGTCCGCGCAGCGTGGTGATCAGTTCCGCGAAATCCTCGCCCGCGCGGTCCTTGCGGATGTACCCGGCGGCATTGAGTTCGTAGGCGGCAGCCACGTCGCGGTCGTCGCCGGACGTGGACAGCACGAAGACGACCGCCTTCGACAGCCGCGCGTCCGACCGGATTTCGGACAGGAGTTCCAGCCCGTTCATCCGGGGCATGTTCACGTCGATCAGCAGGATGTAGCGGTCGGGCAGTTCGACATCCGACTTGCGCAGGATCGCCAGCGCCTCGACCCCGTCGCGCGCCCGGATCACCGAGTTGGCGATTCCCGCCTTGCGCAGCGACCGCGTCAGCGCCTTGACGTCGGCGAGGTCGTCATCGACGAGGATGATGTTCAGGAGTTCCGGGTCGCGGAGGGCGGTATCCGTCATGACGCAAGCCGCTCGCCGTCCTCGGCGCCGAGGGGATTGGGCCAGCGGAGGTGAAACCGCGTCCCGCGCACGCCGTCCGATTCGATCCGGATCGTGCCGCCTTCGAGCGTGAGGTACTTGCGCACCGTGGCCAGACCCATACCCCGGGTGTCGAACTCGTCGCGGGGTTTGAGCGTCTGGAACATCTCGAAGACCTTGTCATGGTAGCGTTCGGGGATCCCCGGGCCATCGTCGGCGACGGTTATGTCGAGCCAACCGGCGCTTTCGGAGACGGTGATCTCGACCCGGCCAGTGTCGCGGTCATGATGGGTGAAAGCATTTGACAGGAGGTTTACGAGAACGACCTTGAGCGGCATCAACCGCACCTTCACGCGCGCGAAGCCGGGATCGACCACGAGATCGAAGCCCGGCGGGATGTCGAGAAGCGAGGTCACGTCCTCGATCAGTTCCGTGCCGCCGACGATGCGGCCAGCGACCTCGCTCCGGCCGATGCGGGAATGTTCCAGGAGGTCGTTCAGCAACCCCTCCATCCGCGCGACCCGGCCACGGAGGAAATCGAGCGACTCGCGCGTGTCCTCAGTCAGGTGCTCCTCGAGGTCCTCGGCGAGCCAGCGGGAGGTGTTGTCGATCACCCGCAGCGGCGCTTTCAGGTCGTGCGACGCGACGTAGGCGAACTGGTCAAGCTCCGCGTTGGACCGTTCCAGCGCGGCGATCAGTTCCCGCTCCCGGTCCTGGGCCTCCCGTCTTTCGGTGATGTCGTGGAGAATGCCGAACAGCAGTGTCCGACCCCGGACGCGGGCCGAACTGACCCAGATTTCCACGGGGATGCGCCGACCGTCGCTGGTCAGCACCGCGACTTCGCGGTTGGCGGCCATCGGTCCGCGCTTGGTGATCCCGTTCCTGACGCGATCGCCGTGGTCCGCGGCGAGTTCCGGCGGCATCAGCGTGCCGAGGTCCCGACCGACGAGATCGGCGCGGGCATAGGCGAACAGCGCCTCAGCCGCCGGGTTCGCGTCCTGGATCACGCTGTCCTCGTCGATGACGACGATGGCGCTGCCCGCGTCCTCGAACACCGCCGTCGCCCGCGCCGTCTTCTCGACCAGCCGGTCGCTCATCCTCGCGAATGCGCGGGCGAGAGCCGCTGCCTCGTCGTCGCCGGAGAGGTCGAGGGGGACATCGTCGGGCAGCGATCCCCGGGTGGTGATCGCGTCGGTCAGCGTTCGCAGCGGGCGGACGATCCGGCGGCCGAACATCGCGCTGGTGGCGCCGGCGGCGAAGACCATCGCGGCCCCGACCAGCAGTTCGCGTTGCGCGATCTCGGACAGGTCGAAAATGGCCGCGCCACCGCTGAATGCCACGGTCCATAGCATCAGCGGCTGCCCGCCCGTGGGATAGGTCACGGGCCGTGCGAGGACGGCGCCGCCGGTCGGAAGCCAGATCGCCGATCCCGGCGCGCGGCCCTCGATCACCCAGGAATGCGCCGGGCGCTGCCAGTCGGGATTGGTGTGGAACCGGAAGACCGGGTCGTTCCCGCCGCCGAGTTGCAGGTAATCGCCGTTCCCCGTCAGAAGCTGGATGCCGATGCCATCGGAGAGCTCGATATCCACCTGCCTGAGCAACGCCTCGAAATCGGCGTTGATGACGACAACCGCGACAAGCGTGCCATCGATGTCGCGGATAGGGCTGACGACACGGATCGTCGGGGCGCCTTCGACGCGTCCATGTTCGCGGTTCAGCGTGACCTCGGAAAAATAGCTGCCCTGCGCAGACCGCGCCGCGACGTTCGAGAGGTAGGGCTCACCACCCTTGACCTGCAGGCTCGTCTCGGGGACGGCGACCTGGGCGCCGTCGGACTGGTTCACCCGGACCAGTTCCCGCCAGTTGTCCTCCTGCCCGATCAGGCGGAGTTGCGTGTAGTGCGGACGGCGCCGCAGTTCGCTGGCGAAGATCGACTCTATCGCCGCCCGCCACTCCCGCGCACCCTGTTCGGACGCATCGCGGAGCGCGCCAAGGCCGCGAACCACTTCGGCGCTCGCGGCCAGCACGTCGGCGTCGTTCGCCATCACCGCCATGAGATGAGCGACCTCGTCGGCGTAGAAATCGGCCGCGAGGGCGAGACGGTCCTCGGTCACGCTGCGTTCCGCTTCGCGGAGGCGGGAGAGGTGGCTGACCGACTGCGCGGTCAGGACCACGGCCGTCACGGCGACCACCACGAGCACGAGCTTGCGGCTGAGCGGGCGCCTTGGCGTTCGTGTCTCGCCCCCCTGCATCGGGTGCTACTTTCCGATCACGCGCTTCGGGGCCGGCCGGTTGGCCGGCATCACGTCGGTCATCACGTCTTCGATCTCGTTGAGGAAACCGTGAAGCTGCTGGCACGACAGTTCGAGACTGGCGAGGTTGTTCGCGAATTCCGCGTCCCCGGCATAGGTGCTGCGCATGGCGCGGATCTTGCGCATCGTCGCCATCAGGACGGCGCTGATCTCGGGTGCGCTGGTCAGCGCGAGACGGACGAAGAGCGAACGGATAGACTGCTGCGCGGACCGGGAATTCGTCAGCGCGGTGATGAGCGTCTTGCGCTCGAACGCGGAGGCGACGGCGTTGCGGAGGCTTTCCGCGGTCACCTGGTCCTTGATGATGTAGTCGGCACAGCCGAGCCGCATGGCTTCGACCGCGACATCGTGGCGTTCCATGCTGGTGACCATGATCGGCAGAGCGTCGACCTGGTCCTCGTGCGCGATCAGCATGTGCAGGGCGTCGACACCGTTGTCGACGTCGAGATGGTAGTCGATGAACACGAGGTCCATTTCCTGCGCGTCGAGCTGCGCGCGGAAGCTGTCGAGGTCATGGGCCTCGTGGCAGTTGAAGGTCAGCCCGGCCTTCTCGCTCAGCCGCTTCAGGCGCAGCCGGTCGATCTCGTTGTCGTCGAGCATGAGGATCTCGAGCGTTCGCCCATCCATCTCGGGAATGAGGAAGTCGGTGTGATGGTCGGGGGATGCATTCATGACGTCAGGCCTCGGTTCTCTGGACGCGTCTGATGAGACGATCCCGGGCGAAGGCGTGGGACCGCTGGTGACCGAGACGCAACCGCACCCGCAATCGCCCCCGACTCGTGCGGCGGATGCCCCGGCGCTTCTGCCCGGACCGGTTCGGCCTCGTGACCTCTTGGATAGGGGTGAAGTCCCTAACGGGGCATGAATTCGGCCCCGCCGAAGCAGGGCCGCGGGCGGCGAACAAACCGCAATAAATGGAAAACTTTAGCCGCCCGGGTCAGGTCTGGCTGCGATAGGTCCGCCGCGCGGCTTCGTGGATCGGCCAGGGGTGCACCGTCGCGCCGACCTCGATCTGGCGGTGGCGTTCGACATGGGGCTTCGCCGTGCCGCCATCCGCCTCGCCCCAGAGGATCGAGACATGGGTGCCGGGTTCGGCCAGCGCCGGGTCGATCATCGCGAGGGATATCCACGCGCGCTCGTTGGCGGAATAGACCGGGTAGGTCGACAGACCGGCCAGCGCGCCTTCGTTCAGGACCTGGTCGTAGGGATGTGCGGCGTAGTGGCCCGCCGGCAGTTCCATCAGCTTCGGCGCCGGGAAGTCGTCCATCATGCCGCCGAAGATCTCGAGGATTCCCTCGCGATCCCAGACCAGCGTCACCTTCCGCCGGTGCGGACCCTCGGCCATCTTCTCGAGCGCGGCGCGGCCGATGAATTCGTGGTCGAACTTTACCAGTCGGCCGTAGTCGAGATCCCAGGGCGTCAGGTAGTAGTCCGCGACGTCATCGGGCTGGAACGACCCCCCGACCGTCGCCGTGGCCTCGAACCCCGTCGACGGAAGCCACTCGCGGTAAGCGCGCATCGCCTCGCCCGAGTAGATCGCGGGCAGGGGCGACGGGATCCAGCCCGATTCCATCGCCGAGGTCGAATAGGCCCGCGACCCCGCGCGGCGGAGGCCAAGCCCCTCGCCCGCCGCCATCAGGGCCGCCAGAACGTCCGGCCCCTCCTCGAACGGGCCCCAGATCTCCAGCCCTTCCGCACCGCCCATGCCGTGGCTGAGCGTGCGGGCCTTGTGGCCGCCGAGGCTGATCTCGCCCATGTTGAAGAACTTCGTCGTCAGCGGCCCGCCCTCATTGGCGCGGGTCAGGATCTCCAGCGCATTCGGACCCTGCACCTCGTAGCGGTAGAGTTTCCGGGGTTTGTCGGGGTTTTCGAGACTGCGGATGTCAAGCTCGGTCTCCACGTCCCAGTCGCCGGTTTCCGCGAGGAACCTCAACCAGTTGGCGACCGGCGGACGGCCGATGTAGAGGAACTCGTCATCCTCGAGCCCGAACAGGATGCCGTCGCCGATCACGTAGCCGTCGGGGCTGACGCAGACGATCTGCTTGGCCTTGTTCCGCCCGAATTTCGCGAAGCCGTTGATCGCGGCGTGCGACAGGAGCGCCAGCGCATCGGGGCCGCGCAGGTAGAGGTCGGTCATGTGGAACGACTGGTCGAACAGGACCGCGGTCTCGCGCCAGGCGCGGCATTCCTCGATCCAGTTGGTGAACTGCGGCGGGATCGGAAAGGCGTAGGGCCCCGTCGCCGCGTTCTGCAACATGTGCGCGGCGTTGCCCGCGGCGTCGATCCTGTCCTGAAGCGACCTCGATCCGGTCATGCCAATCCTCCCCCCGGCAATTCTCAGGCCCGGATGCTACCGAAGCGTGCGGACGAGGAACAGGCCCGACGGGGGAAGGCCCGACGGGCGGGCCTTCCTGCGCGCTTCTTCGGCGCCCAGAAGCGGCGGGAGGCCACCGCTTCCCCGCCTCCCTCGCCCGTCCGGTCAGCCGGAATAGGCGGCGAGAACCGTTTCCGTCCCCTCTGCCCAGATCCGCCGCAGCCATGTCTCGAAGGCGGAAGCGAACCGCTCCGCCCCGGCGAGATCGCCGTAGAGGCTCGACTGTTCCAGCCACGCCAGCGGACGGTCGCGCGCACGCGCGGCGGCGGCGCGCAGATCGTCCCAATTCGGATCGTTCGGCTGGATCGTGGTGCCGTCCTCGCGCCGGCCCGCGCACATCCGCGCCCAGAGCGCCTCGACCAGCGCCAGCCCCTCGACCGGCGCGCCGGAGGCGAGGCCGTCGCGCAGGACAGGCAGAACGAACCCCGTGTGACGGGACGAACCGTCGAAGGCCACCCGCCGCGTCGTGTCCTTGATCGCGGGGTTGGAGAAACGGCGTTCGATCAGGTCGAGGTAGGCGGGCGGGGTCATGCCCGGCACCGCGTGGACATGGGGCACGATTTCCTCGGTCTCGACCCTGCGGAAGAACGGGCCGATCAGCGGATGTGCCATGCAGCCCGCGATGGTTTCCACCGACAGGAGTTCGCCCGCGTTCGCGATCACCTGATGACCCGCGTTGAGAATGCGGATCTTCATCATCTCGTAGGAATGCACGTCGTCCGAGAAGGTCGCGCCGACCCGGTCCCAGTCCGGCCGCCCGGCGCAGAAATCGTCCTCGATCACCCATTGGCGGTAGTTCTCATGGCTGACCGGCGCGGCATCGTCGATACCGAGGTCCCGCGCCAGCGCGATCTCGGCGGGGCCGGTGGCGGGGACGATGCAGTCGACCATCGAGTTGGGGAACGTCGCCTCCGCCTCGATCCAGTCGGCGAGGTCCGGGTCGCTCATCCGGGCAAGCGACACGACGGCCTGCCGCAGGATGGCGCCGTTGCCGCGCAGGTTGTCGCAGCTCTGGCCGGTGAACGGCCCCTGCCCCGCGTCCCGGCGCAGCTTCAGCGCCGCCACCATCGCGCCGAAGGCGGTGCGCGGGCGGCCCGGGTTGGCGGCGTCGTGCAGGATGTCGGGGTGGCGGGCGTCGAAACCGCCGGTCACCGGGTCGACGTAGTAGCCGCCCTCGGTCACGGTCAGCGCGACGATGCGGATCGCGGGATCGGCCATCGCTTGGATCAGCGCGCCGTTGCCTTCCTCGATCGGCAGGTAGTCGATCATCGCGCCGGTCACCTCGGCAGAGGTTCCGGACGGATCGAGTTCGATCAGGGTGGTCAGGCAATCCTGCGCCAGCAGCTTCTCGCGCATCGCGGCGTCGTAGGGCCGGACACCGGCGCCGATGATCGCCCAGTCGAGGGCAAGGCCCTCCTGCATCAGCCGATGCAGGTACCAGGCCTGGTGGGCACGATGGAAATTGCCGAGCCCGATATGGACGATGCCGGGCGTCAGCGCCGCGCGGTCGTAGCGGGGACGCGAGATCGCCTCCGGCAGGGACGGAAGGCTGGCGTCGGACAGGCGTATCGGTGAGGTCATCGGTTCCTTTCCCGTCTCAGCTCATCCACTGGCCGCCGTCGACGTTGTAGCACTGGGCGACGATGTACGCGGCCTCGTCCGAGGCGAGGAACACGGCCATCCCGGTCAGGTCCTCCGCCCGGCCCATGCGGCCGAAGGGCACGGCTTCGCCGACTTCCTTCTTCTTCTGGCCCGGCGCCTTGCCCTCGTACTTCGCGAAGAAGGCGTCGACGCCGTCCCAGTGCTCCCCGTCGACGACGCCGGGCGCGATGGCGTTGACGTTGATCCCGTGCCGGACCAGGTTCAGCCCCGCCGACTGGGTGAGAGAGATGACCGCCGCCTTCGTCGCGCAGTAGACGGCGACCAGCGGCTCGCCCCTGCGGCCGGCCTGGCTGGCCATGTTGATGATCCGGCCGCCCTTCCCCCGCTCGACCATGTGCCGGGCCACGGCCTGCATGGTGAAGAGCGTGCCGGCGACGTTGATCGCGAAACAGCGGTCGTAGTCGGCCCGCTCGATCTCCACGATCGGGGCGGCGGTGAAGATGGCGGCGTTGTTCACGAGGATGTCGATATGACCGAGGCGGGCGATCGCTTCGGCCACGCCCGCGTCGATGCTGTCCTGCCGGGTGACATCCATCTCGACGGCGACGGCCCCGATCTCGGCGGCGGCGGTGCGGGCGCGTTCGATGTCGATATCCGCAATCGCCACCTGCGCGCCCTCGGCGACGTAGGCCTTCGCGAAGGCCAGCCCGATGCCCCGCGCCGCGCCGGTGATCAGCGCCGTCCTGCCGTCGAGCCGTTTCATGGGATCCGCAGGCCCTCGGCGTCGAACCGGTGGATGCGGCTTTCGTCCGGGGTGAGGAAGATGCGGTCACCGTGATGCATGTCGACCTCGCCGCCCGCGCGCACGGTGATCGGCTCCTTCCGCCCGTCGAGATGGACGTGGAAGAACGTGTCGGAGCCGAGATGCTCGGACACCCCGACGGTGCCCTGCCACGGCCCCTCGGTCGCGGAGGGAACGATGTGCTCGGGCCGGACGCCGATGGTGGCGGCGTTGCGCCGCGCGGCCTCGTCGCCGTCCAGCAGGTTCATCTTCGGGCTGCCGATGAAGCCCGCGACGAACAGGTTGCGTGGCTCCTTGTAAAGCTCAAGCGGGCTGCCGACCTGCTCGATGTTCCCGGCCCGCAGGACCACGATCTTGTCGGCCATCGTCATCGCCTCGACCTGGTCGTGGGTGACGTAGATCATCGTGGTCTCCAGCCGCTTGTGCAGTTCGGAGATCTCCAGCCGCATCCCCACCCGCAGCGCGGCGTCGAGGTTCGACAGCGGCTCGTCGAACAGGAACGCGGCGGGCTCCCGGACGATGGCCCGGCCGATGGCGACCCGCTGGCGCTGGCCGCCCGAAAGCTGGCCCGGCCGCCGTTCGAGGTAGTCGGTCAGGTTCAGGACGCTCGCGGCATTCGTCACCCGCTTGTCCTGTTCCGCCTGCGGCAGGCCCGCCATCTTCAGCGGGAAGGCGATGTTCTTGCGCACCGACATGTGCGGGTAGAGCGCGTAGCTCTGGAACACCATCGCGAGGCCGCGCTTGGCCGGCGGAACCCGCGTCGCGTCCTGACCGTCGATGCGGATCTGGCCGTCGGTCACGTCCTCCAGCCCCGCGATCAGCCGCAGGAGCGTGGACTTGCCGCAGCCCGAGGGGCCGACGAAGACCACGAACTCCCCGTCCTCGATGGTCAGGTCGAGAGGCGGGATGACCTCGACCTCACCGAACGCCTTGCGGACCTTGTCGAGCGTGATGCGTCCCATAACAGGTCTCCCTACTTGACGGCGCCGAAGGTGAGGCCGCGGACGAGTTGTTTCTGGCTGAACCAGCCCATGATGAGGATCGGCGCGATGGCCATCGTCGAGGCCGCGCTGAGCTTGGCGTAGAACAGGCCCTCGGGGCTCGAATAGCTGGCGATGAAGGCGGTGAGCGGCGCCGCGTCGACCGTTGTCAGCGTCAGCGTCCAGAAGGCCTCGTTCCACGCCAGGATAATGTTGAGCAGCACCGTCGAGGCGATGCCCGGCACCGCCATCGGCGTCAGGACATGGGCGATCTCGGACCAGAGCGTCGCCCCGTCCATCCGCGCGGCTTCCAGGATCTCGCCCGGGATCTCGCGGAAGTAGGTGTAGAGCATCCAGACGATGATCGGCAGGTTGATGAGCGTGAGGATGAAGATCAGCGCGAACTTGGTGTCGAGCAGCCCCAGGTTGATGAGGATCAGACGGATCGGGTAGAGCACCCCGACCGCGGGCAGCATCTTCGTGGACAGCATCCACAGGAGGATGTCCTTGGTCCGCTTGCCCGGCACGAAGGCCATCGACCAGGCCGCCGGAACCGCGATGATGAGCCCGAGCAGCGTCGAGCCACCCGCGATCGCGATCGAGTTCCACAGGTAGCGCAGGTAATCGGAGCGTTCCTGCACCACGGCGTAGTTTTCCAGCGTCCACGCGAAGTTCAGGAACAGCGGCGGATCGGCCACCGCCTCGGCCTCCGTCTTGAAGCTCGTGAGGATCGTCCAGAGGATCGGGAAGAAGATCAGGAGCGCGATCACCCATGCGACGACGGACAGGGTGATGCGGCGTTGGGTGGGAACGGCACGGGCCATGTTGTCTCTCCTCCCCCTGGCTCAGGCGTCCAGGTTCTTGCCGACGATGCGCATCAGGAAGAACGCGACGATGTTGGCGAGAATGACGGCGATGATGCCCCCGGCGGACCCGAGGCCGACGTTCTGGCTCTCGATCACGCGCTGGTAGACCAGGTAGGTCAGCGTGCGCGTGCCGAAGCCGCCGCCGGTGGTGACGAAGATCTCCGCGAAGATCGACAGGAGGAAGATCGTCTGGATCAGGATCACGACGGTAATGGCGCGGGCCATGTGCGGCAGGATGATGTAGCCGAAACGGCTGAAGAACCCGGCCCCGTCCATCTCGGCCGCCTCGAGTTGCTCGCTGTCGAGCGACTGGATCGCGGTCAGCAGGATCAGCGTGGCGAAGGGCAGCCACATCCACGAGACGATGATGATGATCGACAGGAGCGGCACGTTCGTCAGCCACTCCACCGGTTCGGCCCCGAAGAAGCGCCAGAGATGCGCGAGAAGGCCGTTCACCGGGTTCATGAACATGTTCTTCCAGACCAGCGCGGCGACCGTCGGCATGACGAAGAACGGCGCGATCACGAGGATGCGGACGACGCCCTGTCCGAAGATCGGCTGGTCGAGCAGCAGCGCCAGCAGGATGCCCCCGATCACCGTGATCACGAGGATGCCGCCGACCATCATCAGCGTGGTCACGACGCTGTCCTGGAAGGCGGAGGAGCTGACGAAGCGTACGTAGTTCCCGAGACCCTCGCAGCAGTCGAACGTGCCGCGCAGCGGGCGGTAGTCGAGCAGCGAAAAATAGAGGGTGAGGCAGAGCGGAACCAGCATCCACACCAGGAGCAGGAAGACGGCGGGCGCCATCATCACGCGGGCGGCGGAGCGGGAATGTTGCGTGGCCATGGTGTCACTCCGGGTCTGGCGCGGAGCGGTCCGGGGGCGTCGGGCGGTGCCACCGCTGGCCGGGAACGGATCCCGGTGCCGGCGTCAGGTCGGACGCGGCGGGTGCAGGGCCTGGGCGGCGCGGAACGCGTGCGGGCTGCGGGGGGCGGGCCGCGGACGGCCCGCCCGATGGTCGTCGCGAGGGGTCAGTACCCTGCGGCGTCCATTTCCTCGGTCACGAAGGCCTGAGCCTGCTCAAGCGCCTCTTCGGCCGAGATCTGGCCGGCCAGGGCGGAGGAGAAGATCTGGCCGACCTGGGTGCCGATACCCTGGAACTCCGGGATCGCGACGAACTGGACACCCACGTAGGGAACCGGGTCGACGGTCGGGTTCTGCGGATCGGCCTCGTTGATCGAGGCGAGCGTCATTTCCGCGAACGGCGCGGCCTCGAGATAGGCCGGGTTCTCGTAGAGCGAGGTCCGGGTGCCCGGCGGGACGTTGGCCCAACCCTCGTTCTCGGCGACGAGCTCGAGGTAGCCCGGGCCGGTCGCCCATGCGATGAAGGTCTTCGCGGCCTCCGGCGCGTCGGACGACGCGGGGATCGCGAGCGACCAGGCCCAGAGCCAGTTGCCGCGGCGGCCGAGCCCGTTGTCGGGCGCCAGCGCGAAGCCCACGCTGTCGGCGACCTCGGATTCGTCGGGGTTGGTCACGAAGGACGCGGCGACGGTGGCGTCGATCCACATGCCGCACTGACCCTGCTGGAACAGCGCGAGGTTCTCGTTGAAGCCGTTGTTCGCGGCACCCGGAGGTCCGGCCTCGTTCATCAGGTCGAGGTAGAAGTTCAGGGTGTCGGCCCATTCCTGGGTGTCGAACTGGGGCGTCCAGTCCTCGTCGAACCAGCGCGCGCCGAAGGAGTTCGACATCGCGGTGAGGAACGCCATGTTCTCGCCCCACCCCGGCTTGCCGCGCAGGCAGACGCCGTAGATGTCGTTGTCGCGGTCGGTCATCGCGATGGCCGCCTCGCGGATGAACTCCCAGCTCGGCGCGTCGGGCATCTCGAGCCCGGCGGCGTCCATCAGGTCGGTCCGGTACATGACCATCGAGCTTTCGCCGTAGAAGGGCGAGGCCATCAGGTTGCCGTCGACGGTCAGGCCGCCGGCGATCGCGGGCAGGAGGTCATCGGCGGCGAAATCGTCGCCCATGTCGGTCAGCGGCACGAGCCATTCGCGCTCGCCCCAGATCGGAACCTCGTAGGTGCCGATGGTGATGACGTCGTACTGGCCACCGCCCTGGGCGATGTCGGTGGTGACGTTCTGGCGCAGGACGTTCTCTTCCAGCGTCACCCACTCCAGCGCGATGTCCGGATGCGCCTCGGTGAACGCGTCGGTCAGACCCTGCATGCGGATCATGTCGCCGTTGTTCACGGTGGCGATGGTGATGGTGGTGTCCTGGGCGAAGGCGGCGGTCGCGGCTGCCGTCAAGGCAAGCGCAGAGGTCGCGCCGAGCACGTTCTTCAGGTACATCCGTGTCCTCCCTGATCTGGATGTTGCCCCGAAACGATAGGAAGAGAGACGCCGTCGCGTCAACTAAAAACTTTACGCGCGACAAATTCCTGAGGAGTCAGGCGGAATCACGCATGATGAGCTTGCCTTCGAACAGCGTGGTCTCGCGCCGCGGACGGCTCTCCCCCGATTCGACTAGGCGGACGAGTTCCTCCACGCTCCGCTCCGCGATCGAGGCGTAATCCTGGGCGACCGTGGTCAGCTTCGGACAGGTGAACCGCGAGAACGGGTGATCGTCGTGCCCGGCGACCCTGAGCGCATGCCCCTCCCCGCGCCCGATCCTCAATCCCTTGTCGAACGCCGCCGCGAGAAAGCCGATGGCGAGACGGTCGTTGCTGCACAGGACCGTGTTCGTGCTCAGCCGACGCTCGGAGATGACGCGCATCCCTTCCCGGTAGCCGATCTCCTCGAAGTCCCAGCCGCCGCCCTCGACCTGTACGAGGTCCGGCGCATGGCCGAGGCGTTCCATCGCCTCGACATAGGCGCGGCGGCGCTTGAAGGCGTTCGGGTTGGTCGGGGTCCGCATCTCGAAGAAGGCCGGCGGCTCCCCTGTCCGACACAGGTATTCCACAATCATCCCAACGCTTTGCACGTTGTCGAGGCCGAAGAACGCCTCGCCCACGTCCTCGATGTTGCTGTCGAACAGGACGGTGGGGACCGCCGCGGCGAAGGACTCGATCACCGCGCGGTCCGACCCCCGGCCGAGCGGCGCGAACAGCACGCCCGCCGGGCGGATGGAGCGCAGGCTGTCGAGGTTGTCGTTTTCCTGCGCCTGCCCGCCGTGCGAACTCAGCAGGATGGGCCGGAACCCGGCGGCATAGCACAGCGTCTCGATGCAGCGCGCGATCTCGGCAAAGAACGGGTCGGCGAGGTACGGCACGACGATTCCGACGTTCTTGGTCAGCCGCCGGTTCTGGTTCACCGCGTAGAAATTCGGACGGTAGTCGTAGCGTTCGAGCGCGGCCTCGATCCGTTCCCGGGTGGAGGCGCGCACGCTGTCGGGGTCATGGAAATACTTCGAGACCGTCGGCCGGGAAATCCCGCTGACGGCCGCGAATTCCTCCATGTTGCGAATCCGGTTCTGGCCCATCCGCCTCCGTTTCCCGCTCACCGCCCCGGGCGAAACTTGTCGCGTGCAAAAACTTTACAGAGGGTAGGAAACCGGGTGCCCCGCCGTCAACCGCGCGTGCCGCCTACTGGGCCACCGCCGCCGCCGGGCCGCCGCGAAGCGCCTTCCAGGCGTCGTACTGCGCAAGGAAGACCCGGCCGGTCAGCTCGTGCAGGAAGTGCGTGGATTGCAGCCGGTCCATCACCGGCCCCTTCACCTCCGACAGGTGCAGCCGGATGCCGAGATCGGCGAGCCTGCGGTTCATCTCCTCGAGGCTCTCGAGCGCGGAGTAGTCGACCTCGTTCACCGCCGAGAACATCAGCACCACGTCGCGGATGTCGCAGCCTTCGGCCACGCGGTCCTGCACCTTGTCCTCAAGGAAGCGGGCGTTGACGAAGAACAGGCTCTCGTCCACCCGCAGGGTCAGGATCGACGGGTCGGTTTCCACGTCGTGCCGGTTGATGTTGCGGAAGTGCTGCGTTCCGGGGACAAGCCCCACCTCCGCGACGTGCGGACGCGAGGTTTTGTAAAGGTGCAGCAGGACCGAGATGATCACGCCTGAGGCCACGCCGATCTCCACGCCGAGACCGAGGGTCATCAGGATGGTGGCGAGAACCGCGACGAAATCGCCTTTCGAATAGGCCCAGGTCTTCTTCAGGATCGAGAAGTCGACGAGGCTCAGGACCGCCACGATGATCGTCGCGGCGAGCGTCGCGTTCGGCAGGTAGTAGACCAGCGGCGTCAGCGCGACGGCGGCAACGGCGAGCCCGACCGCGGTATACGCGCCGGCCGCCGGGGTCTCGGCGCCCGCGTCGAAGTTGACCACCGACCGCGCGAAGCCGCCGGTGACCGGGTAACCGCCGGTGAAGGCCGCGCCGATGTTCGCGGCGCCGAGGCCGATCAGTTCCTGGTCCGGGTCGATCCGCTGCCGCTTCTTGGCGGCGAGCGTCTGTGCCACCGAGATCGACTCCACGAAACCGATGATCGAGATCAGCACCGCCGGGATCGCCAGCGCCGCGACGAGGTCGGGGGCGAAGGACGGCAGGGTCAGGGGCGGCAGGCTCTGCGGCACCTCGCCCACGATCCGCACGCCCCGCCCGTCGAGCCCCAGGCCCCAGACCGCGATCGTGGTCACCACCACGGCCGCCACCGGCCCCGCCTTCGTCGCCACGTCGGCGAGCTTGGGCTTCAGCCCCAGGTTCAGCAGAAGCGGCTTCAGCCCCTTCCGGACCCAGAACAGGAAGCCCGTCGCGGCCAACCCGATAAACACCGTGATTAGGTTGGTTTCGCCAAGGTGCTCGACAAGTGAGGCGACGATCTCGGGGAAGGTATGTCCGCCCGCCGAAACGCCGAGGATGTGCTTGATCTGGCTCGTGGCGATCAGGATGCCCGAGGCCGTGATGAACCCCGCGATCACCGGGTGGCTCAGGAAGTTCGCGAGAAACCCGAGCCGCAGCACGCCAAGCGCCAGCAGGAACGCGCCGGACAGGAACGCGAGCGTAAGCGCGGCGACGGCGTAACCCGCCGTCCCCTGCTCGGCCACCTGCCCCACCGCCGTCGCGGTCAGCAGCGACACGACGGCGACCGGCCCAACGGCCAGCGCCCGCGACGTGCCGAAGATGGCATAAAGGATGATCGGCGCGATCGAGGCATAGATGCCCGCCTCGGGCGGCAGGCCCGCCAGAAGCGCGTAGGCCAGCGATTGCGGGATCAGCATGATCGTCACGATCACCGCCGCGATCAGGTCGTTGGACAGCGCCTGCCGGTCGTAGGACCGACCCCAGTCGAGCACCGGAATGCGGCGTCGGATTGCTTCGATCATCTTCATTGCCTGTGTGTTCGTGCCGCCGGCCTCGGCCGGGGCGGTCAGTCGTGGTCGTGTGCGGCCGGTTCGTGCGCCGCGCCGTAGCCCCGGGCGCGGCCGTAGATCATCCGCTGGTGCGGGGTCAGGACCGGGGTGGTCTCGACATGGGCGGCCAGGTGCGCGGCGCGGAGCCGGGCCTCGATCGCGCCGACCCGCTCGGCCGCCGCGAGGATCGCGTCGGCCTCCGGCGCGCCCCCGGCGAAGAGATCGTCGAGCGCGGTTTCCGCCTCGACCAGTTCCGCCCCGATCGGGCGGACGGTCGAAAGCATGTCCTGCCGGATCGCTTCCACCCGGTCCCGCTGCTCGGCGGTCAGTGCCAGGTCGTCGGCCAGTTCCAGAACGTGGAGCGGACCGGGCCAGCCGTTCAGTTCCGCGGACAGGGCATAGCCGAGCCCGCGGCCTTCCAGGAGACCCTGAACCTCGTCATCCGACAGGGCGGCGATCGGCCGCCGCTCCTGCCCGGCATAGGGCTGCGCCGTCTGTCCCGCAGCGGCCGTGGCGACCGCGACGAGGGACAGCGCGAGGAACGGGGCCTTCATCGCCATCCCCCTACTCCGCCGCGACCGAGATCGGTTCCGGGCGGGCGAGCCACTCCCGGCCCCGGAGCATCGCGAGCCAGTAGATCGGCGGCAGCATCTTCTCCTTCAGGAACCAGGCCGCGCGGGTCGGCTTGGTGCCGTCGATCAGCCAGGACGGGAACGAGGGCTTCAGCACGCCGCCATAGCCGAACTCCGCCAGCACGATCTTGCCGCGCTCCACCGTCAGCGGGCAGGAGCCGTAGCCGTCGTATTGCGCCCGGGCCGAACCGCCGTTGATGTCGGCGACGATGTTCTCGGCCACGGTTGGCGCCTGCTTGCGCGCGGCCGCCGCGGTCTTGGCGTTCGGGGCGTTCATCACGTCGCCGAGCGACCAGATGTTGTCGAAGCTCTTGTGCCGCAGCGTGACCTGGTCGACGTCGACCCAACCGGCCTCGTCGGCGAGCGGCGAGACCCGAATGAAGTCGGGCGCCGTCTGCGGCGGGCAGACGTGGATCATGTCGAAGTCCATCGTCACCGTCTCGGGCTCGGTATCGGGCTTCGAGACCCGGAAGGTCGCCGTCTTGCCCGGCCCGTCGATGGCGACGAGGTTGTGGAAGAAGTTGAGCTGTGCGTGGTACTTCTCGACGTATTCCATCAGCGCCGGGACGTAATCCTTCACGCCGAACAGCACGCCGCCCGCGTTGTTGAACGCGATCTCGATGTCCTGCAGGCGGCCGGTGCGGTACCAGTGGTCGGCCGACAGGTACATCGCCTTCTGCGGCGCGCCGGCGCACTTGATGGGCATCGGCGGCTGCGTGAAGATCGCGCGGCCGTGGGTCATGCCCTGCACGAGTTCCCAGGTGTAGGGCGCCAGGTCGTAGCGGTAGTTCGAGGTGACGCCGTTGCGGCCGAGCGTTTCCTCCAGCCCCGCGACGGCACCCCAGTCGAGCTTGAGCCCCGGGCAGACGACCAGCCTGTCGTATTTCACCACCCGGCAGCCGTCGAGTATGACTGCGTTGTTGGCGGGCTCGAAGGCGGCGACGGCGGACTTGATCCAGGTGACGCCCGCGGGGATGAGCGAACCCATCGTCTTGGCGGTGTCCCGCGCCTCGAACACGCCGCCGCCCACCATCGTCCAGCCGGGCTGGTAGTAATGGATGTCGGCCGGGTCGATGATCGCGATTTCCAGGTCCGGCACGCGGGCCTTCAGCGAGGCCGCGACCGAGATCCCGCCCGCCCCGGCGCCCACGATGACGACCGAGAACTTCGCGTCGCCGGTATCGGTCGGGGTCTTGCCGCCGTTGGCGATGCGGCGGGCGACGCCGTTCATGTCGTAGCCCGCGGCCTTGGATGCGGCCAGGATCTCGGGGATCGGCCGCTTGCCGGCCTCGCTGAGCGACCAGAGCGTGGTGCAGCGGGTGCCGGTGCGGCAGTAGGCAAAGACCGGGCCGGGCAGTTCGCGCAGGGCACGGCCGAAATCGGCCGCGTCCTCGTCGGTGACCTTGCCGGAGACGACGGGCAGATACCGCGCCTCCAGCCCGGCTTCCTTCGCCGCGGCCTCGATCTCGGCGAAGCCGGGCTGGTCGGAGCCCTCGCCATCGGGCCGGTTGCAGACGATCGAGCGGAAGCCCGCCGCCTTCAGCTCCGCCACGTCCGCGGCAGTGATCTGCGGGCTGACCGTCAGATCGTCCGTGAGTTTCCTGAGATCCATCTGCTCCTCCCTCAGAGCCCGTTGACCGGCACCTTCAGCATCGGTCGCCCGTCCTTGTCGGTCGGCACCTCGCCGGCGCGCATGTTGACCTGCAGGGACGGGATGATGAGTTTCGGCATCGCCAGCGTCGCGTCCCGCTCGGTGCGGAACTTGATGAAGTCCTCGCGGGTCTTGCCTTCGCCGACATGGATGTTGTTGGCCTTCTCCTCGGCCACCGTCGTCTCCCACTGGATCTCGCGACCGCCGGGGGCGTAGTCGTGGCACATGAAGAGCCGCATCTCGTCGGGCAGCGACAGGACCTTCTGGATCGAGTCGTAGAGCGTGCCGGCATCGCCGCCGGGGAAGTCGGCGCGGGCCGATCCGCCGTCCGGCATGAACAGCGTGTCACCGACGAAGGCGGCGTCGCCCACGACGTGGACCATGCAGGCCGGCGTGTGACCCGGCGTGTAGATCGCGAAGGCCTTCATCGTGCCGATGGTGTAGGTGTCGCCGTCCTCGAACAGCTTGTCGAACTGCGAGCCGTCGCGCTGGAACTCGGTGCCCTCGTTGAAGATCTTACCGAACGTGTCCTGCACGACCATGATCTTCGAGCCGACGCCGATCTTGCCGCCGAGCTTTTCCTGGATGTAGGGCGCGGCCGACAGGTGGTCGGCGTGGACGTGGGTCTCGATGATCCACTCCAGCTTCAGCCCGCGCTCCTTGATCCGCTCGATGATCCGGTCGGCGCCGTCGTAGGTGATGCGGCCGGCGGCGTAATCGATGTCCATGACGCTGTCGACGACGGCGCAGGACTCGGAGTTCGGGTCCTTCACGATGTAGCTGATCGTGTTGGTCGGCTCGTCGAAGAAGGCTTCGACGTCGGGGTGGACGTTCATGTCGACGGGATACTGGGTCATTCCTGGTCTCCTCCGTGAGTTTGGTTCAGGCCCGCGCGGTCTTCCGGTCCGCGCCCAGACCCTGCAGGAACTTGGCGATGAAGATGCCGGCGATGAGCGCGGCGGTGAAAATGAACACCTCGGACCGGCCGGTGCCGAGCGCGGGCAGCGCGCCGCCCGGGCAGAAACCGGCGATCCCCCACCCGATCCCGAAGACGGCGGAGCCGCCGACGAGCTTGAGGTCGATGGTGGTGCTGGTCGGCAGGGCGAAGCGTTTCTCGAGGATCGGCGCGTTGCGGCCGAGCACGATGCGGTAGCCGATGAAGGCGACCACCACCGCGCCGCCCATGACGAAGATCAGCGACGGGTCCCAGGTGCCGGCGACATCGAAGAAGTTCAGCACCTTGGCCGGGTTGGCCATGCCGGAAATCGAGATGCCGACGCCGAAGACGAGGCCGATGAGATAGGCTGCGATTAGGCGCATCTGTCAGGCTCCCAGGACGTGGCGGACGACGAACACGGTGGCAAAGGTGGTGATCATGAAGGTCACCGTGGCGATGATCGACCGCGGCGACAGCCGCGCCATGCCGCAGACCCCGTGGCCCGAGGTGCAGCCGGACCCGTAGGTCACACCGACGCCGACGATCAGTCCGCCGACGATGAGCATGGGCGTCGACACCGGAACCTCGACCGCGGGCATGGCGCCGGTCAGCGCCCAAACGACAGCGGGGCCGGTGACCATCCCGACGAGGATCGCGGCGCGCCAGCCAAAATCCGCGCCGTCCACGGGCCGCAGCACGCCGGCGAGGATGCCGGTCGCGCCCATCACGCGGCCGAGGAACAGCATCAGGAGAACGGCGGCGAGGCCGATCAGGACGCCCCCGCCAAGCGACTGCCAGGGGGTGAACACGGTCTCCATGATCATGCCACCGGGCAGGTGCGGATGCCGAAGATCGCGTAGATCGGGCAGACGCGGACGGCGGCGACGACCAGCATCACCACGCCGACCACGGCGGCGATCCACTTCAGGGCACCCGCCTCGAACGCGGGCAGGCCGCTGGCGAAGGCGAGGTAGAGCAGGACGATCCCGAGCAGCGCGCGCAGGAATCTGTCAACGGTTCCGACATTCCGGGTCATTTCGGGGCTCCTTCCGACTCGGGGTATGCCCTGTCATAGATCCCCGCCACGCCGCTTGTCTGTGACCTTGTCACACAAGCGCGGCGCGGGCCGGCCCGATCTCAGAGCAGCGAGGGAAGGAACAGCACCAGCGACGGCGCGGCGATCGTGATCGCGACGATCAGCAAGTCCGCCACCAGGAACGGCAGCACCCCGCCGAAGACCTGCGCCGTCGTGACGTAACTGCTGGCCACGTTTCGGATCACGAAGACGTTCAGCCCGACCGGTGGCGTGATCATCCCGATTTCCAGCAGCTTCACGACGAGAACGCCGAACCAGACCAGGCTGACGCCCTGCGATTCAAGGATCGGCAGGAACACCGGCAGCGTCACGAGAAGGGCGCCGAACGGCTCCATGAAGGTGCCGAGCAGGAGGTAGACCAGCACGATCACGATCATCAGGTGGATGAAGCTCAGGTCCGCGCCCGAGACCGCGGTGGAGATGAAACCGGACACGCCCGACAGGCCGAGAAACCGGGTGAACATCGCCGCGCCGACGCCGATGATGAAAAGCGACCCGCTGGTGGTCACGGTCTCCAGGAGCGCCCGGCGGATCACCTCGCGGTCGAGCCGCCCGGTGACACCCGCGATGGCGATGGTGCCGAGCGCGCCGACGGCGCCGGCCTCGGTCGCGGTGAAGAAGCCCGAGAACAGCCCGCCGAGCACGATGGCGACCAGCGCCAGGATCGGCAGAACGCCCATCAGCGCCTCGCGACCGCCCTTGACCGGCCCGGTCTCGCCATGCGGCGGCACGAGGTCGGGGCGGAACTTGCAGATCACGAGCACGACGGCGCAGTAGCCGAGCGCGGTCAGGATGCCGATGGTGATGCCGCCGAGGAAGACCTGCGTGATCGAGGTCTCGGCGAAGACACCGTAGACGATCATCAAGATCGAGGGCGGAATCAGCGCGCCGATGGTGCCCCCGGCAGCAAGCGACCCCGCGGCGATGGACGGGCGATAGCCAGCCGACACCATCTCGGGGATCGCGATCCGCCCCATCGCGGCGGCGCAGGCCAGCGACGACCCGGACACGGCGGCAAAGCCGGAACAGGCGAAGATCGAGGATATCGCGAGCCCGCCAGGCAGACGCCTCAGCGCGAGCTTGGCCGCGTCGAAGAGCCCGGTGGTCAGGCCCGCATGGAAGGCGATGAACCCCATCAGGAGGAACATCGGGACCGCCGACAGCGTCCAGCTCGCCACGAAATCGTAGGGGGTCGAGGCGATGATGCCGATGGCCGCCCGCGGCCCCAGCATCGCCATGACCCCGCCGAAGGACACCGCGATCAGCGCCATAGCCACCGGCAGCCTCAGAACCAGGAGCAGCAGCAGGACGCCGACGCCGATCAGGCCCGTCTCGACGCTCATGCCGCGTGCTCCGTGGTGCGGCCCGCGGCGCGGGTGATGGCCCGGGCGAGGCAGGCGAGCGCGGCCAGCGCGAAGCCCACTACCGGGAAGATGTAGCTCGGGTAGACGTGGAACGGCGTCGTGCCGAGTTCCAGCATCGTGCCCCGGTTCCAGTTCGACACCGCCGCCCCCCAGGTCGCGTAGGTCAGCCCGGCGTAGATCGCCGCGCCGACGAGGCAGACGGCCACGTCGGAGATCCGGATCGCCGCGTCGGGCAGCAGCCAGTCGACCACCTCGACCGACACCATCTCGCCGCGCAGCTCGATCCAGCCGAGCGGCAGGAACGCGAGCGGGACCATGTAGTAGCGTGCCACCATCGCGTTGGTGACGCTGAAGCTGATGTCGAACATGTTCCGCATCACCACGTCGAGACAGATGTGCAGCATCATCAGCACGACCGCAGTGGCGCCGAGCAGCGCCAGTAGCCGCGCGGTCAGCGAGGCCGCTTTCTCGAGAAACGCCATGAAGTCAGCCCCCGCGCGTTGGGTCGCCCCGGCCCGCCGAAACGGGGGCCGGGGCGGTTGGTCTCAGAGCCCGTAGGTGGACAGGTCGACCTGGCTCCAGATCCGTTCCCACGCGATCTCGGCCAGCGCGTCGAAGTCGTTTCCGTTCTCCTCGACGATGGCGGCCCACTCGTCCACCAGGCTGACGAAGGCTTCCGCCTCGGCGCCGGACGCGGTGATCTGCGCTTCGCGGTCGGCCGCCGCAAATTCCTCGGACGCGGCGAGCAGCGCATCGGAGACCTCGGTCGTCACCACGCCGGATTCGGCGACGGCAGCGCGCGCCTCGTCCGGAAGCTGGTAGCCCCACCGGTCGGTCAGGTCGAAGTTGGCGCGGTTGGCCGCCCGCGCGACCATCTCGCGCTCTTCCACTGACAAACGCTCCCAGGTCGGGACCGCGACGGTGAAGTTGGAGGTGGCGTGGTAGGTCCCGATCGGCACCGTGTTGAAGTTGGTCGCGACGTCGATCAGGCGATAGGACAGCATGTCGACGATCGAGGCCATCGAGCCGTCGATGGTGCCCTGGCTCATCGCTTCGAAGGTGTCGCCCACGCCCATCGGAACACCGGTCGCGCCGAAATGCTCGGCCCACCGGCTGTACGGCGCGCCGCCGGACCGCAGCCTCAGACCCTGGAGGTCCTCGACCGTTTCGACCGGAACGGTGGTGATGAGCCCGTAGACATCGGACGAGCCGGAGCCGAGGTAGACCCCGCCGAACTCGCGGAACTCGGCCTGGCACTCGGCGCAGTTCACGGCCCACTCGGTCATCGCGAGACCCATCGCGGTCGGGTTCCGGCCCTGGAGCGCGAGGTCGCCCGCGATCCCGGTCACCGGGAAGTCGGCCGCGAAGTAGAGCGGGAGGGAGTTGCCGATGTCGGCGAGCCCCGACTGAAGCGCGTCACCCATCTGCGGCAGCGCGATCACCTCGGGCCCGAGGATGATGGTGCCCAGCGATCCGCCGGATTCCTCGGCGAGGTACTCGGCGAAATGCTCGTACATGTAATAGGCCGGGTGCGCCGGCGGCGCCGCCGGGGCCAGCCGCAGGTCCTGCGCGGAAACCGCGCCGGCCACGAGGGTGCCGGCAATCGCGGCGGTCAGTGTCAGTCCCAGTTTCATCCGTTTCCTCCCTTGGATGAGTGGTGTCACATGCCAAGCAGCCGCCTGGCATTTTCCTTCAGTATCAGCGGCCTGACCTCTTCCCGGATCTTCAGCGTGTCGAAATCGGCGAGCCAGCGGTCGGGCGTGATCGCGGGCCAGTCGGAACCGAACAGCATCTTCTTCCGCAGGATCGAGTTCGCGTAGCGCACGAAGATCTCGGGGAAGTACTTCGGCGACCAGCCCGACATGTCGATGTAGACGTTGGGCTTGTGGGTCGCGATGGACAGGCTCGTTTCCGTCCAGGGAAAGGACGGGTGCGCCAGCACGATTTTCATGTCCGGGAAATCCACCGCGACGTCGTCCACGTGGATCGGGTCCGAGAACTTCAGCCGCATCCCCATTCCGCCGTGCATCCCTGCGCCCACGCCGGTCTGGCCGGTGTGGAAGAGCGCGATGGCGCCCTCCTCCTCGATCGCCTCGTAGAGCGGGTAGCAGATGCGATCGTTCGGGAAGACGCCCTGCATCGTCGGGTGGAACTTGAAGCCCTTGACGCCGAACTCCTTCACCAGCCGCCGCGCCTCCCGCGCGCCGGCCTTGCCCTTGGCGGGGTCGATGGACGCGAAGGGCACGAGGATGTCGGCATTGTCCGCCGCGATCCGCGCCACGTCCTCGTTGGAATAGCGGCGGAACCCGGTCTCGCGCTCCGCGTCCACCGGGAAGATCACCGCCCCGATCCGGCGCTCGCGGAAATAGGCGGCGGTCTCCTCGACGCTCGGCAGCATTCCGTCCTTGCCGGCGGGGTTCTTGAAATACGCCGCCATCCCGGCCTGGAACTCGTCGTAGCCGTCGTCGCGGGGGTGTCCGCAGGGCTCTTCCGCGTGGGTGTGGATGTCGAAGGCGACGAGGTCGTCGAAATTCATCTGGTCTTCTCCGGGATGCCGGCGAACCGGCGCAGCAGGTGACCGAGCTGGTGGATCTCCGCGTCGCTCAGGTCGTGTTCGAGGTAGTTGTGATGGCCAAGGAACTGGGCGTGGTTCTCCTGCACCCAGGCGGCGCCCTCTGGGCTCAGGTGCAGCCGGACGGAGCGGCGGTCGTCGTCGGGGACCTCGCGCCGCAGGACCCCGCGATCCTCCAGCCGCCGCACCATCTTGGTCATGTGCGCGGGCTTGATCCTGAGCGCGCGGGCCACCTCTCCCTGGCGGATGCCGTCGTGCTTCAGCACCAGCCAGAGCGCCGAGAACTCGCCGGGACGGAGCCCCTCGTCGCCGAACTTGTCGAAGAAATCGTCGAAGACGCGCACCTGCGCGATCCGCAGGAGAAACCCGAGCGAGGTCTCGAGCCCGGCAAGATCCGGACCGGTGTCGATCTCGGTCGCGCCGTCGGCCTGCATCATCCCTCCCCCGGTCGGGACACCTTGGCCGCGCGCTTCTCGAGGAAGGCCCGCAGCCGTTCCTCGGCCTCGGGGCTGGTCGCGGTGATCGACGAGACGAAGCTTTCGAGAAACAGCCCGTGTTCCGAGGACATCTGGCCCATGCGCGGCAGCGCGTTGACGATGGCGTAGTTCGAAAGCTCCGCGTTGCCGGCGGCCTTCTCGGCCAGCGCGACGGCGCGCTCAAGCGCCTGCCCCTCCGGCACGACGTATTGCACGAGGTTCCAGCGCTCCCCCTCCTCCGCCGAAACGCTGCGACCGGTGAGCATCATGTCGGTGATCCGCGCAAGGCCGAGAAGCCGGCCGACACGCACCGACCCGCCGCCGCCGAGGAAGATCCCCCGCGTCCCCTCGGGCAGCGCGAAGAACGCGGTCTCGTCGGCCACCCGCACCTGGCCCGACGCGGCAAGCTCCAGCCCGCCGCCCACGACCGCGCCGTGCAGCGCCATGAACCACGGGATCGGCCCGAACTCGATCTGGCCGAACACCTCGTGCCAGCGGCGCGAGCCCCAGACCCCTTCGATCACCGACTTGTCGACATGCTCGGCAAGGTCCAGCCCGGCGCAGAAATGCTTGCCGTGGCCGTACATCACCGCGGCCTTGGCCTCGGTGCGGGCGCGGCGGACGACCTCCTCGATTTCCTCGACGAAGGCGTCCGAGATGGCGTTGCGCTTTTCCGGGCGGTTCAGCCCGACGAGCGCGACCTGGCCCCGCAATTCATAGGTGATGCGCGCGGCGGCATCCGACATGGCCGTTTCCTTCCCTTCCTCCGGTTCGTTCTATTTGCAAATTGTTTCCGCGTAAAGTATCGAGCGGAGGAATTTCGCCGGGGGGAGGAGCCGATGACGAAATCCGCAGGTCTGAGGCCGGTCAGGCTCTGGGACGCAGATGTCGCCTGGCAGGAACGCGAGGACGGCACCATGCTGGTCTGGCAGCGCGGCACCCTGCCCGACCACCCGCGCTGCATCTCTGAACGCATCGCCTACTGGGCCGCCAAGGCGCCGGACCGGACCTGGATGGCGGAGCGCGACGGCGACGGCTGGCGCCGGATCACCTTCGCGGAACTGTCCGGCCTGGTGGAGCGTGTCGGCAGCGCGCTCCTGTCGCTCGGCCTGTCGACCGAACGGCCGCTCCTGATCCTGTCGGGCAACTCCCTCGACCACGCCGTTGCGGCGCTGTCGGCGCAGCATGTCGGGATCCCCTCCGCCGCGATCGCGCCGGCCTATTCCCTGTCCGGCGGCGGTTATCCGAAGCTGCGCGACATCGCCGGCCAGATCACGCCCGGCGCCGTCTTCGCCGAGGACCTCGCCCCCTTCGCCCCCGCGATCGCAGAGGTTCTGCCGGCCGACATGCCGATCCTCGCGGCGACCGGCGACCTGCCCGGCCACCGCGTGATCCCCTTGTCCGACATCACCGCCACGGAACCGACCGACGCCGCCCGCGCCGCCGCCGCCGCGGTCGGCCCGGACACCGTCGCGAAGTTCCTGTTCACCTCGGGCACCACCGGATCGCCTAAGGCGGTGATCCAGACCCAGCGGATGCTGTGTTCCAACATGGAAATGGTCCGCGACTGCTATGCCTTCATGCAGGACGAGCCGCCGGTCGTCGTCGACTGGGCGCCTTGGAACCACGTCGCCTCCGGCAACAAGGTCTTCAACATGACCCTCTACAACGGCGGCACCTTCTACATCGACGAGGGCAAGCCGACCCCGAAGGGCATCGAGGAGACGATCCGCAACCTCCGCGAGATCGCGCCGACCTGGTATTTCAACGTGCCCGTCGGCTACGAGATGCTGCTCGACCGGATGGAAACCGACGCGGACCTCGCCGCCACCTTCTTCTCCCGCGTGAAGCTCCTGATGTACGCCGGCGCCGGGATGGCCCAGCACACCTGGGACCGGCTGCGCGCGCTGTCGGTCAGGACCACGGGCGCGCGGGTCCTGCTCGCCACCGGCCTCGGCGCGACCGAAACCGCGCCGTTCGGATTGTTCTGCACCGAGGAACAGGACAGTCCCGGCAACATCGGCATCCCGTCCAAGGGCTGCATCGCCAAGCTGGTCCCGACCGGGGGCAAGCTGGAACTGCGACTGAAGGGGCCTCTCATCACGCCAGGCTACTGGCGCAATCCCGAGCTCACCGCCGAGGCCTTCGACGAGGAAGGCTTCTACCGCCTCGGCGACGCGGTGCGGTTCGTCGAACCGGGGAACCCCGCCGCCGGCTTCCGCTTCGACGGGCGGATCGCGGAGAACTTCAAGCTCGCCACGGGCACCTGGGTCGCGGTCGGCGCCCTGCGAGCGGTCCTGGTCGACGCGCTCGGCGGGCTGGCGCGGGACGCGGTGATCGCGGGCGAGGGCCGGGACGAACTCGGCGCCCTGATCGTGCCCTCCCGCGCGGGGGCGGAGGCATTGGTGCCGGGTGGCGCGGGGCTCGACGATGCCGATCTCTGGGCCCGGCCCGAGGTGCGCAGCGCGCTGGAGGAACGGTTGACGGCGCTTGCGAAGACCGCCACCGGGTCGTCGGTGCGGATCGCGCGGGCGATGGTGATGCTGGACCCGCTCGACCTGAACCACGGCGAGGTTACCGACAAGGGCTCGGTCAACCAGCGCGCCGTTCTCAACCGCCGCGGCGACCTCGTCGACCGGCTCTACGGCGAAGGGCCCGAGGTGATCCTCACGCCATATGCCCATCACCACGCCGAGGCCACGACATGATCCCTTCCGCCGCGCCCGAGGGCGACCGCCTGCTCGCCGCGCTGGAAGCCACGCCCGGTTGGCATCGCCTGCTGGAGCTTCGCCCGGAAATCGACCGCGACGTCGCCGCCGGCGTGCTCGACGCCGCCGCGCGGCTGGCCGACGACGTTCTGGCCCCGCTCGACCGGCCCGCCGACATCGAGGGCTGCCGGGTGGAAGCGGGGCGGGTCCGCACCCCGTCGGGCTATGCCGCGGCGTGGTCCGCGATGGCCGAGGGCGGCTGGCTCGGCGTGGACCTGCCGGAAGAGCGCGGCGGCTCCGGCCTTCCGATCGCGATCCAGGCCTGCACCGAGGTTCTCTTCGACCGTGCCTGCCCGGCCTTCGGCATGGCTGGCGGGGCGAGCCGCTCTGCCGCCATTCTTCTACAGGAACACGCCCCGGACGACGTGGCCGAGGACTGGGTGCCCGCGATCGTTTCGGGCGAACGGACGGCGACGATCTGCATATCCGAGCCCGATGCCGGGTCGGACGTGGGCCGGATCCGGACACGGGCCGAGCGTGCCGGCGACGTCTGGCGGATCACGGGCCAGAAGCAGTGGATCAGCTTCGGCGACCACGACATCACCGACACCATCGGCCATTGCCTCCTGGCCCGGAGCGGCGACCAGCCGGGTGGGCGCGGGCTCAGCCTGTTCCTCGTCCCGAACCGGCGCGCGGACGGTTCCGACAACGGCATCAGCGTGATCCGGATCGAGGAGAAGCTCGGCCTGCATGGCTCGCCCACCTGCGCGCTGGCGTTCGAGGTGTCTGAGGCGCACCTGCTCGGAACGGCCGAGCGCGGGCTGCCGCAGCTTTTCACCATGATCGCGATGATGCGCCTTCAGACCGGCTGCCAGGGTCTCGGCACCGCCGTCAGGGCGCGGGACATCGCCGAAGGCTACGCGGCAGAACGGCGGCAGGGCGGACGCCCGGATGCGCCGCCTGTCATCATCGACACGCACCCCGACGTGATCCGGCAACTCGGCGTCCTGCGCGGGATGACAGGCGTGCTCCGCGCCGCCGTGATCGAACTCGCGCTCGCGATGGATCTCGGCCACATCGAGCCGGGCGGCGACCATGGCGACTGGGCGGCATTCCTTCTGCCGCTCGTCAAGAATTTCGGGGCGGAGACCGGGTTCCAGGCCGCCAGCGCGGGCATCCAGGTGCTCGGCGGCGCCGGCTACACGCAGGAATGGCCGCTGGAACAGTCGCTGCGCGACAGCCGCGTCTTCGCGATCTACGAGGGCACCACCGGGATGCAGGGCATCGACTTCCTCGAACGCAGGCTGGTCCGCGAACCGGCCGCGTTCGAGGCGTTCATGGCCCGTGCCAAAGGCCCCCTCGCCCGCAGGCTCGCCGCCCTTGGCGAGGCACTTCGCGGCGCGGATGCAGGGGACCGGCTTGCCGTCGCGGATGACTGGCTGCGGGCCGGATGGTTGGCCCTGACCGAATACCTCGCCCCGAGGCTGACCGAAGACGAAGCGCGTCCCGCGATCGCGCAGATCTCGGAGCGGTTTGCCGTCCACGAAGCCGCCATCACCGCCCGCATCAATCCCTAGCAAAAGAATCGGGATTGATATTCCCGACCAAAGAAGTCAGGTTGCTCCCGACCCCGCGATCACGGGGACGGACAGGGACGAACTGACGGAAGGGACAGGCAGCGGATGACACGCGCAGCTCTGATGGGATCGGCGGCACTGGCCGCATGGGGCGCGGCCGCGGCCGCGCAGGACGCGGCGGGCGTGGTCTCGCACTACGCCGACATGGCCGAGGCACAGTACGCGGACAGCCTCGCCGCGGCCGAGACGCTCGACGCCGCCGTCGACGCCTTCCTCGCCGCGCCCTCGCCCGAGGGCTTGCAGGCCGCCCGCGCCGCGTGGCTCGCCGCCCGCGTGCCCTACCAGCAGACCGAGGTCTTCCGCTTCGGCAACCCGGTCGTCGATGACTGGGAAGGCCGGGTGAACGCATGGCCGCTCGACGAGGGCCTGATCGACTACGTCGACGCGGGCTACGGCGGCCCGACCGACGACAACGAGTATGCCGTCCTGAACGTGATCGCGACGGAAAGCTTCGAACTGTCGGGCGAGACCGTGGACGCGACCGAGATCACCCCCGCCCTGTTGCAGGACACGCTGCAGGAAGCCGACGGGGTCGAGGCGAACGTCGCGACCGGATACCACGCGATCGAATTCCTGCTCTGGGGCCAGGACCTGAACGGCCACGACCACGGCGCCGGCGACCGCCCCTGGACCGACTTCGCCGCGGGTGACGACTGCACCAACGGCAACTGCGACCGCCGGGGCCAGTACCTCGACGCCGCGACCGACCTGCTGGTGACCGACCTTCAGGAAATCGTCGCCGCCTGGGGCGCGGACGGCGAGGCGCGTGCCGCCGTCACCGCCGATCCGCAGGCCGGGCTTTCGGCGATGCTGACCGGCATGGGCTCGCTGTCCTACGGCGAGCAGGCGGGCGAGCGGATGCGGCTCGGCCTCATGCTGAACGACCCCGAAGAGGAGCACGATTGCTTCTCCGACAACACCCACAACAGCCACTACTACGACGGGCTCGGGGTGCAGAACGTCTACCTGGGCCAGTACGTCCGCATCGACGGGACCCTCGTCGACGGCCCGTCCCTGTCCGACCTCGTGGCCGCGACCGATCCCGCGCTCGACGCCGAGATGCGGACCCGGCTGGCGGAGACGATGCAGGCGCTCGGCCGGATCAAGACCGCGGCGGAGGCCGGGTTCTCCTACGACCAGATGCTCGAACGCGGCAACGCCGCCGGCGAGGCGCTGGTGATGGGCGGGGTCAACGGCCTGATCGCCCAGACGGAATCCATCGAACGCGTCGTCGCGGCGCTCGGCCTCGACGGCTTCGCCATCGAGGGCTCCGACAGCCTCGACGATCCCTCTGCCGTGTTCCAGTGACCTGAAAAGGCAAGCCCGATGATCGTCTGCCATTGCCGCGGCATCTCAGACACCGACATCCACGCCGCCATCGACTGGATGCGCGCCGCGGACCCGCGGACGGTCATTACGCCGGGCAAGGTCTATCGCGCGCTTGGCACCGCCGCGGATTGCGGCGGCTGCCTGCCCCTGTTTCTGGACACGATGCGGTCGAATGATAACATGCCCGTGCCGGCCGGCCTGAGACGCCTGCGCCGCGACACCAACGAGGGATCCCCCACATGCAAGGCGACAGCAAGGTCATCGACTACCTGAACCGAGCCCTTCGCAGCGAACTCACCGCGATCAGCCAGTACTGGTTGCACTACAAGCTCCAGGAGGACTGGGGGCTCGGCCACATGGCCAAGAAGAGCCGCGAGGAATCCATCGAGGAGATGAACCACGCCGACAAGCTGATCGCGCGGATCATCTTCCTGGAGGGGCATCCGAACCTGCAGAAGCTGGACCCGCTCCGGATCGGCCAGTCGCCCCGCGAAACGCTGGAATGCGATCTCGCCGCCGAGCAGGACGCGCGCGCGCTCTACAAGGAAGCGCGGGAATACTGCCGCGAGGCGGGCGACTACGTCTCGATGGCGCTGTTCGAGGAATTGCTGACCGATGAGGAAGGCCACATCGATTTCCTGGAAACGCAGCTCGGCCTGTTCGACCGGGTCGGCGCCGAGAATTACGCGCAACTCAACGCCTTGCCGATGGACGAGGCGGAGTAGCCTCGCTCTGGCGCTCGCGGCCCTCGCGGCCGCGGCGCCTCTGCCCTTGGCAGCCGACATCGACGCGCCGGCCTGGGCCGACCTGACGGAGCCGCACCTCGCCATCGTCCCGCGCACGCCCGAGGAGGCCGCGCGGATCGCGGCCGTGACCGCGCCGCCGACGGAGTTCTTCGCCCCGCAGCGGTTCGAGGAGAACTCGGGCGGCGCGGCGACGGTCCGGGCCCGCGACAACGCCGATGCCTTCTCGCAACCCTCGGCCAACCTCGGCTTCGACGACCAGCTCCTGTTCCGGGTCGGCAACGGGCTGTTCCGGCGGGTCTGGGTCTCCGCCCCCTCCTCCACCATCGCGTCGGACGGGCTCGGGCCGCTCTACAACGCGCGGTCCTGCCAGCGGTGCCACCTGAAGGACGGGCGCGGCCACACGCCGGACGGCCCCGACGACAACGCAGTGTCGATGTTCCTGCGCGTCTCCGTGCCGGGAACGGAGGCCGACGCGGTGGCCGAGATCGCGGACTACATCGCCACTGCCCCCGACCCGGTCTACGGCAGCCAGTTGCAGGATTTTGCCCTGCCCGGCATCGCGCCCGAATACCGGCTGTCGGTCGCGTACGAGGAGATCGAGGTGCCCTTGTCCGGCGGCGAGCTCGCATTGCTCCGCCGCCCGACCTACACCGCCGCCGATCTCGGCTACGGCCCGCTGGCCGAGGGCGCGATGCTCTCCCCCCGCGTGGCGCCGCAGATGATCGGGCTCGGCCTCCTGGAGGCGATACCGCAGGACGATATCCTCGCCCGCGCCGATCCCGACGACGCGGACGGCGACGGCATCTCGGGCCGGCCCAACATCGTCATGTCGCTGGAATACGGCGTGCCCATGCTCGGCCGGTTCGGGCACAAGGCGGGGATGCCGACGATCCGCGAGCAATCCGCCGCCGCCTTCGCCGGCGACATCGGCATCGCGACCCCGCTCCATCCCGCCGTGGCGGGCGAGTGCACCGCGGCGCAGGCGGATTGCCTCGCCGCGCCGGGCGGCGGCGATCCCGAACAGGGCGGGTTCGAAGTCGACGACGAGGGCCTCGACCTCGTGACGTTCTATTCCCGCAACCTCGCCGTTCCCGCCCGCCGCGATGTAAACGACCCAGAGGTGCTGCGCGGCAAGGCGGTCTTCCACGCCACCGGTTGCTCCGTCTGCCACGCGCCAGCCTTCGTCACGCACCGGCTGGAGGGCGACCCGGCCCAGAGCTTCCAGCTGATCTGGCCCTATACCGACCTCCTTCTGCACGACATGGGCGAGGGGCTGGCCGACGACCGGCCAGAGGCGCGGGCGACGGGGCGGGAATGGCGGACCGCCCCGCTCTGGGGGATCGGGTTGACCGGGACCGTCTCAGGCCATACCGAGTTCCTGCATGACGGCCGCGCGCGGTCGCTCCTCGAAGCGGTGCTCTGGCACGGCGGCGAGGCAGAGACGCAGCGCGACGCGGTGGTCGCGATGGACCCCGGAGACCGTGCCGCCCTGCTCCGATTTCTCGAAAGCCTGTGACATGCGCCCGATCCTGATTGCCCTGTTCCTGTCCCTACCCGCCGCGCTCCATGCCCAGTCGGGCGACGAGTATGCCCCTGCCTCCCGCGCCGCGACGGACGCGGTGACCGAGGACGCGGCCCGCGCGATCGTCGCGAGCGCCATCGACGGCCACGTCCTGCCCGGTTTCGACGTTCTGGCGGCGGAAGCCGAGGCGCTCGCCGGCGTCGCCTCGACCGACTGCATCCCCGGCAGCGAGGCGCTGCGCACGGCCTGGAACGCGGCCTTCGACGCCTGGATCCGGGTCAGCCACCTGCGCTTCGGCCCGGCGGAGACCGACAACCGCGCCTTCGCCCTCGCCTTCTGGCCGGACACCCGCGGCGCAACGCCGTCCGCGCTCGGCCAGCTCCTGTCGGACGAGGACCCCGTAATCGGGACGGAGACGGGCTTCGCCACTGTCTCGGTCGCCGCGCGGGGCTTCTACGCGATGGAATTCCTGCTCTACGACGACGTGCTGTCGGCCGAGGCGCAGGGGCCCTATGGCTGCGCGCTTGTCCGGGCCGCCGCGGTGGACATCGCCGCCACCGCAGAGGCGATCCGTGACGACTGGCGCGACAGCTACGCCGGGCTGATGCGCACCGCCGGCGACAACGCACACTACCAGAGTGCGGAGGAGGCCTTGCGCGCGCTTTACGGCGCGCTAGACCAGGGTCTGGAATTCGATGCCGACGTGAGGCTCGGCCGCCCGCTCGGCACGTTCGACCGTCCGCGCCCGGCCCGGGCCGAGGCACGGCGCTCCCTCCGGTCGCTGCGCAACCTCGTGCTCTCGGTCGAAAGCCTGCGCGAACTCGCAGCGATCCTCGCGACGGCGCCCGGCGCCGATGCCGCCCGCGTCGACGCCGCCTTCGCAACCGCGCTCGACCGGGCCGCGCGGCTCGACGACCCCGCGTTCGCAGGGGTCGACGACCCGCAAGGCCGGCTGCGGGTGGAGGTGCTGCAGCAGGCGGTGCAATCCGCGCGCGACACCGTCCGGGCGGAGATTGGGCCGGCGCTCGGCGTCGCCGCCGGGTTCAACTCCCTGGACGGGGACTAGCGATGCCCACGCGCCGCGGTTTCCTCGCCGGTCTCGCCGCCGCGACCGCCTTTCCCGCCCCGACATGGGCCGATGCCGGAGGGCCATCGTACCTGACCGCCGCCCGCGGCCCGGACGGCGCCGACCGGCTGGTCGGCCTCGACGGGTTCGGCGCGGTCGTGTTCGAGATCCCGCTTCCGGCCCGTGGCCACGCGGCGGCGGCGCACCCCGCAAGGCCCGAAGCGGTCGCCTTCGCCCGCCGCCCCGGCACCTATGCCGTGGTGCTCGATTGCCGCGACGGATCGGTGTTGCGGACCCTGACCGCCCCCGCGAACCGCCATTTCTACGGCCACGGCGCGTTCTCGACCGATGGCGCGCTGATGTTCACGACCGAGAATGACCTCGACACGATGACGGGCCGGATCGGTGTCTGGGAAACCGGGCAATACACCCGGGTCGGCGATTTCGCCTCCGGCGGGATCGGCCCGCACGATGTGAAGCACCTGCCCGGAACCGGCACTCTCGCCGTCGCCAATGGCGGGCTGATGACCCATCCCGACAGCGGCCGCGCGATCCTGAACCTTCCGACGATGGCGCCCAACCTCGCGTTCCTCGCCCTCGACGGCACTCCGATCGAGACCCACGACCTGCCGGCGGAGTGGCGGATGAACTCGCTCCGCCACCTCGACCTGCGCGATGACGGCCTGCTCGCAGCGGCGCTGCAATGGCAGGGGGACGCGGCGACCGCACCGCCGCTGCTGGCGCTCGGGCGCCTCGGCGAGGGCCTGCGGTTTCCCGACCCCTCGGACCTGTTCCGCCGGATGCAGGGCTACGCGGGCAGCGTGGCGTTCTCGGGCGATGGCGCCCGTGTCGGCATCACCTCGCCCCGCGGCGGACAACTCGCGGTGTTCGATGCCGGGACGCTGGAACTCGTGGACGAGATCCCGGCCAGCGATGTCTGCGGCCTGTGCGGTGACGGCGGCGACGGTTTCGCCTGGACCACGGGCCTCGGCGTGTTCTCGGGCGATGCGACGCCCGGTCGGCGGGGGGACCTCGCCTTCGACAACCACCTGATCCCGGTCGGCCGCGGTGGCGCGGGGCCCGGCTGACGTGCGGCGCGGGCGGCGGCTCGCCTACCGCTCGCCTGCCGACCGGACCAGCCGTTCCAGCCCTGCCCGGCCCACGATCCGGACCTCGCCGCGGGATTGCTCGACCCAGCCGCGGCGGTGGAACTCCGCCAGCGTGCGCGAGATCACCTCGCGCGCCGTGCCGAGCTCCGTGCCCAGCACCTGGTGCGTTGCGTGGACGACGTCGTTCTCGTCGGCAAGCTCCAGCAGGCGCGAGGCGAGGCGCACGTCCATCCGCTGGAACACGATGTCGTCGATCAGGGTGAAGAGGTCGGTGATCCGGCGCGAATAGGCCTTGAAGATGAACTCCCGGAACACCGGCGACCGGGCGGCGAGATCGTCGAAGGTCGCCCGCGGGATCGCGACGGCGGTCACGTCGGTCTCGGCCACGCCATCGGCGGAGTAGTCCTCGAAGGCGAGCATGCAGGCGGTCGTCAGGACGCAGCTTTCGCCCGCATGGACGCGGTAGAGAAAGACCTCGCGCCCGGTTTCCGACCGCTGCTGAACCCTCACGGTGCCTTCTAGCAGCAGCAGAAGGTTGTCGGCGGACTGCCCCGGCGCGAAGACCTCGGTTCCGGCGGGGACGGAGATCACCTTGCTGCCCCGCGCGAGATCCGCCCGCAGGTCGGGCGGCAGGCGGTTCAGCCCCTCGAACCGCTCGATCCAGTCTGCCCGCGTATCGGTTCCGGCCATGTCGATCCCCCTTCTTCCGGACCTGAGAATGGTCCCGCCCGGGCGCGGCGTAAAGCCCTGCGCCCGGGCGGCATCGGTGCGGTGCGCGGTCAGAGCGCACGGGTCGAGAAGTACCATTCCTTGGTCTCGTAGCCCTCGCCCATGCGGGCCTCGGCGGCGGCGACGGTCTGCGGTGTCGGCACGATCACGTCGTCGCCCGGCTGCCAGTTCTCGGGCGTCGCCACCTTGTGCGCGTCCGAGGTCTGAAGCGCGCGGACGAGGCGCAGGAACTCGTCGACCGAGCGGCCGTTCGTCATCGGGTAATAGACCATCGCGCGCAGCACGCCGTCGGGGTCGATGACGAAGGTCGCGCGCACCGCCTGCGTGTCGGATGCGCCGGGCTGAACCATGCCGTAGGCCTGCGCCACCTTCATGTCGAGGTCGGCGATGATCGGGAAGGTGATCTCGACGCCGAAGCTTTCCTTGATCGACCGCACCCAGGCGATGTGGGCGTAGTGGCTATCGATGGAAAGCCCGAGAAGCTCGGTGTTCAGCTCGGCGAAGGCGTCGGCGCGGCGGGCGAAGGCGGTGAACTCTGTCGTGCAGACCGGCGTGAAATCGGCCGGGTGCGAGAACAGGACAAGCCACTTGCCGCGGTAGTCCGACAGCGACTTGACGCCGTCGGTGGTCAGCGCGGTGAAGTCCGGCGCGGGTTCGTTGAGGCGCGGCAGCGAAGTGGCGACGCGGGGGGAATTGCCCTGGTCCGTCATTTGATCGTCTCCTGTGATCTCGTTCGATGCAGGACAGATGAGGTCTCTGGCGTTATCTTGGAAATTGAATTATATTCGCCTGATGATCGTAAAACTCGATAACCGATGACCACGCTTCGCCAACTCCGGTTTCTCACCGCGCTCGACGAGACGAAGAATTTCTCGCGCGCGGCCGAGCTGTCCAACGTCACCCAGTCGACCCTGTCGACCGCGCTGAAGGAGCTGGAGGCGCGGCTTGGCGTCCAGTTGGCCGAACGCAGCACCCACAAGGTCCTGATGACCCGGATCGGGACCGAGATCGCGGCCCGCGCCCGTGATGTCCTGGCGCGGGTCGGCGACATCGAGGCGCTGGCGGCGGCGGAGGCCGGGACCGGTGCCACTCTCCTGCGGCTCGGGGCGATCCCGACCATCGGGCCGTTCCTGATGCCGCGCGCCCTGCCCGCGCTCCATTCCGCGCTTCCCGGAACGCGGGTCTACCTGCGCGAGGAACTGACCGACGCGCTGCTTGCCGGGCTGACAGAAGGGCGGCTGGACCTGGTCCTGATCGCCCTGCCCCACGATCTGCCGCCGGGGGTCGAGACCGCGCCGCTGTTCCGGGACGGATACAAGCTCGCGGCGCCGAGGGGCCATCCGCTCGGCAACCTCTCCGAGATCGGGCCCGGCGATCTCGCGGAGCGGCGGCTGCTTCTGCTCGAACCCGGCCATTGCCTCCAGCGTCACGCGTTGTCGAGCTTCCCCGACGCGGCGCTCGGGGAGGACGGGGAGTTCTCCGCCACCAGCCTGCCGACACTCGTGTCGATGGTCGCGGAGGGGCTTGGCGTCACGCTCCTGCCGGAACTCGCGGTGGATGCGGGCGTGGCGCGCGGGCACGACATCGCGCTGTCGGACCTGCCCGGCGCCCGGCCGCGCGAAGTCGTGCTGGCTTGGCGCCGAAGCTCCGCCTCCGCCGCGCTCTACCGCAAAGTCGGCGAGGTCCTGTCGCAGGCCCGGACGGAACTCGCGGGCTGAAGGCCCGGCGTCATTCGGGGACGCAGATCTCGCGCGCCAGCGCGGCCCGGATCGTCCGCACGACAAGGGCCGCGATGGTGATCACCAGGACCGCCAGCAGCATGAGGCCGATTCCCCGGTAGGCCGCCTCACCCGTCAGCGCCGCGGCTCGAAAGCTTGCCACCGTCAGCGCGGCGAGCGGGAAGGACAGCGCCCAGAACGACAGCGCGAAGGGCAGCCGCAGCAGCGATGGCACCTGGATCGCCACCAGCAGGGCAAAGAAATACCCCGCGTTGAGGAAGATCCGCGCCGCCGCGTCCACGGACCCGCCATTGAGCGCCGTCCAGGCCAGGAACGCCACGGCGGGCGGCGCGATCAGGATCACCAGCGTCGGCTTCAGCCGGCCGGGCAGTGGGTCGTGGAAGATCAGCCGGTTGAACACCAGCACCAGAAGGACGAGCCAGAACACGAGCCCGACCGCGAAGAAGTACCACGACAGGTCGACGTGCCCGAGCGGGACGCCCGCGATCGGCGCCACGACGTTGCCGACGGCGGGAATGAACCATGCCGGAGAAAGCTGGCCCGGCCCGAACGCGCGATGCGAGATCCAGGCCGAGACGACGACCAGCGTCATCACCGCCTGCACCCCGGCCCCGATCAGCCACAGCAGGTTGGCCGCGGCCGCGTGATCCTCGCGCATCAGCGTCGCGAGGAGGAGGACAGAGATCGACGCCGCCGGGAAGAAGGCAAGCTTGACCGGGTTGTTCCAGTCCGCCGCCACCGCCGTGGGGTACCTGACGGCCTTCAGCGCGTAGACCGCCAGGAGGATCGCGAGCACCGCGGCCCCGACGACACCGGTCCAGGTGCCGGTGACATGCGCCCCCGAAGCCCGCAGGGCGAGCGCGAGGCCGAGGATCCCCATCGACATCCCGAAGAAACCGATCGGGAAGTGTTCCAGCCGGGACTCCGGCGCGGCGGCATCGGCCTGCGCGGTCATCGCCGCACTGCCCTGCCGGGCCGGTTCGTCACCGGCATCACCGGTCCGCGCCATCGTCGTCGGCCGACAGCCGCCGGTCGTTTTCCAGTTCCAGCCACATCGCGTTCATCACCGCGAAGATCGCCGCGAGCGGCAGTCCGAGGAGCCAGGCGAAATACCACATGCGTCAGGTCCTTCTCAGTAGACGGTGTCGGAGCTTTCGGTGACGTCGGTTTCCGTCACCTTGCCCCAGAGCACTTTGTAGACCCAGGCCGTGTAGGCCAGAATGATCGGCATGAAGATCGCCGTCACCACGAGCATGATGAACAGCGTCTTGTGCGACGAGGAACTGTCCCAGACCGTCAGCGACGAGGTCGGGTCGATCGACGACGGCAGGAGGAACGGGAACATCGTCAGCCCCACCGAAGAAATCGTCCCGAAGATCGCCATCTTCGACCAGAGCAGCGTGGTCAACTCCCGCCCGTCCCGGAGACCGCGGATCGTCAGAACCATGCCCGCGAAGGCCATCAGCGGCGCGACGATGATCCAGGGCCGTTCGCCGTAGGCGGCGAGCCACGAGCGGCTGCGCTCGATCTCGGTATAGAGCGGGTTCGACGGGCCGTTGGCGACGTGTTCGCCCACGACCGCGAAGCCGTCGATCCCGAAGGCGAGCCAGAGCCCCGCGAGCGCGTAGCCCGCGATGGCGACCATACCCGACACCGTGCCGACCCGCTGCGCGCGAAGCTGGACCGGGCCTTCCGTCTTGAGCGACAGCCAGGCCGCCCCGTGCGTCAGCAGGAGCGAGAAGGAGACCACGCCCGCCAGCAGGGCGAACGGGTTCAAAAGCCCGAGGAACTTGCCGTAGTAGCTGCCCTCGTAGCGCGAGAACAGGTCGGGCGTCAGCTCGAACGGGACGCCCTGCAACACGTTGCCGACCGCTACGCCGAAGATCAGCGCGGGCACCGCACCGCCGACGAACAGCGCCCAGTCCCACCCGTTGCGCCAACGCGGGGACTCGCGCTTGGAGCGGTACTTGAACGCCACCGGCCGCAGGATCAGCGCGGCGAGGACGGCGAACATCGCCAGGTAGAAGCCCGAGAAACTGACCGCGTAGAGCGGTGGCCACGCGGCGAAGATCGCACCGCCACCAAGGATGAACCAGACCTGGTTGCCCTCCCAGACCGGTCCGACGGTGTTGATGACCACGCGGCGTTCCACGTCGGTATGCCCGACGAAGGGCAGAAGCGCGCCGACGCCCATGTCGAAGCCGTCGGTCAGGGCGAAGCCGATCAGCAGCACCCCGAGCAGGAGCCACCAGATCAGGCGCAGCGTGTCGTAGCCGATGAGATCGTGAAGGATCATGGCGTTTACTCCGCGGGTGTGGGCGCGATGGCCTCGCCGTCGCCGCGGCGCAGTCGGCGCTCGTGGCGGTCGGTCCAGCTGTCGGTGATCTCGACGTCCTGGAACGGGCCCTTGCGGATGTATTTCAGCATCAGACCAATCTCGACGACGAAGAGGATCGTGTAGAAGATCGCGAAACCGGCGATCGTCAGCAGCAGGTCCTGGACGCTCAGGTGGCTGACCGACAGCGCGGTCGGCAGCACCCCGTCGACCGTCCAGGGCTGGCGACCGAACTCGGCGACGAACCAGCCGAGTTCCGCGGCGAGCCAGGGGGCGGGGATGATCGCCACCGCCATCCGCAACGCCCATCGCGGGTAGATCCCGCGGCGGAACGACGTCTGCCAGAAGAAGTAGGCCATCACCGCGATGAAGCCGAAGCCGAGCCCTACCATCGCCCGGAACGCCCAGAAGATCGGCCAGACCGTCGGAACGGTATCCTCCGCCGCCATCGCGATCGTCTCCTCGTCTGCCTCGCGCGGATCCTCGACGTAGCGCAGGAGAAGGAACGCGTAGCCCAGATCGGCGCTGTGGGTCTCGAAGGTGCGGCGCACCTCGGCCGGGGTGTCGTCGCGGGTTTCGCGGATCTGCATGAGCGCGTCGTAGGCGACGATGCCGGACCGGATCCGGTCCTCGTTCTCGGCCTCGAGCTGGTTGATGCCGGGGATCTGCTCGGTCAGCGACCGGGTGCCGATCAGGCCCATCACCCAGGGCACCTCGACGGCGTAGTGGGTCTCGCGGGCCTCCTGGTCGGGGATGCCGAACAGGGTGAAGGGCGCGGGTGCGGGATGGGTTTCCCACATCGCCTCCATCGCGGCGAGCTTCATCTGCTGGTTCTGGCTGGCGTCGTAGCCGGATTCGTCGCCGAGCACGACGACCGACAGCGCCGAGGCCAGCCCGAAGGACGCCGCGACCGTGATCGACCGCCGCGCCAGCGCCTCGTGCCGGCCCTTCAGCAGGTACCAGGCCGAAACCCCGAGCACGAAGACAGAGGCGGTGACGTAGCCCGCGCTGACGGTATGGACGAACTTCGCCTGCGCGACCTCGTTGAACAGGACCTCGGTGAAGCTGGTCAGTTCCATCCGCATCGTGTCGGGGTTGAACTCCGCCCCGACCGGGTTCTGCATCCAGCCGTTCGCGATCAGGATCCAGAGCGCCGAGAAGTTCGAGCCGAGCGCGACCAGCCACGCCACCACGAGGTGCTGAACGCGGCTGAGCTTGTCCCACCCGAAGAAGAACAGCCCGACGAAGGTGGCTTCGAGGAAGAAGGCCATCAGCCCCTCGATCGCCAGCGGCGCGCCGAAGATGTCGCCAACGTAGTGGCTGTAATAGCTCCAGTTCATGCCGAACTGGAACTCCATCGTGATGCCGGTGGCGACGCCGAGGACGAAGTTGATCCCGAACAGCGTGCCCCAGAACTTCGTCATCTGCCGCCAGATCGGCCGGCCGGTCATGACGTAGACCGTCTCCATGATCGCAACCAGGATCGACAGGCCCAGGGTCAGCGGCACGAAGAGGAAATGATACATCGCTGTCATCGCGAATTGCAGGCGCGACAGCTCGACGATGTCGAACTCCATTGGGTTCACTCCTCAGAGGCGGCAGCAGCGGCGGTCGACCGGCACTTCTGCCTTCGCGGGGGACTTATACCCGTGTCGGTGACCTGACGGTGACAACATCACCAAGCCCCCGGAACCGCAACGCGGTGCTTGGTCGCAAAGATCGGGTGGTCGGCGTTCCGGTGCAACGCGGCGAGAATCGCGGCATCGGGAAGGAAGCCGCGGATACCGGCCAGGACACGGTCGGCGGTATCGCCATCCAGGCCCTCGGTCGGCTCGTCCAGCAACAGTAGATCCGGGCTTCGCAACAGGGCCCTGGCCAGCGCGAGCCGCTTCGCCTGCCCGCCGGACAACCCCGCACCGCCCTCGCCCAGGGTCGCGTCGAGCCCGCCCCGCCCGTGCAACGCGCGGGACAGGTCGACGGCGTCGAGCGCGGCGGTCATGTCGGCATCGCGCGCGGTGCATGACAAGGCGAGGTTGTCGCGGATCGTGCCCGCCAGAAGGGCGCTCCGCTGCGGGACGAGCGTGACGAGGCGTCTCAGATCGGGGTCCGGCCAGCGGGACGGCGCATGGCCGAGGATCCCGATCCCGTCCGAAGGGGCGAGACCCGCGATCGAAAGCAGCAGGCTGGACTTGCCCGCCCCGCTTGGCCCCGTCAGCGCCGCCGCCTCGCCCGCGCTGAGGTCGAAGCTCAGGCCCGCGCGCCGGATCGACAGGATCGGCGCATCCGCCACGGGGGCCGGCGCGGGTTTCGCCGCGACCGTCTCGGCGGCCGGCGGCAGGCCCGGCGCGATCCGGCCCGCCGCCCCGGCCATCCGGCCGATCTCCGCCACGCCGCGGCGAAGCGGCAGGATCGTCTCGGCCATCGCGAGCGCCACGAAGACCCCGATCGCCGCCCGCGCCGGATCCACAGCGCCGGTGGACAGGAGCCAGCCGCCCGCGACGAGCGCCGCAGCCGCGACCAGGACCGTCAGCGCCGACAGCGCGGCGGCCGCGTCGCGCTCCGCACGGTCGAGATCGGCGGCGGCCGCACGCGCCTCGGCGTCGAGCGCGCCGAGCCGGGTCTCGGCTTCGCGCAGACCACCCGCGAGGATCAGCGCCTCCCGGTCGCGGATCGTGTCGATGAGACCCCGGCGCAGTGCCTGCGCCCGGTCCTCCGCCCGTGCCGAGGGCCGGGCCGCGCGCCACGCCAGGCGCATCAGGATCAGCGCCGCCGCGGGCAGGTAACCCGCCGCCACCGAGACTGCGACAGGCCAGCCGACGATCCAGCCGAGCGCGACGAAGGCGAGCGCATGGGTCACTCCGCCCGCGGCGAACGGCAGGAGCAGCCGAAGCACGAGGCCGTCGAGCGCGTCCACGTCCGACACGATCCGCGTGAGCGCACCCCCCCCCCGCAGCCGCAGGAGCACCCTGCCGTCCCGGCCCGCCTGCCCCCGGAACAGCGCGACCCGAAGCGCCGCCAGCGCCCGCAGGGTCGCGTCGTGGGTCAGCAACCGTTCGCCGTAGCGGGCGGCGGTTCGTCCGAGCGCGAGGAATCGCACCCCCGCCGAGGGGCGGAACACGTCGAACGCGATCCCGATACCGGCCAGCCCGCCAAGCCCCGTCGCCGTGATGAACCAGCCCGACAGCCCCAAGAGCGCCGCGCCCATCGCCAGCACCGCCACCGCCATCGCGGCCCCGCGCGCCATCGCCCAGGGGTCGGCGCGCAGAAGCAGGCCGAGGACGCGCAGGACCGCCCGCACCGGGGCCGGGGAGGGATCGGGCCGGTTCATGTCAGTGCGATCCGTCGCGACATTGCCGCCGCCAACGCCGGGTCGTGGGTGGCGACGATGAGCGCCCGGCCTTCACGTACAAGCGACAACAGCCCCTCGGTCACCCGCGCGGCGGTTTCGTCGTCGAGATCCGCGGTCGGTTCGTCGGCGAGCACGAGGTCTCCGCCCGCCATGATCGCACGCGCGATCATCAGCCGCCGCGCCTCGCCGCCGGAGACACCGCCGCCGGCTTCGCCGAGGCGGGTCTCCAGCCCGTCGGGCAGGCGCGCGACGATGCCCTCCGCGTGGGCGCGGCGCAGCGCGGAGGCGGGATCGGCGCCGGTCCCGCGCGGGTCGAGCCAGTCGGCGAGGGTGGTATCGGGGAAATGCGGCCGCTGCGGCAGGAAGGCGATCCGCGCGCGCCAGGCATCGGCGGTATCTGGCCCCAGTCCCCGGCCGCAGACCTCGATCCGCCCCCGAGACAGCGGAACCAGCCCGGCGAGCGCCATGAGCGCAGTGGTCTTGCCCACGCCGCTCGGCCCCGTCAGCGCGAGCGTCCCGCCGGCCGCGAGAGACAGGTCGGGCAGCGCGACCATCCGCCCCGGCAGTGCGGCGACGCCACCGTGGACCGACACCGCCAGGTCCCCCGCAAGCGGCGCGGCGGGGGCGGCGGTGCCGACGAGGCCGGCCCGCGGCACCGCGTCGAGCGCGTCAAGCTCCGCCACCACCGCGAGACCCGCCGCCCGGTCGTGCCAGGCCGCGGCGAGGTCGCGGAGGGGCTGGAAGAATTCGGGCGCGATCAGCAGCAGGAACAGCCCCTGCCCGAGCGTCAGCGGCGGCGACCAGGTTCCGAACCCGATTTCGCCCAGGAGCGTGAAGCCGACGAAGACCGCGACCAGCGCGACACCGATGGCCGCGAAAAGCTCGAGCACGGTGGAGGACAGGAAAGCGATCCGCAGCACCGCCATCGTCCGCTCCCTCAGCCGCTCGGCCCGCGTCTCGAACGCCTCCGCGACGCGGTCGGAGGCCCCCAGCGCGCGAATGTCCAGGAGCGCGGACAGCCGCTCCATCAGCATCTCGTTCATCGTCCCGATCTCGTCGAGTTGGCGGCGCGAGGCGTCCTCCGCCGCCATGCCGACCAGCGCCATGAAAACCGGGATCAACGGCCCCGCGACCAGCAGCGTCAGCCCGACCACCCAAGATATCGAAAAGGACAGCAGCAGGAACACCGCGGGCAGGACCGCGACCCGGACGGCGGCAACGTGGTAGCGGGTGATCCACGGTTGCAGGAGCGGCAGCTTCTGCACCGACAGCGCCGCGATGGCCGCCGATCCGCGACCGCCAGGGGCCCGTGCCTCCCGCGCCGCGATCAGGGCGCGTTCGCGGGCGATGGTGCGGTCGGCGGCATCGTGAAGCCGGGCGGCGGCGGCGCGGTCGAGAAGCGCCCGCACGAGGCCCGCGACGACCAGGACGGCCGCCGCGATCCCGGCCCGGCGCAGGGGATCGGCGCCCGAGGCCCAGCCCGATACCGCCCAGGCGATCGCCGCCGCCTGCACCGGCCATAGCACGCCCGAGGCCAGCGACAGGGCCGCCGCGATGCGCAAGGGTCCGGCCACCGGGTCCAGGATGCGTCGGCGGGCGCGGCGGCGGGCGTCGCGCGCGGCGTCCGGCGTCGCGGCGCTGCCGGGCAGGGCTTCGGTCAGGTCTGTCACGAGGTCAGGGCGTAGCACGCAACCCAGCGGCTTCGCGATCCCCCGTCGATGCCGCGCAGGGCCACGAGGCGGCATCGCGCGCGCAGCGCGACAGCGCGGCGGGGGCGACGACCCGGATTGCCCCGCGCGATTGCTCGATCCAGCCCCGCGCCGCGAAATCGCGCAACCGGCGGGACACGACCTCGCGCGCGGTCAGCAGGTCGGCGGCGATGCAGGCATGGGTCGCGACGATGCGCCCGGTGCCGGCGTTGTCGATGAGCCACCCGGCGAGCCGCCGGTCGAGGCTTCGTGCCGTGGCGCGGGCCGCCCGCTCCAGTGCGAAGGGCAGCCGCCGCGCGTGGCCTGCGAACAGGTCGTGTCGGAACCGGGCGTCGGAATGGACGAGTTGTCTGAGCCCTTCGGGCGGAAGCTCGATCCAAGCCGCCCGCCCCGTGGAAATCGCATGGAAGGAGATCGCCGCGCCGGAGAGGATGGCGGCGGTCACCGGCATGCAGTCCTGCCCCGCCGAAACCCTGCACTCGATCCAGGGGGCGCGGTTGCACGCGCGCTCGGCGCGGAACCGAACCGAGACCTGCCCGGACAGGAGGTAGAGAAAGACCGGCGGATCGGCGGGAGAGGCGAGAACCGCGCCGCCCGGCCCGGCCGTTCGAAGCGTGCCGCCGGCCGCGAGCAGCAGGGTATCGAGGCCGGCGGGGTCCTGGGTGTCCGGTACGGGTCGCATCCGCGTCTCCGTCAGGCGGGGACGGCCCGGCGCACTGACACGCCGGGCCCCTTCTCAGCCTTCTCAGCCTACTCCGCCGGCACCGCCGCCGACGCCGCGCGGCGGCCGAAGTGGCGGCGGTTCAGCACCACGAGCAGGACGATCATCGCAACCTGCAGCGCCAGCGCGATACCGGTGAGGGCCCAGTAGGCGACCCCGAACTTCGCGATCAGCCCGGCGGCGACGAGGCCCTTGTTGACCCAGAAGTGGGTCATCACGGACAGCGCGACGCCGGGACAGATCAGCGCGTAGGACCCGACCGAGGTCTCGGACCCGGTGATGAAGCGGCCGATGTAGCCCGTCGCCCGCAGGATCGTCAGGCCGAACAGGGCGAACAGGATCTCCACCGACAGGAGCCGGGTCAGAAGCGCGAGCATGTCGCCGGGGCTGGTGTGGCTCTCGAAGTGGATGTGCAGGCCGTGATCCTGCCGCAGGAGCAGGATGCCGAGCACGGTGACGAGCGGGATCACGATCATCAGCGTCGGAACCTGTTCCACCGCCGCGCCGTGTTCCAGCATCGACTTGACCGCGATCACGACGCCGACGACGGCGATCAGCACGGCGGCGACGAGGAAGAAGGTCGACAGGACGACCGAGACACCGGCGGTCAGCGCGGTCACGCTCATGGCGCCGGGCGCGGCGAGGCCGACGCCGACCATCGCCAGCGCGAAGGCCGGCAGCAGCTGCGCGAAGGAGGTGTTCTGGACGTGGTCGAACCCGCCGCCACCGATCACCCGGCCGAGGAACGCGCCGAGCTGGCGAAGGGCGATCCCCCCGATGACGGCGAAGGCGACGATGGCCAGCGGGAACAGGTACTCGACGACGCCCCAGAGACCGGGCACGAAGACGAGCCCGAGGATGAAGGCCGCGTTGACCGACATCGCGAGCGCGAGCGGCAGGGCCATCAGTTGCGTCTCGGCGTTGGTCGAGCGGAGGGACCGGCCGGTTTCGCTGGCATGGAAACCCTTCAGCCGGCGCAGGTTCCATCCGAGCAGCCAGAGGTTCATCGCGCCGAACACCGCGATGCCCGCGGCGGCGATCCAGATCGCGGCGGCGAAGAGCGGCGAGGCGGTCGAAAGCGCCGCGGCCATGTCCTCGAAGATCGGGACAGGTCGGCCGGGATGCGGCACCCAGAACATCAGGTACATGAAGAAGGTCACGGCGAGGCCACCGGCCCCGACGGATGCGAGGAAGTAGAGCGGAGACCAGGTGTCCGCCGGGCGAGACTGCGTGTGTTGCATGGCGATTCTCCCAACTGTGGCCCTGTCATCGCACGGGCCGCGCCCTACCCGCGGTGACATGGTCACAGAACCGGACGCGCGGCATTCGCCCCGTCCCGGCGCCACGCGGGACGCGCATGGCGGGAATGCCGGAATGGCGGTTGAGACGCCCTGCCCGCGCTGCCACTTTCAGCCGCGAGGGAGGAACGCCATTTCGAAGGGGTCCCCTTATGGACATGATCCAGTCCGGCCAGCACGCCCATACGGCCCGCGCCATCGCCCGCCTTCCGATCACGCTGCTTTCCGGGTTCTACCGCATCCTCGAAGCCCTGGCCGATTCCGGCCGCCGGGCCGACGAGGTCGCCCGCCTCAATTCGCTCACGGACGAGGAACTCGCCGCGCGCGGCACGACCCGCGTGGCCGAGGTTCAGCGCATCTTCGGCGTCTATCCCGACTGATCGTCCACCCGGGCGATGAGCTTGCGGCAGGCGTGGTGGACCCGGGCCAGCACGGCGGCGGGTCCCTCCGCCGACGCCAGGGCCGTCATCGGCACCTCCGCGGCCAGGGGCAGGTCCGGCGGCAGCGCGGAGAGAAAGCCCTCGAGGTCGATCTGCCCCTCCCCCGGGGGCAGCCGCTCGGCACGCGCCGCGTGCAGCAGGTCGTCGTCGGAATAGGACGGAAGGCGCACCGCGTCGCAGAGATGCGCGAAGGGCAGCCGCGCCGCGGGCATGTCGGCGAGATCGGACAGGGACGACCCCGACCGGTCGAAATGCAGGCTGTCGACGAGAACTCCGATCCCCGGCCCCGCCTCCACCGCCACGGCGCGGGCTGAGGACAGGTCCGGCACGACCGTCCAGGGGAAGAATTCCAGCACCGTGCCGATCCCGCGCCCGGCCGCCAGTTCGGCGATCGGGCCGAGCGTGTTGGCGAGCCGGGACAGGTCAGGATCGTAGGGCGCGGTGATGAGATGGCCCGCGCCAAGCTCCGCCCCCGTATCCAGAAGCGGCGCAAGCTCCGCTGCCCGCGTGTCCGGCGTGATCTTCACGAACTCGATGTCCCGCACGGCGATCCCGGTCGCCGCGAGGGCGCGTTTCGTTGCGCGCATCGCCGCGGGGTCGTCCATCAGCGGGTAGCCGGGCGAAGTCTCGGTCACGCGCAGAAGCCGAAGGCCGACCCCGTCGAAGCCGGCTTGCGCCGCGGCCTCGATGAAGGCGGCGGGCGGCAGGTCGATGGCGGTCAGGTGCGCGACGGACAGGGGCCGGGTCATGGCGCGGCCCCCGCGGCGTGGCGGCCGGCGATGAACCCGAAGGTCAACGCGGGGCCGAGGTTGATGCCGCCGGCCGGATAGTAGCCGCCGAACACGCTCGCGGCGTCGGTTCCCGCCGCGTAGAGCCCCGGTATCGGCATGTCGTCCGCCCCGAGCACCCGCGCCGCGCTGTCGGTGGCAAGGCCCGAGAAGGTGCCGAAACTGCCCGGCACGACCTCGACGGCATAGAACGGACCCTGGCGGATCGGCGCGACACAGGGGTTCGGATGCTGGTCCGGATCGCCCTGAAGCCGCATGTAGGGGGTCGTCCCGCGCCCGAACTCCGGATCCTCGCCCCGCACGGCGCCTGCGTTCCAGCGCGTGATGGTGGCGTCCAGCCCGGCCGGGTCGATCCCTGCGGCGCGGGCCAGCGCGGCGGGCGTCTCGCCGACCTTCAGGTAGCCATTGCGGACCCAGGTGCGGAACGGGACCGGCGCGGGCCGCACGATGCCGAGCCCGTAGCGGCGCAGGAAGCGATGGTCGCAGACGAGCCAGGACCGCGCGGGCCGGTCCTCCGGGACGGCGGCGAGCAGGGACTCGACGTAATCGTGGTAACCGAGGCCCTCGTTGCAGAACCGCTGACCACCGGCGAGCACGCCGATCACGCCCGGCTTGCCGCGGTCGATGATATGCGGGAACCGGCCCGCGGTTCCGTCGACCCGCGGGACGATGGAGACCGGGCAGAACGCCGCGGGCCGCGCTTCCGTCAGGGCCACGCGGCCGCCTGCGGCCTCCCCCAGCCGCGCGCCGTCGCCCGCTGCCTCGGGCACCGCGAGGGTGCGGTGTTCGCCGTCGCGCGGAAAACTCGCGGCCCGGCGGAGGGCGTCGTTCGGGAACCCGCCGGTGGCGAGCACGACGCCCCTGCCCGCCCGCAGCGTGTCGCCACCCGAAAGCCGCAGCCCTGAAACCCGGCCGTCCTCCACCACCAGGTCCTCCGCCCCCGCGTTCACACGCAACTCCACGCCCAGGTCGAGCGCGGACCGCATCAGCCGCGCGATCAGCGCGCTGCCGTTCCGAAGTTGCATCGCCCGCCCGTGCCCGGCGAGGTCGAGCATGTGCCGACCGACCCGCCGCGCGACATGGGCGAAGGCCCGGGGCGAACGGGTCATGGTCATGAAGGCGCGCAGATCCGGCCCCGCCTGGATCGTCATGCCGCGAAAGGTCGTCTCGGGCAGCGGCAACCGCAGAAGCTCGATGGCCTCCCTTAGTTCGCGCACGTCATAGGGCGCGGCGATGACCGAACGGCCACCGGTCCCGGCGCCGGGCAGATGCCCGTAGGTGTCCGGGATCTTCAGCCCGCCCTCGAACCTCAGCGCGGTGCGGGTTTCGAAGAAGTCCACCATCTCGGGCGCGGCGGCGAGGAAGGCATCGACCCGGTCGGCATCGAACCGGTTGCCGAGCACCGCCTTGAGGTAGTCCCGCGGCGCCGCCGCGTCCTCGTCGATGCCCGCCCGGACGGCGACCGGGTTCCGCGGCGCCCAGATCCAGCCTCCGGACCATGCGGAGGTGCCGCCGATCGTCGCCGCCTTCTCGACCACCACGACCCTGAGCCCGTGCACGGCGGCGGTGACGGCGGCCGCGAGGCCGGCGGCGCCCGAACCGGCAACCGCGAGATCGCATTCCGTGACCGGCAAGCGTGGCCTCCCCCTTGATGGAACGCCCGCAGGCTCGGGTCAGAGGGGCTTAACGTCAAATACAAATACTTGCACGGACATAACCCGATGTTACGCTCGACAACCGGGAGGACGGACCATGCGCGAGATCACCCTGCGCCAGATCGAGGTCATCCGCGCGGTCATGCTGCGCGGCACCATCGCCGGCGCGGCCGAGCACCTGGGCGTCTCCGCCCCCGGCATCAGCCGGCTCATCAAGCACACCGAGGAAAGCCTCGGCCTGCGGCTCTTCGAACGCCGTGCCGGGCTGTTCGTGCCGTCAGTGGAGGCCGGCGCCGTGTTCGACCAGATCGGGGCGGTCTACAAGGGCGTCGAGAACCTGCAATCCGCGCTCGACTCGCTTCAGAAGGGCGAGGAGGTGCGGCTCGCCTTCGCCTCCGCGCCGTCGGTCGCCCAGTTCGTGGCCGCCCGCGCCATCGGCCGCATCCGGCGGCGCTATCCCGACCTGTTCATCGACCTCAACATCCTCAAGATCGAGGAGACGCTGGACTACCTGCTGCTGGAACGCGGCGAGTTCGTCATCATGTCGTCGCCGATCCAGAACCCCGGCATCGAGAACCGGGAAATCGCCGTCGCCGACCTGGTCGCGATCCTGCCCGAAGACCACCCCCTTGCCACGAAGCGCGCCGTATCCGTCCACGACCTCGCGCGGCACCCGCTGATCGGTGTCGATCCCGACGATCCGTATGGCGGAATGATCGCCGCGCCGTTCCGCGCCGCCGGGATCGAGCCGCGGCACTCCATGCGCGGACGGTTCGCCCAGACCGTCGTCAGCCTCGTTCGTCACGGGCTTGGCGTCGCGGTGATCGACCGGTTCTCGGTCGCGGAAAAGGTTCTGCCCGGTTTCGTGCGACGCCCGCTGGCCGAACCCGGGGCGATCCCGGTCTATGCCGTGACCAAGAAGGGTCGAGTGCTGTCGAACTTCGCCGAACACGGGATCGAGCAGTTCCGGCGAGAACTGGCGGCGGCGATGGAGGACCCCCTGGACAGCCACGGCCAGGCGTAACATCAGGTTAACGAAGACGAGAAACAGGTATTTGACGTTACGCCGGACGTGGCGTTACCTTCCCGTCATACCCGGCGGCAACCGTCCGGGCTCAAAGGGAGGAAACTCATGAGAAACGTCGTTCTCGGCGCCGTCTCGGCGCTTGTCATGGCCGCGGGCGCGGCCGTCGCGCAGGATTACCCGACTCGCGAGATCCAGGGCATCATCCAGTGGGGGGCCGGCGGCTCCACCGATACCGTGATGCGCTCCGTCACGCCCCATGCCGAGGACGCGCTCGGCGGCACCGTGGTGATGCAGAACATGACCGGCGCGGTGGGTGCCATCGCGCTGAACTACGTCGCCGACGCCGACGCAGACGGCTACACGCTGCTGATGGGCGCGGAAAACCCGATGCTCTACAAGGTCATGGGCCTCGGCGACCGCGACTACGGCGACTTCATCCCGATCAACATCCTCGCGCGCGGCACGCCGATCCTCGTGACCCGGCCGGACGCGCCGTTCTCCGACTACGCCGGCATGATGGCCTACATCGCGGAGAACCCCGGCGAGGTCCGTTTCGGATCGACCGGGCCCGGCGGCCTGCCCTCGGTCGTCACCGCGATGATGCAGACGGTGGAAGGCGAACTCGACGTCACCTTCGTACCCTACGACGGCGACGGCCCGGCGCTGACCGCGCTGCAGGGCGGGGCCATCGACGTGATGCCCGCCGTGCTCGGCGCGTCCATCGAGGGCATCCGCGCCGGCGCGATGGTGCCACTCGCGATCTTCGACACCGAGGCCAGCCCGTTCCTGCCCGACACGCCGATCGCGCCGGAGCTGAACGAGGGATACGCGACCTACCTGCCCTGGGGCCCGTTCTTCGGCGTCTTCGTCGCCAACGGCACCCCGGAGGAGGCCGTGACGGCCCTGACCGAGGCCTACGCGGCGGCGGTCGAGAACCAGGATTTCCTCGACCTGATGGAGAACCGCGGCTTCACAGTGATGAACATCTCGGGTGACGAGGCGCAGGACTTCCTGTCCTCGTGGCAGTCGACCACCGCGTGGCTCCTGCAGGACGCCGGCCTCGCCGTGAACGACCCCGAGGGCCTCGGCATCCCGCGCCCGGGCGAGTGATCCGCTGACCGGCGGGCCGCGTCCGGCGGCCCGCCTTTCCCACCGACGCCGCCCGGCTCTCCGACGCGAGGGGGCGGCGTCCTTCGTTCAACCACCGGCAGCGACGCGGAGACGGCCATGCAGACCCCCGAAGACCACGACGCGCACGAAGGCACATCGGACGCCACCCCCGGCGGCCTGCCCGGAGAGCGCCGCCCCGGCGAAGCCGTTTTCGCCGCGATCCTCGCGGTGGCGAGCATCGTCCTGCTCTGGAACGCCTACGGTATCGCGGGGTTCAGCGCGCTGAGTTCCCCCGGCGCGATCCCGATGGCGACGACCGCGGTGATGGCGGTGACGGCCGTCATCGTGCTGGTGAAGACCCTGCGCCTGCCGCGCACGGCAGACGAGACCGTGTCGCGTGACATCCTGCCGCCGGTGGTCATCGTGATGGCACTGATGCTGGTGGCCTACGGCATCCTGCTCAGGCCGCTCGGCTTCATCCCGACCTCCGCGCTGTTCCTCGTGGCCGCAATCAAGATCCTGTCTAACCGGTCCTGGGGCTTCACGCTCGCGGTGTCGCTCGGCAGTCTCGTGCTGATCTGGCTGATCTTCCGCATCGTCTTCACCGTGCTGATGCCGGCCGGCATCGTGCCCGAGGCCGAGTTCGTGCAGATGCTCCGCGACATCGTCCAGGGAGGATCGGAGTGATGGACGCGTTCATGTCCTTCCTGACCGTCTTCACCCAGCCGGAACTGCTGCTGCTGGTCGGTCTCGGCACCTTCGCCGGGGTCTATGTCGGTGCCATCCCCGGCCTGTCGGTGACGATGGCGGTGTCGATCCTGATCTCCTTCACCTTTTCCTGGGACGTCTACCCGGCGATCTCGCTGATGATCGGGATCTACATGGGCGGGGTCTACGGCGGGTCGCGCACCGCGATCCTGCTGAACATCCCCGGTGCGCCATCCGCCATCGCGACCGCGATGGACGGCTACCCGATGGCCAAGCGCGGCGAGGCCGGGGAGGCCATCGGCACCACGACGGTCATGTCCTTCTTCGGCGGCTTCATCGGCATCATCGTGCTCGCGCTCGCCGCGCCGCTGGTGTCGGACTTCGCGCTGCGGTTCCAGCCGCGGGACTACATGCTGCTGGCCGTGCTCGGCATCCTCCTCGTGGGGTCGCTGTCGACGGGGTCGCTGGTCAAGGGCATCTTCGCGGGTGCCTTCGGCATCGCGCTCGGGGCCGTGGGCATGGACCCGCTGACCTTCACCCCGCGCTTCACCTTCGACCTGCAGATCCTGCGCCCCGGCATCTCGTTCATCGCGGTGATGATCGGCATGTTCGGCGTGTCCGAGGCGCTGCTTCAGCTTCACCACGTCAACGCGCCCGCGATCCGGCAGCAGATCAACCGCATCGTCCCGTCCTGGGGCACCGTTCGGAAACACCTGCCGCTGTCGCTTCAGACCTCGACCATCGGCGTCATCATCGGCGCCCTGCCCGGCACCGGCGGCGACATCGCGGCGCTGATGGCCTACGACCACGCCAAGCGGGTGACGAAGAACCCGGAACGGGAGTTCGGCGACGGCGCGATCGAGGGGCTCGTGGCGCCCGAGACCGCCAACAACGCCGCCGTCGGCGGGGCCTTCATCCCGATGATGACGCTCGGCATTCCCGGCGACGCGGTGACCGCGATCATGATCGGCGCGCTGTTCATCCACGGCCTGAACCCCGGCCCGATGCTGATGATCGACCGGCCGGACATGTTCTGGTTCATCACCGGCGCGCTGGTGATGGCGAACGTGTTCATGCTGATCTTCGGGCTGACCGGCATCAAGCTCTTCACCAAGATCGTGGAGATGCCGCGCGCGGTGCTGATCCCGCTCATCATGCTCCTGTCCATCGTCGGCGCCTACGCGGTCAACAACTCCATCACCGACGTCTACTGGATGCTCGGCTTCGGCGTGTTCGGCTACTTCATGCGGCTCTACGGGTTCCCGCTCGGCCCCGTGATCCTCGGCGTGATCCTGTCGCGGCTTCTCGACGACAACTGGCGCCGCGCGATCATCTCGGAACGCGAGGATCTGAGCCGCTTCTTCCACGGCATCTTCACCTCGCCCCTGTCGCTGGTCCTGTTCCTCGCCGTGGTCTTCATCTTCGTCTCTCAGACGCCCATCGGCGGTTGGCTGAAACGGGCGATCTTCGGGAGGGCGAAGCCATGACCCTGCGGCTCGGGCTCATCGGCGACAACATCGGCCGGTCGCAGTCGCCGCGCCTGCACCGGCTGGCCGGGGCGCAATCGGGGCTGGAGGTCACCTACGACCGGCTCGTACCGACCGACCTCGGGCAGGATTTCGAGACCGTGTTCGAAACCGCGCGCGGCGGGGGCTACCGCGGCCTCAACATCACCTATCCCTACAAGGAACGGGTGGTGGCGCTGGTCGCGCTCCGGGATCCGGTGCTGTCGGCGATCGGCGCGGTCAACACGGTGCTGTTCGAACCCGGCGGCCCCGTGGGGCACAACACCGACTACACCGGGTTCAAGGCCGCCTACCGGCGCGTGCGGGGCGACGCGCCGCCGGGCGCGACGCTGATGATCGGCACCGGCGGCGTCGGGCGGGCGGTGGCCTTCGGGCTGGCCGATCTCGGCGCGCCGTGGCTGCGGCTGGTGGACCGGGACGCCGCGAAGGCCGAGGCGCTGGCCGCCGACCTCGGCCGGGCCTTCCCCGCGCTTGAGATCGAGACCGCGACCCACCCGACCTCGGCGGGCCGCTTCGCGGGCATCGTCAACTGCACGCCCGTGGGCATGGTCGGCCATTCCGGCACGCCCCTGCCACGGGCCGCGATGGCGGGCGCGGAATGGGCCTTCGACGCGGTCTACACCCCGCGCGACACCGAATTCCTCGCCGATGCCGAAGCCTCGGGCTTGACCGTCGTGTCCGGGTGGGAACTGTTCTTTCACCAGGGGCTGGACGCCTGGGCGCTGTTCTCGGGCCGGCCGGCGGACCCGGACAGGCTCCGCGCCGATCTCCTGGCCCCGGAGGACACGCCTGCGGAGAGCGCACCATGAAACTCGGCATCGCCACCGTCTCGATCTCCGGCAACCTGGAGGAGAAGATCGACGCCATCGCCGCGGCCGGGTTCGACGGGATCGAGATCTTCGAGCAGGACTTCATCGCCGACACCCGCCCCCCGCGCGAGGTCGGCGACCGGATCCGCGCGGCGGGGCTCGACCTTCTGCTGTTCCAGCCGTTCCGCGACTTCGAGGGCCTGCCGGGCGACCTGCGCCGCAAGGCCTTCGACCGGGCGGAGCGCAAGTTCGACCTGATGCAGGAACTGGGCTGCGACCTCGTGCTGGTCTGCTCCTCCGTCCATCCCGAGGCGCTCGGCGGCATCGACCGCGCCGCGGCCGACTTCGCGGAACTGGGCGAGCGCGCCGCCGCCCGAGGGCTTCGCGTCGGCTACGAGGCACTGGCCTGGGGCCGCCACGTCAACGACCACCGCGACGCGTGGGAAATCGTCCGCCGTGCCGACCATCCGAGCGTCGGCGTGATCCTCGACAGCTTCCACACCCTCGGACGCGGCATCGACCCCGAAACCATCCGGCGCATCCCCGGCGATCGGATCTTCTTCGTCCAGCTTGCAGACGCGCCGCGGATCGACATGGACCTGCTCTACTGGTCGCGGCACTTCCGCTGCATGCCGGGCGAGGGCGACCTCGACATCGGCGCCTTCACCCGCGCGGTGATGGCGACGGGTTATGCCGGACCGATCAGCCTGGAGATCTTCAACGACCAGTTCCGCGGCGGCATCCCCAAGGCGATCGCCCGCGAGGGCCACCGGTCGCTCGTGAACCTGCTCGACGCGGTCAGGCGCGCGGAGCCGGATCTTGCCGCCGCCGGCTTGCCCGACCTGCCGCCGCCCTCGCCCCCCGGCGGCGTCGAGTTCATCGAGTTCGCGACCCGCGGTGCCGAGGCGGAGGGGATCGCGAAGCTCCTGCAGACGCTCGGCTTCCGCGAAACCGGCCGCCACATCGCCAAGAATCTGACGCTCTGGCAGCAGGGCGAGATCAGGATCGTGCTGAACGCCGAGACCGAGGGCCACGCCGACAACACCTTCGCGGTCCACCGCACCAACGTCTGCGACATGGGTCTCAGGGTCGCGGACGCCGCCCGGACCGAGACCCGGGCGGTCGCGCTCGGATCGGAAAGCTTCGACCAGCCGCGCGGGCCCGGAGAACTGGATATCCCGGCCATCCGCGGCCTTGGCGGATCGGTCCTGCACCTGCTCGACGACGGGTTGCGGGATGTCTGGCAGGTGGAATTCGCGGGCGCCGGCGATCCCGGCCCCGGCGCGGGTCTGACCCGGATCGACCACGTCGCCCAGACCATGAGCTACGACGAGATGCTGTCCTGGTCGCTGTTCTACAGCACGCTCTTCGGGATGGAGAAACAGCCGATGGTCGACGTGATAGACCCCGACGGCCTCGTCCGCAGCCAGGCGCTGTCGACACCGGGCGGCGGGCTTCGCATCACGCTGAACGGGACCGAGAGCCACCGGACGCTCGCGGGCGGATTCCTCGCCGACAGCTTCGGCGCGACGGTGCAGCACGTCGCCTTCGCCACGTCGGACATCTTCGACACCGCCGGAAAGCTGGCCGCCGCGGGGTTCGAGCCTTTGCCGATGACCGCCAACTACTACGCGGACCTCGCCGCGCGGTTCGACTTCGCGCCAGGGATGCTGGACCGGATGAAGGCGGCCAACATCCTCTACGACCGGGTCGGCGAAGGGGAGTTCTTCCAGCTCTATTCCCGCCCCTTCGCCGGCGCGATGTTCTTCGAGATCGTCGACCGCCGGGGCGGCTACGACGGCTACGGCGCGCCGAACGCCCCGTTCCGCATCGCCGCGCAGAAGCGGCTCGGCCGGCCGAAGGGGATGCCGAGGTACTAGCGGGGCGCGCCGCCGCCTAGTCGGTGATCTCGGTGGCGAGCCCGGTCTCGGTCAGTTCCTCCTCGACCAGGATGTAGATCTCGTCGGGCGGAGTGTTCAGCGAATACAGCATCACCCCCGGCGAAACCCCCATGTCGACGAGGTACTGCATGGTGCGGCCCTGCGCGTGCTGGATGTCCTCCACGGCGAGGAAAGCGGGCAGGTAGCCGGGCGCGTCGTAATAGCTCTGGTGCATTCCGACCGCGCCCCGCCGCGACACCTCGCGGTCGACGCCGCCCGCGAACATGTAGGGACAGGCCGACAGGCAGATGGCGCCGGGCAGGATGATCGTCCGCGCCTCGGCCTCGCGCAGGGCGCGCCCGATCGTCAGCGCCTCGGCCACGGCCCCGCCGGGGGAATTGATCACGACCGGCAGGGTCAGCCCGCCCTCGGCCGCCAGAAACGCCTCGAACCTCTCGGCGTCGCCCGGCGTGATCGGCCCGTTGATGAGAACGACGCTGCGCGCGTCGCCGGTCTCGACGGTGAATTCCAGCCGCGGCGGCAGGTCGTCGGGGAACTCCACGCCGTCGGGCAGATTGGCGGGGCGGGTGATGCCGGGGGACGGCCGGTTCGGCTCGTAGCGGCGCACCTGGTCGCCGGGGGTGACGGGGCCCGTTGGCAGGGCCGGGTCATTGCCGAACCGGGGGACCCAGCGCGGATCGATGTCCGAGGCGATGAGCGCCACGGCGATCAGGGCCTGCAACCCGAGCACGACGCGCAGGCCGCGGCGCATGGAGACGCCGCGCACGGTCGACAGCGGCCCGTTCACTCCGCCGCGTCCCGGATCTCGGGCGGCGCCTCCTCCTCCGGACCCGCGCGCCGGCGCATCCGCGCATCGGCCTCGCCGAGCGAGATCTCGGCGTCGCGCATCGCGTTGATCGCGGCCTTGAGATCGGACAGCGTCAGCGTTTCCTCGATCGACAGCCCGTCGCGACCCGAGCGTATCGCGGCCTGGGTGATGGCGAGCACGAAAACGAGGATCGCGGGCAGAAGGTCGATGGCGATGGCCCCGGCCCAGGACGGGATGAAGTTCTTGGCGTAGCGGATCACCGCGTCGGCGGCCGAGATCGGGTTGTAGGCGGTCTCCAGCGGCGGTTCCAGCGCCAGCACCTCGTCGGCGGCGTTGCGCAAGGTCTGGCTGCGCTGGTCGAGCGCGTCGAGGACCGAGGCGATGGTGGAGGACTGGGCGCTGCGGATGTCGGCGCTGCGCCCGTCGAGTTCCGGCAGCACGACCGAGGCCGGAAGATCCTCCGCCGCGCGGGCGACGAGGGGGGCGACGGAATACTGGTTGAGGCTGGAAATCACGCCGGCGAGCCGGACGCTTTCCTCCGAGAAGACGACGGAGCGCTGTTCCACCGGCCCGGGCGCGACCGTCAGCGCCCGCATCCGCCCGAGGATCGCGTTGCCCTCCTCGAAGGCGGAGTCGATCAGGGGCTGCTGGCCCGCGATCTGTTCCTCCAGGTTGCGAAGCTCGTCGGTCTTCTGGGTCAGGACGCGGAACACTGCGCCCTCCCCCGCCGTGCCGGAGAGCTGGCCCGAGGCTTCCTGCGCGGCCAGCGCCTCGAAACTTTCGCGCGCGCGCTGGACCTCGCGCTGAAGCGCCTGCCCCGACAGCGCGATGTCATGGGCCTGTTCCAGCGCCTGCTGGTAATCCCGCACGGTCCGGTCGAGATGCTGTTCCACCGCCGCCGACCCCGCCAACGCCGCCGCGTTCAGCCAGCTCGACATCGCGACGATGGCGAGCGACCCGACGATGACCGAGACCGTCAGCCCGATGAACCCCGCCGCGCTGCGCATCGACGGCAGGAGGCGGAGCATGTAGCTCCAGAACACGAAGATCCCGACCGACACCGCGACGGAATAGGCGACGGCGGCGAAGAAGGTCATCGCACCGTTGTCTTCCAGCAGCGTCGAGACGCCGAGATAGGTGTAAATGCCGGACGCGATGGCCAACACGCCAAGCGCCGCGGGCGTGAAGGTATCGAGCCAGCTCAGGTGCCCTTCGAGCTCCCGCGCGGTCCTGAGACCCTTGGCTTCGGAGGCCGTGAGCCTCTGGCGTTCCCTCTCCATGCGCGTCCTTTCGCTCCGCCCTGATCCTATTAGATGTGACCTCCGCGGCCCCGGACAAGAACCGGGGTGCCGCTGCCCGGCTTGCGGCCCACCCGCCGGAACCCGATTGACAAGTGCCGCGCGAGGGGCCATGTGCCTTTCACGTCATCGCCCTGCCGCGTGAGCAGGCGGGCCACATGCCCGCCCCCCGGCCGTGACGAACCGTTTTCCCACATCACGCACGGGGGGACTCGCCCAGGGTGGCTCTCGACACAATCCGGTGTCGCGGGCGGTTGCCCCGGGTGCACCCCGACCGGACGGCCGCGACGGCCGCTTCCGGCATCGCCGGATCGTTTCCGGCCAAGGAAGAAACAAGACACCATGACTTTCGAAGACTTCGGGCTCGACGCCCGCATCGTCGCGCGGATCGGCCAGATGGGCCTTGCCGCGCCGACACCGATCCAGGCCAAGGCCATCCCGGTCGCGCTCCAGGGCCGCGACGTGCTCGGGATCGCGCAGACCGGCACCGGCAAGACCGCCGCCTTTGGCATCCCGCTCGTCTCGGCGCTCGCCAACCGGCGCGAGAAGCTGGTGGCGCGCAGCGTCCGCGGGCTCGTCCTCGCGCCCACGCGCGAGCTTGCCTCGCAGATCCTCGCCACGATCGAGGGCCTGTCTGACGACTTGCGCATATCGCTCGTCGTCGGCGGCAAGTCGATCAACACCCAGGCCAACCGGCTCGTCCGCGGCACCGACGTTCTCGTCGCGACCCCCGGCCGCCTGATCGACCTGATGGATCGCGGCGCGGTCGACCTGTCCCTGACCCGGTTCCTCGTCCTCGACGAGGCCGACCAGATGCTCGACATCGGCTTCGTCCACGCGCTCCGCAAGATCGCCGCGAAGCTCGGGCGGGAGCGTCAGACGATGATGTTCTCGGCCACAATGCCGAAGGAGATGGCGGAACTGTCGCGCGACTACCTGTCCGACCCCGTGCGGGTCGAGGTCTCGCCCCCGGGCAAGACCGCCGACAAGGTCAGCCAGGCGGTCCACTTCGTCGCCAAGGAAGACAAGCAGGCGCTGCTGATCGACCTGCTCGACGGCCACCGCGACGACCGCGCGCTGGTCTTCGCGCGCACCAAGCACGGCGCGGAACGCCTGATGAAGCAGCTCGACCGCGCCGGGTTCGCCGCCGCCTCGATCCACGGCAACAAGAGCCAGGGCCAGCGCACCCGCGCGCTCGACGCCTTCCGCGCCGGATCGGTCCGGGTGCTGGTCGCCACGGATGTCGCCGCGCGCGGCATCGACATTCCCGGCGTCGGCCATGTCTACAACTACGACCTGCCGAACGTGCCCGAGACCTACGTCCACCGGATCGGCCGCACCGCGCGGGCCGGCCGTGACGGCCGCGCCGTCGCGTTCTGCGCCGCCGACGAGATGGGCGACCTGAAGGCGATCGAGAAGGTGCTCGGCACGCGGGTCGAGGTCGCCGGTGGCGAGCCCTGGGGCGGATACGCCCCGGCGGGCAAGCCTGCCGCCAAGGGGCGGCCCCGCCGCCGCAACCGCCGCCGCCCGCAGCGTATGGCGGCCTGAACCCTGACCGGGCGCGCGGGCGGAAAGCCCCTCGCGCGCCCGCGTCAGCCGGTGAACTGCGCGAGCCGCGCAAGCGTCTTGCGCGCGCCGTCCGCGATCTCCGCCACGACCTCGGCCGCGGGAAGCGCCCGGTCGACGAGCCCCGCGCTCTGCCCCGCTTCCAGCTTGCCATCGTCGATGGCGTCGTGCAGCACCACGTCCTTCAGCGTCACCCCCCGGAACACCGCCGCGCGGTCCGCCTCGCTGGCCGCCTCGCGCTCCAGCATCTCCATCCGCGCGGTGAAGTCGTTCCTGAGCGCCCGGATCACGCCGAAGCCGCGGCCGACCACGCGCGTGTCGCCCACGCCCGCCTCCATCACCCGGTCCTTGTAGGCCTGCGGGATCCCGGCCTCGGGGCAGACGAGGAAGCGCGTGCCGAAGGCCGCCGCCCCGGCGCCAAGCGCGAGCGCCGCGGCAAGCCCCGCGCCGTCGGCCCATCCGCCGGCGGATATCACGGGGACGTCCGGCAGCCGCCGCTTGACCGCGCGCAGCATGACGTGGCCCGACACGAGGTCGGCGGGCGGATGGCCCCCGGCCTCGCCGCCCACAACCACCAGCCCGTCGACACCGGCCTCGGCCGCCTTTTCGGCGTGGGCGACGCTGGCCACGGTATGGATGCAGATCGTGCCGAGATCCCGGAACCGTTCGAGATAGGCCCGCGTGCCGCCCTGGCTTGCCACGAGGATCGGCGGCCGCAGGCGTTCAAGCAGGTCCATCACCTCCTCCGCGCCCTTCCGGTAGAGCGGCAGGTTGACCGCGAAAGGCCGGTCGGTCGCGTCCCGGATCCCCGCGATGGCGGCCTCGATCTCCGGCAGACGCATCGGGCCGAGTGCCAGGGTGCCGAGCCCGCCCGCCGCGCTGACCGCGGCCGGCAGCGCCACGTTGGACGACGCCCAGGACATCGCCGACTGCACTATGGGAAGGCGGATGCCGAGAAGCCCGGTGATGTCGGTGTCGAAGCTCATCCGCCCGCCCCTTCGAGGATCGCGGCCGCCCGCCCCGCCAGGACGGCGCGCTGGACCTTGCCGCTCGCGGTCAGGCCGATGTCGTCGATTGCCGGGACGCAGAAGACGTGCCGCGGTGCCTTGAACCCGGCCATGCGCTTGCCCGCCCAGTCCCGGATCGCGCCGGGATCCGCGCCCGAGACGCAGAATGCCGCCGGGATCTCGTTAAGCCGGGCATCGGGCATCGCGAAGGCCGCCGCGAAGCTCACCTCGGGGTGGCCGCACAGCGTCTCCTCGATCTCCGCGGGCGAGACGTTCTCGCCACCGACGCGGATGATCTCCTTGAGGCGGCCGGCGAACAGGAAGCGGCCGTCGCCCGCGCTGCGGCCGAGATCGCCGGTCCGCAGCCATCCGTCGGGATCGAGAACCTGCGCCGTCTCGTCGGGGCGGCCGAGATACCCGGACATGACCGACCAGCCCCGCACCTCGATCTCGCCCTCGCACGAGCCGGTCAGGGCGCGGCCGGAAAGTCGGACCTCCAGCCCCGGTTGCGGCGCCATCGAGCCAGAGGCGCGCAGATCCTCCGGTTCCCACCACGCCGACTGGCCCACGTTCGGCGACGCCTCCGACAGGCCGTAGCCCGTGACCGCCTCCCGCGCGCCGAGTTCGGCCATCACCCGCAGCACCGTCTGCGGCTCGGCGGCGAGCCACGCGCCGCGTAGGCACAGGTCGCGCGTCTCTCGCCCCGGCGCGTCGAGAAGCATCTGCGCCATCGTGCCGTTGCCCGCGAAATGGGTGCAGCACTCGCGTTCCATCAGGTCGAGCGCCTCGTCGGACGAGAATCGGGTCATCGTGACCAGCGTCGCCTGGTGCTGCAGGCAGGACAGGATCGACAGCGAGGTTCCGGCGACGTGGAAGAAGGGCCGCGCGGAGTGCATCCTGTCGCCCGCACGTAGCCCGAGCCGCTGCCCCGACACGAAGCCGTTGGTCAGCATCTGCGCATGGGTCAACGGGACCGCCTTGGGAAACGACGTCGTGCCCGAGGTGTACTGCACAAGCAGCCGGTCCGACGGTGCAGGCAATGGTGGCAGGTCCCCGGTTCCCTCGGCAAGGTCGTCGAGCGGGATCGTGCCCTCCGGGGCCGCGCCGTCCATGATGATCGTGGCGAGGCCCGGCGCGGCGGCGCGTATCTCCGGCATCATCGCCGCGAAATCCGATCCGAGCACCCGGTCCGCGAAGATCGCCGTCGTCGCGCCCGCGTCGGCGAGGATGCCGCCGATCTCGCCGGCCTTGAGGCGGGTGTTGACCGGCACGGTGACGGCGCCGAGACGGGCGAGCGCGAGGAACGCCGCGACCCAGAACACCCCGTTGCCGACGCAAAGGCCGACGGGGTCGCCGGGTGCGATCCCCGTTGCGGCGAAGCGGCGGGCGAGGCCCTCGGCCCGGTCGCGAAGGGCGGCGAAAGTTGCGCGGCCATCCGGCGCGACGATAGCCTCCAGCCCGGGGGTCAGGAGCGCCGCGCGGTCGAGCGCGGACCACGCATCCGGCGCGGCGGCGATGTCGGGCGGCGGCGTCATCGCCTATGCCTTCCCGCCGGTCCCGGACCGGGCGAAGGCGCTCAGCCCCTCCTGCCACTCGTCGCCTTCGAGGCTGCGGCGGATCGCGTCCATCTCGATCTCCACGCCGCCGGGCAGGTCGGTGTCCATGCCGCGGTCGACGCAATGCTTCGCCAGCCGCATCGCGGTGACGGGCGCGGCGAGGACGCGATCCAGCGTTTCCGCGAGCAGCGCGTCGAGGTCGTCGGACATGCGCGTGATCAGCCCCAGGGAAATTGCCTCCGCCGCCTCGAGCTTCCGGCCGGTGAACAGGAGTTCCTTCGCCCGCGCGACCCCGATCCGGCGCGGCAGCCGTTGCGTTGCACCGACAGACCCCCACCCGATCTCGGGCCAGCGAAAGCTCGCGCGGGGCGTGCCGAGGATGAAGTCACAGGCCATCGCGATCTCGCCGCCGGATCCGATCACCGGGCCGTCGACCACGGCGATGGTCGGCACCGGGCAGGCCCCGATCGCGGCGTAGGCGTCGAAGGCCGCCTGCCGGCGGGCCGTCACCCACTCCGCCGACTTGCCCTGCCGTTCCTTCAGGTCGGCCCCGGCGGAAAACACCGGCCCCTCGGCCGCGATCACGACCGCCCGCGTGGCGTCGCCGTCGCGGCCGAAGCCGTCGAAGGCGGCGCGCAGCTCGCGGCACATCTCGAGGTTCAGCGCATTCCGCGCCTCGGGCCGGGCGAGGGTCACGCGGACGAGGCCGCGCGCGTCGGGTCCGTCGACATTGATCGTGGTCATAGCACGCCCTCCTCCCGCAGCCTGCGCAGGTCCTCCGCGTCGAGCCCGAGGTCGCCCGACAGCACCGCCTCGGTATCGGCGCCGAGTTCGGGCGCGGGCAAGGGTTCGGGGTTGTCCCACCGGTCGAACACGCCCGGCGTCCGAAGCCCGCCGACCGTGCCCCCGCCCGGCCGCGGCACCGCGACAACGTTGCCCCGCGCCTCGGCCTGCGGCCGGGTGACGGCCTCCGAGAGACTCAGGATCTCGCCCGAGGGCACGCCGCGCGCGTCCAGCGCCGCGCGCAGGTCGGCCCGATCGCGGGTCCGGCACGCCGCGGAAATCGCCGCGTCGACCTCGGCCCGACGCGCGACCCGGTTGGCGTTCGCGGCGAGGTCGGCATCGGCGGCGAGCGCGTCCAGCCCGAGAACTTCGCACAGCGCCGGCCAATGCTGGTCGCTCGCGCTGATCTGGAGCCACGCCCCGCCCGCGCATTCGTAGGCATTGGACGGCACCCGCCCGTGATGCGCGCTGCCGACCCGCTGCGGCGTCTCGCCGAGCGCGAAGTAACGCGCCGCGGGGATCGACAGGAGCGACAGCTGCACGTCCATCATCGCCAGGTCGACATGGGTGCCGTGTCCGGCCGTCGACCGGCCCTGCAGCCCCGCGAGCGCGGCGATCACGATCCAGAGCCCGCTGGTCAGGTCCGCGAGCGGCAGGCCGGCCTTCGACGGCGGACCGTCCGCCGGCCCGGTCAGCGAGGTCAGCCCCGACAGCGCCTGGAACACGGTGTCGTAGCCGGGCTTCCGCGCGTCCGGCCCGGTCTGCCCGAAGCCGGTTGCGGAGATGTAGACGAGGCCCGGGTTCACCGCCTTCAGGCTTTCCGCATCCAGCCCGAACTTCGCCATCGTCCCGGGCAGGAAGTTTTCCACCAGAACGTCAGCCGTCGCCGCGAGACGACGGGCAATCTCCGCCCCCTCCGGCGATTTCAGGTCCAGCGTCACCGACTTCTTGCCACGGTTGAACATGGTGAAATAGGCACTGTCGCCCTCGGGCCATTTCGGTTCGAACACGCGGCTCTCGTCCCCGAGGCCGGGGCGCTCGATCTTGATGACCTCCGCGCCGAGCTCGGCCATGATCTGGCCCGCCATCGGCCCGGCCAGAACGCGGGCGAATTCCAGCACCCGGATACCCTGCAACGGTTTCACGCGCGGAACCCCCTCATCTCGCGGTTGACCCTGCGGCCCTCGGCGAAGCCGTCCTCCGGGCCGGTTTCGGACACGGCGTGGAACAGCCGCTTGGCCGCGGCCATCGCGACCGGCTTGGCCGCGGCCCAGGTCTCCGCGACCGCGAGCGCGGCGTCCAGCACCTCGGCCTCCGCCACCTCTGCATTAGCCGCGCCGAGCGCCACCAGCTCCGACGCCCCGAGCAGGCGGCCGGTCGAGATCAGCTCGAACCCCAGCTTGCGCCCGAAATGGCGGGTGATGTTCGGCATCACCAGCGCCGGTACGATGTCGTGCTTCAGCTCGGGAAATCCGAGCTTCGTGCCCGTGGCGACGATCAGCATGTCCGCCGACAGCGCGAGGCCGCCGCCGCCGCCGATCGCGGCGCCGTGGACGGCTGCGACGACCGGGGTCGCTATCGCGGCGATGGTCGATTGCAGGGTCGATGTCAGCTCGGCCCGCGCCGCCACCCGTTCGGCGTGATCCGGCGTCAGTTCCGCGAATTCCGAAAGGTCGGCCCCGGCACAGAAGCCCTTGCCCGCCCCGGTCAAAACGACCGCGCGCACGTCCGGGTCCGCGTCCGCCGCGGCCAGCCCGTCGACGAGCGCCCCGGTCAGCGCATTGTTGAGCGCGTTCCGCTTCTCGGGCCGGTTCAGCGTCAGGATGCGGATCGCGCCGCGATCCTCGGTCAGAAGCTCGGTCATGCCACGCCTCCCCTGCTTCGCCCGGCGCGCGGGCTTCGTGCCTCCAGCGGGCGGCCGAACAGGTCCGTCGCCAGTTCCGCCGCCGCCATCAGCGCGTCCCAGTCCGTTCCGGTCCGGATCCCGTCGGCTTCGAACATGTTCACCAGGTCCTCCGTGGCCACGTTGCCGGTATAGCCTTCGCCGTAGCCGATCCCCGCCGGGTTCCCCCCTGTGCCGCCGATGGCGCTGTCGAAATGGCGGCAACCGGCCTCCAGCGCGGCGAGGCAGTTGGCGAGCCCGGTACCGCGCGTGTCGTGGAAATGCGCGACCGGCACCACGCCGTCCTCCGCCAGGAGGTCCGCGAACAGGCTGCGGGCACGGGCGGGCGTGGCGTGGCCGGTGGTGTCGCCGATGGTGACGAGCGCGCAGCCGAGATCGGCGAAGCGTCTTGCGTCGGAAACCACGGTTTCGGGATCGGTCGGGCCGTCGAAGGGGCATGCGAAGGCGGTGGAGACGACGCCGACGAGCGTGAACGCCCCCCGCGCGGCCTCGGCCATCGCGGTCACCTTGTCCCACTGCTCGTCCCGGCCCGCGCGCAGGTTCTTGCGGCTATGACCCTCGCTCGCCGACACGAGCAGCGAAAGTTCCTCGGCGCCGCATCCCGCGTCCCGGTCGGCCAGCGCGCGTTCCACCGCGCGCAGATTCGGCGCGGTCGCCTTGTAGCGGCGTCCGGAGGCGCGCGGCAGCCCGGCCAGGACCTCGGAGGCATCGGCGAAGGCGGGCACCGCTTTCGGGCTCGAATAGCTGGTGGCCTCGATGCGGGTGAAACCGGCCTCTGCCACCGCCGCGATCAGGCGGAGTTTGTCGGCGGTCGGCATGAACCCCGGTTCGTGCTGCAGCCCGTCACGGGCGATGCATTCGCAGATCGTGACTTCGGTCATGCCGCGACCTCCAGCGTCCCGACGGCGCGGGCCGCGATGTCGTCGACCGATACGAGGCCCGACAGCCGCCCGGGCGGCGCGGCGATCGTGCCGGCTGAGACGGAGAGCCCCGCGACCGGCACCGGATTGTCCAGTTCCAGGTAATGCGCGGCCTCGACGGCGGTATCCCCCGAAGGCCCGCGGGCCTGCTGGACCGCCCCGCCGGGGCCTTCGCCGAAGAGCCCCGAGACGACTTTGACACCGGCACGCGCGGCCGCGGCGGCGATGCCCCGTGCGGCCTCCGGCCCGATCCGGTTCGGCTTCACCGCGATCCACGTCACGCCTTGCTCGATCAGCCCGGGCACCAGCCCCGCATCGGCCCCGCGCAGGTCGGCGGAGACCGGGCAGGCACAGGCGGCGATGGCCGTGCCGGTCGCCTGGTCGGGGACGAGCGGCCAGGGATCCTCGACGAAGAGCGCGCCGTGATCGGCGGCGGCATGGCAGAGCGCGATTCCGTCCTCGTAGCCGTAGGCGCCGTTCGCGTCGACGGTCAGGGTGCCGCCATCGCCGAGAACGCCGCGCACGCGCGCCAGCGCGTCGGCGTCGATGTCGAGCCCCTGCCCCGCCTTGATCTTCAGCGCGGTCACGCCGAACTCCGACACCGCCCGCGCCGCCGCTTCGGCCATCGCCTCGGGCGCGGCGCGGGTCAGGACGACGGCGAGCGGGACTTCGGACGCCACCCCCGGCGCGGCAAGATCTGCCAGCGCGTGGCCCGTTGCGGCGCGAAGTAGGTCCAGCCCGCGGATGCCGGACAGCGCCGCGGTGGCGGAACCTGGTGCCGCCCCGAGCAGCCGGGGCGCCAGCAGGTGCTCGACCGCCGCAAGCGCGGTCGGTCCGTCGACGCCGGTCCACGCCGGTTTCACCGGGGTTTCCGAAAGGCCGCGCGCCCCGCCCTCGTTCGTCAGTTCGAGCCAGAGATGGACCGCCGCGTCCTCCGACCCGCCGATGGTCCAGGTCACCGGCACGCGGAACGGCGTCCGCGTGATCCAGGCGCGCAGCCGGGCGATGGTCATGCCTTCGACTCCCGCCGCAGGATGCGGCCCCAGGGAACCGACCGGGCGAGAAGCGCGAAGAGGCCGATCCCGAAGAACACGAGCGCGACCGGGCGCGTGAAGAACACCCCGAGGTCGTCGCCCGACATCCGGAGCGACTGCCTGAGCGCCTGCTCCGCCCCGGGCGCCAGGATGAACGAGATCACGAAGGCCGCCGCGCTGAAGCCGTATCGGCGCATGAAGTAGCCGACCAGCCCGAACACGATGGAGACCCCCACGTCGAAAAGCGAGTTGCGGACGGAATAGGTGGCGAGAAATCCGATCATCAGCACCGAGGGATAGATCAGCCGCGGCGGCAGCACCGCGATCATCCGCCCGACGAGGCCGGACAGGTTCCAGCCGATGATCGCGTAGCAGGCGATGCCGAGCAATCCGGCCGCGAACAGCGCGTAGATGATCTCGCCCGAGCGGGTGAAGATCGAGGGGCCCACCTGGATGCCGTGGATCAGGAACACGCCCATCATCATCGCGCCCACGGTAGAGCCGGGGATGCCGAGCGTCAGGAGCGGGATCATCGCGGGGCCGGAGACGGCGTTGTTCGCGGCCTCGGGCGCGGCCACGCCCTCGATCGCCCCCTTGCCCCACAACTCGGGCCGCTTCGCGCGGCGCTTTTCCTCGCCGTAGGCCACGAAACACGCGACGGCGGAGCCGAGGCCGGGCAGCATCCCGATGACCGAGCCGTAGATCGACGACCGGAAGATCACCGGTGCGATCCGGCGGACGTCCTCCCGTTCCAGCGACCGGTCGGCCTTCGACTTGGGCAGCGGCGCCATCGTCAGGCGGCGGCCGGCGCCGGCATGGGTTTCGGCCTGCACCAGGACCTCGGACACCACGAAGACCCCGATCAGCACCGGCACGAGGTTCAGCCCGCTCATCAGGTTGGTCACGCCGAAGGTCATCCGGTTGGCACCCGAGATGAAGTCGAGCCCGATCAGCGCGATCAGGATGCCGAACACCGCCGACATCAGGCCCTTCAGGACGCTGTCGGACACGACCGACCCGATCACGACGAAGGCCATGAGGTAGATCGCGAAGTATTCCGGCGGGCCAAGCCGCAGGGTCCAGGACGCGATCAGGGCAGAAAAGCAGATCAGGAGCATGTCGCCGAAGAAATCGCCGCAGGCCGAGGCGAAGGTGCCGACCTTGATTGCCTTGCCGGCCTTGCCCTGGAGCGCGAGCGGGTGCCCGTCGATCTGCGTTGCAGCCGCCGCAGAGGTGCCCGGCGTGTTGAACAGGATGGCGGCGATGGACCCGCCGTAGCGCCCGGCCTTGCCGATGACATAGAGCAGGACGAGACCTGCCAGCGGCTCCATGTAGAAGGTGATCGGCAGCACGATGGCGATGGCCGCGGCCGTGGTCAGCCCCGGGATGGCGCCGACGATGACACCGAACAGCGCGCCCGCCAGAACCATCGCGAGCGCGAGCGGATCGGCGCCGAGCGTTGCGAACCCGGCGAAGATATCGAGGGGATTTGCGGTCAAGACAGGCCCAGTCTTTCGATCAGCCAGCCGGTCCCGTGCCAGAGCCCGAGCAGGCGGTAGAAGATGAGATAGAGAAGCCCGACGGCGCAGCAGGGGAACAGGACGAGTTCCTTCCAGCCCCGCGCGCCGAAGATGCCGAAGAACACCGGCGCGACCATGAGGCTGGCGAGCGTCCAGCCGACCGCGCCCCAGAGCCACAGCGCGGCAAGCGCGACCGCGACCGCGGGCAGGACAACCCTGAGAAGCTTGCGCTCGGTCTCGCTGCCGCCCGTCTCGGGGGCGGCGAGGCCGAACCAGGCGCGCGCCGAGATCGCCAGCCCGCCGAGGGAGAGAAGCCCCGCGACCAGCGCGGGCAGGCTCCGCGGGCCGACGAGATCGCGGCCCGCGGGGATCTGGTAGGCCGCCCACAGGAACACCCCGCCGACCGCCGCGATGGCGAGCCCGAGCGCGATTTCCTCGTTCCTGCGGACGGCGGGAGTCATTCGGCGTCGAGCCCGTCGATGATCGCCTGCCAGCCGCCGATCCGGTTCTGGATCAGCTCGCGCACCTCGGCGCCGTCGCGGTAGGCCGGCGTGATGCCGAGCGAGATCAGCTCGTCGCGGTAGGCGTCGCTGCCCACCACCTCGGAGATCGCCGCGCTGAGTTGGTCGACGATGGCCTGGTCGGTTCCCGCAGGCACGACCCAGACCGAGGGCGTCTCGACGTAGACGAGGTCGATGCCGAGATCGCCCATCGTCGGCACGTCGGGCAGGACCGCGTCGGCGGAGTCGGAGAAGAAGGCGAGGAAACGCAGTTCGTTCTCGAACCCGAGGTAGTTGGAGGTCGACAGGATCGCGTAGTCGATCTGCTCGCCAAGCAGGGCTGCGCGGCTGGCGGAAGAGCCGTCGAAGGGCACGTCGCGTCCCTCGGCCCCGATGGCGTCGAGGAAGGACACGCCGTTGACGTGGTGGAAGCCGCCCTCGCCGGTATGGCCCCAGGTCATCGACCCGTCGGATGCCTGCAGCGCGTCGATCAGGTCCTGCAGCGTCTCGTATTCACTCGACGCCGGAACCGCGACCGCGGAGGTCAGCTGCGCCATCTGCGCGACGAAGGTGAGATCCTCCAGCGGGTCGACCTGCTGCTCGTTCATCAGCGAGGTGAGGATGAAGGTCCCGAGCGACTGGTGGCTGACGGTGTAGCCGTCGGCCCGCCCCGCGACGAGCTGCTGCGCGGCGACGAAGCCGCCGGCCCCGGTCGCGTTCACCGGCGTGAAGGGCACGCCGAAGGTCTCTTCAAGCGCGCTGCCCATCGTCCGCGCCACGGTGTCGTTCGCACCGCCCGGCGAGAACGGGATCAGCACGGTGACAGGCTGGCCCGGCCAGTCCTGCGCGGCGGCCGGAAGCGCGGCGAGTGCCAGCGCCGTCCCCGCCAATCCGGCACGGATCGTCTTCAGAATTCCCATGAAGTCCTCCCATTCTGGCGAATCGAAACCCTCCCGATCCGCAATTTATGTCACTGAGTGACCTTACTATGTCACTTGATGACTTAAATCGGGAGGGTCGTCAACCGCCGCCGGAGGCCCCGTCGCCGTCGAGGTAATCGCGGCTCGTGCGGATCACCTGCCGCACCAGGCGCATCAGTTCGCGCCGCTCGTCGGGCGACAGGTCGGCCAGCATGGCCTCGTTCCTGTCCCGCGACTTGCGCAGGATCTCGTCGACGGTGGTCTGCCCGGTCTCGGTTAGCGACAGGAGCGCGCTGCGCCCGTCCTCGGGGTTCGCCTTGCGCCGGACGAGGCCGCGCTTTTCCAGCTCGGACGTGACCCGCGGCAATTGCGTGCGCAGGACGGCGGCGTGTTTCGCGACCGTCAGGACCGAGACCTCGCCGAGATAGCCGAGCACGGCCAGCACCCGCCATTCCGGGATGTTCAGCCCGTAGGGTTCGTAGACCGAACGGGTGGCGATCTTGGTCGACAGGCTGGCGAGGCGCTGCAACGTGAACGAGAACAGCGCGCGGATGTCGCTGTCCTCGGTGCCGATCCCGTCATCCTCCGCCGGGTCGCGGCGCGGCGTTCCGGATGTGTCTGGCATCTGGTTCGGTGCCTCCCCCTTGTCCGTCCCGGTGACCGGACCCGAGGATCGGCCCTGCGTCAAGCGGGGCGACGATGCGGTTGGCGGGAAGCGCAGGGGACGGGAAGATGGCGGGCTCGCCGAAGCGAACCCGCGCCGGGGGGTCAGGCCCCGTAATCCGTGTCGCTGACCTTTGCCATCCACGTCACGGCGGATCCGTCCACGACCTCCTGCACCGCCATGTGGCTCATGGCGGTATCGGGCGCGGCGCCGTGCCAGTGCTTTTCGCCCGCGGGGAACCAGACCACGTCGCCTTGTCGGATCTCCTCGACCGGGCCGCCCTCGCGCTGGACCCGGCCGCGCCCGAAGGTGACGATCAGGGTCTGGCCCGCGGGGTGGGTGTGCCACGCCGTGCGCGCGCCCGGCTCGAACGTGACGTGGCTTCCGGCGACACGGCCGGGATCCTCGGCCTGGAACATCGGGTCGATCCGGACGGTGCCGGTGAACCAGTCATCGGGCCCCTTCGCCGAAGGGGCGGTGCCTGCTCTGGTGATCTTCATGGTCTCTTCCTTTCACAACTTCTCGAAACGGTATGTCAGCGCCGGGCCGCCGGGCTGGCCGTAGGCGAGCACCGCGGTCAGCATGGCGAAGGGTTCGACGTAGCGGCCGGTGGTCAGCCCGCCCGCCTCCAGCGGCTCGAAGCCCGCGTCGCGGATCAGATCGGCGGCAATCTTCTTCGCACCGGGGTCATCGCCGTAGAGGACGACCTGCGGCGCGGGGCCCGTCCCGGCGCGCGCACGGACCGGGGCGAAGGCTTCGGACGGGACGGTGTTGAAACAGGCCACCCACCGCGCCCCGGGGCGCATCGCGGCAAGTGTTTCCGCGCCGGAGGTGCGGGGTCCGAGCACGAGCGTCTCGTTCGCCTCGTCGAGCGGCACGCAGCAGGTCAGGACGACCTTCCCCGAGAGATCGCCGGCCTGGCCGAGAACATCCTCGACCCGCGACCAGTGGACCGCCAGCAGCACCGCGTCGGCCCCGTCAATAGCCTCCGCCACGGTTCCGTGGGTGCCGCCGGTTTCCCGTGCCAGCCGGGCGAGCTTCGCTTCGTCGCGCGCGTAGCTGAACGCGATGTCGTGGCCCGCGGCGGCCCATGTCCGGCCGAGCGCCCTGCCCATCAGTCCGGACCCGAGAATGCCGATCTTCATGCGTTTCGCTCCCCTGCCCTTCGCCTCGTCGCGGTGTGGCCCGTAATCCCGGCGCAGCCGTGCGGCCCGGTGCCTGTCCACGGATATGGCTCCGGACCCGCGCGGCGAGAATGGCACGAAGGATCAAGCCACCGATGAGCCCCGCTCATCAATCCCGTTCCAGCAGGGCCTCCAGCACCGCCTCGAAGGCGGAGGACGGGCGCTGCCGACTGGGATAGTAGATGTGGAACCCGGGAAACGCCGGGCAGAAGTCTTCGAGGCAGGCGCGCAGCCGGCCGGCCTCCAGGTGCGGCGCGGCCATCCGCTCCGGCACGCAGGCCAGGCCGTTTCCGTCGATCGCCGCGCGCAGCACCGCGCTGATCGTGTTGAAGGTCGCCTGCCCGGTGACCTTCACGCGGACGTCCCGCCCCTCGGGATCCTCGAACTCCCACGCATAGAGCGCGCCGTGGTTCGACAGCCGCAGGTTGATGCAGTTGTGCCCGGCCAGGTCGCCCGGTTCCCCCGGCACACCCGCGGCGTCGAGATACGCGGGCGCGCCGACGCAGATCATCCGTTCGTCCGGGCCGATCCGGCGCGCGATCATCCCCTCGGCCACCTGGTCGCCGAACCGCACGCCCGCATCGCAGCGCGACTGGGCAAGGTCGGTGTATTCGTACTCCATCACCAGTTCGACGTTCACCGACGGGTGCTTCTTCAGCATCGGCGACAGCTTGGGCCAGAGCAGCGAGTCGATGGCGTATTCCACCGCCGCGATCCGCACCGTGCCGGTCGGCTCTCCGCCGCGTTCGTTCAGCGCCTGGAGGCGGCTTTCGATCCGTTCGAAGCACGGGTTGAGCGTGGCCAGCAGGTCCTCGCCCTCCATCGTCGGCGCGACCGACCGCGTGGTGCGGGTCAGCAGCCGCAGGCCGAGCCGCTGTTCCAGCGCCTTGATCGTGTGCGACAGCGCCGATTGCGACACGTTGAGACGCGCGGCGGCGCGGGTGAAGCTGCGCTCTTCGGCGACGGCGGCGAAGGCGATGAGGTCGTTGATGTTCTCGCGGATCATGGCGGGTGCGGGGATGTCCGGGCGGGGTGTCACTCAGGTCTCCATGATATATGAAGCTGGCTCATGGGGTCGACGGATCATTTCGCCCAGGGTCCGGCTGCCCGCCCTTTCCGTTCCGCAGGCCAGAGCCTAGGTTGAAGGCTCCCGCCAGGCGCGTCCGGCGGCCGGAGCGAAAAGGAGATTCCCGATGAGGATCAACGTGATCGCGGGTGACGTTGTCATGCCCGCCACGCTCGACGACAGCGCCGCCGCGCGCGATTTCGCGTCCATGCTGCCGCTCGACCTCGTGCTGACGGATTTTCACGGGATCGAACGTGTCGCCGATCTCGGGCGCAAGCTGGACGCGTCGGACGCCCCAACCGCCTACGCGCCGGAGGCCGGGGACATCACCCAGTATGCGCCTTGGAAGAACCTCGCCATTTTCATCGCGCCGTTCCGTTCCGCCGACGGGCTCGTCCGGCTCGGCCGGTTCGACGGCGACTTCGATGCGCTGAAGGGATCGGGAGAGATCCCGATGCGGATCGAAGCCGCCGACTGACCGACGGGCGCCACGGCGCGACCGGGGCACCCGCGCCGCAGCAATCAGGCCGCGCCGCTGTAGACCGGGAACACGCTCGCGTCCCCGTAGTCCTTCGCGGTGACCGACTTCAGCGCCGCCATGTCCTCGGCCGAGATCTCGAAGTCGACATCGGCGTTGGTCTTCATGTGCTCCGGGTTCGCGGTCTTCGGCAGGGCGAGAAGGCCGAGCTGCAGGATGTAGCGGATGCAGAGCTGCGGGATGCTGACGCCGTAGCGATCCGCCATCTCGCCGATTTCCGCGTTGTCGAGGATCTTGCCATGCGCGATCGGCGAATAGGCCTCGACCAGCATCCCCTTTTCGGTCGCGTAGTCGATCAGGTCGAACGGGGTGTTGCCGACATGGGCGAGCACCTGGTTGATCATCGGCTTGACGCGCCCGTTCTCGAACAGGTTGTCGAGATCGGCGGCCTGGAAGTTCGAAACGCCGATGGCCCGGAGCTTGCCGGCCTCCAGAGCCTCTTCCATCGCCTTCCACGCAGCAAGGTTGCCTTCGAAGAAGCGGTCGTCGCCGCCGAAGCGGTCCCAGGGCGTCGGGCTGTGGATCACCATCAGGTCGATGTAGTCGAGCCCGAGCGTCTTCAGCGACGAGTCGATCGCCGCGACCGCGCCGTCGTAATCCTTGATGCCGGCGTCGAGCTTCGTCTGGACGAACAGCTCGCCCCGCGGCACGCCGCAGTCGCGGATGCCCTCGCCCACGCCGCGCTCGTTGCCGTAGGCCTGCGCGGTGTCGATGTGGCGGTAGCCGATCCGGACCGCGGCCTTGACGGCCTCCGCCACCTTGTCGTCGTCGATCATCCAGGTGCCGAGCGCGAGTTTCGGAATCGCGACGCCGTTCGGCAGGGTCTGGGTTTCTTGCAGGATCATGTCTTGCCCTTTCTCTTCGCTTCCGGCGTGGCCGGGGTCATCAAATGGGGCACCGGGTCGGCGCCCTCTGCAGCGGGACATAGGTCGATCGCGGGGTCAGAATAATCGGCGGAAGGATCAAGCCACTTATGAGGGCAGCTAATCAATCAGCTTCGAACGGATCGCCGCCGACGCACCTAGTCTGACAAACGCGGGCATAGGTTGATTTTCGAAAGTTTGGCTTATCTTGAAAGTATGCGCGATCTACGATACCTCTCGCCCGAACGGTTCGGGAACCGGACACACGCGGAGGAGGTTGCGAAGCCGTGAGATCGAGGGCGAAGAACCGGGCCGCCAAGACCATGCCCTGCCCCGCATTTTCAGGGATCAGGCCGTGAAGCTCGCGGCCTTCCTACACGGCACGGAGACGAGAACCGGCATCGTAGATGGCGACCTGATCCGCTTCGACGACGCGACGCCTGACTTCGACACGCTCCTGCCGGCGCTCACCTCCCCATCCGGCCCCGGGATCGCCGGAAACTCCTCCGTCCGGCTCGACGACGTCGTCCTGCTGCCACCCATCCCGCGGCCGGGAAAGATCCTCTGCGTGGCGACCAATTTCCGTGAACCCTTGCAGGACAAGCCCGCCCCCGATTTCCCGCTCATGTTCACGCGCTTCGCCGAGTCGGTCACCGGCCACGGCGCGCCGATCCTGAAGCCCAAGGTCTCGGAGAAATACGATTTCGAGGGCGAGATGGCGGCGATCATCGGCAGGCCGGGCCACAAGATCCCGAGGCACGCCGCGATGGATCATGTCGCGGGGTTCTCCTGCTTCAACGATGGCAGCGTTCGGGACTGGCAGAAGCACTCGTCGCAGTTCACGCCCGGAAAGAACTTCCATCGCAGCGCCGGTTTCGGCCCCTGGCTGGTGACGCCTGACGAACTGCCCTCACCCGAGAGGACGCGGCTGACCACCCGCGTGAACGGGGTCGCGAAGCAGGACATCACGTTCGACCGGATGATCTTCGATACCGCATGGCTGGTCGCCTACATCTCCACCTTCACGCCGCTGGCCGCCGGCGACGTGATCGTGACCGGAACGCCGTCGGGCTTCGGCTCCACCCGCAAACCGCCGGAGTTCCTGGTCCCCGGCGACGTGGTCGAGGTGGAGATCACCGGCATCGGCACGCTCAGCAACACGGTCGAACAGGATGACGACCCGCGCGGGCCTATCTTTTCGCAACAAGATTGATTTTCGAAAATCCTTGCATATTCCAAATCCCGGCGGTAGTCAGCGGAAAGCGAAGATGATCGCCTGATCCGAGGGAGGAGCCAGATGGCGCAAATCGTCCATGCCGTGGGCCATGTGAAGCTGAACACGGATTGCCTGGCCGACGTCGTCCGCGACTCGACCGAAATCCTGGGCCTGCACGTCACGCACGACAGCGCCGAGCAGGTCTGGCTCAGCTCGAACGGGCGGAAGGCCGAGGTCGTGTTCCTCGCCGCGGCGGAGAACGCGACCCACACGATCGGGCTGGAGACACTGACAGCCGAGGGGGTCGAGACGGCGGCCGCGCGCGTCGACGCCGCGGGCTGCCGCGTGCTGTCGGAAACCCCGAGCCTCGACTGCATGGACGCGGGCGTGACCTTCGCCACGCCCGAGGGCCTTCGATTCGAGATCCACACCCCGATCCGCGACGACATCCACCGCCCCCGGCGCGCCACCAATGGCGTCGGCCCGCGGCGGATGGACCACATGAACCTGCTCAGCCCCGATCCGCAGGCCACCGTCCGGCAGCTGGAAGCCATCGGCGACGTGCGGATGTCGGAGAAGATGGTGAACGACGGGCTGACCTGGCTTTACGGCGGCAACCGGCAGCACCACATCCTCGGCATCGTCAAGAGCCATGCCGCCGGCCTGCACCACTACTCGTTCGAGTTTCCCGACTTCTCGATGTACTGCCGCCTCGGCGACATTCTCGACCTGCACGACCGGCAGCTGATCTGGGGGCCGGGGCGGCACCGTCCGGGCGACAACACCTTCGCCTATTACCTCGACAGCAGCGGCGCGATGGTCGAATGCGCCGGCCCGATGTCGATGATCGCGGACGACGCGCATTTCGAACCCAACATCATCACCAACCTCGAACGCCCGGGAAACGTGCGCGTCATGAACGTCTGGGGCGACCCCGCCCCGCTGCCGTGGCGCGAGCATTTCTTCCCGTTCACCGCGCTCGACTGACAGCCCCGGAAGGAGATCCGCAATGCAGGAAAAGGTGACCTTCGAATCCGACGGGCTGATGCTGTCCGGCGTGGTTCACGTGCCCGAGGGCTACACCGGCGAACCGCTGCCCGCCTTCATCGTCTGCCACGGCTTCGTCGGCTCGAAGGATGAAAGCCACGCGCAGTTGCAGGCCGAGATGATGGAGGCGTTCGGCTACGTCGCGCTCCGCTTCGACTTCCGCTGCTGCGGCGAATCCGAGGGCGAGCGCGGGCAGGTCCGCTGCATGGACCAGGTTGCCGACGCGAAGAACGCCCTGACCTTCCTCGCCAAGCGGCCCGAGGTGGACGCCTCGCGGATCGGCATCACCGGGCATTCCTTCGGCGCGGCGGTCTCCGTCTACACCGCCGGGGTCGACGAGCGCGTGGCCTGCTGCCTGTCCTCCTGCGGGTGGGGCGACGGCGAGCGCAAGTTCCGCGGCCAGCACCCGACCGAGGAAAGCTGGAACAAGTTCGTGTCGATCCTGGAGGATGGCCGCCGCCACAAGCAGGAAACCGGCGAAAGCGCCTGGATGTCCCGCTTCGACGCGGTCCCGATCCCCGAGAAGCTCCGCAAGAACCTGTCGCCCAAGGCGATCATGGAGATCCCGACGGAGACCGCGTGGTCGATGCGCCAGTTCCGCGCCGACGACGTGGTGGGCAACATCGCCCCGCGCCCGCTGCTGCTGTTCCACACCGCCAACGACATCATCACGCCGACGATCGAATCCGTCCGGATGTGGGAAAAGGCCGGGCACCCGAAGGAACTGATGCTGATCGACACCACCGCGCACTTCCCGCTCGCGCCGGACGACGCGCCGCGGACGAAGGCGCTGATGAAGGGGTGGCTCGACAAGTTCTTCCCGACCCCGCTTTCGGCCTGACCGGGGAACGACGGGATGCCCTCAATCCACCCCGATGCGCTGCGCGGCTACGCCGAGGCCCTGCTGACCGCCGGCGGCTTCGCATCCGACGACGCGCGGCAGACCGCGGACCTGCTGGTCTGGGCGAACCTGCGCGGCGTCGACAGCCACGGCGTCCTGCGGATCCCGCGCTACGTCGAGATGGTGGAACAGGGCAGCATGGTGTCGCGCGGCACGCCCCCGCGCGAGGTCGGCGGGCGCGGCGCGGTCCGCGTGCTCGTCGGCGGCCGGTGCCCCGGCGCGGTCGGAATGAACGCGGCCGTGGAGGTGGCGGCGGACCTCGCCGCGTCCCACGGCATCGGCTGGTGCGCGGCGCGCGCGATCTCCCATGCCGGGGCGATCGGCTATTTCACCTCGAAACTCGCCGCCCGCGGTCTCGTCGGCATCGCGATGACCGCGTCGAAGCCGCTCATGAGCTATCACGGCGCCATCGGCGAGGCGCTCTCCACGAACCCGCTGTCGGTCGCGATCCCGGCGGGCGCGTCCCGCCAGCCCATCTTGCTCGACATGTCCACCGCGGCGGTCGCGCTCGGCAAGATTATGGCCGCCAAGGACGCGGGCCGGGACATCCCCGAGGGATGGGCGGTGGACGCGGAGGGCCGGACGACGACGGACCCCGACAAGGTCGCGGCGCTTCTGCCGATGGCCGGGCCGAAGGGATCGGGCCTGTCGATGATGATCGAGATGCTGACCAGCGTGCTTGCCGGCAATGCGGTGATCGGCCCGGTGCTCGCCGGGACGAAGAAGGGCGGGTTCAACGGCATGGTGCTTGCCGTCGATCCGGCCGCCTTCGGCGAGACCGACGCCTTCGCGGCGGAGGTCGCGCGGCTTGCCGACGCGATCCACGCCCTGCCCGCGGCCAGCGGCACCGATGCGGTCCTGCTGCCCGGCGAGCGCGGCGCCGCGACCGCCGCGGTGCGGGCGCGCGACGGCATACCGCTCGCCGCCGGAACTTCCGCGCGGCTGGCGGCTCTCGCGGGAAAGCTCGGCGTCGCGATCCCCGAGGCGCTCGACACAACGGACTGAAGCCGCGCGCGCCGCCCGCCGCGACCCGCGGCCCGGAACGGCGCCCCCCAGGAGACCGACAATGGCAAGCACATCGCACAAGGGCATCCCGTTCAACTGGGCTGACCCGTTCCTCCTCGACGACCAGTTGTCCGAGGAGGAACGGATGATCCGCGATGCCGCCGCGGCCTTCGCGGGCGACCGGCTGATGCCGCGGGTCGAGCGGGCCTACCTCGACGAGACCACCGACCCCGAGGTGTTCCGCGAGATGGGCGGGTCGGGGCTGCTCGGTGTGACGATCCCCGAGGAATACGGCGGCGTCGGCGCGTCCTACGTCGCCTACGGCCTCGTCGCGCGGGAAGTCGAGCGGATCGATTCCGGCTACCGCTCGATGATGTCGGTGCAGTCCTCGCTGGTGATGTTCCCGATCCACGCCTACGGCTCGGAGGACCAGCGCCGGAAATACCTGCCAGGCCTCGCCAGCGGCGACCTGATCGGGTGTTTCGGCCTGACCGAACCCGTTGCCGGATCGGACCCCGGCGGCATGAAGACCCGCGCGGTGAAAACCGATGGCTGCTACCGCCTGACCGGGTCGAAGATGTGGATTTCCAACGCGCCCATCGCCGATGTCTTCGTCGTCTGGGTGAAGTCCGAGGCCCATGGCGGCAAGGTGCGCGGGTTCGTCCTGGAAAAGGGGATGAAGGGACTGAGCGCGCCGAAGATCGAGGGCAAGCTGTCGCTCCGCGCCTCGATCACCGGCGAGATCGTCATGGACAACGTCGAGGTCGGCGAGGACGCGCTGCTGCCGGGCGTCGAGGGCATGGGCGGGCCGTTCGGCTGCCTCAACCGCGCGCGCTACGGGATCGCCTGGGGCGCGATGGGCGCGGCGGAGGACTGCTTCTTTCGGGCGCGGCAGTACGGGCTCGACCGGCGGCAGTTCGACCGCCCGCTCGCGGCGACGCAACTCTACCAGAAGAAGCTCGCCGACATGCAGACCGAGATCACGCTCGGCCTGCAATCCGCGCTGCGCGTCGGGCGACTGTTCGACGAGGGCCGGTTCGCGCCCGAGATGATCTCGCTCATCAAGCGCAACAATTGCGGCAAGGCGCTGGAAATCGCCCGGGCGGCCCGCGACATGCACGGCGGCAACGGGATCATGGCCGAGTACCACGTGATCCGGCATTCCCAGAACCTCGAGACGGTGAACACCTACGAGGGCACCCACGATGTCCACGCGCTGATCCTCGGACGCGCGATCACCGACATCCCGGCCTTCGCCTGAACCGGGATGGGGGGCGCGGCACCGCTGGCGGGCCTGAAGGTGGTCGAGCTCGCGCGTATCCTCGCCGGGCCTTGGATCGGGCAGACGCTCGCCGACCTCGGGGCCGAGGTCATCAAGGTGGAGGCGCCGGAGGGCGACGACACCCGCCGGTGGGGTCCGCCCTTCGTCGAACGCCCGCGCCCCGACGGCGGCACCGAGAAGGTCGCCGCCTATTTCCACGCGGCGAACCGTGGCAAGACCTCCGTCACCTGCGATTTCTCGGACGCGGGGGATCTTGCGCGCCTGAAATCCCTGATCGCCGGGGCCGACGTACTGGTGGAGAATTTCAAGGTCGGCGGGCTGCGGAAATACGGGCTCGACTTCGACAGCGTCGCCGCGACCAACCCCGGCCTCGTCTACGCCTCGGTCACGGGTTTCGGGCAGGACGGCCCGCGGGCGGCGCAGCCGGGATACGATTTCCTGATCCAAGGCATGTGCGGGATCATGGACCTGACCGGCGAGCCCGACGGCGAACCGCAGAAGATCGGCGTCGCCTGGATCGACATCTTCACCGGCCTCTACGGGGTGATCGGCATCCAGGCCGCGCTGGCGGAGCGCGCGCGGTCCGGGCGCGGCCAGCACCTCGACCTGTCGCTGCTCGATTGCGGGGTGGCGGTGCTGGCGAACCAGGCCGCTAACTGCCTGCTCGGCGGGCAGATGCCCACCCGGCTCGGCAACGCGCATCCCAACATCGTGCCCTACCAGGTGTTTCCCACCGCGGACGGCCACCTGATCGTCGCCTGCGGCAACGACCGCCAGTTCGCCGCGCTGTGCAAGTTGCTCGGTCTCGACGACCTCGCCACCGACCCGCGCTACGCGACAAACCCCGCGCGGGTGGCGAACCGGGACAGTCTGTGTCCGCGTCTCGCGGAACGGATGGCGGGGCGGGACAAGGCCGACCTGATCGCGGCGCTCGAAGCGGCCGGCGTTCCCGGCGGGCCGATCAATTCCGTCGCCGAGGCCCTTCAGGAACCGCAGGTCCTGGCGCGGGGTCTGCGGATCGCACCGGAGGGGTTCGACGGCCTGCGGAGCCCCCTGCGTTTCTCGCGGAGCGACCTGTCGCTCGACCGCGCCGCCCCGGCCCTCGACGCAGGATCGTGGTCGTTCGGGGACGGGACATGATCGGCTGCGTGGGTCCCCGGCCCGTGGGCTCAGACCGCGGCCTTCGCCCCGTCTGCGGGCGCGAGGATCTTCAGCGCCCGGTCCGAGGTGTCGCGGATATGCGTCTCGATCAGTGCCGCCGCGCGGTCGGCGTCGCGCGCGACGGTGGCCTCCATGATCTGCCGGTGTTCCTCGAACTTCTGCCGACCGGCGCTGCCGGAAGAATTCTTGGTCACGAACCGGTAGCGGTCGAGCTGGTCGAACATCATCGACCGCAGCCGCAGCAGCCAGCGGCCTGGACAGGCCGAGACGAGGGATTCGTGGAACTCCCGGTGGCGCTGCACCCATTCGGCGTGACGCTCCATCCGGTCCGCCCAGGGCAGGCCCTCGATCAGGCTGAGCCGGTGGTGGACGGCGACGATGTTGGCCTCCCAGTCCTCGTCGCCGTGGACGATCGCCTCACGCACGGCGCGCTTCTCGAAGTTGATAAACAGGTCGGTGATCTCGACCAGTTCCTCGGCCGAAACCGGCGCGACCTTGAACCCCTTCCCGGCCTCCAGCGTCACGAACCCCTCGGAGGCCAGCTGCGACAGTGCCTCGCGCAGGGTGCCGATGCCGACATCGTAGCGGCTGGTCAGTTCCGCGAATTTCAGGCGGGCCTCGGGCTTGAACTCGCTGCTGACGATGTCCGAGCGCAACCGCGCCAGCACGTCGCGCCCCGCCGCCGCCCCGGTCCGGTGCGTCGCCTGCGATCCGGACTTGGTGGCTCCATCAGCCATCGCCGATCCTTTCCTGACGGTCGTCCTGCGGCATGGGCGAAGGAACCGTTGCCCCGCGCCCGGCCGCTTTCGTCATACTGTATCCTGATTTTCGAAGAAGTGAAGAGGCAAGGCATGACTCCCTCGCCCCTTCCACTAAGGCAGGATTTTCGAATATATTTGAATCTGGTGATCCCGCGTGCTAGCCAGATTCGGGAAGAGAATGCCGGGGAGGTCAAACCATGAGCCGACGACTCGCCCTTGGCGTGCTGGAGGGATCGCTGCGGAAGGCATCCCTGTCGCGCGCGGCGGCACGCGCTGTCCCGGGGCTCGCGCCCGGCGACGTGGCGGTGACGATGCTGCCGAACCCCGGCACCCTGCCCCTCTTCAACCAGGACATTCTCGATGCCGGTTGGCCGGACAGCGCAACGCGGATGGTCGAGGCCATCGCCGCCTGCGACGCGATCCTGATCGTGACCCCGGAATACAACTGGTCCGTCCCCGGCGGCCTGAAGAACGCCATCGATTGGGTATCGCGCGCCAAGCCGACCCCCTTCGCGGGCAAGCCGACCGCGATCTGGAGCGTCTCGCCCGGCCTGCTCGGAGGCGCGCGCGTCCACGAAAGCCTGCGGCACACGCTACATTCGCAGGACGTTCACATCATGGCACGGCCCGAGGTCCAGATCGCCCAGGCCCGCACCAAGCTCGACATCGAGGCCGGGCGCATCACCGCGCCGGAGACGGAGACGTTCCTTCGCGCGCATCTCGACGCGTTCGCGAAGTTCATCCGCGCGTTGCAGGCGGCGGAAACCGTGGCCTGACGGCAGGCGGAGGGAGGGGATCATGGACCAGGCGGAGCATACCGCGGCGTCACTGCCCGAACGCGCTGCCGGCGGCGTGGTCCTCCTGGCCTTCGGTATCGCGATGCTCGCGATCGGGTGGGACTACCCCGTCGGCCGCCTGACCCAGATGGGGCCCGGGTACCTGCCGATGGCGATCGGCACGCTCGTCTGCCTGCTGTCGGCCGCGATCCTCTGGCTCGACCTGTCCGACACCGGCATCGCGGCCGGTCCAGCGATCCAGTGGCGCGGGCTGATCTTCGTGTCCGCCGCGATCCTCGTCTTCGCGGGGCTCGTCGAGGCGACGGGCCTCGTGCCCGCGATGTTTCTCGCCGTGGTGGTCTCGAAACTCGCCGACCGCAATAACCGGCCGCTCGGCATCCTGGTCTACGCGGTCCTCGCGACGATCGCCGGCTGGCTACTGTTCCTCGTCGTCCTGGAACTCCCGTTCCCGGCATTCTGGAGATGAGCGGTGCTTGAGCAGTTCGTCACCGGCCTCGGCGTGGTCCTGCAACCGGAGGTGCTGGTCTATGCCTTCGCGGGCGTCCTGATCGGGCAACTCATCGGGGTCCTGCCGGGGATCGGCGCGATCACCGCGATCTCGCTCCTGCTGCCGATCACCTTCCACCTCGACGCGATGTCGTCGATGATCATGCTGGCCGGCATCTACTACGGCTCGCAATACGGCGGGTCCATCGCCTCGATCCTGCTGAACCTGCCGGGGACGCCATCCTCCGTCGTCACCTGCCTCGAAGGCTACCCACTGTCGCAGAACGGGCGCGCCGGGGTCGCGCTGTTCACCGCGGCGTTCTCGTCCTTCGCGGGCGGGATCATCGGCGTCGCCATCGTCGTCCTTGCCGCGATCCCGATGACCACCATCGCGCTCCGGTTCGGGGCGCCAGAATACGCCATGCTCGTCGTCCTCGGCCTGCTCGCGGCCTCTCTGGTCGGGACCGGATCGAACCTGCGGTCGCTGGCGATGGTGCTGGTGGGCGTCGCGCTCGGCATGATCGGCGCGGACGCGACCACCGGCTACTACCGCTACGTCGCGATGCCGGAGCTTGCGGACGGCATCAGCCTCGTCTCGCTCGCGATGGGCCTGTTCGGGGTCAGCGAGATCATTCGCAACGCGGCCTCCCGCACCGGCGGGGTCACGCAGCCGAAGATCAGCATGAAAGACATCTTCCCGACCCGGCAGGAAGCCCGGAGCCTGCCCGGCCCGATCCTGCGCGGCGCCGGGGTCGGCAGCTTCTTCGGTGCCCTGCCCGGCACCGGCGCGGCCATCGCCAGCTTCATGGCCTACGCGGTGGAACGCCGGTTCTCCCGCTTCGGCGCGCGGTTCGGCAAGGGGCACCTGCCCGGCCTGTCCGCGCCAGAGGCCGCGAACAACGCCGCTGCCCAAACCGGCTTCATCCCGACCCTGACGCTCGGCGTGCCAGGCGACGCGGTCATGGCGCTGATGATCGGTGCCCTGATCCTGAACGGCATCATTCCCGGCCCGCGCCTGATGGTCGATGAGCCGGTGCTGTTCTGGGGCGTGATCGCCAGCTTCTTCGTCGGCAACATCATCCTGCTTCTGATCAACGTGCCGCTGATCCGGCTCTGGGTGCTGATGCTGCGGGTGCCGTACCAGAAGCTCTACCCGGTCATCATCATCATGATCTGCGTGGGCGTCTATTCGCACCGCACCAGCGTCGTCGACGTCGTCCTGACGCTGGTCTTCGGCATCCTCGGCTACCTGATGAAGAACTACCGGTTCGAACCCGCGCCGGTCCTTCTGGGCTTCGTGCTCGGCCCCCTGCTCGAGGATAATTTCCGCCGCGCTATGCTGCTCTACCGCGGCGACTTCACCATCTTCGTGACCCGCCCGATCAGCGGCGTCCTGTTCGCGATCACCGTGCTGCTGGTCGGGTTCTCGATCTACTCGGCCATCGCGCAGCGCCGCCGCGTCCGGGCGCGGAACGAGGCCACGACGCAATGACCCGGATTGGACCGGGGGCCGGACGGCCAGACCTACTGAACCAGGGAGGAAGACCATGACCATGAGACTACTGACAGCCCTGCCGCTCGCGATCGCGCTTGCGATGCCCGCGGCCGCGCAGGACAGCTACCCCGACCGGTCCGTCCGGATCGTCCACGGCTTCGGCGCGGGCGGCAACGCGGACACGGTGTCCCGCATCCTCGCCGACGCCATGACCGAGGGGCTCGGCCAGCCCGTGGTGGTCGAATCCCGCCCCGGCGCCGGGGGCACGCTCGCCTCGGGCTACGTCGCGGCGGCCGATCCCGATGGATATACGCTGCAACTGATGGTCGGCGGTCACACCGTCGCGGCCGGTCTCTATACCTCGCTGCCCTACGAGTCGGTGGATGACTTCACCTTCCTGTCGATCATCGGCCAGTTCCCGTTCTTCATCGCCGCGCGGTCGGGCGAGTACGAGACGCTCGCCGAAGTGATCGAGGCGGCGACCGCCGACCCGGGGTCGATCCGCATCGGCCATTCGGGCGTCGGCTCCACGCAGCACCTGACCGGGGAACTGCTCGACATCGAGACCAGCGCCGACTTCTTGCACGTGCCCTACGCCGGAGGCGCGGCGGCCGTGACGGCGATGATGGGCGGCGAGGTCGACCTGGTGATCGACACCGGCACCGCGATCTTCGGCCAGGCCGACGCGGGCGTGCTCGACGTGCTTGCCGTCACCTCCTCCGAACGCTGGCCGGACAACCCCGACGTGCCGACCGTCGCCGAGACCGTGGCGCCGGGCTTCAACGTCGTGTCCTGGACCGGCCTCGGCGCGCCCGCGGGCCTGCCCGATGACGTGGTCGAGGTGCTGACGGCGGAGATCTCGCGCGTCATGGCTCTGGAAGCGGTGCGCGAACGCATCGCGGCCCTCGGCGCCGCGCCGGTCGGGTCCAGCAGCGCGGAGTTCCAGGAGCTCGTCGAAGGCCAGATCGCGACCTGGACCGAGGTGATCGAGACTGCCGGCGTCGAACGCCGCTGAACAATCCCGCCCCCGGCGGCCGGAACCGCCGGGGGCGCAACATCATGCGAACGGGATGGCCCCGATGCCCGAACAGACGCCCGAGTCCCTCTATGCCTCCATGCTGCGCCGGTCGCTCTGGGTCATCACGACCCGGCCCGCGCGCGGCCCCGGCATGCAGGAGGTCCTGCCCGCCCATCTCGACTACCAGGTGGGCATGGAACGCGACGGCCGCCTGTTCGGCGCCGGTCCCATCTTCGAGGATGGCGGCGAGGTCCCGACCGGCGGCATGATCGTCGTCCGCGCGGAGACCGAGGACGAAGCCCGTGCCCTCGCCGACGCCGACCCGTTCCACGCTGCGGGCCTGCGCAATTACACGCTTCACCGCTGGCTTCTGAACGAAGGCGCGATGACGGTCACGGTGCGCTACTCGGACCAGAGCTGCGTGATCGGGTAGACCAGGAGCGGCTCCGCTCCACGGGGCCGACAGCTTCCCCGGTTTCCGGTGCGTTCGACACGGCGGGACAGGTTTCCCCTCCCCGCCGGTCGATCAGAGATCCAGCTTCACACCCACCGACTCCAGCTCCGCGCGGAGCATGTCCGCGCCACGGCCCGCAAGGTCCTCCAGCGTCCAGCCCCCGGCCGCGACGAGGTGGGCCTTCTCCGCGGGGTGGGACCAGATCGACAGCCGGTCGCCGCCGATGCCGATGCATTGCCCGGAGATGCCTTCGGAGGCGTCGGAGGCGAGGAAGGCGATCAGCGGCGCCACGTCCTCCGGCCCGCCCATGCCGAGATCGGCCCGGACCGTGTCCGGCAGCGGCTCTCCCCTCTCGTGCATCTCGACGAAGGGGGCGAGTTGCGGGATCGTCGCGACCATGCGGGTCAGCGCGTTCGGGATCACCGCGTTCACCGCGACGTTGGCGCGGGCGAGCTCCATCGACCAGGTGCGGGCCATCGCCGCGATCCCCGCCTTCGCGGCGGAATAGGCCGTCTGCCCGAAATTCCCCCGCTGCCCCGCGATGGAGCCGACGAGGATGATGCGCCCGGCCTGCTCCGCGCCCCGGAAGTGGCGGGCCGCCGCGCGGGCGCAGGTGAAGGTTCCCCGCAGATGCGTCGCCACGACCGCGTCGAAATCCTCGTCCGTCGTGTTCCACAGCACGCGGTCGCGCAGGATGCCGGCGTTGCAGACTATCGCGTCCATTCGTCCGAACGCCGACAGCGCGGCATCGACGCAGGTGTCGGCGGCCTCGGCACTGCCGATCGCCGCGATGGCCGGGACCGCCTCGCCGCCCTCCCCGGCGATCTCGTCACAGACCGCGCCCGCGACCTCCGGGTCGATGTCGTTGACGACCACCCGCGCGCCTGATCGCGCCAGCAACAGCGCCGCGGCCCGTCCGATGCCGCGACCGGCCCCCGTGAGAACGACGACCTTTCCCGAGATACCATCCATGTCAGTGCCCCCCGAAAACCGGTTTCCGCTTTTCCATGAACGCGCGCGGTCCCTCGCGGGCGTCCTTCGTCGCCATGATGATCTCGCGTTCGGCGTACTCGACCGCGAAGCCCTCGGCCAGACCCGCGCCCACCGCGTCCCGGCCCATCCGCTTGATCGAGCGGACGGCAAGCGGCCCGTTCGCCGCGATACGCTCGGCGATCGCCAGCGCCTTCGGCAGGACCTCGGCCGGTGGAACGACATGGTTCACGAGACCGGCCGCGAGGGCCGCGGCGGCGTCGATGCTGTCTCCGGTCAACAACAGTTCCGCGGCCAGCGCCCTCGGGATCTCGCGCGGCAGCCGTGTCGGCGCGCCTGCAAACGGGATCAGGCCGTGGCGCACCTCCGGCAGCCCGAACCGGGCGGTTTCGGACGCGACCCGGATATCGGTGCCCAGCAGGGTCTCGAACCCGCCGGCGAGGCAATGCCCGTTCACGGCCGCGATCACCGGCTTGTCGAGCGTCAGGCGGCGGAGCGAGGACGCTTCCAGCACCGCCGGGTCATCGAGGAACCTGCGATCCCACTCGGTTTCCGGCACCCGGTCGCCGGTCAGGAGCGGCAGGGTCAGCGCGAGGTCGCCGCCGGAGGAGAACGTGGCCGACCCCGCCCCGGTCAGGATGCAGACCATCGCCTCCGCATCGGTCTCGAACGCGATGAAGGCGTCGGCAAGGCGGCAGGCCAGTTCGGGGCTGATCGCGTTATGGGCCGCCGGGCGGTTCATGGTCAGGATCAGGACCGGACCCCGGCGCTCGGTCAGGAGGACATCGCCGGTCATCGTGTCGGCCCCGTGGCGGCCGTCGCGACCCTCCGCAAGAGCCCAAGGGCATCGCCGATACCGGTCATCGGACGGGACTTGGGTGGCACGATCTCTTCCGGCGTTCGGGACCGAGGCGTCCCGGACCGTATCGCGTCACGGGATCCGGCATATTTGTCCGCTTTCCACGGTGAGTTTCCGCTTGCGCGCGCTGCCATGACATCCTCCCTGGCCCCTCAGCCCTCCGCGAGTGATGGCAGAAGGTCGTTTGGCATTCAACGAGTAGTTTCTTCGCAGGTGCAGCATTATCCGACCGACGCCATCGCAGAACCCGATAAAGATTTCGTTTGATTTTCGAGCCTCGTTGGATGACAAACATACCTGCGCTTTGCTCGCATGAAGGTCTTGGGAGGACACCATGAAAACCAGCCAGTTTCTGGCAGGCGTCGCGGCTGCGGCGCTCGTTCCTGCAATTGCCGCCGCGCAGGAGGTCACCCTGCGCTTTTCGTACTGGGTTCCGGCCGCGATCGCGCCGGCCGCGACGGGGCTGGAGCCCTGGGCGGCATCCATCGAGGAAGCCTCTGACGGCCGGATCGATGTCGAGACCTATCCCGCGCAGCAGCTTGGCTCCGCCCCGGATCACTACGACATGGCGCGCGACGGGATCGTGGACATCGCCTACGTGAACCCGGGCTACACCGCGGGTCGGTTCCCGATCTTCAGCCTCGTCGAGATCCCGTTCCAGATCTCGGACTCGGTCATGGGATCGCGCTCGATCCACGAATGGTACGCCCCCCACGCCGAGACCGAGATGAGCGACGTTCATTTCTGCCTCGTCCAGCCGCACGGCGTCGCCGCGCTGCACTCGATCCGGCCGATCCACACGCCCGACCAGGTCGCCGGGGTGAACGTCCGCCCGGCGCACGCGACGATGGCGCGTTTCGTGTCCATGCTCGGCGGTGCACCGGTGCAGGTTCCGGCCCCGGAAACCGGCGAGGCCCTGCGCCGCGGGACGGCCGACGCGATCACCTTCCCCTGGGGCGGCGTCTACGACTTCCGCATGGATGACGTCGTGACCGAACACCTCGACATGCCGTTCTACATCTCGGCGCAGGTGCTCGTCATCAACCAGTCGAGCTACGACCGGCTGAGCGACGAGAACCGCGCGGTGATCGACTCGCACTGCACGCCGGAATGGTCGGCACGCATCGCCGAGGGTTGGGCGGAAGACGACGCCAATGCGCGGCAGCGGCTGGCGGACGACCCGGCGCACACGCTCTACGCGCCGACCGAGGACGAGGTCGCTCTGTGGCGGGAGGCCGCCGCGCCGCTCGTCGACGCATGGCGCGAGGACGTCGGCGACGCGGGCGACCCGCAGGCGATCTACGACTCCTTCGTCGAGACGCTCGAAGCGAACGGCGCCCGCTACTGAGCCGGCAATTCCGGGGCGGGCGGCCGATGCCCTCCCGCCCCGGCTTCCCCTGACGTCCTACCCCCGCCAGCGCCGGAACCGGACATGAAATCTTCCGCAATCACCTACCTTCTCGGCGCCGTCGAACGCGTGGCGGCCGTGATCTTCGGTGTCGTGACCCTGCTCGTCGTGGTCTCGTCGATCGGACGCTACCTCCTGTCGATGCCGGTGCCGGATTCCTTCGACCTGTCCCGGCTCCTGCTCGGGATCGCGATCGTCTGGGGGTTCGCGAGCGTCGCCTGGGCCGGAACCCATATCAAGGTCGACCTGCTGGTCGAGGTCCTTCCGGAGAACCTGCGGAAATACGTCAACGCCTTCGCCTGGGGCGTGCTGTTCCTGTTCACCGCTCTTCTCGTCTGGAAGATCTGGGGCCGGGTCTGGAGCGCCTATGGCGGCGGCGACGCCACGATGGAACTGCGGCTGAAGCACTGGCCCTTCTTTCTCGCCATCTGGGTCGGACTCGTCGCGGCGCTGGTCGCAACGGCGGCCCGCATCTGGCTCATCCTGACCCGGAACACCCCGCTCGGAGAGTTCGATGCGGTCGAGCCCTGGGAGGACGGTCATGGGCAATGAAGCCATCGCCGGACTGGGTTTCGCCGGCCTGTTCGCGCTGCTCGCGCTTCGGGTTCCGATCGGGGTCGCCATGGGCCTCGTCGGGGTCGGCGGGTTCGGCGCGGTGGTCGGTCTCGGCCCGGCGCTGAACCTGCTCGCGCAATCGCCGATCCGGACCCTTACGGATTTCAACCTGACGCTGATCCCCTTTTTCGTCCTGATGGGCGTGCTGGCGACCAACTCCGGACTGTCGCGCGATCTCTTCGCCACCGGGCGGGCCTGGCTCGGGCGGTTCCGGGGTGGGCTCGGCCTCGCCAGCATCGGTGCCTGCGCCGGGTTCGCCGCCATCTGCGGGTCCTCCGTCGCGACCGCCGCGACGATGACGAAGATCGCCTACCCAGAGATGAAGAAGGCGGGTTACGACGACCGCGCCTCGACCGGCATCATCGCCGCCGGCGGCACGCTCGGCATCCTGATCCCGCCCTCGGTCATCCTCGCGATCTACGCCTTCATCACCGAACAGGACGTGAGCACCCTGCTCATCGCGGGGATCGGCCCCGGCATCCTCGCGGTCGCGATCTACATGGCCACCGTCTCGCTGGTCTACGGCCGCCGCCTGCCCCGCGACGAATCCTTCAGCCTCTCGGCCGCGCTGGCGTCGCTCCGCGGGGTCTGGGCCGTGATCCTGCTGTTCCTCGCGGTGATCCTCGCGATTTACTTCGGCCTGACGACGGCGACCGAGGCGGCGGCATTCGGCGCGGTCTGCACCGCGATCATCGGCTTTTCCCGTGGCCAGTTGACCCCGCGCATCCTGCTCGACTCCCTCGTCGAGGCGCTCCGCACGACGGTGTCGATCTACACCATCCTCATCGGCGCGATCATCTTCGGCTACTTCCTCGCCGTGACGCGGGTGCCGCAGGAACTGACCGACTTCCTCGTCGGCCTCGGGCTCGGACCCTACGCGACGCTGATCCTGATCATGGTCCTGTTCCTCGTGATGGGGTGCTTTCTCGACGCGATGGCGATGATCATCCTGATGGTTCCCATCGTCTTTCCGGTGATCGTGGCGCTCGGCTTCGATCCGGTCTGGTTCGGGATCATCATCGTGATGACGGTGGAACTCGCGCTCATCACGCCGCCCGTGGGCATGAACGTGTTCGTCATCGGCTCGATCGCGCAGCGTGTCAGCCTTCCGACGATCTTCCGCGGCGTTCTACCTTTCGTTATCGCCGATGTCTTCCGGCTGGCCCTTCTGATCGCGTTCCCGATCATCGTACTGTGGCTGCCGACACAGATGAACTGATGCCCATGCCGACGAACCTGCATGCACAGATGGAAGAGAGGGACCGGGTCGAGACGGGAACGCTCGACAACAAGGTCTCCTACCTCGTCCGGCTGATACAGATCGCGTCCTACAAGCAGTTCGAGGCGGTAAACCTCGATTGCGGCACCGCGCCGCGCTACTTCGGGATGCTGAAGCTGGTGGAACTGAACCCCGGCATCAGCCAGAACGTGCTGTCGCGCGCCATCGCGCTGGACCGGTCGAGCCTCGTTCCCATCGTCGAGAAGATGGAGAGCGAGGGCATCCTGGAACGCCGCCCGTCCGAGGCCGACCAGCGGTTGAAGTGCCTGTTCCTCACCGACCGGGGCGCGGAGGTCGTTCAACTGCTGGAAGAACGCGCGCAGGAGCACGAGGCCGTCCTGACCGCCGGGCTCACCGATATCGAAAGCAGCATCCTTGTCTCGATGCTCCAACGGGTCGCGGCGAACCTGCGCGGGTAGGGCGCGAGGCGGCACGGCCCCTTGCGGGGCCCGATCATTCGGCCGACACCCCTACACGCCCCCTGCGCCTGAAGTGGTCCGGGTCCGGCATCGTCACGGCAGCTCTCGACGAGAGGCAGGGAGACGCGATCGACCGCCACCCCGCTCGGTATCCCGGCGCTACTCCGGCAATGCGTAGGCGATTAGGTAGTCGCCCACGGGTGTCTCCATAAAGTGATGCCCCATCGCGGAGATCATCACGTATTGCCGTCCGTCGATCTCGTAGCTGATCGGGTTGGCCTGGCCTCCGGCCGGCAGGACGTCTTCCCACAGAACCTCGCCGGTTTCGGTGTCGATGGCCCGGAACAGGTTGTCGGTCGTCGCGCCGATGAAGGTCAGTCCGCTCGCGGTGACGACCGCGCCGCCGTTGTTGGGCGTGCCGATCCGGAACGGCAGCATCGAGGGGATTCCGAAGGGGCCGTTCCGCCGCGCGGTGCCGAGCGGCTGGTCCCAGACCGTCTGGCCGGTTTCGAGATCTATCGCCCGGATGCCGCCGTAGGGCGGGCGCACGCAGGGCACGCCCGTCGCCTCGTTCCGCCAGCCGGCGTTCACGTCGATGGCATAGGGCGACCCGGCCTGCGGGTCGCCTTCGCCCTCGGCCCCGCCGGTGCGCGCGCCTTCCTCGTTGATCGGCACGAGCCCGCGGTCGTCGGCCTCCTCCCGGGTCAGGAGCCGGTTGTAGTTCGGAACGTCATTGTAGTTCGCGATGATGAGCCCGCGTTCAGTATCGACCGCGACCGATCCCCAGTCGGACCCGCCGTTGTAGCCGGGATACTGGATCCACGGCCGGTCGGAGGATGGCGGGGTGAGATAGCCGTCGTAGTTCGCGCGGCGAAACTGGATCCGGCACCAGAGCTGGTCGATCGGGGTGAAGCCCCAAGCGTCCCGCTCCTCCAGCTCCGGCTGGCGGAGGGTGTGCCAGGCCGAGATCGGTTGCGCATCCGCAATGTAGTCGGGCTCGATCTCGCCGTCGGGCAGGTCGGTGATCTCGCCCACCGGGGTCAGCGGCTCGCCGGACGCGCGGTCGAGGATGTAGATATCGCCCTGCTTCGAGGGAAGGATGATCGCGGGCGTGCCGTCGTAGTCGATCAGCGTCGCCTGGCTGCCGAGGTCGTAGTCCCAGACATCGTTCCGGACGGTCTGGAAATGCCAGGCTTCCTCGCCCGTCGTGGCATCGAGCGCCACAAGCGAGGTCGCGAATTCGTTCTCCGCCTCGCTGCGGTTCGACCCGTAGTAGTCGACGGAGGAGTTGCCGAGCGGCAGGTAGACGAGGCCGAGTTCCTCGTCGGCGACGGCGGCCGTCCACATGTTCGGGGTGCCGCGGGTGTAGACCTCGCCCTCGGGCGGGCCGTTCCGGTTCCGGCCGGGCGCGGCGAGGTCCCACGCCCAGGCAAGCTCGCCCGTCACCGCATCGTAGGCGCGGATCACGCCGGAGGGCGCGTCCTCCGCCTGCCCGTCCTTGACCTGCGCGCCGGTCACGATCAGCCCGCGCACCACAGCGGGCGGCGCGGTGACGGCGTACCAGCCCGGAACGCGCTCGCCGATGTCCTGCCAGAGATCGACGGTGCCGTTCTCTCCGAAATCCTCGCAGGGCGCGCCGGTTTCGGCATCGACCGCGACGAGCTTCGCGTCGAGCGTGCCCTCGATGATGCGGGTGGCGCAGATGTCGCCTTCCGCTGCCTCGGGATCGGTGTAGGCCGTCACCCCCCTGCACGAGGCCGAGTAGGGAATGGCATCGTCCGGCACGCCGGGGTCGTAACGCCAGTTCTCCTCGCCCGTGGCGGCATCGACGGAGATCAGGACGTTCATCGCGGAGCACAGGTAGAGCGATCCGCCGATCATCAGCGGCGTGGTCTCGCCCGCGTAGCTGCCCTCCGCCTCCGTGCTCGGCAGGTCGCCGGTGCGGTAGACGAAGGCGCGTTCCAGCCCGGCCACGTTGTCGGGCGTGATCTGCTCCAAGGGCGAGAACCGCGTCGCGGCGGCATCCCCGCCGTAGTAGGGCCAGTCGCTGCCGATCTCGTAGGTCGGCTCGGGGTCCGCCGCGGCGAGCGTATCGGTTCCGTCGTCGACCTCGGCGGCGGCATCGGGCGCGGGCCCGGCGGGGTCGTCCTGCGACAGCGCGACGGAGGGGGACAGCGCGAGAAGTGAGGCGAGCAAAAGGGGCGGAAGGTGAGTGCGAGTCATGCGCGGTCTCCGTCGTGTCGCGTGCGGGTCAGACCCGGAAGGCAGAGAAGGACGAGCAGCAGCACCACGGTCGGCGCGACCAGTCGCGGCACCTGCGCCCACCAGTCCGTGCCGACCTCCCAGAACGCCCAAGCCAGCGTCGCCAGCCAGACCAGCAGGTAGAGGGGGACCGCCGCCCGCCGCCCGCGGAAGAGCAGGAGCCCGGTGACGAGCAGCCCGATCCCCGCCGGCGCGTAGTACCAGGACCCGCCGAGCGCGATCAGCCACACGCCTCCCGCCGTGATCACGAGGCCCATGAGGATCAGGACGCACCCCAGGACGATGATGGCCCAGTTGGGCCGCGTCCCGTGGGAATGCGCGGTTTCGGCGGGCGATGCTGGTGCAGCGACCATGACGTCTCCGTGGCGATGAGGATTGTTTCGTCTCGGGAAGGGAACCGGCAGATCCCCGCCGGGTTCCGAAATTCGCGAAATTGCCGCGCCCCTCTCGGAACCATCGGAGCGCCGGAGTCATTTGCCCTGCATGGTGACGGGACGGCGGGGCGGCGCCCGGAAGGGCATGAGAGGGTGCGACGGCACCCTTTGGCCCTCGTTGCCCTGTTCCAGATTTCTCCTTTCATCTTCTGCGCTTCTGGCATTGTCTTCATGCGGCGGACGGCAATCCGCGCTGTCGCCCGCAGGCGAGGATGCCGCCGCGATCGGGACGCTGTTCTGGGTGACGCTGGCCATCGCGGTCGTGCTCTTCATCGCGATGAACGCGCTGTTCGTCTTCGCCATCCGCACCAGGACCTTCACGCTCGACCCGGAAACGGCGCGGTGGATCCTCGTGCTTGGCGGCATCGTGTTGCCGACCGTCGTGGTCGGCGGGCTTCTGGTGTGGGGCCTCTCGCTCCTGCCCGACCAGCGCCAGCCGGGCGACGGGCTGCGCGTCCGGGTGGTCGCGGAGCAGTGGTGGTGGCGGGTCGAGTATTTCCCCGAGGGCGCGGAGGAACCGATCGTTTCAGCCAACGAGATCCGGTTTCCCGCGGGCCAGCGGACGGAACTGGTGCTTGGCTCGGACGACGTGATCCACTCGCTCTGGATCCCCGCGCTCGGCGGCAAGATGGACATGTTCCCGGGCCGCGAGACCTTCATCAGCCTGCGCCCGACCGAGCCCGGCATCTACCGCGGTCAATGCGCGGAGTTCTGCGGCGCCAGCCATGCCTGGATGGCGTTCGAGGCCGTGGTGATGGAGCCCGACGCGTTCGACGCGTGGCTCGCCGCCGAAGCGGAAGACGCGGCCGAACCCGTGGAGGGGGCGGCGGCTCGTGGCCGGGACCTGTTCCTGGCCGAGGGCTGCGGTGCCTGCCACGCGATCCGGGGCACCGATGCAATCGGACAGGTCGGCCCCGACCTGACCCATGTCGGCAGCCGGGAATCGCTCGGCGCGGGGCGGCTCGGCGTGACGCTCGACGATTTCGCGACCTGGATCGCGCATACCGACGACCTGAAGCCGGAGGTCGAGATGCCCGCCTACGACCACCTGACCGACGCCGAACTGGCCGATCTCGCCGCCTATCTCGGGGGGCTCGAATGACCGACCGGGCGAACGACGCGATCCCCGAACCCGCGGGCCCCTACCCGCCGACCGAGGCTATGCTGTCCGAGCCCGTCGACCCGGACGTGGCGGAGGCGCAGGCCCGCCGCCTGCGCAAGGCATGGGAGACGCCGAAGGGCTTCCGCTACATCACCGCGGTCAACAACACCGAGGTCGGTCGCTGGTACGCCTCTACCGCGCTCGTCTTCATGCTGCTGGCCGGGATCATGGCGCTCCTGATCCGGCTGCAACTGGCCGTGCCGGAAAACGACCTGATCTCGGCCGACCGCTTCAACCAGCTGTTCACGATGCACGGCTCGGCGATGATGTTCCTCTTCGCCGTGCCGATGTTCGAGGCGATCTCGATCCTGCTCCTGCCCGCGTTCCTCGGCGCGCGGGACCTGCCATTCCCGCGCCTGTCGGCCTACGGCTACTGGTGCTTCCTGATCGGCGGCATATTCGTGCTCGGCTCGATCCTGTTCGACGCGGCGCCCCGCGCGGGCTGGTTCATGTATCCGCCGCTGGCGACGGAGGACGAGGGCCCCGGCTCCGACATCTGGCTGCTCGGCCTCAGCTTCATCGAGGTCGCGTCCATCGCCGCCGCGGTGGAACTCATCGTCGGCGCGCTGAAATGCCGGCCGCCGGGGATGCGCGTGAACGTCATGCCGCTTTACGCCTGGTACGTTCTCGTCGTCGGCGGAATGATCCTCTTCGCCTTCCCGCCGCTGATCGCCGGCGATTTCCTGTTCGAGCTTCAGCGCAGCTTCGACTGGCCGTTCTTCGACCCCGACCGGGGCGGCGACCCGATGCTGTGGCAGCACCTGTTCTGGATCTTCGGCCACCCCGAGGTCTACATCATCTTCCTGCCGTCGATCGCGGTGGCGGCGATGATCGTGCCCACGGTCGCGCGCCGCCCCATCGTCGGCTATTCGTGGATCGTGCTGTCGGCGGTCGGGACCGGGTTCCTCAGCTTCGGGCTCTGGGTCCACCACATGTTCACGACCGGGCTGCCGTCGATCTCGCTCGGCTTCTTCTCGGCGGCGTCCGAGGCCGTGGTGATCCCGACCGGCATCCAGCTATTCGCGTTCCTCGTCACGCTGCTGGCGGGCAAGGCGCGGATGACCCTGCCGATGCTCTGGGTGGCGGGCGCGCTCGCGATCTTCACGATGGGCGGGCTGACGGGGGTGATGCTGGCGCTCGCGCCGTTCAACTTCCAGGCCCACGACAGCTACTTCGTGGTCGCGCACCTGCACTACACGCTCTTCGGCGGAATGATCTTCCCGATCATCGGCGGCATCTACTACTTCTTCCCGTTCATCCAGAAGAAGATGCTGTCCGAGCGGCTCGGCCGGGGGGCGTTCTGGCTGATCTTCACCGGCTTCAACGTCACCTTCCTGCCGATGCACCTCGCCGGGCTCTGGGGGATGCCGCGGCGGATCTTCGTCTACCCGACCGGCTACGGGTGGGACCTGCCGAACCTCATTTCCAGCTGCGGGGCCTTCGTCATCGCGGCGGGCTTCGCGGTGTTCGTGTTCGACGTGTTCCGCCCGAAACGGAACCAGCCGCAGATCCCCCGCAACCCCTGGGACGGCGGTACCCTGGAATGGAGCCACGACGTGCCGGAAGAGAATTGGGGCGTGCGGTCGATCCCCTATGTCACCACCCGCTACCCGCTCTGGCAGCAGCCGAAACTGGTGGAGCGGATGGATGCGGGCCGGTTCTACCTGCCCGACGCCGAGGAGCAGACGCGCGAGACCCTCGTGACCAGCGTGATCGACGCGCGGCCGACCCATATCACCCGGGTCACCGGGCCCGCCTGGATCACCATCGTCGCGGCGATCTTCACCGGCGGCGCGTTCATCCTGCCGACGTTCCACTGGTATGCCCCCGCCATCGCGAGCGGCGTTCTGGCCATTGCCGCGATCATCTACTGGCTCTGGACCGCGACCGCCCGCCCCCCGGCGCGGCCCGCAAAGCACGCAGGCCTCGGCCTGACCCTGCCGACCTATGCCTCGGGTCCCGATTCCGTCGGATGGTGGGCCGTCTGGATCACCATGCTCGGCGACGCGACGGCCTTCGCCTCGCTCGTGTTCGGGTTCTTCTTCTACTGGACAGTGCAGCCCGACTTCCCGCCCGATGGTGCCCTGCACGCGAACGCGGGCCTGCTGGCGCTGGCGGTCGCGGGTCTCGGCGCCGGATGGGCGGCGACACTCGGCGCGCGGAAACTGAACCGGGCGGCGCGCAGAGGGGCGGCGATGGCGGCGCTCGCCGCCGGGATCGCGGTCTCGGCCATCGGCATCGCCGCGATGCTCGGCGCGGTCTGGGCGCTGGAGCCCGCCACCCACGTCTACCCCGCGATCCTATGGGCGCTCGCCGTGTGGTTCGTGGCCCATTCCGGGGTCGGCATCATCATGCAGGGCTACTGCCTCGCGGGGATCCTGTTCCGCAAGGTGACGCCGGACTACGACGCCGACCTCTGGAACGTCTCGCTCTACTGGCATTTCCTTATTCTGACCGTGGTCGTCACCGGCGCGGTGATGGGCCTCGCCCCGGGGGTGCTATGACCCGGCCAACCCATCCCCCCCGCCCCGACGAGGACCGCCGCGAGTTCTCCGAGGAGGCCGCGAGCCTCTGGCGCATCACTTTCGCGCCGGTCGTCTGGGCGGGGCATTTCGTCCTCTGCTACGGGATCGTGTCGCTGGCCTGCATCCGCGGCCTGATGCCCATCGCCGCCACCCGCGCAGGGCTTGTCGCGATCTCCGTCGCGGCACTGGTCGCGATCGGGTGGCTCGGCTGGCGCAGCTTCCGGCAATGGGACACCGCGCCAGACCGCGCCGCGAACGTCGGCGAGACGGAGGGCCGTCACGCCTTCCTCGGCCACGCCGCGTTCCTCCTGTCGATCATCTCGGCCATCGGGGTCGTGTTCGTGACCCTGCCGCTCCTGCTGATCGGGGATTGCCGATGACCCGCGCGTTCCTCGCAATCGGCCTCGCCGTCCTGGCCGCCATCTGGCTCCTGCCGCTGGCGGCATGGGTCCCGGCCTTCCCGGTCCACATGCTGCGCCACATGGGCCTCGTCGCCATCGCCGCGCCCCTGCTCGTGCTCGGCCTGCCCCGCCTGTCACGGATGATCGCGGTCCCGCCCCTGATCGCGGCCGCGGCGGAATTCGTCGTCGTCTGGGCCTGGCACCTGCCCGCCGCCCACGGCCTCGGCCGCACCACCGGTACGGGCTTCGCCGTGGAACAGGCGAGCTTCCTCGTCGTCGGGCTGATGGTCTGGGCCGGGTCGCTCAGGTCAGGCCAGCCGCTCACGGGCGCGCTCGGCCTTCTCCTGACCTCGATGCACATGACGCTGCTCGGCGCGCTCCTCGTGCTCGCGCCGCGCGATCTCTACGCGGCGGTCTGCGGCACCGCGCCCGACCTCGCCGGGCAGCAGACCGGGGGGATGCTGATGCTCGCCATCGGGACGCCTGTCTACCTCGTCGCGGGGCTCGTCATCACCGCCCGCAGCCTGCGCGAGGAGGCCCCGGCATGAGACGCGTTATCCTGATCCTCGCGGCCTGCGCCACGCTCGGGCTGGTCGGCGGCGGGGCCATCGTGGGCCTCGGGCTCTACAACGTCTCGGCGCAAGCGGGTCACTGGCCGGGCGTCGGATGGGTCCTGCACACGACGTTCCGCAATTCCGTCCGCCTGCGCGCCCCCGACATGTCCAAGGCGCCGGACCTGTCCGACCCCGATCTCGTCGCGCTCGGCGCCGGGCACTACGCATCAGCCTGTGCGCCCTGCCACGCCGAACCGGGCGGCGAGCGGACCGCGACCATGCGGGCGATGGAACCCGCGCCGCCCCGGATCGAGGAGGCCGTGGCACACTGGCAGCCGAACCACCTCCACTGGATCGTGGAGAACGGCGCCAAGATGACCGGGATGCCGCCCTGGCCCGCCGAGGATCGCGGCGACGAGGTCTGGGCGGTGGTCGCATACCTGGAGGCCGTCCGCGTCGGCACCGCGCCCGCCCTGCCCGACCCCGGCGTTGGCGGATACTGCGCGACCTGCCACGGCCCGGTCGGCGGCGAGGTCCCGCGGCTCGACATCCAGACGCCGGGCTACCTCGAAAGGGCGATGAGGGACTACGCGACCGGCGCGCGCCCGAGCGGGATCATGGCCCATGCCGTCAGCCTCTTGGAGGATGACGAGATGGTCGACGTCGCGCGATACCTCTCGGGGGAGGTCCGCGACACGCCGCCCCCGCCAGCGGGCGACGCCCGGCCCGGCGGCGAGGATCTCGCCCGCCGCGGCACGCGGGACGTCCCGGCCTGCGTCGCGTGCCACGGCCCCGGCCCGCGCCTTGACGGGCGCGACCGTGACCGCTTCCCCTCCCTCGCCGGTCAGCACGAGGCGTTCCTCGCGACCCAGCTCACGCTCTGGCGGGATGGCGTCAGAACCGGCTCGGCGCTGATGACGGCGGCGGCCCGCGACCTGACCGACGAGCAGATCGACATGCTGGCCTCGTGGTATTCACGCCAGCCGCCCGAGGAGGTGGAGGATGACTGACGCACCCGACCGCAACGTGGAACAGATCGTCCAGGCGATGCGCGATGCCGCCCACGGCGAAACCGCGACGATCGGCGACCTTCTCGACGAGATCGGCAAGGCGTCCTTCGTCCCGATCCTGCTCGCCCCGGCGCTGGCGGTGGTCACGCCGCTGTCCGGCGTCCCGCTGGTGTCCAGCATCTGCGGGCTGCTGATCCTGATCCTGTCCGCGCAGCTTCTGTTCGGGCGTCGGCACCTCTGGATCCCGGATTTCGTGCTGAAGCGGGAACTGCCGTCGGACAAGCTGAAGAAGGCGGCGGGATGGCTGGACAAGCCCGGCCGCTGGCTTGATCGGCACACGCACAGGCGGATGACGGTGCTGGTGAAACCGCCGTTCGACCGGATCATCTACGCGACCTGCATGCTGTGCGGCGCGGCTATGCCGGTGTTCGAGCTGGTCCCGTTCACCTCCTCGATCCTCGGCGCGGCGGTGGCGCTCCTGTCGTTGACGCTGCTGGTGCGGGACGGGTTGTTGGCGACCATCGCCTATGCCGCGATCATCGGCGCGGCGGTCACGGTGGCGGTGGTCCTGACCTGATGCCCGGCGGCCGCACGCGGCGGCCACCGGAAGGGATGGAAGAAAACCGGCAGGCGGCTTCCGCCCCCGGCGGCGGTCAGTCCGCCACCGTCGCCCCGCCATCGGGGTGTAGGACATGCCCGGTCATGTAGGAACTGTCGTCGCAGGCGAGGAACAGCAGCGACGGGGCCACCTCGTTCGGCTGTCCCGGCCGGCCGAGTGTGCTGCTCTTGCCGAAATCCTCGACCTTCTCCGGCGGGAAGGAGGCCGGGATCAGCGGCGTCCAGATCGGCCCCGGCGCGACGCCGTTCACCCGGATCCCGCGGTCGGCGAGCTTGCTGCCGAGCGCCCGGACGAAGGACAGGATCGCGCCCTTGGTCGAGGAGTAGTCGATCAACAGGTCCTGCCCGCGATAGGCCGTGACGGAGGTGACGCCGATGATAGTGGAGCCTTCCCGCAAATGCGGCAGCGCGGCCTGCACCATGAACATCTGGCCGAAGATGTTGGTCCGGAAGGTCGCCTCCATCTGCTCCTCGGTCACGTCCTCGAACCTGTCCTGCGCGTGCTGTTCCGCGGCGTTGTTCACGAGGATATCGAGACGCCCAAAGCGGCTCACGGTCTCCGCCACGGCGTCGAAGCAGGTGGCGCGGTCACCGACATCGCCGCGGATCGCGATCCCGTCAGATCCCTCGTCGCGGATCGCGCGCAGGGTTTCCTGGGCATCCGCTTCCTCATCCTTGTAGAAGATCGCGACGCGGGCGCCCTCGCGGGCATAGAGCACCGCCGTCGCGCGGCCGATGCCCGAATCCCCGCCGGTGATGAGCGCCACCTTGCCCTTCAGCCGCCCCGATCCGGGATAGCGCGGCATGTACTCGGGCTTCGGCTCCATCTCGTGCTCCAGCCCGGGCTGGCGATCCTGTACGCGGTCGTCGGAATACTGTGTCATGCGATCCTCCTTCAATCTCTCCGGCCCGGACATCCAGACGCGGCGTTTCGAAGGCCAAACGATCTGCCCGCGGCAGCGTTCCCCGCCGATCGCGCGGATCGTGCCTAGTCCGGCGCGGAGGCCGCGGCCGCCACGACCCGTTCGCGGATGGCGCGGAGCGGGTGACGGACGATCGGGTCCAGCGGTTCCGTCCGTCCGCGCGGGGCATATCCCCACCCGGCCATCGCCGCAGCCTGCCCGGCATCGAGGTCGCCGTAGCGGTAGTCGAGGTTGCCGTCCCGGATCGGTTCCGCCGGTTCGGCCAGCGCGTCGAGATCAAGGAAGGCCGCAAGCACCGAGAGCGTGCGTCGGGGCGCGGCCACGAGATCCTCGTAACGCAGCACCAGCACAGAATGGAGGTGGTCCATGTCCTGCCTCACGAGATCATGCGCCGCGATCCAGTGTTCCACCAGCGCCACTTCGGGCGCGTCCACCCACTTCGACACCGCCGCCGCGACCGCCTGCGGATGCCGCGTCACCACCACGAACTGCGCCAGCGGGAAAAGCTGCTGCATCAGCCGCATCCGCGTCAGGTTGACCGGCGATTTCTCGACCCGCCAGTGTCCCGGTCCGAACCAGGGTTCCCAGTCCGCCTCCAGCCGCTGGCCCGTCTCCAGCCGGTCCAGCGCGCAACCCTCCACGAGGTGCTGCGCCGGGTCGGTGGCGAAGTGCATGGGCATCCCGTGCCGCGCGGTGTGCGGGATCGCGCCTTGAAGGTAGACGCCCTCGTTCTCGGGCACCGGCGCGCCCCGGATCGACGCGACCCCGGGCAGCGACCCGGCCATCCGCGCGACGAGCGACGTGCCGGACCGGTGCAGCCCGCCGATGAAGAGATAGCGATGATCGATCACGGGATTCCTGCTCCGGGCGGGGCGTCGATGAATCCGAAATAGCCTTCCTCGTCATCCGACGGAACCACCGGGGGAAGGGGACGTTATCGAACCAGACGAGGGATCATCCCCACAACCGGAACTCCACAAAAGGTGTCTGCCATGCATGTCATGCACATCGCTCTCGGCGGCTGTCTGCGGCCGCCGCCGGTCAGGTACGGCCTGACGGAGGATACCGGGGGCCATATCGCCTACGTTCTCGGCGCGGCCTGTGCCCAGGCGCGCCGGGCGGACGTGCGGCAGGTGGACATCGTGACCCGCGCCTTCGACGTCCCCGCCCTCGGGGCGTCCCAAGCCCTCGCCGAGGAAGCGGTAATGCCCAAATGCACGATCCGCAGGATCCGGACGGCGCGCACGGGTTACCTCGCCAAGGAGGCACTGGAGGCGGAGATCCCGGCCCTGACCGCCGCCTTCCTGCAGATGCTGCGCGACGGCGCGCGGCCCGACATCATCCATGCCCATTTCGCCGATGCCGCGCAGTTGGCCGAAGCCGCGCGCCGGGCATTCGGCATCCCCTGGGTCTATACCAGCCACTCGCTCGCGCTCGACAAGCATCGCGGGGCGGCGGGCGGCGATGCGGCGGGCCGGGTGGCACGGGAACGGCGGGCGATCCGTCGGGCGGCGGCGATCGTGGCGTCCTCCCGCGACGAGGCCGAGCGGCAGATTGTGGCATACGACCCGGACGCGGAGGGCCGCGTCCACTGCATCGCGCCGGGCGTGACCACTCCGGTCGGCGCGGGAACGGAACAGGCGCGAGAGCGGGTCGCGCCGTTCCTGCGCGATACCGGAAAGCCGATCATCCTCGCCATCGCGCGGCCGATCCCGAAGAAGAACCTCGTGACGCTGGTCAGGGCCTACGCCGCCGACCCGTGGCTTCGCGAACACGCGAACCTCGTCATACTCGCCGGCCTCCGCGACGGGCTGACCGGGTGCGACGACGAACAGCAGGCGACGATCCGGGCGCTCTTCGACGCGGTCGACCGCAACGATCTTTGGGGCCGGGTCGCGCTCCCGCGGCAGCACAGCCAGTCCGACGTCGCCTCGTTCTATGCCCTTGCGGCCGAGGGCGGCGTGTTCGTCAACCCGGCACAGCACGAACCCTTCGGGCTGACCCTGATCGAGGCGGCCCGCGCCGGGGTGCCCGTCGTCGCCACGAAGAACGGCGGCCCCGTCGACATCGTGCGGTGCCTCGGCGCGGGAGAACTCGTCGACCCCTCCGATCCCGCCGACATCGCGCGGGGTTTGCGGGCCGCGCTGACCGACCCCACGCGCGCGGTCCGCACGGCGGAAGCCACGCGCCGGGCCCGTACGGGATACGACTGGGATCTCTGGGCGGCGCGGGTCCAGTCCGTTTATGCCGGGATCGCCGAGACTCACCCGGTGACGCGTCCGCACCGCGTCGACAGCCTGCTTGCGAGCGATCTCGACGGCACGCTCACCGGCGACAGGGAGGCCGCGGAGCGCTTCTGCGACTGGCACGCACGGGCGCGGAACGTCGCCTTCGTCATCGCCACGGGCCGCGCCCTGCCGGATGCGCGGCGGGTGATGGCGGACTGGTCCCTGCCCCGGCCCGATCTCTTCATCGCCTCCGTCGGAACCGAGATCTGGCGCCCGGACGCCAGCGGCGCCCTGCGGCTCTGCCGGGACTACGCCGACACCATCTCGGGCGACTGGGATCGCGACGGGATACTCGACACCCTCGCCCCGCTCGGGCTCGCGCTGCAACCGATCTACGAACAACGTCGCTGGAAGCTGAGTTTCTTCGGGGACGCGGCTACCGCCGCGCAGATCGAAGCCGCGCTGGACAGCGCCCGCCTACCAGCCCGCGTGGTGCATTCCCACGACCGCCTGATCGACGTTGTGCCCCGGCACTCCGGAAAGGCCGCCGCTGTGCGTTTCGCCGCGCGGCTTCTGGGCCTCGGGCCGGAAGACTGCGTCGTCGCGGGCGACAGCGGCAACGACCGCGACATGCTCGAAGGGTTCGGCCGCGCCATCGTTCCGGCGAACGCCGCTTCCGAACTCGGCGACCTGCGCGGCGCGTACCGCCCTGCCCTGCCCCATGCCGACGGCGTGCTCGACGGTCTCGCCCGTTTCGGGCTGGACCCGGCGCGCCCCTCGCTGATCGCGGCGGAATAGAGCCATGCGGGATCTCGTCGACAGCCCTGCGGGAACCCGTCCGTTCGGCTACTTCGTCCACCACCAGGGCCGCGGCCACGCGGAGCGGTGCGCCGCCATCGTCAACGCCCTGCCGGACGCCCGCCCGGTCCGCATCTTCTGCGCCCGCGACGACATCTTCCCCGACCTCCGGCCGGGCGCGGAGATCGAGGTGATCCCGTCCCTGTTCGAACCGCCCGCCGACCGCGCGGCCGGGATGGACTGGGTGCCGACCCCCGACACGCTCCACTGCGCGCCACTCGGATGGTCTACGATCCGCGAAGCGACGGCCCGGATCGCCCAGTGGTTCGCGACCGCCGACCCGGCCCTGATGATTTGCGACGTCAGCGCCGAGATCGCGCAGCTTGCGCGGATCTGCTCCGTTCCGCACGTCAAGGTCGTCCAGCACGGCGACCGCAACGATCCCGGCCATGCCGCCGCCTATGTCGGTGCGGCCGGACTGCTGGCGCCGTTCCACGCCGACCTCGCGCAGGCGGACTGGGACGAGGCGATGCGGGCCCGGATGTTCTTCGCCCCCGGTCTCGGCGTCGATTGCCGGGAGCCCGACCGCGCCGAAGCACGCGCGCGGCTCGGCATCGCGCCGGACGCCCGCGTGGCCCTGGTGATCTCGGGCGGCGGCGGCAACGGGTTCGCCGAGGCCCCGCTCGGCGTCGCGGCGCGGACCTTCCCCGACATGCAGTGGATCGCGATCGGCAAGGTCCAGCGCGACTGGCATTCGACCCTGCCCGGCAACCTGTCGCTGCCCGGTTGGGTCGACACCGTTGCCGACCACGTCGCCGCCGCGGATCTCGTGATCGCCTCCACCGGCAACACGACATGCCACCAGGTCCTGGCAGCGGGCAGGCCGTGGCTCGCGGTGCCGGAATGGCGCTATTTCGACGAGCAGGTCGAGAAGGCCCGCGCGCTCGACCGTGTAGGCGCGGCGGTCCACCTGCCGCACCTGCCGGGATCCGCCCACCGCTGGCGCGACGCGGTCGACATGGCCTTCCGCCGTCACGATCCCGCCCGCCAGCGCGCCTTGGTCACGCCGCGCGCCGCGGAGGACACGGGCCGCTGGCTCGAAGCTCTATCCCACAGGCTCTGGGGCGGTGACGACCCGGCCGCCGACCATCCCACCGAACACCAGCAGGAAAGGTTGCATACATGCCGTTGGTCTCTGCCCTGACCATCGCCGCGGGCCGCGGCGAGCACCTGAGGAACGTCGTCCTGGGCTTCCAGGCGCAGACCCGCCGCCCGGACGAACTGGTGATCGGCGTGATGCAGGACGCGCCTTACCCCGACCTGCCCGCGACCGATTTCCCGGTCCGGCAGATCGTCGTGCCTCGGGTGAACGGCGAACTCCCGCTCGCCGCCGCCCGCAACCGGGTGGCCGAGGCGGCGAAGGGCGAGGTGCTCGTCTTCGTCGATGTCGACTGCATCCCGAACCCCTCGCTGGTGGCCGACTACGCCGCGGCCGCGACGCCGGGCCGGGGTCTCGTGATGGGCGAGGTTCTCTACCTTCGCGAAGGCATGACCGGGGCGGGGCTCGACTTCGCGCGGTTCGACCGTGAAGGCGTCCGCCACTCCGACCGGCAGGGGCCGCCCGCCGAGGGCTTCCGACGGTGCGAGGATTACCGCTGCTTCTGGTCGCTGAACTTCGCCATGCACCGCGACGACTGGGACCGGTCCGGCGGCTTCCACGAGGGCTATTACGGCTACGGTGGCGAGGATACAGATTTCGGCCGCGTGCTCGATGACCGGGGCATCGGCATCTGGTGGATGCGTGGCGCGCGGGTCTACCACCAGTACCACGACCACTGCATGCCCCCGATCCACCAGGTCGCCTCGGTCATCCGCAACGCGGAGGTCTTCGCCGGCCGTTGGGGTCATCGCACGATGGAACACTGGCTACACGGCTTCCGCCTGCTCGGGCTGATCGAATCCTGCCGGACCGGGCTGCGCATCCTGCGCGAACCCGACCAGGACGACTTCGCGCTGTGCCGGCAGGAACCGGACATGCCCTACGCCAACACCCGGCGGGTGCTCGACAAGCTGCAGGGGGTGGAGGCCGACCGGCGGTCCAGCCGGGCGCGCGAGGAAGAGGTGGCGGAGGCCCAGTCCGACCTCCTCCGCTTCGCGGCGGAGTGAGCGCGATGGCCGCGCTTCGCATCGCCATCGTCTCCCATATCCGTCACCCGATCGCGGAGCCGTTCATGGGCGGGATGGAAGCGCATTCCTGGCACCTCGCGCGCGGTCTGCGGGCGCGGAGCCACGACGTGACGCTGTTCGCCTCCGGCGACAGCGACGCGGGCGTGCCGATCCGGCCGATCTGCCCCGAGCACTACGACCGCGCCTATCCATGGCACGATTTTCACGGCACCGACGCGCTGAACGACTTCCTCGACACGAGCTTCGCGGGGGTGCTCGACGATCTCCAGGACGGCGGTTTCGACGTGGTCCACAACAACTCGCTGCACCGCTACCCGCCGCGGCTCGCCCGGCGCGACCGGGTGCCGATGCTGACCTCGCTCCACGTCCCGCCCTTCGACGCCCTGCTCCGGGCGGTGCACGAAGCCGCGGCGCCGTGGTCGCGATTCACCGTCTGCTCGGCGCGGCAGGGACAGGCGTGGTGGCCGGCCGGTGCCCCGCCCGAGGCCCACGTGGTCGCGAACGGGATCGACCTGGCCGACTGGCCCTATTCTGGCCAGGGCGACGGCAGCGCGGTCTGGGCCGGTCGGATCACGCCGAACAAGGGCACGCACCTGGCCGCCGAGGCCGCGCGGATCGCGGGCGTCCCCCTGACGATCTTCGGCACGGTCGAACACCGGGACTACTTCGAGACCGAGGTGCGGCCCCGTCTCGGCGCCGGCATCCGATACGCCGGCCACCTGCCCGCCCCGGACCTCGCCCGCGCTTTCGGCGCGGCGTCGGTCGCGCTGTTCACCCCGCACTGGGACGAGCCCTTCGGCCTTGCCGCCATCGAGGCGATGGCCTGCGGCCTGCCCGTGGCCGCGACCGACATGGGGGCGGTGCGCGAGGTGATCGGCGATTGCGGCGTCTTCGCCCCGGCAGGCGACGCCCCGCGGCTGGCCTCGGCCCTGCTCGCCGCGCGGGAGATCCCGCGTCTTCGGCCCCGCACGCGGGTCGAACGCCGGTTCGGCCTGTCGGGGATGCTCGACCGCTACGAGACGCTCTACCGGATGGCCGTCGACGGGGTCGCCGCCCCGTGGCCCGACGCGCGTTTCCCACCGATAGAACTGCCGCCCCGGTCCGCCCACAGGTTGGCCGCCCAATGACCGGGGAGGCGGACGACATCCTGACCTGGGGCGCGGTGCCCGCGGGCGACGACAGGCCCGGCAGGTGGCGCTTCGGCATCTGGGCACCGGGGGCGGAGCGGGCCGAACTGCGTTTCGCGGACCGTTCGGTGGCGTTGCATCCCGCTGGTAGCGGCACCTGGACCGCCACCTTCGACGCCGAGGTGGGGGAGACCTACGACCTCCGCCTCGACGGCGAAACCCTGACCGACCCCGCCGCCCGCTGGCTCGACACCGGCGTCGACGGCCCGGCGCGCCTGTGGCAGCCGCCGGTCCGTCGCCACGCGCCGCCGCGCAGCCCCCGCCGCAACTGGGCCGAGACCTCGATCATGGAACTCCACGTTGGCACCTTCACCGACGAAGGGACCTTCGCCGCCGCCGCCGAAAAGATGGGCGGCATCGCGGCGCTCGGGATCACCGCGGTCGAATTGATGCCGGTCAATGCCTTCGCGGGCGAACACGGGTGGGGATATGACGGCGTCCAGCCCTTTGCCCCGCACCCGGCCTACGGCACGCCCGACGACCTCGTGGCGCTGGTGGACGCGATCCACGACGCCGGGATGTGCGCGTTCCTCGACGTGGTCTACAACCACTTCGGCCCCGAGGGCCTCCACCTGCACCGGATCGCCCCCGGCTTCTTCGACCCCGCCCGCCACACGCCCTGGGGCGCGGGCATCGACTACACCCGGCCCGAGGTGCGCGCCTTCTTCCTCCAGAACGCGGTGACCTGGTGCCGGGACTACGGCTTCGACGGCCTCCGGCTCGATGCCGTCCACCAGGTCGGCGACCCGTCGCCCACCCACCTATTCGCCGAGATGCGGTCGCGGCTCGACCGGGCCTGTTCGCCGCGCGTCATCCTCATCGCGGAGGACGAACGCAACCTGACCGAAATGCGCGACGCCGGGGTGACGGACGCCAACTGGAACGACGACTACCACCACGCGGTGCATTGCCTGCTGACCGGGGAATCCGACTGGTATTACGCCCCGTTCGCGGTCGACCCGATCGAGGATCTCTGCCGCGCACTGGCGGAGGGACAGGTGGAACAGGGCCAGACCCGCCCCGGACGGGCGGAGCCGCGCGGCGCGCCCTCGGGCCACCTGCCCGCCAGCGCCTTCGTCAATTCCAACCAGACCCACGACCAGGTCGGCAACCGGGTCCGGGGCGACCGGCTCCTGTCGCTCGCGGACCCGCGCGCCGTGCGTATCGCGTACGCGCTTCTGTTGACCGCGCCCGCCGTGCCGATGCTGTTCATGGGCGAGGAAGCGGGCAGCCGCGCGCCGTTCCCGTTCTTCGCCGACTTCGGCGGCGAGCTCGGGCAAGCCGTCCGCGAGGGACGCGCGCGCGAACTGGAACACCTGCCCGGGGACGACGACGGGATGCCCGACCCGCTGGCGCGGGAAACCTTCGTCTCGGCGAGGCCCCATGCCGCCCTGCCCGACGACGCCGCCGAGTGGCGCGCGCTGACCCGCCGCTGCCTCGATTTGCGGGCAGAGCGCATCGCCCCGCTGCTCCGGTCCCGACGCCTGTCCGCGGAGGCCCGCCCGACCGGTCGGGCGTCGCTGGAGGCCCGGTGGACCTTCGCGGCCGGCCGGCTGGACATCGTCGCCCATCTCGGCACCGCGCCGGAAAATCCGCGCGTGCTTGACCAGCCCGATCTCGCGCTCGGCAACCCCGACGCCCCCCATCACATCGCGGTAAAGGTGACCCGGACATGAAACTGCCCGTCGCGACCTATCGGCTTCAACTGCGCGAGGGCCTCGGCTTCGCCGAAGCGGCCGCCTACCTGCCCCATCTAAGGACCCTCGGGATCAGCCACCTTTACCTGTCGCCGATCTTTACCGCGACGGAGGGCTCGACCCACGGCTACGACGTCACCCGCCCGGACGAGATCGACCCGGTGCTCGGCGGGCGCGACGGCTTCGACGTGCTTTCGGACGCCGCGCGGGACCACGGCATCGGCATCATCCTCGACATCGTTCCGAACCACACCGCGTTCTCGGTGGAAAACCCGTGGCTCGCGGATGTCCTGCGGCACGGTCCTGCCAGCCGCTATGCCCGCCACTTCGACATCAACTGGGATACCGGGCCGCTGGTGCTGCCGTGGCTACCCCGGCCCTTCGCGGCGATGGTCGCAGAAGGCCTCGTCACGCGGAAGGGCGACCGGCTCGAAGTCGACGACCTCTGCATCCCGCTTCGTCCCGACGCCGACTTCGACGACCCGGCGGACCTGCACGCGGCGCAGTACTGGCGGCTCATGCACTGGCGGCGCGAGCGCGATCGGGTCACTCATCGCCGTTTCTTCAACGTCACCGACCTCGTCGGGATGCGGGTGGAGGACGAGGCGGTGTTCGACGACATGCACCGGCTGATCGTTGAACTGGTGGCCGAGGACCGCGTGCAGGGTCTGAGGGTCGACCATGTGGACGGCCTCGCCGATCCCGCGGGCTACCTCCACCGGCTGCGCGCAGCGGTCGGCGACATACCGATCTGGGTCGAGAAGATCCTGACCGGCGACGAAACCCTGCCGGACTGGCCGGTGGAGGGCACGACGGGTTACGAGACCGGCGCCCGCATCGCCGCCGCCCTGTCCTCCGCCGAAGGGGTCGCGCGGTTGCAGTCGGCCTGGCGCGCCGACACCGGCCGCAAGGGCACCTTCCACGACGCCGTCACGCAGGCGAAGGCCGAGGTTCTGGCCGAGGACCTGGAGGCGGAACTCGTCCACCTGACCGAACTTGCGCGCGGGACGCTGGCGGGCGACGGCGGCGAGGACCCGACCGAAGAGGCCCTGCGCGACGCGCTGAGAACGCTTCTGATCGCCTTCCCGCGCTACCGATCCTACGCCTCCTCCGGCCCGGTGCCCGGCGACACCGGGCTCTGGAACGAGGTGCGCGAGACCGCGGCCGCCGACGCGCTCGACCCGGTCCTGACCCGGCGGATCGCCCGCCGCATCGCCACGCCGGAGGACGAGGCCGACCGCGCCCTGTCCCGCCGGTTCGAACAGGTCACCGGCGCGCTCCTGGCGAAGTCGCACGAGGACACCGCCGGGTTCCGGATGACCGCCTACCTCGCCGCCTGCGAAGTCGGGGCCGACCCGGAGCGGCCGGCGATGACCGTGCAGGATCTCGCCCGGTGGTCCGCAGCGCAGAATGGCGGGTCGCTGACCCTCACTTCCTCCCACGACGCCAAGCGGAGCGAAGACGCGCGAATGCGCCTCGTCGCCTGCAGCCGCCACCCCGAGGGGTTCCTTTCCCTGGTGCATACCGCGCGCGCCCTGCCCGAAGCCACACACGTCCCGCCCGCGACGGTTTGGTACCTCGTCCAGTCGGCGCTGGCGATCTGGGATCCGACCGATGCCTCCATCTACGGTCGCCTGCGCGATCACATGACCAAGGCCCTGCGCGAGGCCGGGGAAATCACCCGCTGGACCGACCCCGACGCGGATGCGGAAGCCGCCGTCCACCGCCTAGCATCCGCCCTTCTCGCCGCCTGGCGCGACGATGAACCGGCGGAACTGCGCGCGATCTGCGAAACCGGCGCGTGGCTCTCCATTGCCCAACTCGCGCTCAAGCTGGCCCTGCCCGGCATTCCTGACATCTACCGCGGCTGCGAACGCGCCTATTTCGCGCTGACCGATCCCGACAATCGCCTGCCCGTAGACCTAGACGCCCTCCGGCGCGGCTACAACGGCGACGGACTGGGCGCCCGGAAATGGCGGCTGCTGCGCGAGGGTCTGGCGGCGCGGCGGTCGGACGCTACCCTGTTCCGCCACGGCTCCATCGACATCCAAATTCCGGGCGCAACGGTGCTGGAGATCACCCGGCGGCATGAAGACCGGTCGGTCACGATCACGGTCGAGCGGGACGGCAGCGCCCGGGTCTCGGTGGCCGAGGACGCGGCGGCCGGTCGCGAATTGCACGACGAGACGGAAGGATGAACGAAAGATGACGGGACGCGAACCGACGCAATCGGAAATCGGCGCCATGCGGGACCTCGTGGCGCGCGCGCACGAAGCCTCGGCCGAGGCCGGAAAGTCCGGCATCGCCGCGGGGCTGATGGCGGGCGATACCCTGCTCGACGCCGGGACAAACCACGTCCACCTCGAGGACGACCCGACCCGCCATGCCGAGATCGTGGCCATCGGCCGCGCGGCGAAGGACCGGGGCAGCCCGGACCTTTCGGGCCTCACGCTCCTGTCCACGCTGCAACCCTGCGAGATGTGCCTCGCCGCGGCGCGGTTCGCCGGGATCAGCCGGATCGTCTTCGCCGCCCGGCAGGAGAACGTGCCGGAGAAATACTTCGCCTTTCCGCACTTGCGGATGCCGGACCTTCTGAACGGGCAGGACGAGGTCGAGGTCATCGGCGGCGTGCTGGAGGACGAGGTGATCGATCTCTACCGCGATGGCCAGGAATAGGCCGCCCCGGCGACAATCGACGCTGCAGCGCGGAACCATTTCGTTTTTCGCCGCGTTGCACTCATCGACGGGGTGCGCCTCGCCACTTTCAGGCATTGGAGACGGCATGATGGACGTGCGAGGGGCCGGCGCAGGTGCGCCGCCGGCAGTGATATTGCTTGCCGGTGGACGGGGTTCGCGACTTCACGAACTGACGGAGACGACGTGCAAGCCGGCTGTCCCCTTCGCTGGCGGCTGCCGCATCGTGGACTTCGTCGTCGCCAACATCGCCGGGTCCGGTTTCGCCCACGCCACCGTCGCCACGCAGTACATGGCCGACCCGCTGGAACGGCACCTCGCCGCCCGCTGGCGGCGGGACCGGACCGGGCTGAGCCTGCACATGCGCCGCCCCGGCGGGGCCGGGTATCGCGGCACGGCGGATGCCGTCCATCGCAACCTCGATCCCGACACCGAAGCGGGGGAGGTCATCGTCCTGTCCGCCGACCACGTCTACGGAATGGATTACCGACCGATGCTGGCGGCGCATCGTGCCTCCGGGGCGATGGTCACGCTCGCCGCGGACGTGGTGCCCCGGACCGCCGCGCACGCCTTCGGCGTGATCGACGCGGACAGCGACGGCCGGGTCCTGTCGTTCCTCGAGAAGCCGCGCGTGCCGCCCGCGATGCCGGGCCACCCGGACCGCGCACTGGTCAGCATGGGCATCTACGTCTTCGACCGCGCCTGGCTCTCGGCGCGGCTCGCCGACGATGCGCGCGATCTGACCAGCGGCCACGACTTCGGACACGACATCCTGCCGCGCGCGGTGGCCGAGGGCGTCGTGCATGTCCACGGCAACGGTGCCGAGGGGGCCGCGCCCTACTGGCGCGACGTCGGCTCGCTCGATGCACTGAGGCTGACGTGGCTCGATTTCGTCCGCGCCGATCCGCCCTGCGCCCTGCCCGATCCGGTCGCGACCTGCGGCATCGGTCCGCGCGCATCTTGGCCCGGCCTGTCCCGCAGCGTCCTTGCCGAATGCGGGACCGTCGCGATGCCCGGCGCGACGGTCGCGCGGGGCGCGCGGGTGAGCCGGGCGATCCTCGGACCGGGGGCGGAAGTCCCGGCCTCGCTCGTGATCGGCGAGGATCCGGACGAGGACGCGCTGTGGTTCCGCCGGACGGAAACCGGCACCACGCTCGTGACCGCCGCCATGCTCGCGCGCCGGCGCGACGAACGGCAGCGCCTGTTCCAGGTCCCGGCGAACATCGTCGCAATCCGGAAGGTGTGATCCATGGACCAGCGTGTCGACGACAGCCTCGCCTTCGCGCGCGGCGCGGCTTCCCCCGCGGTGCTCGGTGCGGATTACGACGGCGAGGGAACCAACTTCGCGATCTTCTCTGAGAACGCGGAGCGGGTGGAGCTGTGCCTCTACGATGCCGAGGGCCGGACCGAGATCGCGCGGCTCGACATGCCCGAGATGGAGGGCGGCGTCTGGTTCGGCTACCTGCCCGGCGTCCGCTCCGGGCAGGCCTACGGCTACCGCGTCCACGGCCCCTACGAGCCCGAGGCCGGCCACCGATTCAATCCCGCCAAGCTCCTGCTCGATCCCTACGCCCGGCAACTGACCGGCAGCCTCGAATGGAACGACGCGCTGTTCGGCTACCGCATCGGCGAGGACGACACGAGCTTCGACGACCGCGACAGCGCGCCGTTCATGCCGAAGGCGGTGGTTGCCGAACCCGATTTCGACTGGTCCGCCGACCGCGTTCCCTCGACGCCCTGGGAACGCACGGTGATCTACGAGGCCCATGTCCGGGGGATGACGATGCTGCACCCGGGCGTGCCCGAGGACGCGCGCGGCACCTTCGAAGGTCTCGCCTCCGAGCCGGTCATCGACCACCTGAAGGCGCTCGGCATCACCGCGATCGAACTTTTGCCGGTCCACGGCTTCGTGCAGGATCAGCACCTGCTGGAAAAGGGGCTGAGGAACTACTGGGGCTACAACACCCTGTCCTTCTTCGCGCCCTACCGGCCCTACCTGAAAAGCGGCCGGCCGTCCGAGATCAAGTCGGCCGTGCGCCGGTTCCACGACGCCGGCATCGAGGTCATCCTCGACGTGGTCTACAACCACACCGCCGAGGGCAACGAGATGGGTCCGACCCTGTCGTTCCGCGGCATCGACAACAGCGCCTACTACCTGCTGTCCCCCGACAACCCGCGCCACAGCTTCGACACGACGGGCTGCGGCAACACGCTCAACATCGCGCACCCGATGGTGTTGCGCATGGTGCTCGACAGCCTGCGCTACTGGGTCGAGGTGATGCATGTCGACGGCTTCCGCTTCGACCTCGCCTCCACCCTAGGGCGCGAAAGCACCGGGTTCGAACGCGAGGGCGCGTTCATGAACGCGATCCGGCAGGACCCCGTCCTGTCCCGCGTCAAGCTGATCGCGGAACCGTGGGACATCGGCGACGGCGGCTACCAGGTCGGCGGCTTCCCGTGGCCGTTCCGCGAATGGAACGACAAGGCCCGCGACGACATGCGCGCGTACTGGCGCCGCGATCCGGGGCTGCACCCGCGTCTGGCCCAACGGCTGCTCGGCTCGCCCCGGCAGTTCCATCACTCGCACCGGCCCGCGACTTCGTCGGTCAACTTCCTCGCCGCCCATGACGGGTTCACGCTCTGGGACTGCCTGTCCTACGACGGCAAGCACAACGAGGCCAACGGCGAGGACAACGCCGACGGACACGACAACAACCTGTCGCACAACATGGGCACAGAGGGGCCGACCGGGGACGAGGCGATCCACGCCGCGCGCCTGCGCCGGGCCAAGGCGATGCTCGGCACGCTGCTGATGTCGCAGGGCGTGCCGATGATCCTCGCCGGAGACGAGCTCGGCCACAGCCAGGGCGGCAACAACAACGCCTATTGCCAGGACAACGAGATCAGCTGGATCGACTGGGCGTCCGCCGACCCGACCCTGACCTGTGCGGTCGCGGATCTCGTCGCGCTCCGCCGCGATCTCGACCTCGCCCATCCCCGCTTCGCGGTCGACCCGGCCCACGGTGATGGCGTCTCGCCTGAAATCGCCTGGCTTCACCCCGCCGGCCGCCGGATGGAGGACGGGGACTGGTCCGATCACGGGCTCCAGGTCTTCGGCGCGCACCGGTTCACCGCCGAGGGTGGCGAAGTGCTGACTTGGCTCAATGCCGGCGACGATGCGACCTGCACGCTGCCTGAGGGGGATTGGACCCTCGTCCTGGTCACCTCCGAGGAGTCCATCAGCAGGAACGAGACCGTGTCGGGCGATCTGACGGTGCCGGGCCAGAGCGTGGCGGTGCTCAGGCGATGAAACACCCCCGCGACTTGCCGGACACCCCCGCGACCGGGTGCGACGATGACCGGGCGGCCGCGGTCGCACACATCGCGATCATCGGCTCCGGCCCGACCGGCATCTACACCGCCGCCGCGCTTCTCGACGGAGGCGCGCCGGTGGAGATCACGATGTTCGAACGCTCCGACACCGCCGGGGTCGGACTGCCCTACTCGCCCGAGGTGTCCTCCCCCTCGATGCTCGCGAACATCGCGTCGATCGAGATACCGCCCCTGTCCCGAACCTATCTCGACTGGTTGCGGGACCGGGACGACATCGACCTCGCCTATCACGGGCTCGACCGGGCGCGGCTCGACGACCGGACCTTCACCCCGCGCCTCCTGCTCGGCGCGTATTTCCGCGACATGCTGCTCGCGCTCCGCGACCGGGCCGGTGCCGCCGCGCAGTCGCTCGACATCCGCGAAGGCTGCGAGATCGTCGATGTCATCCCCCGCGACCACGGCGCCGAGCTCGTGACCGCGAGCGGCCCGTGGCCCACGCGTTTCGACCGCGTCGTGATCGCGACCGGGCACGATTTCCCCGAGGAGGACCCCCGCCGCGGCTACTTTCCCAGCCCCTGGTCGGGCCTGATCCGCACCGGGATACCGGCGACCGACATCGGGATTCTCGGCACCTCCCTCAGCGGGATCGACGCCGCGCTCGCGGTCGCGATGCAGCACGGCAGGTTCGCCCGCTGCGACCGCGACGGGCTCCGCTACGACACCTCCGAACGCGACCTGCGGATCACCATGATGTCTCGGAACGGTCTCCTGCCCGAGGCCGACTTCTACTGCCCCCTGCCCTACGAACCGCTCCGCGTGATGACGCCGGACGCGCTCGACGCCTGCCGCGGCACGCCCGACCCGCTCGACCGGGCCTTCGCGCTTTTCGCGGCGGAACTCGCCGCCGCCGACCCTGCCTATGCTCGCGCGATCGGGCTGTCCGACCTGACCGCCGACAGCTTCGCCGATGCCTATTTCGCCCGACGCCGGGCCGCCGACCCCTTCGACTGGGCCGAACGCAACCTGGTCGAGGTCGAGCACAACAAGGCAAACCGCATCACCGTCGGCTGGCGCTACGCGATCCTGCGGATGCACGAGGCGATGGAGACGCTCGTCGCCGATTTCCCGGACATCGACTACGACCGCTTCACCGCCGGTCTGAAACGCGTCTTCGTCGACAACTACGCCGCGGTCCCGTCAGAATCGATCCGGCGCGTCCTCGCCCTGCGCCGCGCCGGTGTGCTGCGCATCCGCGCGATCGGAGAAGATGCCGATCCCAGGGTCGGGGCAGACGCCACCCGCGTTGTCGTCGACGGAGAGACGCTGGACTTCCCGGTATTCATCGACGCCCGTGGCCAGGCACCGCTCGAAACCGCCGACCTCCCCTTCCCGTCCCTCCGCGCGCGGATTCTCGACGCGGGCCAGGACGTGCCGGAAGTGGACCCGTCCTTCGCCCTTGCCCTGCCCGACGGAACCGGGTCCCGCATCCACCTCGCCGCCATCCCCTACCTCATGCGCCGCCGCCCGTTCATCCAGGGCATCGCCGCAAGCGCGGAAATCGGCGCCGCCATCGGCGAGGGGGTCCGAGGTGTGGTGGAAGCGGTCTAGGCCCGGGGTAGGACGGGCCTGCGGGAAGCCCCTAACCCGATCGCGGAAACATGCGCAACGTGGCGGCGTTCCGTCTCCCTGCCGCTCAAACAATGGGCGGGATGCCAAACGCCCTGCAAACAATTGCCAAACGATTGACCCGCTCTGCCCCCTGCCGGAGCATGATGCGGACGCATGGCAATCGGGCGACGAACGGAAAATTGAAAGACCGGCTCAGCATCGTCGTGGTGGAAGCGGATCGCGACCGTGCCGTGCAGATCGTCGATGCGCTCGACAAGGCGGACGACTACGACGTGTTCGTCATAAGCGAGGTGTCGTCGCTCGCCCGCCAGATCGCCGCTCGCAAGCCCGACGTGGTGCTGATCGACGTCGAGAATCCCTCGCGCGACACGCTGGAGGAACTTGCCATCGCATCCGGCCCGCAGGACCGCCCCGTGGCGATGTTCGTGTCCGGTGCCGGCGGCGGGATGGCCAAGGCGGCGGTCGAGGCCGGCGTCTCCGCCTACGTTGTCGACGGGCTCCAGCCCGAACGGCTCAAGCCCGTTCTCGACGCGGCCATCGCGCGGTTCCAGCTGTTCCGCCAGATGCGCAACGAACTGGCCGAGACCAAGCGGGCGCTGGAGGAGCGCAAGGTCATCGACCGCGCCAAGGGTCTCCTGATGAAGGCCCGCGGGATCGGAGAGGACGAGGCCTACGCGATGCTCCGCCGGACCGCGATGGACCAGGGCCGACGGGTCGCGGACGTCGCGGCCGCACTGGTGACGGCGGCGGGATTGCTGTCGTGAACCGGACAACCCTCGCCACGGCCTACATGCCGCTTGTCGATGCCGCGCCGCTGATCGTGGCGCAGGAACTCGGCTTCGCTGCGGCGGAAGGGCTGGCACTCGACCTCGTGCGCGCGCCTTCGTGGTCCTCGGTCAGGGACATGCTCGCCTTCGGTCGGGTCGACGCGGCGCACATGCTGTCGGCGATGCCCGTCGCGATGGCGATGGGGATCGGCGGGGTGCAGGTCGAGGTTTCGGCGGTGCAGGTTCTCTCGGTCAACGGGAACACCATCGGCGTCAGCCGCGCACTGGCCGACAGGCTGCGCGGGCGTGGCTTCGGCTTCGGGTTCGACGACGCGGCGGCGGCGGGCGCCGCGTTGCGGGATGCGCTCGACGGCCCCTTGCGTGTCGGCGTCCCGTTCCCGTTCTCGATGCACGCGGAGCTGCTGTACTACTGGTTCGAGGCCGTCGGTTTCCCCGCCGACGCGGTGGAGGTCCACACGATCCCGCCCCCGCTGATGAGCGCCGCGCTGGCGGAGGCCGAGATCGACGCCTTCTGCGTAGGCGCCCCCTGGGGGTCGATTTCCGTCGAACGGTCGGAGGGCGAACTCCTGCTTCCCGGCAGTGCGATCTGGCGGTTCGCGCCCGAAAAGGTGCTCGCAGTCCGCCGCGACTGGGCCGAGACCGAGCCGCACCTGCTTGGCCGGCTGATGCGCGCGGTGTGGCGGGCCGGCCGCTGGCTCGCGCAGGAGGACAGCGCGACGACCACGGCGGAGCTTCTCGCGCGACCCGAATACCTGGATGTCCCGCCGGAGCTGATCGACCGGGCCTTGACCGGGCGACTGACGATCAGCCCCCGCGGCGACCAGCGCCGGGTGCCCGGCTTCATCGAGTTCCACCGCGGGGCCGCCACCTTCCCGTGGCTCAGCCAGGCGGAGTGGATCGCCGACCGCATCGCCCGCCGCACCGGCCGCGACCCCGCCGCGGCCCGCGCGGCGTCCCGCCGCGCGTTCCGCTCGGACCTGTATCGAGAGGCGCTCGCGGACACCGGCGCGGAAATGCCCGGCGCGTCTCGGAAGGTCGAAGGCGCGATTCGCGAAAGAACCGCCGAGGCGGCGGTGGGGGGGCGGGTTTGGTTGGAGGCGGACGGGTTCTTCGACGGGCGGGTTTTTGATCCCGACGCGGATTGATGCCTGCGAATTGGGCAGATCCGGCCGCCCGTGCCGCGCTGCAGCGGCATTTCACCGGCCACCGAAGAAAATCCTTGCCGCGGCACCCCGCCGCTCGCTAGTCGTTCCGGGATCGAGGGCAATGGCGTCCCCGATCCGAAATTCTTCCCAACGTCCGGGATATCCGAGCATGGCCGCTCGACCGCTTGCCCAAGGGGCAAGACGTGTCGTGCGGCTTTTTTGTTTTTCCCGGACGCCTTTCCCGGCGGCCGGGGGCCAGGAAAGAGAAGGACCGACCACCCGATGCGCAACTTCGCACTGACCCTCACCGCCGCCGCGACCTTCGCGGTGCCGGCCGCCGCCCAGGACCTCGAGATCGACGAACTGACCTTCGGCTTCATCAAGCTGACCGACATGGCACCGCTCGCCGTCGCCTACGAGCTCGGCTACTTCGAGGACGAGGGCCTGTTCGTCACGCTGGAGGCGCAGGCCAACTGGCGCGTCCTTCTCGACGGCGTCATCGACGGCACGCTCGACGGCGCCCACATGCTCGCCGGCCAGCCCATCGCGGCGACCATCGGCTACGGCACCGAGGCGCATATCGTCACCCCGTTCTCGATGGACCTGAACGGCAACGGCATCACCGTGTCGAACGAGGTCTGGGAGCTGATGCGCCCGCACATCGCCTCGAACGACGACGGCACCCCGGTCCATCCGATCGGCGCCGAGGCGCTGGCGCCGGTGGTGGAGCAGTTCCGCGACGAGGGCACCCGCTTCGACATGGGCATGGTGTTCCCGGTCTCGACCCACAACTACGAGCTGCGCTACTGGCTTGCCGCAGGCGGCCTGCACCCGGGCTACTACAGCCCCGACGACATCACCGGCCAGATCGCGGCGGACGTGTTCCTGTCCGTCACCCCGCCGCCGCAGATGCCCGCAACCCTCGAAGCCGGAACGATTTTCGGCTACTGCGTGGGTGAGCCGTGGAACCAGGCGGCGGTCCAGCGCGGCATCGGCGTGGCGGTCATCACCGACTACGAGATCTGGCCGAACAACCCCGAGAAGGTCTTCGGCCTGACCGCGGAATTCGTCGACGAGAACCCGAACACGACCCGCGCCATCGTCCGCGCCCTGATCCGCGCCGCGATGTGGCTGGACGAGAACGACAACGCCAACCGGCTGGAAGCGGTGTCGATCCTGTCCTACCCGGAATACGTGGGCGCGGACGAGGAAACCATCGCCGCGTCGATGACCGGGACCTTCGAATACGAGCCCGGCGACGTGCGCGAGGTCCCCGACTTCAACGTCTTCTTCCGCTACAACGCGACCTATCCCTACTACTCCGACGCGGTCTGGTACCTGACCCAGATGCGCCGTTGGGGACAGATCGCCGAAGCGCACCCCGACGAGTGGTACCACGAGGTCGCGGCGTCGGTTTACCGGCCCGACATCTACCTCGACGCGGCGCGCAGCCTCGTCGACGAGGGCCTCGCGGACGAGGCGGACTTCCCCTGGGAGACCGACGGCTACCGCGAAGTCGTGGACACCCTGATCGACGGCGTCCCCTACGACGGCCGCGAGCCCAACGCCTACATCGACAGCTTTCCGATCGGCCTGACCGGCGAGCAGATCGTCGTGAACGGCGAGGTGCAGGGGTGAGACGCGGGACCGGCCCCGCACGCGGGGCCGGTGATCTTTCCGGTGGAAAGATCGCGCATTTCGCGGGCGGAGCCCCGGGCGTCCGGGGCCCCGCGAACGGAGACGCCGGGACGGTCCGGACCTTGCCGGGCCGTAAACGGGCGCTCCGAATGATTAACGCGTAGGGCGGGGTTCATCCCGCCAGACCGAGACACTTTCGCTGCGGGTGCGAAATCCATGCCCCGCGGAACCGCCCAATAAACGGGCAGGTAGAAGCCGGGTAGAACCGGGGTAGAAAGCGGGTAGAAACCGGGTAGAAAATTCCCGATCCCGCCTCTCTCCCGGCCCCGTTCTGCGATGCAGAAAGGACGCGAGAGATGACGACGATCGACCCCAATTTCGAGGCAGACGCCGCCCGCGAAGCCCGGCGCGCCCGCCTGTTCACCCGGATCAACAAGGCCGATGGCTGGTTCAAGGTCCTGGGCCTGGCCTGGATCACCCCGATCCTGCGCGCCGCCGCCGGCGACAACCCCAGGGGCCAGCTCAAGCAGGTGTGGATGCTGCTCGGCGTGCCGCTTCTGTCGATCCTCGTGTTCCTGGCGCTCTGGGGCACCCTGGCGCCCCGGGTGCAGACCTCGCTCGGCGCCATTCCCGGCCCGGTACAGGTCTGGGAGCAGGTGGTGAACCTGAACGAGGACGCCGCCCGGACCCGCGAGCGCGCGGCGGATTTCTACGCCCGGCAGGACGAGCGCAACGAGGAGCGGGTCGCGAGCGGCCAGGAGCCGCGCTACCGCGAGTTCACCGGCGCGCCGACCTACTACCAGCAGATCTGGACCTCGATCAAAACGGTGTTCTTCGGCTTTCTCCTGGCCTCCGCCGTCGCGATCCCGCTCGGCATCGCCGCGGGACTTTCGGTGACCGCGAACGCGGCGCTGAACCCGATCATCCAGGTGTTCAAGCCGGTCAGCCCGCTGGCCTGGCTGCCCATCGTCTCGATCGTCGTCTCGGCGCTCTATACCGTCGAGGACGGCTGGTTCGAGAAATCCTTCCTCGTCTCTGCGATCACGGTGACGCTGTGCTCGCTCTGGCCGACGCTCATCAACACCGCGCTCGGCGTGGCCTCCATCGACAAGGATCTCGTGAACGTCAGCCGCGTGCTGAAGATGTCGACCTGGACCAAGATCACCAAGCTGGTCCTGCCCTCCGCCCTGCCCCTGATCTTCACCGGGCTGCGGCTGTCGCTCGGCGTGGGCTGGATGGTGCTGATCGCCGCCGAGATGCTGGCGCAGAACCCGGGGCTTGGAAAGTTCGTCTGGGACGAGTTCCAGAACGGGTCGAGCCAGTCGCTCGCGAAGATCATGGTCGCGGTCTTCACCATCGGCATCATCGGCTTCCTGCTGGACCGGCTGATGTTCGCGATCCAGTCGATGTTCACCTTCTCGAACAACCGGTGATCCCATGAGCATTCTCGAATTCAGGAACGTATCCAAGGGCTTCGGCGACGGGCTGGAGCGGACCGAGGTGCTGCGTGGCATCGACCTGGAGGTCCGCGAGGGCGAATTCCTGGCGATCCTCGGCTTCTCGGGCAGCGGCAAGTCGACCTTCATGAACCTGGTCGCCGGGCTGGAATTCCCCGACCGCGGCGAGGTCCTGTTCAAGGGCAAGCCGGTGTCGGGCCCGGGCCCGGAACGCGGGCTGGTGTTCCAGAGCTACAGCCTGATGCCGTGGCTGTCGGTGCGGGGCAACGTCGGGCTGGCGGTGGACGCGGTGTTCCCGAAGGCGTCGAAGGCGGAGCGCGCGGCGAAGGTCGAGCACTACGTGAAGATGGTGGGCCTGGGCCACGCGATGGACCGGAAGCCCGCGGAGCTGTCGGGGGGCATGCGCCAGCGGGTCGCGGTGGCGCGCGCTCTGGCGATGGACCCCGAGATGTTGCTGCTGGACGAGCCGTTGAGCGCCTTGGATGCGCTGACGCGGGCGAACCTCGCTGACGAGATCGAGCGGATCTGGGAGGCCGACAAGAAGACCTGCGTCCTGATCACGAACGACGTGGACGAGGCGATCCTGCTCGCCGACCGGATCGTGCCGCTGAACCCCGACGGGACGCTGGCCGAACCCTTCGAGGTGAAGATCCCGCGCCCGCGCGACCGGGGGGAGATGAACCACGACGCGGAGTTCAAGCGCCTGCGCGCGGCGGTGACGGGCTACCTGATGGATGTCGGCATCGAGGCGAAGGTGGAGGGTTCGCGCCGCCTGCCCGAGGTGACCCCGATCCACGGGCTGCCGAAGGCCGCGGCCGAGGCCGGCGCGTCGGTGCTGGAGGACCGCTACCTGGAATTCTCGCAGCTGTCGAAGATCTACCCGACGCCGAAGGGTCCGCTGACGGTGGTGGACAACTTCGACCTGAAGATGCGGAAGGGCGAGTTCGTCAGCCTGATCGGGCATTCGGGCTGCGGCAAGTCCACGGTGCTGACCATGACCGCGGGGCTGAACGAGATCTCCAAGGGCGTGATCCGGCTCGATGGCACCGGCGTCGAGGGCGCCGACCCCGAACGCGCGGTGGTGTTCCAGTCCCCGTCGCTGTTCCCCTGGCTGACCGCGCGCGAGAACTGCGCCATCGGCGTCGACCGGGTCTATCCCAAGGCGAGCCAGGCGGAGCGGCAGGAGGTGGTCGAATACTACCTCGAACGCGTGGGCCTGGGCGACAGCATGGACAAGGCGGCGTCGGAGATGTCGAACGGGATGCGCCAGCGGGTCGGCATCGCGCGGGCCTTCGCGCTCTCGCCGAAGCTCCTCCTGCTCGACGAGCCGTTCGGGATGCTCGACAGCCTGACGCGGTGGGAGCTCCAGGAAGTGCTGATGGAGGTCTGGAGCCGGACCAAGGTCACCGCGGTCTGCGTCACCCATGACGTCGACGAGGCGATCCTGCTGGCCGACCGCGTGGTGATGATGACCAACGGGCCGCAGGCGACCATCGGCAAGATCCTCGACGTCGACCTGCCCCGGCCGCGGAGCCGCAAGGCGCTGCTCGAACACCCCGACTACTACCTCTACCGCGAACAGGTCCTGAACTTCCTGGAGGAGTACGAGACCGGCGCGCACGGCAAGTCGGCCCCCGCCCCGGCGGAGGCCGCTGCGAAGAAGGACAAGGCGGCCGCGTGAGCCGCCGATGATGTCGCGAAACTGAAACACCTGGCCCGCCCGCGCCCTCGAACAAGGCGTTCGGCATCGGGTTTGGGCGATGCGGCGGTCACCGCCGAAGGAGGATTTGAAGATGGACGCGATACTGGACGCACCTGCGAAGACATTCATCGAAGTAGCCGAGGTCTGGGTTCCGACCGACGGCATCCTCACGCTCGCAGGCGGCAACTACGGCAGCCTCGCGGGGTTCGAGGAGGCCTCGCGCCGCACCGGCTTCGCCCGCGGCGAGGGCCTGCCCGGCAAGGCTTGGGCGGAGGAACGGCCCGTGGTGCTGAAGGGCTTCGACGGCAGCTACTTCAAGCGCACCGAGGCCGCGAAGGAGGCGGGCCTGACGAGCGCCGTCGCCATCCCGGTCTTCGCCGGGACAGTGCTGAAGGCGGTTCTGGTCGTTCTCTGCGCCGACGACGACGCCCGCACCGGGGCGATCGAGGTCTGGCAGGAGCGGGACGGGCTGCTGATGCTCGACGACGGCTACTACGGCGCCGCGCGCCATTTCGAGTGGGTCAGCCAGCACACCCATTTCCCGCGCGGCCAGGGCCTGCCCGGCGGCGTCTGGGCATCCGAAACCCCGATGCTGATGCGCGACCTCGGGTCCGGCTACCGCTTCATCCGGGCCGACAGCGCCGGCAAGGCGGGGCTGACCACTGGGCTAGGCCTGCCGGTCCCGGTGCCCTCGGGCGAAACCTACGTCCTGACGCTGCTGTCGGCGCGGGGAACGCCGATCGCGCGCCGGTTCGAGATCTGGGACGCCCGCGCCGCCAGGGTCGGCCGGTCCGGCGGCGCGAAGCTGGTCGACGGCATCTGCGCCCGCGACGGCGCGCTCTGGGACCCGGAAAACGCGGGCAACGAACGGCGGGCGGAACCGTGGCAGGGTCTGGTCGGCCAGGTCCTCGGCACCGGGTTGCCGCTGGCATCGGCGGGAAAGCCCGCGCAGTCCGCCGGTTACGACAGCTTCGTCGGCCTGCCGATCCACCAGGACGGCGAGCTCGCCTATGTCGTGGCGTGGTATTGCTGATGGGACGGGCGGCTTACTCCGCGGCCCAGCCGACGGCCTCGCCGAGTTTCAGGAGCACCTTCGCGCGCTCCTCGAAGCCGGGCTTGTTGGGCTGGAACGGCAGGAAGGTTTCGCGGGGGATGCCGATGGCTTCGGCCGAGCGGAGGAACTCCTCGCGGCGCTTGAGAAATTCGGCGACCTTGAACGGCGAGCCTTCGAAATCGCCGCCGAAGACGGACCAGCGGAAGTCTTCATCGGTCCATTCCGGGTTCTCTTCATCCGGCATCTCCGCCGGATTTTCCGCTCTCGCTTGCATAGCTTCGCCGCTCTCTGGAGTTGGCCTTGCGAAGAGATATAACCCGGATCCGCGCACCCCGCAAAGTATAGACGAGAACGTGAAGTCTTCGGCCAATGTAACCAACGGCCACGGACCGATCCTCGCCGTATTCGAGGCGCGCATCACGCTTGGTTTGCGCGCTCGAAAAGTCGAAGTCGCGGGCGCTCGCGAAATCGATGCCGCGGGTTTGTATGTTCACGCGGTTCTTGGCCTCATCCCATTCGAACTCCATGCGCCGGAGCCTTCGGCCGGCGCGGTTAACGCCCCCTTAATCGGAGACCTCCCATGACCCAGAAACTCGTCGTCATCGGCGCCGGCATGGCCTCGGGGCGGATGCTGGAGCACCTGTTCGACGCCGATCCCGGTGCCTACGAGGTGACGCTGTTCAACGCGGAGCCGCGCGGGAACTACAACCGGATCATGCTGTCGCCGGTCCTGTCGGGGGAGAAATCATACGACGAGATCGTGACCCACGGCCCCGACTGGTACGAGGCCAACGGCGTGACCTGCCGTTTCGGCGAGCGGGTGACGGCCATCGACCGGGACCGCAAGGTGGTGATCGCCCCGAACGGCGAGGTGCCCTACGACAAGCTGGTGATCGGCACCGGGTCGAGCGCCTTCATCATCCCCTGCCCCGGCCACGATCTGCCCGGCGTCGTCGCGTTCCGCGACCTGGAGGACACCGGCGCGATGATGGAGGCCTCCGGCACGCCGGGCGCCCGCGCCGTGGTCATCGGCGGCGGGCTTCTGGGCTTGGAGGCGGCGGCGGCGCTGCGGCTCAGGGGCATGGACGTCACCGTGCTGCACATCGCCGGGCACCTTATGGAACGGCAGTTGGACGAGAGCGCCGGCTACCTGTTGCAGAAGGACCTGGAAAAGCGCGGGATCACGGTGCTGACGCAGGCCTCGACGAAGGCGATCGAGGGCGAAGGCCGGGTCGAGCGCGTGGTGCTGGAGGACGGCACCGTGCTGCCCTGCGACATCGTGGTGATGGCGGTGGGCATCCGCCCGGCCGTGACGCTCGCCAAGGACGCGGGCCTGGAGATGGGCCGCGCGATCAAGGTCGACGCGGCGATGCGGACCTCGGACCCGTCGGTCTTTGCCGTGGGCGAATGCGTGGAGTTCGAGGGCAACCTCTTCGGGCTCGTGGCGCCGCTCTACGACCAGGCGAAGGTGCTGGCGAAGACGCTCCTGGACGAGGAGGAAACCTTCCAGGTCAAGGAGTTGTCGACCAAGCTCAAGGTCACCGGCTGCGATCTCTTCAGCGCGGGCGACTTCGCGGAGGGAGAAGGCCGCGAGGACATCGTGCTGCGCGATCCGGGGCGCGGGGTCTACAAGCGGCTGGTGCTGGAAGGCGACCGGCTGGTGGGCGCGGTGTTCTATGGCGACACCGGCGACAGCAACTGGTTCTTCGACCTGATCCGGTCGGGCGAGGATGTGTCGGAGATGCGCGAGAGCCTGATCTTCGGCCCGGCCTACCAGGGAGGGTCCGCCGCGGACCCTATGGCGGCCGTTGCAGCCTTGCCGGATGATGCGGAAATCTGCGGCTGCAACGGCGTTTGCAAGGGCACCATCGTCAGCGCAATCGAGGGCGGCGCGACCGATCTCGGCGCGGTGCGGGCGACGACGAAGGCGAGCGCGTCCTGCGGGACCTGCACCGGGCTGGTGGAGCAGGTGCTGGCCGTCACGCTCGGCGACGCGTTCCAGATGCCGGCGGCGCAGCCCATGTGCGGCTGCACCGACCTGACCCACGAGGACGTGCGGCGGCTGATCAAGGGGCGGGAGCTGAAATCCATGCCGGCGGTGTGGCAGGAGCTTGGCTGGAAGACGGTGGATGGCTGCCATGTCTGCCGCCCGGCGCTGAATTTCTACCTGCTGGCGGACTGGCCGCTCGACTACCGCGACGATCCGCAGAGCCGGTTCATCAACGAGCGCAAGCACGCGAACATCCAGAAGGACGGGACGTTCAGCGTGATGCCCCGGATGTGGGGCGGCGTCACCACGCCGGCGGAACTGCGCGCCATCGCGGACGCGGCCGACAGGTACGGCGTGCCGACGGTGAAGGTCACGGGCGGCCAGCGGATCGACCTCCTCGGCGTGAAGGGCGAGGACCTGCCGGCGATCTGGGCCGATCTGAACGCGGCCGGGATGGTCTCGGGGCACGCCTATTCCAAGGGGCTCAGGACCGTGAAGACCTGCGTCGGCAGCGACTGGTGCCGGTTCGGGACGCAGGATTCCACCGGGCTCGGCATCAAGCTCGAACAGCGGCTCTGGGGATCGTGGACGCCGCACAAGGTGAAGCTCGCCGTGTCCGGCTGCCCGAGGAACTGCGCCGAGGCGACGTGCAAGGACGTGGGCATCGTCTGCGTCGACAGCGGCTACCAGATCGGGGTCGGCGGGGCCGCGGGGATGGACCTGAAGGAGGTGCAGCGGCTCGCCGAGGTGAAGACGGAGGAGGAGGCGATCGAGCTGACCGTCGCCTTCGTCCAGCTCTACCGCGAGACCGCGAAATACCTCGACCGGCCCTACAAGTGGATCGCCAAGGTCGGGCTCGACTGGATCAGGGAACAGGTGGTGGAGAACCGCGCGGAGCGCGCGCGCCTCGTCGCCGCCTTCGACCTCAGCCAGTCGGTCTACCAGAAGGATCCCTGGGCCGAACACGTGCGCGAGCGGGCCGAACAGTACCGCCCGCTGGCAGACCTGACGCTGGAGGCCGCGGAATGACCTGGCTCGATCTCGGACCAGTCGACGCGATCCCCGAACGCGGGGCGCGCAAGGTGAAGACCGCGGAGGGCTGCATCGCGGTTTTCCGCACCGAGGGTGACGCGATCTTCGCCATCGCCAATGCCTGCGCGCACAAGCGGGGGCCGCTGTCCGAGGGCATCGTCCACGGCCGGAAGGTCACCTGCCCGCTTCACAACTGGGTCTACGACCTGGAAACCGGCGAGGCGCAGGGCGCCGACGACGGCCGCGTCGCAACCTACCCGGTGCGGGTCGAGGACGGCCGGGTCCTTCTCGATCTCGGCCAGGTCGCGCGGGCGGAGGTCGCATGACCGGCGAGCGGCGCACCACCTGTCCCTATTGCGGCGTCGGCTGCGGGGTCGTCGCGGCGCGGGATGTCGCCGGTGCGCTGACGCTGCGCGGCGACAGGGCCCACCCGGCCAATGCCGGGCGGCTCTGCTCCAAGGGCTCGGCGCTCGGCGAAACCATCGACCTCGACGACCGGCTGCTCGCGCCGACCGTCGGCGGCACGGCGACGGACTGGGACACCGCGCTCGATCTTGTGGCGCGCAAGCTCCGCGACACGATCGCGGCGCACGGGCCGGACAGCGTGGGGTTCTACGTCTCGGGCCAGCTTCTGACCGAGGATTACTACGTCGCCAACAAGCTGATGAAGGGCTTCATTGGATCGGCGAACATCGACACGAATTCAAGGCTCTGCATGGCGTCGTCGGTAGCCGGCCACCGCCGCGCCTTCGGCACCGACACCGTGCCCGGCAGCTACGAGGACCTGGAGCTTGCCGATCTCGTGGTGCTGGTGGGATCGAACCTCGCCTGGTGCCACCCGGTCCTGTTCCAGCGCCTCGCCGCCGCCAGGGCCGCGCGGCCGGAGATGCGCGTCGTCACCATCGACCCGCGCCGTACCGCCACGAGCGAACTGGCCGACCTGCACCTCGCGCTCCGGCCCGGCTCCGACGTGGCGCTGTTCAACGCGCTTCTCGTCCGGCTCTACGAGCAGGGCGCGATCGACAAGGGATACCTCGCCCACGTGGACGGCTTCGACGAGGCCCTGCGCGCGGCCTATGCCGACGATCCCGACGCCACCGGCCTCGACCCCGCCGACCTGCACGATTTCGTCGATCTCTGGACCCGGACCGAACGCGTGGTCACGGTGTATTCGCAGGGCGTCAACCAGTCCGCCACCGGCACCGACAAGGTCAACGCGATCCTGAACTGCCACCTGGCCTCGGGCCGCATCGGCAAGCCCGGCGCGGGGCCGTTCAGCGTGACCGGCCAGCCGAACGCCATGGGCGGGCGCGAGGTCGGCGGGCTGGCGAACATGCTCGCCTGCCACATGGAACTGGAGAACGCCGCACACCGATCCGCCGTGCGGGAGTTCTGGGACGCGCCCGCCGCGCCATCCGTTCCGGGCAAGAAGGCGGTGGAGATGTTCGAGGCCGTGGGCCGCGGCGAGATCCGGGCGCTCTGGATCATCCACACCAACCCGGCCGTCTCGATGCCCGACGCCGACCGCGTGCGCGACGCCATCGCGGGCTGCGAATTCGTCGTCGTCTCCGACATCACCGCGCGCACCGATACCGCGCGGCTCGCCCATGTCGTCCTGCCCGCCGCCGCCTGGGGCGAGAAGGACGGGACGGTGACCAATTCCGAGCGCGTCATCAGCCGGCAGCGGACTTTCCTCAAGGTGCCGGGCAAGGTAAGGCCGGACTGGGAGATCATCGCCGGGGTCGGCCGCCGCATGGGCTGGACCGCCGCCTTCGACTATGCCGGCCCGGCGGAGATCTTCCGCGAATACGCTACCCTGTCGGGGATCGCGGGGCGCTTCGGGCTCGATTTCGACATCTCGGGCCTGGCTGGCCTGTCGGACGCGGAGTACGACGCGCTGGCCCCGGTGCAGTGGCCGGTGACCACCGCCCGGACCGGCGGGCGGTTCTTCGGCGACGGGCGGTTCTTCACGGCCACCGGGCGCGGCCGGATGCTGCCGCTGCGCGCCGCCGCGCCGAAGGCGGTGCCGGACGCGGCCTACCCGCTTCTGATGAACACCGGCCGGGTGCGCGACCACTGGCACACGATGACCCGGACCGCGAAATCGCCGCGGCTGTCGGCGCACCTGGCGGAGCCCTACCTGGAGGTGAACCCGGCGGACGCGGAGCGGCTCGGCCTTGCCCCCGCCGCCATCGCCGAGGTGGAAAGCGCCATCGGGCGGGCGCTCCTGCGGGTGCGGATCACGACGGCGGTGGCGCCGGGACAGGTCTTCGCGCCGATGCACTGGACCGCCGAGACCGCGAGCGCCGGCCGCATCGACGCGCTGGTCGCGGCGGTCACGGACCCGGTTTCTGGCCAGCCGGAAAGCAAGGCGACCGCGGTGCGGGTCAGCCCCCTCGCCGTCACGCGCTACGGGTTCCTGCTGTCGCGGGACGAGCCGCGGCCGGGGACCGCCTACTGGGCGCGCGCGCGGATCAGGGGCGGCTGGCAGGCGGAACTGGCCTGGACCGAAACGCCCGCGGACCTCGAGGCCGAACTGCGCGCGATCTGCGGTCTGCCCGAGGGCGCGGGCGCGATCGAATTGCGCGACGCCGGGCGGGGGCTGCATCGGGTGCTGATGGTCGACGGCGACGAGGTGCTCGCCGCGCTTTTCACCGCGCCGGAGCCGGTGGCGCTGGCCAGGTCCTGGCTGCGCTCCGCCTACGCCGGCAGCACGGCGGCCGGGCTGATGGCCGGGCGGCCGGGCGCGGACCGGCCCGACCCCGGCGCCACCGTCTGCGCCTGTTTCGACGTGGGCGTGAACACGATCCGGGCCGCGATCCTCGACCGGAACCTCGCCAGCGTCGCCGAGATCGGCGCGGCGCTACAGGCCGGGACGAACTGCGGGTCGTGCCGGCCGGAACTGCAGGCGCTCTTGGACGCCACCCACCCCTCGCTCGCGGCCGAATAGGAGACGACAGGATGAAGACCTTCCCGATGTTCCTGCGGATGGAGGACCGCGAAGTGGTGATCGCGGGCGGCGGAGAGCAGGCGGCGCAGAAGGCGCGGCTGGTCGCGCGGACCGAGGCGCGGATCCGGATCCTCGCGCCGAAGCTGGAGCCGGAACTGGCGGGCATGGTGCGCGCGGGCCGTGCGGTGCAGGACGCAGGGCCGGTCGGCCCCGGCAGCTTCGCCGGCGCGGCGCTGGTCTTCGTCGCGACCGGCTGCCCGGCACTCGACACCGCGCTCCACGCGATGGCGCGGGAGGCCGGGGCGCTCGTGAACGTGGTGGACCGGCCCGATCTCTGCGAGGCGGTCACGCCCTCCATCGTCGACCGCGACCCGGTGGTGGTGGCGATCGGGACAGAGGGCACCGCGCCGGTGCTCGGCCGCTGGCTGCGGGCGCGGATCGAGACGCTGCTGGAGCCGAACCTCGGCCGCCTCGCGGCGCTGTCGGGCACGCTCAGGAACGCGGTCGCGGACCGGGTTCCGCAGCCGCGGCGGCGCGCGTTCTGGGAATGGGTCTTCGCCGGGGCGCCGCGCCAGGCCCATGTGCGTGGCGCGGAGGAGGAGGCCGCGCGGGCGATCAAGGCGGCGATCGCCGCGGGCGGGGCGCCGGACGGCGGCGGCGCGGGGCATATCGCGCTGGTCGGCGCGGGGCCCGGCGCGCGCGATCTCCTGACGCTGCGCGCGGTGCAGCGGCTACAGGAGGCGGACGTGATCTTCTACGACCGGCTGGTCGATCCCGGCGCGCTGGAGCTTGCCCGGCGCGACGCGGAGCGGGTGTTCGTGGGCAAGGCCGTCGGCGCCTGCGCCTGGCCGCAGGACCGGATCAACGCGCTGATCGTGGCCGAGGCGCGGAAGGGCCGGCGCGTGGTGCGGCTTAAGTCCGGCGATCCCGGCATTTTCGGACGGGTGGAGGAGGAACTCTCCGCCGCCCGCGCCGCCGGGCTGGCGGTCGAGATCGTGCCCGGCGTCACCGCGGCGAGCGCCGCCGCCGCCAGCATCGGCCGCGGGCTGACCGAGCGCGGCGCGACCGAGCGGGTGGTCTTCGCCACCGCGACCGGCGCGCCCGGATCGGTGCCGGACGTGGCCGCCCTGGCCGTCCCGGGCACCACACTCGCGCTCTACATGGCGACGCGGCAGCTGCCGGCGATCCGCGCGGCCCTGCTCCGGCGCGGCTGGCCGGGATCGACGCGGATCGAGGCGGTCGGCTCCGCCAGCCTGCCGGGCGAGACCCACGCCGTCTCCACCCTCGCCCGGATCGAGGCGGACATGGAAGCGAGCGGGATCGCGAACCCGGCGGTACTGCTGATCCACCTGCCGAAAGAAGCCGCCCTCGCGGCGGTGGCGGGATGAGATCTTTGTGGCGGACCCCGGCGTCGCGGGGGCTGGCACCGTGACCGCGCTCACGGCCCCGCGCGCGCGGGATCAAGGAACAACCGGCTCCGGGCGGGACGGGAGTCCTCCGCCGGCCCACGCGTCCGGTTTCACAGAAGCTGGAAAGAAAGCTTCGCTGTGCTGGCGGAAGGGGTGGGATTCGAACCCACGGATGCTTGCACATCGCCGGTTTTCAAGACCGGTGCAATCGACCACTCTGCCACCCTTCCGGCACGCGGCGGACCGGGCCGGGTCCTGCCCCGGCGGCGAAGGCCGCGGGGTTCTCCGATAGCGGGGCTCCGGCGCGGGCGCAACGTTTTTGCATCACGCTCCGCTTTGTCTCCGCCACGGCTTTTCAGACCCGGCGGAACAGGGTATTCTTTGACAAAAGGCGCGACAGGCACATGCGCCATTCGAGGCAAGGCAAGAAGCGGTTTCGGTCTGCACAGGCAGAGTCAGGACGTCACCGCGGACAGAGCAGGGATAGTTGAAATGACTGCGATCACGCGATTCCATCTGTGGGCCCGCACCGGGATTCTCGCGGCGGGCAGCCTTGTGCTCGCAGGCTGCGACGAAGGACTTCGGTTGCCCTTCGGCGCAACCGGACCCGCGCCGGAGGTGTCGCAGGGCGCCAACCCCGCGGGCCGAATGGTCGGCAACGAGGTCGAGGCGCCCGAGGTCTTCTCCACCAGTGAATCCGGGCTCTGGGACGGCCGGCCGTCGCTCGGCGGGGTCTGGGTCGCGCATCCCGACGTGGTCGACCCCGAACGCGTGCTCATCACCAATGCCGAGACAGGGCAGAGCGTCGCGGGCGCCCTGTTCCGGCGCGAGCGGGAAAACCCCGGGCCGGCACTCCAGGTGTCGTCCGATGCCGCCGCCGCACTCAACGTGATCGCGGGCCAGCCCACGGAACTGACCGTGGTGGCGCTCCGCCGGGTGGAGGAACCCGCGCCGCTGGACCTCGCCGTCGCGCCGCCCCCGCCGGCGGAGGACGTGGCCGAGGCACTGCCGGATCTTCCCGAGGCCCCGGCCGCCGCGCCGGTGCCGCAGACCGATATCGCCGCCATCGCCGCCGCCGCCATCCCCGGCGCGGACGCCGCGGCGGAGGCCGAGGCCCTGCCCGCCGAGACCCCGCTGGAGGTCATCACCCGGGCCGAGGCCGCCATCGACCGCGACGCGATCACCGCCGACACCGCCGCGATCCGGAACTCCCTGCCTGCCGCCGTGACGGGCGCCGCCGCGGCGACGGGCGACGAGGTGACCGACGCCATGCCCCTGCCCTCGACCGCGCCGTTCGAAACCGCGGCCCTCGACCCGCTGCCCGCAGCCGAACCGGCCCCTGCGGCAGCGGCGACCCCCGCCCCCACGCCCGCCGCGAACACGCTGGAACGGCCCTACGTGCAGGTCGGCATCTTCACCCGCGCGGAAAACGCGGAGGACGTCGCGGACGCGTTGCGCAGCGCCGGCGTGGTCCCGACGGTCCACGAGCAGACCAACGCGAACGGCACCTTCTGGCGGGTCGTCGCCGGTCCGGCGCCGAACGTCGCGGAACGCGCCTCGCTGCTGGAAACCATCCAGGGTCTCGGCTATCAAGACGCCTATGCCGTGACCAACTGAAGGATGTCATGTCCGCTGCCAGCGCCCCCGCGGCCGCCGTCGCCGCCGCCTTCGCCCTTCTGACGCTTACCACCGGCGCGACCGCGCAGGGTTTCGAGACCCAGGCCCGCGCCGCCTACGTCGTAGACCACAACACCGGGCAGGTCCTGCTCGAGCACAACGCCGACCTGCCGCTGCCGCCAGCGTCGATGTCGAAGCTGATGACCCTGAACATGGTGTTCGAGGCGCTCGACGACGGGCGCCTGACGCTGTCCACGCCCCTGCCCGTCAGCCAGCACTGCATGGATTACGGCGGCTCCACGATGTTCCTGAACACCCAGGACCGCCCGAGCGTGGAGGAACTGGTTCGCGGCGTCGTGGTGCTGTCGGGGAACGACGCGAGCTGCGTGCTCGCCGAAGCCCTGTCGCCGGACGGGACGGAGACCGGCGCGGCGCGGATGATGACCGACCGCGCGCGGCAGCTCGGCATGATGAACTCGACCTTCGTCAATTCCAACGGCTGGCCCGCGCCGGGCCACGTCATGTCGGTGCGCGATCTCGGCATCCTCGCCGAACGCTTCGTGACCGAGTTCCCGGAATACTACCACTACTTCGCGGAAACCGAGTTCGCCTGGGATGGCCGCGCGCCCGACAACCGGTTCAACCGCAACCCGCTCCTGTCGATGAACATCGGCGCCGACGGGCTCAAGACCGGCCACACCGAGGAAGCCGGCTACGGGCTGGTCGGGTCCGCGATGCAGGGCGACCGGCGGGTGACCTTCGTGATCTCGGGCCTCGCTTCCGTCGCCGACCGCGCGACCGAGGCCGAGCGGATCGCCAACTGGGGCTTCCGCCAGTTCGCCGAGCGCCAGGTCGTCACCGCGGGCACCATCGTCGCCGAGGCGGAGGTCTTCCTCGGCGAACGGCCGAGCGTCGGGCTGGCCCCGGCCGAGGACGTGACGATGCTCCTGCCCGCGCTCCAGTCCGGCGACATCGAGGCCGAGGCGATCTACACCGGCCCGCTCGAAGCGCCGGTGACCGAGGGTCAGCAGGTCGGCGAGCTCATCATCCGGCTGGACGGGTTCGAGGACCGCAGCGTGCCGCTCGTCGTCGCCGAAAGCGTCGCCCGCGGCGGGTTCATGGTCCGGATTCGCGCGGCCTTTGGGATCGTCCTCGGCGAGGTTCTCGGCCGGGCCGCCGGCGCCGAGACGGGATGACGCGCGGGCTTTTCGTCAGCCTCGAAGGGATCGACGGGTCGGGCAAGTCCACGCAGTCCGCGCGGCTCTGCGCGGCGCTGGAGGCCGCCGGGCGCGACGTCGTCCGCACCCGCGAGCCCGGCGGCGCGCCGGGCGCCGAGGCGATCCGCCGCCTGCTGGTCGAGGGCGACCCCGACCGCTGGTCGCCCGAAACCGAGATCCTGCTGTTCACCGCCGCCCGACGCGACCACCTGGAACGGGTGATCCGGCCCGGTCTTTCCGCCGGAAAGATCGTCGTCACGGACCGGTTCGCGGATTCCACACGGGTATACCAGGGCGCGACGCGGGGCGACCTGCGCGGGCTCGTCGACGACATCCACGCCCGCGTCATCGGGGTGGAGCCGGACCTGACCTTGATCCTCGACATGAACCCCGACCTCGCCCTCGCCCGCGGTCTCGCCCGCGGGTCGGGAGAGGACCGGTTCGAGGAATTCGGCATATCCTTCCAGCGGAAACTTCGCGCGGGATTCCGGGCGCTCGCGGCCGATTTCCCGGACCGCTGCGTACTGGTCGACGCGGACCGGCCCGAGGAGGTCATCGCCGCCGAGTGCCTCGCCCGCGTGTCGGAGCGGCTGCCATGATGGTCGCGGATCCCGATATCGAGGCCCCGGAACCCGACCGGCTTCCGGGCGCGCCCCACCCCCGCCATGCCGCCCGCGTGTTCGGCCACGACGCCGCCGGGGCGGAGTTCCTGTCCGCCCATGCCTCGGGCCGGTTGCACCACGCCTGGCTCGTCACCGGACCCCGTGGGATCGGCAAGGCGACGCTGTCCTGGGCGATGGCGCGGTTCCTGCTGGCGACGCCGGAGGGCGGCGGCCTGTTCGGCGCGCCCGACAGTCTCGACATCGACCCCGGCGATCCCGTCGCCCGCCGCATGGCCGCCCTGTCCGAGCCGCGGCTGATGCTGATCCGCCGGCCGTGGAACGACAAGACGGAGCGGCTGGCGACGCAGATCACGATCGACGAGACCCGCAAGCTGAAGGGCTTCTTCCAGATGTCCTCGGCGGATGGCGGGGCGCGGGCGGTGATCGTGGACTCCGCCGACGAGATGAACACCGCCGCGTCGAACGCGCTCCTGAAGGTGCTGGAGGAACCGCCCGCGCGCGCGGTCCTGTTCCTCGTCAGTCACCAGCCCGCGCGGCTTCTGCCCACGATCCGGTCGCGCTGCCGGACGCTTCGGCTGAACCCGCTCGGGCCAGGGGACCACGCCGCGGCGCTGGCGCAGGCGGGCCACGAGACCGAGGCCGGGGAAACCCTGCACCTGCTGTCCGAGGGTTCCGCCGGGGACGCGATCCGGCTCGCCGAGGCCGGCGGCCCGGATCTATACGCCCGCATCGCGGCCCTGTTCAGAAGCCTTCCGCGGATGGATCGGCAGCTCGCCTCGAAGCTCGCCGCCGAGAACGGGTCCGAGGAACGGTTCGATCTCTTCCTCACGCTCACCGACCGCTTCCTCGCGCGGCTCGCCCGCACCGGCAGCCTGGGCGAGCCGCCCGCGGAGATCGTGCCGGGCGAGGCCGAAACCCTGTCCCGCCTGTCACCAGACCCCGCCGCCGGGCGCGCCTGGGCGGAGCTCGCGCAGGGGCTGACGGCGAAGGCACGGCGCGGGCGGGCGGTCAACCTTGACCCCTCCGCGCTCATCCTCGATATGTGTCTCTCGATAGCGCGGCGACCCTGAGGGGCGCCAAACCAGGGACTGCATGCCCGAGATCGTCGACAGCCACTGCCACCTCGATTTCCCGGATTTCGAGGGCGAGCTTCCGGACGTGATCGCCCGCGCCGAGGCCGCGGGGGTGACGCGCATGGTCACGATCTGCACCCGGCTGGACAGCGCCGACACCGTGCGCGGCATCGCCGACACCTATGCCCCCGTGTTCTGGGCCGCCGGCACCCACCCGATGCGCGCGGGCGAGGAGCCGTTGGTCGCGGTGGAGACGCTGGAGGCGCTGGCCCGGCACCCGAAGATGGTCGGGATCGGGGAGACCGGGCTCGACTACCACTACACCGCCGACAGCGCCGCCGCGCAGCAGGACAGCCTACGCGTGCATATCGAGGCCGCGCGGCGCACCGGCCTGCCGCTCATCATCCACGCCCGCGCGGCGGACGAGGACATGGCGCGGATCCTCACCGAGGAACACCGCGCCGGGGCCTATTCCTGCGTCATGCACTGCTTTTCGTCGGGCCCCGACCTCGCCCGCGCGGCGCTCGACCTCGGGTTCTACCTGTCGATGTCCGGCATCGCGGCCTTCCCGAAATCCGGCGACCTGCGCGATATCTTCGCCGCTGCACCGCTGGACCGGGTGCTGGTGGAGACCGACAGCCCCTATCTCGCGCCGCCGCCCCATCGCGGCAAGCGCAACGAACCCGCCTACACCGCCCATACCGCGGCGGTCGGGGCGAAGGTGTTCGGCCTGACGCCCGACGAGTTCGCCGCCGCGACCAGCGCCAATTTCGACCGGCTCTTCGCAAAGGCCGCCGCGTGGCGAGAGGCGGCCTGAGATGGGCGAGATGACGGTCACCATCCTCGGTTGCGGATCGTCGGGCGGGGTGCCGCGGCTCGGCGGCATCTGGGGCGATTGCGACCCGTCGAACCCGAAGAACACCCGCCGCCGCTGTTCGATCCTGCTTCGCCGGCGCGGCCCCGACGGCGAGACCGTGGTGCTGGTCGACAGCTCGCCCGACCTGCGGGCGCAACTGCTCGATGCCGGGGTCGGACGGCTCGACGCCGTGGTCTACACGCACCCCCACGCCGACCACGTCCACGGCATCGACGACCTTCGGATGGTCGTTTTCAACACCCGCAAGCGGCTGCCGGTCTGGGCCGACGCGCCGACCGCAAAGAACCTGACCACCCGCTTCGGCTATGCCTTCGTCCAGCCCGAGGGGTCGGACTACCCGCCGATCCTGGACCTCAACCCGATCGAGGGGACGGTGCGGATCGACGGCGCAGGCGGAGCCATCGAGCTGACGCCGTTCGAGGTGATCCACGGCTCGATCACCGCGCTCGGCTTCCGCGTCGGCGGCATGGCCTACCTGCCCGACGTCTCGGAGATACCCGAGGCTACATGGCCGGCGCTGGACGGTCTCGACCTCTGGATCGTGGACGCTCTCAGGCGCACCCCGCATCCGAGCCACGCGCATCTCGACCTGACCCTGTCCTGGATCGAACGCGCCCGGCCCGAGCGCGCGGTGCTGACCAACATGCATGTCGACCTGGACTACGAGACCGTCGCGGCCGAGACCCCCGAGCATGTCGTCCCCGCCCATGACGGGCTGACACTCGGCTTCCGGGCGTGACCCCGTGATCGGCATCCTCACCGTCGTCGTTCCCGTCTTCCTGGTGATCGGCGCGGGGTTCCTCGCGGTCTGGCGCGGCCTGTTCTCGGACGCGGCGGTGGAGGGGCTGAACGTCTTCACCCAGAAGTTCGCGATCCCGTGCCTCCTGTTCTCGGCCATCGCGACGCTCGACCTCGGGCAGGATTTCGACTGGCGGCTCCTGCTCAGCTTCTACACCGGGTCGGCCACGGGCTTCACCGCGGGGTTGCTCGGGGCGCGGTTCATCTTCGGCCGCAACTGGCCCGACGCGGTCGCAATCGGCTTTTCCTGCCTGTTCGCGAACTCCGTCCTTCTCGGCCTGCCGATCATGGAGCGCGCCTACGGGACGGAGGCGCTGGCACCGAACTACGCGATCATCTCGGTCCACGCGGCGTTCTGCTACATCCTCGGGATCTCGGCGATGGAGATCGCGCGGGCGGGCGGCGGCGGCATCGGCGCGGTGGCGCAGCGGATCGGGCGGGCGGTCTTCACCAACGCGCTGATGATCGGGATCGTGCTCGGCTTCGCGGTCAACCTGTCCGGCCTGCCGATCCCCGGCGTCGTCGACGACGCGCTGAACCTGATGATCCGGGCCGCCCTGCCCGCCGCGCTCTTCGGCCTCGGCGGCGTGCTCTACCGCTATCGGCCCGAGGGCGACGCGATGACCATCGCCTGGGTCTGCGGCGTGTCGCTGCTGCTGCACCCGGCGATCGCCTACGGCATGGGCCGCTTCGTCACCGACCTCAGCCCCGGGCAGCTGCGCTCCGCCGTGGTCACGGCGGCAATGGCGCCCGGGGTCAATTCCTACCTGTTCGCGAACATGTACGGCGCGGCGCGGCGGGTCGCGGCCTCGGCGGTACTGATCGGCACGGTCCTGTCGATCCTTTCGGTCACGGCCTGGATCGCGATCCTGCCCTGACCGCCGCCCCGCCCTATCCCGGCGACATGCCCCGCAGCCGTTCGGACCGGCGGCGCAGCAGTTCGACCACGGTCAGCAGCGCAATGGAGATCGCGACGAGGATCGTGGCCACGGCGAGGATGGTGGGCGAGATCTGCTCGCGCAGGCCGATGAACATCTGCCAGGGCAGCGTCTTCTGCCCCGCCGAGCCGACGAACAGGACCACCACCACCTCGTCGAACGAGGTGATGAAGGCGAACAGCGCGCCCGAGATCACGCCGGGCAGGATCAGCGGCATCTGCACGCGGAAGAAGGTCGTCACCGGATCCGCCCCGAGCGAGGCGGAGGCACGGGTCAGCGACCGGTCGAAGCCCACCAGAGTCGCCGTCACCGTGATGATGACGAAGGGGATGCCAAGCGCCGCGTGGGCCATGACCACGCCCCAGTAGGTGCCCTGCAACCCGACGCGGGAATAGAAGAAGTACATCCCCGCCGCGGAGATGATCAGCGGCACGATCATGGGCGAGATCAGGATCGCCATGATGGCGCCGCGGAAGGGAACGTGGCTTTGCGACAGGCCCACGGCGGCGAGCGTGCCGAGCGCCACCGACAGGATCGTGGCCACCGGGGCGATCCGGACCGAGTTCCACAGCGGCTGCTGCCAGTCCGGGTTGGTCAGGAAATCCTGGTAGTGCCGGGTCGAGTAGGCGTCCGGGTCCAGCGCCAGCATCCCCGGCGTGAAGGTGAAGAAGTCCTGCGCGTTGAAGCTGAGCGGGATGATCACGATGATCGGGGCGATCAGGAAGAAGAAGATCAGCCCGCAGAGCACGCGGAAGCCGTAGTACCAGGCGCGCTGGCCGGTGGAGGCATAGGGAGGAAGTGCGGACATCGGCCTATCCCAGTTTCACGTTGTCGATGCCGACGATGCGGTCGTAGGTCCAGTAGAGGACCAGCACCGCGCCGAGCAGGATCGCACCGAGCGCGGCGCCGAGACCCCAGTTCAGGCTGTCGGAGATGTGGTAGGCGATCCGGTTCGAGATGAACGTGCCGGTGCGGCCGCCGACGAGTTCCGGCGTGATGTAGTAGCCGATGGCGAGTATGAACACGAGGATCGACCCCGCCCCGATCCCGGGCACCGACTGCGGGAAGTAGACCCGCCAGAACGCCGTCCAGTCGGTCGCGCCGAGCGACCGCGCGGCGCGGACGTAGGACGGCGGCACCGTCTTCATCACCGAGTAGAGCGGCAGGATCATGAATGGGAGCAGGATATGCGTCATCGCGATGATCGTGCCGAGCTGGTTGTTGATGAGCTGCAATCGGTCGCCATCGGCGACGACGCCGATCCAGACCAGGATGTCGTTGATCACGCCCTCCTGCTGCAGAAGCACCTTCCACGCCGATGTCCGCACCAGGAGCGAGGTCCAGAACGGCAGCAGCACGAGGATCATCAGGAGGTTCGACGTCCGGAGCGGCAGGTTCGCGAGCAGGAACGCGACGGGATAGCCGAGCAGGATGCACATGCCGGTGATGGTGAGCGACATGATCAGCGTGCGCTTGAACAGGAGCAGGTAGATGCGCTGGTCCGGCGGCTGGCGCTCGACGCCTTCGGGCGTCAGTTGCAGGTCGGCCGCGGCGAGGTAGTAGCCGGCGGTGTAGCGGCCCGAGAAGGCGGCGATCGTGCCCCAGACCTCGGGGTCGAGCCAGCCGTCGTCGATCTCCTCGAACTGGTCGATCACCGGCACGCTCTCGAACCCCTGCGCGGCCTCGGCGGCGGCGCGCAGGAGGTCGGATTCGGGGCCACGGTACTCGTCGATCCGTTCGGGGTTGGCGGTCAGGTCACGGTAGAGCGCGAGGTAGACCGGGTTCCACGGTTCCTCCGCCTCGGGGGAATCGCCGTCCTCCTCGATGATGGTGTTCGCGAAGCCCGCGTAGGCGCTGGCGGTCTCGGGCAGGAAGGCCTCGATCCCCTCGGCGGTCTCGAAACGCGGCAGGTCGTCGCCGTTGGCCTCGGCCACCGCGGCTTCCTCGCGCCAGGTCTCGGACGCCATCAGCGCGGTCCAGGTCGCCGGTTCCTCCCACGCCGGGTCGAGCGCGATGAAGCTCTCCGCGTAGCTTTCGCCGACATCGTCGATGCCCCGGCCGGAGCGGCGGAACAGCGAGGAGATCCCGGTGGTCTCGTAGTTCAGCCGCGACCCGAGGCGCGTGTGCTGGCGACGCTCCGCGGCCTCGACGAGATCGTAGGCCATCGCGGCGTAGACGGTCTCGTTCGGCGGAACTGTGTGGTCGTCCCACTCCTCCTCCAGCGCGACGACGGTGCGCGGAAGCGTTTCGCTGACGATCTGGTTCTCGACCGAGCGGAACAGCATGTCCGCGATCGGCGCGACGAAGGTCACGAGGATGAAGATGAGAAGCGGCGCGATCAGCAGGAGCGCGCGCATCTTCTGTGCCCGGAGCGCACGGTTGAGGCTGCGCTTCAGCGGCGTGCCGTCGGCAGCGAGCATCGGGCCGTCCGCAGCGCGGAGCGCGGTGTCGGGTGTCGGGCCGGAAACGGCGTCGGGGCCGGTGGCGCTGGTGTCGCTCATTCGGTCTGTCCTCTTTCCGCGGCGCGGGCGGCTTCTTCGGAGCGGGCGTTGGCGGCGATCTCGTCGTCGGTCAGGTCGCGGACGTGGCTGGCGATCCACCACAGGTTGCCGCCGGCATCCTCGACCCCGCCGTCGCGGTCGCCGTAGAAACGGTCCTCGGGCGGCTGGACCGGTCTCGCGCCGGCCTCGACCGCGCGGGCATAGGTGGCGTCCACGTCCTCGACATGGACGTAGAGGAACCCGGGCCGGATCATCCCCGGCTGCCCGTCGCCGAGCATCAGGGTGCAGTCCCCGATCGCGAGTTCGAGGTTCCAGAGTGACCCGTCGGAGCGCCGGACCGGGGGCCGGACATCGCGGGCGCCGAACACGCCGCGGGCGAAATCGGCCACCGCGTCGGCATTCGCGACCACGATGAAGGGCGAGACGCGGGCGCGCCCGGGGGCCATCCAGTCTGGTCGCGCCCCGCTCATCTCAGGTGCCCTCGACCACGACGATGCTGCTTTCGGCGCAGCGGCGGCGGATCTCGGCGACCTCCTGATAGGCGGGATCGTTCCAGGCCGCGAGCGCGGCCTCGTAGCTCGGGAATTCCATGACGACGTGGCGGTCGCCCGACGCGCCCTCCACCGCCTCGCCACGGCCGCCGCGCACGAGGAACTTCGCGCCGTGGCCTTCGAGGATCGGGGTGTCGCGGCGCACGTACTCGGGGTAGCCGTCCGGGTCGGTCACGGTGATATGCGCGATGATGTAGCCCTTGGGCATGGCGGTCCCCCTTGGCGCCGTGGTCGCAGGGCGGGATTGGTCCCGCCCTGCGCCTGTGCGTTTACTGGGCGAGCCAGGCCTGGAACCGGGCGTCGAGATCGTCCCGGTAGTCAGCCCACCACAGGTAGTTGTTCACGAAGGTGTTCTCCGCGTTGTTCGGATCGGTCGGCATGTGCGGCGCCATCTCGATCCCGAGCTCGGCATGGGTGCCGACCAGCGGTGCCGAGGAGGCACGGGCCGGACCGTAGGAGATGTAGGCCGCCTGGTCCGCCAGCCGCTGCGTGTCGGTGGCGAAGTAGAGGAAGTCCATCACCCGCGCGAGACGGTCCTCGGGCAGGTCCGCCGGAACGACCCAGCCGTCGATGTCGAACATCTGCCAGTCCCAGGCCATGCCGATCGGCTGGTCCTGCTCGACGATGGCCGAGAACAGGCGGCCGTTATAGGCCGATGCCATGAACACCTCGCCGTCCGCGAGAAGCTGGATCGGCTCGGCCGAGGCGCTCCACCAGATCGTCTCGTCCTTGATCGTGTCGAGCATCGCGAAGGCGCGCTCGATGCCTTCCTCGGTCTCGAGCACGTCGTAGACGTCCTCGTAGGCCACGCCGTCGCAGAGCAGCGCCCATTCCATGTTGGCGATCGGCTGGCGGTTCAGCGCGCGCTGGCCCGGGTAGGTTTCCAGGTCGAACACGTCGCAGGCGCCGGTCGGCGGCTCGACGCCCTCGGGCACCTGGTCGGCGCGGTAACCGAAGGTGGTCGAGAACACGATCTGCGGCACGAAGCAGTCCGACACGATCATGTCGCCGAAGTCGTCGGTGGCCGAGGAGCCGTCGTCGCCCGGTGCCAGGACCTCGTCATGGTCGAGCTCCATCGCCAGGCCCTCGTCGCAGAGGCGGATGGCGTCGGCGGCTTCCACGTCCACGAGGTCCCAGGTCACGTTGCCGGCCTCGCTCTGGGCGCGCATGCCGGCCACGGCCTCGGGCGAGCTTTCGTCCCAGATCACTTCGACCTCGGGATGCATCTCCTGGTAGGGGGTGGTGTAGGCGTTGACCTGGCTGGCCTGGTAGGCGCCGCCCCAGCTGACGAGGGTCATGCTGTCGGCCATGTCCTGTGCCTGCGCCGCGGGTGCCGCCAGCAGCAGCGCCGTCCCGGCGAGCATCGCTGTCTTGAGTTTCATTCTCTTCTCTCTCCTTTGTTGGACTTCGGTCTTCGGGTCCCGTGCCCGGGGGCACGGTTCGACCCGTCGTCCGGCCTGGCAGGGTTCGTCCCCGCCATCGCCGGTGCGCCGACGCGTCATGCGTCGAGCGCCCGGCAATCCTGCGGCCGCCAGCCGATCTCGATGATCTCGCCGGGAGTGAGCCGGCGCTGGTCTGGGGCGTTGCGCGTCTTGACGACGAAATTCTCGTTCCCGGCCACCGAGATGCGTGTCCGGTAGATGTCGCCCATGTAGATGAATTCCTTCACCTCGGCCTTGAGCGTGTGGGCATCGGGGGCGAGCCGGTCCTTGTTGAACTCGACCCGTTCGGGCCGGATCGACACCAGCGTGCGCTGGCCCGGCCGGTCGACGTTGACCGGCACCGTGTCGATCAGCGAGCCGTCGTCGAGTTTCACTACGGCGACCCCGTCCGCGATCGACTCTACGGTGCCGAGCAGCGTGTTGTTCTCGCCGATGAACTGCGCGACGAAGCTGTTCTGCGGTTCCTCGTAGAGCACGTCGGGCGCGTCGAGCTGCTGGATCACGCCGTCGTCGAACACCGCCACGCGGTCGGACATCGTCAGCGCCTCGGTCTGGTCGTGGGTGACGTAGACCGTGGTGATGCCGAGCTGGTGGGCGAGGTTGGTGATCTCGAACTGGAGCGTCTCGCGCAACTGCTTGTCGAGCGCGCCGAGCGGTTCGTCCATCAGGACCAGCTCGGGCTCGAACACCAGCGCGCGGGCCAGCGCGATCCGCTGCTGCTGACCGCCCGAAAGCTGCGCCGGGCGGCGGCCGCCGAAGGCGCCCATCTGCACCATGTCGAGCGCGCGGCGGATCTTCTCCTCGCGTTCGGACTTGCCGATCTTCCGCACTTCCAGCGGGAAGGCGAGGTTCTCGGCCACGGTCATGTGCGGAAACAGCGCGTAGTTCTGGAACACCATCCCGATCCCGCGCTTGTGAGGCGGGATGTTGTTGATCGGCCGCCCGTCGAGGGTGATCTCGCCATGGGTGGCGGTCTCGAACCCGGCCAGCATCATCAGGCAGGTGGTCTTGCCGGAACCGGACGGCCCGAGCATGGTCAGGAACTCGCCCTTGCCGATGGACAGATTGAGGTCCTTCACCACCAGCGTTTCGCCGTCGTAGCTTTTCTGGACGCGATCGAACGCGACGAAGGCGGCAGCCCCGTTTGAGGTCAAGTCGCTCTCCCTGTCATCCCTGTTGCAACGCGGGGTTTTCCCCGATTGCACGACAATAAAACAAAGCCCGATGCGCGGCGCAACCGGATTGGCGCGATCCGAAGCAACTGCCCGGAGTTTGGGCAGCAAACCGGCGGTGGCGCGGGATGCCGTGGCACACCCTGCCCCGCGACCGGCCGGATCGGGGTTCCGGGCCGGACTTGTGAGGCCGCGTCGCATGGCGTAACCAGACATGCCAGACAGAGACCCGGTGCCGATGCCAGCCACGTCCGAGACAGACGCCGCCGACGGGCCCGCGGTTCACACCCTCGTCCTGCGGCTCTGGCGCGAACACGTCCGCGAACACCTGTGGAAGATGATCCTCGCGCTGATCCTCATGGCCATCGCCGGGGGGACGCTCGGCCTTGCAGCCTACATGATTCAGCCGCTGTTCGACCTCGTCCTGAACTCGGAATCCGGCGGCGGGGTGTTCTGGGTCGCGGTGACGATCTCGCTGATCTTCGTGGTCCGCGCGGTGACCGGCTACGCACAGCGGCTGCTGGTCGTCTCGGTCGGCCTGAAGGTCGTGGCGGCGCTGCAGGTGCGGCTCATGCGCCACCTCCTGACGCTCGACATGAGCTTCTTCCAGGTCCACCCGCCGGGCGCCCTGATCGAGCGTGTGCGGGGCGATACCCTGGCCCTCCAGGGCATCGCGTCGAACGTCCTGATGTCGCTCGGGCGCGACAGCGTGTCGCTGGTCTCGCTCCTGTTCGTGATGTTCCTGAACGACTGGCGCTGGTCCCTGCTCGCGCTGATCGGGGTGCCGATTCTCGTCCTGCCGCTCTACCTCGTGCAGCGGCTCGTCCGCGGGTTCTCCTACGACGCGCGGAACGCCTCGGCCGGGCTTTCGACGCAGCTCGACGAGGCGTTTCACGGCATCCAGTCGATCAAGCTGAACCGGCTGGAGGAGCCCCAGTCCGCGAACTGGCAGGAACACGTCGCGAACTTCCTGCGCCGCCAGATGCGGGCGGAACGGGCCAAGTCCGGAACACCGGCGATGGTCGACCTGATCTCGGCGGTCGGGTTCCTCGCCGTGATCTGGGTCGGCGGCAACGACATCGTCTCGGGCGACAAGACAGTGGGCGAGTTCATGTCGTTCTTCACCGCCCTCGCCCTCGTGCTGGACCCGATGCGCCGGGTGTTCTCTCTCACCGCGCAGCTCCAGGCCGGCGCGGCCTCGCTGCAACGTCTCTACGAATTGCTGGAACTGGAGCCCGGGATCGTCCCGCCGCCCGCCCCGCAACCGATAGAGCCCGGCGAGATCCGGTTCAATGACGTCCGCTTCGGCTACGGCGAGCGGCCGGTGCTGAAGGGCCTGAGCTTCAGCGCCGAGGCCGGGCGCACGACCGCGTTGGTGGGACCATCGGGCGCGGGCAAGACCACGGTATTCGCCCTCGTCACCCGGCTCGTAGACCCCGAAAGCGGATCGATCACGATCGGGGGCACCCCGACCGACGCCGCCGATCCCGGGCGGCTTCGCGACATGATCGCGGTCGTCGGGCAGGAAACCGCGCTGTTCGACGAGACCATCGCCGCGAACATCCGCATGGGCCGTCTCTCCGCGACCGAGGAGGAGGTCCGCGCCGCCGCGCGCGATGCCTCGGTGCTCGACTTCGCCGAGGCGCTGCCGGACGGGCTCGAAACCCGGGTCGGCCCGCGCGGCTCCGCGCTGTCGGGCGGGCAACGGCAGCGGGTCGCCATCGCCCGTGCGATGCTGCGGGACGCGCCGATCCTCCTGATGGATGAACCGACCTCGGCCCTCGACGCCCAGTCCGAGCGGCTGGTGCAGGAAGCGCTGGAGCGGCTGTCGGCGGGGCGGACGACCATCGTCATCGCGCACCGGCTGTCCACGATCCGCGACGCCGACAAGATCGTGGTGCTCGACCACGGGCGGGTGGTGGAGGAAGGCACGCACGAAACCCTGATGGCCGCGGGCGGCGCCTATGCCCGCCTGAACGAGCTGCAATCGGCCGGACTGACCCCGCCGCTCTGACCGGTTACTGCGGCCCGACCTCCGAGATGTCGTCGGAACGGTTCGCGACCTCGGCCGCGGGCTGGCGCACCAGTTCGTAGCGCACCTTCGGCTTGTCGCCCCGGTGCAGGGCGCGGATGCGCTCCACCAGTTGGCCGGTGGCCAGCGTCCGGCGCTGAACGACCCGCTCGTGCTCGACCCAGGTCGCGGTCTTGTAGCGCTCGAACCAGACCTCCGGCTCGCCGATGTCGCGCGACAGGGTCCAGCGCCGCGCGCCATCCCGCAGACGCGCGCGGCGGCGTTCGGCCATGACTTCGAGGAAGGCGGGAATATCCTCTTCGCGGATGCGGTATTCGATGGTGGTCAGGATCGGCCCGCTCATCGGCCGGATGTCGAGCTTCAGCGGCGGCGGCTGCCACGGCGCCTGCGGATCGAGAAGGTCGGTATCGAGATCCCTGAGCGCGACCCAGATCCCCACCGCCGCCGCGCCGACCATCGCCAGCGCCGACACCGACAGCGCCACGGTCAGGCCGAAGCCGCCGGCAAGGTGGCCCCATATCCAACTGCCGACCGCGCTGCCGCCGAACACCGTGCTCATGTAGAGCGCTTGGCACCGGGTCACGACCCAGCGCGGCGACGACATCTGCACGGTCGCGCTGAAGGTCGACAGGGTCAGCAGGAAGCACGCCCCCGCCAGCGCGCAGGCGAGCAGCGTCAGCGGCAGCACGCGGCTCAGCCCCAGCAGTAGTGTCGCGGCCGCGAAGCCTAGGAAGGTGACCCGCGCCCGCGCCTCGCCCGGCAGGGCGATGCGGAACCGCGGCGCGAACAGGGCGGCGGCGATGGCGCCGATCCCGAAGAAACCGAGCAGGAGACCGTAGGTCTGCGGGCCTCCGCCCACGAGGTCCCGCGCCACCAGCGGCATCAGCGCCATGACCGACGACCCGGCGAGGTTGAACGTTCCGGCCCGCAACAGGAGCCGCAGGTGTTCTGGCGACATCGCGACGTAGCGCAAGCCCGCCAGCATCGCCTCCCCCACCGGTTCCGGCGGCAATTGCCGTTCGGCGCCGCCGCTCCGCCAGCGCGAGGCCGCGAACAGCACCACGAGGTTCGCCGCCGCGTTCACCGCGAAGGCCGCGAAGGCGCCGACCGTCGCCACGATCACCCCGCCGATGGCTGGCCCGAGGCTGCGGGCGAGGTTGAAGCCGACGGAGTTGAGCGCGATCGCCGACGGCAGCTCCCGCCGGGGCACGAACTCCCCGACGAAGGTCTGCCAGCCGGGATTATTGAGCGCCCGCCCGGTCCCGATCAGGAAGGTGAATACCAGCAGCCCGGCGGGCCCCAGCAGCCCGAGGAAGCTGACCACCGCCAGCGCGACCGACACGACGAGCAGGAAGGACTGCGACCACAGCACCGTTGTCCGCCGCCCGAACACGTCCGCGAGCGCCCCCGCCAGCAACGAGAACAGCATCACCGGCAGCGCGATCGAGGTCTGCACCAGCGCCACCAGTTCCGGCGTGCCGCCGATCGAGGTCATCATCCACGACGCCGCGACCATGGTGATGAGCCAGCCGAAATTGGCCGAAAGCCCCGTCAGCCAGTAGGTGAGGTACCGTCTGTTCGCGAAGGGCGCGAAGGGCGAGGTCGACGGCTTCGTTCCTTCGCCCCCTGTATTCTCGGGGTCCATTCCCCCTGATGAACACCAAAACGCGCCCGCCGTCCAATGGCTTGTGCGGTCAGGCGCCCCGCGGGGATCCCTCCGCGCCGCCGATCCGGTCGAGACGCAGCGCGGTCTCCCCCGGCGCCATGAGGTATGACAGCAACGGCCCGTCGCGCCCCGCGGAGTAGTCGAGACACAGTGCGTTCGGCGCCTGCAACACGGGCGGGCCGCTCAGCCAGTAGTGACCGAAGAAGACCGGCGGCGCGGTTTCCGCGTAGCCGTCCGGCCGCAGGTGATCGGGCGGCGCGCCGTCGGGTAGCCCCTCTGGGTCGTCGACGGAGATCGAGAACGCCTGCCATGTGCCGGGGTCGCGGTTCCACCAGGCGATCCGCACGCGGTCTCGCCAGGTCCCGTCCTTGTCACGGAAGCCCGTGCCGTCCGGCAGCGGCGTTTCGGGACCTTTCAGCGTGTCGTCCACGAGGTCTTTCAGCGGATCGCCCGGCGCGACGGTGCGGAAGATGTCGTCCTCGCCCAGCACGCCGTCCCGCGTCAGCCGGGACAGCGCGGCGATCCGGTCGTCGCTCCAGCAGGCGTGAACGGCGCGCAGGTCACCGAGATCGAGGAACAGCGGCAGCGTCCGCATCCATGCCACGGCCTCCGCCGCCGCCGCGCTGCCGAGCGCGAACTCGGCGAGGAAGGTTTCGTGCTGCCGCGTGTTCTTCGCCGTCCGCGGACGGAGCCCGTCGCCGGTGTCGGGATCGTCGGTGGCGTACTGGATCGCGTTCAGTTCGTGGTTACCCATGACCGCCCGCGCGGTGCCGGCGTCTACAATCGCCCGCACGATCCCGATCACCCCGGCATTGTCCGGCCCACGGTCGATGAAATCGCCCAGGAACACCACGCTGCGCGCCGGGTCGGGATGCCGGTAGGCCCCGCCCCTCTCGACGTAGCCGAGCGCCGTGAGCCGGGCCCGGAGCTTGGCCGACTGGCCGTGGATATCGGGGATGATGTCATACATGCGGGCTTCCTCGCGCACTGGCGCGGCGCGGCGAGCGGGGACTGTCTGTAGCGGGATTTCGCCTTGTTTCCCGTGGCTTGCGCCTGCCCGGGGAAAGGGAATGGTGCGGTCGAGAAGACTCGAACTTCCACGGGAGTTACCCCACAGCGACCTCAACGCTGCGCGTCTACCAATTCCGCCACGACCGCACGATCCTTGACGTTCGCGCGTCTTATCCGAGCGATCCGGCGATGTGAAGGGGGGACCGGCGGAAAAATCGGGGCATCCCGCCGGGGCAGGATGGGCGGGTGAGTGAAACCCGCCCGACCCCGGAAACCGCGCAGCCGTGGCGGTTCCCGGGGGGTTCGGGGATCAGTTGTCGACGAAGCCGAAGGTCGGCACCGTCACCTCTTCCTGGCTGGCCGCGGCCGGGGTCGGTTGCGGCACGGCCGAGCCGGTCCCGGTCAGCTGCCCGGTCGCCGCCCTCAGAAGCGCCACCCGCTCGGGCTGGCCCGGCATGAAGACCGGCGTCGCGCCGTCCTCGAGCGCGGTCAGGCTGGCCTCGAACCACTGGGTCGCGAGGTCGCGGCGGTTGGTGGTGCCGAAGCCCTGCACGAGGTGATGGCCGAGAAGCTCGCCGTAGGGCGTCTCGCCGAGCGCGGTCAGGAGCAGCGCGGAGCCGACGGCGAGGCGCATGTCGTCCTCGCGGTAGCCGATGGCGAGGCAGACCTTCGCGGTGCGCGACAGGTCGACCGGGCTGATGCCGGTGCCGAGCGCGAATTCACGGGTCTGCGCCACGGCCTCGGTCTGCGGCAGGAGCGACACCGCGTCGGCCTGCGCGCCGAGCATGTCACCGAAGGCCGAGCACTGTTCGGAGATCTGGGCCGCGGTCAGGCCGGTGATGTCCTGGATCAGGTCCTCGCCCTCGCTGATGGCATAGGACCGTGCGACGCAGAACTGTTCTTCAAGCGTGAAGTTCGCGTCTGTCATCGTGGCCAGCGTGGTGTAGCCGCCGTTCGTGGTGGTCTGCAGCATCACCGCGTTGCAGCGGTTGGCGAGCGAGGCCTGCTGAGACCCGCCCTGGAACAGGTTCGGCAGCGCGGCGGGCGCGGGCGCGGCGGCCTCGACCGGGGCGGCGACGATCGTCGTCGTCGGCGGCGGCGCGGCCGGGGTCCCGCCTTGCGGCTGCGGCGCGTTCACGATCACCGTGGTCGGCGGCGGGGCGACCGGCGGCGTCACCGCCTGCTGCACCGGAGCCGTGAGGCTCTGGCGGTAGGCAGCGAGAAGCGGGCGGCCCGCAAGGCTCGTCTGCGCCGCGCCGCCGTTGATGCCCCAGTAATAGGCGTCCATCAGGTAGGAGAACTGGTATGCGGAGAATTCGCGGCCGTTGACCGGGAACCCGGCATCGGCCTGGAACCGCTCGATCGCCGCGCGGGTGCCGGCACCGATCTGGCCGTCCACCGAACCGGCGTTGTAGCCGAAGTAGTTCAGCGCGGTCTGCGTCTCGCGGCCCTGCTGCGTCGCGGGGATGGAGCTGTAGGTGCGCGGGGCGCTGCCGCCGGTATTGCCGCGGTTCGCGTTCTGGTTGCTGTTGATGATGGCGCCGGTGATCAGGCCACCGACGATCGCGCCGCCGATAAAATCGCCGGCATCGGCGCGGGCCGGCTCGGCCGGCAGCAAGGACATGGCGCCGACGACGGACGCGGCGGTAACAAACTTAGCAATCATGACATCCCCTCCGGTAATGGAATGGCTTTTTTCCCAGATGGCCGAAACGCTAACACGGGGTTTCACGTCCGGGCTATCACAAATGCGCTGGTTTCGGGGCCGGGGGCCCGTCGAACCGCCCCGATGCCCGAAGATTGCGCTTCGCCGCCGCCGGTAATAGGTCCGGCACAGGAGGTGTCCCCTGGTCGACTGGCTGATCTCTCCGGGCCCCGTGCCCTACGAAACCGCCCTGTCGGAAATGGAGGCGCGCGCCGCCGCCATCGCCGAGGGCCGGGCGTCCGAGGCCGTCTGGCTCCTCGAACACCCGCCGCTTTACACAGCCGGCACCTCCGCCGATCCCGCTGACCTGCGCGACCCGGATCGGTTCCCGGTGTACCAGACCCGCCGCGGCGGGCAGTACACCTATCACGGCCCCGGACAGCGCGTCGTCTACGTCATGCTCGACGTCGGCGCCCGCGGCCGCGACGTCCGCGCCTTCGTCTCCGGGCTGGAGGCCTGGGTGATCGCGACGTTGGCGGAATTCGGCGTCACCGGCGAGCGGCGGGCGGGCCGGGTCGGGGTCTGGGTCCGCCGGCCGGAAAAGCCGCCCCTGCCCGACGGCACCGGGCGGGAGGACAAGATCGCCGCCATCGGTGTCCGCCTGCGGAAATGGGTCAGCTTCCACGGCATCTCGATCAACGTGGAGCCGGACCTGTCGCACTTCGACGGCATCGTGCCCTGCGGCATCTCGGGCCACGGCGTCACAAGCCTCGTCGACCTCGGTCTGCCGGTGACGATGGACGACCTCGACGTGGCCCTGAAACGCACGTTTCCAACGGCGTTTCCGACCCCGGAGGCCGTCAGCGAAACACCGCGGACCGCTTCAAGTTGAATGCCGCGTCGCGGAAATCGTTAACGGAATCAGTGGACCGCCTTGCAGTTTGATCGGCGGATAATTGCCATCGGGACGGAAACGTTCGCCCGGTCTGGTGTAAATTGTCGCCGTTCGTTCTATGTCTGCGATCGGGGGCGCACCGGAGCAGGGTGACAGCCACGATGGCGAACGGGCCGAAGCGAAACGACTCCCTGGAGATCATGATGCTCGTCGGGGCATTGTCGGGCCTGTGCCTGATGATCGCCGCGGCGGTCACCGACCTGTCGCTCCGGACCGCCCGCGAAATGACCGAGACCGAGCAGGTCGCCCCTCCGCCGCAATGACGGTCGCGTAATGATCGAAAGGGGCCGCTTCGGGTCCGCTCCATGACAGACGTTCCACTCGAAACCGGCGGTTCGGACCAGTGCGCGCCGGCCGGCGCGCTCGGCCCGGTGCTCGACCGCCTGCTCGACAGCGCGAAATCCGAGAACGTGACCATGCGCGAGCTGCTGGAGGCGTTCGGCCAGCGTAGTTTCGTGCCCGCGCTCCTCGTTCCCGCCCTGATCGTGCTGTCGCCGCTTTCCGGCATCCCGTTCCTGCCGACGATCTTCGGCACGATGATCTTCCTCGTCGCGATCCAGATGGCGATCGGGCGGCATCACCTGTGGCTGCCCGGCTTGATCCTCGACCGGACCATCCGCGGCGACCGGCTGGCCGGGGCGATCCGCTACCTGCGCCCCTCCGCGCGCTGGTTCGACCGCCATTCCGGCCGGCGGCTGGCTTTCCTCACCAGCCGCCCGGCGGCGAAGATCCTGGAACTCGTGGCCGCCATCGCCGGGATCACGATGCCGTTCCTCGAACTGGTGCCGTTCTCCTCGTCGCTGCTCGCGCTCGCGGTCTGCCTGATCTGCCTGGCGATGCTGTCGCGCGACGGCCTGTGGGCCGCGGTGGCGGTTCTGCCGATCGCCGGGGCGCTCGCGCTCATCGTCGCGATCTGGCTCTGACCCCGTGGCAATTTTTCACCCCCCGGCCCGCGCCCTTGCCGTTGCGCAGCCCCGCCCCGCGCCCTAAAACCGGGACAATGACGGCGCAGCGGTTCCCCGCGCGCCAAGGGACTTTCCTAGGGGAGACGTGAGACATGGCCGACGCCGCCATCTCGGATCACGGACACGACGATCGCGGGTTCTTCACCCGCTGGTTCATGTCCACCAACCACAAGGACATCGGGATCCTCTACCTGTTCACCGCCGGTGTGGTGGGCCTGATCTCGGTTCTTTTCACGGTCTACATGCGGCTGGAGCTCATGGAGCCCGGCACGCAGTACATGTACATCCCCTACACCGCCACGACCGAGACCATCGACGGTCTCTTCGCCAATACCGGCGAGGCACTGTCTGCGGTCGGCGGATACGCCGAATCGGAGCTGTCGTCGCTCCAGTCGGCGCTGACGGCGCTGTCGGCAAACGACGCCGGCCAGATCGTGATCGAGGGCCGCGCCAGGGCCGAGGCCGTGGACGTGCTGGACACCGCGATGGCCGCCGCGCCCAGCCCCGAGGCCTTCTCGGCGCTCGCCGAGCTCAAGAACACGCTGGATGGCGACCCTGACGGGCACCTGTGGAACGTGATGATCACGGGTCACGGCGTCCTGATGATGTTCTTCGTGGTCATCCCCGCGCTCTTCGGCGGGTTCGGCAACTACTTCATGCCGTTGATGATCGGCGCGCCGGACATGGCGTTCCCGCGCCTGAACAACCTCAGCTACTGGATGTACGTCGCGGGCACCGCGCTCGCCTTCTGCTCGGTCTTCGTGGGCAACGGCGCCGGTCCGGGCTGGACACTGTACGCGCCACTATCCACACAGGGCGACCTGTCCGTGGACTTCGCGATCTTCGCCATCCACGTCTCGGGTGCGTCGTCGATCCTCGGCTCGATCAACTTCATCACCACCTTCCTCAACATGCGCGCGCCGGGCATGACCCTGCACAAGGTGCCGCTGTTCGCGTGGTCGGTGTTCGTGACCGCGTGGCTGCTGCTCCTGTCGCTGCCGGTTCTCGCGGGCGCGATCACCATGCTCCTGACCGACCGCAACTTCGGCACCGCGTTCTTCGACGCCGCCGGCGGCGGCGACCCGGTCCTGTTCCAGCACATCTTCTGGTTCTTCGGGCACCCCGAGGTCTACATCGTGATCCTGCCGGCCTTCGGCATCATCAGCCACGTGGTCTCGACCTTCTCGAAGAAGCCGATCTTCGGCTACCTGCCGATGGTCTACGCGCTGGTGGCGATCGGCGGCCTCGGCTTCGTCGTCTGGGCGCACCACATGTACACCACCGGCATGACCCTGACGCAGCAGGCCTACTTCATGGTCGCGACGATGGTCATCGCGGTGCCCACGGGCGTGAAGGTGTTCTCGTGGATCGCGACGATGTGGGGCGGCTCGATCGAGTTCAAGACGCCGATGCTGTTCGCGATCGGCTTCATCTTCCTGTTCACCTTCGGCGGCGTGACCGGCATCGTCCTGTCGCAGGCCGGCGTGGACCGGGCCTACCACGACACCTACTACGTCGTGGCGCACTTCCACTACGTCATGTCCATCGGTGCGGTCTTCGGCATCTTCGCCGGGGTCTACTACTGGATCGGCAAGATGAGCGGGCGCCAGTATCCCGAATGGGCCGGCAAGCTGCACTTCTGGCTGTTCTTCATCGGTGTGAACGTGACGTTCTTCCCGCAGCACTTCCTGGGCCGCCAGGGCATGCCGCGGCGCTACATCGACTACCCCGAGGCCTTCCACCTCTGGCACTGGGTCAGTTCCTGGGGCGCGATCCTCAGCTTCATAAGCTTCGTGTTCTTCATCGGGATCGTGTTCTACACCCTGTTCGCGGGCAAGCGCGTGACGCAGCCGGCCTACTGGGGCGAACATGCCGACACGCTGGAATGGACCCTGCCGAACCCGCCGCCGGAGCACACCTTCGAGGATCTTCCGACGCGCGAGATGTGGGACAGGCATCCGAGCCACTGACGGGCGGCCATGCAGCGAAGCTTCGGACTGCATGATTGGCTCTTGCTCATTGCCGGGGGCGGCCTCGTCGCCCTCGGAACCGCCATCGGGATCGGTACATCCCGGTACAGCACCGTTCGCGCCACTCACGACACCTACTACGTCGTCGCGCACACCCACTACATACTGACCGCCGGTTTCGTCCTCGCCATCGCCGCGACGCTGTTCTACGCGCTCGTCCGTCCGGTCCGTCACCGCTGGCTTTCCATCGCGGGCCACGCCGCGCTCTGGATGCTCCTCGCGGGCAGCGTTCTCACCTTCGCCGGACAGCAAGTCGTGTGGTTCCGGGGGGACATGCCCCGCCGGTACACCGACTACGCCGACAGCTTCGAGACCGCGGCGACCGTGTTCTCCATCGGCGGGGTCCTGGCATCCGCGGGTATGGTGGTGCTGGCGGTGACCGTGGTGCTCGCGCTCGTCCGCCGCATTTCGGGACGGAGGTGATCCGATGCCGATCCGTGATGCGGGCGAAATCGCAGCGACCGGGGACCGCGACGGGCCGCGCCTGCACCTTATCCTCACCCCCTACAAGTCGCTGACGCCGGAAGGGTTCGTCTGGTTCATCGGCACGACCGCTGCGCTGATCTTCATGCCGCTGTTCTCGGTGCTCGGGACGTCGATCTTCTGGGGTCTACTGCCCTTCGTCTGCGCCGCGCTCTGGGCGATCTGGCGGGCGCTGACGCGGTCCTGGCGCGACATGGACCTCTACGAGGAAGTCACGCTCTGGGACGACCGGCTGCGGATCGAGCGTCACGACCCCCGCAAGCCGCCCCGCGACTGGGAAGCGAACCCCTACTGGGTCCGCGTCTCGCTCCACGAGAACGGCGGCCCGGTGCCGAACTACCTGACGCTGTCGGGCGCGGGGCGCGAGATCGAACTCGGCGCGTTTCTCACCCCGGGCGAACGCCTGCGGCTCAAGGCGACGCTGGACGAGAACCTGCGGGCGGCCTGAACCGCCCGATCGCCGTCCCGGTCATCTTGGATGTGGGCCGGAACGCGCCGGAGCGCGCCGCGCCCACGAGGTCCGATCCCTTGCCCGAGGTCGGCGGAAGCGCGGTTTCGCGCCGCCCCCGGCCGGCTCAGGCCAGCCGGTTCTTCACCTGCGGACCAACGGTACCGAAGTCCATCCGCCCGGCGTATTTCGCCTTCAGGATGCCCATGACCTTGCCCATGTCCTTGATCGTGGTCGCCCCGGCCTCCGAGATCGCGGCGCCGATGGCGGCCTCGATCTCGTCCTCGTCGAGCTGACGGGGCAGGAAATCCTCGATCACCGCGATTTCCGCGCGTTCCTGCTCGGCAAGCTCCAGCCGCCCGCCTTCCTCGTAGGCGCGGGCGCTTTCCTGGCGCTGCTTCACCATCTTGCCCAGGATCGCCATCACCGCGGCCTCGTCGACGCCCTGCGTGCGGCCCTCGCCGCGGGCGTTGATGTCCTGGTCCTTGATCGCCGCGTTGATGAGCCGAAGCGTGGAAACCCGAATCTTGTCGTGCTCCCGCATGGCGTCCTTCAGCCCCGCGCTGATCCGTTCCCGCACGCTCATCTCGCAGCGTCTCCGATCCTGTTCGTCAGGCACCGGCCTATACTGACTCCGATCCCCATCCACAACCTTGACCCGCGGGCAGGCCAGGCATAGGTTCCCGCGGATTTGCCCGGCCGCCACCCGGGCGCCTCAGACCGGAGCCGCCGCCATGACCACCCGCCCGACCGCCTGCCTCGCCCTCGCCGACGGAACCGTGTTCTACGGCCAGGGCTTCGGCGCGACCGGCGAGACCACGGCGGAGCTGTGCTTCAACACCGCGATGACCGGCTACCAGGAGATCATGACCGATCCCTCCTATGCCGGGCAGATCGTGACCTTCACCTTCCCCCATATCGGGAATACCGGCGTCACCCCCGAGGACGACGAGACCGCCGATCCGGTGGCCGCCGGGATGGTGGTGAAGTGGGACCCGACCGAGCCGTCGAACTGGCGCGCGACCGGCCGGTTGCAGGAATGGCTCGCCGCGCGGGGACGGATCGGGATCGGCGGCGTCGATACCCGCCGGCTGACCCGCGCGATCCGGCAGCAGGGCGCACCGCATGTCGCGCTCAGCCACGACCCCGACGGCAACTTCGATCTCGAACGGCTGGTCGCCGCCGCGCGCGGCTTCCGCGGGCTGACCGGGCTCGACCTCGCGAAGGACGTGACCTGCGCGCAAAGCTACAGGTGGGACGAGATGCGGTGGGCCTGGCCGGACGGGTTTCCCAGGCGCGAGGGCCCCGGCCACAAGGTCGTCGCCATCGACTACGGCGCGAAGCGGAACATCCTGCGCTGCCTCGCCTCGGCGGGATGCGACGTGACCGTTCTGCCCGCGACCGCGACGGCGGAGGAGGTGCTGGCGCACGCCCCCGAGGGCGTGTTCCTGTCGAACGGCCCCGGCGACCCGGCGGCGACGGGGGAATACGCGGTGCCGATGATCCGCGAGGTGCTCGACCGCGGGCTGCCGGTGTTCGGCATCTGCCTCGGCCACCAGATGCTCGCGCTCGCGCTCGGCGCGCGCACGGTCAAGATGAACCACGGCCACCACGGCGCGAACCACCCGGTGAAGGACCTGGAAACCGGCAAGGTCGAGATCACCTCGATGAACCACGGCTTCACCGTCGACAGCCAGTCGCTGCCCGCCGACGTGGTCGAAACCCATGTCAGCCTGTTCGACGGGTCCAACTGCGGCATCCGGCTGAAGGATCGCCCGGTCTTCTCGGTGCAGTACCACCCCGAGGCAAGCCCCGGCCCGCAGGACAGCTTCTACCTGTTCGAGCGGTTCGTCGCGGCGCTGGAGGCCGAACGGGCCGGCAACGCGACCGAACCCGCCTGAGCGGCACCCTCCCGGAGGGCGCGGTTAATCCTCTCTTAAGGAATTAACCGTCTTTTGGTCCCGTTCTACGAGTCGGGGCCAACGTGAGTGATATTACCTTCTCTCCGGCGGGTCGGCGCGGCGCGGGCGGGCTTCAGCTCGCGGCCGTGCAGGACCCGGTAGCGACGCCGCATGACAGCAGGGCGCCGAACGTGATGCACGCGCTCCTGTCCGTGGGCGCGCTTCCCGACGACAACCCGTCCCGCCTGCCTCGCCCCCTCGAAACGGCGGGTGCCTACGCGCGCCGGCTGGTGCTCGACGGGTCGGTGCCCGAACGCACCGCGCTTGCCGCGCTGGCACTGTCGGACGGCACGCGGCTTCTCGATCTCGCCACGGACCCGAGCGATCCGGGGCTGGCCCCGCTGCTAGGGCCGGAAACCGCGGTCGCGCTCGGCGCGGTGCCCTACGCGCGGAACGGCGACATCCTCGTGGTCGCCACCTGCCGCCCCGACCTCGCCGCCGAGATCCGGGGCGCCCTGCCGGGGGAAAGGGTGGTGATCGCCCTCGCACCCCGCGACCAGGTCACGGCCGAGATCGGCTACCGCTACGGCGCGGCGCTCGCCCGCAGCGCCGAAAGCCGTGCGCCCCAGGCGACGAGCTGCCGGGTCTGGAGCGGGGTGGAATTCGGCCACTGGATCTTCACCGCCTCGCTCGCGCTGACCCTGCTCGCGCTCGCCGCCACGCTCGCCGCACAGGTCGCAATGTTCGGCTTCGCCGGTCTCGTGTTCATCGTGAACATGGCGCTCAAGGTCGCCGCGTGGGCCGCAGCGCCCGACAGCGCAAGCGGACCGGCTGCCGCCGACATCTCCGCCGCGGTCCCGATCGAGGCCGACCCGGTCATCACCATCCTCGTCCCGCTGTTCCGCGAACAGGACATAGCGGACAAGCTTCTCGCCCGCCTGTCCCGGCTCGACTACCCGCGCGACCGGCTCGACGTGATCTTCGTGCTGGAAGAGGACGACGACACCACCGCCTCCGCGCTCGCCGCGCTCGACCTGCCGTTCTGGACCCGCGCCATCGCCGTGCCCGCCGGCACCCCGCGCACCAAGCCGCGTGCCCTGAACTACGCCCTGCCCTTCGCCCGAGGGGCCATCGTCGGCATCTACGACGCCGAGGACGCGCCCGAGCCCGACCAGTTGCGCCGGGTGGCCGCCCGGTTCGCCTCCGCGCCGCCGGGGCTTGCCTGCCTGCAGGGGCAGCTCGACTACTACAACTCCGGTCACAACTGGCTCAGCCGGTGCTTCACGCTGGAATACGCGACCTGGTTCCGCCTGCTGCTGCCCGGCGTGGCGGAGCTCGGGCTGACCGTGCCGCTCGGCGGGACCACGGTGTTCATTTCCCGCGATGCGCTGATCCGCGTCGGCGCCTGGGACGCTCACAACGTCACCGAGGACGCCGAACTGGGCCTTCGCCTCGCCCGCGCCGGCTACCGGACCGAGATCATCGAGACAACCACCTTCGAGGAGGCGACATCGGCGTTCTGGCCCTGGATCCGGCAGCGGTCGCGCTGGCTCAAGGGCTACGCGATCACCTGGGCGACGGCGATGCGCCAGCCGCTCGCGCTGTGGCGCGATCTCGGTCCGCGGCGGTTCATCGGGTTGCAGGCGCAGTTCCTCGGCACCGTGGCGGGCTTCTTCACCGCGCCGCTCCTGTGGTCGCTTGCGCTGATCCCGCTCGGCATCCCGCACCCGCTGGCCGAAGCGCTTCCGGCCGGGGCCGCCACCGCCATCGCGGTCGCCTTCGCCATGGCGCTGGTGGTCACGCTGGCACTGCCCTGGACCGCCTGCGCCGCGCCGCACCTGCGGCGTCACCGCCGCTTCGTGCCGCTACTCCTGCTCTACTTCCCGCTCGCCACGATCGCGTCCTTCGCCGCCATCATCGACCTCGTGATCCGGCCGTTCTACTGGGCCAAGACGACCCACGGCCGTTACGGCGCCCTCTCTCCCGGCGCCTTCGCCATCTGAGCCGCGGCCTCCTCCTTCAGCCGTACCTCGAAGGCGCGGCTCAGATGGTCCTTCAACGCCCGCGCCGCCGTCTCGCCGTCCCGCGCGGCGATGGCATCCACGATGGCCCGGTGTTCGGCCAAAGCGGCCTCGCCCCGCCCTTCCGCCGCGAGCGAGGTCGTCGCGAGGAGCGCCATCGAGCGATGCACGAGGTCGAGCTGCTGCACGAGGTAGCGGTTGTGGCTGGCAAGATGGATCTGCTTGTGGAACCGCCGGTTGGCGCGTGACAGGGCCTGCGGATCGCCGAGCAGGGCGTGGTCCGCGGTGACCATGTCGCCGAGCACCTTGACCTCCTCCGGCGTCGCGTGCTGTGCCGCGAGGCGTGCCGCCAGCCCCTCCAGCTCCGCCCGCACGGTATAAAGCTCCGCCGTCGCGGCATGGTCGAGCGAGGCGACGATCAGCGACCGGCCGTCGCGGGCCAGGAGCGATTGCGTCTCGAGCCGCTGCAACGCCTCGCGGATCGGCGTCCGGCTGACCCCGAACCGCTCCGCCAACTCCGATTCCACCAGCCGCGAGCCCGGGCGGTAGAGCCCGACGTCGATCGCCTCCAGGATCAGGTCGTAGGCGTCCTTGTTCGGCGGTTTCTTGGTGGCCATGTCCCATCCCCCCGGGTCCGCAGACGCTAGGTCGCGGTGCGCGCGAGGGCAACCCGCTTGCCCCGCCGCCGCGCCCGCGCTACGGCGGCACCATGCCGCACGACGCCTTTTCCCACGTCGAAACCTGGGTCTTCGACCTCGACAACACGCTCTACCCGCCGGCGACCCCGCTGTTCCCGCAGGTCAGCGCCCGGATGACCGACTGGGTGATGCGCGAGCTCGGCCTCGGCCGGGACGAGGCCGACGAGTTGCGCCGTCGCTACTGGCAGATACACGGCACCACGCTCGCCGGGCTGATGGACAACCACGGCGTCGACCCGCACGGCTACCTGACCGAGGTCCACGACATCGACTTCACCGTGCTGGAGCCGGACCCGGGCCTTGCCGGCGCCATCGCCGCCCTGCCCGGCCGCCGGATCGTCTACACCAACGGCACCGCGGATTACGCGCGCGAAGTGATCGCGCGGCGGGGCCTGTCGGGGCTGTTCGACGCGGTCTACGGCGTCGCGGAGGCGCGGTTCCGGCCCAAGCCCGAGCGCGCGGCGTTCGAGGCCGTGTTCGGCACCGACGGGCTCGACCCCGCCCGCGCCGCGATGTTCGAGGACGATGCCCGCAACCTCGCCGTCCCGCACGAGATGGGGATGCGCACGGTCCACGTCGCGGCGGAGGCCGAACCCGCGCCCCATGTCCACCATCATACCGACGACCTCGCGGACTTCCTCGGCCGGCTGGCGTGACGGGACGGAGTGTCGCTTGGACCGGCCCGGCACCGCGCCCTATCTTCCCCCCATGGACATGACCGGCACCGATATCCTCGTCTCGGGCGGCGGCCCCGCGGGCCTGATCGCCGCGGCGGCCTTCGCGGCCGAGGGGTTCACCGTCACGCTGACCGACCCGGCGCCGCCGGTGACCGAGGAGACCGCGCCGGGCGCGGATCTTCGCACCACCGCCTTCCTGCAACCGGCGCAGGCGCTGCTCGACCGCGTCGGGCTCTGGGACCGGCTCGCACCCCACGCCACGCCGCTCGCCCGCATGGCCATCGCGGAACTTCGCCCCGACGGCAGCCTCGCCCGCCATGATTTCGATGCCGCCGACATCTCCGACGCGCCGTTCGGCTGGAACCTTCCAAACTGGCTGATCCGGCGGGAGGCGATGGCGCTCCTGTCGGCGGCACCGGGCGTCGAGCTGCGGCTCGGAACCGGGACCGGCGCGACGCTCGCCCGCGACCGGGAAGTGCTGGTCACGCTGTCGGACGGCGCGCGGCTGCGGGCACGGCTGGTGGTCGCCGCCGACGGCCGGAATTCTTCCCTGCGCCGCGAGGCCGGGATCGGGGTCCATACCCTGCGCTACGGCCAGTCCGCGCTCAGCTTCGCCGTCACCCACCCCGAACCGCACGGCAACGTCTCGACCGAGATCCACCGCGACGGCGGGCCATTCACCCTCGTCCCCTTGTCCGACCGCGACGGCGCGCCGTGTTCCGCCGTCGTCTGGATGACCCGCGGCCCCGAGGCCAACCGCCTTGCCGCCTTGCCCGCCAAGGCGTTTTCCGAAGCCGCGACCGAACGGTCCGGTGGCCTGCTCGGCCCGCTCACGCTCGCCTCGCCCGTCGGCGTCTGGCCGATCGTCAGCCAGCTTGCCGAACGGCTGACCGGACCGCGGCTCGCGCTGATCGCGGAGGCCGCGCACGCGGTGCCGCCGATTGGGGCGCAGGGCCTGAACATGAGCCTCGCCGACATCGCCACGCTCTGCGATCTCGCCGCTGCCGCACCTGGCGACCTCGGCAGCCCCACAATGCTCGACAGCTACGCCCGCCGCCGCCGCCCGGACCTCGCCGCCCGCGTCGCGGGGATAGACGCGCTCAACCGCGCCTCGATGGCCGGGGCGGAACCGCTGCGGCAGGCCAGGGCGCGGGCGACCGCCCTTCTGCACGACATCGCGCCGCTTCGCCGGGGGGTCATGCGCCTCGGTCTCGGCCGCAGCGTCTAGAGAGGGCCGGGCAGGCGTTCCTCGGACAGCATCACGTTCGCGTCCACGTTCGCCACGCCCGGCAACGTCATGATCCGCCGCCGGAGCACCCGCTCGAAATCCGCCAGGTCCCGTGCCGTCACCCGAAGGCGGTAATCGTAGGCGCCGAGGATGTGCTCGATTGTCTGCACTTCGGGGATCGCCGCCACCGCGCGTTCGAAATCCGCGAGGCTGACCCGCCCCTTCGTGCCGATCTTCACGCCCAAGAACACCGTCACCCCGAACCCGAGCGCGGCGAGGTCGAGGTCGAGCCGCCGCCCCGCCAGCGCCCCTGCCTGTTCCAGCCGCTGCACCCGACGCCACGCCGCGGGCTGAGACAGCCCGACCCGCCGCCCGAGCGCGGAGGCCGAAAGCTCCGCGTCCTCTGACAGGTGCCGCAGGATCGCCCGGTCGGTCTCGTCTAGGTCGAGCGTCACAGCGGTACCGTCCCGTCGGTCTTGATCCGCGCGACATGCATCAGCGCCTCCAGGTCCGCAATGTGCGGCAGGGTGAGGATGCGTTCCCGGTAAAGCTCCTGGTAATGGGCGAGGTCGCGCGCGATCAGCAGGAGCCGCACGTCGACCTGGCCGAGGAACGTCTGGATCTCCAGCACCTCCGGGATCTCGCGCGCCGCGGCGATGAAGTCGTCGAAGGCGCGCGGTTCGGTCTTGTCCAGCGTGATGCGGAGCGACACCTCCACCGCGTAGCCGAGCGCGCGCCAGTCGATCACCGCGCGGATACCACGAAGGACGCCTGCCTCGCGGAGCTTCTCCAGCCGTCGCCAGCAGGTCGCGGAGGTCACGCCCGCCCGCTCGGCCAGTTCCGCGCCGCTCAGGTCCGGCTCCGCCTGCATCTGGCGCAGGATACGCCTGTCGATGTCATCGAGCATTAATCAACCTTTATTCAGCCATCCGGCGAATGATTTCTTCGACTGATGCCCGATCTGGCGGGGGATTGAAAGCCGTATCGCGACCGGATGCCTATCCTGCGCTCACCCCGCAGAGGGCGGAGAGACCCGAAGGAAGGAAGAAACATGCGCGTCTACTATGACCGTGACTGCGACATCAACCTCATCAAGGACAAGAAGGTTGCGATCCTGGGCTACGGCTCCCAGGGCCATGCCCACGCGCTGAACCTGCGCGACAGCGGCGCGAAGAATGTCGTCGTGGCGCTCCGCGATGGCTCGCCGTCGAAGGCCAAGGCCGAGGGCGAAGGGCTTCAGGTCATGGGCATCGCCGAGGCCGCCGCGTGGTGCGACCTCATCATGTTCACCATGCCCGACGAACTCCAGGCCGCGACCTACAAGCAGTACGTGCACGACAACCTGCGTGAAGGCGCGGCGATCGCCTTCGCCCACGGACTCAACGTGCATTTCGGCCTGATCGAGCCGAAGCCCGGCGTCGACGTCATCATGATGGCACCGAAGGGGCCCGGCCACACCGTGCGCGGCGAATACACCAAGGGCGGCGGCGTCCCCTGCCTCGTCGCCGTTCACAACGACGCGTCCGGCAAGGCGCTGGAACTCGGCCTCTCTTACTGCTCCGCCATCGGCGGCGGCCGGTCCGGCATCATTGAAACCAACTTCCGCCAGGAATGCGAAACCGACCTGTTCGGCGAACAGGCGGTGCTGTGCGGCGGCCTCGTGGAGCTGATCCGCATGGGCTTCGAGACGCTGGTCGAGGCCGGGTACGAGCCCGAGATGGCCTATTTCGAGTGCCTGCACGAGGTGAAGCTGATCGTGGACCTGATCTACGAGGGCGGCATCGCGAACATGAACTACTCGATCTCGAACACCGCCGAATACGGCGAGTATGTCTCGGGCCCGCGCATCCTGCCCTACGACGAGACCAAGAAGCGGATGAAGGAGGTCCTGTCGGATATCCAGACCGGCAAGTTCGTGCGAGACTTCATGCAGGAAAACGCGGTCGGCCAGCCGATGTTCAAGGCTACCCGCCGCCTGAACGACGAACACCAGATCGAGCAGGTCGGCGAGAAGCTGCGCGGCATGATGCCGTGGATCTCGGCCGGCAAGATGGTCGACAAGTCGAAGAACTGATCGGTTCGGGGCGGTCCACGGGCCGCCGCGATCACGTTTCCGCCGATGGCGCGCCGGCCCACTGACGCGCGCTTCGCGGCCATGCTATCCTCCCCGACAAAACGTCGGAGGCAGACATGACGCGAGATACCCTCACCCGCCGACAGGGCCTGGCCCTCATCGCCGGATCCCTTCTCCTCCCCGCGCTGCCCGCAGTCGCGGAGGAAAGCCTGCCCGAATCCCGGGATTTCGTCCGCTACCGTGGCGCGAGCGGCGGCTCGGTCCGGATCGACCGCGTGCGCATCGCCGCGGGCGGCCGGTCCTTCGCTGCCGATCTCAGCCAGCGCGTGCACGTGATCGAGGAGGACAGGATCGCCACCAACCATTTCCTCGGCGGGTTCCTGACCCGCCCGACCATCGGCGAACGCCTTGACGGCGCACGGGAAATCGGGGCCGTCGCCCTGTCCGGAAACGACATCGTCCTGCAGGTCGATGCGCCCCTGACCTCGCTGCCTCGGCTCGTGATCGCGCATCGCGGGCGGTCATGGGACGTCCCGCCGTTCCTCGCCGCACCGGGCGGCGCTGGCGGCGGCGCGCGCATCGGAACGCTTCACCTCGACTACTACGGCGAGCTTCTGGCGACCCTGCCGCCGGTCGCGTGAGCCCCGCCTAGCAGGGCCGCGCCAGTACCAGCACCCAGATCGTCCCGGCCCGTGCGAAGCCGAACTGCGTCACCTGCGCGTTGACCATGTTCTGGTAGTGGCCGGACGATGTCCGCCAGCTTGCGATCACGCTGCGGACGTCGGGCTGGCCTTGCGCGATGTTCTCGGCGGCGAAGCAGGCGGTGTAGCCCGCCGACTGGATCCGGCTCGACATGGTCGAGCCGCGGCTGCCGGTGTGGGAGAAGGTGTTGCTGTCGTAGAGATCGTTGGCATGGGCCTGCGCCGCGGCCTGAAGCGCCGCGTTCTGCACCACCGGGGCCACGCCCGCGTTCGCCCGCTCCAGCGAAAGGAGCGCCGCCGCCTGCGCGATGCTGAACGTAGTTCCGGCGGAGACCCGGCCGGGCGTCGCGCCGACGGGGACCGGGCCGGTGTTCTGGTTGCATCCGGCAAGGGCCAGAAGGATCGTCAGGAACAGGGCTGACAGGCGCATTGCGGTTCTCCCTTCGCTCGGGCCGAGTGTGCGGCCGCGCGCGCATCCTCCGCAACAGGCCAGCCGTTCACGTTTGCGGTCGGACCCGGTTCATCGGCGGATTTCCGGCATGAGCGGGCGTGCTGTGGGTGGTTTGGTTTCCGAAAAGTTAAGAAAGTCGCTCGGTGTAAACTTACGGGGGGTGAAACGCCAAACCGACGGATTCCATGTGCGAAATCATCAATGGATTATGTTACCAATCGGCCGTGATTCTGTGGGCAACCCTGTTCAGGACCCGAGTTCGAGCGCCAGCCGTCGCTGCGCCTCAAGTACCTTCGGCAGGTCAAGGGTCGTGATGTGCCCGTCCCGCACCACGTGGCGGCCCTCGACAAGCAGGTGCTTCACTCGCGGCGGCCCGGCAAGCAGCAGCGCGGCGGGGTCCCACGACCCGGCGCTTTCGACCCCGGATAGATCCCAGATCGCGATATCCGCCCGGAAGCCCGGAACAAGCTGTCCGCAATCGTCGCGTCCCAGGACCTCCGCCCCGCCCCGGGTCGCGATCCGCAGCGCTTCCCGCGCGCTCATGGCGTCCGCGCCGCGGGTGACCCGTTGCAGGAGCATGGCCTGCCGCGCCTCCTGCACGAGGTTGCCGCTGTCGTTGGACGCCGACCCGTCGACGCCGAGCCCGACCTTCACGCCCGCATCCCGCATCGCACGCACCGGCGCGATCCCCGATCCCAGGCGGCAGTTCGAGCACGGGCAATGCGCGACGCCGGTGCCGCTTCGCGCGAAAAGCGCGATCTCGGACGGGTCGAGCTTGACGCAATGGGCGTGCCAGACGTCATCGCCCGTCCAGCCCAGGTCCTCGGCGTAATCACCTGGTCTGCAACCGAATTTCTCCAGGGAGTAGGCGACGTCCTCGTCGTTCTCGGCAAGATGCGTGTGCATCATCACGCCCTTGTCGCGCGCAAGCAGCGCGGCGTCCCGCATGAGTTCCCGGCTGACGGAGAAGGGCGAGCACGGCGCGACCCCGACCCGGCACATCGACCCCGGCGCGGGGTCGTGGAAGGCGTCGATGACCCGGATGCAATCGTCGAGGATCGCGGCCTCTAGTTCCACTAGGCTGTCGGGCGGCAGGCCGCCGTCGCTTTCGCCGATCGACATGGCGCCGCGGGTCGGATGGAAGCGCAGCCCGATCTCCGCCGCGGCGGCGATGCTGTCGTCGAGCCGCGACCCGTTCGGGTAGAGATAGAGGTGGTCCGAAGTCAGCGTGCAGCCCGACAGGGCCAGTTCCGCCAGCCCGGCCAGCGCCGACACGCGGATGTGCTCCGGCCCCATCCGCGCCCAGATCGGGTAGAGCCGCCGCAACCAGCCGAACAGCAGCGCATCCTGCGCGCCGGGCACCGCGCGAGTCATCGTCTGGTTCAGGTGATGATGCGTGTTGACCAGCCCCGGCGTGACCAGGCAATCGCGGCAGTCGATGGTCTCAGCGTCCGCCGCAAGCCCCTGCCCCACCGCGAAAATGACGCCCTTGTCCACAAGGATATCCACATCCGCGAATTCCCGTCCCGCATCGTCCATCGCGAGCGCGAGGCGCGCGTTGCGGAGCAGGAAGTCAGCCAATACCGGCCTCCCCCAGGATCTTCAGCGCCTCGGCATGTATCTCGGGACTGGCGGCCGCCAGCGCGCGCCCGCCGTCATGCACCGGCCCGCCGGACCAGTCCGTGACGACGCCGCCCGCGGCCTCGATCACCGCGATCGGGGCGGCGACGTCGTAGGCCTGCAACCCGGCCTCGATCACGAGGTCCACGTGCCCCGCCGCGACCAGCGCGTAGGCATAGCAGTCGAGCCCGTAGCGGGTCAGCCGCACCCGGTCCCGCACCGCTTCGAACCCGCGCCGGTCGGTGTCGGTGCCAACCTCGGGGAAGGTCGTGAACAGGATCGCGTCGGACAGATTGCGCCCGTGCCGGGTGCGAAGGGGCCGCGTCCCATGCGGCCCGGTGACGGTCGCGCGCCCGAACCCGCCCTCGAACCGCTCGCCGATATGGGGCTGGTCGATCAGGCCGTAGAGCGGGCCGCCGTCATCGGACACCGCGATCAGCACGCCCCATGTCGGGGTTCCGGCGAGGAAGGCGCGGGTTCCGTCGATCGGGTCGAGCACCCAGGTCAGCCCCGATTTCGACGGGACCGCCTCGGCCTCCTCGCCCAGTATCCCGTCATCGGGCCGGATCTCGGCCAGGATCGCGCGCATCGCGGCCTCGCATTCCCGGTCGCCGGCAGTCACCGGGTCGAATCCACGCAAGTCCTTGTTGTCCGCCGACAATCCGTCGCTTCGGAAGTGTTTCAGCGTGGCCTCGCGGGCGGCATCGGCGAGCCTGTGGGCGGTGGCGACGAGTTCCTCGGCCAGCGCCGGCCCCGGCCCCGCCCCCCGGCTCACGCCGCGCTCGACAGGACGCGGGCGAGATCGAACAGCCGCCGGCGCTGCGCCTCGGGGATCGCGTAGTAGCACCGCACGAGGTCCATCGCTTCCTTGTCGGCCATGAGGTCCGGGAGCGCATCGCTGAGGTCGGCGGCATCCAGCCCTTCGAAGAAATACCCGACCTCGGATCCGAGCGCCCCGGCGATGTCCCACAGCCGCGAGGCACTGATCCGGTTGGCTCCGGTCTCGTACTTCTGGATCTGCTGGAACTTGATCCCGACCTTCTCGGCCAGTTGCTGCTGCGTCATCCCGATCATCCAACGGCGATGCCGTACCCGTTTGCCCACATGGACATCCACAGGGTGCTTCACGTGTTCCCTCCTCAGGCAGGTGCCCTGTCGCCAGCCACTGCGGCCGCCACCCCGTTCGTCCCGTCCCCGGACAATGTCGGATGACACCCTGCAGAGATGCTCTGCCGGCGCATGGCGAAAGCCTATCGCCCGGGATCCGGGATGGCAATGCTGGCCTCGACGGCAGCGGGCGGCTAGGAAGGCGGCGAAGTCGGGACGCGGCGGGGAGGTCCAGGGGTGCAGGCGCTACAGGTCAGGGATCACGCGAAGGGCGCGGAACTCGTGGAGATCGAGGAACCCGTTCCGGGCCCCGGCGAGATCGGCGTGAGGATCGAGGCCTGCGGGCTGAACTTCGCGGATCTTCTCATGATAAAGGGCACTTACCAGGAAACGCCGGAGCCGCCCTTCACCCTCGGGCTGGAGATCGCGGGCCGGGTCGAGGCGCTCGGCCCCGGCGTCGAGGGACCGGCGGTCGGGGCGCGGGTCGCGGTCTATGCCGGGCGCGGCGGGCTCGCGGAATACGGCGCCTTCCCGGCCGACCGTGCAGTGGTCCTGCCGGACGCGATGCCGGCGGAGGAGGCCGCGGGCTTCCTCGTCGCCTACGGCACATCACATCTCGCGCTCACCCGCCGCGCGAGGCTGCAACCGGGGGAACGGCTGCTCGTCCTCGGCGCCGCGGGCGGGGTCGGGCTGACGGCGGTGGAAATCGGCGCGGCCCTCGGGGCGGAGGTGATCGCGGCCGCCCGGGGCGCCGACCGGCTGGCGGTGGCAAAGGCGGCCGGGGCGACGCACCTGCTCGACACCGATACCGACGACCTGCGCGACGGCGTGAAGGCGCTCGGCGGGGCCGACGTGGTCTACGACGCGGTCGGCGGCGAGTTGTTCAGGGCAGCCTTCCGCGCCATCAACCCCGAGGGCCGGATCCTCGCCATCGGCTTCGCCAGCGGGGACGTGCCACAGATCCCGGCCAACCACCTCCTGGTCAAGAACATCTCGGTGCTCGGCTTCAACTGGGGCGGCTACCTGCGCTTCGCGCCCGAGGTGCTGACCGCGGGCCTGGCCGAGCTGTTCGATCTCTACACCGAGGGCAGGCTGCGCCCCCATGTCGGCGCGCGATTCCCCCTGTCGGAGGCGCAGGCGGCGCTCGATCTGCTCAAATCCCGGAAATCGACGGGCAAGATCGTCGTCTGCATGGGCCGTTCGTCGCCGATGCCGCAATAAAGTCGGCTTTCTCGCGAAGTTTGACCGCGAAATCCGAATATTTATGATCTATTAACCGCACGCGGCCCGCGGGCCATGCGTGTGTCGAAGGATCGTAAATGCCAAGCGGGTACCTGGTCAGCCTCGGAACCAACAACACGCTCGACGAGATCGACGCGATCTCGGGCGGCTGGACGAGTTTCACGACTGCACAATCGCTCGGCGCGGGCGAATGGCTCTGGACCGGGTCCTACGGCGGCCGCCCCTATACCAACGAATCCGAGCCCGGGCAGTACTACCTCGCCACCAACGGGAACGTGTACTTCGTGCCCGATTACGGCGCCGTCGCCACGCTGACCGAGGGCTCGGTCCTGTCGGCGCCGAACTTCGCGCTGAACGACGGGATCGTCGAGGGCACGGACGACGGCGACCTGATCGACGCGAGCTATACCGACATCGACGGCACGACCCCCGGCGCGGGCAACGATTCGATCCGGGCCGGCAACGGCGACGACACCATCGACGCGGGCGGCGGGGCCGACACCATCGCAGGCAACGGCGGCTCCGACCAGATCTCGGGCGGCGGCGGCAACGACGTGATCTACGGCGACAGCCCGACCACGGTCGCCGCGACGAACGAGATGCTGTCCTGGGATTCGGTCGTGAACGACGAGGTCGATGTCTCGGCCGGGTTCACCAGGTCGACCGGCGTCATCGACGTGACGATGACCACGCAGAACGACGGCAACAACAACCCGCAATGGTCGATCGAATCCACCGACAGCGTGTACAGCGCCGCGGGCGAACCGTTCGGCGCGCGATCCTCGCTCTATATCTACGGCGACGGCGACGGGCCGACCTCGACCACCACGCTCAGCTTCTCCGCCGACAACCGCGCCTATACCGGCGCCGTGTCGAACGTCCGGTTCCGGCTGAACGACTTCGACTGGGGCAACAACAACCACCGCGACATCGTGACGGTGAACGCCTATCTCGACGGCGTGCCGGTCGCGGTCACGATCACGCCGAGCGGCGCGCAGACGGTATCCGGCAACACCGTGACCTCGGGCAACACCGGCACCAGCCAGTCGGCGCAGAACGGATCGGTGCTGTTCGAGATCGCCGGCCCGGTCGACGAGATCGAGATCATCTATTCCAACGGGCTGAACGGCACCCAGGCGATCTGGATGTCCGACGTGGCCTTCACCTCGATCCCGGCGGTCGACGGCGACGACACCATCGACGGCGGCGCGGGCAACGACACGATCCAGGGCAACGGCGGCGACGACGTCTTGGCCGGCGGGACGGGTGCAGACAACGTGTCGGGCGGGGCCGGGAACGACACCATCACCGTGGCCCAGGGCGATACCGTCACCGGCGGCGACGGCGACGACCTGTTCATCCTCGCCGATCTCGGCGAGGCCGGGTCGGGCAACATCACCATCACCGGCGGCGAAACCGGCGAGGGCGCGGGCGACACGCTGGACCTCGCGCGGGTGGCGCCCCTGTCCTCGGTGGTCATCACCAACCCGGTCGACCTGCTCGGCGGGCTGTCGGGCTACGCGATCGCGGGCGACGGGTCCTTCGTCTACTTCACCGAGATCGAGAACATCATCTGCTTCACCCCCGGCACCCTGATCCTGACCGAAACCGGCGAGCGGCCGGTGGAAACGCTGGTGCCCGGCGACCGCGTCGTCACCCGCGATTCTGGGCTGCAACCGCTGCGCTGGCGCGGGATCAGCCGTGCGCAGGGTCTCGGGCGTCATGCCCCTGTCCACATCCCCGCCGGCGACCGCTTCGGCCTGCGCCGCCCGCTTCTCGTCAGCCCGCAGCACCGGATGCTCCTGTCCGGCTGGCAGGCAGAGCTTTCGTTCGGCGCGTCCGAGGTGCTGGTCGCCGCGAAACATCTCGTCGAGGGCGGACAGGCCCGTGTGGCGGAATGCGATCTCGTGGCCTACGTCCACCTCGCCTTCGACCGGCACGAGGTCATCTACGCCGAGGGCGCCCCGACCGAGAGCTTCCATCCCGGCGGCGAGGGAATGGCCGCGATCTCTCCGCGCGCGCGGTCCGCGTTCTTCGCGGCCTTCCCCGAACTCGGCGGCGAAACCGCCGCCTACGGCCCGACGGCACGCCCCGTCGCCCGCGGGTTCGAGGCATTGGCGCTGACCGGCTGACCCGGGGACCCGCCGGCGCGGGTCACATGTGGCGGAAGCCCTGGCGCAGGAAATCCTCCAGGTCGCGGTTCGGGGCCGAGGTCTTCACGTCCGCGCAGTACATGTTGATCCGCGTCTTCGGCAGGTTCGGCAGGGCGCCGTGGTGCTCGATCCGCTCGACGTAGGGTGGCTCCGCGCCCTCCAGGCAGGCATGAACGGCAAGGTCCGCACTGACCGATGCCTCGATGGTCCGGGTCGAATCACTTTCCACCGCCATCTCCCAGGACACCGCCGCCTGGTCCAGCGCGCGCTGTACACCCTTGCGGAAAATGCAATGCTGCTCGAACGCCAGGCGAAGGGGGCGCTGCCGCCAGATCGTGCCGCCGCGCGCGCCGACCCAGACCAGCGGCCGTTCCAGCAGCGTTTCGCCCCCGGCGTCGACGCTGTCCTCGGTGGTCAGGATCACGTCGAGCTCGCCCCGCGCGAACTGCGATTTCAGCTTCGAGGTATAGGACGAGAACAGCGAGACCTTCATCCGCGGATAGGCCGCGTGGAACCGGTGCATCACCTCAGGGATCGCCGGGTAGATGATGTCGCCGGGGACGCCCAACCTGATTTCCCCCTCGTATTCCTTGGCCGTAAGCCGCCCGAGCACCTCGTCGTTGAGCTCCAGCATCCGCCGCGCGTAGCCCAGGAGCTGCTCCCCCGCGCCGGTCAGGACCATCCGCCTCGCGGTGCGGTCGAAGAGCGAAACGCCGATCAGTTCCTCCAGCCGCTTGAGCTGCATCGAAACCGCCGACTGGGTGAGATTGAGGAAGCCGGAGGCCTTGGTAACACCGCCCGCGTCGGACACCGTGACGAAGGCGCGGAGGGCGGTCATGTCGAGGTTGCGCGTCATATCAAGATCCTTGATCTTTCATCTCAAGAACATTCGTTTCCAACATGAACCGGGTCGCTCCATGTATCAAGCATCGAAATGATGATGGCGCATTGGTTCACGAAACGGAAAGGATAAACCCATGCAACGCACTCTGACCGGTACCAGCTTCGGCCCCGCCCGGCGCGGCGGCGTGTGGGCCTATCTCGGGCTCATGTTCGCGGCGTCCCGCCAGCGGGCTGCGCTCGGCCAGCTCGATGCCCACTCGCTGCGCGATATCGGCATCTCCGCGCAGGAAGCGCAGTCCGAAATCGCCCGCCCGTTCTGGCAGGTTCCGGGCCACTGGCTCCGCTGACGCTCAAAACAGCGTGTTTCGGGGCGGATAGGTCGCCCCGACTGCTTGAAAAATGCCCCGCCCTCGCCGATATTTCATCGCGAGGGCGGACGTCTTTCCGGCGTCCTCCGATGTGATCCTTGGAGGGATGAATGGCTGAATTCGACACGATCAGATCGACCGGTGCCGTTGGTGGCCGCAGCGTCGCAATCGACGAGGGCCTCCGTGCCCACATGAACAAGGTTTACGGCACCATGTCGATCGGCATGGTCATCACCGCGCTCGCCGCCTGGGCGATCTCGGCGCTGTCCGTGACCACCGACCCGACCGGGGCCACCCTCGCGCTCGGCGACGGCCGGTTCCTGACCGGTTTCGGCGCGGCGCTCTACACCTCGCCGCTGCGGTGGGTCGTGATGTTCCTGCCGCTGGTGATGCTGTTCCTCGGCATGGGCACGCTGCTCCGCCGCGGATCGGCACAGGCCGTGGCGCTTGGATTCTTCGTCTTCGCCGCCGTCATGGGCGTGTCGATCTCGTGGATCTTCCTGGTGTTCACCGGGTTCTCGATCGTTCAGACCTTCCTCGTGACGGCCGTCGCCTTCGCGGGCCTGTCGCTCTGGGGCTACACCACCAAGCGCGACATCTCGGGTTGGGGCGCGTTCCTGATCATGGGCGTAATCGGCCTGCTGGTCGCCTCGATCGTCAACATCTTCCTCCAGTCGGAGATGATGATGTTCGCGATCTCGGGCATCGGCGTGCTGATCTTCGCGGGCCTGACCGCCTACGACACCCAGAACATCAAGACCACCTACATCGCGCACGCCCATCACGGCGATACCGAGTGGCTGGAGAAGTCGGCGATCGTGGGGGCCCTGAACCTCTACCTCGACTTCATCAACATGTTCATGTTCCTGCTGCAGTTCATGGGCGGACGGGAATAACGGCCCTTCGGGTCGAAGAGGTCAGGGGCCGGCGGTTTCGCCGGCCCTTTTTCTTTTCCGCGGTTCCCCGGTCGCCGGGCGGAGCCGCGCATCGGCGGGCCGCGGTGCGGCGATCCGACGGATCCGCTGCGTCGCTTGATCCCCGCAATGTCCGTGAGACTTCGACGCTGAGCCCGGACCTGACCAGATCGCCGTGCCGGGGGGCGGCCCGGCGATGCGCGGCGGCCTTCGGCCTCGTCCCGCGCGGGGCATCCGGCCCGTCCAGCGCTCCTACAACGTCCGCTCCATCTCCACCGCCGGGAAGGTGATGCCCGGCCGCAGCGCGATCTCGATCTCGGCCCGCGCCCGGAAGCCGAGCTTGGCGTAGAACGGCACCGCCGTCCGGGTCGACTGGCACATCATCCGCGTCATCCCCGCCGACATGGCCGACGCCAGAACCTGCGCCATCACCGCCGTCCCGATCCCCTTCCGGATGGCGCCCGGGTGCGTCGCCACATGGCGGATGTGACCGACATCGCGCGGCCCGACCCCGCCCTGCGGCGCGGAATGGGTCCAGCCGCCGGCCGCGAGCGCGCGGCCCTCGCCGTCCAGTGCGACGAAATAGGTGCCGCACGCCAGGAGTCGCGGCTGCGCGCGCGAGATCAGCGGCAGCGCGGTGACGAGCACCGACGGCGGGTAATCGGGCTTCAGCAGGCTCGGGTAGCTCGCCGCCAGCAGCGCATCGACGCGGGCGAGGTCGCCCATCGTCGAGGGCCGTATGGTGATCTGGTCGGTCATGGATCCGTCTCCGGGATGGGCCGAAAAGAAAAGGGGCCGCGGCTTTCTCAGCGCGCGGCCCCTCGGGGTCTTCTGTCGGGAAGAAGGCTTACTTGATCTTGCCTTCCTTGTACTCGACATGCTTGCGCGCGACGGGATCGTACTTTCGTACGGTCATCTTCTCGGTCATCGTGCGTGCGTTCTTCTTGGTCACGTAGAAGTGGCCCGTGCCCGCGGACGAGTTGAGGCGGATCTTGATGGTCGTCGGCTTCGCCATGTCGGGCTCCTGTCGGTTGGCCGCGTCCCCCGAACGGGGCCGCAACCGGAGAATTCTGTCGGAGCCGCCCTTTTATTCGCGGCGGCCGTCCTGTCAACCGGAAAAGCTAACCGAACACCAGGGTCCAGCCGACCCCGACCCCCGCCATGAGCGCCAGCACGACAATCAGGTCGAGCTTGATCCGCAGGAGCAGTTGGGCGGCGAGGACCGACAGGATCAGCGCCTCCAGACGGAAGCTGCCCCTGTCCGGCCACCAGACCGAGGCCGGGCCGACCGGGACGCGGTCGACAGCGCCGAACAGCGTGCTGAGCGCGAACCAGAGCGACAGGTTCAGGATCACGCCGACGACCGCCGCAGTGATGCCCGACAGCGCACCGGTAAGTCGCCGCTGGCCGCCGATCCACTCGACGTAGGGCGCGCCGAGGAAGATCCACAGGAAGGACGGCGCGAAGGTGACCCAGAGCGTGACCGCGGCGGCGGCGAGCCCGAGGCCCAGGCCGCCCTGCCCCGCGCCGGCGAGGAAGCCAACGAACTCGGTCACGAGGATCAGCGGCCCCGGCGTGGTCTCCGCCAGCCCGAGCGCGTCCATCATCTGCCCGGTGGTGAGCCAGCCGTACCCGCCGACGACCTCCTGCACCATGTAGGCCAGCACCGCGTAGGCGCCGCCGAAGGTCACCACGGCGAGGCGGGCGAAGAACATTCCGACCTGCGCGAGGAGCCCGCCGGGATCGACCGCCCAGAGGATGCCGAGCGGCAGTAGCCACAGCGCGAGCCACAGGGCGAGCGTGGAAAGCGTCGTCGCCACCGGCACCCGCGGGGCCGGAACCGGTTCGGCCTCCCCCGCCATCGCGGCCGCCCCGACTGCCGCCGCCGCCGCGATCACCAGCGGGAACGGGAGGTCGAAGGCGAAGAGCGCGAGGAAGGCCGCCCCCGCGACCCACCACGCCAGCCCGGATTTCAGCGCGCGCCGGGCGACCTTCAGAAGCGCCTCCACGACGATCACCACGACCGCCGCCTTCACGCCGAGGAACATCGCCTCCACCAGCGGCACCTGTCCCCATTGCGCGTAGGCGGCGGCGAGCGCCATCACGACCGCCGCGCCGGGCAGCACGAACAAAAGGCCCGCGATCAGCCCGCCGCGCACGCCGTAGAGCCGCCAGCCGGCATAGGTGGCAAGCTGCATCGCCTCGGGGCCCGGCAGCAGCATGCAGAAGGACAGCGCGTTGAGGAACTGGCGCTCGGTCAGCCAGGGGCGCGTCTCGACCAGTTCACGGTGCATCAGCGCGATCTGTGCGGCGGGGCCGCCGAAGCTGAGCACGCCGATACGGACGAAGACGCGGGTGATCTCGGGGATCGACGGCGCGCTCATGCCACCATCTCCGGCGCACGCAGAAGCGCGTCGAGATCGGCGAAAACCGCCGCGCCGTCATCGCCCCCCGCCTCGTGCCCAGCCGCAAGGCGGGCGAAGAGCGGTGTCGCTGCGGCCTCCAGCGCTGCCGCCAGCCGCGGCACCGGCCGGTCGAGCCGGTCGAGAAGCGCGCGGGCATCGGGCAGGGCGTCGCCGTCGAACCGCGCCGCCGCGCCCTCCACCTGATCCGGGGCGACGGTCAGCAACTCGATCGGTCGCGGCAGGAACCGCGTGGCAAGCCACCGCGCGGCAGCGGATGCCGCATCCCACCCGGCGACCCGAACCGGCACCGCCTCGTCCCCCGGCCAGAGCGGCAGGCCAGCGCCCCGCCAGCCGAGGACGCCGCCTTCGAGGCTGCGGGCGGCGATCCCCTGCCCGCGCAACCGCGACGCCACGCCCTGGCTCAGCTTCAGACCGCCGTGGCAGATCATGACAGCGCCGCACCCGGTTCTTGCCACGGCCGCGATCCCGTCGCGGTCGCGGTGGTCGAAGCGCCACGCGGCGGGGAACCGGCCGGGATCGGCGGCGATGTCCTCCGGGATGCGGATGTCGATCACCGCCGGCGGCGCGGCGGAGAACAACGCGGAAAACAGGGCGGACGGGGATAGCGTCGGGGTCATTGCCAGGCTCCTACAGGTCAAGTGTCACAGTTGCGAGACTTGGGCCTGGGCCTGACGGGGAGTCGCTGGCCCCCGTCCGGTCAGCCTACCGCGAAACCGGTCAGATCTCCACGGTTTCCATCACCTCCGGATCCAGTACCCGCACCCCCGGCAAGGCGGATTTCAGCGCCTCGGCGTCCTGCGCAAGCAGCGGGAAGGTCCTGTAGTGATAGGGAATGACGGTCCCGAAGGAGAACAGCCTGGACGCGGCGTAGGCGGCGCGCTCCATGTCCATCGTGAAATGCCCGCCGGCACAGAGGATTCCGACGTCGGGCGCGTGCAGGTCGTTCCAGATCTTCATGTCGGCCATCACGTCGGTATCGCCCGAGACGTAGACGCAGCGGCCCTCGCCCGCGATCATGAACCCCGTCTCGCCGCCCATGTAGGTCGCCCCGCCGCCGCCCGAGAACGACGAGGAATGGGTCGCGGCGACCATCGTCACCTTCACGTCGCCGATGGTGACGGTGCCGCCCTTGTTGAAGCCCACAGTCTCCACCCCCTGGTTGCCGAGCCAGCCGGCAAGCTCGACCATGCCGTAGACCTTCAGCCCGAGCTCCTTCGCGAGGTCCGCGACACCGTCGAGGTGATCGTTGTGGCCGTGGGTCACGAGGATCGCTGTGGCGCCCGCTAGCGCCTCGTCGCGCCGGTCGCCGGGCCAGGTCGGCCCGCCCTGCCACGGGTCGATCAGCAGGACCTGGTCACCAATCTCGAGCCGCACGCTCGCGTGTCCGAGCCATGTGTATTTCATCGTCGCCTCCCTCCGCGTCTGGGTCCGGGGCAAAGCGTAGCGGGCGGCGGGCGCGGGTCAATCTTCGCGGTCTGGCAGGTCGATCCCCAGGGTCGCCTTCAGGTGGCGACGCAGGGCATCCTCCATCGGCCCCGGCCAGTCGATCCCGAGTTCGGCCGCGATGGCGCGGGCGCGGGGCAGGACGATCCGGGCAAGCGCCAAGTGGGCCTCCACGATCTCAGCCGTGTCGGCACCGGGCGGCGGGATCGCGGCCAGCGCCGCGACGTCCGCCGCGTCGATGATCCGCGACAGGTGCAGCGCGCCACCGCCGTCGGCGCGCGGCGAGACCTCTTTCAGAAGCAAGGTGTAGAGGTCGCGAACGGTGATGAAGCCCCATTGGCCGGTCAGCACCTCGCCCCGGCCGATCACCACCGGCAGAAGGCCGAAACACCGCAGGATCTCCTGCACGAGAAAGCCCGCGCGCTGCGGCGACGACTGTCTCGGGCCGGTGGCCCCGGACATGCGGCCGTGCAGGCCATCGGGGTCGATCAGCGGCACGACCTCGGCCGCGCGGCGTGACAAAAGCTCCGCCTCGGGCAGCACGAACAGGTCGACCCGCAGCCAGTCCTCCGTCACGGCGTTGACCAGCATCCGGGTTCCGCCGCCGGAGGCCCGGAAGAAGAAGAGCGTCGCGTGGCGGGACAGGATATCGCGGAACGCCTCGACCAGATCCGCCGGTTCCCCCGGCGCCACGGCCAGCAGGTCGACATCGGACCATTCGTCGGCCTCGCCGCGGCCGAGGCTTCCGGCCAGCATCAGCGCCCGCGGCGCCTCCGGGCCGGTCCAGCCGGCGGCGAGCGCCCGGGCGAAGTCGCGCTGTTTCATCCCGCCAGTGGAACCCCGCGGCACGTCGAAGTCCAGCCCGCTTGCGGGGGCGGCGGCAGAGGGCTAAACCGCACCGGATTCATCGAACGGAGACAGGTCTTGTCCATCGATAAAGACACCGCCGCGAAGGTCGCCAAGCTCGCCCGGATCAAGGTCGAGGATGCCGACCTGCCAGTGCTGGCACAGGAATTCAACGCGATCCTCGGCTTCATCGAGCAGCTGAACGAGCTCGACGTGGACGACGTGGAGCCGATGGTCAGCGTCACGCCGATGCGGCTGAAGCGCCGCGAGGACGTCGTGACCGACGGCGACCAGCCCGAGAAGGTCCTGAAGAACGCACCCGAGGCGCGCGAAGGCTTCTTCGCCGTGCCCAAGGTCGTCGAATGACGGCCGCCGCCCCGCAATCCCACGGGAACTGACCAGATGTCCGAACTGACCTCGATGACCATCGCCGACGCCCGCGACGCGCTCCGCAAGGGCGACGTGACCAGCGCCGAACTGACCGAGGCCTGCCTCGACGCCATCGACCGCGCCGACGCGCTGAACGCCTTCGTCCACAAGACGCCCGAAATCGCGATTGAGCGCGCCCGCGCCGCCGACGACCGGATCGCATCCGGCGATGCGCCGGACATGTGCGGCATCCCGATCGGCATAAAGGACCTGTTCTGCACCGAGGGCGCGCCGAGCCAGGCGGCCTCGCGCATCCTCGAAGGCTTCCTGCCGCCCTACGAAAGCACCGTCTCGGGCAAGCTGCGCGATGCCGGCGCGGTCATGCTCGGCAAGCTGAACATGGACGAGTTCGCGATGGGCTCGTCGAACGAGACCTCGGTCTACGGCGACGCGGTCAACCCGTGGAAATCCAACGGAAAGAACGCGGGCCTGACCCCCGGCGGTTCGTCGGGCGGGTCGGCCTCGGCCGTGGCCGCCGACCTCTGCCTCGGCGCGACCGGCACCGACACCGGCGGGTCCATCCGCCAGCCCGCGGCCTTCACCGGGATCGTCGGACTGAAGCCCACCTACGGCCGCTGCTCGCGCTACGGGATCGTCGCCTTCGCCTCCTCGCTCGACCAGGCCGGGCCGATGACGCGGAGCGTGCGCGACGCCGCCATCATGGGCCGCGCGATGATGGGCGCGGACCCGCGCGACAGCACCTCCGCCGACCTGCCGGTGCCGGATTTCGAGGCCATGCTGACCGGGGATATCCGTGGGAAAACCATCGGAATTCCCAACGAATACAGAATGGAAGGGATGCCGGCGGAGATCGAGACCCTGTGGAAAACCGGCCGCGAAATGCTGGCCGACGCTGGCGCGGAGATCCGTGACATCTCGCTTCCCCACACGAAGTACGCCCTGCCGGCCTATTACGTCATCGCGCCGGCCGAGGCGTCGTCGAACCTCGCCCGCTACGACGGCGTCCGCTACGGCTACCGCGCCCGGCTCGGCCAGGGCGATGGCGTGACCGAAATGTACGAGAAGACCCGCGCCGAGGGGTTCGGCCCCGAGGTCAAGCGACGGGTGATGATCGGCACCTACGTCCTCTCCGCCGGGTTCTACGACGCCTATTACAACCGCGCCCGCAAGGTGCGTGCGCTCATCAAGCGCGACTTCGACCAGGTCTTCGCGGAAGGGGTCGACGCGATCCTGACCCCGGCGACGCCGTCCGCCGCCTTCGAACTGGGCAAGGAGATGTCGGACCCGGTCGAGATGTATCTCAACGACGTCTTCACCGTGACCGTGAACCTCGCCGGACTGCCGGGCATCTCGGTGCCCGCGGGGCTCGACGCTTCCGGCCTGCCGCTCGGCCTGCAACTCATCGGCCGCCCGTGGGAGGAAGGCGAGCTCCTGAACGCGGCCTACGCGCTGGAGCAGGCGGCCGGCTTTGTGGCGAAACCCGGCAAATGGTGGTAGAAGGGCGGTCAAAGAAAACAGAGGTATGAGCATGACCCGGGGCCTGAGCCTCCTGATCCCCGCCTTCCTGGCGCTTGCCGCCTGTGACCGTCCGGTGCCTGACGACACCATGCAGGGCGTGGGGTTCAACGACTACGTCCAGTACGGCCAGGGCCGCGCCGCCGCGCAGGCGCAGCTGGCCGGACAGCCCGCGGGGCAGATCGCGCGGCCGGTCGCGAACGTGGCGCCGCCCGCTGCCAGCGGGGGCGACCCCGTCGCCA
>WVSL01000045.1 GCA_015689685.1 Rhodobacterales bacterium HKCCE2091 | reverse complement strand
GTCGCCGGGACCGGCGACGCGGGCGCGCCGCCGCTCGATTGCGGGGCGCTCGGGCAGGTCCGGTCCACCGGCGGGGGCGAGCGGCGGCCGGTCGCGCTGACCAACGCCACGGCGGAGACGCGGGGCGTGGTCTGGATCGGCGGCGACGGCGCACCGGTCGACCTCGGCACGCTCGGCCCCGGCCTGACCGGCCAGATCGACACCGTGCCGGGCGATGTCTGGATGTTCACCGACGGGCCGGGCAACTGCGTCGAACTGGTGCGGACCGGCGCGCGCGAAGAGATCGTCCTGACCCTGCCCTCGGCGGGCGGCGACGACTAGGCCGGGGACGCGGCGGGTCGCGGTGTCGGGCGCCGGGCCGGTCTACCTTCGATGAGGCAATGAGGAGCGGGCGGGGAGCGGTCCGCGCCGTAGGTGCGCTTGCCTGCCGGTCGGGATCGCTGCGGCGGGACGGGGATCGGCGTGGTGGCCGATCGTAGCGCGACGAGGATCGGCAGGGCGCGAGGTCCGCCCGTTCGTGAGCACTATGAGGATCTGGGGCGTTCCGGTTTCCCCGAACCAGCTAGAGCCAGAAGAGTCAGGGCCGTCGAATGGCGGCGGGGCGTCAAGGAAACGGACGTCGTTCCCCCATCCCTCGCCCTCTGGCCGGCCGGCGCGCTTCAGCCGGTCTCGTCGTCGCCCTCCGGCCGCCCTGCGCGGTTGGCGCGCTTGCGGACGAGGAGGCTGCGGAGGTCGTGCATCGCGAGGAGGAGCGCGTCGGTCGCGGCTTCCAGCGCCTCGGGTTCGGCCCGCGCCTGCGCCCATTGCGCGGTCAGGTTCAGGGTCTCGATGCAGCGGTTCGGCTGGTCGTCGTCGCGGGCCTGCAACTCGGCCCGGCGGGCGTCGAGCCAGCGGTCGATAGCGGCGGCCTCGACGGGTGCGATCTCGGCCCCGCCGTGGGGCTTCACGCTGCCGTTCTTCACGTTCACCGCCGCGATCTCGGTCATTTCGAGCCGCTTGTGCCGGGTCTCGGCCTCGACCCGGAAGACGGCGGCGCCGTTGTCGCGGATGCGGAAATAGATCTCCGGTAGCTCTGCCATGCCCCGCCCTGCCCTGTTGCCAGTCGCGTTCCCTGTCGCGTTCCCCCGGCGACCGGGCCGAGCCTATGCCCGCCGCTTCGCCGCTGTCAAAGCCCCGGTCCGTCCCCGGGCGCGCCGCCACCTCGCGCCCCCGGGACAAGGCCCGGGAGCCCTCGGCGCCGGCGGTCGCGCGTTCGCGCTCCGGCCCTCATCCCCCGGTATCAGCGCGGGTGGAGGGCGAGCCAGGTCCAGGTGACGCCGGCGGCGCGGTTGCCGGGCTGGATCGACCCGGTGTCGCGCGCGGCGAGGGTCGCGAGGCCCGCCGCG
>WVSL01000044.1 GCA_015689685.1 Rhodobacterales bacterium HKCCE2091 | reverse complement strand
CGCAGCGCGAGGATGTGCTTGCGGATGGCGAGCCCGATGCCCGACTGGTGCTCGTAGCGCAGAAGCGGCAAGTGCGCGTCGAAGATGTCCGCCGCGGCGTCGGGGTCCGACGCCGACAGGTCGACCACCCGGCGCAGCATCTCGGGGAAGGCATAGCCCGTCATCGCCCCGTCGGCGCCGCGCCCCATCTCCAGGTCGAGGAACAGGCCGCCGTTCCCGCACAGGATCGAGATCGGCCGCATCGAGCCCTCGGCCTGCCAGCGGCGCAGCGCGCTGATCTTCTCCAGCCCCGGCCAGTCCTCGTGCTTCAGCATCACGCAGGACGGGTGCGCCTCGACGACGCGGCGGATCACGCCGTTCGACATCAGCACGCCGGTGGCGGTCGGGTGGTCCTGCAGCACCCAGGGCGTGTCGGCGCCGATGGCGTCGACCGCGTTCGCGAACCAGCCCGCGATCTGGTCGTCGGTCCGCATCGCGCCCGGCGGCGTCATCATCACGCCGGCCGCGCCCATGTCCATCGCGGCGACCGACAGGTCGTGCATCGCGGCCATGCCGGGGGCCGACACGCCGACGATGACCGGCTTGCCCCCGGCCGCGCCGATCACCTCGCGGATCACGGTCAGGCTTTCGTCGGGCCGCAGCTTCTGCGCCTCGCCCATGATCCCGAGGATGGTGATCCCGTCCACGTCGCGGTCGAGGTACCATTCGGTCATGCGCTTCACCGAGGCCACGTCGAGCGCCCCGTCGGGCAGGAACGGGGTCGGCGCGATGGCGAAGACGCCGGAGGTCTCGGCGGAGATCATTCCTGCCCCGCCTTCCACGCGTCGTAGCGCGCCTTGGTCTCGGCGTTCATCGGGTAGAGGCCGGGCAGCTTCTCGCCGCGCTCGACCTCGCCGACGATCCAGCCCTCCATGCGTTCCTGCTCCGGCGCTTCGGCCAGCACCTCGGCCAACAGCGCCGCCGGGATCACCACCGCGCCGTCGCGGTCGGCGACGATGGTGTCGCCCGGGATCACGCAGACCCCGCCGCAGCCGACCGTCTCTTCCCAACCGACGAAGGTCAGGCCCGCGACCGACGGCGGCGCGGCCGCGCCCCGGCACCAGACCGGCAGCCCGGTCCCGAGCACGCCTTCGAGGTCGCGCACCACGCCGTCCGTCACCAGCCCCGCCGCGCCCCGCTTGACCATCCGCGCGCAGAGGATGTCGCCGAAGACGCCGGCATCGTCGATCCCCATCGCATCGATCACCGCGAAGGCGCCTTCCGGCATCGCCTCGATCGCGGCGCGGGTGGAAATCGGGCTGCCCCAACTCGCCGGGGTGGCGAGGTCCTCTCGTGCCGGCACGAAGCGGAAGGTGAAGGCCGGGCCGACCACCCGCTCCTGCCCGGGCCGAAGCGGCATCGCGCCCCGCATCCAGACATTGCGGAGCCCCTTCTTCAGCAGGATCGTGGTCAGCGTCGCGGTGGTGACACCCTTCAGGGTCTCGATCGCGGCGGCGTCGAGGGCGGCGGTCTCGGTTTCGGACATCAGCTTCGGTCTCC
>WVSL01000043.1 GCA_015689685.1 Rhodobacterales bacterium HKCCE2091 | reverse complement strand
GCGCGACCGAGGTGCCCGACCGGCTGCGCGCGCCCGTGGGCGCGATCGGCGACGCGGTCGTCACGCTCCTGCGGCGGCTGCGGGAGCGGCCCGAATGGCGCCCGCGCGAACCCGGCGAGGCAGGGGCCGCGACGCTGGCCGCGCTCGACGCGATGGTGACGCGGTTCAGGGCAGGGGGGGTGGACCCGGTGCTGGTCTACCACCCGTCGCTGCCCGAACGGCAGGGCGAGGCGCGCCCCGAGCGGGAGGCGTTCCGCAACTGGGCGGGCCTGCACCGGGTCGAGTTCCTCGATCTCGGCGCGGTGGAGATGGGCCCGGAGGCTTACCGCGACGCGCTTCACCCGACGGCGGCGGGCGCGGAGGCCATCGCCGCCGCGCTCCGGCCGGTTCTCGACGTCTGCGGCTAGGCCAGGATCCAGCCGTCGAGCCCGGCGTCGAGATCGGTGATCGCCTCGCCCGCGTCGAGCCGCAGCCGACTGGTCTGGCCGCCCTCGGCGGTGGTCTTCCAGACGTCGCTGTCGATGCTGTCGTCGCTGCCGACGTTGCCGGCGGTGAAGACGGCCCCGGCGGGCGGCACGAAGACGGTGGAGTACCAGCCCGCTGCGAGATCGGTGAAGATGTAGTAGCCGTCGGCGTCGGTCACGGTGCTGCCGACCTGGCTCGCGCCGCGGTAGAGCAGCACGGTCTGGCCCGCGACCCCGGCATCGCCCGCATCCTCGAGCCCGTCGCCGTCGAGATCCGAGAAGAACCGCCCGCTGACCGAGTTGGGCGGCGGGCCCGGCGGCGGCGGCGGCGCCTCGGGCCCGTCGGTGACGGTGACCGCGACCGCCTGGCTGTCGCTGCCGCCGCGCCCGTCGCCGACCGCGACGGTGACGTCGTAGACGTTGTCGCCGCCCTGGTCGGCCGGGTTCTCGAAGTCCGGCGCGGCGAGGAAGCGCAGCGCCCCGGTGGCGGCGTCGATCGCGAACAGCGCGGCATCCGCCCCCCCGGCGATGGAGAAGCTCAGCGGGTCGCCGTCCGGATCCGAGCCGCCGTAGGTCGCGACCGCGGTCGTGTCCTCGGCCACCGAGGCGGCCGCGGGCCCCGAGATCGTCGGGTCCTGGTTCGGCCCCGGCGGCACGCCGCCGGTGATGCCCGCGTCCATGTCGGCGGCGAAGGTGGCGGCGGAGATCTGCACCTTGTTGGTCTGGCCGCCCTGGGCGGTGGTCTTCCAGACGTCGCTGTCGATGCTGTCGTCGCTGCCGAGGTTGGCGGGCACGAAGCTGGCCCCGGCCAGCGGCACGAAGACGGCGGAATACCAGCCGGTGCCGAGGCCCGAGAACTGGTAGGTGCCGTCGGCGGCGGTGACCGTGCTCGCGACCTGGGTGGCGCCGCGGTAGAGGTAGACGGTCTGCCCGGCGACGCCCGGATCCGTCGGATCCTCCAGCCCGTTGCCGTTCGCGTCCGAGAAGAAGCGCCCCGAGAAGGTGCCGGGCAGCGGCCCTTCCGGCCTGTCGGTGACGGTGACCGCGACCGCCTGGCTGTCGCTCCGCCCGGTGCCGTCGCCGACCGCGACGGTGACGTCGTAGACGTTGTCGCCGCCCTGGTCGGCCGGGTTCTCGAAGTCCGGCGCGG
>WVSL01000042.1 GCA_015689685.1 Rhodobacterales bacterium HKCCE2091 | reverse complement strand
TCGTTCCACCTGAAGACGCCGTTTTCGGATGCGCCTGTGACGGCGACGCGGACGGTGTCGGCGAACTTCGCGACGAAGACGCCGACGAGGGCGAAGCGGGAGGCGGGCTGGATGAACTTCTCGTAGCGTGCCGCCTGCGGGATCGGGAACCGCACCGAGGTGACGATCTCGCCCTCCTCCAGCGCGGTCGCGAACATGCCCTGGAAGTAGTCGTCGGCGGCGATCTCGCGGCGGTCGGTCACGATCGTCGCCCCGGTCGCCAGCGCCGCCGCGGGGTAGCAGGCCGAGGGGTCGTTGTTGGCCAGCGACCCGCCGATCGTGCCCCGGTTCCGCACCGCGGGGTCGCCGATCCGCCCCGCGAGCGAGGCCAGCGCCGGGAACGCCGACGCCGCCTCCGCCGCCACCGTGCCGTGGGTCGTGCCGCCGCCGACGGTCAGCACGTCGCCCGAGGCGCTCACCCCCTTCATCGCCTCGATCCCGGACAGGCTGACCAGCACCGACGGCGCCGCCAGCCGCTGCTTCAGCGTCGGGATCAGCGTCTGCCCGCCGCCGAGCGCCTGGGCGTCCTCGGCCTTCAGCGCCGCCACCGCATCGGCCACGCTGGCCGGTTTCGCGAACTCGAAGTCGTACATCTCATCCTCTCCCGAAGGCGCGCCCGCGCCCTTCTCTCCATCCCAAGTACCCCGGGGGGGCCGCCCCCCCCGGCTCCGCCCGTCAGCCCTGCATCGCCGCCCAGACCCGGCTCGGGCTCAGCGGCATGTCGATATGCGTCACGTGGGCCATCCCGCCCCGCTGCAGCGCGTCGATCACCGCGTTGACCACGGCCGGCGGCGAGCCGATCGCGCCCGCCTCGCCGCAGCCCTTCACGCCGAGCGGGTTGTGGGTGCAGGGCGTCACGCAGGAATGGTCGACCTTGTAGAACGGCACGTCCACCGCCCGCGGCATCGCGTAGTCCATGTAGGACCCGGTCACCATCTGCCCGGCCTCGTCGTACTGGCAGCTTTCCAGGAGCGCCTGCCCGATCCCCTGGCCGATCCCGCCATGGACCTGGCCGTCGACGATCATCGGGTTCACGATGTTGCCGAAGTCGTCGGCCGCCGCGAAGGCGAGGATCGTCACCTGCCCGGTCTCGGGGTCGACCTCCACCTCGCAGGCATAGGCGCCGGCGGGATAGGTGAAGTTCGCGGGGTCGTAGAACGCGGTCTCCTCGAGGCCCGGCTCCAGCTCCGTGATCGGGTAGTTGTGCGGCACGTAGGCGGCCAGCGTGACATCGCCCCAGGCCACCGACCTGTCGGTGCCCGCGACGGTGAACTGCCCGTCCTTCAGTTCGATGTCCTGGTCCGAGGCCTCCATCAGGTGCGCCGCGATCTTCTTCGCCTTGGCGATGATCTTCTCCGTCGCCCGCACCATCGCCGAGCCGCCGACCGCCAGGGAGCGCGACCCGTAGGTGCCCATCCCCATCGGCGTGTTCGCGGTGTCGCCATGGACCACCTCGACCTGGGACGCGTCGATCCCGATCATGTCCGCGACCACCTGCGGGAACGCCGTCTCGTGGCCCTGGCCGTGGCTGTGCGACCCGGTCATCACCACCACGCCGCCGGTCGCGTTCACCCGCACCGTCGCGCTCTCGTAGAGACCCGCCCGCGCGCCGAGCTGGCCCACCAGCGCCGAGGGCGCGATCCCGCAGGCCTCGATGTAGCAGTTGATCCCGAGACCGCGGAGCCTGCCGCGGGCCCGGCTCTCCGCCGCCCGCGCCTCGAACCCGTCGCGGTCGATCATCGCCAGCAGCCGGTCCATCGTCGCGCCGTAGTTGCCGGTGTCGTATTCCACCGCAACCGGGGTGGCGTAGGGGAAGGAGGTGATGAAGTTCCGCCGCCGGATCTCCACCGGGTCGATCCCCATCTCGCGCGCCGCCTTGTCGATCACGCGCTCAAGCTGATAGGTCGCCTCGGGCCGCCCCGCGCCCCGGTAGGCATCGACCGCGACCGTGTTCGTGAACACCGCCTTCACGTTCACCTGTACCGCCGGCGTGGTGTAGTTCCCCGCCATCAGCGTCCCGTGCAGGTAGGTCGGCACCGAGGGCGCGAAGGTCGACAGGTACGCCCCCATGTTCGCCAGCGTGTGCGTCCGCAGCCCGAGGAACCGGCCCTCGCCGTCCAGCGCCAGCTCGATCTTCGTCACGTGGTCGCGCCCCTGGGCGTCCGACAGGAACGCCTCGGACCGGGTCGAGGTCCACTTCACCGGCCGCCGCAGCTGCTTGGCCGCGAAGGTGCAGAGCGCCTCCTCGGCGTAGTGGAAGATCTTCGAGCCGAAGCCGCCGCCCACGTCGGGCGCGACCACCCTGAGCTTGTGCTCCGGGATGCCGAGCACGAAGGCCCCCATCAGGAGCCGGATCACGTGCGGGTTCTGGCTGGTGGTATAGAGCGTCGACTCGTCGGAATGGGCCGCGTAGTCGCCGACGGCCACCCTGGGCTCCATCGCGTTCGGCGCCAGCCGCTGGTTCACCAAGTCGAGCGTCGTGACATGCGCCGCGCCCGAGAACGCCGCCTCGATCGCCGCGTCGTCCGAGCCGAAGACCCAGTCGTAGCACAGGTTCGACGCGGTCTCGTCATGCACCTTCGCGGCGCCCTCCGCGAGCGCCGCGGCCATGTCGACCTGCGCCGGCAACTCCTCGATCTCGACCGCGATCGCCTCGGCCGCGTCCCGCGCCTGGCCCCGGGTCTCGGCCACCACCGCCGCGATCGGGTCGCCCACGTGCCGCACCTTGCCCTGCGCCAGCACCGGGTGCGGCGGCTCCGCCATCGGCTGCCCGTCGCGACCGGTCACCTGCCAGCCGCAGGGCAGACCGCCCACGCCCTCGAAATCCGCGCCGGTGAACACCGCCACAACCCCCGGCATCGCCGCCGCCGCCGACACGTCCAGGGACACGATCCGGCCATGCGCAACGTCCGAGCGCAGGAAATGCACATACGCCTGACCCGGAAGATCGATGTCGTCCACGTACCGACCACGACCGGTCAGAAACCGAACATCCTCACGACGCTTCGTCGAAGCCCCGATCCCAACATCCTTCGGCATAAGATAAACCCTCCC
>WVSL01000041.1 GCA_015689685.1 Rhodobacterales bacterium HKCCE2091 | reverse complement strand
GGTCGAGGGCGCGCCGGTCCTGGTCGCCGCCGCGGGGCCGGGGGTGACGCTGAGCGTGGGCGCGCGGGCTGTGCCGGCGGGGCGGTCGGCGGTCGCGGCGCCGGGCGAGACACTGGCGGTGTCGGCGGTCGGGGCGGGGGTTTACGGCTACCTCGCGGTCGCGGGCGGCCTCGCCATGACGCCCGACATGGGCAGCCTGTCGACGCACCGCCGCACCGGGATGGGACCGGCACCGCTGAAAGCCGGCGACCTCGTGCCGTTGCGGGCAGCCGAGGAACATCCGGGCCCGCTGGCGCTGACGCCGCCGCCCGGGCATGATGCCGGCCCGATCCGGGTCATGGCCGGGCCGCAGGAGGACTGGTTCGACCCCGGCGCGATGGAGATCCTGACCGGGACCGCGTGGACCGTCGATGCGCGGACGGACCGGATGGGCATGTTCCTGTCCGGCGGGCGGATCGCGCCGCGCGCGGCGTCGATGGTGTCGGACGGCGTTATGCCGGGCAGCATCCAGGTGCCGCCCTCGGGCGAGCCGATCGTGCTGATGCGGGATGCCCAGACCACCGGCGGCTATCCCAAGATCGCCACCGTCATCACCGCCGATCTCGACCGGCTGGCACAGCACGCACCGGGCCGCCCGCTCCGCTTCCGCCGCGTCGGGCGGGAGGAGGCTGTGGCGGCGCTCGCTGCCCTGCGCGCGCGCATCGGCGCGATGCGCCCGCTGCCCGCCCTGCGGGAGCCCGGGACCGCCGACCTTGCCCGCGCGAACCTGATCGACGGGGTCTGGGCGCCCTAGGTCCGCCCGGGGGCTGCCGGGCGGATCGCGTAGCCCGCCGCCGCCAGTCCGTCCCGCAGCGCAGCGGCCATCGCGACCGCGTTCGGGCTGTCGCCGTGGACGCAGACGCTGTCGATGGCCACGTCGAGCGTCGAGCCGTCGGTGGCCGTCAGCCGCCCCGTGCCGACGGCCTCCAGGATGCGCGCCAGCGCCTCGGCCGGATCGTGGATCATCGCGTCGGGGCGGCTGCGCGGGGTGAGGTTGAAGCCCGGGGCATAGGTCCGGTCGGCGTAGATCTCGTTGATCGGCCGCAGGCCGGCGGCCTCTGCCGCGCGGGCGGTGGCGGTGCCGGGCATCACCATGAAGGCGAGCGACGGGTCCACCGCCCGGATCGCCCGCGCGACGGCGGCGGCGAGATCGTCGTCGTCGGCGCAGGCATTGCCGAGCGCGCCGTGGGTCTTGACGTGGGTCGCGGGGTGGCCCGCCAGCGCGCAGATGCCCGCGAAGGCGCCGACCTGGTAGGCGACCAGCGTCTCGACCTCGGCCGCCGTCACCCCGGCCATCGGGCGGCGGCCGAACCCGGCGAGATCGGCGTAGCCCGGATGCGCGCCGACCGCGACGCCCCGGTCGCGCGCGGCCAGGACCGTCGCCCGCATGATCGCCGGATCGCCGGCGTGGAACCCGCAGGCGATGTTGGCGGTGCTGACGATATCGAGCATCGCGGCATCGTCGCCCATGCGCCAGGGGCCGAAACCTTCGCCGAGATCGGCGTTCAGATCGAGCGTGGGCATCGGCGTCGTCCCCCCGGGCGGGCGCTTCGGAAGAAAGCGCAATTGGTCCGTTGTCAACTGGTGGGCCGATGGTATACCGCTGGCGTATCGAAACGCAATCGCCCGGACGCAGGCCCGGCGCGGACAGGTTCGGGGAGTACGGAAATGGCGATGAAACGGCTGCTCTACCTCGGCAACGGGCGGCAATTGCAGTCGGTCGCCAAGCTCGACGAGCGATTCGAGTCCTGGGGGCTCGGCGTCGACCGCTACTGGGCCTACGACGGCCAGTTTCCCGACGGCCTCGACGGTTTCGACGGCATCTTCCTGTCCGGCAGCCCGCATGGCGCCTACGAGGAGATCGACTGGATCGAGCGCGAACACGACCTGATCCGCGATGCCGCCGAGAAGGACATCCCGATGCTCGGCATCTGCTTCGGCCACCAGATCCTCGCCTCGGCGCTGTGCGGGAAGGAACAGGTGTTCCGCCGCGACACCTGCGAGATCGGCTACGCCGACCTGGAGGTGACCGAGGCCGCGAAGGACGATCCGCTGGCGCAGGACTGGGGCGAGACGGTGCACATGTTCGTCTGGCACAACGACGAGGTCCGCGCTGCGCATCCCGACATGGTCGTGCTGGCCCTGAGCGACGACTGCCCCAACCACGTCTGGCGTCATCGCGGGCACCGCGCCTGGGGCATCCAGGGGCATCCCGAGGTGACCCGCGCGCAGGCCCCGGTCTGGTTCGAGCAGAACCGGGAGCGGATGACGAAGGACGGCGGCGACGTCGATGCCTTCATCGCGGCCGCGGACCCGGCGCTGGAGGCGAAGTCGATGCTGACGCGGTTCGCGGAACTGGTGAAGAGGGGCTGAGAGATGGTCGAGACGGCGTACTGGTTCGAACCGTCCGAGTACCGGGCGCGGCTGGCGCGGGTGCAGGCGGAGCTGACGGCCCGCGGGCTCGACGCGATGATCGCCTTCCTGCCCGAGACGGTGACGTGGCTCACCGGCTACTTCACGCGCGCCTATGGCACGTTCCAGTTCGCCATCGTGCCGGCTGCGGGCGAGCCGACGCTGTTCTGCCGCGACGTGGAGGAATACTACCTCGATTCCACCTGCGTCTTTCCCGACCGGGTGATGTGGACCGACAGCGACGACCGTCTGGCCGTGGCCGTCGGTGCGATCACCTCGCGCGTCGGCCGCGCCGCCGCGATCGGGGTGGAAAAGGACGCCTGGGTGCTGAACGCCGCGCGGTGGGAGGCGATCTCCGCCGCGCTGCCGGGCGCGCGGATCGAGGATGTCTCGGGGCTCGTGGGCGACATGCGGCGGATCAAGTCGGCCGCGGAAATAGACTACCAGCGTGGGGCGGCCCGCGCCGCGGAGGCCGGGATGCGGGCGGCGATCCACGCCACCGGAACCGGCGTGACCGAGCGCGAGATGGCGGCGGAGATCTGCGCGGCGATGATCCGGGCGGGGTCGGACCTGCCGGGTCCGGGCGTGCTGTCCTCGGGCGAGCGGGCCTTTCACCTGCACGGCGGTTATTCCGACCGGGTGCTGGCGCGCGGCGACATCGTCCAGGTCGAGGTGACGCCGAACGTGCGCCATTACCATGCCCGCTTCATGCGCCCAATCCGGGTCGCTGAGGCGAGCGATGCCGATCACGCACTGGCCGAGAAGCTGATCGCGATCCAGGACGCGGCCATCGCCGAGGTCCGCCCCGGCGTCCCCGCCACGCTGCCCGACGCGATCTATCGCGACGGCGTGTTGTCCGCGGGCCTTCGGGAGACCTATACCAACAAGACGTTCTACTCGGTCGGGCTCCTGCTTCAGCCGAATGGCGGCGAGGCACTGGAGGCGCATCCGGGCGCGACCTGGGCGTTCGAGGAGAACATGGTGTTCCACACCTATGTCCTTGCCCGCGGCTTCGGCATGTCCGAGACCGTGGTGGTGACCGCCGACGGCTGCGAGCGGCTGACGAATTTCGAACGCCGGCTGTTCGTGTCGGCGACCTGAGACGCGGCCCCGGTGGCCGGAACGAGGAAGAGGGAGGGTCGTGAAGCGATGGCCGATGTGATCGACGGGCGGACGCGGGGGGTCTTCGTGATCTCGGTGACGCCCTTCCACGGCGACGGGTCGATCGACTGGGACAGTCTCGACCGGGTGACGGAGTTCTACCTGGAGGCCGGGG